>JBAWAH010000048.1:0-384868 GCA_049589195.1 Bacteroidota bacterium | reverse complement strand
ATGCGTTTCAATCCACGCGCCCGCACGGGGCGCGACTCGCAGCCGCCGGCAATCTTGCAATAATCGTCCCGTTTCAATCCACGCGCCCGCACGGGGCGCGACACTTCTCTCGGATATGCAATCACCGAGGAACCGCGAGTTTCAATCCACGCGCCCGCACGGGGCGCGACCGCGGCGCATCCTGCATCGAGATGATCTATGCCCGTTTCACTCCACGCGCCCGCACGGGGCGCGACTCTTTGCTTCGGCTGCCGTCCAATCTGTCGTCGGGTTTCAATCCACGCGCCCGCACGGGGCGCGACGCCGCGTATTTTTGACTGTTTTCCGTTCTTCAACGTTTCAATCCACGCGCCCGCACGGGGCGCGACTGCTTCTTCTAAATGTACTCACCGAGCGTCAGAATCAAAAACTTTCGGGGGTCCATCGCTTACTCGAAGGCTCAACTCACCTTCTCTCTGATGAGTCGATCACTTACCGTTCCTCCGTGCTGGTTTGGTAGATTCTGACAGCGCTACCCTCCCCGGTTTCTCATGTGCGCTTCGGTTAGCGCCTGTCTACCGACAGGCAGGTCTGCACACGTGGGCTACACAATCAACGGTTCCTCGACATCTGTCAACCCCGTCTTCCCGTGGTGTTCGACCCGACGCTTCCAGTTTGAGCCAAGAAAGTAGAATCGTAGACTGTCCTGTTCAGCATCATAGAGTGAAAGCAGGCGGTCTTTCAAAACCTCCCACTGAGCAGGATCAACATTGCATTCAAACACTGAATTCTGGACGCGCAAACCGTAGTCCATACATGTCTCGGCAATCTTTCGAAGTCGCTTCACTCCTGCTGCGGTCTTCGTTGACACGTCGTAACTGGCAAGTACCATCATAACGATCTCACTTCATGTAAAATGGTGGATATTCAGGGATGTCGCCCCGGATGTACCGCGCGAGCAGCTGGGCTTGGATATGTGGCAGCAATCCAACCGTCATCTTTTCATCGAGAAACGGATGAGTAATCTCTTCCTGTTTCCGCTTCTGATATGCTGTAATGACTGTTTTGCGCGCGTCGTCAGACATCCTCACTTCCCCCGATTCACGGATTTCAAAGTCTTTCTTTGTCACTTGTTTGAGATTGATCAGATTGAGCATTACTCGATCACCGAGATACGCACGGAATTCTTCCATGATGTCCAGGGCAAGGCTCGGTCTTCCTGGTCTCACCTGATGAAGGAAGCCGACCTGCGGATCAAGTCCCGTGGTCTCCACCGCTGACCTGACATCGTTTGCCAGGACAGCATAAAGAAACGAGAGCAAAGCGTTCGCCGGATCGAGAGGGGGACGCCTCGTTCTCTGCACGAACGTGAAGTCTTCCCGCTGTGCTGTGATAAGAGAGGAAAGTACCGCGAAATACAAGGTTGCACATTCACCTTCATAGCCGCGGAGTCCGTCCAGTGATTCTGCGTGCTGAATTTCCACCAAGCGTCCACCCATCGTCTCCGCCGCCAACCCTACGGAATCGGGACATTCGTCTGGATGATTTCGTTGGTGACGCAGCAGAAGACTCCGATAGTTGGTTACCTTTGCGGCTACGATCGGCCGCGCAATCGAGAGCGATTGAAGTTCGTTTTCTGAAATGGCATACTGCGCCTTGCGCAAGAGAACGTTTCCTTGCTGTGCACCCTGGACGCGGGCCAGGAACCGTCCGGTTTCCGAAAGGTAACTAATGCCCACGTTATTCTCTGCGCAGAACGCCATGAGCGCCGGAGTGAGTGGCTTGAACCCGAAACAGACGATGTTCTCAATGGAGTGGATCGGCGCCTGGAAGACTTTCTCGTTGTTCACTTCAACGACAAAGGTCTCCCGCTCTTTCGAGAGATACGCATCATCGGAAGTAATGTAGAGTGTGTTGAGATGTTTTTTCATGTTCTCTTACGGTGGGACAGGCATTCTTGCCTGTCGGATTGTTCTTTTGTCAGATAAGAATGTCTGACCTACCCAATCATTTTTTCATTTCATGAAATTCATTGTTGTTGCGATGATTCGATCATAGGATACATCCTCCCAGATCGTGCAGGTTGACCCACTCATGAAATGTACAATTCCTTCATGTACTGCCCAAGCCTTCGCTCGCTCATCGCTTTCGGCTGACAAGTGTCCAGTAGTGAGCAACTCTGGCATTTTTTCATGTACTTTGCTCGCGGGACATATTCGCGAGATACTATGTCGCGTACTGCAGCGATGATCTCCTCAGTCTGTTTCCGCAATTGATCGCCGAGTTCCACCTGCACCCTCCGGCGAATGCGCCCGTAAAAGAACGCCCCATGCTTCACAGTTGTGTTGAGCATTTCTTCCAGACACATCGCCTGTGCACAGAGTTGTACCTCGTCGCTGATGTCGCGCTTCGGCTGTCCCGACTTAAACTCGACGGGCACAACTTCGGGCGTGGCGGACCCGCCCTGTGACTCTCGAAACTCGACGACATCGCACCGTCCGGCGAGTCCATACCGAAACGAGTGAATCCTGAGACCGCGGACGGTCTTCAGAGTTCCTCGCGTTTCATACGTATCGGCGTCCACCTTCTCGTGGAGGATGCCTCCGCGAACAGTATAGACGTTCTCGTTCCACGCACCCTCGATGTGGATCAAGGCACACTGCCGCGGACAGAAAACGTAGTGCTGGAGCGCGCTGAGCTGGATGAAATCGTCTTCGGTATACATAGTGTCTCTAATCTTCTTCGCGTTGAAATCCGATAGACCTGCGTTTCGGTTCGGGCAACAGCGGCGGTTCCATCAATTTGCGCAATTCAGCGAGAACGTAGACGATCGCCTGCTCATGTGCATCGAGGCGCTTTGTGAGCTTCTTTTCCAGTTCTTGGAGCTTCTCCAACAAAGCCTTGTTTGCGGTCATCGCCTGCCGCATCTTGATGAATGCCCGTACGACGAAAATGCTCATCTGGATTGCCCTGCGACTCTTGAGGATGTTCGCAGCCATGACCGCGCCATGCTCGGTGAAGGCAAAAGGAAGATATTGGCGTCCTCCACGCCCTTCCTTTGAGGTCACAATTTGTGACCTCAAAAATGTCCACTCTTGCCTTGTGAGTTGAATCAGAAAATCCGCTGGGAATCGGTCAAGGTTGCGCTTGACTGCCTGATTCAAAGCCTTGGTCGACACGCCGTAAAGATGGGCAAGGTCAGCATCAAGAATAACCTTTTCGCCACGGATGGTGTGAATGACGGAATCTATGTGAACCGGGGATACGAGTCTCTTCTGCTTCCGCTTCAAGGGCCTCCTTTGTCTTAGAATGAATCATTCTCCCTCGATCACTTCGCACGACAGGCCGGGGAGGTCCTTATCAATCTCGGACTTCGCCGGAATGACATAGTCGTCAAGACTCTTCGGATCCGTGACTCCGTCCTTGACTCGGATTCTTGTGGCGACAGTCCGATGAACCTTCGCCGATGAATACTGACCGTTGTTCGTCTTATGTTTCCACCAGTAGACTTTGTGAACTTCCATGCTTCCTTCAGGTCTCGCCGACGATGCGTCGTTTCGAAATAACGTCTTCAAGGTTTCTTTGATCGCTTCTGCATCTTTATCGGAGAAGCCGGTTTTGGTGGCGAGTTGGGGATTCATGCTGCCATAGAAGACGTACACGCCGTGGTCAACACGATGCTTCATTCCCATTGTGTCCGATGCCTTCTTCTTCCCTTCGCCTTCGCCGCTCACGCTTTTGGTGATCTGGATGCTCGAAACACGGTCGCTAACTGGTGCGACGGAGAATGCAGGATGAACCGAAACTGGGCCGCGCACACCGACAGATACCCCTTCAGCTTTCTTCTCGTCTTCCCCCTTCTCACCTTCATAGGCAAACACCTGACCAAAAGCCCTGACATCGATCCATTGTTTGCAAGCTTTGTCAAAAAGTCTCTTTGCATCCTTCAGTGCGTCTTTCCCTAACACTCCGACTGCTCTAGCTCTCAGACTCGGATAGTCATCCACCTTGTTGTCATCCGATTGCACAAAGAGGGAGTGGCCTTCCTGCATCAGGCGATTTCTGATCTTTCGCTTGATGCAGACATCCGAAAGTTCACCAAGCCCGTCGTAGCTCACACGTGGCCGATTTCCGTTGAGAGGATCGCCATTGGGGTTTGCATTGTTCACATTGACAATGACGGCGAAGTCGATTTTGTTTTTCAACGGGTCCATTGTGGTTACTCCTTTCTGTGATTAATTCTTGTTTGTGTTTTCTTCGTTTTCTTCTTGTGCCTCTTTGAGTTTCTCCGGACGAAGTAGCTCACGCTGACTGGAGTATCCAAGTAGGAATTCACCGCTCAATCGTTTGTCGTTGATGAAATCATTCGGATCGAAAAGGTCTTTGACTTCATCAATCATTCTTTGCCGCTTTTTTGAAATACCGCCGAGACGCGCCTTGTACGGTGAGAGCGCTAATTCAATCGTTCTCCACGTGCTGTATGGGCGCTCAGCGAAGCGGTTCATTAATCGAGCGGCAGTTGTTTGCCTATCTTCATTGGCTTTGTTCAAAGCCCACCCTTCAAGACTATCTGCAAGGGCAAGAAGCCGGCCGTAGAGATAGTCTCTCGTCTTTCGGTCTGGATCGCATGCCATAGAATAGTTCTCCTTTTGATTAAATTTTTTGAAAAGAGCACACGCAATGCTCAGTGTTTTTTCAAATTGCCAATTCTCAAGTGCTACTCTGTTCGATGCGCGACGAACTACGGACTCCACGATGTCTCTCGGTATTTGTTGACCGTCGATAATGCACGGGAGTATCCGTTCCACCGTAGTGTTGCGAAGTACGTCGTCAATTTGAAATTTGCCGTTGTTATTTGTTGCATACGCGGCTTCTGCAATATCGTTCGGTGCAGGCGCGCCAAGAAACGGCAAAGGGATTCTTTTAGATTTCCCGTTCACTTGTGTTTCGACAAATCTGTATCGGTGCAACCAGTTGCAGGTCTCGTGCCATCTGTTAATTCTTTCCAGATACTCTGAGCCGGTCAGGTTACGATAAAAAGTTATTGACATTCTCCCCAGAGTGGCAGAGTCCAACCCTATTACGACCACGCTTGCGGTATTGCCAAGTTCGCTTCCATATCCAGCAATTCTGCTCCGGAATTTTATGCCGATGTTCTCAGCAGTATAAACAGAAGGTGATTCATCACTCGGTAACTCATTTATACCGAGAATTGCTAACGGATCTGCTAGTAGTTGTGGAATATCTTTGCCTGAAGTCGCCCACGCAACAATTGCTAGAAGGCGATCAGGACTTTGATAACCTTGCCGGCTGATAAGCCAACGGAGAGCAAAGTGTGCTTTCTGCGTTACCTCAAAACTAACTCCCGCAGCTTCATCGGCATTTAAAAAGCGACCACGAAAAGTAAAATTCGATTGGTCATTTGACGAAATGATTTTTGCCTTATCGGCGTCGCTTCGCAATTTGGCTGGATGTTGATTAGCCATAAGCTCGTTTTCGCCTGTAACATAGCAAAGCGATTTTTTCTCTTTTGTACTTGAGTAGTATTCGATCCATTTCTGCCAGAGAGACTTGTCGCACCAAACTCTCGATTCCCTATCTCCCGGAATCTCTACAATCCAGCGGATGAATGCTTCTGATTGTGGCTTAATAACATCAAAGATTGTCAGCTTATCTTTTTCTTTTTTGCCCTCCGCTTTCTCCAAAAGCTTCCCATTCTTTCCTGCAATAAGAACCTTCTCATCGATCAAATCCTGGACAACATTTCCCTTCTTCACATATTTCATCACCGCCTCGATTTTAGGATCAGAATAAACTGAATTGCACCAGTTTTCCAATTCAGTATTGTATAACTCGAAGCGAGAGTCTTTGCTACCGCCGTGCTTCGTATAATCCTTTGCAACATATTGCAATTTGTCGCAGAGCGGGTGAGCGACCCGACCGCTTTTAGTACTCGTCCTGCCAGCAGAGGTTTCAGTAGCAGGTATAATCGTTCGCGATTGAATTCTTGGAATCACTTGCGCCCGTTTGAAATTTCCTTTTCCTTCAATCACGATTTCAATGTGGGCATACTGTGTCGTGTGACAGATTGGGAGAAGCGGAACTTTGTTTTCGCCCGCGGGCACTTTCCCGATTTCGCTGGAACAATTTTCGTATGTCTCATACAACTTCTGAATCCAACCCATAGTTACCTCCTTTCCTCGTATCCTTCCAACAATCCCTCTTCCTCAAATCCAATTGATTCTGGTGGATTTGCGATCATCGGTCGTACAAATTTTCGGATGGTGCATTGTTCGGGTTTTATGAACTCAACCAATCCGTTGATCATCTTCGGTCTCCAAAACCGGGAGTGAAGTTCTGGCTTGCCAAACTCATCGGGATAGTCAAATCCGTGAAACATCAAGCCGAATGAAAGTTCTCCGTAGTCGTCATAGAATCCCTTACCTTCTCCGAATCTCCACGGTTCCACATAACCTTGACATTCCCTCGCACCTAAGTAAATGTCCCGCCTTCCACCACGCTCAACCATTCGTTTGGCGACGAAGTAATGCTTGTTCTCGTTTCTGTCGCCTGCCATATCTTCGCGGTGAAGGTTCCACTCGAAATGTGCTTGCACCTGATACTCCACATCGGCAAGATATGTGTAAATAGAGAGATCATTAAACGGTTCTTGCTTCTTGCCTGGTGTCCGTGCACTTGGATAAACTCCACCATAGTTCAGCGGCTTCGCGCTTCGCGTCTGCGTTTTGATGCGATTCATCACCCGGACTTTGTCAATCACCCAGATGATGGTCGGCTTCCAATAGACCGAGCTGATGATGCCTTTCAACGCTTCGTATGTGGGAATCTGGTACGAGCATTTTTCCCCGCCTATTTTTGTCAGCGGGTCCGTGAAGAGGGCATACCTGCCCCACGCCTTGAATTCTACAATGTTATCCATAAATTCCTCCTGTAAATGTTTGAGGTGGTGGTTCATTGACAATTTCTGTGCTAAGTCCAATCTCATCGCTGTAGTATCGAGAATCGAGATAGAAAACCCCCGAAGCTTCCTGGGCTTCGTGAATGGCTCCTTGTCTCGCAAGTTCATCCAATGTGTGTGCGAAAACATTCACAGAATACCGCTGAGCCTTTTTTAGAAGGTGATATTGCTTTTCGAGGTCGAATGCAGAGCAAAGTTCATTGATCATTTCCTTTCCTTCGGTTCCGTACGGGACAACAATGCCTTGTGTCGGCGAATCAATCGCTCGAAATGCTTTGGCGGCTGTTTGAAACGACTGCCGTAACGGAAGTGTTAGCGGAGTGTTGTGAGTTCGTTGATACTCCTGAAGAGACTTCGGATTGATGGAAAGTAAATCGAACAGATTATCTTCTCTTCCAACAACTGATTTGCTCGTCACGGGATAGTTCATTCTGTCTTTCCTTTGAAAGAAGTAATAGAAGTAATACCTCTCCATCGTCGCGGGACTTAAAATGTCTTTATTGAATTGCTCCGCATTCTCTTTGTATTCATCCAGGACACGTTCTGCTACGTCTTTACCTACCTTTATGTCCGGTAATCTTGAGAGGTCTTCGTTCTGCGGGTTGACGATATAGACACTTCCCGTCGGTCTTAATCCGTGCCGATTGCACCTTCCTGCCGCTTGTGCGATTGAATCAAGTCCTGCCAGATAGCGGATCACGCACCCAAAGTCAATGTCCACACCCGCTTCAATCAACTGTGTACTGATGCAGATCGTTGGTTGTGGGTTCTCTGGGTCAAGCCGCTCCTTGATCTCGTTGAGCACGTTCATTCTATGGGCAGGACACATATTCGTGCTCAAATGATACACCCTGGCAGTCGTTGATGACTTGAGTTGTGCATAAAGCCTTTGAGCCGAAGGTTTTGTGTTGACCACGATGAGCACGCTACTACGCGTACGGACTTCTTTCGTTGTTAACAAAGCAATGTCTTTATCTGTCCATCCACCGACTTTTCGCTTATCGTGTATAATCACTCGCTTGAACTTTTGAAAAAGGTCTTGGACGTTCTTTATCACTTTCTGCTCGGGTGTGATGGTCAACGACCTTTGGACAGGTTCAATCTTATCTAAGAGCGGTTGAGTTGCGGTACACAGAAGAACAGTCGAGCCGCAACCTTTAACCAAGAATCTGACAGCCAGATTAAAAAGATGAACGCACCGCACGGGAATCGTCTGGACCTCATCAAAGACGATAACAGCGTTGGCGAGTCGATGTATTCTGCGAGCGCCTCGCGTCCCAGCTGAGAAGAGCGCTTCGAGTAACTGAACCTGCGTGGTGAAAACAATTGGCGCATCCCAGTTTTCTGAAAGGAGATTTTGTCGTTTCGTCTCCTCGTCGGGGGTAAGGTTGGAATGATGCTCGAGAACAACATTATCGAGCTGTTTGCCGGATTCATCTCTATCCTCAAGAATCTTCCGCACTTCTTCAGCATTCTGGTCGATGATTGAAGTGTAAGGAATGACATAGAAAATTCTCTCCATCTTGTGTTCTTTGGCGTGGTTCAAAGCAAATCGCAGGCTGGCGAATGTTTTGCCTCCGCCCGTTGGAACAGTGAGTTGATACAGACCTTTGTTCCTCTTTGCGAAAGCAAGACACTCTCGCGAAACCCTGTTTCGCAAGGCATCGATTTCGTTTTTGTCATCAAACTTCAGTTCGTTGAATCGCTCTATCAAAGTCTCCCACGATGGATACTTATTCTCAGTCCGTAGTTTCCTGTTGCCGGGAAATTCAAAGTCGGCTGTGCTGATACGGTCAGCGTCGATAAGGCAACTGAAAAGGAATCGTACCAGTAACCCACATTTAAATATCGCTGTGTCTTGATGATCGTTCTCCTCTTTCAGTGACTTGAATTTGACAATCAAATATCTTACCAATGTTTCGCTTGCCAGAAGTTCTTGTACTTTCTGTTTCTCTCCTTTTTGAAGGTTTGTCCATACTTCGTTTGTGTGAGTCCTCTCGTCGGTCTTTGTTATCCTTCTTGTGAAGTTGTCTTGCCCATCCGACGAAAGACAGTCGATCATGCCCAACCCGTGGTGTGAAGCAATGCAGAGCGATAACACTTGTGCAGCAAGCATCGCCTCGGAACCTTTACTACACAGGTTTCTATAAATGATCTGGGCGCCCGCACTGGAATGATCTACCTTCCCTTTCTTTGCGTGTGCGTCAACATACTCATCTTCATCAGGGTTAATCAACCCTTCTGCAGAGCGGATGTAATTCTGAAATTCCTTGCTCGCTTTCCCCACATCGTGCAGCAAGCCGATGAGTTCACCGCATCCTTTCAATCCAACCTTTCCAGCAAATTGTTCTGCAAGCTCAGAAACTTCCTCAAGATGCTGCCAGAGATGCTGGGGTTTCCCATCTCTCTTGCGAAGATGTGCAATGAACGGCTTCTTCATAAGAACTCCCCCTCATCGTGCAACAAGCCTGCGAGATAGAACAAAGGCTCAAGCTCTTTTGACGGCGCAAAGGATCTCGCAAGTGATGCGGTTGCGATAAGGTGGTCCGCCAGCGAGTGTTTCTTCCCCTGGGGATTTTCTGAATGAGCATAGTACATCGAGAAGCCTCTCCTAATAGAGGGCAGTGACTGAAGGATAGGAAACGGAATCTCTCAGGAGAGCTCCGGACAAGAATCCCTCTGAGAGTAGGATTCTCGGCCCAGCATGAGACCTGAACTGCATAGATTGACTGACCGAAACAATATAACGCTTTTCAAGAGAAAGTAAAAGCAAGGAACTAGAAGGAAATCTGGTTGGGGAGCGAGGGAAATGCGGGAGGTCGCGAGCGGAACTGAGAAGCTTGGACGGAACCTTTGGGTTCGCATGCAACACTTAGTTACGTGGTGTCCGTGACATTTGCTGAAATCGGGGATCGTAGGCAGACAAGGGTGTCTTACACCATCACAATCTCCAACCCTATAGGCAAACCGTCGAGTTGCAGTTCGGAAGGAGTCTGCTTGGGCAGGATCAAACCTCTAGAGTGACTCGATTGGAGGAATGGGATTCGTCACAGCGCAGCGGAGAATGATGTATGAGATCCTGGAGGTGTACGATGAGATGAACGCGGCTTGATTCTGCGGAAAAAAGAATTCAACCACCCCTTGGTCCTCAACGAGTCTACGACTCGTCGTCTACAACCCTATCGGGTCGAAGACCCGTAGGGAGTCGTAGACCCTCCTTAATTCAAGGAGGGTCGTCAGACTCCGACAGACTCTGTCGAGGACAACAGGGGAGGTCAAACAAAGCGGGTTCCTCCCTCCAAAAGCAAGAGTTTGGAGAGTGAGTCTTCGTGAAGCGTCAGCACGAGTGAAGGCTTAACAAACGAACCGAACGGCGAGCTTAGCACTCCAGCTGCCTGTGCCGGACAAGCCTCACTTATTCTTGCTGCTTTCTCCCTTCAACTCTACCTGTATGAGCTCAAATGGTTTTTTGCCAACGTTCTCTGGAAGGTGCGCTCCGGCGGGGGCCCAAACAGCCTCTCCGGCCTTTCCGCCGACATTAACCGTCTTTCCATCGGGAAGGGTCATCTTGACCTTCGAATCGGTAAGATAAACAGCCACTCCATCCGGATGCTCATGCATCACGGACTTCTCATGAACGCCATACTTTATCCGAAGGACTCGCACCTGGTCGTTCTCGAAAACCACTGTGTAATGCTTTGGGTCAACCTTCGTGGGGTCTTGCGCCTGCGATTTTTGTGCACCCAAACATAGCGCGAGAGTCACAAACAAGAATTTCGATACAGTAAGAATGGTTCCTTTCATGATAGCTTCCTCCATTGGTGAATGTAATGTGATGACCGGCCACTCAGGGCCTTTCTATTCGACATCCTTAATTCTACGGTCACACGGCGCATACCGTTCGCCAAAAGCACGCAGTGCAGTTTGCCGCTGCTGAATGACTGCTGCGTCGCTTGCGTTTACATTGCCCCATCGGAGTTCCAGATGTCGCGGATGATGAGCCACTTCCCGTCCTTCTTCATATAAACCGTGACGTACTTGCCCTTGTCGACGGTAGCCCCAGACTTGTTCGTTACCGTGAAGGTCCCCCACTCCCAGCCGAGATCGCCCGAGACACCGACATCGGTTGTGGGGCTCCCATTGGTGGTCATTCCGGCAGAGGCCGAAGCCGCGATGTCCTTCACGAAAAACTCGCGAATCGAGGCCTGGCCACGGGCCGCCGGCGCCCCCGGTGCGTTGACGACTGCGTCTTCCGCGTAGAGAGCAACAACGCTATTAACGTCGCCCGCATTGTAGGATTTGAACCAGGTTGGATTGATTGCTCGGATGGCTGCCTCGTCCGCTGCACGGGTATCCGAGCCAGACTGTTGCCGCTGCTCACAGTTGAGAGCGAGAAGCGCCAGGCAGCAGATGGCAAGAACGGTTATACTCCAGTGTCTTTTCATTGGTGTCTCCTTTCGTGGTTGATGAGTAGAGAGGGATTTTTTGTTTCAAACGAATGGAGATGTCTCACTTCTTTTCGCCCGAAGGTGGCGACACCGCAACCCCCAGTTGTTGCATAAGAGCGAGGTTGTCGTATCCTACCCACTCTTCAGCGATTTTTCCACCGGCGAAGTGAAGAACACCGAGTCCCCATATCTTGACCGGTTTGCCAGTTGGTGGCATTTCTCCGGGACCAGTATTTGTGCCTGTAAGAATCCAGCGCGCCGCACATTTATTCTCGGCGTAGATCTCGTCATCCACCACCAATTTCAAATCGGGATACGCAGCTCTTAACCCAGAGATAGCTTTCTTCAATGCGTCGAGCCCCACCACGTCGGGTGAGAGGTTCACATGTCTCACGAAGTTCGGACCAATAATCGCGTCCAGTTCGTCCAGGTTTCCTGTGTTCCAAATTTCCACCCATTTATCGAAGAGCGGCTTCAGTCTTTGAGACGCATCCGGTGGCTGCTGCTGGCAGCCTGCGAGGAAAACAAATGCTGCTATCAGAACAGCAGCGCTTAAGAAAAGCCTTCCTGACATGAATGATTTCATTTTCTCTTCTCCTTGGCGCTAAACGCCAGTCCGTTGGTTATCATCTTAGAACATTTTTGAAAAGTGCATATGAACTATGAGCCATTTTCCATCTTGCTTTACCAACACCATGCTCGCTCTGCCACTTTGGGTATTTAGCTCCGCGCCTTTTGGCTTCCACCTGAAGGTGTAGTAACCAGTGACCACTGCAGTGTTTCCGTTGTACGTCTGCACGAGAGCATCTTGCTGATGATAGTTCACATACTCGAGTGAAGCGGTTCCCTCAATAAATTCTTTCCACATGGCTGCATCATGACGTAATGGAGATCCTACATAGGGAAACTCAGTATTGTCATCTGCGAATGACGAGAAATATGTCAGGAAATCATGTTTGTTAAACGTCTCAATGGTTTTGTCAAGTGTGGCTTGGACATCTTCCTTGTCACCCGCTAGAGTGCTGCTTACCAGAGCAGTAAGCAGAAGAATAAGTGCAGCTAACCTAAGGTGTTTCATGCTTTCTCCTTTCGTTATGATCTGCATGCCTCTCTTTTCTGTGTGATGCAAAATGATCGCAGGCCCAGGTGAACGTCATGAAAGTACTGATCACTCGGGCCTTTCTATCCGGAGCTCCAAATTCAACGGTTGGCCATGGTACATAACTACTTCATCTTCGAGTATGGCGCTGCGTTGAGAAATGCTGTCTTTGTATGCGTGTTCAGCTCAACGGCTTTCTTGCTGATAACTTTCCATTCATCGCTGCCAATGAACGCGCGCCTTGCGGTGTTATATGCATTCATATCACTGAACTCCGCAAGGATAATGACATTCTCAATGTCTCCGACAATTGTCTGCCAGACGCCGACGAATGTGTAGCCGTACTTCTCCATTGTTGGCAATTGCTCTTTTTGAAGCAGGGAGTGATAGTCCGTGAGGTTGCCTAATGGAACTTCGATGGTGGCCATCCAGTACACCTTCTCGCCTAACTTCTGGGCAACACTGTTGCTGCTGGGGAGCATGACGAGGACGGCAAGGATGACGAGGGCCAACGTGACACGCTTCATAGATTACCTCCTTGTATGTATTGATGAGTGTTTGATTGATGGGTATGTGGTTAGGTTCTCTGACAGTCCATATCAGAATTTCTCCTCCCCAGGATTTGCTGCATACCGGAAGCCGTTCGACTGACCAGCCTTCTGTTCCGGAAATAAGCCTGCTTGAGAGGCACTACCTTCTTCAGCTGAGTGAGATGTTTTCTATTGGTGTCGTTGAGGCTCAGGGAAAAGATATGCAGTCCGGCTGCAGTGTTCGGCCTTGAAAAAATAAGCGACGAACCCCTTGGGAAATCGGTGGATTGGATCAACCACTATGCTTTACAAAAAGACCTCGAAAAGGGAAGGTTTTATAGTACAACTGCCATTCTGGGCAGGATCATCAGAATGATTAGCTGTGGTTACAACACGAGCATAACTGAAGGAGTTCCAACCTTCCAAATCAAGTTCACATCATCTTCCCATTGAGAGCCATTCTCTGGCGGGTAATCTTGGAGAGACGATGCTTGAGGAGAACGCTTACGCAGGGGCAGACTTCTGCAGTGAGCTGATTCGAAGGATGGGATTGGTACAGTGCCGCGGACGGCGGTGGGTGAGGTCTTGAAGGTGTTCGATGAGGTGAAGGCAGCTTAGTTCTGCGGAAAAGAACTCAACCTCCCCTATTGTCCCCTCCTTAGTTAAGTCCCGAAGGGATCCCTTTGGGAGAGGGTACAACAGGGGAGGTCAGACAGGGCTCGCCCCTTTCTCCAAAACTAGCAATTTCTGCTTGCGCCAGAGACCTCCGCCGTAGCCCCCGAGCTTGCCGTTTTTGTTTACCACTCGGTGACAGGGGATGACGATGCCGATGCGGTTCAAGCCGTTTGCATGTCCGACCGCTCTCTGCGCTGACGGCGAACCAATGCGACGGGCAAGATCTTCATAGCTCACGGTCTTCCCGTACGGAATCCGGAGCAACTCCTTCCACACACTCTGCTGAAACGGGGTGCCGGGATACAAGAGTGGAACGGAAAAACGCTTTAGCGAACCGTTGAAGTAGTCATCCAACTCTCTCTTGAGTTGTCTGATGTGTTGGTTCTCGCCGGGGACGATGGCGCACCGAAAGTGTCTGCGAGCACTGCGAACTGTGCGTCGAGCATCCGCCGGTCTGTGAACTCCAGCAGGCAGATGCCGTCCGATGTCGCACCTGCGACAAGAGGCCCGAGCGGACTCTCAATCCATGCCGTCACGATGCAGTCGGCATCGCGACTGCGCCCCGGCGACTTGCCAAAGGTGCGAACGAAAGCGTCGCGGAACCCGCTGTGGGAGTTGTAGCCGTAGCCGAGAGCGACATCGTCGAGATCGACACCGAGGCGGATCTGTTCCAGCGATTTTCCCAGCCGTCGTCCGCGGCAGTACGCCTGGAATGTCATCCCGTACTTCTTGTTGAAGTACCGCCGCGCACGTGCTGGATCGATTCCTATCGAGCGAAGGAACGCATCCGGATACCGCCCAGTCGGGTCACGCTCGACCCGAGCCAGAAGTCCCGCGATCCAGGCAGGCGGCGTTCCATTCGACGCCATCGGCTGACACCGCTTGCACGGTCTGAAGCCCGCAAAGATTGCCTCACGAGCGCTTGCGTAGTAGACAACATTACGTGGATCCGGCTTGCGGGCTGGACAGGATGGGCGGCAAAAGATTCCCGTCGAGCGGACAGCCAAAAAGAAGATGCCGTCATACGAAGCATCGCGGATCTTGTATGCTTGCTCCATTTCTTGTGTTGGAGGAAGTCCCACCATATGATCACCTGCAAGTGTTGTAAGACAAACTTTGTGAAGACAAGATAAGAAAGACGAGGGACCTTCTCCACCGAAAACTGGACACCGATATCATGCGGTTGGGGTAAAGACCTATGCAACAGAGAAAAGGTTAACGTGCTGCGGATGAGTGAATGGCGAGGCCTGTCAGCTCCAAGTGCTTGTCAGGTTGTTACATCCTTTGGCATCATATGTTCCGGCATCTGCACGGCCACAACCTCGCCGCGTGCACAAAGCTTCCCCTCAGCCGACACCGTAGCATCAACCACCACCTTCCGTCCCTTCACTTCCTTTACCTTTCCGCGGACTTCCAGCGGCACTCCTAATGGCGTTGGACGTAAGTACTCCACCTTTAGCGATGCGGTCACGAAGCGCAATCGCGGCTCCGTACCCATCTCACGTCCTTCAGCACGATATGCCCCGGCCGCCGCCGTGCCCGTGCCGTGGCAGTCGATGATTGAAGCTATCAAGCCACCGTAGACGTAACCGGGGATCGCGATGTGATGCGGCCGCGGCTGAAAGGTCGCAACGGTCTCCTCGCCATCCCAATAGCTCTTCAGATGCAGCCCTTGTTCATTGGCTCGACCACAGCCGTAGCAATAACTGAGCTCCTCAGGATAGTACTCCTGAAATGATTTCTCATTCATACAGTTGTCTCATCAATAGTGGGTTATCGGATTGCGCTTGGCTCGTGGACCACCCTAAACAGAGGAAGTGGACGAACACTCAACGAAGCACAGAGAAGTAATGCTCAAAGAATCTCTCGCGATCAACGCCAACCGCGACCTCGTGCGGCGAGTTGGCCCCGCCTTCCTTCCAGCATGTCTTGCCGAGTGATTCCTCGTCTGAGATCTTAACCTCCACGGTTCCTCTTTGGAACTTGCAGATTTTCTCGTCAAAGATTGTGGAGGCCGCAAGTGGGTCATGGAAAGTGGTGATATCGAACCGTTGAAACCAGACCTCCGCGCAATCAAGGACAGGCCCGCCCAGTTTGTATTCCCGGAACTTCTTTCGGAATTCTCCAGCGCTCATCGTCACCCAGCTTGTGACATCCACCCCGACACTGCGGTGCGAAGCAACCATGGAGCGGTAGACAATGGCGGCGGCATGCGGATCGCCTGCTGCGTTCCCTTCGACTGGAGCATAGTTGCCCTGGACCCTATCACTGAATCGACCGCACATCATCACGAGGCCTTTGAGAAGCGAAGGGATCTCCGGGTCCACGCTGAAGAGAAGGCCAATATTTGTCAAGGGTGCGATCGCAAGAAGAACAACTTCGCCGGGATATGATCGGATGGTGTGCTGCAAGAACTCGATTGCTTCGCCCCGAGGAAACTTCGTTTCATGCTCCCAGTTGTGCAAAGCAACAGCCTGTTGGGCGCAGGGCTGCTTCTGGGGAACCAGCAACGGCGTTTCGGCTCCTGGGAGGATCGGGATGTCCTTTCCAGCGACCTTGCAGAGTGCACTCGCGATGCTTGCACGCTTCTCTGCCTCGCCTGTTACCGTCGTTATACCCAAAAGCTCACAATCGGGATGAGCAAGAAGATACGCCAAGCACACTGCATCATCGATGTCCGAACCGATGTCTGTATCGAGCAATACTTTGGTCTTCATCGGCTCCCACCCTCGATCTGCTCAACCAGATAGCTGTTCCCTGGGACCTGTGAAGCCCTCACCCTTTCTTCATCGCCTCCATAATTCTCTCAGGAGTCATGGGGATCTGGAACAGCCTCACGCCGATAGCATCATAGATGGCATTCGCGACGACGGCACCCACTGTAATGATCGCCGGCTCACCGCCGCCCTGTGGGTCGGATTCCTTGTTGTCAATGATGATCGTCTCTATCTTCGGTAGCCAGGAGAACCGGGGGATTTCATACGTGTCGAAATTCAGATCGAGAATCTCTCCGGCTCGAAAATGGATGTCCTCTTTTAGGGCATAGCCAAGGCCCATCGTAAGGCAGCCCTCCATCTGGATCGCTGCCCCTTCGGGGTTAATCGCCAGACCCATGTCCTGCGCGCAAACCACTCGCTTCACCTTGACATTTCCCGTTGCTTTGTCGACTTCGACTTCTGCTATCGTGGCAACATACGTTCCTGCATCCGTTCCACACGCGATTCCAAAACCTCTCTCACTCGGGGCCTTTGCCGACGTCCATCCGAATTTGTCAGCGGCAGTCTTCAAGACGCGCTGCATTTTCTTGTCAGTCAAGTTCTGGAGTCGGAATTCCAGAGGGTCCATTCCAGCTTTAGCAGCCATGATATCAATTTGAGATTCTCTGGCAAAGGTGTTCGTGTTGTTGCCCGGCGCACGCCAGGGGCCCGTCGCAAATGGATGAGGACCCGGAGTGCCTTGCCAACCCGCACCGTATGCAATCGTGCTGTGGTTCGAGAAATGATAGAATGGCTGTGAGCCACGCTCACCGGCAAAATAGACGTGATAATCCCAGTAGCTGATCATGCCTTTGTCCGTCACGCCTGATTTTATTTTCACAACAGCTGCCGGTCTGAACGAATCGTAGAAGAATTCTTCCTTCCTGGTCCAGGCGACCTGAACCGGCTTTCCGCTCAGCTTCGCAAGGCGAGCTGCTTCGACAGCTTGAATATTTGTGGTTTTTCCCCCGAACCCGCCGCCGACAAATGGCGGGATGATGCGCACCTTCTCGGGCGGGAAACCAAGCTCCTTGGCAACCTCCTCTTTGAGACTAAAAGGTGTTTGAGTCGAAGCCCAAATGGTAGCCTTCCCGCCTTCGATGCTCGCTACGGCCGTGTGAGGTTCTATCGGAGCGTGTGCTTTGTAGCCATCGAGATATGTCTCATCGAAAACTGCCGCCGCCTCACTCTTCCCTCTCTGAAGATCACCATCTTTCGCCACGACCCTTCCTTCAGGAGCAACCTTGAGCAAATGGTCAAAGATGTTTTTGTCATCAAGAGTGGATTCGGCTTTGCCAAACTTTGCTTTGATCTTCGAAAGGGCAAGCTCCGCCACATCCGGATATTTGTGGAGAACAGCAATGAAATCTCCTTCCCGAACAACCTGGACACCTTCCACTTTCTTTGCCTCGGACAAGTCAACGTCGATGAGCTTTGATCCATGTGCCGGAGGCCGCAAGATCTTTGCATAGAGCATTCCTGGAAGCTGGATATCCCCGGCGTATTTCGCCTTGCCAGTGACTTTTTCCTGAGCATCTCTTCGCGTCACCGGCTTGCTCATGATCTTGAATTCCGACAGCTTCTTGACGGCTGCCGGCTCCTTGAGGTGCCGCTCGATCTTCTTCCCTTTTGCAAGCTCGGCGTAAGAAACCCGGCTTTGTTTGTTCGTTTTGTCAAATACAACACCGTCTTCAGTAACCAGATTCGCTACCGGCGTTTTGAGATGTTCTGAAGCTAATTCCAACAAGACTCGCCTCCCCTCAGCGCCAGCTGCCCGGAGTGGCGGTCCAAAGAAGCGCGTTGACATGGAACCAAAGGTCCCCATATCCCAGGGACACAGGTCTGTATCCCCCATGACCATATCGACGGAGTCGAGCGGAACATCCAACTCATCGGCCAGCATCTGCGCCAGAGAAGTGACAACACCCTGCCCCATTTCTATCTTCCCCGTATAACATGAGACATGCCCGTCTTCCCCGATCTTCAGAAAGGCATTGAAATCGGTCGGCAGGTTTGGCTGGAACCTTCTCCCTTGTCTCTCCTGCAGAAAGTCCAACGAATCCCAGATCGTGAAGAGAACATAGATTCCACCGCCCGTGAGTTTAATGAATTCCCGCCGGTCCATTTCGAAACCAGAGGTCCTGTCTGTGAAGTCGAGTTCCAGATATCGATCGTCTTTCATTTTAGAACCCTCCTTCCCTACGGGATCGTTGATCCATTTCCTTGGCCGCGGCTTGAATGGCCTGAACGATGCGGTTGTGAGCCCCGCAGCGGCACAAGTTATCTTCCATACCCTGGATGATATCTGAGGGCGAAGGTCGATGGTTCTTCTGAAGGAAAGCGTAAGCGTTCATAATCATGCCTGGCGTACAGTACCCGCACTGAAGTGAGTCATGTTCCATGAATGCTCTTTGCAGAGGATGGAGAGTACCGTTCTTCGCCAGTCCCTCGATAGTAACGACCTCTTTGCCCTGAACCTCTTTCACCGTCGTTTGGCAGGACCGGACTGCTTCGTTGTTCAGAAGAACCGTGCAGGCGCCGCAGAGATTCTCACCACAGCCGTACTTTGTTCCTGTAAGTCCAAGATCAGTGCGTAGGACCCACAAGAGCAAACGATCGCTGTCGACAGTCAATGTGGCGGGCTTGCCGTTGAGTTTGAACTGGATGGTTTCTTGCATAGTGAGTTCCTCCCTCTTTGGAGATCAACAGAGATCATTTCTTGAGGTGTGGATGACAAGAACTTTGAGGCATAGAAAACCTCCTTCAGGTTCATCGCGTCGAGTGTGCTTGAATTCACCCCTTCAGAATTCGGTCGATGTTCTGTAATTCCTCTCCAGTGAACGCAAGATTCTTCAGCGCTGCTACACCGTCCTCAATCTGGCTTACCTTACTCGCACCAATCAGTGCCGAGGTTACGGCCTTATGCCGCAGCACCCATGCGATGGCCATCTGCGCGAGACTCTGACTGCGTGCTCGTGCTATCTCATTCAGCTTGCGCACCTTCGCCAGCTTCTCCTGTGTAACCTGCTCGGGCTTTAGAAAGCTGTTCGGCTTTGCCGCACGGGAATCCTTCGGGATGCCACTTAGATACCTGTCGGTCAGTACGCCCTGAGCCAACGGAGAAAACACGATGCAGCCGATCCCCTCTTCCTCGAGCACGGTCAACAGTCCATTTTCGATCCATCGATTGAACATGCTGTATGACGGCTGATGAATCAGGCAAGGCGTTCCCAGTTCACGCAGAATGCGCGCTGCTTGTCGCGTCTGCTCAGGCTTGTAGGATGAGATGCCAGCATACAGCGCTTTGCCCTGTCGGACAATGTGATCGAGGGCTGACATCGTCTCCTCGAGTGGTGTCTCCGGGTCAGGGCGATGGTGATAGAAGATGTCGACATAGTCCAGCCCCATCCGCTTCAGGCTTTGGTCAAGACTGGCCATAAGATATTTGCGCGAGCCGAAGTCTCCGTAGGGACCTGGCCACATCCCCCATCCGGCTTTCGTGGAGATGATAAGCTCGTCCCGGTATCCAGCCAAGTCCTGGCGCAGGATCTTCCCAAAGTTTTCCTCGGCTGACCCCGCCGGCGGACCATAGTTGTTCGCCACATCGATGTGAGTGATCCCCAGATCGAAGGCACGATGAATCATCGCGCGCGCGTTGTCGAAATCATCCACTCCGCCGAAGTTGTGCCACAGACCAAGTGAGACGGCAGGCAACTTCAACCCGCTGCGACCGCAGCGGTTGTACTGCATTTCTTTGTAGCGATTGTCGGACGGGATGTACTCCACAGGTATAACCTTTCTTTATTGATTGTGGATTTAGTTCCTCTGCACCCGTTCAGAGTAGAAAACCACTCGGTCAGAATAGTCCTGGCGAGTGCAAAAGAAGACGTAGTTGTCGCTGGGCAAGTCGCGGAATTCCATGTGGAGGACATAGTTACAGATACAGCGGCAGAGGTGCGCTGCTGTGTCCGCTATCGTTACCATGATCGTGTCGTTTGAAACCCTGTGCCTGAAGGAGAATCGGTTTGAGTCCGGACAGCAGTTCGCACCTGCACAGAAGTCTACAACCAGGGCATCATGGAATTGATATGAGAAGCAAGAATCGCTTGCAGTGGTCTTGAGGAAGTGACCTGTACACCCAGGCACCTGGATTGCGCTTACACCTGGAGATGGTGCATCGGTAGACTGTTCACAGGTGGCGATGAGGAGAGCAAGGAGACCAATTGCGAGGACAACACTCCAGCGGTCCGTCATGATTTCAACTCCCCAAACACGAGGCTTGCGGATGGTTGAGCAGGATGCTGTGCAAAAAGTCAGTCCATGTGTCATTGCGAGCGCAGCGAAGCAATCTCACTTTTTCTTTGCGCTCCTTTTGGGCAGATTGTCCCGCTCTACGGGATCCCGTACCGCGGGACTTCAGCACAAGACGCCTCGCAATGACTTTTGGCTGTTTTTTGGTCAGCCTTGCCTGACTGCTGAGTGGACTGCTCCGACAACCACAATAGCATAATGAAATCAATAATTCAAATCAAGGAGGGTGACTCGTCTGCTCCATCGGTAATGCGGTTCTTGAGTCTTTCCGAGCATGAGGATGTCGAAAAACTCTTCGTGCTACAAGTTGCCACGACCTTTAGGTCGTGGTTTAGGGTGTCAACAAAACCGAAGGGGCTTCAGCCCCAGCAAGAACAGGGTGCTTTTGATGGAAGGGTTGAAACCCATCTTGGTTCTTTGTGGATTTCTTACCCACGAGCTGTCTACGACTCGACGAGTCGTCAGACTCGTAGAGAAGCTCGTGGCTATAGTTCTCTTTTTCAACAGCCCGCCAGACGCAGGCGGGGCTTCCATCGCAATGGCCGAATCAGCAAAGCTCAAACACTCTCTATCTGCTCACTCTCTGCATCTGAACCGCTGGATAACGTTCACCCGAGGCGGCACCCGGCGGGAATGCTTCGCTGATCCTTCGAATCTCTTCGGGTGTCAACCTGATGTTCAGTGCCTGCACGTTTTCGCGAAGGTAAGCTCTCTTCTTTGTTCCCGGTATTGGGACGATGTCATCACCCTGGGTGAGACACCAGGCAAGCGCAAGCTGTGCGGGCGTGCATTTCTTCTCAGCAGCTAACTCCTTGATAGTCTCCACGAGTTGCAGGTTCTTCTCAAAGTTCGAGGCTTGAAATCGCGGATGGTTCCGACGGACATCCCCTTGAGCGAGATCCTCCGACGTCTTGAATCTCGACGTGAGGAATCCTCTACCAAGCGGACTGTACGGCACAAACCCGATCCCGAGTTCTCTGCACGTCGGCAGTATTTCAGCTTCGACATCGCGCGTCCACAAGGAGTACTCCGATTGCAGGGCCGTGATGGGATGGACAGCGTGAGCCCGGCGGATTGTCGGCGCTGCTGCTTCTGAAAGGCCAAGAAATCGGACCTTCCCCTGGCGGACAAGCTCTGCCATGGCTCCGACCGTCTCTTCGATGGGTGTGTTGGGATCGACTCGATGTTGATAGTAGAGGTCGATCGTTTCCATGCCAAGCCGTCGAAGGCTCGCCTCGCACGCTGAGCGTACGTACTCCGGCTTTCCGTTGACCCCGAGAAAGCTAGCGTCCGCTCCACGCACATTCCCGAATTTCGTGGCAATGATCAGCTTCTGACGCTTCCCTCGAATTGCTTTCCCAACCAATTCTTCATTATGACCCACACCATACATATCCGCAGTGTCGAAGAAGGTGATGCCAAGATCAATGGCTTCGTGGATGGTTGCGGTGGACTCTTCGTCGTTCCGTGGAACGTAGAACTCAGACATCCCCATACATCCCAGACCAAGGGATGAGACTACGGGTCCGCTTTTTCCAAGTGTTCGTTGTTTCATTGAAGTGCTCATGTACTTTTTCCCCCTGAAAAGTGCTGATCGTTGTCCAGCAGAAACCGTCCAGCGATTATTCAATGCTGACTTGTTATTAACGATACTATTATGTGATGAATAATTCAAATCGAAAAACTCGATGCCCTCCTCCTCAGTCCGAGTTGATTCTCCTCGTTCTCTTTGACTGGCCAGATGCCTGTTGACATTTGATTCTTTGCGAGTAAGCTTGACTTTTGAGCGGCTGTTCCGTACCATTCCTGCCAGAAGCAGCCACCGATCTAGCTTACACATCGGAACGTACATTCCGGATTAGACTGCTGAGCACAAGACATCGAGTGGGAGATGTAGACGGGACGCAGGAACCCGGGGGATCAAGAGTCCACTCGAGTAGACCGCGAGTTCCGATGGACGCGGAAAAATCAGGCTACATAGTGGATAAGCGAACAAACATTCCGATTATCAGAATAATGCAAATGTCAGTGCTATAATCCACTAGTTATGTGGCATTGCGCCAAAAAATAAGGGGCGACAATGAAAGAAAAATTGAAGTCCATCGGTTCAGCCCTGCTCGGCATCGGAATCTTCATCGGTATAATCTTGCTTGCCGCCTTCTTCATCAGAGGTGGTTTATGGTTAAGTGAGATTCTTTATCCTTGGCTCACGCTGATTTCTGCAATAGCGTTCTTTGTGTGCATCCTCATTTTGTTGCCACTTGCCTTCTTCCGAAAGACACGTGGGGTTTCAGGTGTTGGTCTCTTTATTGCATCGTACATTTTCGGTGCAAGTCTTTGGGTATGGACTTTTCTTCTCACTTACACTCTTTGGGGAGCAACAGCTTTGTTCATCGGTCTTTTTCTGGCTGGCGTTGGCGTCGTGCCAATAGCAATGCTTGCAACATTATTCAACGGTGAGTGGTCAATACTTGCTCAACTTGTTTTGCTCGTCATTTTCACTTTCGGCTCACGAATGCTCGGACTTTACCTTAGCGGAAAAGCCGAAGAGCCCTCATACGAGGTCGTATGAAGACGCAATTATCGTTTTCAGTTGTCGCTCGTATCGTTGCAGGTGCACTTTTGTTCTGGGCGCTTGCAAGACATCAATATGGTTACTTCGTTCTGCTCCGCTGGGTTGTATGCGGCACATCTGTGTTTTGTGCTTATCTCTCTTACTCCTTGAAACGTGTCCCGTGGACGTGGTTATTTGCCCTATTGGCTCTTCTATTCAACCCCATTGCCCCAATTCGCCTCGACCGCCAGACTTGGGCTTACTTTGACGTTGCTACTGGTTTGCTTCTATTGGCATCAATCTTCTTCATCAGAGAATCTCTTCCAACGAAAGGAGCATCCAATGTCTAAATCCCTACCAATAGTTTTCATTGTCTGCATGCTCTCACTCCAAGCGTGCGGCTCCAACGAGTCTAAGAAAGAAACGAGCAAGGAGCAAGCCCAGCGCAAGAGTTTTAGTGAAGCAACATTTCTGGATATCACACCCTTAGCCGATGGTGGTGCTTATGCCTACGGCCTTGGCGGAGATCTTTGGTATCTCAGAGGTAGTGAGGCGGTGAAAGTCAAAGAGGTGAGCCAACTCTCAACACAACCTACTTCACTACTCAGCACAAAGCGTGAGCGTGCTCTCTGGGCTTTACTTCAACGTGAACGGTCTAGACGAAAAAATGCTGAGTCTGACCGCGAAAACTATTCAGACAATTCAGATTATTCTGAGCAGGACCAGTATTGATGGCCCAACGGCGTGGTCCGCGCGAAAGTTACGCATAACTCAGCCGCACGTTGTTTGATTCAGCATAAAGGAGATCATCTTCCATGCGTTTCGCAGGATCGTATGCCATCATTGTCGTACTTACGCTAATCTCAATCCGTCACCTGAACCAAAGAGACAAGAGTTAAAACAAGGAATACGATGCGCTCCGAACAATACTTGCCTCAGGCTCCCATGTGGAAGCACAGGCTCACGATTCTTCCTCTGCTTCTCTTTCCCCTCCTCCTCTTCGCACAAGATGTGAAGACGAGTGTGTCACCATCGACGAAAAGCACCATGCAAAAACGCGTTTCTCCCCGAGCCGCGCTCTCGAAGCTCGCGAGTGACGCTGCAAACAAAAAGATCATGATCCTCGGCACACCGCATCTCAACACAATCAAGGGAGCCTTTAAGCAGACTGCGCTGGACTCAGTGTTAGCGGTGCTGCAGACGTTTGATCCGAGGGTGATTGCTATCGAGAGTCTACCGCCGGAGATGATTGGCAGCTTGGAAGAGAGGGGAGGAAATTCCGAGGTTGTCGTCGAAGCCTTTGCAGAGACGCAGCTAAAGTACGGGCGTGCACTGCAGCGGTCGCTGAACGTGTCGTGGACGGATGCGGAAGCCGCGGCCGACTCATTGTTCCACGCGCCGGACAGTGCCAATGCGGATTCCCGGTCGAGACAGGTCGCCTACCTCCTTGCTGGGTATGACTACTACTCCGCGCTCTTGCAGTGGTCGTACCTCCCGAACGAGGTTCGGGACCTGACTCCACTAATCCCTGACAGCGTCAGGATTGCATTGACTGAGGACTTGAGCAGCGCCAACGAGATCCCGGCTCTCGCGGTGCGGCTCGCCAGGTCGCTGGGTCACGAGAGAGTCCTCTCAATCGATGACCACTACGACGACCTCATGCTTCTGCCGATCAGCGATTCTTTGGCGGCAGAGATGGAGAGACATCCACTTTTTCCGAAAATAGCACGCGCAAAGGTCTACAAACAATCCGACCGTCTGCTCGAGCAGGCGAACGCGGAAGGCAACCTCCTCCCGTACTATCGCTACCTTAACTCGTCCGAGTACATGTCCGCCGACATGAAAACGCAGTGGGGGTTCTTCCTCAGAACCCACCTGCCATCCGGCTATGACACATACCGTTTCACTCTGTGGGAGATTCGGAACATGCTGATTGCATCAAATATCTTGAAGGTCGTACCGCCTGTCGGAGAGAGCAAGGTGCTCGTGATCATCGGGGCAGCGCACAAGCCCTTCCTCGATGAGTATCTAGGTCAGATGCCGGACGTAAGAGTTGTGCAGTTAGGAGAAGTGCTCAGATGAGCGTCAGCTCACTTGATTCGAAAAACGTGAGGGACTCGCCACCCTGAGCCGAGGAGAGGTTTCTCAGCCCCCACACTATTTCGCAGCCTCAGTGCCTTCAAGGATCAATGCCCCTTCCTTTGCTGACTTCACTACCGGAGCGTGTTCGTCGACTCGTTGCCCTCTAACTTTGCTGACTGACGTGAACCGCGCAAGCAGTGTGTAGACGACGGGAACAAGAACTAAAGTCAAGAAGGTGGAGAAGAACAGACCGCCAACGACGGCCAGACCCAGCGGACGCCGCGATTCTGCGCCTGCCCCAAGACCAATGGCAATCGGCAAGACGCCGAAGATTGTGGCGAAGGAAGTCATCAGAATGGGCCGCAGACGAATCGTTGCCGCCTGGACGACGGCCTCGATCACAGTCTCTCCACGCGCTCGGAGCTGGTTGGAGAACTCCACAATCAAGATGGCGTTCTTGGTGACAAGACCGATAAGCATGATCAGTCCAATCTGAGAGTAGATGTTCAGACTCTGCCCGAATATAAAGAGAGCCAACAATGCCCCGAATACTGCCAGTGGCACCGAGAGCAAGATCGTAAGCGGATGGACAAAGCTCTCAAACTGTGCGGAAAGCACCAAGTAGATGAACAGGATTGCAAGCAAGAACATGAGATAGAGGCTCGAGCTCGAAGACTTGTACTCCAATGACTGGCCTCCAAAGTCACGCTTTACTCCAGCGGGCAGTTTTTCCTGAGCAATGCGGTCGAGATCGTCGAGAGCCTGACCGAGACTGACCCCAGGGGCAAGGCCTGCCGTAATCGTGGCTGAACGAACTCGATTGTAGTGGTTCAGTTCTTTGGGCCCTACGGTTTCATTTACCCTCACGACGTTGGCAAGTTGCACCAACCCGCCCGTGCCGCGGATGTAGAGATCCTGGATTGCATCGGGAGTGGAGCGGGCTTGAGGCTTCATCTGGAGGATGACATCGTACTGCTTCGTGCCGCGCTTGAAGTTGGTGACAACACGCCCGCCCAAGAATGTTTCCAGTGTTGAGCCGATGTCAGTGACAGAGACACCCAGGCCGGACGCACGCTCTCGGTCGATGTTGATGTCAAGCTGAGGCTTGTTCAATCGCAGGTCCGTATCCAAGTTGATCAGATATCCCAACCTCGAACCCTCCCCCATCATGATGCCGACCGCCTTGTTCAGGTCGTCATAACTCTCACCCTGGAGAACATACTCCACCGGACTCGAAGTGAAGCTTCCGCCTAAACTCGGCGGATTGATCACGAACGCCAGGACACCCGGAATCGAAATCAACTGCGGGAAAAGCTCGCGGACGATTTCCTGTTGGGACTTGTCGCGCTCGCTGCGCGGCTTCAAGGCAAGGAACATGAAGCCATTGGTTACACTTCCGGGACTTCCGAATCCCAATCCAATAGCCGTGAAGAGACCCCGATGCTCTGGAAGTGCAAGCAAGCGGCTCTCAATTTCATGCATGTACTTGTCGGTGTAATCCAGAGTGGACCCCTCCGGAGCGATCACGACACCGAAGCCGATCCCGCGGTCTTCAACGGGGACCAACTCACTCGGGAGGAGCCTGAAGATGACCACGCTCAAGATAATGGCGACTACTGCACCGACGATCATGAAGCCACGTCGACGCAATGCCAGTCTCAACACGCGGTCATAGAAACGATTCAGCCAGTCGAAGAATGCATCGAACGAACGCGAGGCCCAGCCCTTCCCGCCGCCGTGAAGCGGCTTGAGAATCTTCGAGGAGAGCATCGGTGTGAGGCTCAGCGCAACGAAGCCGGAGATCAAGACAGCCACGGCCACGGACACCCCGAACTCGTTGAATAACCGACCAACAGATCCTGTCAGGAACGCCAGCGGCACGAATACTGCCACGAGAGCAACTGTTGTGGCGATGACAGCGAATCCGATCTCATTACTCCCGTCGAATGCAGCCTGAAGGCGGGTCTTCCCCATCTCCATGTGACGGAACACGTTCTCGAGCACGACGATCGCATCGTCCACGACCAAACCGATTGCAAGCACGAGGGCAAGCAATGTCAGGATGTTGATTGTGAACCCGGCGAAGTACGCGATGGCGAGCGCACCGATGATCGAGACAGGAATGGCGAGCGTCGGGATGGTAGTGGCGCGAAAGCTCTTCAAGAACGCCAGAACTACCAGCACGACAAGACATAACGCGATGATGAGCGTCTGCTGGACTTCAGCAATGGAGTCGGTGATGAAGGTAGAAGAGTCATAGGCGACATCCAATTTCATGCCTTCCGGCAGTAGCTTGGTCAGCTCTGGCAGCGTTGAGCGCACTGCTTCAGCAACATCGACTGTGCTTGCCTTCGACTGCTTGACGATCCCCAAGCCGACAGCCGGCTCGCCGTTGTAACGGGCGACACTGCGTTCATCCGCCGCGCCGACGGCGACGTCTGCGACATCCCGCATTCGCACCACGTCGTTTGCTTTCTGAGATACGATGATCGCTCCAAATTCCTCCGGCTTTGCCAACTCGCCTCGGGTGCGGACTGCAAACTCTCGTCCTTCTCCTTCAACTCTTCCGCCCGGGATTTCCGCGTTCTCTCCCCGGATCGCCGCTTCGACGTCTTGCGTCGTCAACCCGTGCGCTGCCATTCGGAGCGGGTCAAGCCAGACACGCATGGCATACCGACGCTCTCCTCCGAAAATCACCGAGCCGACGCCGGGGAGACGCTGGATTCTTTCCTTCAACACACGGTCAGCAAAGTCAGTCAATTCCAGTCCGGAATGATGCTGACTGGAGAGGGCCAACCACACAACTGCCTGGGCGTTCACATCGACTTTGGAGATAACTGGGTCGTCGATCTCGCGGGGAAGGGTCCCCCGAATCCGGGAGACGCGGTCTCGCACGTCGTTGGCCGCTTCGTCGACGTTGCGGCTTAATTCGAACTCGATCGTGATGACCGATCCCTCTTCGCGGCTCGATGAGGTCATCGTTTTCACGCCCGGAAGCGTAGCGAATTGCTCTTCGAGAATGTTGGTGATCTCCGTCTCTATAACGCTTGGGCTTGCCCCTCGATATAAGGTAACGACGGAGATGATCGGGGGGTCGATGTCCGGATACTCACGAACAGGCAACCGCGTGAATGCAATAATCCCGAAGAGCAAGATCGCCAGGCTCATGACACTGGCGAACACCGGGCGTTGGATGGAGATCTGACTAAGTTTCATGTGACATATCCTTTACTCTTCTCGAACGTCGTGCAAAGACGACAGTAACTGGCGCACTTTCTTTCCTCGCTCCCACGCTCCGCGGAGGAACGTGTCGGTGCAGAGCGGGTGACAATCCGTTCCGACGCAGAGCGCCGGAACGAGACGACACTAATCCTTATCTCTAAACTTATTCCAGTCCCAGATGCCCCACTTCAACGCATCGGGAAGCTTGAAGCCGCTCTGCTTCATTGTTAGCACGATGCTGCCGCGATGGTGTGCTTCGTGAGCAATGAAGTACCCAAGCGTCGGAACAGCCGTACGTTTGAAATTGTCTACCGCTCCGGCATTGTCAATGCGATATTGAAGATACCGTTCAATCGCATTTCCTGATTCCTCGAAAGCCTCAAGCAGGTTCTTCTTGCTGGGACTTTTTCCCTTTTCAAACTTCTTCAAATCCTTTGAGAGTTTCCGGTTGGTCGCCTCCAGATGCCAGACTCGGACCATATGTAAGTGGGCAAACTGGCGCGCGATATCCCTTCCTCCGCGTGTGCTCAGCGTCGCCTTCATTGCATCATTTGGAATATGTTCGATCACAAACATCATAATGCGATTGTGAGCGCGCCAAGATTCAAGGATCTGCTTTTCGATTGCTGTCACCCCTCTTTTTCCTCTTGACCTCATCAGCTATCTACTTGACGATGAGTCCTGTGCAACTATGGGCATCACTCTTGCGCCGTCAAAAAGCTTTTGGTGGCCGGCCCGGACGACCTGCGTTCCAGCTCCCAACCCCTGGACAACTTCTACGACATCGGGCAACCTTGTCCCGAGCGTAATGGGAACACGTGCGGCGGTGCTGTCGGGTTTCACCACGAAGACAAAGGACTGATTCCCACTTGCAAAGACCGCCTCATTCGGGATCGTGATCGCGTTGGGCCGTTCGCTCAAGACGGCAGAGACGTTGGCTGACATTCCCGAACGGAATTTTCGCCCCGGGTTCGACACGCGGGCGACAACGCGCGCACTGCGAGTTTCGGGATCCAGCATCGGCTCGATTGCGATGATCTTGCCCTTCCCTTCAGATCCGGGAAACGCGGTTGTCGAAACAGCGACCTCAGCGCCACGAGTCAGCTGTGAAAGGAAACGTTCTGGGGCTGAGAAATTCACTCGAATCTCGTCGATGTTGGCAAGCTCCGTGATTGCCTGCCCGGCTCGCAAGAAGGTGCCGACACTTACCCGCCTTGCACCGATGATGCCGTCAAACGGCGCTACAATCCTCGTCTTGGCAAAGCGTGCCTTGGCCAGAGCAAGGTTCGCGTCGGCAACCTTAAGCCCAGCAGCGGCGTCGTCGAGGTCCTGTGGGGTACCGGCTTTCTGATCGACGACGGCTTTCACGCGGTCGTAGCTCACGTGACTCTGAGCATGCAGTGCCTCGGCCCGGGCAACTTCTGCGGAAAGCTGAGAATCGTCAAGTTGAGCTATGAGTTCCCCACGCTTGATGAAGCTTCCTTCCTCGAATGGAAGACCGACAACAGCGGCGTCAATCTCCGACACAACGGTAATTGCTTCGATGGCCTCTATTGTGCCGACTGCTTCAAACTTGTCTGCAACCTTCTGGACCTTAGCCCGGGCAACCTCCACAGGCATCGGCGGCATGGAGAATCCTCCCCCAGATCCGCCTTGTTTGGAACAGCCGGAGACCGAGAAGAGAAGTGAAATAAAGACAACGGCGGGCAATATTCCGCGAGAGCCTTTGTCTAACCAGGATCTTAATCCTTTTCGTTCTTCCGTTATCATGGAGCCTTCCTTAATGAACTTCTGTGGTTGGGTATCCGCCTGAAGTTAACTGCCTCAATGTAGCGGCCGCTTTCGCAGTCCGCACCATCGCCTCGGAGTAGCGACGCTGTGCAACTGCAAAGTCCTCACCGAGTCGCACCAACTCAAATGCCGTCGTCCGTCCGTTGTGGAACTCAATCAAGCCAATGCGCACCTGCTCTTGCGCTGCCTCGACGCCTTCTCGTGCTGCCTTGAGCCGATCTTTCCCGTGCGACAGCTCCCGCCACGTGGCTCGCACCTGGTCCTCCAATGCACGCCCCAACTCAATCTGCTGCTGCTCGGCACTGAGCACCTGGGCTTCCAGCCGATCCTTCTCTCCTAGCCCACTCCGAAAGCCAAGCGGGATGCTGACCTCAAGACCGACGCTCCAGTTCGGGAAGCTGTGCTTGCTCACCTGACTCAACGCATCACTGAAGCTGCCAGCGCGTGAGATTCGTAGCGTGTCGCTATTGAAAACAACAGCTTGATTCGTCCCCGCAAGACCACTCCCTCCAAGAGAACCGACAAGGTTCACGCTCGGGAGCGCTTCCCAACCGGCTGCATCCGAAAGAGCGCGCGCTGCCTGAACGTCTTGCTGCCCTGCCTGGAGATCAAGATTATTCTTCGTTGCACGTTCGACCAACACCTCAACCTGCTCCAAAGGAAAATCGCTTGGGGGATCCTCAACGGTAAGGAACCGAGTGCTTCCGGATTCTGGCCTTACCCCCATCAAAGATGAGAGCTGGTCGGACTGGCTGTCGAGTTGTTCTTCCCGTTCAAGAAGCTGTAACTCCTGTTCAGCGAGGAACGTCCTCGCATTGGCTACCTGGTTTGGACCGACCAAACCGGCTTTGGCGCGAAACTCTGTTTCCTTCAAAAATGCCTCGGCGCGGTCGTGTGTAAGTCTCTGCACCGCGTAGTCACGCTCGGCGGCATAGAGGTCCCAGTACATTCGTTCGACTTCCGTTCTTACAGCCAGCTCCTGTTGGTCGTAGCGGGCTTTCGCTGCGTCAAACTCTCGCTCGGACCGGGTGAGTTGTTTCCGGGCAGAGGCCGTGAATCCACCCAAGAGCGGCTGACGGAGGGAGAGGGTTCCGAAGGCGTCATACTCTGGACTCAAGAAGGCGAACTGAGAGTTCGTGCTCAACCGGACAGTGTTCATCGATAATTCCAGCTGCGTACCCGTTGGTAGATCGATTCGCAATCCACCTTGGGAGGCTGTCTGCTGTGTGGCCAGGATGGGCGCACCGGCAAAGAACGATGCAGTCGGCAGCTTCTGATCCAGATAGTTTATGTTGAAGAACAATTGAGGATCGAAGACTCCCGACTCCCTGCGCACTGCTCCGGCGGCCGCTAAGTACGCTGCCTCCGCTTTGCGGACTGAAGTGGCTTTATCTAATCCGTGCTGTGCCGCCTGCTCCAACGAAAGAGGTGTGCCTTCAAGTGCCTTGACAATCGACTGAAGAGCGCTGTCGGGATTAGCAGGCTCGGTCTGCCCGACTGCTGTGCACGTCGCGCACATAAGGGGAATTAACACCAATGGTACGATCGGGTTCCTTAACATTGCACTTAGAGAATGAGCATGAATGATATGGGATTTACTCGGTAAGAAAACCGATTCTAGCGTCTTCTAGCGGTTTCTTCCAATGCAATCCGACGATACTCGCTTAATACGGGATACTGGCCAACGGAGTTTCGCATTACACCCTTGGCCCGAACTCCCCCTCAACCATCACCCTGGCGGACCAACGACCCTGAAACTGCGCAGAGCAAAGGGATAGGCCGATTAGGCATACAAACTTGAAGCTTGATCTGACGAGATGTATCCTCTCCAACATCTTTTTTGGTCTGAATGGTTCCTGAGAGGGCCTTGCCCGCTACAGACCATGCGTCGGTCCATCGATCAGCATTAGCCGTCCGGCAACCTTGGCGACACTGGCATGAGAACTTCCCCATGATACTTTGATATGCCGAATTATCTCGATATATTGACGCAATTAGCCTCCTTTTCCAGGAGGCTAGATTGTTGAGGTATGTCAAAGAATCGCATTGATCTTTGTTAACTGTTCTGGGAGGCAGCATCGAAAAGTGGAATGGAATGTTGGGAGAGCGGATTATGTGTTGGCAAGTGCACTGCAGTAATCACCCTTACTTTCCTGGGTTTCCCATAAAGTAAGAATGAAAAACGTAGTCTACATTCTAGGGGCAGGATCTTCCCAAGATTTTGGGTTGCCTTTGGGCTCCGAGATTTTTGATTATGCCCACAGAATCTTGAAGGTGAAAGAGAAGTTTGTTGCAGGAGTTGAGTTGACGGAAGCTTTCAACATGGCTGAGAAAGCCATGGCTTACATTTACACAAATCTGCCTGAAAACAAGAAAAAGTACCCTCCATTTGAAGAAGTGCTTACATTCATCTGGGACTGCAGGAAATCAGATGAGTGGAACCTAGATAACGCCAGGCTGATTTCGCTATTCGAAGATGAAAGGGGTGTGGAACAAGTGTTCGACGCTTTTGTGAGAATGATGGGGTTGACGTTAGCTGGCAGTCCACTTCTCGATCAACGGAAGAATGACATTGGCACATATACGAAATTCATTAAGTCTCTAGAATTTGACAAGGAAAACATTTCGTTTATTTCTTTGAACTACGATGTGCTACTCGATAACATACTTGGTGAGTGTGTGGAACAGAAAATAATAGAAGGCTACACGTACGGAGTGCCACTTCAGGAGATATCTGATCGAGTCGATAGCAGGCAAGAGGGTCTTTATCTTCTAAAGCCACACGGTTCCTTAAATCTCGTGTTCTGTGGTCACGCTCCGGGCTCAAACAAATTTGGTTTCTATTACAGAACGGATGACACTGTTGCAGCAATCACTGGCAAACTGCGATGCCCAGATTGCAAGAGGATTCCAAAGCCTTTGATAATCCCGCCGCTCTACAGCAAGAATGACTACATAGCTGAGACTGCGGTTGATACCCCTCCTATGAATTTTAGAACCACACCGAAACTGTATAGGGATTACGTTGATAATAGGATTGAACAAATACTAAGAGACGCAGATGAAATCACAGTAGTTGGTTATTCTTTGGCGGCCTACGACTATGATTTTAGAAGTTTATTGATGCGCAGTCTAATGAGCAATGCCAAAAGAGATGCAGTTCATCTGAAGCTGGTTACGAAGGGAGTTGAATCGCAGATTGAGAATCTTAAATCAGTATATCGGCATCTGGCTGGTGCGGTTACCATCGAGGGACAAAACGGGTTCTACAACTATTTGAAAGCACGAATCCGGCACACCGCTAGGAGCGGAGGGCGCATAAGGCAATAATCTCGTTTGAGGAGACCTAATTCAACAAACCTCCCGATTCAATGCAGCGATGATGGAAACATCAAAAGATTTGCGCCGACACAGCGGATCTGACAGCGGTTTGAAGTCAGCGGTTCAAGGCAAAAGGAACTCAACAAAGATTCGCGAGGCAGGGCTCTCGGCGGGTAGAGAACAACTCGCCAGGAAATCTTGAAGGTGTACTAGAGGGCGGAAGCGGTGCGAAGGCTAATTCAAGGCGTGCTCATTTTCCTGCCATATTTTCCGGGAAAAAGCTGGACAGTTGCCGAGGCTCATTCCTCTTCGCTCTCTCTCACGTACTCCAGCATCTCGTCGTACACATGTTCAATGACGAACCTGGACAGGTTCTCTCTAATACTGGCATCAATGAAGTGGGGCTGTGGTGAATTATAGAGAATCGAGATGTCGTCGCTCTGGCTGGGCTCTATATTCCCGAATGACCACGTGAGAACCGAATCCTCGACCGAGTAACTATCGGGATCGGCTTCGAACAACGAGTCATCGGTCGTAATACCTTCCTTGAGAATCACCGTGACATCTACTGAGTTAATGACATCTTTCCAGATCGCGGCCTTGCTCACTGGAATGCCAATTGCACGATCAACCGAATCAGTGCCCGTGGGAGTCTCGACCCAGAACAACGCTCTCACCGTGGTTTGAACCTGTGGCGTGAACACCGCAGTGACCGTGAACCAATCGACCTCGGCATCGTGGTGAAGCACGGGCTCAATTCGTTCACGAGCCAACCATAGTCGAACATCTCGGATCCCGTTGGAGATATCCTGCCCACCCGATTCCTCGTCACAAGCGAAGCCCGTAGACGGCAGACTCAATTCCGTGCGCAGGGTATCCGATCCCGTGTTCACAAAATCTGCTTCCGAATAGATGACCGCGGCGTCGCGATAGAGGAAGACCACAAACTCTTGCCTCACTAATTGCAGTGCGCTTTCCCAGTCATTACGATGCCGTCGGTCAAGGAACGGCGGGATGATTGCTAAAGGATTCCCTTCACTCTCAGAGATGGCCCGTCTGAGCCTCGGGCCGGCAATGATGCCGTCGTCAAAGAGTACGACCAGAACAGAACTCAGAAGGAGGAACTTTCGTATTGCTGAGACGATTGAACTGCTGTTCATTTGCATCTCATCCGTGTGTTAAAGCAAGGAAATCTCCGGAACCTGCGGGATTAACTTCTTCTCGAACGCTTTCTGATACAAAAACTCTAGAGCCATCTTCCCCTTCTCTCCCATATCAACCGTCAGATCACTCACATACATCTTCACAAACCTTTCGCCAAGCTGCCTGTCTATGCCTCTTCCCCATCGCAGCGCGTACGGGATGGCTTCATCTTGATGAGCGTAGCCATATTCAATACTCTCCTTCAGACCGCGAGAGAGCCTGTTTCCCAACTCCCAACCCAAATCTTTCCTGACAACATCAAGTCCCAGCGGCAATGGAAGTCCCTTCGTCTCCTTCTCCCACAATTCGCCAAAGTCCACAATCTTCGTGTAGCCAAGTGATTGATACGTTAACTGTCCTTCATGGATCAAGAGACCAGCATCCACCTTCCCAGCATCTACTGCTTCCATGATTTTGTCAAAGGGAAGATCGATATTCTTGATTCCATCGGTGAAAGCCCTGAAGAGCAAAGTGGCCGTTGTCAGCGGTCCGGGTGTGCCGACAGTCTTTCCTCTCAACTCACCGATCGTCTTGAACTTTCTCGAAACGATGACAGGCCCATAGCCTTCACCCATGCTCGCGCCGGTCCGCATGATCCAGTATTTGTCGGCAATATGCGGAAAAGCATGCGCGGAGATAGCCGTGACTTCAAGCTCGGCACGCAGTGCGCGCTGGTTGAGCGATTGGATGTCCTCAAGGATGTGCTCGATGCGGATGCCGTCGAGCTTCACCTTGCCGCTGGCGAGTCCGTAGAACATGAAGGCATCGTCGGGGTCTGGGCTGTGGCCGATGCGAATGGTTCTTTCAGACATCAATTGATCATAGGGGATTCTGGGATCAAGATAACGATTTTATTCCTCAATTGGAATTCCCGCTGAACGAGAGCCGTCAATCTTCAGATTGATAGTTGTCATCCCAATTGATACATTGTGATGGAAACGCTTCCGGCTGTTCCTGTCGAACCAAGACCAGAAGAGAGGTTTGATCATGTCAATCGCATCCATCAATCCAGCAACCGGAGTGGTACTCAAGAAGTTCGAGCCGATCTCAGAGAAACAAATCGACGAAAAACTGGCAAGAGCGGCAGAAACATTCCAGACGTACAGGAGGACATCATTCTCTGATAGATCGAAATGGATGTTGCGTGCCGCAGAGATCCTGGAATCCGAGAAGGCCGAATTCGGCAGACTCATGACAACCGAGATGGGCAAACCACTGAAGGCCGCAATAGAAGAGGCGGAGAAGTGCGCATCGGGCTGTCGGTTCTATGCAAAGAACGCCGAAAAATTCCTTGCAGATGAACTCGTCCAGACTAACGCTTCTCAAAGCTACATCCATTATCAACCACTCGGAGCGATCCTCGCAGTAATGCCGTGGAATTTTCCTTTCTGGCAAGTGTTCCGCTTTGCCGCACCTGCCCTCATGGCCGGCAACGTAGCCCTTCTTAAGCATGCTTCGAACGTTCCGCAATGTGCATTGGCAATAGAAGAAATCATCCGACGTGCGGATTTCCCCGCAGGTGCGTTTCAAACACTCCTCATTGGCTCCGATCAGGTTAGGCGCGTGCTTGAAGATCCCCGAATCATGGCAGCAACGCTGACTGGAAGCGAGCCTGCAGGGAGCGATGTAGCAAGCATAGCCGGCAAGCAGATCAAGAAGACAGTGCTCGAACTTGGCGGAAGCGATCCATTCATTGTGATGCCCACTGCCGATCTCGTTGAGGCGACTAAGACTGCGGTCAAAGCGCGGTGCATCAACAACGGGCAATCGTGTATTGCGGCCAAGCGGTTTATTGTTCATCAAAGGGTTTCAGATGAGTTCGAACAACGATTCGTCAAGGGAATGGAAGCATTGAAGGTTGGTGATCCCATGGACCAAGAGACCGACATCGGCCCGTTGGCCACCGCTGCCCTGCTTGACCAGCTTCATCAGCAAGTGCAGAAATCGGTGTCGGCTGGTGCTCGTCTCCTCACTGGGGGAAAGAAACTCCAACGACTGGGCAACTACTATGCGCCGACTGTCCTCACCAATATCCCAAAGAATTCACCCGCCTACAGCGAAGAGATCTTTGGGCCCGTCGCGCTGCTGTTCCGCGTTCAAGGTGTTGATGAAGCGGTTTCTTTCGCCAATGCTACGACCTTTGGCCTCGGGAGCGCTGCGTGGACGAACGATGAGGATGAGAAACGACAATTCATCGACCAGATTGACGCAGGGGCAGTGTTTATCAATGGGATGGTAGCCTCAGATCCCCGGCTTCCATTTGGAGGGGTGAAGCATTCCGGTTACGGGCGTGAGCTCAGCGTGCACGGGATACGCGAGTTCGTCAACGCCAAAACCGTCTGGATTAAGTGAGGCGGGAATTCGCCTAGAGACCACAGGCTCGGGCAAGACGGTTAGCCAGCTTTACTTTCTGCCGAGATAAGCTGAGGCAATACCAAAGGTGAGTCGGTGCTGATCCACCGCAGAAAAGCCGCACGTCTTCAGCACCTTCAGGAAATCCCCTCCATCCGGAAATCCTTGAACAGAGGTTCGAAGATGTTCATATGCATCACGGTGATGAGAGATCAAACCACCGAGACGGGGAATGATTCGTTCGAGGTAGAGGCTATAGACCTGCTTGATGAAGAAGGTCCTTGGCCTGGAAAACTCCAGAATTACTGCAACACCTTGTGGCTTGAGAACACGATGGATTTCAGAAAGGCCAACTTCAAGGTTCTCAAAGTTCCTCACACCAAAGGCGACGGTGACCGCATCGAAGGAACCGTCGGGGAACGGAAGCTGCTCCGCATCCCCAAGCTGAAGTTTGATCACACCATCCAGCCCTTTCCTCGTGAGCTTTTCCCTTCCGAGCTTCATCATTTCTTCGGCAATGTCCACGCCGATGACTTCAGCGGGGGCTAATCCTAGCGCTGCAATGGCGAGATCGCCCGTACCTGTGGCGATGTCAAGAATGCGCTGGGGGTGGAATGGCTTCAGAAGACGGATTGCTGCCCTTCGCCAGTAGAAGTCGGTGCCGAAGCTGAGGAGGTGATTGAGGAAATCATAGCGGTGTGCAATCGATTCAAACATCGACCGCACTGAAGCGGTTTTGTGTTCGGCGGGTCTCTTACTCAACTCCACGCGCCTTCCGGACCTCGGCGACCATTCTCTTCGCTGTGTCGGTGATAACGCCGAATCTTTTCTCAGCGACAGCTTTGCTGTCCACGAGACTTGTCCCTGCCCCAACAAACACGGCCCCCGCCTTGATGAATTCCCCCGTGTTCTCGACGGTCACACCGCCGGTCGGCGAGAGACGCACTTGCGGGAGTGGACCGAGGATGTCGCGGAAGTATTTCGGACCCACCGCCGTCGCGGGAAAAACCTTCACGACATCAGCACCTGCCTCCCAAGCACAAAGGATCTCCGTGGGGGTAAAGGCACCCGGGATAACCACTTTGCTGTAGCGTTTTGCCATCTCGATCACCGCTTCTTTCAACACAGGCCCAACAACGAATTCAGCTCCAGCAAGGATTGCCGCCCGAGCAGTCTCCGGGTCGAGTACGGATCCAACGCCAACGATGACCTGTCCCGACATCTTCGACGCGACTTCCTCAATGACCTTCAACGCTCCCGGTGTCGTCATCGTGACTTCAATGGAAGTAACGCCGCCATCATAGAGTGCCTTTGAGACATCGAGAAGTTCCGACGATGACTTTGCCCGAAGGACTGCGACCACCCCACAATCAATCATGTTCTTTAGGACTTGATCCCGAATCATGGACAACCTCCAATTCTCAGAGAAGGTGAATTCAACGGCGGATGCGTGCTGACCCACCTTTCATTGCGGCAAGCGTCTCCGCTTCTGTGGCCCAATTTACATCGCCCGGAAACGTGTGGGCCAGTGCCGAGTATGCGCCGGCAAAATCAACTGCTTCTTGCATCGATTTCCCTTTGACGAAGGAATAGATGAGCCCCGCAGAGAACGCATCGCCACCACCAACACGGTCAACGATCTCGAGATTTGAGTAGACCCGAGAGAGATAGAACTCTCTCCCATCGTAAAGGAGGGTGCGCCAATCGTTTAACAGACCCGTCTTCGCCACACGGAGCGTCGTCCCGACTTTCTGGACGTTCGGATAGAGCTCCGCGACCCTGCGAGCAACTTCCTTGTAGCTCTCTGGATCAAGCTCGTTAAACTCAGCACTCGTTCCTTTTGCCTTTAACCCGAGCACTTTCTCAAAGTCTTCCTCATTTCCAATCAGGACATGAATGTAGGGCATGAACTGCTTCGTTGTCGCTTGGGCTTTATCGGAACTCCAGAGCTTCGCACGGTAGTTGAGGTCATAACTTGTTGTGAGTCCAGCAGCTCGCGCTGCCTTCAGCGCTTCGAGAGTCACGGATGCACATGAATCCGAGAGCGCCGGCGTGATCCCACTCACGTGGAACCACTTCGCACCCGTGAAAAGCTCCGACCATTGCACCTCTCCCGGCCTGATGTTCGATATGGCAGAATGCCCGCGGTCATACGTGACGCTGCTCGCACGGGGACCGACACCTACCTCAAGATAGTAAAAACCATTTCGCTCGAGTCCGACCCCATCGAATTTTGACCAGACTATGTGAGACACGTCAACGCCATGCTCTCTTCCTTTATTCCGGACAAGCCAACCTGTCCAATTGTCTACTAGACGAGAGATCCACGCCACTTTGAGGCCAAGATGGGCACATCCGACGGCGACGTTGTATTCACCGCCACCGACGTTCAAGTCGAGAACAGACGACTGCTCGAGGCGTTGATAGTTCGGAGACGAAAGCCGAACCATTGCCTCGCCAAAACAAACGACATCGTACATTGGGTACGTGCTCCTTTCTGTTCGTACTGCAAATTCTGCGAGGTGAATTTACAAAAAGAACCCATCAATGTAAATCGAAAAGTGGCTCACGAGGCGACCAGCCTCTACGCTTTCGCATTTGCAATATTCTGTGAAAGAATGCAAATTGTAATTCCATGAGATCTCGATTCTAACGTGGGACAGCAAGAGAGTTGTTGCACTAGCCGCAGAGTGGTCAAAGGAACATTGGAATGATAACCGCTTTCAGGGCGCTGAGTCAGAGAAACTACCGTCTCTTCTTCATCGGACAAGGCATCTCACTCATCGGCACATGGATGCAGAACATCGCTTTGAGCTGGCTCGTGTACCGCATGACGAATTCAGTCTTCCTGCTTGGGATCGTTGGGTTTGCGGCTCAAATCCCAACGTTTTTCCTTGCGCCGTTTACTGGTGTTCTGGCTGATCGATGGAATCGCCATCGCATGATCGTCATGACTCAATCGCTCGCTATGGTACAGGCGTTCATTCTGGCTATTCTGACACTCACGGGGATCATCGGAGTTTGGCACATCATTGCATTAGCTCTTCTCTTGGGCATGATCAATGCATTTGATATTCCGATTCGACAGTCATTCGTTGTGGAGATGGTGGAAAGGCACGATATATTGGGAAACGCGATTGCGTTGAATTCATTTCTCTTCAATGGGGCACGACTGGTCGGACCCTCTATAGCAGGAGTGCTTATCGGTCTTTTTGGAGAGGGAATGTGCTTCCTCATCAATGCCCTGAGTTTCCTCCTCGTAATTTTCGCTCTGCTTGCAATGAAAATCAAGCCGAGAAAGCCCCACCCGACTCGCCGTCATATTCTGCACGAATTGAAGGAAGGCCTAACCTATGCAACGGGTTTCGCTCCCATTCGATCCATCCTGTTGCTTCTGGCACTCGTCAGCTTGATCGGAACGCCTTACACGACATTCATGCCTGTATTTGCACGGGACATTTTTCACGGAGGCCCTTATACACTCGGCTTTCTTATGGCGGCCTCGGGGTCGGGCGCGTTGATCGGAGCTATCTTTCTTGCCTCGCGGAAGAGCGTGTTGGGGTTAGGAAGGATGATCGCCATTGCCTCAAGCCTCTTTGGCATCGGTCTCATCGCTTTCAGTTTGTCACGCGTCTTCCCACTTTCCATACTGTTTCTTTTGTTCATTGGCTTTGGGATGATCACGCAGATGGCCTCAAGCAACACCATGCTGCAAACAATTGTAGATGATGATAAACGCGGACGGGTAATGAGTTTCTATGCGATGGCGTTCACGGGTACGATGCCGTTTGGGAGTCTGCTTGGTGGCTCGCTGGCAAGTAAGATCGGAGTTCCAAGTACTCTGTTGATAGGAGGAATCCTGTGTATTCTCGGATCGATCACATTTGCGAGACAACTGCCGGCTTTGCGGCCGCTTGTGCGCGGGATATACATCAAGAAAGGAATCATCGCCGAGGCGACTCTGGGATTTGAACAGCAAGAATGAGGTATGACCAACGGACGATCAAATCAGCGTCCGTGTGTCCAAAAACACGATGGCCTATCCAGGATCTGCTGGATAGGCCACGTTCCTTTCAAGCTCCACAGGCAGGACTCGAATCCCGCCAAGAATATGGCGGGACTTCGTCCCGATGAAGAACATCGGATCTCAGCCTGCAACTTCAGAATAGAAAGCCCGAGGCTTAGCCTCAGGCTTCAGCGCTCCACAGGCAGGACTCGAACCTGCAACCCTGCGGTTAACAGCCGCACGCTCTACCATTGAGCTACTGTGGAATGGTAACAAAAATCGGAAGAACCCTCACGCCGCCCGACATGCGGTTAACAGTCCATCCCGATGGAATCGAGGCGAGATCTCGTTCCGCGAAAGGCCGAATGGACCGCACGCTCTACTCGACGAGTCGTAGACCGTTGAGCTAGTGTGGAGTGGGAAAGAATTTCACACTCAACGCCTTGAATATATTCGTTTTGAGATAGAAAGTCAAGGAGCCCCACAAAAGCAATCTCTGTAACTCATGTGTGTCCCACACCTGGACCGAGTTTCCTTGACTAATGGGGGGGATTTCTGTATATTGACACTGTAACGATACCGAAGTGAGGATCACGAGAAACCAGATGGTCAGAAATAACGTTAGATTAGTTAACAGGGCTGTCTCACGACTGTAGGCGCAATCAATGGAAGGAAATTTCTCCAATCGTGTCCAGGACGTCATTCGGTTGAGCCGAGAGGAAGCACTCCGCTTGGGTCACGATTATATCGGGACTGAGCATCTCCTCCTCGGGGTCATCCGCGAGGGAGAGGGAATTGCTGTGAAAATCCTCCGGAACCTTGGCTGCGACCTGTACAAATTGAAGAAGACGATCGAAGAAACAGTCAGGACAAGCGGGGGAACACTTACTATTGGAAACATTCCCCTCACGAAGCAGGCCGAGAAAGTTCTGAAGATCACGTACCTCGAAGCAAAGCTCTACAAATCCGATGTCATAGGGACTGAGCATCTCCTGCTCTCCCTCTTACGGGATGACGACAACATTGCGGCTCAAATTCTGCATCAGTTCAATATCCATTACGACGTTGTCCGAAACGAGCTTGACAACATCATCAGCGGCAAGCCTTCGACTCCCCCAACAGCTGCAGCGTTCGAGCGCAAGACGGAGAAGTCCAAGACTCCCGTTCTAGACAACTTCGGGAGAGATTTGACGAAGCTGGCGATGGAAGACAAGCTCGACCCCATTGTCGGAAGAGAGAAAGAGATTGAGCGCGTTGCGCAGGTGCTCAGTCGCAGGAAGAAGAACAATCCCGTGCTCATTGGTGAACCCGGCGTAGGCAAAACCGCTATCGCCGAAGGTTTGGCTCTCCGCATTGTGCAGAAGAAAGTTTCCCGCGTCCTCCATGACAAGCGTGTGGTTACCCTCGATCTCGCAGCCCTCGTTGCCGGCACGAAGTATCGCGGGCAGTTCGAGGAGCGCATGAAGGCCGTCATGAATGAGCTTGAAAAAGCAAAAGATGTCATCCTCTTCATCGACGAGCTTCATACCATCGTCGGAGCTGGCGGCGCCTCTGGATCGCTCGATGCATCGAACATGTTCAAGCCCGCTCTCTCACGCGGCGAGCTCCAGTGCATTGGTGCAACAACCCTCGACGAATACAGACAGTACATTGAAAAAGATGGCGCTCTCGACCGCCGCTTCCAGAAGATCATGATCGATCCAACCACCGTCGACGAGACGATCCAGATCCTCCGGAACATCAAGTACAAGTATGAAGAGCATCATGGTGTTCGATTTACCGACAAAGCTATCGATGATGCCGTTCGGCTGAGCGATCGGTACATCACAGACCGTTATCTCCCCGATAAAGCCATCGACGTGATGGACGAGGCAGGCTCTCGCGTTCATCTCTCGAACATCGTTGTTCCAAAGGAGATCTTGCATCTCGAAGAAGAAATCGAGAAGATCAAACAGTCGAAGAACCAAGTCGTGAAGAGCCAGAATTTTGAAGAGGCGGCTCGACTGCGAGATCTGGAGAAGAAACTCCTCAGTGACCTCGAGATTGCAAAGAGAGAGTGGGAGGTAAAGTCTCAGACCGTCGTCCACGAGGTTGACGAAGAAAACATGGCCGATGTCGTCTCGATGATGACCGGCATCCCCGTCAACAAGGTTGCTCAGTCCGAATCGGAGAAGCTCCTGAAAATGGCGGATGCCCTGAAGGAGCAGATCGTCGGCCAGGATGAAGCAATCGTGAAACTTTCGAAGGCGATTCGCAGGACACGCGCTGGGCTCAAAGATCCGAGGCGGCCAATCGGCTCGTTTGTTTTCCTCGGTCCAACAGGAGTCGGAAAGACGGAGATGGCGAAAGCGCTCGCTCGTTACCTCTTTGATTCAGAGGAAGCGCTTGTCCGCATTGACATGAGCGAGTACATGGAGAAGTTCAACGTGTCGAGGCTCGTGGGAGCTCCTCCGGGGTACGTTGGGTACGAAGAGGGAGGTCAACTGACAGAGAAAGTTCGTCGAAAGCCGTATTCCGTTGTCCTCCTCGATGAGATCGAGAAGGCGCATCCTGACGTGTTCAACATTCTCCTCCAAGTCCTCGATGACGGAGTCTTGACGGACAGCTTGGGGCGGAGAGTCGATTTCAAGAACACAATCGTGATCATGACCTCGAACATCGGCTCCCGCGACATCAAGAACACCGGCGGATTTGGTTTTGGGACGAACACGGCCAAGGATAAGTATGAGAGCATGAAGAACACGATCGAAGATGCGGTTAAGCGCGTGTTCAACCCAGAGTTCTTGAACCGGATCGATGACACGATTGTCTTCCATTCGCTCGAGCGCGAGCACATCATGAAGATCATCGACATCCAGATGAAAGACCTCGTCAAGCGGATGCATTCGATGAACATCACGATCGAGCTTGCGAAAGCGGCGAAGGAATTCCTCGTGGAGAAAGGCTACGACCCAACGTTTGGGGCGCGACCGCTTCGCCGGGCACTCCAGAAGTATGTCGAGGACCCGCTTGCAGAGGAGATCCTGAAAGGAAAGTTCGTGGACGGCAGCAGAGTGAAAGTGAAATTCAACAAGAAAACGGAAGAGTTGCGCTTCGCCGATGCCACGAAGAGAAAGATTGTGAAGGGTGATCAGATCAAAGAAGAGGAGGAAGAGAAGAAAGCTGACGTTTCGTAGGTTCTTCCGGTCAAGTATCTTCCTAAAACGTCCTCTTGAAAGCCGAGAGGACGTTTTCATTTCTAGCGGGACAAATCGGGCAGTGTCCTAATTTGAAAAGTATCCACATTACAGGGTGCAAGAGTAGGTCAGACATTCTTGTCTGACTTGTTTGACAGGCAAGAATGCCTGTCCCACCGAAAGAGTTTTTCAAATTAGGACGCCATCACAAATTGAAGTGAGTTGCTTGTTTGTGAGGCAGAGACTATATTCTCACACATGAAAGCATACGATCCAATAGCGCAACTCATCAAAGAGCACGAGCGGGCTCTCCAGAAGCTGCATCTTCTTAACCGCACAACGGACGAGTTGATCGAAGAAGGATTCTCGGAAGGCCGGTTCACCCGGATTCTTTCAGCCGCTCGTTACATTCAAGAGGAAGTAAGTGTCCATAACCGCTCTGAAGAAGAACTCCTTTTCCCTGCACTTGAGCGCCACGTCGAGGGTCCAACGAAAAGTCTCCGTGCAGATCACAAGGAACTTGAAGAAGCGAATGGCGAATTCGAAGAGAGCATCAGCAAGGTAAGAGAAAACCCCTACGATCGCACAGCGATTACAGCACTTGTATCGACAGGGAAAAACGTCGTCCGGATTTTTGTCAACCACATCCACAAAGAGAACGATATCCTATTTCCTATTGCCCGGAAGGTCCTCAGCAAAGAAGAACTCAAATCCATCGCCCGCCGGATAACGCACAACGTAGAGTAGGGATGGCAACTGCGCCGTCCTTGAGCAAATATGGAGTCACCCCAGCAGGATGTTGAAAAATTCTTCGTGCTACAGATAGCCGCGACCTTCAGGTCGTGGCTTTGGGTATCAATTAGACCGAACGGGCTTCAGCCCCAGCAAAATAGGCTGCTTTTGATGGAAGGGGTTAAAACCCATGCTGGTTTTTGTGAGATTTCTTACCCACGAGCTGTCTACGACTCGACGAGTCGTCAGACTCGTAGAGAAGCTCGTGGTTGTGATTTTTCCTTTTCAACGTCCTGCTAGATTTCCATTTGGGTATAACTCCATCTCCACGACTTCCACTGACCTACCAAGCCTGCCTTCTCAGGGTTGCTCAACACGTAGGCAATGACTCGAACTAACTCTTTGCCATCACGCACAACATGGTCGTAACTCTCGTGCTGCCAAAAAGCTCCTGCTCGAGAGAGGATCTTATTTGCTTCCCGAGCGGTGAATCTTTTCAGTGATTGGAGAACCTTGTAGAGCGAAATGCCATTTCGCTCGAGAGCCATCACGAGATGTACGTGGTTAGGCATAATACAATATGCCAGTAAGTCATACTCTCGGCCATCCCGAAAATGGATCGCATCCGAAACAACTTTTGCAACCTCTGCATTCTGCAGCCACCACGGACCCTGCCTGGCAGCGTCCAACAGCTTATCAAACCTAACGAAGTATCGCTTCCTGAGTTCGTTGATTTTATCTTTTTCTTCTCTTCCTCCAGTATCCACGAGAAGTCTTTCAGCCTTAGCTCGCTCCTCTTTGAGGCGAGCCACTACTTCTTGGGGAAGTGACCCAGCTAATCGAAAGGTAACAAAGTACGTTGCACCGGGAGGTTGATAATGCGGAAGGTTCCGACGGTAGTAGATCTTTGTTGTCATCAGAGATAGAGAGTAGAGCGATTTGTCAAATCGCTCTACCTTTCCAGACGAGACCTAGCTTTTCGGCAGAAGCAGTCTCACTTCATCGGCACCTTGGGGAGATGCTTCATCGCGTCGTCCACCGCTTCCACTGGATACTCGTAATCTTCCAGCTTGCCCTGGTGATACTGCTCGAATGCAGTCATGTCGAAATGCCCGTGCCCGGAGAGATTGAACGCAATGACTTTCTTCTCACCGCGCGCCTTGCACTTCAACGCCTCGTCGATGGCAACACGGATGGCATGAGCCGATTCAGGTGCGGGAATGATGCCCTCCGCACGCAAGAACTGGACAGCCGCCTCAAATGTCTCCAGTTGTTTTGCAGCCCGAGCTTCGATGTCCCCGTGATTCACCAGGGCGCTGACACTCGGCGCCATTCCGTGGTAGCGGAGGCCGCCAGCGTGAATGCTGGGAGGAACAAACGTGTGGCCAAGGGTGTACATCTTGACGATCGGTGCCGTGGCCGCAGTATCGCCGTAATCGAACGTGTACCTCCCTTTTGTAAGACTCGGACATGACGCGGGCTCAACAGCGATGACTTGAGTCTTCTTGCCTTCCGTCAGGTTCTTGTGAATAAACGGATATGCGAATCCGGCGAAGTTCGATCCCCCACCGACACATCCAATCACGATGTCAGGGTACTCCCCCGCCATCTCCATCTGTTCCAGTGCCTCAAGGCCGATGACTGTTTGGTGCATCAACACGTGATTCAGCACCGAACCCAAGCTGTACTTCTTGGCTCCGCCGCTGGTGGCTGCGACTTCAACGGCTTCGGAGATTGCGATACCAAGCGAGCCGGGGGAGTCAGGATGCTCGGCGATGACTTTGCGCCCGAATTGCGTACGATCAGTCGGACTGGCAAACACATTCGCGCCGAATTGCTCCATCATGATGCGACGGTAGGGTTTCTGGTGATAAGACACTTTCACCATATACACTTCGAGACTCAGTCCAAAGAAATTGCATGCCATCGCGAGCGCCGAGCCCCACTGGCCGGCACCGGTCTCCGTCGCGAGCGCTTTCGTGCCGCCCTCCTTGTTGAAAAATGCCTGCGCCACGGCAGTGTTCGGTTTGTGCGAACCGACAGGACTGACGCCTTCGTGCTTGTAGTAGATATGAGCAGGCGTATCAAGCGCCTTCTCCAAACGGAGAGCGCGATACATCGGCGTCGGACGCCAGAGTTTGTAGATATCTCGCACGGGTTCGGGAATCTCGATCCACCGCTCAGTGCTCACCTCCTGCAAGATGAGTCCCATCGGAAATAGCACGCTGAGGAAGTCAGGTGTGACAGGCTGCATGGTCCCGGGATGCAGAACCGGCTGCGGCGGCACAGGCATATCCGCATTGATGTTGTACCAGGATTTCGGAAGCTTGCTTTCCTCTAAAAGAAACTTGTGCTGAGCGCTCATCCTGTTTCTCCTGCTCTATTGAATGACAATGCTGTGATTTGAAAGCGTTAGTCTCGATTCCACAACCGTGTTCGCTGTGTGCGGTGCCCCTCGATACAGCCTCTTGGAAGATACAAGAATAAGGAAGAAATTCCAGCCAAATGATAAGGATGGCCTGGACTCTATGAGCGCAGTGCGTCCAACCGAAGCTATGAGGTTAAACCGGGCAACAGCTCCAGCTCTTCGACAGTTCTCGGCCAGTCGTCTTTTAGGAGTCGTGAAAGCGAGCGGTCAGCGAGGATTTTCCCATCCGTCTGGCAGCGAGGACAGTAGTTGCATTCGTTCTCAGCGTAGACAATGCGCTGCACCGCTGAGCCGCACACTGGACACGGCTTTCCGAATTTCCCGTGCACAGCCATCTCTGGATGGAAGGCAGTGACTTTCTCTGGGAACGATGTGCCTGTCTGAATTCTGAGCCTCTCAATCCAATCCCTCAGCGTTTCCTTCGTCGCTGTAAGAAGACGAGAAATCTCATCAGCCCTGAGTTTCTGTGATTGCCAAAGAGGAGAAAGCTTTGCTCGGTGGAGGATCTCATCTGAATACGCGTTGCCGATTGCACTGAAGAGTCTCGGATCGGTGAGCGTGCGTTTGAGAGTGTGGTTTTCTTTGAGAAGTGCGGCGGTGAATTGTTCGAGCGAAGCGTTGAGGACTTCAAGTCCTCCGCGATTGAACTGGGCAAGGGAAGACTCGCCTTTCACCAAGTGAAGAGAGGCGCGCTTCTTAGAGCTTGCCTCGGTAATGAGAAGTGTGCCGTTTGGGAAATCGAAGGCAGCAAGGGCGACCTTACCGCCGACCTTCGTCCCTTTTTTCTTCCAGTGGAATCTGCCTGCGATCATCAGGTGAAAGACGAGAAACAGTTCATCCTCCAGTTCCCACACGATCTGTTTCCCGATGCGACGCAGGTCAAGCACTCTTTTGTTCTCTGCTTTGGTTATCGGTGGGTCAACGCTGCGCAGGAGAAATGGGCTGGCAATTCGAATCCTCTCCAGAGGCTGGCTGACAATTCTAGATTGGAGGCTTTCGACATAGATCGTGATGTCAGGGAGTTCAGGCATGTGATATGAATATAGCCAATCCCAGGCAAAATCAAAAGCCTCGCTTGAGATTCCAAACCCCAAAGGGGGTCATCTCGTGACCGGGCTTTTGAGGCAATTATCCCGCCGAAAGGCACGGCGGGATGCTCATTCTGACAGTAAGCTTAGCTGCATTTCATTTGCTAAGCTTAGTCAGAATGGCACTGGCAACGACTGAATTCCTCAAGCGGGGAAACATGCCGCCACAGGCACGACTTCGACGAGGTGGCTGGGCATTTGAATTCTTCCAGTTGCAACAAGGCAAAAAGTATGTTACATTAGACAACCCGACTGCTGCGGTAGCAGCTCAGGAGTCCCGCACTCGGAAAGAATACTAAACAAATGGTCTCCCTGTAGTGAGGGCCAAGCGGCGCAGCTTCAGAGAGACAATGTTCATAACAAAAAGGAGAGGAAAGTGAATATATACGTCGGCAATTTGTCGCGCGAAGCTACCGAAGCGGATGTGCGAGAAGCCTTCCAAGCCTTTGGACAGGTCGCTACTGTAACCATCATCAAAGATAAGTTCAGCGGTGAGCCGCGCGGATTCGGATTTGTAGAGATGCCCGCGAAGACGGAAGCCCAAGCCGCTATCGCGGGGATGAACGGCAAGGACCTGAAGGGCCGAGCACTGACCGTGAACGAGGCGCGCCCTCGTGCTGAGGGTGGAGGCAATCGGGATAGAAGAGGCGGCGGTCGTCGTTCCTGGTAAGTCGTAGGAGATGCGTGCACAGATCAAGGGGGAAGGAGGGAATCCCCCTGCCGCCCCCAAGACCCACTGAACAGTTCTTTTTAGGAGGGTTGAGGCGCATTATTGAGTGCAACCGATCTTCAAGGCACCCGATAGATTCCCCTCAGATAGCACTTGCTATTTGTAGAAGATAGTGTTATCTTGGTATCGCATTCAACAGTACACCGTTGTTTCGCTGTTAAGATCGTTCTGCTGCACCGTTTGAACCTTTCTTGGTTTGGACGTCGCCAGAAATGAGAATCGCAGAGATGGTGGTTGTATGCATACCATCGATGCGATTTTTGTGTTTTAAGAGCAACAACAGGGCGTACCCCAGGTCTCGGGGTTCGAGATACAGAATCAATCAAGAAAGGTATTGTTCCATGGAAAAAGGAACAGTCAAATGGTTCAACGGAGCCAAAGGTTACGGCTTCATTTCACGCACTGGTGGAGAAGATGTCTTCGTCCACTTCAGAGCAATCGTCGGGGATGGTTTTAAGTCCTTGAACGAGGGCGACAACGTGGAATTCCAAGTCGAGCAGGGCCCGAAGGGCTTGCAGGCGACCAATGTCTCGAAAGTGTAACTGATCTTTTGAGCAGTCCACAATCCCGTCCCGATGTTTTCGGGGCGGGATTTTTTTTGTTGGGGGGAGGAGCCAGTACGAAACTACAGGAGCGACTTCCCGCACGATCCGCTTTCCGATGCGGCGCAGGCCGAGCACTCTCTTGCTCTCGGCTTCGGATATCGGCGAGTCGACACTGCGGAGAACAAATGGACTAGCGATTCGGATTCCTTCTAATGGTTGGCCAACAATCCTCGATTGCAGGCGTTCGATATACAGCGTGATGTCGGGGAGTTCAGGCATGAGAAGTGACCAACACACTACAGGGAAGGACAGCGGGCTTATGTTTGGGAGAATAAACTCTTATGAAGGCAGTTCAATAAAGGCTAAGATCCGATTTTCTGAATATCCTCCAAACTCGTCGCTTCTGTGAACTGCACTTCGTCGAACTCTTTGAAATGCTTGTACCCGCAATCGATCTTCTGGTTCTCACTCTCTCGGCGCTTGGTTCTGTCGAGGGTCGACTTCGTTTCGGCAACGAAGTACAGCCGTTTCTCGCGCTTTAACATTAGCGCCCAGTCAGGAGTATATTCACCAATGGGAGTTCTGATGACGAACCAGCGCGGAAGCTTCAAGAAGAACTCCACGTCATCGCTTTCGTCGCAAGCCTTGGCAAACTTCTTCTCTGTCTCAGAGAGAGAGTCGATTTCAACCTGATCATAGATCGTCTTATCTTGGTTCTTCACCTTGTAAAGGTTCTCGATATACTCCTCAATCTCCTTAATATCGAAAAGCCTCATCTCGTAGTAGTCGCCAGCAATCTTTTGATACTTCACCCCATCAACCATCATTGCATTGAGGGCGGTCTTGATCTCGTGCACCAGCATGTCAAGGAATAGCTGCGGATTCTTAAGGCAATCGGAGATTCTCCTGGATTCCTCAAGAATGCGCACAATCGTCGAACGTGTGAGATCAGTGCGCTGTTGAATGTATCCGATAATGTCCGGCACCGAGACTCTTGCCAACTCAACTCCATACACGCGTGTGGAGCGAGTGACTCCGCCGATTCCGACAGGCTCCATCACTACGTCGGTTCTTTGAGCTATGATGCGCGGGGCAGAAATGGCGGGCATCTTGTTGATTCGCTTCGCCGCCTCCCGGATCAAATCACTTGTGGTGTACTCGACACGGTAGGTTGTTCTTTGGTTGATGCGCTCCCACAGAGCCCGAAAGCGTTCATCGGTATCATACCCTTTCTTTAGGGTAACTTTGACTTTGTTCTCCTTCTTCCTAATCCGGCCCTCAAACTTCTCACCCGTCTCCTCTTCAATCTCATTCTGAAGCTGGCGAGCAAACTCTTCGTAACTCTCATTCGCGACGACCGTCAACCGGTTCACACGCTTATTAAAGACCCGGATGCCTTCGGAATTGACTGAAAGACGAAGGCCTCGCCCAATCTCCTGTCGCTTTTTCAACTCCGACCTTGTCTCGTTTAGCGTGCAGAGCTGGAACACGTTCGGATTATCCCATCCCTCCCGGAGAGCAGAGTGACTGAAGATAAACCGGAGTGGTTCGCTGCCGTCCAGCAACCGCTCTTTGTCTTTCATGATCAGTGTATATGTGTCTGCATCCTCGTCTGAGGGACGACCTTCGCGTGAGTCCTTGAGAATTCCTCTTTTATCCTGAGCGAAATATCCGTTATGAACCCTTTCGCCTTCATACGGAATCAGGCCCCTGTATTCCGGCTTGTTGGCATACTCGGCATAGATTTCTTCAAACCATTGCGCAAATTTTCCCTTTGCCGGCACTCCGCCATCGTAGCTTCGATAATTCTTCACTTTGTCGATGAAGAACAATGAAAGAACCTTAATCCCTTGCGGATTCAGCGTCGCTTCTTTCTTGAAGTGCTCTTCGATTGTCTTTCGTACTTGCACCTTCATTATATCATCCTGCAACCCTCCCTGCGTTGCTCCAACCTGCAACCTGGTTCCGTTTGAGAACTCAATGTACCGCTCCTCAGCATTAATCTCGTTGATCACGTATCCTTCTCGGTACATTTCGCGCCGGTTGGAAAGGTCGAATAGGTTGTCACCGTTCTTGACAGCGACATTCTTCCGGATGACGCTGTCCGCCCCCACATAGTCGATTGTGAGTTTTGCAGTGAGTTTTGTCTTTTGTGACTTGATTGCCTCGACCTTGATATATGGCTGATTGAAGCTGTGTTCACTTACGATTGAATCGACTTCGATTTGCTTCACAAGCCCAAGATCGTAGGCTTTCACAGGACTGAGTTTGTATACCAGATTGTAAAGATTTGTGTGAGTTGCAGAGTAGCGAAGCGTGCAGGCCGGGTTCAGGTTCTGAATGGCATTCTTCCGGATTTCGGTTTCCATATTCTGCGGCTCGTCCACAATGACAATGGGGTTCGTATACTGGATAAACTCGACGGGCCGCTTGCCGGTCAGCTTGTCGTTCGGCTTGTTGATGATGTTCTCATCCTTGGCAAACGAGTCGATGTTGATGACCAACACCTGAATCGTATTGCTCAGTGCGAAACCCCGCAACAGCGAGACGTTCTTCGAGTCGTAGACGCTATAGGTCAGCGGGACTTTGTTGTAGAGATTCTGAAGGTGCTCGTGCGTGATTTGAAGATTCTTCAGGACACCTTCGCGGATTGCGATGCTCGGCACAACCACGATGAACTTCTTGAATCCATAAGTCTTGTTTAGCTCGTAGACGCTTCTCAAGTAGACGTACGTCTTGCCCGTCCCCGTCTCCATCTCGACTGAGAAATTCATCCCCTGCAAGTCTTGCGATTCCGGCAAACCGTTTCTCCGCTGGACCTTGCGTACGTTCTCCAGAATTTCCTGCTGCGTCAGCCTGATGGCGTTACCGACGCCGTTTTCCGTAAAGGCGAGACTGGTATTGACCTGCTGAAGTGAAAACTCATACTCGCCTGTGCTTAACGGCTGCCCTTCGAAAATGTCGACGACGGACTGAATCGCTTGCAGCTGGTATTCCTGATTCGGTTCGAATTGGAGTTTCATTTCGAGTTGCTGTTCTTCTTTTTGCCCTTCAACTTTTTTACTTCCTTCAGTATCTTCCTATCCTCAGACGCTACTCTCCGCTTTAACTTCTGAATATCCTCATCAGGTGGGAGTAATTCCGGCTTGATACCACGCTGTACAAGGACTTTTCTTACACCTTCATTGGTCTTCACGTGCTCATCGGTAATTCGATCTTCTCCCTTTAAGTCATCTCGATTAACGTTGAAATTTGTTATCTCGGTAGCGAAGTCTTTTGCTTTAATAGTTATCGTTGGTAAGAAATCCGCGAGCGGGCGACTTCCGGGCACTTGAAGTTTCCGCTTCATCTCATTCGTGGTGAAGCCGCCGAACAACGCTTGGTCTCCTTTGCTCCGGATACGGGCGAAACCTTGATTGTCAACTCCACGCTCAAAGATTAGTCCGGAAAGCTCCTTCTCCGAGAGCGTGAGCTTCTCCCGCGCCTGCAGTCGTTCCCATGCGTTGATCCGTTTCTCCAGAATCTCCTGCTTGCGCGTTTGGACCGCAAAGTAGCTCATCGCAAAGGCGATTTGATCCTTCCGTGGATCGCCATTCTGGGCTATCAGATAGCAGGCATAACGGGTAAGCATGATGTCGTCGATCTCACGTTGGGCGCCCTTGCCAAGGTCGATCATTTTGGTGACGTCAACAAAATGATCCGTTACCTCCTGACCCGCGTTCCGACTTGCGGTTTTGGCCTTTTCTATTACGCTCAAGAAGTTTCTCCATTCAGAATACCCCAGCAACTCCTGCAGTCGCCTTGCTTCCCAGTATTCGATCTCCTCGTTCCTTTGAGCAGCCGCTTCAAAGTCGCTCGTGAGCACTCTAATAAGTTCAGTCTTCATAATACCTCCTGCACATAGCCTTGATCACTTGGAGCTTGATTGTCCCGCAACGTCGACCTTTTTGGTGACGCCGACAAAATGGTCAGCAAGCTTCCTCGACCATTCTCCCCGACGCCGGCAAAATGGGTTCGTTGGAATCGAAGAGGCCCCCAGAGTTTTTGGACTACCTCAGGCACGTGTGCTAATGGGGTTCCTCTTTTAGATCTTTTTGGACATGAAACGCTCTTCTCATATCGTTCTAAACTCCACTCCCGCGTCCTTCATCTGCAGGGCGTTATTGGTTTTGAGTTGGTCGTTACCGGCGAAGAGGCGGTCGAGACAAACAACGCGCTTCGGCTTGTCCGCCGTGGCGGACTTCTTCGCAATGATCGCGTTGATAGCTTCTTGACTGATCTTCTCCAAAGCCACCATGACCTCGCCGTTTGAGATGGAGTAGACAGGCACACTCGCAACCTCAAGCTTCTCCATCGGCGTTGTCAGCTCGTAACCGGATTTGAGCAGGATTTCCCACGCCATATCGTCCGCCTCGGAGCGGGCGCGCGTGGGATCGACAAACGCTTCCATCTGTTTCTTCAGGTCATCTTCGCTCTCGATCATATCCGTCCGCCAGACTTTGAAGTTGGAGGGCTCGAGCCTGAAGGCTTTAAACCCAAGATCGAGTTTCTTCTCCGCAAATAACCCGGCATCCTTTTCAGCTTCTTCTTTGATTTTCTTGCACGCCCTCCTGAGTCGTTCTTTGCAGATGCCTGTTATGGTCTTGTAGCCCGCTTTGTATGCTTCGGAGTCTTCCTCCGTTTTCTCAGCCAGCTGTACTAGGATAAACTTCCGATTGCCGCCATCTTCTTTGTTTAGCTCCAACACCGCCTGCGCTGTTGTCCCGCTGCCGCCGAAGAAGTCGAGAATTATATCTTCTGAATCCGGAGAAGAACCAAGCTGGATCAAGGGCTTGAGTAATCCTGTGGGTTTCGGAAACGGAAATATTTGTGCGTCACCAAACATTTCGATAATCTCATTCGTCCCATGTTGCGTGTAAACATCATCAATTACCGAAAAGGCTTTACTCTGTCTAATCTTGCCGTTCTCATCTTTCCAATATTGCTTCGTATGGACAGTCCAACCTTCTTTGCCTTTTATGAATTCAAGTTCATTCTTTTCCAATGCTTTCGTCGTTCTCTCTTTCGACCAAAGCCATTGCCTCTTGGGCATTATCTGGGTTCCATCGGGTGCAGGAATAGGATAAACAAGATTTGGTCTATCGCCCATACTTTTGGTTGCTTCCATAGGGTGCGTTCTATATGGTCCTCTTTTTTCAAATTTTTCGTCTTTAAGTTTGTAATACCTTTCAATGTCTTCTGGATTGCTAGGAATGTAAAGTGGATCCAAACTCTCTTTGTTCTTAGCATACATCAAAGCATACTCATGCAACGATACTAGATATCTTTCTTTAGCACCACCACCATATCGTTTCTTCCAAATGATGCAATCTATAAAATTCTCCTCCCCAAAAATCTCATTCATCATCAGCCGGAGGTTGTGCACCTCGTTATCATCAATGGACACGAAGATCACTCCATCTTCCCGCAAGAGATTCCGTGCGAGGAACAATCGAGGATACATCATCGAGAGCCAGTTGGAGTGGTACTGCCCGCTCTCTTTGCTGTTCTTTCGGAACAATCCTTCCTTCGTCAAATAGCCCGCCTCATCTTTGTCGCCTATCCGCTTCAGATACTCGTCTTTGCTCTCCGAAAACTTGTCGGGATAGATGAAGCTGTCGTTGCCCGTATTGTACGGCGGGTCGATGTAGATCATCTTCACCTTGCCGTAATACGACTTCTGCAGCACCTTCAACACCTCAAGGTTCTCCCCTTCAATAAAGATGTTCTCCGTCGTATCGAAGTTGACCGATTGCTCCTTTTGAGGTTTTAGCGTCCCCGTCGTCTGCGTCTGGATCGCACGAAACGCATCCGTTTTCCCCGCCCAGTTGAGCACATACCGCTCGTTGGCGATTACCAGCTCGTCGCCGAGGGTGAGCTTGAGCTTTTCCCAGTCAATCTCTCCTTCGGTGATAGCCTCGGGGAATATCTCCTTCAGCTTCTCAAGCTGTAAGGTCTTGATATCGAGTGATGTTCCTTCCAGTTGCTGCATGACTAACCTCAAAAGTTATCGTCGACAGAGAGACTCTTACGCTAAATATAGCAAAGAATGCGACAAAAAAGAAAGCCCCATGTGAGAATCACACGGGGCTCGGATAGCCTCAACTTGAAGACCCATCTAGAAGCAAAAGCCCCAACCATCTTCGGTCGGGGCTACTGCTAATTAATTCCTGGCAACGACCTACTCTCCCACACAGTCGCCCATGTAGTACCATCGGCCCTGCGGGGCTTATCTTCTCTGTTCGGAATGGGAAGAGGAGTGACACCCGCGGTATCGTCACCAGAAAGATTTGATTCTGGACTCGAGTGGTCTCTGTGCGGAATGTCCCGCCAAAAAAAGGCGGGATGAAGTCCGAGGAGTTTCACCCGTCCCGCCGAGGCGGGATCACCAGAATTTTAATATCGACTGAGAAGAGCGACCAGACTTTAGAGCAAAACTGCCGATGCACCGATCCCGACCTGCGTCGGGATGAATCGAGTCTGAATATCAATAAAGATTTTTGGTTAAGTCGCACGACCTATTAGTACCACTCGACTGAATGCCTTACGGCACTTACATCTGTGGCCTATCAACCTGGTAATCTCCCAGGGGTCTTTAGTCTCCGCCTTTCGACGGAGAAGGGAAACCTGATCTTGGGGTGGGTTTCGTGCTTAGATGCTTTCAGCGCTTATCCCTTCCGGACATGGCTACCCAGCGTTTGCCACTGGCGTGACAACTGGTACACCGTCGGTCCGTTCACTCCGGTCCTCTCGTACTAAGAGCGACTCCCCTCAAGTTTCCTGCGCCCGCATAGGATAGGGACCGAACTGTCTCACGACGTTCTGAACCCAGCTCACGTACCGCTTTAATTGGCGAACAGCCAAACCCTTGGGACCTTCTCCAGCCCCAGGATGCGATGAGCCGACATCGAGGTGCCAAACCTCCCCGTCGATGTGAACTCTTGGGGGAGATCAGCCTGTTATCCCCGGAGTAGCTTTTATCCTTTGAGCGATGGCACTTCCACGCGCAACCATCGGATCACTAAGCCCTGCTTTCGCACCTGCTCGACGCGTTGGTCTCGCAGTTAGGCGCCCTTCTGCCTTTACGCTCGACGCACGATTACCAACCGTGCTGAGGGCACCATTGGGAGCCTCCGTTACAATTTAGGCATCTTTGTTTTCCTGTCAACCGGAACTTTGTAGAGCATTGACTGGTGGATATACGGGTCGACAATCTGACGAAATCGCTCATAGGATTTTCCTGATACGTAGATTTGCCAACCGTCAGGTTGTCTGCGTTCGCTCGCTTCAAGATTGAAGTGCGAACACAGTATATCGACCAATCGCTTCACATCGTTCCGTGCAAAACCTTGGGTGTTAAAGATCACACCCTTCGACTCACGAGACTTGATTGAACCATCGTCCATAAACCAGTACGCAATACTGCGTGCGGTCAGGAGCTGATGGATGTTCCTCGGAACGCATTTCTGATGCCCATCATAGAACTGATGAGCATAGAATCGAAACGCTGGATGACTAACAGTCTGGAACCAGACGTTGTCATGAGAATCGTCGAGCTTTCTCTGCAGTGGACTCAACACCCACCGCTGGAAAAGTCCATACAGATGTTCTCCATACTCGCGGTGCTTTGCGCTGTACTCGAACTTCACCCTGTATGTTCTGCCACGATTCTGCGTTTCGAGGTGAGCATCACCGAGAAGCAGTCCAACGAGTACTTCACGCTGGATGTTGGAAAGCTTCAAGGTCGCTTTGAGTTGTTCAATCGCTCGTGAATGCATTCAGGTTTGCTTTGACCGGACTCCCGATTAAGATCGGGGCTTCATATCGCTATGAAGATCAGACTATATCATCTCCGCTTCAGAAATTCGAATCGGAGTCCGGCGTATAGTCGTTGAGGGGTTCCGACGAAGTCGGAACTTCCCTGCTGATTATCCGCACCGATGAATGTTTTACTGTCCCGCCAAATCGGGACGAGTCTCATCGGATCCTACATCACATGACGAATGTGAGAACGGAGATCCTCACAATCGTCTGTGAACGGATGTTCCAGCATACAGCCAGATGGTACCTCATGTGTTGCCACATGAGAGCCCCAAATTTGTACGGCGGTCGAGGCGACCGCCCCAGTCAAACTACCCGCCTGACATTGTCCCCTATCCGGATGACGGACATGGGTTAGAATTCAAACAGAACAAGGGTGGTATTTCACTGTTGACTCCACCGAGGCTAGCGCCCCGGCTTCAACGTCTCCCACCTATGCTACACATGCTTTGCTCGAACCCAATGCCAAGGTATAGTAAAGCTTCACGGGGTCTTTCCGTCCATATGCGGGTACCCGGCGTCTTCACCGGGACCACAATTTCACCGAGCCCGTGGTCGAGACAGTGACCAAGTCGTTACACCATTCGTGCAGGTCGGAACTTACCCGACAAGGAATTTCGCTACCTTAGGACCGTTATAGTTACGGCCGCCGTTTACTGGGGCTTCGGTCGCGAGCTTCTCCGCCTTGCGGCGAATGACCCACTTCCTTAACCTTCCAGCACCGGGCAGGTGTCACACCCTATACGTCGTCTTGACGACTTCGCAGAGTGATGTGTTTTTGTTAAACAGTCGCTTGGCCCAATTCACTGCGATCCCGACTAGCTTTGGAGCGCGAAGCCCCTGACCAGTCGAGACACCGCTTATCCCGAAGTTACGCGGCCAATTTGCCGAGTTCCTTGACCACGGCTCACTCGAGCACCTGAGGATATTCTCCCCATCCACCTGTGTCGGTTTACGGTACGGGCTGCCTGCGATCTCCCATACGAGGTTTTTCTTGGCAGTGTGGTACATGTCAGTTTGTGTCCTTACGGACTCCCGTTCGAGTCTCGGAGATAACGAGAGCGTGGATTTGCCGGCGCTCTCCCCCTACACCCTTAGACCGTCTAAGCCAGCAGACGGCTGACGTTCCCTCCTGCGTCACCCCTTACGGTCAAGCGATCGCAAACAGGTACGGGAATGTTGGCCCGTTTTCCATCGCCTACGCCTTTCGGCCTCAGCTTAGGATCCGACTAACCCTGAGACGATGAACGTTGCTCAGGAAACCTTAGATTTTCGGTGGTCCGATTTTTCATCGGACTTATCGTTACTTATGTCTACATCTGCTTTTCCATCCGCTCCAGCAATCCTTACAGATCACCTTCGCAACAGATGGAATGCTCCCCTACCCCCTGAACTTAATTCAGGGCCACAGCTTCGGTACGAGGTTTAGTCCCGATAATTATCGACGCTAAGTCGCTTGACTAGTGAGCTATTACGCACTCTTTAAATGAATGGCTGCTTCTAAGCCAACATCCTAGTTGTCTGGGCAACTTAACATCCTTTGTCTGTGAACCTCGACTTAGGGACCTTAGCTGGTGGTCTGGGTTATTTCCCTCTCGGCGTCGGCGCTTATCCGTCGTCGCCTGACTCCCAGGAAACATGTCGACGGAATTCGGAGTTTGGCTGGGTTTGGTATCGTTGTGACGACCCTAGCCCAATCAGTGCTCTACCTCCGTGACACTGTTACCTGAGGCTAGCCCTAAAGCTATTTCGGGGAGTACGAGCTATCACCGAACTCGATTAGCTTTTCACTCCGACCCTCAGTTCATCCGAGTAGTTTTCAACCCACACCGGTTCGGGCCTCCATGAGGTTTTACCCTCACTTCACCCTGACCAAGGGTAGATCGTCCGGTTTCGCGTCTACCGCACGTTACTGGGCCCCGACTTGTTCCGCTTTACGGAATCCCGTACAGCGGGACATCGGGGCGGGCGCCCTGTTCGGACTCGCTTTCGCTACGGTTTCCCACCAGAGGTGAGTTAACCTTGCAACGTACGAGTAAGTCGTAGACTCATTAAGCAAAAGGCACGCCGTCACTCTTCCGACGATGCAAGCACCATCGGAATTGCTCCGACCGTTTGTAAGCATACGGTTTCAGGTACTATTTCACCCTCCTGTTAGGAGTGCTTTTCACCTTTCCCTCACGGTACTTGTTCACTATCGGTCACCAGAGAGTATTTAGCCTTGCGAGATGGTTCTCGCGGTTTCCCACAGACTTCCACTTATTCCGTGGTACTTGGGAGCGCTCGCCAGAGAGTCATTCACGTTTTCGCCTACCGGACTATCACCTTCTATGGTTCCACTTTCCAGAGGATTCGGCTAACGGAATGATTGCTGACTCTCCGACCACACCACAAATTGGTCCACGAGCGTCCCACAACCCCCGTGATACAACGGTTGTGGCCTTGAATGTATCACATGGTTTAGGCTGTTCCCGTTTCGCTCGTCACTACTCAGGGAATCGCTATTGCTTTTTCTTCCTAGGGGTACTGAGATATTTCACTTCCCCCCGTTGGCTCTATCCCACCTATGAATTCAGTGGGAAGGAATCCGACATGACTCGGATTGGGTTGCCCCATTCGGAGATCGCCGGGTCTCAGGCTGTTTCCGCCTATCCGACGCTTATCGCAGGTAGCCACGTCCTTCATCGCCTTCTGGTGCCAAGGCATCCACCGTATGCCCTTAGTAACTTAACCAAAAATCTTTATTGATACACAGATCGACTGTCCCGAAACATCGGGACTGAGGTGCATCAATACATTTTTGGACAGTTATTGCTCAGGTCTTGATTCTAGCATTGAACGCTGAGGCGTTTGTTCTCCGCCGGAGGCGGAAACTACAAGCCCCATTGTTCAACCGCTCTTCTCAGTTGTCAAAGAACAATTCCATTTTGAATTTCGAAATTCGCATCTCGAAATTCCTTTGTGGAGCTGATCGGGATCGAACCGACAACCTCGTGGTTGCAAACCACGCGCTCTCCCAATTGAGCTACAGCCCCGTAGCCAGGTATTCTCGCACAACCTTGTGGGCCTGAGTGGAGTTGAACCACTGACCTCACGCTTATCAGGCGTGCGCTCTAACCACCTGAGCTACAGGCCCGGAGAAAGTCACTCCAAACCACTCCAGCAAATAAAACATGAAAATAGTGTGCATAGGCGAATCGAACTCAGCTGGCAGAAATATCGAGTTGACTGCTGATGTTGCCATCAACAGAACTCCTTAGAAAGGAGGTGATCCAGCCGCACCTTCCGGTACGGCTACCTTGTTACGACTTAGCCCCAGTCGCTGGTTTTACCTTCGGCACCTCCGCCCCGTGCGGGTTCGGTCAGTGACTTCGGGTACCCCCAGTTTCCATGGCTTGACGGGCGGTGTGTACAAGGCCCGGGAACGTATTCACCGCGCCGTGCTGATGCGCGATTACTAGCAATTCCAGCTTCATGCAGTCGAGTTGCAGACTGCAATCCGAACTGAGACCGCTTTTTAGGGATTGGCTCCACCTTGCGGTATTGCGACCCGTTGTAGCGGCCATTGTAGCACGTGTGTTGCCCTGGACATAAGGGCCATGAGGACTTGACGTCATCCCCACCTTCCTCACTACTTGCGTAGGCAGTCTCCCTAGAGTGCCCAGCTTGACCTGATGGCAACTAAGGACAGGGGTTGCGCTCGTTGCGGGACTTAACCCAACACCTCACGGCACGAGCTGACGACAGCCATGCAGCACCTGTACAAGTGCCCCTTGCGGGGAGGGCGACTTTCATCACCTGTCACTTGCCTTTCAAGCCCAGGTAAGGTTCTTCGCGTTGCATCGAATTGAACCACATGCTCCACTGCTTGAGCGGGCCCCCGTCAATTCCTTTGAGTGTCAACCTTGCGATCGTACTCCCCAGGCGGGGTACTTAATGCGTTAGCTTCGGCACTGAAGGGGTCAAAACCTCCAACACCTAGTACCCATCGTTTACGGCGTGGACTACCAGGGTATCTAATCCTGTTTGCTCCCCACGCTTTCGCGCACTGGGCGTCAGTTGCGGACCAGGTGACCGCCTTCGCAACAGGTGTTCTTCCTGATATCTACGCATTTCACCGCTACACCAGGAATTCCATCACCCTCTCCCGCACTCAAGATGAACAGTATCGGCGGCGGTTTGTCCGTTGAGCGAACAGCTTTCACCACCGACTTATTCACCCGCTTGCGCGCCCTTTACACCCAGTGATTCCGGACAACGCTCGGACCCTACGTATTACCGCGGCTGCTGGCACGTAGTTGGCCGGTCCTTTCTTAGAGAGTACCGTCAATTCCGCCCGAGGCGAAACATTCTTCCTCTCCATTAGGAGTTTACGACCCATAGGGCCTTCATCCTCCACGCGGCGTCGCTGCGTCACCCTTTCGGGCATTGCGCAATATTCCTCACTGCTGCCTCCCGTAGGAGTCTGGACCGTGTCTCAGTTCCAGTGTGGCTGGTCGTCCTCTCAGACCAGCTACCCATCGTTGCCTTGGTGGGCCGTTACCCCACCAACAAGCTAATGGGACGCAGGCCAATCTCCTGACGCCGTAGCTCCTTGCGGAACTGCAGCCTTTAACAACATCCCCATGCGGGGCCGCTGCATCATTGGGTATTAGTCCCGCTTTCGCGGGGTTATCCCCATTCAGAGGGTAGGTTACCTACGTGTTACTCACCCGTGCGCCGGTTTACTCGGGATATTGCTACCCCTTTCTCCCTGACTTGCATGTGTTAGGCACGCCGCCAGCGTTCGTCCTGAGCCAGGATCAAACTCTCCGTCGTAAAGTTTTGAACTTTGTCAACGTCGAGTCTGATGTTTGCTCAACCCCGCCGAAGCGGGACAAGCAAGGTGTTAACCCAGCCAAATTGACTCGTGGCTATGCACACTATTTTCAAAGAACAGGAGAAAGAAAAACCCTCTTTTCAAGGGCTGACCAATATACAAAATTTTGACTGCGGAGTCAAGGCTTTTCTGCTAAGCAGGTTCCAAGGGAAGGCGCATTCCCGCAAATTCCTTGCCGAATTCCCCTATCCGAAGAAGACTTCAGCCACCTTAAACAGCTCCGGGTCCACAGTTTTCAACTTCCCGACCGCCTCGGCCAGATCAACGTCTTCGATGGAATTCCCATGAAGGGCAGCCATTCGACCGAATTTCCCGTGCCTGACCATATCTACGGCGTATACTCCAAATCGAGTGCCGAGCACCCGGTCACCCGCAGTGGGAGAGCCCCCACGCTGGATGTGACCCAGGATTGTCGCGCGTGTCTCGAAGCCCGTGCGCTTCTCAATTCCGTCTGCAATCAAGTAACCTATCCCGCCCAGTCTCACATGCCCGAACGCATCGAGCTTCGCATCTTGAAGGATTAATTTCCCATCTTTGTCCTTCTCTGAGCCCGGGATAAACCTGGCACCTTCAGACGCCACAACGATGCTAAAGTTCTTTCCTCGGCTGTGACGTTTCTTGATGACCTCGGCGACTTCGTCGAGGTCGAAGGGTTTTTCAGGAATGAGGATGATATCAGCTCCACCCGCAAGACCAGAATACAGGGCAATCCAACCAGCATGCCGCCCCATGACTTCGACGACCATGACGCGGTTGTGACTCTCCGCAGTCGTGTGAATTCGATCGATTGCCTCCGTCGCAATGTTGACTGCAGTGTCGAAACCAAAAGTAAAATCAGTTGCACTGATGTCGTTGTCAATCGTCTTTGGCACTCCGACGACTTTCACTCCCGCCTTGTGGAGCTTCGACGCTACTCCGAGAGTATCTTCACCACCAATTGCAATCAAGGCGTCAATACCGAGCCTCCCCATGTTCTCCTTAATCCGCGCTTCGCCGTTCAGCTCCTTGTACGGATTTGTTCTCGATGTCCCGAGAATTGTACCTCCTCTTGGAAGGATGCCTGACACCGAATTGATGTCAAGTTGTTGAGTGCGTGAATCAAGTACTCCCTTCCACCCATCGCGAAATCCAACTGTCTGATACCCGTATGTAGCGCCCTTCCTTACAGCAGCACGGATGACTGCGTTGAGGCCGGGACAGTCGCCGCCTCCCGTCAAGACTCCTATCTTCATTGTGTTCTGCCTCCTAGTTTGCGTTTGTTCATCATCTGAGTTTCTGCAAATTCCAAAGCTTCATCTTCTCGATCATCCTGTAATCAGTGAGATCGTAGTGGATTGGTGTTATTGATACAAAGTTCTTCAGAACTGCAACCTGGTCGATATCTTCCTCATGATCCAGCTGAAGAAGATCGCCAGCCAGCCAGTAATACTCTTTGTTGTTCGGGTCTCGTCTCACCTCAAACACATCGTCCCACTTTGACTTTCCTTGCTTTGTCACGAGGACTCCCCGGACTTTCGACTCTGGAACGGACGGAACATTGATGTTGAGGAGAGTGCCTTCTGGCAGACTCTTCTTCGAAAGATACACCGCGAGCTTTCGAGCGAACTTTGCAGCATACGCAAAATCTGGCCTGTCATATGTCGTCAATGAAATCGCGATTGAAGGGATGTCAAGAATCGTCCCTTCAGTGGCGGCCGAAACAGTCCCGGAATAGATGACACTGATGGCTGTATTCGATCCGTGATTGATTCCCGAAATGAGCATGTCGGGTTTCTCATTGAGGATCGAACGGACGGCAAGCTTCACTGCATCTGCGGGCGTTCCCTCTACAGCGTATCCGAAAAACTTCCCATTCTTATAGAACTTCGACGAACGAAGAGGATAACCGACAGTGATTGCGTGTCCCACCGCGCTTTGCTGCTTGTCCGGAGCGACAACTGTGACGCGAGCAATTTTCTTAACCTCCTGCACAAGAGCGTAAATCCCCGGGGAGTCTATTCCGTCATCATTCGAAATCAGAATGTGGAGTCTCTTCTGAACCACCATGAAAGGTACCAAAGTTTCAAAACTTAATATAACGAAGTGCTCAACATGAATCAAGGTAAAACAAAAAGCCAGCTCAACTTTCGGCTGGCGGATCCAGTTCTGAAAATAAAAAGATTCAGATCAGTAGCTTTCCTCTTTCCCGGGGAATCTTTTCTCTTTCACGTCATTCACGTATCTCTCAAAAGCACTTTTGAAAAGTTTCCCTGCCTCTGCGTACTTCCGGACAAATCTTGGATGGCCACCCGAGGGAAGTTCGGACAAGCCCAACATATCGTGAACGACGAGAACCTGTCCATTACAGTGCACCCCGGCACCGATTCCAATTGTCGGAGCCGTTATCGCATCTGTGATTTTCTTCGCGAGCTTTTCCGGGATTTTCTCAAGAACAATTGAAAAAACTCCAAGTTCATCGAGCAATCTTGCATCACTGAAGAGAGACTTTGCCTCCTTCTCGTCTCTTGCCCGCACCTCATAAGTTCCAAATTTGTTGATTGATTGAGGCGTCAGGCCAAGATGTCCCATTACAGGTATTCCGACTTCGAGGAGACGCTTAACGGTCTCGGCCATCGGCTTTCCCCCCTCGATCTTCACGGCGCTCGCCTCCGTTTCTTTCATGACTCGCCCACAGTTGCGCACTGCTTCCTCCACGCTCACTTGGTAGGAGAGAAACGGCATGTCTACAACTACCATTGCCCGCCTCACACCTCGACAGACTGCCTTCGCGTGATAAATCATCTCGTCCACTGTCACTGGCAGCGTCGTCTGCTGGCCTTGAAAGACGTTTGCGAGCGAGTCTCCCACGAGGATGATATCAATCCCGGCTTCATCGAGAAGCTTCGCGATGAGGTAGTCATACGCGGTGAGCATGGCTATCTTCTCGCCACTCTGCTTCATGGATAAGACCACTTTCGTCGTCACCTTTTTCACGGGTGTTTTCTTTTCCATCACACGCCTTCTCAATGAACCGCCAAAGCAAGTCCGGTTTTCTCGAGTACGTCGAGAAATCGCACACCCCACTCTTCCTCAAAACCAGTCCGGACGCACTGAGCTACCTCTTCAAACTCAACCCAGCGGTTGAGAATCGTCGACAACTCAGTGCTTTTCTCCTCCAATTCCTTCTCGAGAGCTTGCATTTCCCCCTCTTTATTCACCGCTAAGAACTCCACTAGGCGACGGTGTGCAGGTCCAATGAGGATAGAACCGTGCTGAAGAACGCATTCATCAAATCCGCTGGGGGTTGACGATGCCTCCTGTCGAGGAAAGCTATACCGCCTCTGGGCACTCCCGACGAGTTTCTTTCCTCGGTATTGAATTTCATACCGAGCGATGCTTGCATAGCAAGGAATCGCTGATGTTGGCCGCAGTGATGGGAGACTCTGCAGGTCCGGCCTCGAAAGAGAGATCTCATTGTTCAAGTGGTGCAGACCGCGGACCAGAGCAAGCCCAATGTTATGATACACCTGCGCAAGAGATCGTCCACCGGCCCTCATGACGACACTGTAGGTGAGTTCCTCCCAGTGCAGGATTGTTCGGCCCCCCGTTGGTCTCCGGACAACGTCAATGCCCTCTCTCCAGATCTTGTCGAGATCCAATGTCTCGAGGCTCTGATGATAACCGAGTGAGATGCACGGTGGATTCCATCCATAGACCCGCAGTGCCCCCTCAAGACCGTCCGAAAAGAGTTGGCTCGCAAGCTTCTCATCCAAGGCCATGTTTGTCTCGCCGGACGAATAGCCGGTGGTCAAAAACAGCCACTTCATTGAATCGCCGTCTTCATGTTGGCATTCACTTTCGTTTGAGTCCAACAATTCCACGCTTACTCCCCTTGATGAATTCAATAATGCACTTCACTTCATCAGTGACGACCATCTCCTTCTGAATTCTCTCAAGGGCCTGCGAGACATTGAGGTTTGAACCGTAAATGTAATGATAGGCAGTCTCGATGCTTCCAATCGCCTCCCGAGAAAACCCACGCCGCTTTAGCCCAACAATGTTCAATCCTTCGAATGACAAAGGACTCTGGCCCACTAACACGTACGGAGGAACGTCTTTGACAACCCGGAACCCTCCTCCAACCATCACATGGCAGCCGATTTGGACGAACTGATGGATTGGCACCATCCCTCCGACAATCGTATAGTCATCGATTGTCACGTGGCCACCCATGTTCACTGCATTTGCGAGAATGACATTGCTCCCGACACAGCAATCGTGCGCCACGTGCGCATACGCCATGAGAAGACAATTCGAGCCGATTGTCGTCTTCCCCCGATCCTTTGTGCCCCGATTGAGTGTGGCAAACTCGCGGACGACAGTTCCGTCACCGATCTCAAGGCTGGTTTCTTCTCCAGCGAATTTCAGGTCTTGGGGGATTGTGCTCACGACAGAACCGTGATGAACCCGGCACCTTTTCCCAATGCGCGCGCCCGAGGCAATCAACACGCAAGAATCAATCTGGGTGCCCTCTCCGATAACAACATTGTCCTCCACGATTGAAAAGGGCCCAATGGACACTCCATCTCGGAGATCCGCTTTTGGACTTACTCGCGCGGCTCGATCTATGTTGACACTCATGGAGGTGAAGAATCGGAATGAATCTAGTTGTGGGTAGAGCCCAGCCCCGTCTCGGGCTTCGAGGTGGTGTCGCCAACCGCTGAAGAAGATTGCCCGTCGATCCGATCAACAACCGCTGCCATCATTTCCGACTCGGCCACAAGGTACCCATCGACATACGCTTTCCCCGTCACGACGAAACTCTTGCTCCGGCGATTTGCGAGGGAGACTTCGAGGATAAGCTGGTCACCCGGCACGACCGGTTTTCTGAACTTTGCGTTGCTGATCCCCATGAAGTAGACGAGCTTTCCATCCGGATTGTCGATACCGTTGAGGAGGAGGATTCCCCCAGTTTGAGCCATTGCTTCGATGATTAGTACGCCCGGCATCACGGGATGGCCGGGGAAATGCCCCTGGAAAAAGCCTTCGTCCCCCGTCACATTCTTTACTCCAACAATCTTCTCATCCAGCTTAAAGTCGATGATCTTGTCGACAAGAAGAAACGGGTACCGGTGAGGAAGGATACGCTTGATTGCCTCGCTATCGAAGACCACCCCCTCCTTCTTCACGTGCTGGTATCTCTTCACCAGCTTCTTCTGCTGATAGAGCTTCCGGATCTTTTTGGCAAACTCAATGTTGCTCGCGTGACCTGGTCGAGCTGCGAGGATCTGTGCCTTCAAGGGCGCTCCAATGAGAGCGAGGTCGCCGAGGACATCAAGAAGCTTGTGGCGTGCGGGCTCATTCTTATATCGGAGTTCCTTGTTGTTGAGAATGCCGTTCGTCCCGACGATGACGGATTCTTTGATCCCGAGCTTTTGTGCAAGTCGCCTCAATTCGGAATCGCTGATATCTCTGTCAACGATGACGATGGCGTTGTCGAGGTTTCCACCTCTGATCAGACCTTGTTCTCTCAGAACTTCCACTTCATGGAGAAAACAAAACGTCCGCGCAGGGGCGAACTCTTCAATGAATTCCTTCTCAAGGTCGAAGAGGCCTGTGTGCTGACTCCCGAGAGCCGGGTTGTTGTAATCAACCATTACCGTGACGCGGAAGTCATCTAACGGCAAAGCGACAATGTCAACACCCTTCTTTTCATCAATGTAGCGAACCGCCTGATCGACGATGAGATAATCTTTAGGAGCATTCTGCTTCTCGACATCCGCCTTCAGAAGTGCATCAACATACGGCTTGGAGCTTCCATCGCCCACCGGAGGCTCGTTCGAATCCAACTCAATGAGAATGTTATCAATCTGCAGCCCGACGATGGCAGCAAGGACATGCTCAACCGTATGAACCTTGGCCTCGCCAATGCCAATGGTCGTTCCTCTTGATATGTCGACCACGTGGTCGATGTCCGCTTGGATCTCCGGCGAGCCGGGGAGGTCGACGCGACGGAACCGAATGCCATAGTTCTCCGGCGCCGGCAAGAAAGTAATTGTGGACCGATTCCCCGTATGAAGGCCGATCCCGGTATACATGAATTCTCGCTTGATTGTCTGCTGCTGTATAAGCATCCGCTTCGGCTCCTCTCACTTTTGTGATTGTTTTTCCAAGCTTTCGACCCTCTCTCGCAGGTGTCTCACTTCTTCGATTAGGTCTGGCAGCCGGCGGAGTGCGGCTTCGATCCGAAACGCGGTCCGCTGCTCTTTCGCCGGAGAGCCAAAGTATGTCGCCCCCGCTTTCGTCAGAGATTTGGATACGCCCGACTGTGCAATGATGGCCACGTTGTCCGCAATCTCGATGTGATTGATGACTCCAACCTGCCCTCCCATGAGGACATTCTTCCCCACCTTCGTGCTGCCCGCTATTCCTGCTTGCGCGGCGATCATTGTGTTCTCGCCGATGACAACGTTGTGAGCCACATGGACCAGGTTGTCCAGCTTCACTCCTCGGTTGAGGAGAGTCTCACCCAGAGTGGCGCGATCAATCGCACAGTTCGCCCCAATCTCGACGTCATCCTCAAGGACAACCGTTCCGACTTGAGGAATCTTCTTGTACGTCCCATCTTTGTCAGGAGCAAACCCGAATCCATCGCTCCCAATCACTGTACCTGAATGGATAATCACACGATCGCCAAGTCGGCATCTCTCCCGGATAGTGACGTTTGCGTGAATGCGCACGCCAGATCCGACGATCACGTCGTCAGCGATGACAGACCCCTGAGCGATCTTCGAATTCTGTCCCACCCGCACTCGTTCTCCAATGACAGCGTTGGCACCAATCGCAACGCCCAAGGACAAATCCGCGGACGGTGCGATTACTGCAGTCGAATGAATGCCCACAAAAGGGAGGTCGTCCGTGGCCTCAAGGGTCTGAAGCAGTTGAAGAAAGCAGATATAGGGATCGTCAACCTTGACAAATGCAATCTGTCGTTTCCTGCCGTTGAGTTTTTTCTCATCAAGATCCCGCGAGACAACAACAGCAGAAGCTCGTGTGCTGCCGAGGTACTTCTCATACTTCGGATTAGCGACGAAGGTGATGTCACCGGCTCCAGCCTCTTCGATCTTCGCTACGTGGGAGACATCGATGTCGGCATCTCCAACGACGCTGCCATGGAGCAGGCTCGCGATATCTTTCACCTTCACCGCTGGTACCTTATTTTGTAGGGACCTGGAGCTTCAGGAGCACCTGTGGAGTCAGGTCGTACTTGTCGTTTGCGTAGAGGAGGAGAATCTGTCCTGACTTGTCAAGAACATAGTCGTAGTTCTCTTCCACCGCCACATCTTGGATGGCCTTAAAGACCCGGTCTTGAACCGGCTTAAGAAGCTCGTTCTGTTTTGTGAACATCTCACCGTTGGGCCCGAATTTCTGATTGCGATAGTCAGTGACCTTTTTCTCGAGCGTAACGAGCTCTCTCTCAGCTTCGGCCCTCGTCTGATCGCTCATGATGAGCTTCTTCTTATCATACTCTCCGTACTTTTGCTGCCAATCGTTCTGCATCTTTGTGATTTCCCCCTGCCACTGCGCCACAAGTGCATCGAGCTGTTTCTGAGCATCTTGCCCTTCGGGCAGTTTCTGCATTATCGACTGGGAATCCACATAACCAATCTTCGCCTGACCATACACCGTGCCCACACATAGAAGGAGCAGCGCGGACCTCCACAAAAGATATTTCATTGTTCCACCTGGTTTGTTGAACATCGATCTCTGTCTATCAAGAATCTCACCTTCTGCTGCTGACCAGTTCTACTTCCCACGTTTCAGACGATCAAGAACCTTGAAGGTGATGTCGAATGAGCGCTCGCCGTACAACAACACTGGGACGTCCGCTCCCTTGTCAAAGACAAAACTCATCTTTTCCTCTTTCGCCACTGCCTCGATCGCCTTCAGGATTTTATCTTTCACAGGGCTCATAGTCTTGTCTTGAAGCTGCTGGAGCTCGCCGCCCTGTCCAAGCTTCTTGTTCCTGAAGTCGACGATCGTTTGCTGCTCCGCAAGGAGTTTCTGTTCCTCACCTAACTTCGCCTGGTCGTTGAGCATTGCCTTCTTCTTATCATAGTCCGCCAGCCGATTCTGGTACGTCTTCGCCATCGTGTCAATCTGGTCTTGCCACGATTGGAGAGAAGCCTGAATCTTCTTTTGCGCCTCGACCGCTTCCGGGAACTGCTGGATAATGACTTGTGAGTCGACATACCCAAGCTTGAGGGTTTGACTTGTCGCGATGGAGCTTAGCAAAAGCATGGGAAGAACGACAGCCGCTCCCAGAGTGAGATATCTAATGCAGAACCTTCGCAAGACGCGTGTATTCACATGCACCTCTTCTTTCTTGTTAGGCTTCAGTGGTTCTTTATGAAGTGAGGTAAACCTCAACAACGAAACTAGACGAAATCTGGATCCAGGGTTTCTTCCCTTTAAAACCCTCTCCCGAACTGGAAGTGAAAATGCCAGCCATCCGGTTTTCCATCTTTCGGTTGGATATCGTCAAAACCATAGGCATAGTCAAAACCAACCATCCCGATTGGATTAATGAGGAGGCGTGCACCAACGCCAGCCGATCGCACCAGGTTGAATGGGTCGGTCTCTTTCCAACTACGCCAGACGTTGCCGGCTTCTGCAAAGGCAAGCAAGTAGATCGGTATTGGATTCACAGATAAGGAAAACCGAAGCTCCGAGGTGTACTTGGCAAGTGAGCGACCACCCTCGATTTCATCGGCAGCGCTCCTTGGACCAACGCTGCGGTCTTCATATCCTCGTAAAGGAGTTGTCGCGTAGTACGACGCCAAGCCGGTTCCGCCCATCCAGAAATACTCTGTCGGCGGTAGAACGGTACCGTCTCTCTGCCCAATCGCGCCTACAAGAGCACCTGAGTACAGCACGAGCCTACTTGACCCGAGAAGAGGGGTGTACCAATCAGCACTCACCGTGTACTTTTGGTAACTTGAACTGCCGGGAAGGAAGGGTTTGCCAGACAACTGGAAAGTAAATGAAAAGTTCGATCCCACCGTTGGGAAGACCGGATTATCTATGCTGCTTCGCGAAATCGTCCCCTGGAAATCAATGATGGTATACGCACCCTCCAGGTACACGCCGCCGCCATTCTTCACATCGTATCGCTGAAAGCCCAGATTCCCATCGGCACGGAAATAGTTGTCAGGCCAGCTCAAACGGCGACCGAGCCGGACCGAGGCACCCGTCTGCCGTTCGTCAAAGCCAAGAATAGTTCTCGTATCGAACAGACTCACGCCAAAGGCCGTGGGAGTATCATACAACCACGGCTCCAAGAAGCTGATAGAAAACGTCCGGAAGCTACCCGCCTCACCAAACATCCAATCAAGATTAAGACTCTGCCCTCCGCCGCCCGAGAGAGGATCTGTTATCGAGAAATTGTTGAAAGTAAGCCCGAGCGACCCTGTAACCCCAAAGCTGCCGCTGTAGCCGACCGAAGCATTGAAGCTGTCACTTGATTTTTCCTCAACCTCATAAACAAGATCCACGGTCTTGTCGTCCACCAAGCGTGTGTCAGGCTTGATCTTCTCTGGGTTGAAGTAGTTGAGCACCGAAAGCTGGCGCACACTCCTGATGATGGCAGCCCGGCTAAAGTAGTCCCCGGGACGTGTGAAAAGCTCCCTGCGGATCACTTTCTCCTTCGTTTTTGTGTTCCCCTTGATGTCGACATGTCCAATCTTGAACTGATTTCGCTCGAAGACGCGAATGTTTATGTCGAGGCTGTCATCTCCAACAGCGTTGTACTCGGGATCGAGGATAGAGGTCAGGTATCCATTGTCCAAGTAGAGAGAGTGGACGTCAGTTTGATCTTCCTTCCCGTTGAGATTCGCATCGAATTTCTCAGCATTGAAGACATCACCCTTCAGGAATCCCAACCTGGCAGTGAGAAACTCCGGGGGGTAGACTTTAGTCCCCTCCCACGTGATGTTTCTGATGTGATACTGCGAGCCTTCACGCACTTTAATGTGGATGAACACGTCTTCCTTCGTCGCGGAATAAGAAAGGGAGTCAGACAGAACTTCGGCGTCTCTGTATCCATTCTTTTGATAGAATTGGATGATGGCCTTCTTGTCCTCCTCGTACTTTTTCCGATCGAAGCGACTCTTATCCCAAAACTTCCACCATTTCTTCTCGCTTGTTTCTTTCATCGCGCCTTGGAGGTCTCCATTATCAAACGCCTTATTTCCCTCGAACGAAATCCCTCGGACCACCACCTGGTGTCCCTCACTAATGTGCAGCTTCAGAATGTCTTTCCCTCCAGCGTTTGCATCAGGGGCTGGCACAAGCTCAGGCGTTATTGTCGTCTGCAGATAGCCATCATCCTCATACAATTTCGTTATCGCCTTGACAATCTTATCGATCTCAAGAGGAGTGATGATCTGGCCTCGGATTACGTTGATCTTCTTGAGAAAGTCATCGTCGCTGTGTTCGCTATTTCCCGTGAACTCCACCCGTTCCAACCGAGGATGCTCCTTGACACGAATAAGAAGATACACTCCGTCGGCAACCGTGTTTTCGATGAGAAGCTGAACGTCTGAAAACAGTCTCAGCGCCCAAAGCCGGGTGAGAACCTGACTGCTCTGCTGCCCGGGAATCGTAATCTCATCTCCGACTCTAAGACCTGAGTTTGCGATAATCGCACCTGCCTCGGCAGTCCGGTTGCCTTCAACAGAGATGCCGAGAATCTTATATGCCTCCGGCTTCGCCGCCTGCGCCCACGCCAGCGACCGGAGAGTAAGCAGTCCAATGACCGGGATGGTAATGAAGAAGACAAACGATCTCATGCTTTCTCTCATGTTCTTTCGCCCCCGCAATGAACAACCACGACTGATCAACTTGTCGAAGCGATCCTGTCAAGTGAATCTCTCGCCGCGCTTTTCCGAAGCTGCTCGCTCACCTGACCGAAGCGGCGCTCTCGCCCCTGAAAGCTCCGTATGGCTTCGTACAATTCACTCCGACGAAAATCTGGCCAGTACTGTTTGCTGATGTAGAATTCTGAGTAAGCCGATTGCCAGAGAAGGAAATTGCTGATCCTGTACTCACCACTCGTGCGGATAAGAAGATCGGGATCGGGCATGTCCCTGGTAGCCAAATACTTAGACACCGTTTGCTCGGTAATAGTTTCAAGCTTACGTCGGTTTTGTTGGACTTCCTCGGCGAGTTTCCGCACAGCATTTGTGAGATCCCAGCGACCGCTGTAGCTGAGGGCAAGATTAAGCGTGAGGCCCGTGTTGCCCCCTGTCTTCTCCATCGCCTCGAAAAGCTCGTCCTGTACGCCCTGCGGGAGCTCATCAATCTCGCCGATGCACGTCAGGCGGACATTGTTCTTGTGGAGGCGGTCGGTCTCGTCACGGAGAGCTTTCAGAAGGAGACGCATTAACGTAGAAACTTCCTCTTTCGGCCGCTTCCAATTCTCCGTGGAGAATGCATACAGCGTGAGATACTTCACACCGAGCTGTCCGCACACTTCGACAATATCGCGAACCGAGTTGACACCCTGCCGGTGACCAGCGACGCGGTGAAGCCCACGTTCCTTTGCCCACCGTCCATTCCCATCCATGATGATAGCGATGTGGCTGGGGATTGGACCCCGATGCTTGAGTTGGTCTTGGATCTTCTTGTCTTCTGGGGTCGGCAGGTTGAGTTTTTTCGCCACAGATCGCCCCTACGGCGGAATTTGCTGGGCTTTGCTCCTAAGAATTCTTAGCAATCTAAGTTTTTTCGCTGGAAAAGTCAAGGAAACGGAAGTCACGGTAGTGCTAAAGTTTGGGCAAGAAGGCGACGGCTATGCCAAGTAGGCAGATCGTGGGGAACTCGTGGTGTTAAATTTGTGGCAATTTTCCTCTTACAATTCTCGTCGTTAGCTTTTCAACTTCAGTCCGCAGTTCGTCCAAATGCCAATAACTCTGTTCTACTTTTGTGCCACAATTCAGGCAGACATAGGAAGACCTATATTCAGTTTCTGTCAGCTCTGTTTGACACAGAGGGCAGTAAACAGAAAGGTCTGCAATCTCGCCTGTGGTCTTCCGAGCCTTCCAGTTACAACCGTATGCCTTATAGAAAAAGTATCGGGTCTCACGAGGTTGCCGATTTGCTCTCTTTTTCAGGCGAGAGAGGATCAGAATTACGATACAGGAAGACAGTAATATTAACAGAACGTGGAATAACGACAATCTTAGTTCTAATATGCTTGATACTTCTTGCCATACACGCTGGACTTGAGACAAGAGAAAGAATAGAATCCCCAGAAACCCAACACCTGAGATTATTGCAACGATTTGATTGGCGATCAGTGTTGCGAGTGTATCTCCAAGAACTCCGGAGAGACGCTTTCGTAGCCACGCTTGTATACTTTGCAGTCTGGACATTGATAAGGGGGCACTTTTAGGGCGGTGGAAAAAATTAACGAATTTTGTCGGCTTTGTCAACAGACAATTGACCAAGAGGTAAAAATGACGTAGATTCAGTCAACATAGAATCGCACACCGCCTCGGATGTGTGATTGAAGAACTTAGAATCCTTCTCGTTCGCTGCTACGGCGGCGGGGGTGGGGGTCGCAGCCCACTCCGAGGCACGAGAAGGATTTCTTTTTTCATCATGGCAAACGGCGACAAACCTGTCGGTAGTTCTCAACCCGCCAACAACGCGCAAGAGCAGAGGCAGCGCCGCAAGGAGTTGTGGCGTACCTTTAGGAAGCTACAGCCCGAGTACCGACAAGTAATCAAGAAGCTGGCAGCATACAAACGTACACCAGTTCTGACCTTCTATGAAGACATGCTTAACAGAAGTATGCTGAAGATGTCAAAATACCGCGTTGATGAATCAGGGGAAAAGATCGAGGGCACGGAATATGTTCGGTTGGGCTACATCAACACCGCAGAGATTTTGCTTTCATACCAGAAGGACAAAAGGCGGTGGATTAAGTGGCAGGATGTCGTTCTAAGGGATCGGCTACGAAACTATTGGGCAGGAGAGTTCACCAAGAACGCTGTCAGCGATGAGGGACTTGAGTGGATGCTAAATGCGTCGCTCTCCGATTTGCCAATAATGCCAACGCTCTTCGATTCAGACAGAAAGGTGGCAAAAGAGGATCGTGCTCGCATGCGGCATTTGCTGAAGGAGCTGAAAAAATATTCCAAGTTTAGGGATAGGAAACCCTCAAGAGAGAATCTCAAACTGTACTCAGAGATTGATAAAGAACACAAAAAATTGCTCAAACTTGGCGCCCACAGTGGCTGGAGAACAGCGGTCAACATTGTGGCACGGAAACACGGGCAAGAATCAGCGCCACTGTACAAAAGGTTCATGAAGTACAAGAATCGCCTTTACGCAAAGTAGATTTATTGTCCCCTCTCGCATAGTGGATTTTTTGTCCACTTCCGCATAGTATACTTTCCCGGTCGTACCTTACCCTTAGTTTACACAAGCAAAAAAACCCTCCTTCGAGGGCTTCAGTCAAACGATGTTGAATCTCAAACCAGAGTGTTAGCCGCACTCTGAGAAAGGAGAATCATGCGCATTGTCAAGCTCTGCTGCGGCAAACCCTGGATTTATGGCCCCGAAAAATACCGTATTATTGACCGTTCTTTACGGGAAGAGGGTTGTACCTTATAGCCTGATATCGATTTCGCATTCCCAACCAAGATGAAGATATGAAAAATTTGATTGGTGTTCAGCTGACTTTGTATCTCGTGCCAAGAGTTAGAGCACCACCAGGTCTCCAATCAAGAAAAAGTTTCTTGACCTGAACGCAGGCACACAGCACAGAGGACTGAAGGAGGGGTTTTCGGCAGCGTAGCCTCTACCGCAGCAACTCGTACAGAATAGCTTTCTGCACGTGGAGACGATTCTCAGCTTCGTCGAAGACCACGCTGTTGCTTGAGTCGATGACGTCGTCTGTCACCTCATCCCCCCTGTGGGCAGGAAGACAATGGAGGAACAGCGCGTCAGGTTTGGCAAACGAAAACAGCTTCTGATTCACTTGATAAGGAAGGAAGGTTCTCTTTCTTGCTTCTGCTTCGGTTTCTTGGCCCATGCTTGCCCAGACGTCAGTGTAGACAACATCGGCATCCCTGACGGCTTCCTGAGGATCATTCACAACATGGAGCCTCGCCCCGGCGACTCTTGCATCTTCACTTGCAGATTGAACGATCTCCTTCTTTGGCTCATAGCCTCTTGGCGTGGCGGCCCAAAAATCAACGCCCAGTTTCGCTGCACCAAACATCAACGAGTGACAGACGTTATTTCCGTCTCCGACAAAGACAACTTTTAAGCCCTTGAGATTTCTTTTCTTCTCCAGCACCGTGAAGTAATCAGCCATCGCTTGACAGGGATGGAGCAGATCTGTCAGTCCGTTGATCACAGGAACTCTCACTGCCTTTGCCAGCTCAAGAACGATTTCGTGCCCGAAGGTTCTGACCATTATCCCATCGACCATTCTCTCGAGAGTTTTGCCGACATCGTGGATGGATTCGCGCTTCCCCATCTGGATCTCTAACGGAGAGAGATAGACTGCATTTCCCCCAAGCTGACGGATGCCGACTTCAAAACTTACTCTCGTTCGGAGGGAAGGCTTTTCAAAAATGAGCGCGAGGATTTTCCCTTCAAGAGCATTGGAGAACTTCTCCCTCTCCGCTTTCATTTCTCTTGTGAGGTCAAAAATATGGTGAACCTCTCCAACTGTCAGATCGTGAATCGAGATGAAGTCCTTCGTGTGCATTGTTCTCCTCCGTGAATTCGTGGACTTGATCATTCAAAGCAGGACAAGGTCAGGTAGGCTAAAGATCGTAAGGAGAATACTCTCCTGTAGTCTGCTCGGTAGAGCTTAAGGAATTTTCACTTCAAAATCAAAAGGATCTCCGGTAGAGTTAGATAGACGTTGGACACCGAACTCCGGAGGACTCGAGAGAACACCGTACGCAAGGTGATGGATTTTGCCCCCATTGCTTTGGGGGAAGAGCGAAGGATATTCCCCATTGAGTCGATGCAGGTGTGCAGGGCGTGCATGTACAAAGGGTTGGAGGCATTTTTGATTGACTTTCCCTGTGGAATGTGATATATTTCTCGCACAAATGGATGAGTTTTTCAAGATTCCGAGAGAAGGGAAATGTCGATGAAACCGAACCTACAGGGTATGATGAAGCAAATCCAAGAGAAGATTGCACAGACACAGGTCGCTCTTGAGAATATGACGATCACTTCTGACGCTGGCGGCGGCATGGTAAAAGTCACTGCAAATGGCCGACAGCAGATCACAGGAATCAAGATTGAAAAAGAAGTCGTGAACCCTGAGGACATTGAGATGCTCGAAGACCTCGTCGCTGCCGCTGTGAACAAGGCACTTGAGGAATCCGGGAAAATGGCTCAGCAGGAGATGGCCAAAGCGACGAGCGGCTTGCTTCCAAATATCCCCGGACTCACTCTCCCGGGGATGTAAGAAGGCCTCGCCCTCAGCATTTGCGGTTTTGCCACACCTGATCAACCATGCTTTACACCTCAGAATCTGTTGAACGGCTTGTCAGCCACCTCTCCCAGCTCCCGGGTATTGGGCGGAAGACTGCACAGCGCCTGGCGCTCCACATCCTCAGACTTCCGAAAGCAGATGCCGAATCTCTCGCAGAAGCGATCACCGACGTTAAAGAGAGAGTCAGGTACTGCTCTGTCTGCTGCAACATCACGGAGGCCGATCCCTGCGTGATCTGCGCGAGTCCGAAGCGCGACCGATCTATGATCTGTGTCGTCGAAGAGCCAAGCGACGTTTTGGCACTTGAGAAAACGAATGAGTACAAAGGTCTGTACCACGTGCTTGGAGGCTCACTTTCACCCCTCGACGGCGTGGGCCCTGAAGACCTCAAGATTAGAGAACTTCTCGCCAGGGTCTCAGATGGCGTCCAAGAAGTGATCCTGGCAATGAACCCGAATGTCGAGGGGGAAGCGACAACGCTTTATCTCACAAAACTCCTGAAACCGCTGGTCGTGAAAGTAAGTCGAATCGCCCGAGGACTGCCGATCGGGGGCGACCTAGAGTTTGCCGATGAAGCTACATTGGCCCGTGCCCTCGAAGACCGCACGACCTTGTGATGATACCCTGGCTCCCACCACCACAAATGACTGGGCGTTCCCGATACAATCGAGACGCAAAAGGCCAGAGTGTCGATGGAAGAAAAAAGGCGATCATTCCAGTTCTCATTGCTGCATTGAGTCTTGCACTGGCGGCCTGCGGCATCCTCGAGACGAGGACTCCGCAGCCTCCCGCCCAAACAAGCTCAACCTTCGTTCCGGCAACGTCCCCGAGCATTGTTCTCGACAATCTTATCAATGCGGTCCGTGAGCGGAACACGGATAATTATATTCGCTGTCTTGTTGACTCGAACTTCTCGGACAAGAGGTTCTCCTTCGTTCCAACCCAAGTAGCACAGTCGACGTATGCGATCAAGTTCATCAGCTGGTCTCTTTCGTCGGAACGAGGATACTTTGAGAACTTGAAGTCGCAAACGCCCAGCACCGCCACGGCTCTACTTTTCTTCTCAAGCCAAAAGTTCGAGAGCGTGCAATCGGACTCGGCGCTCTTCACTGGTGCATACGATCTCGTGTTCCAACATGACCAGAGCGGCGTGCCGCAGGAAGCGAAAGGAACACTTCAGTTCTACCTGGCAACTGACAGGAACAAGCTCTGGTCGATCTATCGCTGGATCGACCTGCAGACCGGCTTGGACTTCAGCTGGAGTGAGATGAAAGGCAGGTTCAGTATCTAGTGATGTCCAGGACCGTGTTGCTCCTGTGTTTCTTCTTTGCACTTCTCCTCATAGCCGGGTGTCTCAATCCGTTTGCCCCAGCTTTTGATGAGAATCTAGGACCACAGAACTCATTGCTGGGAGATCAAACGACGGTCGAAGGGGTGTTCCAGAACTTCCGATACGCGTACACGTTTCGGGACACGACAATCTACAGCCAGTTGCTCGACCGGGAGTTTGTCTTTGTTTATCGTGACTATGACCGGGGGTTCGATGTCTCCTGGGGGCACGACGAGGACATGCGATCAACGTACGGGTTGTTCCAGAATGTGCAAAACCTCGACCTCGTTTGGAACAACATCATATCGTTCTCCGGAGACTCGCTGAAATCAAACGTTACGCGCGGGTTTGATCTTACGGTGACATATAGCCCAAGCGACGTCGATCGTGTCTATGGCTACGCCAACCTCACGATGGAGCGAAACCGTTCAGGGGGAACCTGGAAGATCAGCCAGTGGAGAGACGAATCAAATTACTAGACCTTCGAACTATTCGCTCGGTCGCCTTCCAGGGAGAGCGCGGTGCCTTCAGCGAGCAAGCGGCGCTCGACTTCTTCGGGAGAAAGATCAGGCTCCTGCCTGCTCCCACATTTGAGGATGTTCTAAAGCTTGTCGAAAGAAACGAAGTCGACAGCGGAATCTTGCCCATTGAGAACTCGCTCCACGGGAGTGTCCTCGAGAATTATGACCTCCTCCAGCACCATCGCCTTTCGATCATCGGCGAGGTAAAGCTTCGGATCGTCCACTGCCTGCTGGCAAACGACAGCGTTGAACTGAAGGACCTTCGGCACGTGTATTCTCATCCACAAGCGCTCGCCCAATGCCGATCGTTTATCAAACGACTGAGAAACGTCGAAGCGATTCCTGCGTATGATACTGCTGGGGCAGCCAAGGTTTTGAGAGAGAAGAAGCTGACCGACGCGGCGGCGATTGCAAGTACACAGGCCGCGAGGGACTACGGACTGAAGATTCTGGCGCGCGGCATCGAGGACAATCGTGCGAACTTCACGAGGTTTCTGGTTCTCGCCCCAAAGCCAGTCTCGCCGGGGACACACGCAAAGACGTCCGTCGTCTTCACTTTGAAGAGTGTTCCGGGAGCGCTGTTTGATGCCCTAGGGGTGTTTGCGACCAGAAAGATCGATCTTCACAAGATTGAGTCTCGGCCAATCGTCGGAAAACCCTGGCAGTATCTCTTCTATCTTGATTTCGATGGAAGTCTTCACGATCAAAGATGTGCTGAGGCGATAAGGAATCTCAAAAAAGTCGCCGCCTCAGTGAAAGTGCTGGGCTCATATCCGAAAGCCAAATAGCAATGAGCTTTTCGCTCGCCATAAAAGAAGGGCTGTCCGGGTTTCGACGGGCAAAGCTTTCGACGGCAGTTTCTGTGCTGACGATCAGCATCTCTCTTATCCTTCTCGGGATGTTTGCCATCGTGACGAAGAATGCTGCATCGCTCGTAGAGTCGATTCGAAACAAGGTTGAGATCGAAGCGTTTCTCACAGAGCCGTTCAAGTCATCCGACGCCGATTCACTCCGCGCCAAGATCCTCAGTCTCCTGGGCGTCGAGAAGGTGACGTTCATTTCAAAAGAAGATGCAGCAAAGATCTTCAAACAGGAATTCGGAGAGGATATTCACAGAGTCCTTGACTTTAACCCGCTGCCCCCGTCGTTCAAGGTCACACTGAAGGAGGGATTTCGAACCGCGGAAAGAGCTGAAGAGATTCAGAAACAGATCCAGCACCTCAAAGGTGTTGATGACGTGGTTTATCGGAAGGCAATTCTGCAGTTCATCGACAAACGAGTAAGGACGTTCTCTCTCGTGGCACTCGGACTGGGAATTCTTATTACACTCTCAGCAATCGTTCTTGTGTCCAACACGATCAGGCTGGCGATCTACTCGAAGCAGCAAGTCGTCCAGAGTACGGAGCCAGTTGACGCAACCTCCGGCTTCACCCGTCTTCCTTTCATCCTTGAAGGTGTTTCCCAAGGTTTTCTTGGAGGCGCGATTGCCTCTGCGGTGATCTATCTCCTTGTGGAAGTTGTCTTCCCCCGCTTCGCTCCCGAGCTTACAGAACTTCTCTCGGCGGACTACCTCGTCTACTCAGCCCTCGTCATTGTTGGAACCGTCCTCGGCTTCATTGGGAGTCTGTTTTCTGTCCGAACAACGGCTCGGTGAGAAGTGTACAGAGCGGCCAACTGAGAGACGGGCTGGGTGAGGGGAGGAGTTTGCTGAGACCTTGTGTGAGATTTTGGCGTTCCTTGGCTTCAACTGTGAGCCAATTCACCTCATCAAAATCATTCTTCCCCTTGCCGCTGTCTTGTCGATCTGGATGGTGTAGAAGTATATACCTGCCGACACCGGCATCCCACTGCTATTTCCCCCACTCCTCTTAACGGTGTGCTTCCCCGCCCGCCGTTGTTGATGCACCAGTTTTGAGGCCGGGAAGGGCGGTGGGCTCAGGCTGGCCACACCTATGTTCTTAGCTACTTCAAAATCAACAACTTTTTTGTCTGAACAAAATCGTCCGTCTGCATACGATAGAAGTAGACCCCCGTTGCAAGGCTTACTCCATTGAAGGGCACCGAATAGTATCCAGCTGACAGTGTCTCATCGACAACCGCCGCCACTCGCTCTCCAAGCAGATTGAACATTTCTAGCTTCACGTGTGTTTGCTTCGGCAGCGCAAACTCAAACACCGTCGATGGGTTGAAAGGATTTGGAAAGTTCTGCTCCAATCTGTATTCGCTCGGAATTTCACTCTCACGACCAGCCATTACTGCGAGCGCCGACGCATTTTCAGACCCTGAGCCCGGAATCCACGCCGCTGAAGGCGAGCCACACGACCATGAATTCATGTCCGTCTGAATCTCAGTCGACGTCAGTGCACGATTGTAGACGTGCACCTGGTCGATGATTCCGCTGAAATAGTGATTTCCCGACCCAAATCGTTTACCAATATAGACGTTAACACTCGAGTTGTATTGAGTGGTCGGAATTGTTCCAGCCAGGTTTCCGTTGTACAGAACGCCGTTTACAAAAATATCCAATGCTCGCGGCCAACCGTTGTAGACTCCTGCAACATGATACCACGTGTTGAGGCACCCGACCGTGTTGCTGTTGCGTTGTGTAATCGAAGTGCTGTTCGGCGACACTGCAATGGCGAATATGAAAGCCCCCTGGCCAGAAGTGGTCTTGAGCTGCCAACCCGCGGTACTTGTCGACTTTGCGATGATCGTGCCATCACCGACTGGATATGCAGACGCATTTATCCATGCACACAGTGTCATGCTCCCTGTGAGACATAACTGCGTTGGGTTGTAAAGATTGACATAGCTGCCGGTTCCATTGAACGACAACGCGTTCCCATACTTCCCCTGTGTCGTCCAACTTGCTCCAGAGATTGTTCCTGTAAGTTGATTCCCCGATGAATCTGCAGTTGTCGTCCCCGTCCCTTCACTGAACGCATAGGAAGCCACAAGTCCTGGCAGAGCGGTTACCGTCGTGAAGCTTGACGTTGTTGAATATGCACTCGTTCCTCCACTATTTGTCGCATTCACGTGCCAATAATATGATGTATTCGTTGCCAGCCCACTCAATGCGTAGGATGTCGTCGTGATCCCACTCTGATCTGCTATCGTTGACTCAAACGTCGACTTGGTGGACACCTGCACCCGGTACGATGTCGCTCCACTCGACGCATTCCATGTTAGTGTCGGGTTTGTCGCAATCCCCGTCGCCCCATTCGCGGGCGTGGCTAACACTGGGGCCGGTAGCACCGTCGTGAAGCTCCACACTGCCGAATACTCACTCGTCCCTCCAGTGTTTGTCGCGTTTACACGCCAGTAGTAGGTCGTGTTGTTCGCAAGCCCGCTGACAGTATAAGAGGTCGAGGTAATCCCACTCTGGTTGAGCACCGTCGTCGAAAAATCTGAATTGGTCGAGACTTGGAGTTGATACGATGTTGCTCTGGCCGAGGCGTTCCAACTGAGCGTGGGACTCGTTGAAACACCTGCTGAACTATTGGCGGGTGAGGACAGCGCCGGTTGCGGAGGGGGAGGGAGAGCTTGAGTTGTGAATGACCATGTCGATGTCCAGGCGCTTGGGTTGCAATACCCTGTCGCATTTACATGCCAATAGTAAGTTGTACTATACTGCAACGGTCCGACCATCAGTCCATTACTCGTAAGTGTTGAATCAAAGACAATGGCAGAACTGTCGAAGCCGGAATTTCTTGAAACTTGTAGCCGATACGATATCGCTCCGCTCACGGGGGACCACAGAATCATGGGAATTATCGAGATACCCGTCTGACCATCCAATGGTAACACAAGCGCGGGTGCAGGCGGAGGGGCCGGCCCAGTTGTAAATGTCCGATAGTATGACCATGCGCTTGTGCCACACGAATTCGTCGCGCTGACCTGCCAATAGTAGGTGGCGCTGTAAGAAAGGCCAGAAAGTGCCCATGAAGTGTCAGCGACTCCGGTCTGGTTCAGCACCAACACAGAGAAGTCTGGGTCGCGTGCCACTTTCAGGTTGTACGACGTAGCTCCAGTGGAGGTATTCCAACGAAGTGTTAGACTCGTTGAAATACATTGTGCACCAGCCGATGGGAATACTAGTGTTGGCCGGGCTGGCACGGGGCACTCGGCTGTGAATGACCAAGTAGTCGACCAATCGCTAGTTCCACCTCCGCTTGTCGCATTCACCCGCCAATAGTAGGTCGTGTTGTTCGCAAGCCCGCTGACTGTATAAGAGGTCAACCAAATCCCCCTCTGGATTAGCACAAAGGTCGAGAAGCTTGAATTCGTCGAGACATCGAGTTCATACGACGTTGCACCGCTTGAGGCGTTCCAACTGAGTGTGGGACTTGTTGAGATGCCTGTTGCACCATTCGACGGTGATGAAAGCGTTGGCGGAGGTGGTGGAGACGAAATGGTCGTAAATGACCAAGTCGATGACCAATTGCTTGTAGCAACTGCGTTTGTCGCGTTCACACGCCAGTAGTAGGTCGTGTTGTTCGCAAGCCCGCTGACTGTATAAGAGGTCGAGGTAATCCCGCTCTGGTTGAGCACCGTGCTCGAGAAGCTTGAATTCGTCGAGACTTGGAGTTGGTACGACGTTGCACCGCTTGAGGCGTTCCAACTCACGGTTAGACTCGTCGAGAGATCGTATGCACCGTTATCAGGCGAGAGCAGGGTTGGTATAGGCGGGGGCTGAGGGGGAGATTCAGTTGTGAATGACCATGTTGCAGACCAACTACTCGTTCCGCCAGGACCTGTTGCATTCACCCGCCAGTAGTAGGTCGTGCTGTTCGCAAGGCCAGCAACACCGTAAGAGGTCGAGGTAATCCCACTCTGGTTGAGCACCGTCGTCGAGAAATCTGAATTCGCCGAGACTTGGAGTTGGTACGACGTTGCACCGCTTGAGGCGTTCCAATACAGCATTTGATTCGTCTCGAGATCCGACATACCATTAGGAGGCGCGAGCAGCGTCGGCGCGGGTGGGGCCGGGCCAAGAGTCGTGAATGACCAAGTCGACGACCAAGCGCTGGGTCCACCTTCATTCGATGCATTCACGTGCCAGTAGTAGGTAGTGCTGTTCGCAAGCCCGCTGACGGAGTATGAGGTTGTGGTGATTCCACTCTGATCGAAAACCGTCGGCGAGAAGGATGTATCTGTTGAGACCTGCAAACGATAGCTCGTCGCTCCAGTCGAAGAGTTCCAACTCAGCGTGGGACTTGTTGAGATACCTGTTGCACCATTTGAGGGTGCGAGAAGCGTTGGCGGAGGCGGTGCGGACGAAATGGTCGTAAATGACCACGGGCTGGGCCAATCGCTTGTCCCTGCTGCATTCTTGGCATTAACATGCCAATAGTATGTCGTACCATTCTGGAGAGCCCCGATTTGCCGAGAGGTGGCAGTAATATTCGAATCATCATAGACGATAGTACCACCGCCGAAGCCTGAGCTTGTGGAAACTTGTAGACGATAGCTCGTCGCTCCAGTGGATGCGTTCCAACTGAGCGTTGGACTCGTTGAGATGCCTGTCGCGCCGTTGGCAGGGGACGCAAGCGTTGGGGCGGGGGGAGTAAGCTGCAAATCAAACGCCATGAAATTGGTGCTCTGGATTTTGCGGATGTTCCTTAGCGCGACGCTTGTGAGCGTACTCCCATCCTGGTTACCCATGGAGAGGTTTGTTGCCGGATTTGTTGTGTAAGAGAACTCTGTCTTAAAGCCTTCGTGAAATGTGTCGTACTGGTTTCCGTGAATCCCAGCAGAGGCTGCCTCGGGGTCTCCCAGGGTCCGCACAGTCCCGGACTGCGTGTCGTAGATGGTGAAGGGAAGATTGATAATCGTCACACCGGAGGCAATATTAGGACCAATGATTTCAAATGGAAAGTTATAATATTCTGTTCCCTGATAAGTTGTTTTTCTCCAGTCGTATCTACCAGAAGCGAGTTCAGCAAACAGGCGTCTGGAATCTCCAGACTCGGGAATCTTCTCGTCGACGTGAAAGACATACAACCCCGGGTCTCCACCAAATTGCGGCGGCCCTCCGTGCCAACGAGGAAAAGTCTCGTAGGCGTTTAACTTCTGATGGTTTTCCACAAGAAAGAATTCCGTTGGATCTGGAGTTGGGATCCTGATAGCATCTCCAGTTGTAATGAAGTCGTTCAAGTCGCTTACAGATTGATTCCTATCTGCGTGTCTAGGATTTATCCAACCCATTAACCAGCGCTCATATGCGTTAAACCCTGCTAGGTTCAGGCCAATTCCCGCATGGTGGAAGTAACCATACAGAAGATGGCCCATCTCGTGAGCTGTCGTCTGTATTCCGCCCTCAGGAGCATGGAGCCGATTTGTGACTCCTTGGTCATAAACTATAGTCTTGCCATCGATGGTGATGGGAAAAAACCCATCTTGGTTATACCAGTCTAGCATCGCGAGGCCTGAGAATGAATGACCTCCGGTGAGATCCGTACTAGGGTAGAATCTGTACGTAATGATTATTAGGTCGACAATACCGTCGCCTGTACCAGGCGCGTAAATCCATTGACCATTTTCATACTTCCAGTTGTCATACTGGGTGAAGTCTATATTGTAGATGCTGTCCACCGCTCGTAACACTTCATGATTGAGATAGCCCAGGCCTCTCCGTCTGTCATCTCCCAATGGGAGCCCATCTGCACCTGGAGCTCGATAATAGAAGCTCTGCTCGTGTTGTGGGACGTACCGATACACGTCACCTATGATGTGTAGCTGACCAAGCGACATCTCTTTATACCATCCGCTGATAGTCTCCAATGGATAGCTTTGGCTCTGGGTTGTAGATAACAGCGCATGTGTCCAAGCAGGGAAGGTCTCGGGCGTATTCAGTGTGCTAGGCCAGCGATCTGTAAAAGGCGACAAGTCAAAGTTGTCATCAGAAAATTTACAGACTATCCAGAGGGCACGGAGCGTGCCCGAAGCTGGAAGCTTCCAGCCTTGAGTAATCGGCCCGTTTCCATTGAGCGCGGTACCGCAAATGAACGTCATTCTCGGTTGCTCTTGTGCAAAGCACTGATATAATGTGGCGTGAAGTATGAAACACGCAAAGAGAATTCTTAATGGTGGTTTCATTGGTCAACCTCCTAAGATTTTATTTCACCAGGGCCATTTTGATTGAGAGGGAAGCCTGAAGAGCAGAAAAACGCAAGAAATAAATGCCGCTCTCAACCGCCGAGCCCGAATCGGCCCGGCCGTCCCACGTAACACTATGAGCCCCCAGTTCCTGATAGCCAAGAAACAGATTTCGTATCTTTCTTCCCAAGACGTCATACACGACAATAGAAACGCTCATACGTTTGCCGAGCGAATAGTGAATAACTGTCTCAGAGTTGAACGGGTTCGGGTAATTCGGATGGAGCACAAATCCAATTGAAGGGCCAACGGAAGGCGTCTTGACGGATACCGTTATATCTCCGTACTTTCGACCGTTGATGATTGCGCCCCGAAGGTACCGCTCTACACCTTCGCCTCGTTCCACAATTAACCCGAAGCCGCGCGCCAAAGTCTCGACTCCAAGAAGAGGCGAGTTGACCCAATCCCAAGTTTGAATCTCGGTCGTGTCTCCAAAGACAATCGCTGGCAATCTTTCTATGAGTTTCCAGTATGTTAGCGAATCAGCAAAGCACGGATTGCGCAGCGTATCCCCAACCCGGGCACCCAGTCTGTAAAGCAGGCGATCTGAGCATGCGAATGGGGAATAGCTCCACACCTGTCCCGCTGTGTCTACCCTTGTGAAGGAGATGTGGCTCCCCGGATACGGACCATCGTGTTCCGTATCCCTTACGATCTTATAAGTGAGGCCGTTGGGCATTAGGGTATCACCAATTACCTTCACGCTATTCTTGATTGGGATATTGTCTTCATATAGTTGATATTCCCAGAAATCTCCGACGTGAAGAGGATAGTACTCTTGCCAGGTTGTCTGCGCCGTGGCGACAAAAGGCGCAAAAAGAATCAGAAGGAACACTGTCGGACGCTTCGCGCTTAACCGCAACTGAGGCAGATACCTCCTCGCGTACGTACACGCTCGGGAGAATAGGGTGCTTAGGAAATGATGATCCTTTCTGCTAAAGGGGGCGCTTGGGCAAGCGAAGTGCAGATTAAGAAGTTCAAGGATCGTCTGACGTTGAAGCACGACGACCTCGGGATGGATGAGTCTACGAGGTAGGTGGTTCTGCTACGATTGTAATAGATGAAACATTGAAAGTCAAGCTTTTTCTTTCGACGTCAGAAGATTTTTTTCTGTTCGATTGGGTAATCTGGGTGACGAAATTGCGAGACCGACCCTCGTGTTCCCAAGAGTGAGAATAGTTGAGCACGTCATCACAACGAGCAACCCAGCCAGCCGTCACTTCCAATACTCGCGAAATGAAAAAGCCCGACTCCAACTCAACGGGACCGGGCTTTGCTTTTGCCATCTCTAACTGTTCTAAGTGACTTTCGCTCTTATGTACTCTCGATTCAGTCTGGCGATGTGTTCAACCGAAATCTGCTTTGGGCATTCGGCTTCGCATGCGTACGTGTTTGAGCACGCTCCAAATCCTTCCTTGTCCATTTGGGCAACCATGCGGTCCACTCTCTCCTTGCGCTCGGCGTAGCCTTGAGGGAGTAGTGCAAGGTGAGAAACTTTCGCGCTCACGAAGAGCATCGCCGAGCCGTTCTTACAAGCAGCAACACATGCGCCGCAGCCAATGCATGCCGCAGCGTCCATCGCTTCCTCTGCAACTGGCTTGGGAATCGGTATGGCATTTCCATCCGGGGCACCACCCGTATTCACAGAAATAAACCCGCCCGCTTCCATAATCCGGTCGAACGCCGTGCGATCCACAACAAGGTCTTTGATCACGGGAAACGGCTTCGCTCGCCACGGCTCGACCACAATGAAATCGCCATCCTTGAAGGTTCGCATCCGTAGCTCGCAGGTCGCCACACCTTTCTGCGGCCCATGAGCCCGACCGTTGATCATCATTCCGCAACTCCCGCAGATACCTTCCCTGCAGTCATGGTCGAACGCAATCGGCTCCCCGCCCTTCTTCACAAGCTCAGCGTTCACCACATCGAGCATTTCTAGAAACGACGCATCGGGAGAAATCCCTTTCGCCGAGTACGTCTCGAATCTACCCTTATCGTTTCGATTCTTCTGTCTCCAGACTTTCAGAGTGAGATTCATGGCAATTACTGGTTATTGCTCTGGGATAAATGAAAGATCGAATCTAGAAAATCAAAGGTACAATTCAAAATTGAAAAATTAGCGTCTTCCTTTGAGTGTAAGAATGCTTGAAGCGAAGATTTTAGAAATCTCATCGAGTTCTCGCAGCAGTTGCATCACATCGGCGTCCTTCGCCCTCCCGCTGTCTCTCAATAGCGACAACCACACCTTGCTTTCATTTGCAGACTTTAGTGATGTCGTGAAATAGTTCGTGTAATCTTTTCTGCTGCTGGCGGATTGACCTTCGACGTAATTGGCTATGACACTCGTTCCGCTGCGGAGAAGTTGATCTGCCAAGCGGCGTGTAACACCGTCAGCGGGGAGTCGATCAATGAACTTAATCAGCTGCAATGTGAAACTATAGAGTCGCCTCTTGAACTCAATTTTGAATTTTTCATTGTCGCTTTGCATTTTCAGGTTTGAATTTTGATCTTCACTTGTAGCTTCTCTGCGAGGGCTTCACGTTCTCAAACGTCAACTGTTCTTTGTGGAGGTTCGCGGCCTTCCCGTCACCTGCATACTCCCATGCGGCGACATACGAGAACTCTTCATCATCTCTCTTCGCCTCACCGTCCTCAGTTTGATACTCCTCGCGCAGATGGCAACCGCACGACTCTCCGCGCTGCAAGGCATCGTAGGCGATCAGCTCGCCAAGCTCGAGGAAGTCCGCAACCCGGCCTGCTTTCTCCAATTCGCTGTTCAGGTCATTGTCGGTACCGACAACCCTCACGTCACGCCAGAACTCATCCCGAAGCTGCGGAATCATCTGGAGCGCTTTCTCAAGTCCAGCCCTGTTCCGAGCCATCCCCACCTGCTCCCACATGATATGACCCAGCTCCCGATGAAACTCGTCGACCGTCCGTTTTCCCTTCACCGACAAGAGCTTCTTGATCCTCTGCTCAACATCGGTTTGCGTCTCCTTGAATGCAGCATCATCAGATTTCACAGTCTCGAACTTTGTCGAAGCAAGATAGTCGCCGATTGTGTACGGGAGGATGAAGTATCCATCCGCCAAGCCCTGCATTAACGCGCTCGCACCAAGCCGGTTTGCGCCGTGGTCGGAGAAATTCGCCTCTCCAATCACATAGAGTCCGGGAATCGTGCTCATCAAGTTGTAATCAACCCAAAGCCCTCCCATTGTGTAGTGGACTGCCGGGTAAATCCGCATCGGGACTTTGTACGGATCCTCAGCCGTGATCTCATGGTACATGTCGAAGAGGTTGCCGTACCGCTCCTTGATCACCTCGACGCCAAGCCGCTCGATCGCGTCTGCGAAATCGAGGTACACCGCGTGCCCGGTAGCACCGACGCCACAACCATTGTCGCACATTTCTTTAGCACGACGCGAGGCTACATCACGTGGCACGAGGTTCCCGAACGCTGGATAGATTCGCTCGAGATAATAATCCCGATCTTCTTCCGGAATCTCGTTCGGTGGTCGCTTGTCTCCCTTCTTCTTCGGAACCCAGATGCGCCCGTCGTTTCGGAGACTCTCGCTCATGAGCGTGAGCTTCGACTGATACGTCCCGCCTACCGGAATGCAGGTTGGGTGGATCTGCGTGAAGCAGGGATTCGCGAAGAACGCGCCTCTTTTGTATGCACGCCAGATAGCTGTTGCATTGCTCGCCTTCGCCATCGTGGAGAGGTAGAAAACGTTTCCGTATCCTCCCGTCGCCAGCACGACGGCGTCGCCTGCGTACGCTTCGAGTTTTCCCGTGACCAAATCTCTTGCGATGATCCCCCTGGCCTGCCCGTCGACGACAATAAGGTCGAGCATTTCCCTTCGCGGATAGAACTTGACTTGCCCAGCGGCCATCTGACGGCAGAGTGCTGAGTAAGCACCGAGGAGCAGTTGTTGGCCAGTCTGGCCCCGTGCGTAGAACGTTCTGGACACTTGAGCGCCGCCAAATGAGCGGGTGTCCAGCAATCCGCCGTAGTCTCGCGCGAAGGGCACTCCTTGCGCAACGCACTGGTCGATAATATTGTTGCTTACTTGTGCGAGGCGATAGACATTGGCCTCGCGGGCACGGTAGTCGCCGCCTTTGACGGTGTCGTAGAAGAGCCGCCAGATGCTGTCGCCGTCGTTCCGATAATTCTTCGGCGCATTGATGCCGCCCTGAGCGGCTATGCTGTGTGCACGGCGAGGAGACTCGTGGTAGCAGAGTGATGTGACGTTGTAGCCAAGCTCCGCAAGCGACGCAGCAGCGGAAGCTCCGGCCAATCCTGTTCCTACGACGATGATGTGATATTTCCGCTTGTTCGCTGGGTTCACGAGCTTCATGTCGAATCGGTGGTTGTCCCACTTCTTCTCTATGGGACCGGAGGGAGCTCTCGAGTCTAATGTCATGATCGCCGCATCCTCTATTTATGAGTCCAAAGGAAATAGAGAGGCATGACTGCAAAGCCAATCGGAATAAGGAGCCAGAAGATAACTGCCACGACGTCAATGAGCCGCTGATATCGTTTGGTTCGAAGACCTAACGTCTGGAATGCTGATTGGAACCCGTGCTTGAGATGGTATGCAAGAAACGCTAACGCAACCACATAAAAGGCATCATAGACTGGATTCCTGAACGCTTCCGCGACGATCTCGTACATCGTCTTGCCCGTTCCCCGGAAACGTGACGTAACGAAAAAAGTGTTGATGTGGATGATCAGGAACACAAGCACAAAGCTCCCTGTCCAGAATGCGACACGAGATGCCAAGGAGCTGTTTTCGGAAGCCTTGCTCACCTCGTAGCGCCGCGGCCTCGACATGCGATTCATGAACCAGAGCCAGCCGCCGATGAATGCATGGAGCAGGAACCCCGCGAACAGAATCCACTCGATTGGTCGAAGCAAAGGATACGTCGCAAGAAACTCTGAGTACGCGTCGAATGTCTGGCCTGCATCCTGCTTAAAGAGAAAGAGGTTTATGTAGAGATGGAAGATAAGGAAGCTGCAAAGAAACAGGCCGGTCAAGCCCACGATCAACTTGCGGCCAACCGAGGAGGTGTAGAACGAAGCTATCTTTCCCATTGAACCTGCTCTTTAACTTAGTTGATGGCTGAACTCAAGGTGAGGTTGACGGAGAAACCCGAGAGATCGCAGAAGGAACCAGAGCGCCGATCATCGTCAAGAGAGGTACACCCAAGAGTGAACTCACGCATGAATCTAAAAAACAAATCTCACTATTGCAAGAAAAAGAAGACTCTGTCGACCCTTGATTACCACACAAGAAAATCTTACTTTTGTGGCGTCTAGCCCACACAATGTTCTCTTGACAACCATGTCTTCATTCAGATTGAAACCGCTCGGACTTGCCCTCCTCTTCTTCCTCATCCCGTCCGTTTCTTGTTCTCAAGACACGCAGGAAAACGCCGAGTTCAAGCTCGCTGTCGGCCTCTACAATGATAAGATGTATGACCTCGCTGTAGAGCAACTCAAGCGCTTCATCGATGCGTACCCCAATTCGCAGCAGGGAGTCCAGGCGCGGTTCTATCTCGGTCTCACACAAATGGTCTTGAAGAGGTATGGAGATTCCCGAGTGACTTTTCAGAACTTTGCCCTCTCCTACCCTGAGAATCCGCAAGCGCCAGATGCATGGTGGAGTGTCGCACAATCGTACGTTGAGATGAAGAACTACCCGGAAGCCGCCTCGGCATTTGAGCGGCTTAAGGTCTTCCATCCGAAAAGCAAGCGGGCACCTGAAGCTCTCCTCCAGTCGGCCGTTTATTTCCGACTTGCTGGAGCAATGGACAAGGTGAAGACAGTCCTGCGCACACTGACCCAAGAGTATCCGACGAGTGACTTGGTCCCTGAAGCCCGCCTGCAACTGGCTGAGACGTACTCTGACGAAGGCAACTTAGACCAAGCACGGGGGGAACTGAAACGAATTATCGGCCGATCAGGCGAGGCCTCTTTCAAAGCGAGGGCCCTCCTTCTGACTGGAGAGATCTACCAGCAACAGGAGAAACCAGAAGAAGCGGAGAAGGCATATCGTGATATCATCCAGTCGTACGCTGATTCGAGCGCCTTTCCTGAAGCTTCGTACCAACTTGGTGTTCTCGAACAAGAGTTTGGGAGGTATCTGGAGTCTATCACAGATTTCAAACGTGTAGTCACAGACACCAGCTTCTCTTCCGCAAACTTGAAGCAACGCTCCCTGTTCGGCATTTGCAGAAGCTATTTCGAGTTGAATGATTTCTCGAACACCCTGTTGAACGTCAATGAACTCTTGAATCAGGCTTCGATCTCTTCAGCCCAAGGCCTCGTCGAGGGGCAATCTCTCTCTCCTGAACTTGCCCACGAAGCTCGCCTGCTTTCCGCATCAGCACACGAAGCGCTGAAGGATTATGCTGCGGAGTTAGACGATTACAAAACGATCACGCTCGACACCAGCAGAACTGTCGACAAAAGAATTGGATACGTCGGCGCAGCAAGAGTCTCCAGGGCGCTCAAAGATTTTCGGGATGCAATCTCTTATCTCCAAAGCTTTCTGACACTATACCCAGACGATCCGAACACACCCGAGGCTCTCTACCTCCTCGGCGACGTTTATTCTAACACCAATGAAATGGGTGCTGAGAAGAACGCAATCGCGAACTATCAGACAATCCTGAATCGATTTCCGCGGAGTCCACTTGTCGATGACGCTCTTTTTTCCATAGGTTCAGTGCACGAGAAAGCAAAGGAGTTTGACCCAGCTCTCAGCAGTTATCGTGAGCTGATCACCCGGTATCCTGCAAGCCCATTCGCTGCACAGGCAAAAGAGAGAATTAACTGGATCACGACCTTCCAGGCAACTCCCTCGAGTGAAAGCCTCGGTAAGCTTGCCGAGCTCCTTGCGAGGCTTATCTCAGGTGAGTCGAAGGGAGAGTCTGCTTTCCATCTTGGCGAGATCTACCTGAACGATCTGAAGGACTTCACGGCTGCGGCAAAGATGTTTGCTTCCGCAATTGCAAACGCCGTCCCTGAACCCAACCTCGCTGAGGCATTCTACTATCGCGCACAGGCATACCAGCTCCTCGTTCAAAAGAACCAAGCGCCAAGCGATACGGCAGTGCAAGCGTACGAGGAATACCTGAACCGCTATCCCTCACAACAACACTCGGCAGACGCTGCAGCAGAAATCGCTCTCTTGAGGATCTCTCAACCTGGGCAAGCGGACCCGATGAAAATCTCAGAAGACTTTGTGCTAAAGTACCCGGCTTCGACGAGCGGCGACCTCCCTGTCCTCGCCGCTGCAGACTCCATGCAAGCACGTGGAAAATACGACAGGGCCGCCCTCGCTTACGAGCAACTGCTTGCCTGGTTTCCCTCAAGCACTCTCAAGGAGGAAGCGCTCTACAACCTCGGCCGTTCTCTGCAGGAGTCTGGAAAGACTGACAGCGCCCAGATCATTCTCAACTCGTACACCGACAAATATCCAACCGGCTCGCAAGGGGCTCTGGTGTTGAGTACCCAAGCAAAGGAAGGCCTACAATCGGGAAAAGCTCAAGAGTCGGTGAGCCTTTACAAGAGGCTTGTCAGAGACTATTACTACACCCCGCAGGCAGAGGGTGCCAAGTTTGAGATGTGCCAAGCGCTCGCAGGTTCCGGTCATCTCGATTCAGCCATTGCACGATGTCAAGCACTGTTGCAGGAACAGAGGGAAGATCTCTTTCGCCGCGAGGACTCACTCGAAGTCCTGCATCTGCTTGGGAGCCTTTACCAACAGAAAGGAATGAGATCGAACGCCAAGAAGTATTACCTTGCATGTCTCAAACAAGATCGTACAAGCGAGCGCTCAGCTGAGGTGCTGTTCAATCTTGGTCAACTCTATCGCGAAGATGGAAATGCAGAGACTGCGATCGGCTTTTTCAAACAGGCCGTTGAGATCAACCCAGACCGAAGAGTGCGGGAAAACCTTGCAAATCTCCTCTTCGACACAGAAGATTATTCAGCCGCGAATATCCAATTCACAGAATTGGCGAAGACCGCGACCTCTGACGACGAGCGAAAGACTCTGGAGTCCCGCATCATCATTGGGTTGATACGGCTCGGGAATCTTGCAGAGGCGGACGAGAGGACCAGGCAATTCTCGGAGACGCACAAGGAAGTCGATGAGGAGTTAGCAGAGATTCAGATTGAGAAAGGGACGTACTACTTTAGGAAACAAGAATACACTCCGGCCCAGAAGACGTTCGAGAAGCTGATCAAAGACTATGATGAAACAAAGGCTGGTCCGACCGCCCAGTACTGGCTCGCGAAGATCTCTGAAGCCAATGGACAGAACCAGGATGCGCTGGAGAAGTATGAGAGGATTCTGAAGGACTTTCCTCATGCTGAAATCCTTCCCAAAGTGTATCTTGCACTGGGGAACATCAATTATAGAACGGAGAAATTCGAGACGGCTGTCCGCTACTATAGAATGGTTGTCGACAGCGTGTCTTCGCCGCCTGATGTTCTCCAGTCAGCGATGAACAACCTCATCGAAGCCTACAAGACGGTTGGTCTGTTTGAGGCAGCACTGCAGCTGACTCGCACATTCATCGAGAAGTACCCGAACGACGAGTCTGTGATAGACAAGCGCATCGACATTGGAGTGCTGTATGAGAAGCTCGGCTACCATGACCAATCGGTCATGTACTTGCAGGGCCTCCTTGAAGATACTGATGTTGACCTCGAGGCAGAGATCAGGTACTACATCGGTGAGGCCTACTTTGGAAAGGCCGACTACGACCGCGCGATTCTTGAATTCCTGAAGGTCCCCTACCTCGTTACAACAAAGGGACGAGTTGATTGGACTCCGAACGCTTTCTACATGTCGGGTCAGTCCTATGAGAAGATGGGGAAGTACGACCAGGCAATCAGCATGTACCAGCAGATCGTAGATCGATCAGGCGTCGACCAGACATTCAAGGCTGCAGCGCAAAAAGAAATCGATCGGGTCAATGCTCTAGTGAAGAAGCCCGGGAAGAGACCCGATGACTAAAGGTCAGCACAAGGCAGTCTGACAGACAATGATTTTCATCGATGAAGCCAGGATTCATGTGAAAGCCGGTGACGGCGGCAATGGCTGTGTCAGCTTCCGGAGAGAGAAGTACGTGCCCAAGGGCGGTCCCGATGGCGGTGACGGCGGAGACGGTGGCAATGTGATCATCGTGACAAGCAAACAGATGAAGACGCTCCTCGATTTCCAGTATCGGAAACACTACAGAGCACAAAACGGTGCACATGGGAAAGGAGCGAACAAACACGGAAAGCGCGGAAAGGATATCATCCTCCAAGTTCCCTGCGGAACCACGGTACGCGATGCACCAACAGGGGACATCCTCGGAGACCTGATCCGGGTGAGCGAGCAGATCGTGGTTGTGAAGGGTGGTAGGGGTGGAAAAGGCAATGCAGCCTTTGCGACATCGACGAATCAAGCACCCCGCACCGCTCAACCCGGGATGCCAGGTGAAGAGCAGGAACTCGAGCTTGAGTTGAAGCTCATCGCCGATGTTGGACTCGTCGGTTTGCCGAACGCCGGAAAGTCAACACTGATTTCGAAAATCTCTGCGGCCCGGCCAAAGATCGCCGAGTATCCGTTCACAACATTGTCCCCTGTCCTCGGCATTGTTCGAATGCGCGGTGGAGAGTTCAGCGGGAGTTTTGTCGTTGCCGACATTCCGGGTCTCATCGAGGGGGCTCACACAGGGAAGGGCTTAGGTATTCAGTTCCTCCGCCATATTGAACGTACGCACGCTCTTGCGTTTCTCATCGAGTGCACGAGCGAAGATCTCAAGCGAGACTACAAAGTCTTGGCGAACGAATTGCGCCTGTACAACTCCACACTCCTAGAGAAGCCGAGGCTGATTGTGGTCACAAAGCTCGACTTAGCAGACAGCCGGCTGCGAAAGAAGTTGAGGGTCATGCGCTTTCAAGACGGGGTTCCGACGTGCTTAATCTCTGCAGTGACGGGCGAGGGGATTCCCGACCTCCTTGCGGTATTCGAGAAACTCTTTGAAAAGGAAAGATCGACCGAGGGAGTTCCTCAACCTGAAGCTGTTTAGACGCAGGTTCAGCTCTGGAGACAACTATGTCGTACAAGCGGAGAGTAGTTCGAGAGAGAGTCTTGCAGGCCCTCTATGCGTATGAAATCTCCGGAGAACCGATTGAGAGGATCATTGACGAGATTGTGACGCTCAAATCGCAGAGGGAAGCTCTGGCGTTCGCCAAAGAGCTGATCCATACAGTCATCGAACATCAGGAGGAAATCGATTCAACAATTAAGAAGAAGGTGGCGAACTGGGAATTCAATCGCATTGCAGTGATCGATCGAATCCTCCTTGAGATGGGAATTTGTGAACTCCTCTACTTCGAAGATATCCCACCCAAAGTCACGATTAATGAAGCCATCGAGATTGCAAAACGCTACAGCACGGAAAAGAGCGGACAGTTCATCAACGGCGTGCTTGACTCACTGTTTGCAGATCTCAAAACAAACGGAAAGCTAAGAAAGTCCGGGCGCGGACTCGTCGACACCACTCTTCACCCCAAGGAAAAATCCTCCGGCACAAGCGAAACCTGACTGCTCGATGGCTGAAGAATTCCCTCCACCCACTCGCCCTCGTGGCTCCCGAACTCAGATTTTTGTCTGGACACTCTTCGACTTCGCTCGCACTGCCTTCTCCGTCATGATCAAGACGGTAGGGTATGCGCTGTTCTTCAGAGAAATCGTCACCCTGAGCTCTCCAAAGAGCGACCTCTACTGGGGAATTGCGGACAGCCTCTCAATGCTCACGGCAGCCATCCTCTCTCCAATCCTCGGCGCCGCGAGTGACTACGCTCAAGGGAGAAAACGCTTTCTCCTCGGCTTCACGCTGACCTGCGTGACGTTCACAGCCCTCCTTTCTTCTGTCCAGCCAGGGATGATTTTCTTTGGAATGCTTTTCTTTATTCTAGCCAACATCGGATTCGAGGGCGGCTATGCCTTCTACGATGCGTTCCTCCCTCAGATTACAACAAAGCGAAGCTACGGTCGGGTATCGGGGTACGGTTTTGCAATGGGCTACCTTGGTGCGTTGACAATTCTGGCGATCTCCTTTCCGCTCATCAAGGGTGGCCTCGGGGGAGAGAATCTCTCCAACTTTCGATTGAGTTTTCTTGTCGCAGCGGCCTTCTTCCTCGTCTTTGCACTGCCATTGTTCCTCTTTCTCAAAGAAAGGCGACCCACCACGCCCCGAAAAGTACCCTACGTTCGGCTCGGCTTCCGGCGTGCAGTAAGAACCCTCAAGCATATTCGCTCCTACCGGGACATCGCCTGGTTCTTGCTGGCGTTCTTCCTCTATATTGATGCAGTGAACACCGTCATTTTTTTTGCTGCGATCTTCGCCCGAGGCACACTTGCATTCACCGAAGTCGAAATCATCATCTTCTTTATCGTGACCCAAACAACGGCCATCCTCGGATCGATTCTCTTTGGGATCCTCACTGACCACTTTGGCCCAAAGAAAACGATTAGCATCACGCTGGTCATGTGGGTCGCGGTTGTCGTCGGAGCGTTTTTTGTTGAATCGAAATTCGGGTTCTACGTCATCGGACTTCTTGCGGGAATGTCAATCGGCTCATCCCAATCCGCCAGCCGCAGCCTGATGGCACGTCTTACTCCAGCTCAACACGAGGCTGAGTTCTTCGGATTCTACGACGGGATATGCGGCAACGCATCGGCCATACTCGGTCCGTCCATCTTCGGGCTCATCTCGGCGATCACCGGCAGCCAGCGGATCGCTGTGCTCTCCATCGGGTTTTTCTTCATTAGCGGCCTCCTGGTTTTACAGAAGGTTCGGGAAGGTACACGCCCCACCAGCGATGAAGGAGCCACGTCGGAGTCGCTTCCTCTCTCTTCCCCCTAATTGCATTTGAAGGGGGATTTCTGTAATTTCTTCAAGAATTCAGTCACCCTCGATTCGGAAATTCTCACACCCATCAATGGCGTCCCTGGTAAAGGCCTACTTTGTTTCCGACGCTCACCTCGGCGTCGGTGAGAAGGGAGTCGAAAGGCAGAAGGAGCATGAGCTGATCAGGTTTCTTGACCTCGTCCAGTCAGACGGGAAGCAGCTCTTCATCCTTGGCGATCTGTTTGACTTCTGGTTCGAGTATCGAACGGTGATTCCAAAAGGGTATCACCGACTCCTTGCGAAGCTTTCGGAGGTCGTTGAGAAGGGCACCGAGGTCAGCTATCTGGCAGGCAACCACGATTTCTGGCTCGGGAAATTCTTCGAGGATGAAATCGGGATGCACGTCCACGCGGAAGCGTTCAGCCTCACGATCGGGAATGCAAGGTTCTTTCTCCATCACGGTGATGGGCTCGCGCAGAAGGACCTCGGGTACCGGATCTTGAAGAAGGTTCTGCGAAACCGTCTCAACATCTGGCTGTACTCTCTGCTTCACCCAGACCTCGGCATCAAACTGGCGCGGTTCTCTTCGAGAAAGAGTCGAGACTATACCTCGCAAAAGGATTATGGGGAGGTCGACGGGATGAGAGCATTCGCCAGTCGGAAGATTGGAGAAGGCTATCAGTACATCATTATGGGCCACAATCACAAGCCAGTGCTGGAGAGAATTCAGAATGGGTACTATGTGAATCTGGGAGACTGGATATCTCATTACACGTATGGAGTTTACGACGGTGATAAGTTTGAACTGCTCCACTGGACGCAAACCTGATTTCGGCGACAACAGGAATTCCAAGCGCAGATGAGGCGTTAAGAAGGATGGGTTTTCATGGCACAAAGCGGCAAGAAATCAATATTTGACAAGATACGGCAGTGGTTGAAGGAGAGAAAAAGATACCTCCCCTACGTCATCGCCGGCGTGGGAATCCTCCTCATTGTCTATACGATCTTCCTTCTCTCAGGCTTGCCTTCCCTCGAGCAGCTGGAAAATCCGAAACCTGACCTTGCCAGCCGGGTCATGTCAATCGATGGAGAAGTCCTGGACCAGTTCTACATCAAGAACAGGACTCGAGTCACGCGGGACCAACTCCCGAAGGCACTCATCGATGCGGTGATTGCGACTGAGGACAAGAACTTCTACCACCATTGGGGCGTAGATGTTGGGCGCTTTGCCAAGGCGATGGTGAAGAACGTTTTCACACTCCGCCTCCGGGAAGGTGCGAGCACAATCACCCAACAGCTTGCTAGAAACCTGTATGAGCTGAAAGCTGCAAAAGAGACGATCTTTGAAAAAGTGACGCGGAAAATTCGGGAGGGCATTACCGCTGTCCAGATCGAGCGCACATACACAAAGGACGAGATCCTGGAGACGTACTTCAACATTGCGTACTTCGGACGCAGCGCATACGGCGTCGCGACGGCAGCTCAGATCTACTTTGACAAAGCTCCGAAAGATCTCGACCTGAGCGAATGTTCACTCCTCGTCGGAATGGTGAGAGGACCGGCGTACTACGATCCGTTCAACCATCCGGACCGTGCCTATGCACGTCGAGACCTGGTCCTTAAGCAGATGCAGAAAGAAGAGTTCATCAGCGATCAGCAGTACGAGGCAGCAAAGGCAGAGCGGCTGCACCTTGCGGCACTCCAGGGACCGACAGGTGTCGCTCCACATTTTGTCGAGTACATCCGGCAGAAGCTCTCTCGTAATCCAAAGCTGAGCGGCCGCGACTTGTACCGGGATGGACTCACGATCTATACAACTGTCGACAGCCGCATGCAGCGTCACGCCAACCGCGCGGTGGAAGAACATCTCGCAGAATACCAGGAGAAGTTCAAGAAGCAGTGGAATTGGTCAGAGCACACCGACATACTTGAGAAAGCATACGACAAAGCCATTCACTCGAGCGAGCCATACCAACAGGCAACGACTGCGCAGGACAAGAACCGAGTATATCGAGAACTCAGGAACAGAAAATCATTCATTGACTCGGTAAAGAAGCCTGAGGAAACCATCGAGGTGGGCTTTGTCGCCATTGACGCGAAGACGGGAGAGATTCGCGCGATGGTTGGAGGCTCGAACTTCAGGTCGTTCAGATACGGTTTGAATCACGTCACACAAATCACACGACAGCCAGGCTCTGCGTTCAAGCCGTTCGTCTACACCGTGGCAATCGACAATGGTTATCCCCCATCGTTCGAGCTTCTCAACCAGCCCGTGACGATCATGATGGCAGATGGCAAACGCTGGACGCCACGGAATGCCGAAGGAGAGTTTGGCGGCAAGTTCACATTGCGCGAGGGTCTGAAGTATTCGATCAATCTGATATCTGTCAGGCTGGTTACGCAAGAAATCTCGCCCGTCAGACAAGTGATCCAGTACGCGCATCGGATGGGAATCAAGTCGCCGCTTCCCCCGTACGAATCGCTCGCGATGGGATCCGCTGAGGTATCGCCGCTTGATATGACTGCTGCTTTTGGTGTCTTCGCAAACGAAGGAGTATACGTCGAGCCGATCTCGATTCTGCGGATAGAAGATAAGGATGGAAACGTGCTCGAGGAAAACTTCCCAGCCAAGAAGGAAGTCCTCAGCAAAGAGACTGCGTTCATCATGACTTCGCTGATGGAGGGCGTCGTCAACGGCGGTACTGGGATTCACGTGCGGGATTACTTTCACCTTCCCGCAGCCGGGAAGACCGGCACAACGCAGGAATTCGCCGACGCGTGGTTTGTCGGATTCACACCTCAACTTACCGCAGGCGTCTGGGTGGGCTTCGACGACAAGCAAGTGCACTTCACAAACTGGGACGGACAAGGTGGGCGTGCGGCAGCGCCGGTCTGGGGGCGCTTTATGAAGTACGTCTACGAAGATCCAAGGATCGACATGCCATTGGAATACTTCGACAAACCCGACGGTGTCATTGCCGATTCGATTTGCACCGCCACCAAGAAATTAGCCACAGAATTCTGCCCATCCAAATCGCTTGAGTTTTTCACAAACAAATCGCTCCCGCCGAAGTGTGACGTCCACACGAGTCCGTTCTGGAAAAAGCGAAAAGAGAACCCAAGTACAATAAGCTTCTAGTCTCATTTTGTCATTGCAGGAGGGATGCATGAAGTCAATCGATGTAGCGGACTTACGGAGGAAAGCTGTCGAAGTTCTGAAGAACGCAAACATTCCCGCCACACCGAAAGAGTGCGAGAATCTTGAAGTGGCCGACTTTGGGTTGAATGACGTCGAGAATGTCGGGCTTGAGCTTCTGGTGTACGAGAACAACGACCGATACTGCGCAAAGGAGTTGATTCTGTTCCCGCGTCAGATGTGCCCCGAACACAGACACCCCCTGTTGAGCAAGGAGAACGTCGGGAAACAGGAAACCTTCCGTTGTCGATCGGGAGAAGTGTATCTCTATGTCGAAGGGAAGAAGACAACGCGACCAAGAGCGCAAGTCCCGGAGAAGCACAAGCGACACCTGACGGTATGGCATGAAATCATTCTCCGCCCGGGTGATCAGTACACGATCAAGCCAAACACCCTGCACTGGTTCCAGGCCGGGGATCAAGGAGCCATCGTCTCCGAGTTTTCTTCAACCAGCGTCGATGAAGCAGACGTGTTCACCGATCCGAACATCAAGCGAGTTCCAGAGATCGGCTAAGTTCCAGAAGGGCAAAGCCCCATGACTCCGAAGCAGCGGTTCCTAACTGCACTCAACAGAAAAGCTCCTGATCGCCTTCCTGTCACGACCCATCATGTAATGCCGTACTTTCTGAAGAAGTATATGAACGGCATCTCGAACGACGAGTTCTTCGACTACTTCGGACTGGATCCGATCCGATGGATGATTGCCTACAAGCCAGATGAGTCTAAAGGGGAATACTACGATCCGAGTCACGCACCCGGCTATCTCGAAGCTCACCGCGTGATCTCTGATAAATGGAGACTCGAGCAAGAACCTGTTCCTGATCCGCAGTACGAAACCATCAGGTATAAACTCGTCACTCCCAAGAAGACACTCACAACTGTGGTTCAAAGCGACGAGCACACGTCGTGGGTTGTCGAGCGGCTCGTAAAAGAAAAATCAGACATCGACATCATCGCTGAGTTCGCCACGACGCCGAAGTGCAATGTTGACGAAGTGAACCATCAAGCGGAGGAGTACGGTGAACAGGGATTGCTGCGCAGCTTTGTCATTTGCTTTGACGTGTATGGGCAACCCGGGTGCTGGCAGGACGCCGCTGTGCTCTACGGGATTGAGAACTTGATCTTTGCCACCTTCGACGATCCCGAATGGGTTCATGCGTTCCTAAAGGTCCTTTCCCAGAGGAAGAAGGTGTACATCGAGTCCCTGAAAGGAGCAAAGTACGATCTCGTCGAGTTTGGCGGCGGAGATGCTTCATCGACAGTCATCTCACCGAAGATCTTTGACAAGTTTGTCGCACCGTATGATGCGCCACTCATCGAGCTGGCACATTCAGTGGGACAACGCATCGTCTATCACACGTGCGGCGGAATGATGTCTTTTTTGGAGAGGCTTGCCGACATGAAGCCCGACGCCATGGAGACTCTCACCCCGCCTGATATGGGCGGCGACATGGTTCTCGCTGAGGCAAAGCGGCGAATTGGAGACCGGGTGTGTCTGATTGGCGGATTCGATCAATTCCACTTCTTCAAGGATTGCATTCCAGAAGAAACCCGGAAGGCAGTGCGGGAGTGTTTTGAGGATGCAGGTCGAGGAGGCGGGTTCATTCTCTCCCCGTCCGATCACTTCTTCGATGCGGATTTAGAACTCCTGAAAGCGTTCGCGGACGAAGGAAGAAATTGTATGTATGGTTAATCACAAGAATGGAGTATAACTATCGAGTTTAGGATCGCTCTCCACTCTCTTTTTCGTGCCATTTGAAATTCCTCTCTGATCCCATCACTCAACAACCACCGCAACGCGTGTGCGGTCTCCAGCAGTTTCTGAAATCATCGCCCTCTGTACTCACAAAAGATTCTCAGTTGAAAGGATGAACTAAGCATGAATCCGACACGCCATCTTCGATTCGTCTTACCGGCGATCCTTTGTCTTGTCACCTTCAATGCCGTACACGCTCAAGAGAAACAGAAGCTGACACTCGAAACCATGAACGACCCAACACTGCGCCAGGCGTTCGTGACTCCACGGACCTGGTGGCTTGATGACAACACTGCAATCATCTTCGACACACGGAAACTACCGGCAGAACAGCAGCTTGAGCGACTAGATCCACAAACCGGCAAAAGGACGCCGCTTCTCGATCAGAAGAAGGCAAGCGAGAGCTTCAAGAACCTTTTCCCGGAAGGGAAAGCTCCCCGCTTCTCGCCGGTACCCGACGCATTCTCGAGCACAGGCACCTACGGCTTCTACCTGATCGATGGCGATGTTTTTCTCCTCGACATCAAGAACGCAACGGTGACACGCGTGACAGAAACAAAAGAGGAAGAGAAGGATGTCGACTTCTCCCCTGACGGTCTGAAGCTTGCTTTCGTCCGGGGGAACAACCTTTATGCGTACGACATCCCTCAGAAGAAAGAATCACGTCTCACCGAGGACGGAAGCGACACGATCTTGAACGGAACGCTCTCGTGGGTCTATTGGGAGGAGATTTTCGACCGGCAGGACACTGGCTACTGGTGGTCTCCTGATTCACGCTCGATAGCGTATCTCCGAACGGACGAGTCAGGCGTGAGTCTCCAGCATTTCGTGAACATCAGTCCCTGGACTCCAACCGTCACCACACAGAGATACCCAAAGGTAGGTGAGAAGAATCCCGACGTGCGTGTTGGGATCGTTGAGCTTGGTGCGACGAAGACAGCCTGGGTGAATATCGACCCCAAGGCATACGAATACATTGTGCGTGTGAAATGGCTGCCAGACAGTAAACGCGTCTCCGTTCGGACGATGAACCGACTTCAGACCGAGGAAGATATGTATTTTGTCGATTGCACGTCGGGCGAGGCAACGTTCATCGAGAAAGAAACTAACGAAGCATGGGTCAACACCTCAGACGACCTTTGCTTCCTGCACGATGGTGAGCACTTTATCAGATCGTCGGAACGTGATGGATACGAGCATCTGTACCGGTTCGCGATGGACGGAAAGCTCGTCAACCAGATTACGAAAGGTGATTGGGCAATCCATTCCGCGGCAGGCGGGGTCTTCTGGCTGAGGAGAGCTGTTACGGGCATTGACGAAAAAGACGGATGGATTTACTTTACTGCGCTCGAGAAATCCCCCCTTGAGAAACATCTCTACCGGATCAAAATGGACGGCGGCGACATGAAGCGGCTGACGGACGAGGATGGGACACATTCGATCTCGATGAGTCCGAACGCGAAGTTCTATTTTGATCGATACGCTAGCATCAGCACTCCTCCATCCCTCACTCTGTATGTCTCGGATGGATCGAAGAAGCTCGTGCTTGCAGAGTCCGATCTCGGAGGATTCAAGAAATACGATCCACAGTTCCCAGAACTGACCTACGTTCCCGCGAGGGATGGCTTCATGCTTCCCGTGTCGATCAGCAGACCAAAAGACTTCGATCCATCAAAGAAATATCCTGTGATCGTGTCAGTGTACGGGGGACCCTCTGCGCCGCAAGTAGCAAACGCGTGGCCAATGGGTCTTGCATGGGATAACGTCTTACTGAACAATGGGTTTGTATTGATGACAGTTGACAACCGCGCTGCCACAGCCGTCAACAAGAAACTAGAGAACCTTCTCTTCGAGCGTTCACCCGGAGAGGTCGAACTCAACGATCTTGTTGATGCGGTCCGATGGATGAAGCAACAGCCGGGAATTGACTCGAGCCGCTTTGGGATTACAGGATGGAGCGGCGGCGGGACGAATACGCTCCTTGCGATGACACAGTCGACGGAATTCAAAGCAGGCATTGACGGAGCTGGCGTGACAGACTTTCGGTTCTACGATACGAAATGGGGGGAAGCGCTGATGAGGACGGAGAAGGACAACCTCAAAGGCTATGAAGACCACTCTCTTTTGAAATACGCCAAAGACCTCCACGGCAAGCTATTGATCGTTCACGGTCTGCACGACGACAACGTCCACATCCAGAACTCATGGAGGTTCATTGACGAGCTGATCAACGCCAACAAGTTATTCGAGCTTATGGTCTACCCGCTGCGAAAGCACGGCGTTGGCGATCCTGCGGGCCGCAAGCACCTCTTGAATACGGAGCTTGATTTCTGGAAGCGGAATTTGTAGGCAGATACCAGTAACTCGTGATTGGATCTCGCGCCACTTTTGAAGGAAGGAAAAGCTTCGAGGGTTCGGCTCTGAGACAGCGGATGCGTAGACAGTATCAGTTCAGATCCAGTAGAAAGAAGAACTTCATTAGCGTCTTTGCCCGCACCAGCACTTCGCCAATGTTCGAATCGAGGGTTGTGTAATCCTCATCACGCTCCAACACAATATACGCCGTGCCTCTTCGAAATGGAACAGACAGGTACCCCATCCAGATGTTCTTGTCATCTCGGGGGATCGCAGCCTGTGCAGGTTTTGTACGGTGTGGCTTCACATGTTAGCCATCATAAAGAGTGGTGCGGCGGTTTACGATCGCCGCCTCAATCTGGGTCTGTGATCATCACGCCTTGGAATCTGAGGGGGTGAATTCCTCGCAGCAAACCACAGGAAACTCACCCCTCCCAATACTCCTATGAACTATGCAGCAAGAGCCTCCACAGTTGCCTTGGTCAGCTCGTCGGGAGAAAAAGGCTTCGGAATGAAATTGAACGCTCCGAGCTTTGTCGCCTCGATCGCCGCCTCGATCGAACCGTGGCCTGTGACCATGACGACCGGCAGATCAGGCCACTGAGTCTTGATCGACCTCAGCACTTCCATTCCACTGCGCTTTGGCATTTTCAGATCAAGCAGGACGAGATCGTATTTGTGGAGCTTCATCTTCAGCAGGGCAGAGTCGACGTCGAACGCTTCCTCCACTGCACAGCTTTGCTTCGACAGGATTCTCCGAACGCTGTGGCAGACAATCGGCTCATCATCGACGACGAGAACCGAATATTTCGCTGAAGCATCTCTGCCGTAGAACGCGGCGATCGGGATATCCGATCGGCTGAGACAGTTGATATAATCCACTCCGGTCACCCGTTCAACTTCATCGAGATTGAAGGGCAAGTCGACATCAATGAGTTGAGAGGTGACTCGACGTACACGAGTGATACTCTTCGCGCGCGATTTCTCCTTCTTCAGGATAGGACACTCTCCCAAACATTCTTTTCCTTCAAGAACCAGTCTCCGGCACTCGCGTTTTCCCGTGTTGCAGTATGCCTTGTCCGCGACTTTCTTGGCAAGCGGGATATCGGTATGTGTTAACGCCTCGACGTACTCCTCTGACGTGTGCTTCGCCACTTCTCTTTCGCTGAATGGCATGTCAACATCGATCACGTCATTCGAGAGTTCCTCCGTCGCGGGCGAAGCAACTTGTGTTGCTTGCTTCTCACTCCTCTTGACTTTATTCGCGAGCGTTTTCTGCGTAACCTCTGTGAGCTCCTCCGGTGTAAAGGGTTTCGGAAGATACGCCGATGCCCCAAGCTTGGTCGCTTTCACGGCGGACTCGATTGATGCGTACCCGGTTATCATGATCACATCCAGTTCAGGATAGTGATCTCTGATGATCTGCAACAACTCCATGCCACTCGTCCCGGGGATCATCAGATCGGTGATCACGAGATCAAACGAACTGTCCTTGATTTGGCTCACAGCTTCTTCCACGTTCAGAGCCTGGAAAACCGAGTAGCCCTTGCGTGACAGCACTTTTCTGATGCTGTGACACACATTCTCTTCATCATCGACGACCAGAATTTTTTCCGTAATCATGTTCGGCGTCTTTCACTGTGATGGGAAGATTTTGATTTCAATTACCATCTGGAAGAAGCTCAATCTCTGTGCCAGCCCGTCGTCAACTTGGCCGATGTAACTGCAACACCGTATGACAGAGAGACTTACGCTGCGAGGGGACAGAGACGTGGGGCAGGGGCAAGCGAAAGCGAGTGGTGACGCTGGAAATGGAAAATCGCCGGAAAAAGCTCAAATCAGCCACAGGTGCGGACCAGCGGATGCACAATAGGAATATGCGGGTGCATAATTCATGATGCAGGTGAGGTGGGTTTCTTGATGTGGTACCTTCTCATGAGGGCCTGGAAGTTGGATCGCTGCATGTTGACATCACGTGCAGCCTTGGAGATATTCCAGTTGTTCCGTGCAAGCGATTCTTCCACAAACATTTTTTCAATTTCTTGAACTGAAGATTCGCGGATTCTTTTCTTTAGGTTCCTGAGCTCGTCACTCGTCTTTGGAATCATCGACCTGATGGAGGAGTCCGTCCTGTACAGAGCCGCGGAAATGTGGACCGGATCGATTTCATCTTGTTCAACCAGTATCATGAGTCTCTCAACCGCGTGCTCAAGCTCTCTGACGTTGCCCGGCCAATGATAGTTCATCAACGATTCCATGGCGTCCGCGCGTACACGAGGCACGGTCCTTCCGATGGAACTACAGTATTTCTGAAGGAAATATGAGACGAGGTCGGGAATGTCTTCTCTCCTCTCGCGGAGTGACGGCAATCGGATGGGGAAGACATTGAGGCGATAGTACAGATCCTCCCGGAACTTGCTGCTCATGACAAGCTGCTTCAGGTTCTGATTCGTCGCGAAGATCAACCGGACATCGACTTTTCTCACCGTGGTGCCCCCCACGGGGATTAATTCTTTCTCCTGAAGAACTCTGAGCAATCGCCCTTGGGTTTCCAGCGGGAGATTCCCGATCTCGTCGAGGAAAATCGTGCCGTGGTTTGCTGCTTCAAAGATCCCGAGTTTGTCGGACGCGGCGCCGGTGAACGCGCCTTTCACGTGGCCAAACAATTCGCTCTCTAATAGTGAGCTTGAGAGAGTCGAGATGTCAATCGCGAAGAAGGTTTCGCCTTTTCGCTTACTCCGTTGATGGATCGCTTTAGCAGTCAGATCCTTTCCCGTCCCGCTCTCTCCAACGATCAAGACGGTGCTTTCAGTCGGCCCAACCTTTTGAATGAGCTTATAGACCTCCCTCATGGCCGGACTTTTCCCGATCATGCCTTCGAATCCCTCATCTCCAGAGTATTCAAAGTCAGGCTCTGACATGAGCAGGAGCTTTCGCCTCTCCATGGCATGATCGAATACTGCAAGCAGCTCACCAGGTGTGAAAGGCTTGGGCAAGTAGTCAAAGGCGCCCGACTTCATGGTCTCAACCGCTGATGCGATCGTCGCATAGCCGGTGATGATCACGACAACCGTCGTTGGGTGTTTCTCCTTGATTGCCCGCAGAACTTCAAGGCCACCCATATCCATCATCTTCAGATCTGTAAACACGACATCGTAGGTCTCGGATTCCAGCGTTCTGAGGGCTTCCCGTCCTGAGGTGACATAGACAGAGGAATGTCCTGCGCGGCGGAAAACCTTCTCGCAGCTCCTGCAAACGACAAGCTCATCGTCGACGATGAGAATATGTGCTTTGGATTCTTTCATGCTCTCATTCATCGGCTACGACTGGAACCTGGATCGTAAATGTCGACCCTTTCCCAACGCTGCTCTCGACGCTGATGGTGCCGCCATGTTGTTCGACGATGCCATAACTGATTGAGAGTCCCAGCCCTGTCCCATGCTCCTTTGTGGTATAGAATGGGTCGAAGATTCTCTCCCGTTCTGATTCCGGTATCCCAGGGCCGGTATCAGCGAAGCTGATGAAAATCCACCGACCGTCAGTCGAGACTTTTGACTCGATCGCGAGCTTGCCGCCCTTCGACATTGCCTCGGCGGCATTCAATATGATATTGACAAACACCTGCTGGATCTGGTCGGGATCCACCAAGACTTCGGGAATGCCCTCCGTCAGTTGTTTTTCGATCGTGATGCTTCGAAAAAGGGCCTGGTTCCTGACGAGAAGAATGATATTCTCGATGAGCGCGTTGATGCTCGCGAGCTTTTTCTGCGGTTGCGTCTGGCGTGCAAAATCAAGCAAGCGCTTCACAATCTCCCGACAGCGAATGGTCTCCTTCACCATCACCTCGACATCCTCGCGGCGAGGATCATCCTTCTCCAAGTCCTCAAGCAGAAGACTGCTATTCGTGAGGATACCTGTCAGAGGGTTGTTAATCTCGTGGGCAACACCCGCTGCGAGTTTTCCGAGTGATGCGAGTTTCTCGGAGCGGAACAATTGGGAATGGATCTTTTTCATTTCCTCTGCACGTTCTGCCACCTTCTTCTCGAGCGTTCTCCCCCATTCTTCCAGCTCCCGCTTCTCAACCTCTAGTTCTTTTGCCATTTGATTGAGTGAATAGGCAAGATGCTCGACCTCGACGGGACCGTTCGCCTTGAACTCATGCTTGTAGTCACCGTTGGCTACTCTTCTCGAAACCTCCTCGAGCCTTCTCAACGGAGTGGCTATCCGCTTTGCAAGGTGGACAGACACGAAGACGATGAGTACGATGCCAAGGAAGGCGATGCCGAGAAAGGTCATCACGGTTTTCTGGAGAACGTCATCGAAGGGCTGCTTCAAAACACCAACATAAAGAATGCCGATGGTCTTGTTCATCGGGTCCCTGATCGGCTCGTACGCCGCGAGGTAGGTTGCATTGACAACGAACGCCTCCCCCACCCAGCGATTACCTTCCTTCAGCACGTTGTCGTACACCTCCTCTGAGACAAGGGTCCCGATTGCACGGCTGCCGTCTTCGCTTTTCACGTTCGTGGATATGCGAAGGTCACCCTGGAAGATCGTAGCGGTCCCGATTTCCTTCCCTTCGTAGACTTGGCCTTCATGAACGATCTCTTTGATCTTGTCGACGATCTCGAAGTTGCGGTTGAGAAGGATCCCGCCGACAAGCACGCCGAGAAAATTACCGTCGTCATCAAAGAGCGGCACTGCCGACTTAAGCATCATGCCGGAGGTTTCCTCTTGATCGGATCGGGGCTTGGCTTTTGGCGTTGGGATGACTTGCAGCAATGCCTGCGCAGCAAGATCAGGAGATGCCTTGAGCAGCTCCTCGCGCGGCACAATGTCGGTGCCGGAGATCAACTGCCGAGTCTGGATAACTTGTTCGACGAATTTGTCGGAGAGCATGCTATCGCCGTAAAGACCGGGGTTCCTTCCCCGGGAGATCACGTTGCCCCGGTTATCTACAATAGTCAGAAGGTCAAGCCGCTCGCGGCGAAGTGTCCTTTCCAAATCTTTATTAAGGAAGCTGCGATTTCGATTGACCACCGCTGCTCGGATCAGCGATCGGACAGCGGTGAGGCGGGTGATACTTTGTATCTCGGAGATCTTGTTCCGATAGATCTCGCGCGCCGAATTCAAATCAGAAATCGTTTTTGTCTCGGCTCGGGTGATGACTTGATCAGAGATGATTCTCATCCCGACATAGCTTGTAATGCACGCAGGAACGAGAATGGCGACAGTGAATGAGAGTATCAACTGCGATTGAATAGTCTTCAAGATCGGGTACTTGATTTTCATCAGTGGGGTTGTCTTCCGGAACGCTCTCAGATCGAAAGGCTGGAGCCAGTCATGTCGATGTTCAATGTACTGAAGAGGCGTGAGTTTCTCAAATCTGAGTGACAGCGTAGTGTCACGTAGCGATAATATGAATAGTTGCTCGGAATGTCAAGGAGCTTCGCCTTGGTTGGGCAGATCTCGATTGGTTCGTCGATTCCGAATTTGGGAATTCCCCAAGACCAGAAATAGCAACACGAAGGACTATGATTGCTATCCCTCGAAGCGAATGCGTTCGCCACCAACTCCTGCCGCGGATCACCGTGATTGTCGAGTCTTCCGTCGCTGATACACTGCTCCCCGATCAGAGCCCCGACAACGCATCACGATACTCCCTGCTTGAATCAGCCCACTAAGCTTTCTCCCTGGGTGGATTGGTCTGTGCACACGGCCACAGACTTTACTCCTGTAATTGATTTGAATTCCGGTTCACTTTTCGGTGTCGTAAGAAGCAACGAAACCCCGAAACAACGGGCGACCCGGCGAAAAAGTGAGTCATATTGGATCCAAGCAATATTCTGCAAACTGCATTTTTCTCTTGACAATACCCGATTAATTTCTATATTAAAACCAGAGGCCTTAGTTAATCCTTGGAGAAAGAATTGGGAAGTAACGCAAATACTTCAACTCTGACATTGGTCAACACCAGCCTCGGTGTCTTCCGACCGATTTCTGTTATTTCCCTGTCCGGCCTCGCCCTTAGCATTCTGGTTAACCTCCTCCTTCTCGGGCTAATCATTATTGCCTGAATGGAACGCCTGAGGTTAACCAAGCACACCTAAACAGCACCCCAGAGTTAAGAAAGCAAGGTTCACCTCAGGCGAAGAGGAACAACTTTTTGTCTGGAGGTGATCTTTGAGAAGCGATACAATCACAAAGGGGTTTGAGCGCACGCCCAATCGGGCGATGCTTCGGGCGGTTGGGTTTCGCGACGAAGACTTCGACAAGCCGATTATCGCCGTCGCAAACAGCTACAGTACGATTACTCCCTGCAACGTAGGTCTCAACCTTCTAGCCGAACGCGTGGAAAAAGCACTCCGCACGGCAGGGACCATGCCCCAGACGTTCGGTACAATTACGGTCAGCGATGGGATTTCGATGGGGACGGAAGGAATGAAGTACTCTCTCGTCTCCCGGGAAGTCATTGCCGACTCGATCGAGACCGCCTGTAATGCACAGAGCGTCGATGGGCTCGTGGCAATCGGAGGATGTGACAAGAACATGCCGGGAGCGATGATCGCTATCGCCCGCATGAACGTCCCTTCCATCTTCATCTACGGTGGGACGATCAAGCCGGGACACTACGAAGGAAAAGATCTCACCATTGTCAGTGCTTTTGAGGCGGTTGGCCAATACAGCGCACACAAAATAACCCAGGACCAACTCGTAGCCGTCGAGCGCTTCTCCTGTCCGGGCGCCGGCTCCTGCGGCGGGATGTTCACAGCAAACACGATGTCATCTGCCATTGAGGCAATGGGGATGAGCTTGATGTACTCTTCCACGATGGCAGCCGAAGACGCCGAGAAAGCCGACAGTGCCGCCCGGTCTGCTGAAGTTCTCGCCAACGCAGTCCGCCACCAAATTCTCCCACGCCAAATTCTCACTCGCAAGTCTTTCGAAAACGCAATCGCCGTCGTCATGGCAATAGGTGGCTCGACGAATGCAGTCCTCCACTTGCTCGCGATTGCACACGCGGTTGACGTGCCGCTGACGCTCGATGATTTCGAAACCATCCGTGCACGCGTCCCCGTGCTCTGCGATTTGAAACCGTCGGGAAAATACGTCACGACTGAATTCCACAGTGCCGGCGGCGTCCCACAAGTCATGAAGATTCTGTCGGTGCATGGAGTTCTTCACCCCGACGCGCTGACAATCACGGGACAGACAGTCGGTGAGCTGCTTGCCAGCGTACCACCTGAGCCGCGGGCTGGGCAAGACGTCATTCACTCATGGAGCAGCCCACTCTATCCGCAGGGCCATCTTGCGATTCTGAAAGGCAATCTTGCCACGGAAGGAGCAGTCGCAAAGATCACCGGTGTAAAGAATCCGAAAATTACAGGACCCGCTCGCGTCTTCGATTCTGAAGAAGCGTGCCTGGAAGCGATCTTGGCTGGTCATATCAAAGCTGGCGATGTCATTGTCATTCGATTCGAGGGACCTAAAGGGGGACCGGGGATGCGCGAGATGCTCGCCCCGACCTCGGCAATCATCGGGGCGGGACTTGGCGACTCTGTCGGGTTGATTACAGATGGCCGGTTCTCCGGTGGAACGTACGGGATGGTCGTCGGCCACGTTGCGCCTGAAGCCGCTGTTGGTGGAGCCATTGCACTGGTCGAAGAGGGTGATAGCATCACAATTGATGCAGGACGGCGTGTCTTGCAGCTCGATGTTCCCGACAACATCCTTGCTCTGCGCAGGAAGAACTGGAAACCTAAGCCACTCAAGTACACGAGAGGAGTGTTGGCGAAGTACGCATCAGCTGTCTCAAGCAGCAGTTTGGGAGCAGTGACGGATCTGAATTTGAATCGCACCTGATCTCAACCTTGTAGCATTAAACAACGAGACCCTCTGCCAAAGGCGGATTTGGGTCAAGAGGAGGCAACTTTGACACCTACAAAAGGACGGCCATCACAAAGCAAATACTTTGGCAAAGTCATGACAGGCTCGGAGATCTTTGTCCGAAGCTTGATCGAAGAGGGAGTTGAGATTGTCTTCGGCTATCCGGGAGGTGCGATTATCGGAGTCTATGATGCGCTCGTCGACCTCTCGGACATCAAACACGTGCTCGTCCGGCATGAGCAGGGAGCAACGCATGCGGCGGAAGGCTATGCAAAAGCGACGGGAAAACCGGGAGTAGTCGTTGTTACTTCCGGCCCGGGCGCGACGAACACCGTCACGGGGATTGCCGACGCACTCATGGACTCTGTTCCCATCGTCGTGTTCTCTGGCCAAGTGGCATCGAAGCTCATTGGAAACGACGCATTTCAGGAAGCGGATAGTGTTGGGATCACTCGGCCAATTACCAAGCACAACTATCTGGTTCGGGACGTCACTGAACTGGCGAGGACCATCAAGGAAGCGTTCTACATCGCCACAACTGGTCGACCCGGCCCAGTCCTCGTTGACTTGCCGAAAGATGTAATGGCTCAGAAGACGGCATTTCATTACCCTGAAAGTATCGAAATGCGTAGCTACAAACCTGTCGTTGATGGGCATATCAGACAAATCCGAAAGGCAGCCGCATTAATCAACGCCGCGAAGCGACCAGTCCTGTACGTCGGCGGCGGCGTTATCCAATCGAATGCGTCTGCCGAACTAAGGGCAATCGCCGAGAAACTGAAGTGCCCGGTGACGACGACCCTGCATGGCCTCGGTTCCTTCCCGGAGAATAATCCACTCTCACTGGGCATGCTCGGGATGCACGGCACCTGGTATTCCAACATCGCAGTCCACTATTGCGATGTGCTCATTGCAGTCGGTGCCCGGTTTGATGACCGTGTCACCGGCAAAGTGGAAGCCTTTGCTGCCGATGCGAAGAAGATCCACATCGACATCGACCCGTCGGCCATCAGTAAGAACGTCCAGGTTGATGTGCCAATTGTCGGCGATGTGAAAAGAGTTTTGAGAAAGTTGATCGAGTATGTTCAACCGATTGAGACGAAAGACTGGCTTCAGACGATCCAGCAGTGGAAAAGAGAACACCCCCTCCGGTACAAGCTCACGGAGGCCATTCGCGCGCAGTATGTTGTTCAAAAACTTGGAGAGATCACTCGAGGAAACGCAATCGTCGTCTCAGATGTGGGGCAGCATCAGATGTGGACAGCGCAGTTCTTCAACTGGATGCACCCGCGGACACACATCACCTCTGGCGGCCTAGGAACAATGGGCTTCTCTCTGCCCGCGGCAATGGGAGCCGCCTTTGGCAGAAAAGACCTTCCGGTCGTGTCCATCAGCGGTGATGGAGGCTTTCAGATGAACGTGCAAGAGCTTGCGACGATTGCCGAGAACAAGCTGCCCATGAAGATGTTTGTGATCAACAACGGATTCCTCGGGATGGTTCGGCAATGGCAGGAGTTGTTCTGGCGCCGACGCTATTCGCACGTTGAGCTATACAACCCCGACTTCGTGAAACTTGCTGAAGCATACGGGTGTGCCGCTTTTCGAGTCACGAAGGCCTCAGAAGTTGAGGGGATAATCCGGAAAGTCATGGACTATAATGACGGCCCGGTGCTCGTTGAGTTTGTTGTGACAAAGGAGGACAACGTCTATCCGATGATTCCTACAGGCCAGACCGTTCATGAAATGCTCGATACACCCGAGCCTGTTAGCTCCACCTCAGCCGGAGATGCCAACGGAGAAATCATCGAAGAAGTCATGACCCTTGAGAAAGGATAACCAATGAAACCACAGGAACATTCCGCCGGGACTGCCAGTCCTCTCGAGCCACCAAATACCGATGCCGTGCGACTGAGTCAGGCTTCCCAAAAGACGACAGCAAAGCCAGCCGTCAGCAATCAGGTCAAGAAACACACCATCTCAATCCTGGTCGAAAACAAATTTGGGGCCTTTACCAGGATTGCGGGACTCTTCGCAGCAAAAGGCTACAACATCGATAGCCTTTCAGTCGGTCCCACTGAGGAGCAAGATACCTCGCGAATGACTATTGTCACCCATGGAGACGATCAAATCATCGAACAGATCATCAAGCAGCTCAACAAGCTCATCGATACAATTAAAGTAATCGACCTGACATTCGAGAGTTTCGTCGAGCGTGAGCTTGCTCTGGTCAAAGTCCAGTCGACCTCGGAGACGCGCTCGGAGATTATGCAAGTTGCAGAGATCTTTCGTGCGAAGGTTGTCGACATCAGCCCAAAGACATTGACACTCGAAGCCACAGGGAGTCTACCGAAGGTCGACGCAATCATCTCCATGCTGAAGCCATTTGGAATCAAGGAATTGGCAAGAACGGGGAGAGTTGCATTGAAGAGGGAGTTTCAGGGTGAGGTCTAAGAAGCAACCAGGAAGGTCATCATCGGTTCAACGCAAGTACGGGAGAAAAATCATCTTGTTCTGGAGGAACGAAATCAAATATGTTCCAACAAACGGACGGGTGTCCTGATGCGTAATGACTTTCCGCTCTATGATCCGCGGTTCGAGCACGATGCATGCGGAACAGGATTTGTCGCCAAAATCTCTGGAGCAAAAAGTCATGACATCGTGCAGAAGGCAATCAAGTCTGTCTGTAACCTGACGCATCGTGGAGCTGTTGCAGCCGACACCCAGACAGGAGACGGTGCTGGAATCCTCACGCAGCTGCCGGTGAAATTCTTTCTGCAGGAAGTCCCTGACCTCTCTACCAGGATGGAAACCGAGGAAGACCTTGGAGTCGGAATGATGTTCATGCCGGGCCATGATGAAGATGCCTATTCGCTTTGCAGGGCGCTTGTTGAACACGTGATTACCATCAGAGGCCTTGGTCTGTTCGGCTGGCGAAGTGTGCCCGTCGACACAGCCGTGATTGGTGACAGCGCAGCGCTCACGGCCCCGAGAATCCAACAGGTTTTGTTGCGGAAGCCGAAGCACCTCAGCTCTGCAGAGTTTGAGCGGCGACTGTTTCTTTCCCGCAAAGAAATTGAGAAGCACGCCCTGAAGACGGACGTCAGAGACTTCTACATCTGTTCCTTCTCGAGCCGATCGATTGTGTACAAAGGGCTGATGATTGCGACAGCGCTCGATAGATTCTTCCCAGACTTGAGGAATCCTCTGTTTGAATCTTCGCTTGCGCTCTATCATCAACGATACAGCACGAATACGTTTCCTACCTGGAGTCTCGCTCAGCCATTCAGGATGCTTGCACACAATGGCGAGATCAACACCGTCCAGGGCAACCGTGTCTGGACAAAAGCGCGCGAGGCTGAGCTTGCGTTTGACCAGTGGGGCGAGGACATCAGAGTCTTGAAACCCTTGATCCAGGAAGGAGGAAGCGATTCCGCTAATCTCGACAACGCGCTGGAGGCTCTAACGCTCTCCGGACGCAACGTTCTTCATTCGATGATGATGCTTGTGCCCGAAGCCTGGCGTGCGCGCGATGACATCAACCAGCAGGCGAAAGACTTTTATGACTACAACGAATGCTTCAGCGAGCCCTGGGATGGCCCTGCGGCGCTTGTCTTCAGCGATGGCTCAATCGTCGGCGCAACGCTCGATCGCAATGGCCTGAGACCTGCCCGCTACAAGATTACCTTCGATGGACTCATCGTGGTGGGTTCGGAGGTTGGCGCACTTGAGATCGACGATTCGTCCGTGATGGAAAAGGGAAGACTCGGGCCAGGAGAAATGATTGCAGTCGACACGGCCCGCGGCATTCTGCTCAAGGATATCGAGATCAAGAATGAAATCGCTGCGCAGAAACCATATTCCGAGTGGGTAAAGAACATCTACCGGCTTCCAGCCGCCACGAAGGTGTTTGATGAAGGTAATGGACGCCCTCAACCTCAAGACGGACAGACCGATCTCGTCAGGCAACAGGTGTGCTTCGGCTATAGCAGTGAAGAGTTGAATCTGCTATTCAAGCCAATGATGCAGAGCGGCAAAGAGCCAGTTGGATCAATGGGAGATGATGCGCCCGTCGCGGTCCTGTCGAAGCAGCCTAAATTGCTACACTCTTATTTCAGGCAGAAGTTTGCCCAGGTCACGAACCCGCCCATTGATCCTATTCGGGAACGCCTCGTCATGTCACTGACAAGCAGGCTTGGCCACCGGCGAAATTGGTTCGGAGAAACCCCAGAACATGCAAAGCAGGTTGAGCTGCAGAACCCGATTCTGTTCAACTCCGAGCTGGCAGATCTGAAGTCTCTTGAGGATCCTCTCTTTCAATCAGTTACGCTCCCAACCTTCTTCGACGTGAGCGGAGGCGAAGAAGGTCTTGAAAAAGCACTGAAGCAGCTTTGCCTCGACGCCGAGCGCGCAGTGGACGAAGGTAAGTTTCTTGTTATTCTGAGTGACCGCGGCGTGGACGCGAAGCATGTGCCTGTTCCCATTCTCCTTGCTGTTGGTGCTGTCCATAACCACCTGTTGCGCCAAGGAAAACGTCTGAAAGTCAGTGTCATAGCGGAGACAGGTGAACCACGGGATGTACATCACTTTGCGACACTAATCGGATACGGCGCAAGTGCGGTCAATCCCTATCTGGCATTCGAGACGATCAAAGCGATGGTGCAAGTTGAGGGGACGAACGGCATTTCAATCGATGAAGCTTGCCGGAATTTCCGGGACGCGGTCGAGTTGGGCACTTTGAAGGTGATGTCGAAGATGGGGATTTCGCTTCTCGGATCGTATCGCGGAGCTCAGATCTTCGAGGCAATTGGAATCTCAAAGGAAGTGATCGACCAGCACTTCACCGATACACCTTCGCGGATTGGCGGCATAGGCCTGCGCGAGATTGCCCGTGAGGCGCTCGCGCGTCATGCGAAGGCGTTCGGTTCTCCGGAAATCTCACTGAAAGACGAAGGGCACTATCGGTTCCGCAAAAATGGCGAGCGGCGTGCGTGGTCACCTGAGGCACTTCGGGCAATGCAGCGGTTGAGAGCTTCGGGTACACAGGAAGACTATGGGCATCTCAAGCAAGCCCTGAAAGATACGGCACCGATCGGGATCAAGGATTTGCTTGAGTTCAAGAAGCTGAACCTTCCCGTTCCCCTTGACGAGGTCGAGCCCGTTGAGGAAATCCGGAAACGGTTCTGCACAGCCGCGATGTCCCTCGGCGCCCTCTCGCCCGAGACGCACGAGGCGATCGCGATAGCAATGAACCGCATCGGAGGCAAGAGCAACAGTGGCGAAGGCGGAGAAGATCCCAGACGCTTCCACATCCTGCCGAACGGCGATTGGGCGAACAGTGCCATCAAGCAAGTTGCCTCGGCGCGGTTCGGCGTCACAATTGAGTACTTAGCCAGCGCGAAAGAACTCGAGATCAAAATGGCGCAAGGCTCGAAGCCCGGTGAAGGCGGACAAATACCCGGGAATAAGGTGTCCCCACTTATCGCGCGACTGCGAAAGGCAATTCCGGGAATCGCGCTTATTTCACCTCCGCCGCATCACGACATCTACAGTATCGAAGATCTCGCTCAACTCATCTATGATTTGAAGCAAGCGAATTATCGCGCAAAGGTGTGCGTCAAGCTCGTTTCTGAAGCTGGCGTCGGAACGATTGCCGCCGGGGTAGCCAAGGCGTACGCTGATGTGATTCTCATCAGCGGCCACGAGGGCGGTACAGGGGCCTCTCCGTTGAGCTCGATCAAGAATGCGGGTTGTCCTTGGGAACTTGGCGTCGCAGAGGTTCAGCAGGTGCTGGTGATGAACGGCCTGCGGGAACGAGTGACCCTGCGAGTGGACGGCGGATTCAAGACCGGCCGTGATATCGTCATCGCTGCAATGTTGGGTGCTGAGGAGTTCAACTTTGGCACTGGGGCACTCATCGCGCTGGGCTGCAAGTACGTTCGGCAATGCCACTTGAATACCTGTCCGGTGGGAATCGCAACACAGGATGAGCAGCTGCGGGCACGCTTTGACGGCAAACCTGAGATGTTGATCAATTATCTCACTGCCATTGCAGAAGATGTGCGTAGGATTCTCGCCGAGCTTGGCGCCAGAACATTGAATGAAGTCGTCGGCCGTACGGACATGCTCGAACAGCGAACCATTACGGACCATCCAAAGGCAAACACGCTGGATCTGAGTGGATTTCTTGCCCGGCGGGATTATGAACGCGAGAAGCGCTTCCGTGTCTGGTATCGAAACGACAGACCTGACAAGCCGCTCGACGATACAATCCTGCAGGATGTGAAGGACGCAATCCGAGACAAAACGCCAATCACACGCGAGTACAAAATACGGAACATCAATCGTTCTGTCGGAACCAAGCTTTCCGGGGAAATTGCCTATCTGTACGGTGACCGCGGGCTTCCGGAAAACACGATCCAGCTTCGTTTCCGTGGGAGCGCCGGGCAGAGTTTCGGAGCCTTTCTCGTACACGGCATTAAGCTAGTCCTGATTGGCGAAGCCAACGATTACGTCGGGAAAGGAATGTGCGGGGGCGAGATTGTCGTCATGCCTGCACGCAACAGCGCAAATTCGGCTCAAGATGTCATTATCGGGAACACTGTTCTCTACGGAGCAACTGGAGGAACACTGTTTGCGAGCGGACGCGCGGGCGAACGCTTTGCGGTGCGTAATAGCGGCGCGCTGGCGGTGGTCGAAGGGGTCGGAGACCACGGCTGCGAGTATATGACTCACGGGACCGTGATTGTTCTGGGAAGAACGGGCAGAAACTTCGGGGCTGGAATGACTGGAGGCTCTGCGTATGTGCTTGATCTCCTCGGAGATTTCGAGCGGAGATACAATCATGAACTCATCGAGATCAGAAGAGTGGAGGATTCAGAAGATTCTCACTTCCTGCAGATGATTCTCTACCGTCACCTCGAAGCAACGAGCAGCGCGCGGGCACAAAAGGTGTTGATGAACTGGACTGAATACCAACCGTTGTTCTGGAAAGTTATGCCGAAGCAGTCGACAAGCTCTGCAGCTCCAAAAAGCACTATCAAGGCCGAACTTGCGAAGGCTTAATGTGCAGTTGTTTTTCAACGAAGAAGACGGGAACGATTCTCCATGATCATTGTGATGAAACCGGGCGCCACAAAGCAGCAGATCGAACACGTGTTTGAGAGGGTACGTGAGCTTGGATTTCGTGTCCATCCAATCTATGGAGAACTGAGGACAGTCATCGCGTGCGTCGGTGATGAACGAGAGAAATCGCGTTTGCAGACTCTCGATTCTCTGGATGGCGTGGAAAACGTTGTGCCTATCCTGAAGCCCTTCAAGCTCGCGAGCAAGGAGTGGAAGAGAGAACAAACTGCGATCACTCTCGACATGTCGAGAGTCGACGGACAGACATCGTTGACAATCGGAAGCAACAATTTTGTCGTGATGGCGGGCCCGTGTTCTGTGGAAAGCCCCGATCAAATCCTGACATGTGCCGATCAGGTAAAGAAGGCAGGTGCAAAAGTCCTTCGCGGGGGAGCATTCAAACCCCGGACATCACCCTACAGTTTTCAAGGCTTGGAGGAAGAAGGATTGAAACTCCTCGCCGAAGCACGCGAAAGAACAGGATTGTTCATTGTCACGGAAGTAATCACACCTACCGATGTTCCGATGGTGGCCAAGTATGCAGATATCCTTCAGGTCGGTGCGCGAAACATGCAGAACTTTGCACTCCTGAAGGAAGTCGGCAAAATCAAGAAACCTGTGCTGTTGAAGAGAGGAATGTCAAGCACCCTGAGAGAGCTTTTGATGTCGGCAGAGTATGTCATGTCGCAGGGCAACGATCAGGTGATTCTGTGTGAGCGAGGAATTCGGACATTTGAAGATTTCACTCGCAACACGTGTGATCTCTCTGCGGTTCCGGCGTTAAAGGAATTGAGTCATCTGCCGGTCATCGTCGACCCAAGCCATGGAACGGGGGTGCGGAGTCTTGTGACTCCCATCGCAAAAGCTGCAGTGGCCGTTGGTGCCGATGGGTTGATCATTGAAGTTCATCCGAATCCGGAAGAAGCTTTTTCAGATGGGGCACAATCCCTCCTGCCCTGTCAGTTCGAGGAATTGATGGGATGGGTAAGGAAACTGGTCCAACTCGAAGGCAAGATCTTATAAAGGAGAACCTCTACCATGGAGAAACGCATTTACATTTTCGACACAACACTGCGCGATGGAGAGCAATCGCCTGGCTGCAGCATGAATCTTGAAGAGAAAATGCGGATGGCCCGCCAACTGGAACAACTGCGCGTCGATGTGATTGAAGCAGGTTTTCCCGTTGCATCGGTTGGTGATTTCGAGGCTGTTCAAGTCATTGCGAAGACGGTTGAGCACAGTGCCGTCGCAGCACTTTGTCGCACAGTGAAAACAGATATCGACCGCGCCTGGTCGGTGCTTCAGTACGCGAAGAAGCCACGGATCCACACGTTCATCGCAACATCGGACATTCACCTCGTCCACAAGTTGAGGAAAACGAGAGAACAAGTCCTGGACGATGTTGTCGGTGCCGTCAGCCATGCGAAGTCGTTTTGTCCCGATGTTGAGTTCTCCTGTGAAGATGCATCGCGAACCGACATCGACTATCTCTGTCAAGTTGTCGAAGCAGCGATCGATGCCGGGGCAACGGTGATCAATCTGCCCGATACCGTTGGCTATGCCGTCCCTGAGGAATATGGAGCAATGTTTCGCATGGTCAGGGAGCGTGTGAAGAATATTGAGAAGGTGACGTTGAGCGCCCACTGTCACAACGACCTCGGCCTTGCGGTGGCGAATTCCCTGGCAGCCATTCGCAACGGTGCCTGTCAGGTTGAATGCACTGTCAACGGCGTTGGCGAACGGGCAGGGAACGCCTCCCTCGAAGAGATTGTCATGGCCATCAGGACTCGAAGAGAGCAATTCGGTGCGCATACAAACGTGAACACCGAGGAGCTATACAAATCGAGCAGACTGCTGAGCAGCTTAACGGGCATGCTGGTCCAGCGGAACAAAGCAGTGGTGGGGGCTAATGCGTTCGCCCATGAAGCGGGTATCCATCAAGATGGCGTGCTGAAAAGCGCCATCACTTATGAGATTATGACGCCCGAGACCGTTGGGATCAAACACAGCACGCTCGTCCTTGGAAAGCACTCCGGACGACATGGGCTAAAGAAGCGGTACTCGGAACTCGGTTATGATCTCTCTGCCGAAGAGCTGGACAAAGCTTATGAAACGTTTTGCGCGATCGCAGATCAGAAGAAAGAAATCTTCGATGAGGATTTGATCGCGATCCTTGAGGATGAAGTAGCCAACGTCGAAGGAGTTTATCACCTAGAGAACATTCATGTGAGCAGCGGCAACACGGTACAGCCTACGGCGACGATCAAATTGAGGCGAGGGAATGAGACATTCTTGGACTCAGCCACAGGAGACGGACCCGTGGACGCCACGTACAAGGCGATCAAGCGCATTACCGGAGTTTTAGGCAAGCTCACTGAGTACTCAATCAAGTCCGTCAGCTTCGGAGATGACGCGATCGGTGAGGTTTTCGTACGAGTCGATTTCGATGGGGTCCTCTTCAATGGCCGTGCCGTCAGCACCGACGTGATTGTTGGAAGCGCAAAAGCGTATCTCGAGGCACTGAACCGCGCGTTGGCTGCGAAGACGCGGAAGACTGAACAACAAAAAGCAGATATCAAGCAAGCTTCAGTGACGGCTTAGCTGCAGAAGATCAGAAAGAGTATTGTATGTCGAAGCCACCAGTGACACTCTTTGACAAGGTGTGGAATCGCCACATCGTGGCACAGGAACCGGACTCCCCAGCTGTGCTGTACATCGACCTGCATCTCGTCCATGAAGTTACCTCACCGCAAGCATTTTCAGGGCTCAGGGCACGAGGCCTGAAGGTGCGACGGCCCGAAAGGACATTCGCAACGATCGACCACAGCATCCCTACACTTGATCCATCATTGCCGATCCAGGACGCGCTCGCGGCGAAGCAGATGCAACAGTTAGAAGAGAACTGCCACGAATTCGGCATTCAACTTTTTGGAATGAAACATCCAAAGAGAGGCATCGTCCATGTCATCGGTCCAGAGCTCGGCCTGACGCTACCTGGAATGACGATCGTATGCGGCGATAGCCACACATCGACCCACGGCGCTTTCGGTGCACTGGCGTTCGGCATTGGAACGAGCGAGGTCGAGCATGTTCTCGCCACCCAATGCTTGCTCCAGCGGAAGCCCAAGACGTTTGAGGTGAAGGTCGAGGGCAAACTCGGACCCGGAGTCTCGGCAAAAGACATCATTCTCGCCCTCCTTGCTCGAATCGGAGTCAGTGGAGGCACTGGCCATGTGTTTGAATACACCGGAACTGCAATCCGCTCGCTGTCGATGGAAGAACGGATGACCATCTGCAATATGTCCATTGAAGGCGGTGCCCGAGCCGGCATGATCGCTCCTGACGACACGACGTTCGAATACATCGCCGGCCGCGACTTCGCACCGAAAGGAAGAGCCTGGGAGGCGAGCCTCACACAATGGCGCCAGTTGCCCACAGAGCAAGGAGCGACATTCGACAAAAGCATCACATTGAATGCCGATGAGCTTGTGCCGATGATCACCTATGGGACGAACCCTGGAATGGGAATTCCGATCACTGGCCGCGTTCCAGATCCTGCTCAAAGTCGTGATGGCTCAGAAAGACTCGCGCTGGAGAAAACATTGAAGTACATGGATCTTCGAGCCGGCGAATCTCTGCTTGGGAAGCCGGTCGATGTCGTCTTCATTGGGAGCTGTACCAACTCACGCATGACCGACCTTCAGCAGGCGGCTTCTCTTCTCAAGGGCCGGAAGGTTGCTCCAAGCGTTCGCGTGCTGGTGGTGCCTGGATCGCAAACCATCAAGAGGCAAGCTGAACAAGAGGGTCTGGATCGGATTTTCAAGCAAGCCGGAGCCGAATGGCGCGAGTCTGGCTGCTCGATGTGTATTGCCATGAATGGCGATCAACTTGAGCCGGGTCAGTATGCCGTTTCGACAAGCAACCGAAACTTTGAAGGGAGACAAGGAAAAGGAGGACGAACGTTTCTGGCCTCCCCTCTCACTGCAGCAGCAACAGCACTCGCTGGAAGAATTGCTGACGTCCGAACTATGATCACTGAGTAGAAGAAGGAATTCTCCATGAATCATTTTCCGCCGTTCACGTCTCGAGTCATTCCGCTGCTCACGAACGACATCGATACAGACCAAATCATTCCTGCTCGGTTTCTCAAGGCGACTGACAAATCAGGGATGGGCAACCACCTCTTTGCAGACTGGAGTCACAATCCGGACGGATCGCTGAACCCAACCTTTGCCCTCAACAAATCCGAGAACCAAAGCTCAAAGATTCTGTTGACCGGAAACAATTTTGGCTGTGGGTCGTCACGTGAGCACGCAGCCTGGGCACTGAGAGGTTTCGGCATCCAAGCGGTGATCAGCACCTCCTTTGCGGACATCTTTCGAGCCAACGCACTGAAGAACGGCCTCCTCCCCATCACCGTCGACGCGGCAACTCACAGAAGGCTGTGCATGATGGTTGAAGAAACTCCAGAGATGGAATTGACGGTGGATCTCGCAACATCGACAGTCACGCTGCCGGGCAATGAAGCTGTTCAGTTCCCCATCGACGGATTCTCAAAAGCTTGTCTGCTGAACGGCGTTGACGAGCTTGGGTATCTGTTGAGTTTTGAATCCAGGATTAGCGAGTACGAGACACGGGGTTCATCCTGAGAGAGAAGAAGAGCCATGAAGATCCAAATCTATGACACAACACTCCGGGATGGCACACAGCGCGAGGGAATCTCTCTGTCATGTCACGACAAACTGAAGATTGCTCGCCGGCTCGATGAACTTGGCGTCGATTTCATCGAGGGTGGATGGCCTGGCTCAAACCCGAAGGACGTTGATTTCTTTCAGCGTGCCGCGAAGCTGTCCATGCACCACGCAGTCATTGCTGCTTTCGGCTCTACATGCCGCGTGGGCGGCGATCCCTCTGACGACACGAACATCAAGGCACTCCTCGACTCACAGACATCTGTCTGCACGGTTGTTGGGAAATCTTCGATGCTACACGTCACCGACGTGCTCCGCACAACCCCGGCTGAGAATCTCAGGATTATTGAGCAGAGTGTCTCTTATCTTGTCTCACAGGGCCGACGAGTGGTCTACGATGCCGAGCACTTCTTTGACGGCTACAAATTAGACAAAGCCTATGCTCTTGAGACCTTGAGGGCAGCGAAAAGAGGCGGCGCTGAGACCCTAGTTTTGTGCGATACAAACGGAGGAACGATGCCGTGGGAGATCGCTGACATTGTTCGTACTGTGATGCAGCAACAGCTCCACCCATTGGGAATTCACACGCACAACGACGGCGAATGCGCAGTAGCGAATTCCCTTATCGCTGTCATTGAAGGATGCGTCCACGTCCAGGGTACAATCAACGGGTACGGTGAACGCTGCGGAAACGCCAATCTGGTTTCAATCATCGCCGACCTCGAACTGAAAATGGGCCACGAGTGTCTCCCGGAAGGCAATATCAAGCATCTTACCGAGGTCTCACACTTCATCGCGGAGATCACAAACCTCTCCCCAGATGAACATCAGCCCTATGCAGGGAAGTCAGCCTTTGCGCACAAAGGAGGTATCCACGTTGCGGCAATCCGGCGGAATGTGGATTCATACCAGCATATTGATCCAACACTGGTCGGAAACAAGATGCGCATCGTGGTCTCGGAATTGTCGGGACGAGGAAACTTGCTGAGCAAAGTGGAAGAATTCGGACTTGCCGTGAATGGAAAGGAAGAAATCGGGCAAGTTCTTTCCGAAATCAAAGCCCTTGAGGCAAGGGGATTCTCGTTTGAGGCAGCAGAGGCGTCAGTTGCGTTGATGATCAAACGCCAGGAAGAAGGCTACACCCCGCCCTTCGATTTGATCGATTTGACAGTCAACGTTGAGCATCGTATGGGCAGAGGGCTCATCACCGAGGCGTCGGTGAAGATAAAAGTGAATGGCGAGATTGTCCACACGATCGCCGAAGGGAACGGCCCCGTCAATGCGCTCGACACTGCAATGCGGAAGGCGCTGATACCCATCTATCCTGAGATCAAGCATCTCAAACTGGTTGATTACAAGGTGCGCATCCTCGACAGTGACAAAGGCACAGCAGCCACGACTCGTGTATTGATCGACACGCAAAACTCGTCAAACCGATGGAGCACGGTCGGTGCGAGCACGAATATCATCGAGGCAAGCTGGCAAGCCCTGGCTGACAGCGTGGAATACGGTTTAATGCTGGCAAAAACGTAGAGCTGTTTGAAGGCATCTGGAGAAGGTCTTGAAAGCTACTATCGTTGTCCTTGCAGGCGATGGCATAGGTCCTGAAGTCACAGCGGAAGCGGTGCGCGTTCTTCAAAAGATCGCTGAGGAGTTTAGACACGAATTCACCTTTACCGAGCGGCAGATCGGCGGGATCTCAATCGACGCATCCGGGACTCCTCTCACGGAGGAAACACTGGCTACATGCAAATCCGCAGATGCCGTATTGCTCGGTGCCGTCGGTGGACCGAAGTGGGACAATCCTAACGCGCCAACGCGACCTGAAGACGGATTGCTTGCGCTTCGAAAAGGTTTAGGCTTGTATGCTAACCTGCGTCCTGTGAAACCGCATCCGGCCCTCGTCCATGCTTCACCAATCAAGCCGGAGAAGCTCCAGGACGTGGATCTCATCGTCGTGCGCGAACTGACTGGCGGGCTCTACTTTGGGCAACCCAAGGGTCGACAGCGCGTGGATGGCCACGTTCGAGCTGTCGATACGTTGGAGTATCACGACTACGAAATCGAGCGCATCTTGAGGCTCGCATTCCAACTCTCCAGACACCGTCGGAAGAAGTTAACTTCGGTCGACAAGGCGAACGTTTTGGAGACTTCGAGACTCTGGAGACAGACAGCAAACACTCTCGCAGCCGAGAATCCAGATATTGTTCTTGATCACATGCTCGTTGACACAGCTTCGATGCGGTTGATCTCCTCTCCCGGGCATTTTGATGTCCTGGTAACCGAAAACATGTTCGGAGATATTCTCACGGATGAGGCTTCCGTCCTCGCGGGATCCATGGGTCTGTTGCCGTCTGCCTCGCTCGGCGATGGAGGCCTTGGATTATATGAACCGATACACGGCTCAGCGCCCGATATTGCGGGCAAAGGAATCGCCAATCCTGTCGGGGCCATTCTTAGCGCAGCCATGCTCTTGCGCCACTCACTCCACCTGGAGCGTGAAGCCGCCGCTGTGGAGTCGGCAGTGGAGATGGCGCTGGCTCAAGGGTACCGGACTGTAGACCTTGGAGGAAAGCTAAAGACTCAAGAAATGGCTAATAGAATTATCGAGCGCGTATCAACGGATTAGAAAGGAATCTCGATGGCTTTGCAGTCAAAATACATTTGGATGAACGGGGAACTCGTTGACTTTGAAAAAGCAACCGTCCACTTTTTGACTCCCGCCCTTCACCATGGGATTGGCGTGTTCGAAGGGATTCGGTGCTACTCCACTGATGACGGCCCCGCCGTATTTCGACTTCGAGATCACGTGGAGCGCCTGCTCAACTCGGCGAGAGTGCTCGGCTTCCGCGATCTCGCGTATTCAACCGAAGAGGTCATCGCTGCCATCAAATCGACGGTCGACGCCAATGGTTTCAGCGAATGCTATATTCGACCGCTCATTTACCTGACCGGTGGCGGCTGGAATCTGAACCTTGACGCAGGCAAAGCAGATTTCGGAATTGCTGTGTGGGAATGGACAAACTACCTGGGCGAAGAGGCACTCGAGCGCGGCATCCGTGCAAACGTAGCGTCGTTTACTCGCCATCATCCCAACGTGATGATGACAAAAGCGAAGATTTGCGGCAACTACGCAAACAGCTTCCTGGCAAAAACAGAATCAGTCCGGCTCGGCTTCGATGAAGCCATCATGCTTGAACCACAAGGATATGTGGCCGAGTGTACCGGAGAGAATCTCTTCATCGTGAAAAACCGGAATGTTTATACTCCGGACCTTGCATCCGTGCTCGAAGGCATCACCCGCGATTCGGTGATAATCCTCGCACGAGAAATCGGGTATGAAGTCATCGAGACGCCCATCTCGCGTGATCAGCTCTACACGGCGGATGAGGTCTTTGTATGCGGCACGGCTGCGGAATGCATTGGTTTGCGAGAGATTGACTTCCGCGTTATCGGCAGCGGAAAGACAGGGCCGATCACTCGCGAAATCCAGCATCAATTTCATGCGGCTGTCCGTGGGAAGCACCGACGCTCAAAGGAATGGCTTGACTATCTGACGACGCCAGCATCTGCCTCACTTCGTGAGGCAGCTACTGCCTGAATGCTCCTCGGGCGCCAACACATCCCCAAATCTTATCATCAAACAGGGCTCGCAACAGCGGGCGAAGGAGAATGCAATGGCACTTATAGATTTTGGTGGCGTGAAAGAAGAAGTGGTCATGCGGGAGGAATTCTCGCTCTCAAAAGCACGAGAAGTACTCAAGAATGAGACGGTGGCTGTTCTCGGCTATGGTGTCCAGGGCCCGGCGCAGGCAATGAACATGAAGGATAACGGCGTCAATGTGATCGTCGGCCAGGCGAAGGAAGACACAAGATACTGGGATAAGGCTGTTGCAGACGGCTGGATCTCAGGCAAAACTCTCTTTCCGATTGAGGAAGCTGCGCAGCGCGGGACAGTTATTCAATATCTTGTCTCCGATGCCGCCCAGATGATTCTGTGGCCAAAGGTGAAAGCGAATCTCAAGAAAGGGGATGCGCTCTACTTTTCCCATGGCTTTTCCATCGTGTATCGAGATCAAACCGGCGTTGTGCCGCCCGATTTTGTCGATGTGATCATGGTTGCACCGAAAGGTTCTGGCGCAAGCGTTCGCGCAAACTTCTTGGCAGGAACAGGCATCAACAGCAGTTTTGCTGTCCACCAGGATTTCACCGGCCGTGCGAAAGATCGCTGCCTCGCGCTCGGCATTGCGATCGGCTCTGGATACCTCTTCCCAACGACTTTTCAAAGTGAGGTCTATAGCGACCTCACCGGTGAGCGTGGAGTTCTCATGGGTGCATTGGCTGGTATTATGGAAGCTCAGTATGCCCTCCTCCGAAAGCACGGACATTCCCCGAGCGAAGCGTTCAACGAAACAGTGGAAGAGCTTACACAAAGTCTGATTCGTCTAGTGGACAAGAATGGCATGGATTGGATGTATTCCAATTGCAGTGCCACAGCTCAACGCGGTGCGCTGGATTGGCGGCACCAATTCCGCAAAGCAGTGGAACCAGTATTCGATTGGTTGTACGAGAGCGTCGCGTCAGGTGAACAAACCCGAATCGTCCTCAAGGCCAATAGTGCAAGAGATTACAGAGAAAAACTCGACGCTGAGTTGAGAGGAATGCGTGAATCTGAGATGTGGCGTGCTGGAGCCGCTGTGCGCTCACTGAGGCCAGAGAACAAGCAGCAAGTCAAGAACGACTAGCCCCTTTTGCAGGTAGGAGAAGAAGTGCGCGAAGAATTCGCCTTTTCAAAAGAATAGTCTCAGGGAGGTTCAGTGATATCAGAAGCAGGAAATCGAAATCACCCGTCGATGTTGTTCATTGAACAATTTATCGATCGGGAAAAAGAGATAACAGAGACCCATCAGAACAACGCAGCGTCCGTGGAAGATCCGAAGCTGAGATCCCTTTTCATGAAGCTTGCCGAGATTCACGCCCAAAGTCTTGCCGAGCTTCAATCGTACCTCAGCGAGACTAGGTCGCACGATGAGATTACAGAACAGATCAATGAGATATTCCTATAAGCCTTCTTGTCGTCTGCCGAGACTTGTGATCCATCAACCCCGCCACCCTTCTTTTGCACAGAACCACCCCTATCAGTCAAGACACCTTTGAGTTTGTTCGTCCAGCCACGATGAAGGTGTTGACCATCTTCATGAAGACTGCTCGCATTTCTCTCCAGACAGAACCCTTTTTTAGGGGGGTTACGAAGTCGTTGCATCGTTATGAAACATTTCTTATCATTGTGCAGCGAGACAAGAAGCCCGGATGGCGGAATTGGCAGACGCGCTAGATTCAGGGTCTAGTGGCCGCAAGGTCGTGGGGGTTCAAGTCCCCCTTCGGGCACAACACGGCAGGAGAACTATCTCACCTGACTTTCGGCACTCGCAGCCTCTGTGAGTGCTGATTCCTTCCTGAACAGTCTGAAAAACCCGGATCGGGGATGATGCAGGTTCCTTTTGAGTTCGACGTTGGTTGATCGCCCAGGAAGCTCGCAGATGAGTGTGCGTTCGATTTCGAGGAGAGTGATGATTTCTGCCTGTCCCAGCTCGGGAAACTCTTTCCTCTCGTCGTCTGTAATGAAGAAAGTAATGAAGTCCCCAGTGGTGTCGTCAGCAGAGCCGCTCAGGTACTTGTCCCAAAAGTAGGGGACGTAAAGCATCTGACCTGCGAACTTGCCAGGGGTGACGACCACCCCTTTCTTGTTCACTGCGTATTGCCGCTCCAATTCGTCACGCGTCATCGCAATCTGGCCCTGATTTCTTGCCAATCGCCATTCCGCCTCAGGCCTGCGCCAACAGGCCACCGCCTCGGTTTCTTTGATCTGGCACCACTCAACCGAATCGTACCAAATTTTGCAATATCTATATCGAGAGTCAATGCTCTCGGTGAAAAGCTGTCACCTAAGTGTAATGATGATTCCCAGGAAGGATTCTACGCAGCTTAGGGGAAGCAATCTGTTGCTCTACGAAGAGCAACAAGGCCGGAAAAGGTCGTTTATTGAGAGTCTACTGCAAGATCGTTCTCTTGATACTCACTGCCGAGGGTTGGTTATTGTTTCGCGTCCGAGATTCCTAGACGAGGGAAAATCCCAGCGTTGGCTCTCGGGATTCTACTCTCGGTGCTCTGCAACCGAGTGATACAAGGCGAAAGAGGGGTTGGGTTACGAAGAAGGTTCTGGGTCGGATCGCGACGAATCAACCGCCACTTCTCTTGCCTCAATTGCTTTACGATCATCCTCCTTCTGCACTCTGTAATCAATGACCAGCATACTCAAAACGAAGCCGCCGAGGTTGACCCAGAACGCAAGTTGTACAGCGAGCGGAAATCCAACAAGGTATCCGATGTACAAGACTACTCTCTTGAATCCCAAGTCGACTCCGGATCGTTTGACGAGGGAGGTCAAGAGCAAAATCGCAATGAATGCAAGGACAGCCCCCGTGTAACCGACTTTTCCTGAATAGGCCAGAGCGAGGAACATGAAGCATTCCACACCACGGTCGAAGACAATTTCCAGCTGTTCCCCCAGGGCGGTCTGGAGACCAAACTTCCTAGCGATCGTTCCATCAAGACCATCGAGGAATTGGGAGACGATCATCAACGCCATCCCGATCCCGATCTTGTCAAGGGCAATGGCGCCAGCAGCGAGCATCCCCGCGACAAACCCCATGAACGAAATCTGGTTTGGCGTGAACTTGAGGCGTTTGTGAACGAACGAAGAGACTGGTGACCAGAAACGGTCTACCGTTTCATTAAGAAGAGAATAAGATTCAAGCATACGAGTACGATGACTGTGATGATTTCTTTCAGTCCATCAGAGACATTTGGGAAGAACCCCTTCGTCGTGACAGCATGAAACGGGAACAGGGGACGCTTCTCGTAGCTCACGAGATAATCAAGAACAAGGTGAGGAATAAAGAAAATCACAGGGATGATCGACCTGATGAAAAATGAAAGCGGCACAATCCACAGGAGAGAAACAGGTTCCTGGAGAGACGTGCGCCAGTGATAGAACTTTTCATTTTTCAGACCATTCTTCTTCAAATAAAGAGGAAGCTTGAGCACGTGATCGACATCGAGAGCACAGCCGAAGCCATATGCAAGAGCTATGTCGCCTCCCTGCAGTCCAAAGGCCTGAACGCCGGCCGTGGTGAGGAGAATATGTGTAAAGATCGTCATGGTCTCTGGATTAGAATGGTTAAGTGGTTTTTGGTTTTCGCAATCCCGCCAAAGCAATGAAGCTCAATCCAACGAAGTACCAGAAGAACTCCCGGATTCTCATTACGATTCCCAAATAGACTCCGATCATTGGCGGGAGCGCCAGACTTTCAAGCGCGAAGTAGAATCCTCCTTCACGCACCCCGAGATTATAGGGCACGGCGAAGAAGAGGTTTATCAAGATAGAGAACGTTAGAAAGAGGAAAAAGGCCTGCGCCAAATCTACGGGAAGACCGATGCTTCTGAGGATGAGGAAAATCTCAAGACTCATACAACAGCGACTGAAAAACTCGCAGCCTATTGCTCCATAGAAATTCTTCTTCCTTTTATGGTAGACATTCATAATGAGCTCATCCATCTGCCTCAACGATTCCTGATTCACAGGAATCCTCTTAAGAAGCCGGCCCAGGACACGCCAACGTTGAACGCGACCATGAATCCGCTCAAACACCCCGCCACGGTGTCCCGAGATAAGAATTGAGATGATCGCCACAAGGATCAAGCCAATTGCGGCCAACGGGAGTTTTACTGAAGGTGGAAGCTCCAGCGCAACGAGGACGGCAAGAATCCCGACCAGGAGGAACAAGAGATGGCCAAGGCTGAATATCATCCGGTACAACGTCACTGCTGATACAGATTTATCCCGACCCAGCAACTCCGACAGGACAGATATTCGATATGGCTCCCCGCCGATGGCAAGGAAAGGAGTCATGTCGTTCAATGCGAACCCGGAGACAGTGATTTGGAATAAACGGGGAGAACTGATACGCTCGCCATCCGGTCCGAGGGCGAGTCTCCATGCGGTGGTGTTGAGAATGTAAATGAACAACCAAAGACCGATGATGAGCCCGAATGTCCAGCCAGTTGCGATAAGATTTGACAGAAGCGTACTGAAGCCAAACCTGTAGACGAGGTAGGCCAGGACACACAGACCAAGAACAAATGGAATAAGCTCGGACTTCTTAGAACGGAAAAAAGACTTGCGGGGTGTGATTGTGGATGAGTCCGGCATTGAATAATGAATAATGATTGGGAGGTTCCTCGAGTGGGGCCAACTCTGTTGGGTACCCGCACGCCGGGAGGAAATCTCAAGGGCTTGCCACAAAAGAACTGTCATAGATACCAAAAATACCTTTGAGAATCAAGCATTTTCTCAGACGATAGCTGACGAGCTGACAGCTAACAAGCTGAAACCAGAGATCCAAACTCGCTTGCATTCTCATACATAGACGCATTGTTGAAAAACACATAGATCCTGTCGAGACTCTTCGAGAACAAGACACATTTGCTGAGCAGTTCCTCTAGCTCTTTCTTCGAATACCGATACATGTACATACTCGGTTTTCCAAAACCGTGAAGTCTGAAGTAACCCAGCCGCGTACTGGCAGTCGGAGGTGGGGAGTTTCGGAAAGGATCGACACAGCAGACAACTCTGAATTGGTTACACAACCGTTGGATGCTTTCTTTCGCTTCCCACCACTTTCCTCGAGGCTCCCACGAGAGACCTAGATTCCCTTGCCTGATTGTCGAGAAGAATTTCTCCAACCGCTTCACGTTCTCAGCAGTGCAACGAAAACTCTCGGGAGATTGGAGGAGAAGTACCTTTGCTCGAAGTGCTGCGCAGATGTCGAGCATCCGTGAGGAGGCATCAACTGAGGTTCCCGAACCAAACCGATCGATATGCGTGATAATCTTTGAGGCTTTGACACTGAATTCAAATTGTTTATTCATCTCATCGGCTTCACTTCTCCACTTTTCAGCTGTCCCCAGCTTTGGAATACGATAGAATGTTGAATTGACCTCCACACTTTGGAAAAGCTGCACGTACGCTTGCAGCTTCGACTGAAATTTCCTTGTAATCTGAGCTGAAAAATCCTTCTCACGCAGGTAGCCCCAGCCGCAACAGCCAATCGTGATGATCGGTTTGACCACAGTCCACAAAGAGAGGTTTAAGGCTTCAGGAAGGAAAAAGGAATAGTGGAAAAGTGGGCGCTCGCAGGTTCGAACTGCGGACCTCATGCTTGTAAGGCATGCGCTCTGAACCAACTGAGCTAAGCGCCCCTGTTACGATGAAATATATGAACTCCCCCACCGAAATGCAAACACAGGAGCACAAACTGGCAGACTGAAGTCGCAGGGTCAAATCCCACACTTACGAGAAGGGAAATTCCCCAGCCCACTTGGGGAATCTTTGTTAGACGGCAGTCGCAGGTCTCGAAGTTCAAGTTAAGTTGCGTCACCGGTGACTTGAGACTCCGCTTCTGCTTAGCGGGATCTTTCCACCACCACAGTAGCTGTGGAATGGTCCAGATCGTTTTGCTCTGAGTCATCTACTGATTTAAGATAAGCTTCCGGATCATGGTAGATCGCCCCTGCAGGAAGCCAGTCCCATAGTGATCCTAAGTCCTCCTTTATGAGGTCTTTATAAAACTGTGGAAGCTCGGTTGTTTCCTGTTCAAAATACCGCCTGAACTGCGGGTCAGTGTCGAGCCTTCGATGCACTTCGGTGTAAAACCTGATCCTGCCGAACCCTTCGGATGACACCGCCCGGACCACATTCATCCACCGCGGGGTAAATCCCTTTGACGCTCGTAACCGATTGATGATCGCACGCCATGAGAACGTATACTTGGTCAGATCGATCACATTCCCATAGAATTCCCGCCAGGAATAATTCTTTGGCCTTACATTCGTGGCGTGGTTGTTGTCGAGGAAATGGAACGGGAAGGGCAAGACACGGTTGGAACGCTGATATTCGAGATTGAGCGGTGCGGCTTGTCCGAATGCAGAGAGCAAGGAATAACCCGGGAATGCACTGGGCGTCATATCCACAAACCTTTTCGTGAGCTCAAAGGGTTCCGGTCCCTCGTCAACATCGAGTCCGAGGACAAAGTTCGTCTGAATATAGGGAATGTACCTCGAGATCATGTTGACGTGTTCGGACACCCGCTTCACTTTGTCGATCCCTGTCATCCTGCCTGTCTTCGACTTGGTTCCCAAATCGTACCACGACTCAATTCCGGGAAGGATGGCTTTGAATCCATTACGTTTGAGTCGCTTCACATGGGGCTCAGAGAGCAGTGATAGGCTGCTTTCAGCGATAAAGTCTATGCTGCCCGGCGGGACCGCTTCTTCGATCGCATCCAAGTAGTCATCGAATCGGATCCCAAAGTTTGGGTCGTGCCAGCCGACGAGTGGACGTTTATACTTCTCTAGGAGAAATGACAGGTCGTCCTTCATCAAATCGAAATCAAGCGGTTGATAAGGCACAACCGAATCGATACAGAAGCTGCATGTATATGGACACCCCAAACTGCCGAGCATCGGAACCACCTTTAGGAAGAGTGCCTTCCGAAGTGTCGACTCAACGAATTTCCAGCGTTCACGTACCCCGGGGAGCGATTGGGGTTGCTGTTGAGCAGAGACGTGGACACCCATCGGTCGGTATTGCGAGCAGTCATTCAAGATCTCACAGATGACCGCCTTGTCGGTGAACCCGACGACATAATCAAAGTACTGCTGTGCATCCTGAGGATAGCAGCGTGCGTGGGGACCGCCGAGAACAGTGATAGCGCCTCGCGATCGAAAGAGATTGCTTACGGCGTAAGCAGCTTGAGCTGCCTCCGTGAAAGCTCCGATAAAAACAAGGTCAACATTTTCCGGCAACTCATCGATAAGATTCTCAAAGCCAGTATAGCATACAAAGGTAACATCATGTCCCTGTTCTTCGCACCACACCGCCACGACTTGAGGCATGATGCTGGCTAGACTACCATTCATAACGCGCGCATAAAATGCTCGCGTAGGTCCTTTAGTAACAAGATCAATGACACCAATACGGAGCTTTCGCATTTTGTTAGCGCCTTTCTTCTCTTTGTGCTTTGTGCCGCCAAGAATTTGGTACTCCATGGCACAGCTCAAGACGTCCATTGGAAGCTGCCACACCGAATTCTTCGCGGCCGATTACTGGTTTCATCATGCTACATCACATGTAAGGTCCATTATGTAGAAATCTATAACAAAGAGATTCACTGTCCGGTGCCGCGATGCAAAGATTATAGCTAAACGTCAGCCATGAAGCAAGTGACTGGCTTCTGCCGCTACAGATTTGGATTCGGCACAATTCTACTCTCTCAACACAGCTGCGTCGGCTTCGCCAAGATATTCAGACATTTTATGGGGGGAGCTTGGGTGGCTTAACACGTTCGAACGCAATCCTGCACCCAAGAGAATGTCTGAGGGTTTTTCCCTAGAGGGCCTTCAAGAAAGGACTTAATCAGGTGATCAGACCTTCTTCCTCTGCTGATCGCGCAAAGTCAGCAGGTCTTTCATAACATTGTACATCGTACCTGACCAACCTGGTGTTCCAAACGCATCGTGAAGTTTTCGGTACAGATTGTACAGTTCCCGATACACATCGTGGTGCTGAGGATTTGGCTGGTAGACTTTCCTCGTCGAAGTCATCGCTTCTTGGGCCGCTTCGACATTCGAGAATCCACCTGCATCCGCACCAGCTGCCACAGCACCAAAAATCGCCGCTCCCAAGGCAGGCGTCTGATCACTGCTCGACACCTTCATGGGACGTCCTGTGATGTCTGCATAAATCTGCATTAAGAGTGGACTCTTTGCAGCTAGACCTCCGCAGTTCACAATTTCTTTGATTGGCACACCATCTTCTTCAATCCGATTGATGATCGTCAGCGCTCCGAAGGCCGTCGCTTCGATCAATGCTCTGTAGATTTCATGCGCTTGCGTGTGCAGCGTCTGGCCGATCAGCAAACCCGTCAGCCGAACATCGACCAGAATCGTTCGATTACCGTTGTTCCAGTCCAGAGCGAGGAGACCGTGCTCTCCCGGTCTTAGTTTAGCCGCTGCCGCTTCGAGATTCTTGAACTTTTCATCAACGGACTTTCCCCATTTGCTCGGAGTCAGGTGGTGGACAAACCATAGAAAAATATCTCCGACGGCGGATTGACCAGCTTCAATTCCGAAATATCGAGGCAGAACTGATCCATCAACGATGCCGCACACGCCGGGAATGTCAGCCAACTCCTTGTTGCTTGGCCAAACCATGATGTCACAGGTGCTCGTGCCAAGGATCTTTACGAGCGTTCCCTCTTTCACTCCTGCTCCAACCGCTCCATGATGCGCGTCGAAACCACCGACAGCGATAGCTACGCCTGGTTTTAGGCCCAGCTTCTTGGCCCACGATGGTGACAAGCTGCCTGCCAAGCAATCAGAAGGATAGGCTTTCTCGTACAAACGATTGCGAAGCTCGGCAAGCTCAGCACTCAAGAGCGAAAGAAAATCCCTGTCGGGTAATCCGCCCCAGGTCTCATTGTACATTGCTTTGTGTCCAGCTGCACACACACTCCGCACAATTTTCTCCGGTCGAGACTCGCCCGCTAAGACACCGGGAATATAGTCACAAACCTCCACAAAACTATGCGCCGCTTTGAAGACAGCGGGTGCAACGTTCTTACAGTGAAGGACTTTGCTCCAGAACCATTCGGAGGAATATGTGCCGCCGACCTTCGCCAGGTAATGCGGACGCACCCGTCTCGCGAGATCGGTTATCTGAGCGGCTTCCCGATAGCTGGTGTGGTCTTTCCAAAGCCAAACCATCGCATCGAGATTGTTCTTGAATTTCCTCGAGAAAGCAAGGGGAACTCCCTCTCTGTCAACTGGCATCGGGCTGCTTCCCGTCGTGTCTATACCGATCCCGATGATGTTATTCGGATCAAACTTCCGGTCAGCCTTTCTAGCTTGCCTGATCAATCTCGGGATCGTCGTCGAGATACCATCGAGGTAGTCACGAGGGTGTTGCCTTGCTAGATTCGGATCCTTGGGGTCGATCAAGATTCCACTCTCGCCTGTCGGATAGTTGAAAACGTCCGTGGCAATCTCTTTGCCTGAGCGGAGGTTGACGACGAGTGAACGACAAGAATTCGTTCCAAAATCCAGACCGATGCTATATTTGTTTCTCATGGTTTTTCTCGAATGGAGAACAAGTTCAGAGTTTGGGTCGCTTCAAGAACCTTTGCCACTCAACGGTATTCTTCACGGCTGGCCATAATATGCGTCCTTGCCATGCTTGCGACGATAGTGTTTATCAATGAGAGATTGCTTTAACGTGGGGGCACCCGGATTTATGTGCAATGTCAAGAAGGCCATCTTCGCTATCTCTTCGAGAATGATACTGTCGTAGACAGCCTGTTGAGGAGTCGATGCCCAGGTGAACGGCCCATGACATGCTACAAGGATCATCTCTGCATCCTTGTAGGCGGGATTCTTCAGGGTTTGGAGAATAAGATTCCCCGTTTCCTCTTCATAGTCGCCCATTATCATCTTGTCGCTCATCACTCCAGTGATCGGAATTTCTGTCGCCAGATGATCAGCATGAGTTGTGCCCAGAATAGGAATCGGTCGAAGGGCCTGGGCCCATGCAACGGCATACGTCGAGTGTGTATGGACGATGCCTCCTATATAGGAAAGGTTTTTGTAGAGAATCGAGTGCGTCTTGGTGTCGGACGAAGGGCGCAACTGGCCTTCCACAACTTTGTTGTCCAGATCGAGCACGACAATGTCGTCAACTTTCAGTGAATCGTAAGGCACGCCGCTTGGCTTTATCGCAAACACGCCCTTGTCACGATCGATGGCACTCACGTTGCCGAAGTTTTCGAGAACTAAGCCATGCCGTGGCAGCTTCTGATTGCACTCCCAGGTGATTTCTTTTAAGTCCTTGTAGGTCGCCATGATCTAAAGCCTTTTTTCTTGCTTATTCTTCTTCAACTGGCAGAAAACCTGTGAACTGTTCTTTGGGTGTAACGCTCACCCGGCCTCAAAACGACACTGGGGAAAAACGGTTTGTTTGGAGAGTCGGGAAAGTGTTGCGCCTCCAAACACAAACCGTAATACTGCTTATACACTTTGCCTGCCTTGCCGGTGATCGATCCGTCAAGAAAATTCCCGGTATAGAATTGGATCCCCGGCTCAGTAGTAAGAATCTCCATCAGCCTCCCGCTCATCGGCTCGTAGACACGCGCAGCCAAAGTCAGCGAACCACCAGCAGCATTGAGCACGAAGTTGTGATTGTATCCGCCTTGAACCTGTGCGATTCGTTCTTCAATTATTCTCGGTCGCCGAAAGTCAAATGGTGAGTCATCCACCCTCCTCAATTCACCTGTCGGAATGTATCCTTTATCGGCGAGGGTATATCGATCAGCATTGATCATCAACTGATGACCCAAGACATCGCCGTTTCCCTGACCAGCGAGATTGAAATAGCTATGATGAGTGAGGTTAATGACTGTCGGCCTGTCCGTCGTCGCCAAGTAATCAATTGTCAGCTCATCCTCGTTTGTGAGGGAATAGGCCACCGAGCACGTAAGGTTGCCGGGATACCCTTCTTCCCCATCCTTGCTCACATAGCAAAATCTCACGCCTGCAGTGCCATCAGCCTGCACCGATTCAGCCTCCCAAATCACTTTATCGAAGCCTATGCTTCCGCCATGCAAGTGGTTCTCGCCATCATTCTTGACCAATGTATACTCGACTCCGTCAAGCACGAACTTTCCCTTTGCTATTCGATTCGCGAAACGACCCACGGTCGATCCGAAAAGAGGATGGCCTTTGAGGTATCCAGCAAGAGTGTCAAATCCAAGCGTAATGTCCCCGAGTCTTCCTTCGCGATCAGGAACCTCGAGAGACACAAGCGTGGCACCGTACGTCATGACCCGTGCCCTAATCCCTCGTCGATTGACGAGTGCGTGGATTCGAACGTCTTTCTGATCAGGCGTTGTTCCGAAATTTTCCACAGTCACACTTGATGTGTGTCTCGGATTCATCGAGAAATGTTGCTCAGCCCCGGGTTTCACACTCTCTTTCACCTTGGCTTCAAGATTTCACTGCTTTGCCATCATTCCTGCTGTGAGTTTCGCGATTGCAGCAGGGAACAAAGTGAGGGAATCGATGACCACGCTTGCTTTGTCGAGGATCTCCTGTGGCGGCCTGATGTGAAGATTCGGAACTGCGATGGCCCTAGCGCCAGCAGCCAATCCAGCGAGGATTCCATTCGCTGAGTCCTCGACAACCACCGTCTCGGTCATTCGAACCCCCAGCCTTCTCACGATTTCGAGATAAACATCAGGTGCTGGCTTACCCTTAGACACATCGTCGCTGGAAACAACCTCAGCAAAGAATTTCGTCCACCCTGCGCCTTGCACCGCCGCATCGAGTAGCCGCCGATACGATCCTGAGGCAAGACCGAGTTTAAATTTCTCAGAAGAGAATTCAAGAGCCTCTTGCGCTCCGGGGAGGATTCGAACAAGTCCATTACTGTAGTAGTGAGCCATCCGTCCAACGATTTCGTCCTGAACTATCTGAGGAGAGAGTCGTCCGTCAAGCCTCTGGACCATGTAGGCAACCCACCCGGAGGTGCTAAGCCCCATACATTGCTCTTGATCGCTCTCGGTCCAGACCAGCCTGAACGCCTTGAACAATTCCACTCTTGCCTGGTGCCACAGGGGCTCTGTGTCCATCAACAGCCCATCAAGGTCGAAGATAACAGTTGTAATCATCCAAGTTGAGTTGTTGGCATTGGGGTTCCGGATCGCGTGAGTGATCTCCTGGCTTGAGTCCGGGATACTTTTTGCACCTCCGTAGTCAACGGAGAGATAAGCAGGTTTAAAGAATGCTGGGGAGATTAGCGACTGCTTGCAGGCTCGAACAGCGGACCTCATACGTGTAGGATATGCACTCTGAACCAACTGAGCTAAGTCCCAATTCGACCGCCTTCGGCGTGCCGAATTGAGGATCCCGACGTTGTCTGTCGGGACCTGCACTGGTGGATGCTGTAGGGTTCGAAGCGACGACCTCCGCCTTGTAAGGGCGCGCTCTGAACCGGCTGAGCTAAGCGACCCGACATGAGCGGGAGACGGGAATCGAACCCGCGACATTCAGCTTGGGAAGCTGACGTTCTACCGCTGAACTACTCCCGCATCAATTCCAATATATCCAAACACAATCCGAAAATCAACCGCTCTCACCGCGCCGCGACGACCTTCCGTATCATATATCCAATTACACCCAGTCCACCGACGAGGAGCAAGAAGAACAGAACAATAACGCCAGTTTGTGGCTCGACAGAGAACTTGGTCGCATCAAAGTATCGTTCGAGGTAAGCGCCCCTCACAAAATCTCTGATAATGACCATGCAGATGATGGTGAGTGCAATGAGAACAATACCGGTGATCAGCTTCCATGCAGGATTCGATGAGGCAAACCCAATGACCATCATTACAAGACTCGCAAACGCGCAGACCAAAGCAAGGGCGAAAACCGCCGTCGCAAAGCCATCCCCCCCCATGAACACCACTCTCACCGCGTGCGGCAAACTCAGGAAGAACCATGCGCCAACGACGAACTGGAGAAGGGTGGCAATGATGAACCAGAGCACTCCATATCGGATCGCCCATCGACTGTAGGCAAAATCCTGTCGCCGTTTCAAAAGGCCGAGCACCGCAGTGAGAAGGCCGGCAAGCGCGAACGAGGCTGTAAGAAAATGAAGGAAGCGGGGAACCACCGTCGGGTCAGAGAAATTCAGATGCGTGCCATGAGGATCCTGGAAATACATTGCCGCCCATTTCTCTGGCGTCAGCATCAAGACGAGGTTGTTTGTGTAAAGAAAGCCAATCACAGCGAAGAGAACCGCGCTCGCGAGGACGATGACGAGCCTCTTCCCTTGCAGTTGTTCCCAACGAAACGAATAGAGGTAAAAGCCATAGTACGAAAAAACCAGCAGCACAATCACAGACAGCCACGGCCAAGCCAAGAGGATCGACGACGTGTAAAAGAACTGTCCATACAAGACTTGAATAAACAGAAGTGGCGCGACTCCCAGCGTAATAGCGAATGCGATGACGATGGGCAGTATTCTCGCCAGGCTTCTTGCAAGTGAAAGATGATGCTCGCTATTCTTTCTGCGCCCGATCCAGTCGGTGATTGCAGCGACGAATCCGCCCCCGAGAGCCAGGTTCATCGGGATGACATGGAGAAAGAAAGTAAGCAGGAGAAGAGCCCTGAGCAGCCAGACCGGTGCAGGTAAAGAGACCGGATCAAGATCCGGAACAGGAATATTACTTTGCATCTCGATCTCCTTGAGTCAAGTCCCGCGAGGCCGGGCTTGGCTTTCCAATGTAGATGTCTCCCATTGCTTCGTTCCCGTTAAGACCGGCAAGCCATCGTGAGAGGGCACGTCGTTCTTTCGGTGTCCCGAGGAACGGCGGCATAAACCCTTTCAGAGTTTGGAGATCTTCCAGTTGGTGATCAATGTAGTCTTCCGGCCAGCCTTTGACCAAGGGGCGAATAGCATTATAGCCATCAACAGTGTGGCAACTCTGGCATTGCAGCTGAAAGATATCCCTGCCAGCGGCCACCATGTTTGCATCACTGATTCCCTTCGTCTCCACCCACTTCGCGCTTGCCAGGCTCCCCTCGCGCTGATACCGGTCTCGGTGAGCTACGAGGAAGGCGTTCGAGTACATATAATCGTAGATGATGTAGGGCTTTCGTACTGCCTCTCGAACCCACTCGGTATCTCCCGTCACAAGGAGTCCCATGAAGAGGAACATCACCGAGAATGAGAATGGAAACTTCCCCGGCTCGCGATACGGTCCGAAGTAAACAAAAGCGAAGATGATAATCGAGAACAAGATGCTCAGGCCGGCGAAGATTGTCACCGCCGCGGCACCGCCCATCGAGACTTCACGGGCAAGCGGGGGAATCCGGGAAATGTACCAGATCCCCGCGATAGGAAGAACAAAGAAAGCCGGAGCAAGCCAGCGCGATGCATACTTGACGAGCTTTACACGCAACTCCTCCTGCTTGAGACGAGACGCTGTAAGGAGAGCATAAAGACCTGCGAGTGCAAGACACACCCCTGTCCGGAGGACAAGGGATGGCAGATATGTCGGATTGAAGAACGCCTGCCAGAAGTTTCTAGTCGCAATCCAGTCGCCGGGCGTCAGCATGAAGGCGAGGATACCGTTGATGATAGCAAGGCTAAGCCATGCTGCCCAGAAATAAATCCACCCGACCCTGAGGTGTGTTTGCCTGTCCAATCTGTCCCATGCGTAATAATAGACGAAGGCCGAGGCCACCTCGACAAGAAATGTTACCCACTCAATCGCCCATGCCCACACAAAGATGTGGATGAGCGCTGATGTCGCCGATGGGTGAACAAGCCCAATCGTAAACCATATCCCGACCCCTGTGATTGCACCGAAAACGACGGTCAGGAGGAGGAAGAACCGTGAGTGGCGCTTGACGTACTCAAGCATTCCCGGGTCATTCTCACGATATGCCTTTCGTTCTGTGAGGACAAGAAAAAGGCTACCACCGATCGCGAACTGCGAAACGTAAGTGTGAATAATTGAGATAATGCCAATAAGAAGTCCCCCACCGATCATGGGGACATCCCAGATGGGATAGTTCATGAAGGCTCCCTTTCCATCCTACTGTCGTGAGCAAGACCGTCAGACACGATGGTAATGACTATGGTGGAGAGCAATGTGGGTTCACTTATCCTCGATATCAACACCGAGTTCGGTCATCTTCCTGTACAGCGTGGACACACTGATGTCGAGAGCTGAAGCAGTCTTTTCCTTGTCAAAATCGAATTTCGTCAGGAGCTCGAGAATGTGATTCTTCTCAAACCGGCGAACGGCTTCCTTAAGACCCGTCCCCTCCTCCGAAACAACTTCCTCTCCGACCTCTGCACGAATGTTTTCCGGTAGCTCTTTGAGCGTAACATACTCTCCATCACAGAAAATCATCGCCCGCTCGATGACATTCTGGAGCTCCCTCACCTCCCCTTTCCATGTCCGGTTCATGAGGATATGCATTACCTTGTTGTCGACCCCTTCGATCGGCTTCTCCATCTCGTTCCTGAACTTCTCAATGAAGTGCTGGACAAGAAGCGGGACATCTTCACGCCGCTCACTTAATGAGGGAAGGTTGATCTCGATCACGTTCAGGCGGTAATACAAGTCGTCGCGGAATTTCCCTTGCTCAACCCTTTCGGTGAGATTCTGATTTGTCGCGGCGATGATGCGGACGTCACTCTTCAGAGGAGTTGTACCTCCAACGGGTGTAATCTCTTTCTGTTCGATCGCTCGGAGGAGCTTCACCTGAAGATGAAGTGGCGTCTCACTTACCTCATCAAGGAAGAGAGTCCCGCCATTTGCGACCTTAAAGAGCCCGTCCTTGTCTGACACAGCATCGGTGAATGCACCCTTCTTGTGGCCGAAGAGCTCACTCTCGAAGAGATTGTCAGGGATTGCTCCACAGTTGACAGGAACAAACCGATTGGCCTTCCGCGCGCTGTTGTGGTGAATGGCACGCGCAACAAGCTCCTTTCCCGTTCCACTCTTTCCTGTTATTAACACCGTGCCATCGGATTGAGAAACTCTCTCGATAGTCTTGTAAACCTTCTTCATTACCGCACTTTGCCCGATGATGTTATGAAACTCATACTCACGATTGATTTCCTGATGGAGAACCTGGTTCTCGAGCACAAGCCGCTTGAACTCTGTGAGGCGTCGGAGTCGCAAGACGAGTTCATCGAAGTCGAGGGGTTTCAGGATGTAGTCGTACGCCCCTTTCCGAAGGGCTTGGATCGCAGACTCGATCGAACCATATGCGGTGATGATAATCACGAAGGTCTGAGGACTCACCTGTTTGACTTTCTCCAGGAGGTCGAGGCCTTTCATGCCAGGCATCTCGATGTCCGTGATGACGATGTCGGGCGGATTCTCCGAGATCTTCTTGTACGCCACCTGACCGTTCGGAGCTTCATCCACCTCATATCCTTCTTTTTGAAGAATGAAGGAAAGGGATTCCCGTATGATTTGCTCGTCGTCAACGACGAGGACACGTGGTGTCATGCGCTGTTCTTCTTACTCGTAATTGGAAGGAGAACAGTAAATGTGCTTCCCCTTCCCGGTTGACTTTCGACCTGAATGTCGCCGCCAAAATTCTTCACGATGCCATAACTCACCCACAACCCTAACCCAGTGCCTTCCCCGGGCCTTTTCGTAGTGAAGAAGGGGTCAAAGATTTTCGTGAGGTACTCAGCTGGAATTCCTTTCCCGGAGTCCTCAAATTCGATCTTCAGCAAGCTTCCGTCGCTGGAAGTTTTGATTGTCACTTCCTTTCTCTTCCCTTCAACCGCATCAGCAGCGTTCATCAAGATGTTGAGAAAAACTTGGACGATCTGATCTGGCACAATGATCGTCTTGGGAAGAGCAGCGGCAAGATCAAGGTGGAAGCTGATATCCATCGCCTTCTTTCCATACCGAACAATCCCAAGCGCGTCACGAACCGCCTTGTTGATATCCGCCAAGCGCGCTTCATAGTTGGATGGCCGGGAGAAGTCAACCAGTTGTCGGATTGTGTTCGCGATGCGGTTGATCTGGTTCTTCACTAACTCAAGCTTATCCTTCGCGGAACCGTCTTCAGTCGTTCGTTGGATCACCTGTACAAGTGATGAAATTGAGGTGAGTGGATTTCCTACCTCGTGTGCAATCCCAGCTGCAAGAGTCCCGATGCTCTCCATTTTTTGGGACTGTACGAGCTGCCCCTCGAGCTTTTTTTGCTCCGTGATATCACGGTGCGCTCCGAGGAAACCGACAACCTTCCCTGAAGCATCGATGATGGGAGAGATGAGAAGCTCGGTATGAAGTGGTTCGCCGTTTTTCCTCCGGTTCTCGATCTCTCCAACCCAGACCTTCCCGGAAAGAATTGTTGCCCAAACCTTCTGCCAGAACTCCCTCGGGTGTTTCCCGCTGCTTAAAGCGCTAGGATTCTTCCCAATCAGTTCTTCCTTCGTGTAGCCGCTCACCTTCTCGAAAGCCGGATTGACGTACACGATCTTCCCGCTTGCATCTGTTATCTCAATCGGATTAATGGTCCGGTGGATGACTTCCGAGAATTGGAGAAACTGAAGTTCCTTCTGCTTCTGGAGGGAGACATTCTGCGCTACAACTGCCACAGCAACGTTTGAGTGGGCGCCGTCACTGAAGGGCGTAAAGTGCACGAGCGTTTCGAGGATTGTCTTGTCCTTCCTTTGGAAGCAGACTTCCACCTGTCGGCCGTTCTCGCCTTGCTTTGCCTGACGAAACAACTTCTTGAATGGGACCCGCGATTCCTTGACAAGGAAATCCCAAAGAAGACTCCCCTCGAGTTCATTACCACGGAACCCCGTCTCCATCTTTGCCAGGTGGTTGGATATAGCGATAACGCCGTTCTTATCGAGGAGAAAACAGGGGTTGGGAACGACATCCAGCCAATTCATGGTGGACGGAGCGACCGCCTTCAGCCGAGGTTTTATGGATTTGTGCTTGACTTCCGGAGCCATAATGGAGAAGAATGGTTGAAACTTGCCATCCCAAGTGTAAGAAAAAAGTGGCAGGAAATCAAGCGAAAAGGCCAAAAAGTGGGTTTCAGGACAAGGCGAACGAATTACTGACTACAAGAAGAACAACGGAGGAGTTCGTGTCCAGCTTCTCTGAAGGCACCGACATCCGTCACATTCCGAACAGATGCATATACTTCAATGCGCTCCCGGTGTTAAACACGACGACTGTCTCCTTTCCCGAAACCAGCTCTCTCTCTTTCAAGTGCTTCAGCGCAGCCACCGCCGCCCCTCCTTCTGGACAAACGAGGATGCCCTCTTTCTGTGCGACTTCTCTTACAGATTCCATGATCTCGGCGTCTGTCACCGCCACTGCGACTCCTCCACTCTCGCGAATCGCTTTCAGAATCAATTGGTCGGCAAAGGCTTTCGGCACGCAGAGGCCAGCCGCAACGGTATGGGCATTTTGCCAAAACGTCGATTCATCTTTCTGTTCTTCGAAGGCTTTGACCAACGGCGCGCATCCGCTTGACTGGACGACGAACATCTTTGGCCTCTTGTCAGAAATCCATCCCAGCGCCTCGAGCTCCGCAAAAGCCTTCCACATCCCGATAACTCCCGTTCCTCCGCCAGTAGGAAAAACGATCGCATCCGGCAAGGGCCAACCGAATTGCTCAGCAAGCTCGAATCCCATCGTCTTCTTCCCCTCGACCCGATACGGCTCTTTGAGTGTCGAGACATCAAACCAATGATTCGCTTCCTTGAGCTCGCTCACCATTCTCCCAGCATCGCTGATTAGCCCGTCGACGAGATGAAGCTCTGCACCGTATGCAACGATTTCTTTCTTGTTGACTTCCGGCGTCCCCATTGGTGCAAACACGTGGACTTCCACACCTGCCCGCGCTGCATAGGCAGCAGCTGCACTCCCAGCATTGCCGGCAGTGGGCAGAACGATCTTTGTGATTCCCAGTTCCTTTGCTTTGGAGATTGCCACAGACAGACCACGAGCTTTGAAAGAGCCTGTAGGAATCTGAGACTCATCTTTGAGGTAAAGATTCTCCAGACCTAATCCATCACCTATTTTCCTCAGTCGCAGAATCGGCGTAAACCCTTCGCCGAGCGTGATGATGTTTTGGTCTTCGATCACGGGAAGGAGTTCGCGATAGCGCCACATCGAGTGGGTGCGAGTTGACAGGCTGGATTTTGGAAGTGCGTTCCGGACCTTCTCGAGATGATAGCGAACAAGGACAGACTTTCCACAGCGCAGGCAGACACCATGAATCTCGTCCGCGGAGAACGTTGAAGAGCAATCGGAACACTCGAGGTGTGAAAGGTAGGAGTTCACTCTTCACACGAACTTGATTTCGGGGGGTCCTTTGTCATAAGAAGGACTTTGAACAGAGCGATACGGGTCAAGTCTTCCATTTTATTGTGCATCCAATGGAGAAAGTCTCGGGAAGCGTCACGCTTGCACCGACAAGCAACGCCTCCACAGCTTCGCGCACATATCGGTTCTTGACTTGCGAGGGGTCTTGCCAATTGTCGTCGAAGCGACCATGGTAACGGAGCTTGCGCTCAGCATCAAAGACGAAAAACTCGGGCGTGTGCGTTGCTCCGTAGGCGGTGGCTACAGATTGGTCTTCATCTCGAAGATAAGGGAAGAGAAAACCCTTTTTCTTCGTCCGTTTGACCATTTCGTCAAAACCGTCCTCTGGATAGTGTTCAATCTCGTTCGAATTGATCGCGACAAATGCAACTCCCTTCCCCGCAAATTCGCGGTGGAAGGCCATCATCCGATCCTCATACGCCTGCACATAGGGACAGTGGTTACAGGAGAAAACGACGACGAGAGCTTTTGCCTCCTTAAACGTCTCCAGTGAGTATTCCCTGCCGTCGACGCCCGGCAGGTCGCGAAAATCCGGAGCTCTCTCCATGATCTTGATCGTTTCGCTTGTCATATTGTCCTCCTATTTCTTGCTCCACTCTTCGGCCAAACCTCGAAGAGCAGTGTCGCTGAGTTTTGGTTTTGAATAACCTCCGTGTTCAAGTCGCTGGCGCAACGCTTCATACAGGCTGACAGCACACGCAACGGATACGTTGAGACTCTCAATCATTCCGTACATTGGAATTATGAATCGTGCATCAGCCAGTGCAGCAGCCTCTTCTGAGACCCCTTGATGCTCATTACCGAAGACGAGCGCCCCCTTGTTTCTCAGATTAAGGTCGAAGAGGCGAAGTGACTCGGAGTCTAACTGTGACGCATAAATCTTGAAGCCTTGTTTTCGAAGCCTGGAGTAGCACTCCTCCACACTCCGCCATTTCCGCCTAACGACCCACTTCGAGGCACTGGCAGAACTCTTCCTCCCGATTCTTGGAAACTCTTCCGTTGTGTACACCAAATGTACTTCAGCAATTCCGACGGCGTCGGCGCTACGGAGAATAGCACTCACGTTATGCGGGTCATGGATGTTCTCAAGCACAACGGTCAGATCAGGTTGACGGTCGCGGAGTACTCTGCGGATCTTCTGAAGGCGTCTCTCAGTCCTCATCTTCCCACACTGCCGAAAAAGAATTCATCCGCATTTCTTCCAAGGCCGGTCTTATTCCTTCTTCTCTTCCGGTGATTGGCCTGCCTTTGAACCCGTCTCTTCAGCCTTCTGACGATAGTACTCGCTGAGATCGTTGTCACCAGCAAGTTGATAGAGCTGGGAGAGACGAGAGTATAGTGTCCTTTGGCTTCCTACGTGGTCGAGCCCACTCTTCACAAAATCAATCAGGATGTCGATCGGGGGGATGTTCAGGTCTGGTTCGTAGCAGTCACACGCGTCAAGATACGGATCCATCTCACTCGGTTTCACATGAGCGGCTTTCCTGTAATACTCGACGCAGAGATCATAGTTATCATAGGAGGAGTACGTCACTTCGAACACGCTGGCAAGCCACATGTACACATCGTAGGCAATGTTCGGGAATTCTTTTGCAAGTTTCTCGCCGAAGAGACAGAGTTCATCGGGCGTCAGCGCGTGATTCCAGAAAAGGAGCCGGTAGAGCTCCACATCTTGAAGCCGCTGCTCGAGAGCATCTTCGAATGCGTCGAAAATCTCGTTGAAGTCGGTCGACTTTGAGAACCTCAACCTCAAGTCTTCAATCGTGAACTTCGGCATCGTTGACTAGCGAGCTGGAAACAATCTATGAACAAGTGCTGGAATGCCAGAAAAGCAGGGAGCAGAACCGAACCGTAGTGATCGTGTATCCAGCGATCCCGCCACTCAAACAGAAAAGGGGAGTGGAGGGATCCAGCTTCTCACCTACACACTCTTGATGACCTTCACGACGCGCCAAATGAACGCAACGTCTCTCTTCTTTACACTCACAGGCTCAAAGCTAAGGTTCAAAGGGACGAGATGTACATAGCCATTCTCGAAGATGACCTTCTTGAGCGTGTCCTCGTCGTTCACGCGAATGACACAAATGTCGCCGTTGCGCACCTCCCGCTTCGGGCTGACGATGATCACATCTCCATTCTCAATTCGCGGCGACATGCTGTTCCCATCCACTTTAAGTGCAAACGCGTTTGCATCTTTAACGTCGTCGACGGTAATGTATTTTTCGATGTGGTCCGGATGAAAGATGAGGTTTGGTCTCCCGCCAGGCACAGATGAGAGCATCGGGATACGGACGAGCTTTACACGCCGGAAAGCTGAGAGTCCCTCCTCTCCTGATCGTTCGTGCCCACCGTTCTGGTGTGCGTACATGGCACCTTCACCCGTCAGAAGCCAGTGCGCCAGAGTTTCCGTCAGTTCTCCAAGCTTTGCAAGTGTCATAGCATCAGGAACCTGTTCCCCTTTTTCCCAACGCTGGAGCGTGCGCGTTGCGAGGCCCAGCTTGTTGGCCAACGTTGCCTGATCGAGCCCTTTGTTTTCTCGCGCTTCCCGTATCCTTGCACCAATATGTGATTTCACGGCTTGATGCCTCCTTCGGACAGAAACGACAAATTTGTCAATTTTTCACTTGACAACACGACAAAAATGTCGTATCATTACAGCAAGCAGTATACAAAAAAACTTGGAAGAAGTCAAGCGAAAGCCGCTGAAAATTGAAGAGCACTTCAATCGCTGAACCTTTCTCTTCGCTATGTCCCGAAAGAAAATCCAGATCGTTGAGACCCGGTGCAAGACCCTTCTTACGTGTCGGCCAGGCAACGAGCTCCCGTTTCGCTGGGACGTCAATATCTACCGAGGCTGCCAGCATGGATGTCCCTACTGCTTTGCTTGCTACACCCATGAGTTCTTCAACGAGTTGGTATTCGACTTCGGAAAGAAAATTTTTGTGAAAGTGAACGCCCCCGAAATCCTTGACTGCGAAATCTCGCGCCCAACGTGGCAACACGAGATTATCAGCTTTGGAAACGTCACCGATGCGTACCAGCCAATCGAGCGAAAGTGTCAGCTCACGCGACAATGCCTGAAGGTGCTTCTTAAACATCAGACACCAGTCACCATCCTCACAAAGTCGCCGCTCGTGCTGCGCGACGTGGATGTTCTCCGGGAAATACGCGACTCGACGTTCTGCAACGTCGCCTTCTCCATCACAACTTCTGATGATGCGTTGAGAAAGAAAATTGAGCCGCACGCACCCTCCATCACGAAGCGCTGGGAAGCAGCAACTGAATTGAAACGTCACGGCTTCCGTGTCGGCGTGCTCATGATGCCGATTCTCCCGTTCATCACCGACACCGAAGAAAATATCGACGGTGTGATCAAGATCGCAGTAGAGACAGGCATCGACTACTTCTTCTATGGAATGCTCCATCTGCGGTCGAGTGCATACAAACGTTTCATGCCGTTCTTGCGTGTTGAGAATAGCGATGTGTTTCTCAAGTACTGCAAGCTTTACCAGCATTCGGCGTACCTCGAGGATGAACTCTCTAAACCGATTTTCAATCGCGTCGAAGCAATCATGGCGAAACACAACTTCAAAAACAAGCCATCAGATCAAGTGTGGACGTGGAAAATTTCTGCAGGCGGACAGCTTACACTATGGGATGACTCATTCGAGAGAGTCGGTCGGAGTGAACCCACAAAGCAAGTTTCTCGTGAGAAGTGTGCAACAACAGGAGCGCTGTCATGAACGAATTCATTGCCCTTATCGACCAACAGTGTCAAGCGTGCAGCAGAGAACTCAGTCCGAATGAGGTCCACGATTTCGAATGCCGCACCGATGGGACTACAGATGACATTCTCTACTGCCCGGCACACGTTTCGTCGTACCTCACACTTTGTCTCGAGTGCTGCGGTGTGTACACGGCGAACCTCGGTGGTACTTGTCAACATTGTTTGGAGTCCGTTAAGAACGGAGAACGGTACTGATGCGTACGATTTTTCACGTCGACGCCGATGCGTTCTTTGCGTCTGTGGAAGAGGCCCTCGATCATTCGTTGAAGGGAAAGCCTGTCATCGTCGGTGGAAAAGGGAACGACCGAGGCGTCGTCGCGTGCCCAAACTATGAAGCGCGAAAGCTCGGCGTGAAAACCGCAATGCCACTCATGACTGCTGCACGAATCGCTCCGCACGCGATTTTCATTCCAGGACACTTCGAGGAGTACCATCGATTCTCTCAGAAGATTGCAGAGATCCTCTACAGCTTCTCCCCCGATCTTGAGCCGATGAGTCTTGATGAATCCTTCCTTGATGCAACGGGGTGCCTGCACTTCTGGGAAAGCGCAGAAGCGATGGCACAGGCGATCAAGAAAAAGATTTTTGAGACGCTCTCGCTTACGGTCTCCATCGGAGTCGCTTCAAACAAACTCTGCACGAAGATTGCATCGGATTTCCAGAAGCCGGATGGATTGACAATCATTCCACACGGAAAGGAAAAAGAATTCTTAGCTCCACTCCTCATCGAACGAATTCCTGGAATCGGAGCGAAGACAGCCGAAGTGCTCCACGTTGCCAGAATCAACACCATTGCTGAACTCGCCGCTGCACCGAAAGCCCTTCTTCACAACCTGCTTGGTATTCGCGGTGATTATCTCCATGAAGTTGCCAACGGTCGAGCGCCGGACGAAATTCACACACATGAGACAGTGAAATCCATCTCACGCTCGACGACGCTTGAGCACAACACGACGGATTATGAATTCATCGAGGCAATGCTTCTCTATCTCACACAGCGCTGCTGCAAAAGACTCCGCGAGCTTCGACTCAGCGCTCGGACAGTGAGCGTCACAATCAGGTACTCGGACTTCTCCACCTTTTCAAAACAGCGCACGCTCCGCCTTCCATCAAATTACGACGCGGTGGTTTCCCGTGAAATGGTACAGCTTTTCAGAGAGTTCGTCCAACGTGGCCGGCTGATCCGCCTTGTTGGGGTGGCCGTCTTTGATTTCTGCCCGCCGGGTGATCAGTACATGATCTTCCAGCCGAGAAGTCCGCAGTTTGCTCGGCTCTATGAAGGAATTGACAGGATGAGAGAAAAATTTGGACGCGATATTGTCTCTCTTGCCAGCACACTCCGGCTCGATATTAATGAAGACCTTCGAGTCGATGGATTTCGAGTCAGGAAACCCGACGGGTTCGCTCGCCTCGCTTGCTCGTCGAAGCGGGCCGGAGCCTGATGACCTTCACTCACATGACTGAAATAGAGACCATAGAGAGAGTGTCATGTGAAGACGCGTTTGCATCGACGCAATCCGGGCTCGTAGTTTCCACGGAAGCACTCGCAGGCCGGTTCATCAATCCACCGCCTGGCAAGCTCTACCTCCTCTACGGTGCGCGTGAAATCTTCCACCTCTCACTCGTTGTGGCATCGAAAATCCTCGGACGGCATCGCTCGATTGCCGTCATCGATGGCGCGAACCGATTCGATGCATACTACCTCGCTCGCGTCCTCCGTGAGCAGTATGGCAATCCCGAGCCGCTTCTCAATACCATTTATGTCTCGCGCGGCTTCACCTGCTACCAGATGGAGGCGGCAATAACGCAGCGACTTCCTCAATTTCTCTATCGGATGAAATCGAAGACGGCAATGATCTTCGGTCTCCTTGACACGTTCTACGATGAGCAGGCAAAGTTCCATGAGGTACAGAAGAGCCTCCAGCGTATCCTGAGGAAGCTTCACGAGATGAAGAAGGAAGGCGTTTCCATCCTCATTGCTTCCCTTGAGATGAAAGTCCTGCCAGAAGAACGCAATCGGTTGTTTCGCACACTCAGGTCGAGCGCCGACCAGATTTATCGGTTTGAGGTAAGTGAGGAACGTTATCAGTTATTATTGGAATCAACGTCGATGGAATCCACAGCACACCCTGACATGTCATTTCGATTCCGATTTATTGGGATGAGACAGTCTCAACCTGAAAAAGAGAGATTCCTCACCCACTGAAGCGGGGTTCGGAATGACATAATGGATGAAAAAGGAGAACCACCATGGGCCGCACCGTTCCAACCTTTACAAACCTCATTCAGGAAGAAGCAGCCTCGTGGGCAAAGTTCCGACGAGGACTGCGCAGAGAGGACCAGGAAATCTTCGATGACCTCTTCCGCGCACCGCGAAAGCATCTTGCGGCATCCGCCTACACCGTTCGCTCGATGCCGTTTGAGAGCATGATCATGGCGATGCTGCTCGAAGAACATAAGCTCGTCCTTCAACTGAAAGCTCGAATCGAACAACTTGTGGCCACCAATGAACACCATCAGGAACTCGTCTCGGACCATTCGGGGCTGGGTGTTTGATCTCTACCCAACAGCGGAGGGAATGACCCTCTGGCTCGTCGATGGGGAGGGCAACAAACACTGCTGCCGTGATCGATTTGTGCCGTCGTTCTATCTTCATCTTCATCCACACGAAATCGAACGTGTGAAAGCGCTCGGCAGGAGATACCATCTCCCCATCTCTCTCGGTCACGACCGGAAAACCGAGCTTTATACAGGACAGACGCTTGACGTCCTGCAGGTGAACGTTCACCAACCGACGCGACTCCAGGAAACTGTTTGGACACTCGAGCGCTTCTTCCCGCACTTCGCGTTCTTCAATTCAGACATCCCGGCGGCACAAATGTATCTGTATCATACACGACTTTTCCCTCTTGCCTACGGCGGGTACACAATCGATGAGAACGGATGGCTCTCTGGGTTTCTCATCGACGACCGATTTGATGCGCTGGAGTATCCCTGCCCCGAGCTCACGGTGATGACAATAAGGAACGTGAACGATACCGTCGCCCCGAAGTATCAACGTGTGCTTCAGCTTGAGATCTCCTATGATGGTTCTTCCTATCTCCTCGAGCAAGAAGAACCCATCGAAGCGCTTCAGACGCTGAACTGGCACCTTCAGCGCTGTGATCCCGACGTCATCCTTACCGACTGGGGAGATGCATCGCTCATGCCGCTCCTCCGCTCGCTCTCCGACCGACTGAGGATTCCTCTTCTCCTCAACCGCGACACAAACGCTGGATACTTCACGACAAAGGAGTCGAGCTACTTCACGTATGGGAAGATTGTTCACAAGGACGGCGCCTTCGAGCTTGCAGGCCGCTGGCACCTCGACGCACAGAATTCGTTCATCATGGATGAATCGGACTTTGAAGGTCTTTATGAACTCGCCCGCCTTACGCAAATTCCCATTCAGCACCAAGCCCGAACGTCGATCGGGACTGGACTCTCGTCGATGCAGCTTTCTTGGGCGTACCGAAACAACGTGCTCATTCCGGCAAAAAAGCGCGAGCCGGAGGATTTCAAGTCAGCAAGCACACTCCTGCTTGCCGACCGCGGCGGACTTATCTTCCAGCCAGTGATGGGGTATCACGAGGACGTTGCCGAGCTTGACTTCGCATCGATGTATCCATCGCTTATGGAGATGCACAACATTTCACCCGAGACCGTGAACTGCCACTGCTGTCACAACAATAAGGTCCCGGAGCTTGGCTATACGATCTGCGAGAAGAAGCGCGGCATCGTGCCGGAGACACTCAAGCCGATCCTTGCAAAGCGCGCGTACTACAAGCGAAAGAAACGTGAGGCGACATCACCGGCAGAGAAAACTAAGTATGACCGCCGACAGAACGCGCTGAAGTGGATGCTCGTTACGTGCTTTGGTTACCTTGGCTACAAGAACGCGCGCTTTGGGAAGATCGAAGCGCACGAGACGGTGAACGCCTTCTCGCGTGATGCACTTCTTAGTGCAAAAGAGGTCGCTGAGGCAAACGGCTTTACGCTCATCCACGGCATTGTCGATTGCCTGTGGTTAAAGAAACAAGGCGCAGCAGAAGCTGACTATGAGAATCTCTGCAAGAAAATCAGAGAGCGCGTAGATGTGGATATCACGCTTGACGGGATTTACAGTTGGATTCTTTTCCCTGCATCAAAGATGGATTCACTCACAAGTGTCGCAAACCGCTACGTTGGCTGGTACAAGCATGGCGAGTTGAAGGTACGTGGTATCGAACTACGCCGACGCGACACGCCACTCTTCGTGAAGAAAGTCCAGGCTGCAGCGCTCGAGTGCATCACAGATGCGAAAACCATCGAGGAAATCCAGACGGAAATCCCTGCTGTGCTTCGCACAGTTGACTACCACATTCACGAGTTACAAGAAGGAAGAGTCAATCCGCTTGAGCTTGTGATCCGCCGACAGATATCCCAGGAGCCAAATGCGTACGTCAACGAGAGCCTCAATGCCGTCGTTGCAAAAGCAATCGAGGAGGCAGGCATTCATCTCTCTCCCGGCGAGATGATCGAGTACATCATCCTCGACCACACAGGAAAGAAGAAGCCGGAGAAAGCCAAGCCCCTCGCACTCTACGCTCTCGAGGATGGTTACGACACCGAGAAGTATACTGAGATTACACTGAAGGCAATCGAGACGCTGCTTCAGCCGTTCGGGTATGATGTGGAGAGATTGAAAGAGGTGTGTGGAGTGGAAAAGAAGAATAAACGGACTAATGCGTTGATCCATGACTGTATGCCAGTCGTCGCCACAAATGCCATGTGTGCCCCCCATCCAACTGCCCTGGCTGCACAGTAATCAATCCGCACTGCTCGGGATCTACATTGCAAATCAATAAGTTAGCACCTTAACATTCGTAATTGGGGGGTATGTCCTGGGGACGGGTTTGACTTTCCATAGGACATGCATTAAATTGCGTGTGGTGCCAAACGCACCGGAAGAACAGTCTTATTCTACCCATCTCCAGCAACTCGTTTTGTGCTGGATCTCCCTTTTGTACCTCTGAGCCATGCTGATGAATAACACATACCGTGAGAAGATCCTCAACGCTGTACTCTATTTTGCCAAGAAGGTGAAGCACCCCTCAAAGGTAAAGATGTTCAAATTGCTCTATTTCCTCGACTTCGTTCACTTCAAGGAAACTGGACAATCCGTGACCAACCTGGACTACTACGCGTGGGACTATGGACCTGTCCCGAAAGACCTTTTTGAGGAACTGAAGTCAGGAGACGTCCCTGAAGACCTCAGAGAGCATATCTCGATTGTACCGTACGACAAGGATTCGGAAAAGGCAGGTTTTGAGTTCAAAGCCAAGCACAGCCCTGACCTTAAGGTTTTTTCCCCACGCGAACAGAGAATCATGGAAGAACTCGTATTCGTATTTAAAGATGTTACGCCTACACAGATTTCAGAGATCTCACATCTGAAGAATCTTCCCTGGGACAAGACCCTCAAGACGAAAGGCAAATACGCCAGGATTGAGTACGAACTTGCGATAGATCAAGATGCCAAGACGACAAAAGAAGAAGCGAAGCAAAAGAGGGAAGAGCGAGCAGAGATGTTGGCGAACTTTCCTCTGAAAAAAAGACTCCCCTCTTGAATGCCTTCCACGGGTGATATCTATTTTCACAAGAGCTTCAAATTCAAGGATGGTGCAATAGGCGAGAAACTCTTTGTCGTGCTGAACGAGCCGAACCTCGACCGAAACGAGCCCTACTTAGTCGTAAAGACCACTTCTCAATTCCAGAAGGAAAATCTAAAGGAGGGTTGCAATCCTGCTTTGAGGGGTTTCTTTGTTCCTGGCAAGAAAGAGATTTTTGATTTGGACACCTTGATACAACTGACTGACATCTACGAGTTCGATGCAGGAGCACTCATTCGCGATGGTATAGACAAATTTCTGTTCCGCAAGGGAACATTGACAAAGTTGACAATAACACAAATAATCAACTGTTTGAAGAGGCTCAAGGAAGACATCTCAGTCAAACACTTCGAGATGATCATGAAAAGCAGGTAAGCCGCATCGGTTTCTTCCTTACAGCAATCCCTTTACCAGTCCCCCATCCACCTGTATCGTCGCTCCCGTGATGTAGCTGGCCCGTTCCGAAGCAAGAAAGACGACGAGGTTTGCGACTTCAACAGGCTCCCCCATGCGTCCAAGCGGGATAGGCTTGATCGCCTCAGCAAGATACTCCTCGACAGAAATATTCCGCTGCTGAGCACGGGATGCGATGATCTCATCCTGCCGCTTCGTGAGAATGGAGCCTGGACAGACATTGTTGACCAGAATTCCATCCTTTCCATACTGATTGGCAAGCACCTTCGCCAGTCCGATGATCGCGGGCCGAAGTGACGATGAGATAATTAGGTCGTCGACCGGCTGCTTCACAGTGAATGAGGTCATGTTGATGATGCGTCCCCATTTCTGCTTCTGCATGTGCGGGATGACTTCCCGGATGAGACGAACGACGCTGAGGAATGTCAAGTCCAAACCTTCAGCCCATTTTTCCTCGTCGAGGTCGGGGAATGTCGCAACGGGTGGGCCACCAGCGTTTGTCACGAGAATATGAATGCGGCCAAACTTCGAGACAGTCTTCTCCACGAGTGCCTTGATATTCGACAGCTTTCGAACATCGGCCGCGATCGGCAGAACTTCGAAGCCTGTCCTTTCTCGAATGTCATCCGCAGCAGCTTTGATGTGCTGGCCGGAACGAGAGCAGATGACCACTTTCGCGCCTTCCTCAGCAAGCCCAAGTGCAATAGCCTTGCCGAGTCCCTGGCTGGCTGCCGTCACGAGTGCAACACGATCACGAAGTCCAAGATCCATATCTGGTCAAGGCGATAAAGGGGTTCGAAGTGAGGAACAGAATTCCTCCTGCTTACGATCGTCGGGATGACACGTGTGAGAGTTACTTAAAGGACTGTCCACCGTGCTCGCGGAGTTTATCCTGAATGATCTTCAGAGCCTCTTCGCGTGGCATGAGGATCCGGGCGCCGGAAACTTTGATGGCGTCCTCGAGCGTACCTTCGTGCTTGGTCATCCAGAGCCAAACGTGATAGCCGAGGCGATAGCGATCATTGAGCTCTTGGGTAGGAATAGAACTCACGCTTTCATACGCGATTTTCTCTTTTGACTCAGGCGGCGCTGGTACCGCTGATGGCGGCGGTTTGGTGGTCATGATGATTTCGCTGGATGATTCATAAGGAACCTGCTTGCGAGGCTAAAGGCATTTCTTGGAGAAACTCTTCCTGACAACAAGAGACGTTTGCCAAAGAATCAGAGGGCCCTCACGACAACGACAGTAATGTCATCGTTCTGCTCTGCGTTCCCACGGAAACTCTTCAGTGAGTCGATGACGGTTTGCTGCAAAGCATCTGCGCTTACCGTGCTGTAATCCCTGATCGAAATGAGAAGTCTCTCTTCACCAAATTCTTCCCTCTTTTCGTTCATCGCCTCTGTAAGACCGTCAGAATAGAAGAAGAACAGCTTCCCCGGCCTCAATTCTTCGTCGAACATCTCGAGCTCATGCCCAAAGATCAGCCCCGGCTCCAGACCTAAACCCATTCCTCTCAGCTTGAGGAAGGAGACTTGCCCATTGGATGCGACAAGCGCCGGGTTATGTCCCGCCCGGCAAATCGTGACCTTCCGTGTCGAGAGGTCAAACAGCGCAATGATCATCGTAATGAAGGACTTCCGCTCGATGCCGTCATAGATTCTCCGGTTCACTTCTACAAGGATGTCCTTAGGAGAGCGATAGACACGACTCGCGAATTGAATCATTCCTTGAATCTTTGACATGTAGAGCGCAGCCGACATTCCCTTCCCTGATACATCTCCGACAACCACAAGCAGTCGTTGGTCGTCCAGCTTGATAAAGTCGTAATAGTCGCCGCCAACTGTCGTAGCTGGGATTGACGTTCCGGCGATATCGAGCCCGAGCATCTTGGGACTCTCCTTTGGCAGGAGCCCCTGCTGGATGCGGCGGGCCATCGTCAGCTCTTCCTCAATCTTCTGCTTCTCGATTTCTGCTTTGTGGAGCCGTGCGTTTTCAATCGCGATCGCCGCTTGGTTGGCAACGGTCTGCAGCAAGTCGATGTCTTCCTCTGAATACGGCTTCTCAGACTCTTTCGGCGCCAGATGGAGAATTCCAATGAGATGATCACGAGAAAACATGGGGATGACAAGAACAATGCCTGCCTCCATGATTCTCTCTTTGTCCTCTTCCCTTAGGTCCAACTCGCGGTCATATCGAAGATTATACAGGACTTGTGGGGACCGGGTGCGCTCCAAAAGCTCTACAAGGGACCGTTCTGTTTTGGGGAAGTCTAACTTCCATCCGCTAATGCCTCGTTGAAGAACTGTGGTGCAGTTGCTGCCTGTTTCATCGTACAAGCAGACAGCCACGCCCTTGACATGCATACGGTTGAGAATGCTCGCAGTGACGCTCTCCATGATCTCATTGAGGTTCATAAGCGTAGGCAGAGTCTGACTGAACTCAACAAGTGCCTTCTGATAGTTGTATCGCTCCCGATAGAACCGACGATCGACGAAGTTCTGAATTCGCTGCTTCAGCGGATCAAAAACAATCGCAATGATAACGATGCCAGCAATGATGAGCACTGGATTATTCTGCCCAAGCACATCCCTCAGGGCACTGCCAATGCCGAATACAATCCCAAGATAAATGGCCGCGACTGTCGCCGTGATAAAAGCGTAGATCAGACTTCGCTTCACAACGATTTCAATGTTCATCAACCGATAGCGGACAACCGCATAGCCGAACGACAGAGGGATTGCCGTCACGAGCAAGATTGGAATCCCCCGCCAGGGATAGAGAACGAGAGTTATCCCCGTTCCGCGGTACAACGCGATATACCCGAAGATGTAAGCAAAACCGAGGATCCCGATAAGTGTCCCCCAGAGCACCACACGGAGCCGTCTCCTTTCCTCCGGGGCCTTGACTTTTCGGTAACTAAAATAGTAGACCAAGAAACCCGCAGGAATATAAAGAAGGTAAAGGCTGCCGACCCACTGACCGATTTCCAGATTGAGCCTCTGGAGAGTCCCAATACCTACTGCCTGCAGGACTGTAAGAAGATAGATTGACGGAACGAGGAAGCGATGTCTTTCGACTGCCCCTTTCGTAAACGGAAAGTGAAGGAAAAAGTGAATGAAGATCGCAGGGAAAAGAATAGCACTGAGCGCGCCGTTGACGAGTTCCCAACTGATGTGGGCCGACCGCACTTGATTGTTGAAAAAAATCATGCATGAAATCGACAGGAAGAAGAACAGCTGCGGTACTCTCTCTCTGGGTTTCGAAATGCCGACAACGTAGCCGATCACAACAAAGAACAATCCGAGCAGATACTGAGCAAGCCAATGAAGACCAAATTGCCTGCCGATCGTGATCGGGAGTGCTAAGCGAGCACCGGCACGCTCGATAACGTACTGAACGGTTCCTCCATCCGGAACCTTGTTGAGAATGGCCTGTGCCTCAAGCCCGTGTCGGAACGACTTCCCATTGATGCTGAGGAGGATGTCCCCGTCCTGCAATCCCGCTTTTTCTGCTACACCCCCTGGCACGATATCTCGGATGAAAACACGGAGTGTGTCTTTCGAGCCTTCGCTGACCCACGCACAGTCATCGCTCGCTGGGGCATTGATGAACGCCAGATCGACAAAATAAAACGTCCCAACAGCGAGGCTGTACAACGCGAGAACAGTAAAGATGATCCGAAGAGCCTTTGGTGAGAGATTCTTTAGCCAACGCATGGGATATTCGGTGGAATCGTCAAGTGAGGTTTATTTGGCTACTTCAAGGTACGAAAAAGTGAACAAAGTTGTTACGGAGCTTGCCGTTCCCAGTCAGTATAATCGGTACCCGACTGAGAAATAGACTTGGTAGGGGCCAAAACTCAGGGGTTGGTTGGGCAAGTCGCGCAGGAAGAAGAAGCTTCGACCGACGGCAAACTGGGCGGGTCCAATGGGTGTATCGAGGGCGAGCTCAGCCCCAATCCCGTGATGAAGATCCCGCAGGAGGATGTCCTCGCGAACGCGCCAAACCGATCCAAGGTCGTACCGCAGTTTCAAGTAAGTGTCGAAGATGATCTTAAAGGGAAGAGCAAGGCGATATTCGAAATTGATGAGGAAGATTTGTCTGCCCCGACGGTCATCGTCACGCAACCCAAAAAGCGATTCCTGTCCTCCGATGCTGAACTGCTCAGAGAGGGGCATGGTTTCGCTCGCATACCCGAACGTGATCTTCGGATGGATCGTGTGGACGCCGAAATGAGTTGTGAAGTATTCGTACGTGAAAAAAAGCTTTGAATAGGAGACTTCTTTCCCAAGCTCTGCGAGCGCCGTCTCGTAGAATGCCCTCATGAACATCCCGTCGGTCGGGAAGGGATAGCGGTTCTGTGTGTCAATCGTTGAGCCCAACCTCAGACCGATCAATTGAAAGCTTTCCGGGTTATATCCCTCCCCCGAGATCGCCTTGATCTCATGCTGCTCGATTCTAAAGTCTCCCGTGACGTTTCCAAGCCGGCCGACCTGCGTGCCCAGGGTGAATGAACCTCCGTACTTGATCTCGCGGTACTCCCCGACCTGATCCCGAACCCAACGGTTGATTCCCGGTGGAGTACCGTCAGCATACGTATAGATGTCTCTGAACTGGTGATAGCCCTTGAGGTCGAACGTGAAATAAGAGTTGAAGATCCTGTTCGATTTGTACTCAAGAGTAAACTGACGGTTTCTTGAGCCACCGGCAAAATCGAAGCCGATTTCAGTCCCTGTTCCACGGAGATTGTCGTTCCTCAAGTCGACAGAGATCTGGGTATTGCGTTCGTTATCAACGCGAAGACCAAAACGAGCCAACTCGGAGCTCCTCTCTTTCACCTTAATCGTCAGGACAGGCATCCCATTCTCATACGATACGCTGAGAAGAGCCTGCTGAAACAGATTCGTGCTCATGATATGATCGATGCCCTCGTTCGCTTTCTGGAGAGAAAAGAGGTCCCCCTCAGCGAGCGGGAATTCACGGAGGATCACGTAGTCTTTCGTTCTCTCATTCCCTTCGATCTCAAGTTTTGCGATTCTCCCCTCATCAATCCGAACTACCGCAACACCGGTTTCCTCGTTGAACTCGACAGAGGTTATCCGAGCGAGAGAGTATCCTTCGCTCCTGTATCTCCGAAGGACCGATTCGAGTGCTTTCCGTCCCTCGTAGTTGTTGATAGGCCTTCCAATAAGGGGAGTGAAGTCTTTCTCGAGGACCGAATCCTGGAGTGCGGATGTGGCTTCAAACTTGACACCTGTGAGCACGGGATTATATTTCGCAACGAAGGTGATGCGGAAACCCAAGCTGTCTTCATCAATCTCGGCATGAACGTCACTATAATTCCCAAGCATGTAGATGTCTGCAAGCCAACCACGAATACTTCTCTCGTCGCTGACGGGATCTTGCCTCGAAAGGATAGCCTGCTTCAGGCTGTCCGGGATGGGGTCGCCTTTGAAGTCAACGGTAACGACCCCTCCAAAGATTTTAGGAGATCCACTCTCCGCGTAAACAGAGTCTCGGAGTCGTGAACGAATGTCGCCGATTTTCTCCTCTGCCGCTTGCTCGCCGAGCTGGATCAGAGAATCAAGATGTGTGAAGTCGGATGAAAGGTGGTCGCCAAGATCAGGCGTCACAACAACGTCGGCATTGCCAAGCTCCTCTCGATTCGAGAGCTGCTGCATGATATTGATGATCTGGTCCGCAGTCTCCCATGGCGCGCCGAGCTGTTCAGCCGTGCGGAAACCGCTTGTCGTGTTCACGGCGACAATGAGATCTGAGCGTTCCTGACGTGCCACATCGACAGGGATGTTTGAAACCAACCCGCCATCCATCAGGAGCATAGAATCTTTTTTCACCGGACTGAAAACAAGGGGGACGGTTGCACTCGCTCGCAAAGCCTCCGTGAGCGAACCGCTTCGGAGGACTATTCGCTTGCCTGAAATGAGATCCGCTACAACTACACGAAAGGGAATCCGCAGGTCGTCAAAACTGGGCCGCGGTCTGTAGTAACCCTGCAGGATGAAACGGTTGAGCATGTTCGTCAGGCGCTGGCCGCTGGAAATCGACGAGGGGATGATGGGACGCAAGCCATCAAAGCGGACGACAAGAAAGCTTCTCTCCCGTGCGGCTTTTTGATCGACAAACAAATCTGCTCGCCGGGCATCGTCGGTGAGTGACAGGGTCTCTTCCCAATTTGTGGAGTCCACAATCGCTCTCAATTCGTCGGCATTGTAGCCGCACGCGTAGAGTCCGCCGATGACACTTCCCATACTCGTGCCGACAATGAAATCGATTGGGATGTTGTGCTTTTCAAACGCTTTCAGTACGCCAATCTGAGAGATGCCGCGAGCTCCACCGCCACTTAGGACAAGCGCCACATGAGGATCCTGGAGGGGACGGTATGGGAGAAGGTAGGGAACCTTTGTCTCTGGCTCGCTAAGCTGTAACCTGATGATTGAGTGCGTCTGCGAGAAAAGGGGTGCGAGCGCGAAGAGGAGGAATGCCGCTGTAAGAATGGCCTTTGAACGAAAGTGCATCCTGACTGATCATTGGAAGTCAAGGGAAACCTACAAAAAATCCGTCCGAAATGCAATCAGTTGAGAGAACGGTCTGCACCGCCCCGCTGCGTCGCCAACACCGTCAATGAGCGGAAAAGCCCTGTTGTAGCATCGGCACTTACCTTGATTTTCAGAGGGGAACTTGGTATAATGAAAAGAGGGAAAGTCCCTCAAAAGAGACTCTTACCCGCATGACATTTCTGAATCCAGCAGTTCTTGTCGCTCTCGTCGCAGCTGCGATTCCCGTCCTCCTTCACCTGCTAAACCTGAGAAAACTTCGCACTGTTGAGTTCAGCACACTTGCGTTCCTGAAACAGCTTGAGAAGAGCAGAATGCGAAGGCTGAAGCTCCGACAGATTCTCCTCCTGATCCTGCGGACGCTCGTTATAGCCTTTCTTGTCCTGGCCTTTGCACGGCCTGCACTTCGAGGGACAAGCGTGGGCGGTCTGAGCACGCATGCAAAGACGACGGCTGTCCTCATCCTTGATGACTCTTTCAGTATGTCGGCCAGTGATGAGCACGGGCCGCTCCTCAACCAGGCGAAGGCCGCATCTCAAGACGCTCTCTCTTTTCTGAAGGAGGGAGATGACGTCCTCTTTCAAAAATTTTCTGAAGGAGCTGGATCTGAAACTCCTAAGACTACAACGCATGACATCTCTCGAGTCAGATCGGCTCTCAGCGAAACGCAGATCTCCGCCACTTTCCACACTCTCGGTGATATTCTGGCACGAACGAAAATCGTTTTGAGGGACTCAAGAAATTTCAGCAAGGAAGTGTATCTCGTCACAGACCTCCAGAAAACAAATTTTGCCGGGGATGAGGAGAACAAGTCGAAACCGACCTCCAGTCTGTCAACAACGTTTGACAACCAGACGCGGCTCTTTCTCATTCCAATCGGTCACGCGGCAGTGCAGAATGTCGGAGTGGTTGGAGTGAAGATTCCGAATAGAATCTTTGAGAAGGACAGACCGTTTTCCCTCGAGGCTACGATCAGGAACTCCGGGAACGCTCCCCTGCGAAACTATACCGTTAGCATGTTTCTTGACGGGGCTCGAGTGATGCAAAAGGCTGTAGACCTCCAGCCCGAATCCGTCAACAATGTTGAATTCACTGCTGCTCCAAAGAGAACGGGGTACATTAGTGGATACGCGCAAGCCGATCCAGATGCAATTGACCAAGATAACCAGCGGTTTTTCACGATCTTCGTCCCTGAAAAGATCGATCTTCTCTTCATCACAAATTCTGAGCGCGATATCTCCTTCCTGAAGCTCGCGCTCACCGCGGACGAACGAAGCCGGTCGTTGTACGGAATCGAGACTATTCCATCCTCAAAGCTTCTGACGACGAACCTCTCGCACTTCGATGTTATCGTCATCTCGAACATCAAGTCGTTCAACTCTGAGGAAGTGGAACGGCTTAGAGGGTTTGCATTTGACGGGGGTGGGATAATCCTTTTCCCGGGCTCGGACGTCGACATTGGGCAATACTCAGCTACATTCTGTCAGAAGCTCAATATCGCTCCCTTTCTCGGTAAGGCAGGAGGCTCCTCGGATCGCAGCTCATTCCTGACCTTTGAGAACGTTGACCTTGCTCACCCGCTTTTTTCTGGGATGTTCGAAGCGAGACCAACTGCAAGAAGAGGCCGTGGATCCTCAATTGAGTCGCCACATATCTTTACTACGCTCGAGTATCGGCCAGGTGCAAGGGGCGAAAGAATCATCCGGCTTTCGAACGGAACATCCTTCCTGACAGATTACAAAATTGGCAGTGGGAGACTCCTCCTGTGCACTGTTTCTGCAACGCTCGACTGGTCTGACTTTCCTGTGAAGGGAATCTTTGTTCCCCTCATTCGGCGTTCTCTTGCATATCTCGCATCTTCAAGTGACCAGACCACCGATCACCTCGCGGGCACTGCGGTGAACATAACGCTTGCCTCGAAGATGTTCGGATCAGACCTGAACAGCAGCGTTACCCACAAATCCCCCAATGGGGATGAAGAGATTCTTCAGCCGAATGCAAATGAACGAGGCGGGGAGCGAGAGTTCATCATTAAGAAGACAGACGTCCCTGGAATTCACGAGGTCATCCGTGACAAGCGACAGCTTTCCGCTTTCTCTGTGAATGTGGATCCGAGAGAATCAGACACCCAAAGGCTCGATATCGACGACGTGAAGAAATGGTTGAGCAACCATGGGCTGCGGCCCGATGCGATCAAGATCCTCGATCCGAACGAGCACCCTGAAGCGGTGGTTCTCCAATCTCGTTATGGTGTAGAACTCTGGAAATATCTTCTCGGCTTCGCGATCGCTTGTGCGTTCACCGAGATGATGGTTGCCCGGAGCAAACGAGAGGAAGGTGAAAAAGAAGAAAAGTGAAGAGACGTTTTCTCTTTGAACAGCCTCTGAGCAATCGAGAACGTGCGATTCTTGTCGGCGTATCCGGGCGAGGGATACGAAAAGCCATCACCCAGGAGTATCTCGAGGAACTTACACTTCTTGCAGACACTGCTGGCGCCGATGTCATCGAAAAGATTGTTCAGGATCGAGACCGGATCGACCCGGCATATTTTATTGGCAAGGGAAAGGTCGAAGAGATCGCACGCCTCGTTGAGGAAAACGAGATTGCCCTTGTCATTTTTGATGACGACCTTAGCTCGGTTCAGGCGCGGAACCTTGAGCAGGCCATCGGGTGCAAGGTTCTCGATCGGAGTGGGCTCATCCTCGACATCTTCGCGTCGCGCGCAAAGACAAACGAGGCGAAAACACAAGTGGAACTGGCCCAGCTTCAGTACCTCCTCCCTAGACTGACACGGCAATGGACTCACCTTTCTAAACAGTACGGTGGTATCGGAACGAAAGGACCAGGCGAGAAGCAGCTCGAGACCGATCGCCGGATTATCCGCAATCGCATCCGATATTTGAAAGAAAGGCTTGAGCACATTGACCAAGAGCGACAAACACAGCATAAAGGACGTCGCGACCTCACGCGTATTGCACTCATCGGATACACGAACGTCGGGAAGTCTACACTCCTCAACCTCCTTGCGGGTTCAGACGTTTTTGTCGAGGACCGACTCTTTGCAACGCTCGATGCGACTACGAGGCTCGTGACACTGGGTCGAGCACAGAAAGTGCTGATCACGGATACCGTCGGCTTCATCCGCAAGCTGCCGCATCACCTTGTTGCATCGTTCAAGAGCACCCTCGCTGAAGTCACCGAAGCGAACATGTTGCTCCACGTCGTTGACGTCAGCTCACCGCAGTTCGAAGAACAGAGTAAAGTTGTGAATACGACCCTCGGAGAACTCCAATCAGGTGACAAACCCACGATAATGGTTTTCAATAAGATCGACAAGGTAACAGACTTCACCTTTCTACGAGACCTGGAGCGCCGCTATGAGAATGCGATTTCCATTTCGGCTGCCCGCGGAATCAACCTCTCGGGTCTCAAGGAGAAGATTCTCTCTCTTCTCGAGGTGAATCTGACTGAACGCACATTAGTCGTGAAGCAATCAGACTATAAGGTCATCGCGTTTCTCCACGACGTAGCTGAAGTGTTGGAGAAGACGTACCTCGACAATCGGGTGAGGATACGCTTTCGTATAAAGGACAAGGATATGAGACGAGTCCAGACGCTTCTCCAAGGAGGGAAAACCTCTACTGTAGAAGACTCTTGAGATGAGGAGGTTGCTTGATGCACAGGCACACTCCACTAATCCATTTCGGTATTCTAAACGAACTGAATACACACCCTCTCAGTCCTCTGCAACCAGCCAAACGCGGGTTTATCCGAACATGAAACCTATCATCCTTGACGGGAACTCACTATCGATTGCTGATGTCTACTCGGTTGCCTCTCGGGGCACTCCGGTGAAACTCGGCGCAGCATCCGCGAAGAAGGTCGAGGCATCACAGCAACTTGTCGAGCAATGGGTCGCGAGCAATGAAGTCATCTACGGTGTTACAACGGGATTTGGTGCGTTTGCAAATGTGCGGGTCAGCAACCGAGATATTGAGGAACTCCAAAGAAACTTGATTCTGAGCCACTCTGCGGGTGCAGGTGAGCCTCTTCCACCCCAGGTCGTCCGTGGCATGCTGCTGCTTCGCATCAACGCTCTTGCAAAGGGATACTCGGGTGTTCGGCTGAAGACGCTGCAATTCCTGACCGATTTTCTCAACGCGGGTATCATACCCATCATCCCGATGCAAGGTTCCGTTGGATCAAGCGGTGACCTTGTCCAGCTCTCCCACCTCGTGCTCACGATGATGGGCAAGGGAAAGGTCTTGTATCGGGGTGACATCATGGATGCCGGGCTTGCACTCCGAAGAGCAAGGCTGGCGCCGCTCCATCTGATGGCCAAGGAAGGGCTTGCGCTCGTCAACGGCACTCAGATGATGACTGCGTATGTTTCTTTGGCAGTTTATGAGGCAAAGAAGTTAGCAAAGATGGCTGACGTGGCCAGTGCACTTAGCGTCGAAGCGCTCAAGGGAACGGATACGGCGTTTGATGAAAGGATTCACAAGCTTCGACCTCATCCCGGTCAGATAGCAACAGCACGGAATCTGCGACGGCTTTTGGCGGGAAGTGAGATTCGCGAGTCTCACAGATACAATGATCCTCGTGTGCAAGACGCCTATTCAATCCGCTGCATTCCGCAAGTGCATGGGGCTTCGCGGGATACAATTGAATACGCCGAAAAGGTCGTGACAACGGAGATCAACTCAGCAACAGACAACCCGCTCATCTTCCCCGAAGAGAAACTTCATCTTGAAGGAGGCAACTTCCACGGCCAACCGATAGCACTCGCTGCAGACTTCCTCGCCATTGCCCTTTCGGAATTCGCCAACATCACCGAACGACGAATAGAACGTCTTGTCAACGGTAGCCTTGCAGACTTACCCCGCTTTCTCACGAGCAAAGGCGGCCTCCACTCAGGATTGATGATGGCGCAGTACACTGCCGCCTCGATCGTTTCGGAAAACAAAGTCCTCTGCCATCCCGCAAGCGTCGATTCAATCCCCACCGGAGCAAATCTTGAAGACCACAACAGCATGGGATCCGTCGCCGCTCAGAAACTCTGGAAAGTCTTGAATAACACGTGGACGGTCATTGGCATCGAGTTCCTCTGCGCATGCCAGGCACTGGATTTCACCCGACGGCGTTCGAAGACTCGACACCCTCTCCGATGCGGGAAGGGCACTGAGGCTGCATATCGATTCGTCCGGAAACGCATCCCGCATCTTGAGGAGGATCGCGTGTTGTTCGACGACATCGAGATGTCGCTGAAGATTGTCAGGGACGACAAACTCCTTGAGACTGTCGAGCGAACAACAGGGCCGCTAGAGTAACCACAGGGATCTGCCGATGAAAGCAATCGTCGTGATTGGAATCTTTCTTTCCTCATTCTTGCCTTATCGCCAAGAAAAGCCCTCGCACGGAAAGGAGGCCAGCATGAATATCCAGAATATCCACTGGTACGGTCAGGCAGCGTTCAGAATAGAAGATGGGCAGATGCAGATTTACATTGACCCATGGAGGCTCCCAAACGGGAAACTACCGAAAGCCGATGTCATCTTTATCACCCACGCTCATTTCGATCATCTATCTCAAGACGACATTAATCAGATTACGAAGGAGGGAACTATAATCGTCGCCCCAAAGGGTGTTGCGGCAGAATTGAAAGGGTCTGTGAAGACAGTTGCTCCCAATCAATCGTTCGAGGTTGGAGGCATCAAGGTTATGACTGTCCCTGCATACAACCTGAAGAAAACCTTTCATCCAAAGGCAAACAACTGGGTTGGCTACATCCTCACGCTGAGCAGCGGTGAAACCATCTATCATGCCGGCGACACGGATTTTATTCCCGAGATGAAGTCCCTCAAAGTGGATCTTGCTATGCTTCCTTGCGGAGGAACATACACAATGGACGCGAAGGAAGCCGCTGAGGCAGCCAACACATTCAAACCGAAGATTGCCATTCCGATGCATTATCACGACGTCGTTGGAACCGACCGAGACGCCGACACCTTCAAGAAGGAGTTCCGAGGAGAGACTGTGATCAAGAAGCGCGAGCGCTGATGACAAGTCATGAAATTCGCTGTCGACAAGATGCTCGGGCGACTGGCGAAGTGGCTCCGCATTCTCGGCTATGACACGCTGTTTGATCCTTACGTGTCGTCCGCCACAATCGCTAAACAAGCCGAAGAGGAGCGCCGCATCTTCCTCACCCGCAACGACAAGTTGACAAAGCATTCAGATACACCCAGCTTCTTCATCGTACAGAGTGAGAATTACCGGGAGCAACTTCGGGAGGTCGTCGGGCACTTCCAGCTCGACACTTCCTCACACCTCTTCACGCGCTGCACGATCTGCAACAAGGAAATTCTTCCTGTCGAGAAAGACATGGTGAAGGATCGTATTCCAGAAAAATCTGCTCTGAACTTTGAAAAGTTCTATCAGTGCCCCCAATGCAAGCGCGTGTACTGGGGAGGAACGCACACTCAGAATACCGAAAGACGACTGAGGGAAATTCTCTCTTGACTCGAATGTGATCGACGGACATGATCAAGTTGAAACGCATCTATGAGAAAGCAGAGCGCACGGATGGCAAGCGCGTCCTCATCGACCGCCTGTGGCCGCGAGGAGTACGCAAGGAAGAGGCACACATCGACGAGTGGCTCAGGGAGATCGCCCCATCCGACGAATTGCGTCGCTGGTATGGGCACAAACCAGAGCGTTGGGAAGATTTCCGGAAGAGGTATCGGGCTGAGCTTTCCAAGGCATCCTTGAAAGAACTTGTCGGCAAACTCCGGAGAAAAGGAAAGCGCTCCACTGTCACTCTCCTGTTTGCAGCGACGGACAGTGAGCACAGCAACGCGGCCGTCCTCAAAGAAATCCTTGAGAAACGTTAGCTCATAGGCGCGCATGTCACGGATATCAGACAGCTTTATCCTCATAGCCCTTGCGTCGACGCTTCTCGTTGGTTGTGCCTCAACCCACGTATATGATTTCCTCGCCACAAACCGTGACTGCAATTGCTCAAGATACGTGGTCAAGGACAAAGAGAATCGAATTACATATGAATTCACCGCCACATACTCCCTCGACGACAACATGCTGACGACAATTACGATGAGGGTGGTGAATAACAGCCGGAAAGTCCTTTCGTTCGATCATGCACGAGTGCGCGTATCTTCGAATCGGTTCGAGTATCGGTACAATAACAAGTTCGTTCCTTTTGACTCGCTGGAAATCCGCCCCGGCGAGCAGAATGAGATCGTGCTGGTTGGTCAAGCTGAAGTGAAAGAAGGAGATGCATGGCTTCGCATTGCCGGTGAGAAGATGGTCGTCACAATCCGAGGAATCCGACTCGGGGACAAGGAAGTGCAGATTGAAGATCTCCAATTCGTGCCCATTAACCCTAAGCTTCCGGAAGGATAGTCCTCGATGAAGTGCGTTCGAATACACGAACACGGCGGTCCCGAGAAACTCATCTACGAGGACTGCCCCGTCCCGAAGATTGCACCCGACGAAGTCCTCGTGAACGTGAACGCCACCTCGGTCAACCACATCGATCTCTGGATTCGGCGGGGGCTGCCCGGAGTCAAATTCCATCTCCCAATGATCCCCGGGGTCGACGCGGCGGGCATCGTTTCCCAGAAAGGGGATGCCGTTCGTCATGTGAACATCGGAGACAGAGTCGTCGTCGCACAGGGGATCTCGTGTGGACACTGTAGACACTGTCTCAACGGGAACGACAACCTGTGCAAAGACTACATCCTCATCGGCGAGCATCGTGACGGGGCGGACGCTGAGTACCTCGCCGTCCCGGGGAGGAATGTTCTTCCTCTGAGTGACAAAGTTTCTTTTGAACAAGCTGCCGCAGCTGCACTTGTTTTCCTCACGGCATGGCAGATGCTCATCGACAAGGCCCAGGTGAGGATGTACTCGTCAACGGGGTAAGCAGCGGCGTGGGAAGTGCCGCGCTGCAGATCGCGAAACTCTTCGGTGCGCGTGTCATCGCCACAACAAGCACAGACGAGAAGGCCGCAAAGGCGCGCAAGCTCGGAGCCGATGACGTCATCAATTACAGGCGACAGAATACTTGGGAAGAGGTCCGCCGCCTGACATCGAAGAAAGGAGTAGAAGTCGTTATCGACCACGTTGGGAAGAGCGTGTGGGATCAGAATATCAAGAGCTTAACGAAGGGAGGCCGGCTTGTCACCTGTGGCGCAACTTCAGGGTTCGATGCTGTCATAGACCTGCGCTACGTGTTCTACAAGCAGCTTCAAATTCTTGGCTCGACGATGGGAAGAAAGGGAGACTTGATCACGATTTTCAACTTTATCGAGCGGGGCAAACTGAAGCCAGTGATCGACCGCGTGATGCCGCTGGAGGAGGTGCAGGAAGCTCACCGGATCATTGAAGAAGGCAAGCACTTCGGAAAGATTGTGTTGCTGCCTCAGTGATCGAATTACCTCCCCTGTTATCCCCTCCTTGAAAAGGAGGGGACCAAGGGGAGGTCAAGAAAGAAGCTGAGCAATTGACCTTGTAGTTTTTGATCTGCGGTTGTATCTGCGGAATCTGAGAGAATCAGCGGACTATGAACTGGAGAAGAACATGTCGACCGAAAGTAGGAGAACATTCATGCGCCAGGTAACAGGCGGGATTATCGGCAGCTGGGTGTTGACGTCCCTGCCCGAAAACTCTTTGGCGCGGTATATCATTGCAAACGACGAGGCCATTCCAGCAGGCGACGAGAGTTTCTGGAGACTCGTCCGAACGCAGTTTCCACTCACCCACGACCGCATCTACTTGAACAACGGCACGATGGGTCCATCACCTTACCCGGTTCTGGATTCCGTGAAGCACGCGCTGACGGAGATCGATGTCTCGGGTGAGTATGGCGGTTGGGAAACCGCAAGGCCACGCCTGGCAAAGTTCGTGAATGTGGAAGAAGCAGAGATCTCCCTGACGCACAACGTCACGGAGGGAATCAACGTCGTCGCACAAGGGTTACCGCTGAAGCGCGGAGATGAAGTGATTATGACTACCCACGAGCACGCGGGCAACGCCCTCCCCTGGCTCAACCGCGCGAGGCGCGACGGCATCGTGATCAAGACGGTCAAGCCAGCCATGACTGCAGATGAGAACCTCAACCGCGTGAACGATCTAATTACAAGCAAGACAAGAGCCATCGCAATGCCCCACATCACCTGCACGATCGGGCAGGTCTTTCCAGGAAAGGAGATTTCGAAGCTCGGGCACGACAAAGGACTGTGGGTGTTTCTGGATGGCGCACATGGACCCGGCATGCTCCCTCTTGACCTCAAAGATATCGGCTGCGATTTCTACGCCACGTGCTGTCACAAGTGGATGTGCGGCCCGAAGGGAACGGGTTTTCTCTACGTCCGAAAAGATATGCTCGACGTGTGCGACGTCACATGGACAGGCGGCGAAGCGGACACGGGCTGGGACATGACGAGCGATCCCCCGAAGCTTGTGGGCTTCCAGCCGAACGCGCATCGGTACGACTTCGCGACTCAGAACGCGGCCATCTACATTGGCCTCAGCGCGGCCACTGATTTTCTTTACCACATCGGAATGGAGAATATCCACCGACGAGGGAAAGCGCTCTCTGGCTATCTTCAGCAAGAGCTTCTGAAGTTAGGAGACAAAGTTGAGATGCTCACGCCGACGGAGGACCGCTCGCGTGGATTCGTCGTTGGCTTCCGCCTGAAGAACATGCCGTACGAAAAGTTTGGAGAGTACGCGGCGCAGAAGCACTTCCGAATCAGGCTCGTTGGCGAAAGTCACCTCAACTCTATCCGTATCTCCACGCATATCTATAATAACTATGAAGAGGTGAACAAGTTTCTGGAGATCGTGAGGGAAGTGGCTTAGCTCAGATTTCCGCTGATTCCGCAGAAAGAATCGCAGATGACAGATAACGCAGATTCTCGGCTTGAGACTTGGGGTATAAGATATGGGGGAAGATCATTGGACGTCCCATCCACCAATCATGTGAAGAGCCATGTACACCCTCTACTGTGGTGACTGCCTCGATGTCCTGAGGCAATGTGTCCAAGGCTAGAACATCACCTTGAAGAGAGCAGGAACCCACAAGAAGGAAGCCGAACAACTGACCTTGTAGTCCTTCATCTGCGCAATCTGCTCTACGAGTCGACGGCTCGTAGAGTCGTGGACAATCTGCGCTTTAATCAGCGTAATCAGAGACAATCAGTGGACCGGGCACCATGGACAGATTAACGATCTACCAGAAGCCAACCTGCACAACCTGCCGCACAGTCATGAAAATGCTTCAAGCGTCCGGTGTGGACTTTGACGCAATCAACTACTACATTGAACCGATCCCGAAAGGGAAACTCAAAAGTCTCCTCAAAAAGATGGGGATGAAGCCCCGGGAACTCCTCCGCTCAAAGGAGCCAATCTACAAGCAACTGAGACTGGCCAAGCGGAATCTCTCAGACGACGAGCTCACCGATCTTATGGTGAAGCACCCAGACCTCATCCAACGACCGATTATTGAGAAGGGTGAACGAGCGATCCTCGCTCGACCACCCGAGCGTCTCAAGGAGATCCTCTAGAACTCTTCAGCCTTCATCACAGACCGAGAACTCATACCTATGCTCCTCTACATTTTGCGGCACGGCGACGCCACTGAACAAGGGCATGAGGATGCTGAGCGACCGCTCTCGTCTTTGGGGAGAGAGCAATCCCTCACCGTCGCGAAGGCCCTCAAGACCCTCAACGTGAACGTCGATGCAGTACTCTCGAGCACGCTCGAGCGGGCAAAACAAACCGGGAAGATCATCGAGAAGGAGTTGGATGTCAAGAAGTTTTCGATGACCCAGTACCTCATCCCGGGTTCTGATCACCTCGAGCTCGTCAAGCAGCTCAACGAGTTGGGCCTCAACCACGTTCTCCTCGTCGGCCACGAGCCGCACCTGAGTGCACTCCTCTCACTCCTTGTGAATGGCAAGACGTATTCCCACATAGAAATCAAGAAGGGAAGCCTCGCACTCGTTGAAACGCCGGCTCCAATCGAGAAAGGGAAAGGAGTTCTCAGGTGGCTGCTTAACCTAGATGTTCTGAACAAAATTGCTTCGTCTCCTGCAACCTGAAACCTGCATCTCGATGAGTCGTCTACGACCCGATGGGTCGGTAGACCCGTCGGGAGTGGTCGACCTGAATCTTGCATCACACATCTTGCCTTCTACGTTCTAATCTCTGGAGACGCCTATGGAACTCAAACTCGTGAAGATTGAAAAGCCCGAAGCAACGAACTTCATCCTCGGGCAATCCCATTTTATCAAGACTGTCGAAGACATCTACGAAGCAATCGTCTCAACGGTCCCGCAAATGAAGTTCGGCCTCGGCTTCTGTGAATCATCCGGTCCCGCACTTGTCCGATGGGTTGGGAACGATGGGGCTTTGATAGACCTGGCCAAGAAGAACGCAATGAACCTCGCGTGTGGACACTGCTTCATCGTCTTTGTGGAGCATGGCTTCCCTGTCAACGTTCTGAATGTCATCAAGAATGTCCCGGAAGTCTGCAACATCTACTGCGCCAGCGCGAATCCAGTCGAAGTCGTCGTGGCAGAGACCGAACAAGGTCGCGGAATCCTCGGCGTCATCGACGGCATGAAGGCAAAGGGAGTTGAGACAGACGAAGACATCAAGGTGAGGAAAGAATTCCTGAGAAAGATCGGATACAAATTGGGATAAGAGGGAATCGCGTGGCTGATCACAAGCACATAAGAGCTGCGAGGGGAACCCAGATCAGCTGCAAGGGCTGGATTCAAGAGGCGGCGTTGCGGATGCTCATGAACAACCTCGACGCCGAAGTCGGAGAAAAACCGGAGGAGTTGATCGTCTACGGCGGTACGGGAAAAGCAGCTCGGAATTGGGAGTGCTACGAAGCGATCGTCCGCTCGCTGAAGAATCTTGAGAATGACGAGACTCTTCTCATCCAATCAGGAAAGCCTGTCGGCATCTTCAAAACGTACCCTGATGCGCCGCGGGTTCTTCTCTCCAACGCAATGCTCGTGCCCAAGTGGGCGACCTGGGATGAATTCCGGAGACTGGAGGCTCTCGGCCTAACGATGTACGGACAGATGACCGCGGGCTCATGGATTTACATCGGGACACAGGGGATACTTCAGGGGACGTATGAAACATTCGCGGCATGCGCAGAGAAGTACTTCGGTGGTACGCTTTCGGGAAAGTTTTTGCTCACTGCCGGCCTCGGAGGAATGGGAGGAGCGCAACCGCTTGCTGCCACCATGAATGGCGCCGCCTGCCTCATCGTGGAGGTGGATCGAGCTCGAATCGAGCGGCGCCTGAAAACGAAATACTTGGATCGGATGACGGAGAGCCTCGATGAAGCGCTGGAATGGGTTCAGGATTCAAGGGCCAAGATGGAGGCAGTGTCGGTCGGTCTTCTTGGCAATGCCGCCGATGTTGTGCCGGAAATTGTGAGGCGAGGAATTGTTCCCGACGTGCTAACAGACCAGACTTCTGCACACGATACTCTCAACGGTTATGTCCCCGCTGGAATACCCTACGAAGAAGCTCTCGCATTGCGGAACTCAAAACCCGAGAAATACGTCTCAATGGCAAGGGCATCCATCGTCAAGCACCTTCAAGCGATGCTGGAGTTGAAGAGGCGTGGCGCAGTGGCCTTCGATTACGGAAACAACATTCGAGGCGAAGCCAATGCAAATGGAGTCAGGAATGCGTTTGATATTCCGGGGTTTGTCCCCGAGTACATCCGTCCATTGTTTTGTGAAGGCAAAGGGCCCTTCAGGTGGGCGGCCTTAAGCGGCGATCCCGATGACATTTACAGGACTGACGAAGCGGTGATGAAGACTTTCCCAGAGAACAGACGCCTCTGCAACTGGATTCAGAAGGCACAGAAGCAGGTGGCGTTTCAGGGATTGCCTGCTCGCATTTGTTGGCTCGGCTACGGCGAGCGAGCAAAGATGGGGAAGATTTTCAACGACATGATTGCACGCGGAGAACTGAAAGCTCCAATCGTCATTGGCCGCGACCACCTCGACTGCGGCAGCGTTGCCTCGCCGAACCGTGAAACGGAGAAGATGAAGGACGGCAGCGATGCTATCGCCGACTGGCCAATTCTGAACGCACTCTTGAACGCCGTTGGCGGCGCGAGCTGGGTGAGTGTGCATCATGGAGGCGGTGTTGGCATCGGTCTTTCAATCCATGCAGGCATGGTGATCGTGGCAGATGGAACGAAGGAAGCCGAGAAACGTCTTGAGCGGGTGTTGACCTACGATCCCGGCACGGGCATCATGCGCCACGCTGACGCAGGCTACCAGGAGGCTATCGAGAATGCAAAGAAGTGGGGAGTGAAGGTGCCGATGATGGGGTGAGGAAGAATCGACCCCTTCTCTAACTCTTCCCCTTTTCAAGGAGAAGAACCGACATCACGGTCGATGTATCCACGATCTCCCTTCCCTTCTGAAGGGAAGGGTCGGGGTTAGGTTAGCATGAATAAAACCACTCTCGAAAGAGCAAAAGCTCTCCGCAAGAACATGACCACGGCAGAGAGGAAGCTCTGGTCTCTTGTCAGGAGAAATCAACTGGGGCTCCACTTTCGGCGTCAGGCCCCTTTGGGATCTTTCATTGTCGATTTCTATTGTCCTGCCGCCAAACTGGTCTTGGAGCTAGATGGAATTCACCATGATTTGAGCGATGAGAAAGACTACGACAGGTTGAGAGAGGAACATCTCAAGGCACGAGGGGTGAAAGTCATCCGATTCAAGAACAACGAGATTCTGATGAGTACCAGCAGCGTGTTGGCAGAGATTCAGGAACAGATCGAGAGTTCCACTACATGCAAGATCAAGGATAATCCCAGTGGCGGCTGACACCTCTTCCGGCCTCTGCCCCACATGCAAGCACATGTTCCGTGTGGAGACGCCACGCGGGAGCCTATTCATCATGTGCAAGCTTTCGAAGGTCGACCTGTCATACCCAAAATACCCAAGACTTCCCGTTCTTGAGTGCCGAGGGTATAAGCAGGAGACGAGGAAAGGTCAGGCTACACCAAGATCATCTGAGTGAATGTTGTCTCAAGTCCAGCAAAGGAGGACATTATGCTCGACGCCATCATTGGTACACACCATAGCTTCGCTGCACTTGTGCTTCGCCTGGTGCTCGGATACATTTTCATCAACCATGGATGGCCCAAACTCTTCAAGAAAGAGTTCGGCCCAAAGGGATTGGCTGGTTTTCTGAAAACCTTGAACATCCCGTTTCCTCTGCTCTTTGCTTATGCTGCGGGGATCGCAGAGTTCTTCGGCGGGGTTCTTCTCATCCTGGGTTTGTTAACCCGGGTTGATGCTCTCCTTATCGCTATCGTCATGATCGTTGCGATGTGGAAAGTGAAATTCAAGACCGGCTTGATGACCAGAGTTATGGAGGGCAACCGGGTCGGAGGATATGAACTCGACCTTGCTCTCTTTGCGATTGCAGTCGCACTCATTGTCTCTGGGGGCGGTACGTTCTCACTTGACTGTTTCCTGCGGTGAGTGGTAATTTCTGGTCGATTGCTGATTGCACAGGCAGCATTATCGCGTTTGCTGTTAAACATTCTCTTCAAAAGGACTATCGCTATGAAGCAAACATTCAGACTCTTCTTACTCATCGTCCTCATAGTCCTTTCTGCAACTGCTCAACAGAAACGCGCCATTGCGTTTGACGACCTCATCGGCTTCGGGAGAGTGAGCGACCCTCAAATCTCACCGGACGGGAACACCGTGGCTTTCGTCGTCACGAGTTACAACAAGGCCGAGAATACCAGCAACGGCAGCATCTATCTTATCCCGATTGACGGCGGACAAGTCCGGCAGCTCACCACGGAAAAGAAAGCCAACAACACTCCCCGCTGGATGCCTGATGGGAAGTCGATTGCATTCGTTTCGAATCGCGACGGGCAATCCCAGATCTGGGTCGTTTCAGTGACAGGTGGAGAGGCGAGAAGAGTAACGACAATCTCTACTGAGGCTTCAGGGCTGGCTGTTTCTCCGGATGGGAAATACTTTGCTTTTCACTCCGATGTCTATCCCGATCTTTCCACGGACAGTGCCAACCGTGCGCGAAACGAGCACCGCGAGAAAAGCAAGGTGAAGGCAAAGATTTTCGCAACTCTTCCCTATCGTGTTTGGGACGACTGGAAGGATGACAAACGCAGCCACGTGTTCGTCTCTGAGACAAGCGGTGGCCAGCCGAAAGATCTCACACCGGGCAACTACGATTCGCCTCCGATCGATATCGGCGGCGAGGTTGATTTCGCATTCTCTCCAGATGGCAAGGAACTCTGTTTTGTTCGGAACACCGATCCGATGGTCGCAGTGAGTACGAACAATGATTTGTTCGTCGTGCCAGTGGCTGGGGGCGAAGCAAAACGCATAACCGAGAATAAGGCAACCGATAATCAGCCCGTGTATTCGCCATCGGGAAAATACATCGCCTACCGAGCGATGGTCCGACCGGGATTCGAAGCCGACCGCTATCGGTTGATGCTGTATGAACGAGCGACGGGAAGCCTGATCAACCTCACAGAGGGTTTTGATCGTTCAGTCGATGATGTCATCTGGTCACCCGATGAGAAGAGCTTGTACTTCGACGCAGACGATCAGGGGTATCACAGCATCTATTGTGTTGATGTCGCGACACACGAAATCAAGCAATTGACGAACAAGGTCTATGCTTCAGATTTGCGCATCGCTCCAGACGGAAGGACGTTGGTCTTCGCAAAGCAGAGCATCAATCGCCCCGCGGAAGTCTATCGGATGGACATCGATGGGGAGAATCTGACGCAACTCTCTCACGTCAACGATGAGAAGATTGCCCAACTGGAAATGAATCCGGTGGAAGACTTCTGGTTCACCAGCGGAGATGGGACGAAGATCCACGGACTCATCGTAAAACCTCCGTTCTTCGATCAACGGAAGAAGTACCCGATGGTCTACTTGATCCACGGCGGTCCGCAAGGCCAATGGCCAGATGCGATTTCATATCGTTGGTGCGCAGAGATGTTTGCTTCGCCGGGGTACGTTGTCGTGATGGTCAACCCACGAGGAAGCACCGGCTACGGTCAGAAGTTTACAGACGAGATCAGTGGAGACTGGGGCGGAAAGGTGTTCGATGATCTGATGAGAGGAGTGGACACAGCTGTTGCGCGGTACAGCTTCATCGACCGGGATCGGCTTGCGGCAGCGGGAGCGTCGTATGGTGGCTACATGATCAACTGGATCGAAGGTCATCCGAACCCTTTCAAATGCCTCATCAGCCACGATGGTGACTTCAACACGGTCAGCTCGTATGGAACGACAGAAGAGTTGTGGTTCCCGGAGTGGGAATTCAAAGGGACTCCATGGACAAATCCAGAACTCTATGCAAAATGGTCGCCGAGCAGTTATGTCAAGAACTTCAAGACACCTATGCTCATCATTCATGGACAAAAGGACTTCCGAGTCGATATCAGCGAGGGATTCCAAACGTTTACAGCTCTCCAGAGGATGAAGGTTCCATCCAAATTCCTCTACTTCCCAGATGAGGGGCACTGGGTGCTCAAACCTCAGAACTCTGAGTTGTGGTACAAGGCGGTCCTGGACTGGATCGCCCAGTGGATTGAAGAAAAGCCGCTCGGCACGATGGAGAAGAAATGAGTAAGAGCGGTTTGACTCGGAGGGCAGTGACCTGCTCGATAGCAATTGCCGCGGCACCATCGAGAGTTTTCCGGGCTCTCGTTGAGCCTCAAGACGTGAAGAGATGGTGGGGCGCCAATGAAGCGATCATGACAGCCCGAAAAGGGGGAACGTGGAGCCTCGGCTGGCACGCGTATGGGCAAGATAATTTCTACGCGACGACGGCATTCATCCACAAGATCGCCCATCCACGTGAACTCCAATTGACAGGACTCATGTACTTCCGTCCCGACATGAAGCCGCTCGGGCCAATGAAGCTCTCCTTCCGTCTCGAGAAGAAAGGACAGGGGGTCCTGCTGACAGTCCGACAGTCAGGATACGGGAAGGGAAAACATTGGGACTGGTATTACCGTGCACTTCAAAATGGCTGGGAAGAATCGCTGTGGAGTTTGAAGAGATACATTGAGAGAAAAGGGAAGCGGCGGACGAGCCGCAGAACCACACCGCCGAGAAAGAAATAAGCCAATGAAATATCGCACACTCGGAAGAACTGGACTGGAAGTCTCTGAGATTAGCTTCGGAGCTTGGGGTATTGGCGGAGGAATGTGGCAAGGTTCTGACGACGCCGAAGCGATGGGTGCACTTCACAAGGCAATCGATCTTGGGATCAACTTCATCGACACTGCTCTGGCGTACGGCGACGGACACAGCGAGCGATTGATTGGAAAATTCCTCAAAGAACGGAAGGAACAGGTGTACATCGCAACCAAGATCCCCCCGAAGAATCTACTCTGGCCGGCACGAAAGGGATCTCTGGTGACCGAGGCGTTTCCAAAGGGCTATATTATTGAGTGCACTGAGAAGAGTCTGAAGAATCTCGGTGTCGACTGCCTTGATGTGCAACAGTTCCATGTCTGGTTGGATGAATGGCTGCAAGAAGGCGATTGGCGGGATGCCATTCGAAAGCTGAAGGAACAGGGAAAGATCAAGGCTTTCGGAGTCTCGATCAACGACCACGCCCCTGATACGGCTCTCGAACTTGGAAGAGGCGAACTCGCCGACACATTCCAGGTGATCTACAATATCTTCGACCAGTCTCCTGAAGAGAAACTCTTTCCGCTGTGCAAGGACAAGAACATTGGCGTCATCGTTCGAGTACCATTTGATGAAGGAGGCCTCACTGGGAAAGTGACTCCTGAGACGGCCTTTCCAGACCGAGACTGGCGAAATAGATACTTCCGCGGTGACAGGAAGAGGCAAGTCTGGGAGAGAGTGCAGCGACTCCAGAAGCTACTGAGTGGAGAGGCGAAGAGTCTTCCCGAGTTGGCGCTGCGTTTTTGTCTGAGCCATCCTGCGGTATCCACCGTCATTCCGGGGATGCGGACTGTGAACCATGTACAGACAAACGTGGCCGTCTCCGATGGTAGAGTCCTCTCTGATGCACTCCGAGCTGAGTCGAAGAGCCACCGTTGGCAGAGGAATTTCTACTAGGAAGAACCGATCCACTGAGGTGATATGGAACTCCTGATTCAAAATGCCGCGGAGCTCGTGACTGTTTCCGCGTCAGGAAAGCGTGTGAAGATTGGAAGCGAGATGCGCGATCTCCGTGTGATTGAACACGGATCCATCTTCGTAAAGGAGGGACTTATCGAATGGGTTGGACGAGAAGCCGACCGAACGATCGAGCCCGCCGCGGAGGCAACCATCCTCGATGCATCAGAGAAGGTTGTAATGCCTGGATTCGTCGACTCGCATACGCACCTGGTCTTCGCCGGAAGCCGTGAGAATGAGTTTGCTCTCCGTGCAGAAGGAAAAACTTATCAAGAGATTGCACAAGCAGGAGGTGGGATCTGGAGTACCGTGAAGGAAGTTCGCAGAGCCACAAAGAAGGAACTGAAGCGGGCAGCAGAGAAGCGGCTTGATGAGATGATGAAGCATGGAACAACGACGGTTGAGATCAAGAGCGGCTACGGACTCGACATGGACAACGAAATAAAGATGCTCGAGGTCATGAGCGATCTTGAGAAAGAACACTACATGACCGTCGTCCCGACGTTCCTCGGTGCTCATGCCATTCCGCCAGAATTCGGCAACAACAGCGGAGCATACGTTCGCTTCCTCCTTGACAAGCTCATCCCGTACGTTGGGCGTAAGCATCTGGCAAAATTCTCAGATGTCTTCTGCGAGCAAGGGTATTTCAATGCTCTGCAAGGAGAACATTTATTGAACGAAGCGAAAAAACTGGGAATGCGACCCAAGGTCCACGCTGATGAACTCAGTGCCTGTGGAGGTGCAGAGCTTGCCGCAAAAGTCGATGCAATCTCAGCGGACCACCTTGAATACGTGAGCAGTACGGGAATCGATGCTCTAAGGGAATCTGAAATTGTGGCAACATTGCTTCCGGGAGTCTCCTTCTCCCTCGGGTATCAATTTGCACCTGCGAGGAAGTTAATTGATGCGGGCGTGCCGGTGGCACTTGCGAGCGACTTTAACCCCGGATCGTGCATGAGCTTCTCCATGCCGATGATGATGACAATCGCTTGTACACAGATGAAGATGACTCCGGAAGAAACAATCACAGCCAGCACGCTCAATGGAGCAGCTGCCCTTGGACTCTCAGACAAATTAGGAAGCATCGAGGCCGGAAAACTTGCTGACTTCGCGATTTACGATATCCCAAATTATCGGTACCTCCCGTACCACTTCGGAACAAACTTTCTGAGGACGGTAATCAAAAGAGGTGTAATCCTCGAGTTCTAGGACGAAATCTCAAGAGATCATCGACAAGAAATGAGACAGATCGTTGAATGTGTCCCGAACTTTAGCGAGGGACGCAACGCTGAAACCATCGAGGCCATCGCCTCCAGCATCCGAAAAGTGGCTGACGTAAAACTCCTCAGCGTCGAGCCAGACAAGGACTACAACCGATGCGTTGTTACATTTGTTGGCAAACCGGCAGGCGTTCTCGAAGCCGCCTATGAAGCGACAAGAACGGCAACCGCGCTAATCGACATGACGACACACAAGGGTGAACACCCACGCGTCGGGGCAACCGACGTTGTCCCATTCGTTCCTGTCGCTGGAGTCGCTATGGATGAGTGTGTTCAGCTGGCGTACGAATATGGCAAGCGAGTAGCGAAAGAACTACACATTCCAATTTATCTCTATGAGGCAGCCGCACCGCGCCCTCAAAGAAAGAACCTTGCCGACATCCGGAAGGGCGAATACGAAGGTCTCCCCGATAAGATAAAGGATCCGGACTGGAAGCCTGACTTTGGCCCGGCCGAGTTCAATCCAAAGTCCGGGGCAACGGTTGCTGGCGCTCGGAAATTCCTCATCGCGTACAATGTCAACTTGAACACGCCGGACCAGTCGATAGCACAGGAAATTGCCCTCCGGATTCGCGAGAGCGGCCGGCCTCGGAGGGACGAGTCAGGAAAAACTGTGAAGGATGATAAGGGCGAGACGATCAAGGTTCCGGGCACGCTGAAAGCTGTCAAAGCGCTTGGTGTTTTCCTTGAGCGATTCAACATTGCGCAAGTCTCCATCAACCTTGTCGATTATGAGACGACTCCTCCCCATGTCGCCTTTGAAGAGGTCAGGAAGCAAGCGAGACGCCTTGGTTTTGATGCAACGGGGAGCGAGATTGTCGGACTTACTCCTCTCCAAGCTGTCCTGATGGCGGGAAGGTTCTATGCAGAACAGAAAGGGCTGCGCTCCACCCGTAGAGAGGACGAGCTGATCTCGCTGGCAATTGAGTGCTTAGGCCTGAGCCAGTTTGAGCCATTCAATCCAAAGAAGAAGATTATTGAATACATGCTGTAGGTGTTGCTGAGAATCATCTGCGCTCTCACTTCGAGAAACCACATGATCACCGCCAAATCTCTCAACCAATTCCTTGACGAGCTCGCCTCAAGTTCTCCTGCTCCAGGTGGTGGAAGTGTAGCAGCACTCTCGGGGGCCCTAGGTGCCGCTCTGACATCAATGGTTTGCCGCCTGACGATTGGAAAAAAGAAGTATGCTGACGTGCAGAACGAAATGGAATCTGTGTTGAGACGATCTGAGGAGCTTCGTTCTTCCTTCTCCGAACTGGCAGACCAAGACACGGAAGCCTTCAACTCAGTGATGAAAGCTTTTGCAATGCCGAAAGAGACTGACGAACAAAAGAAGGTGCGTACAGCTGCGATTGAAGAAGCAACAAAGAAAGCAACCGTTGTTCCTCTCAGGGTAACGGAACTCTGCAGGGAAGCCCTCTCGCTCACGAAGATCGCCGCACAGAAGGGCAACATCAATTCCATCTCTGACGCTGGTGTCTCTGCCTTGATGCTGCAGGCAGCATGCGCCGCTGCTTCATTGAACGTGCGCACCAACCTCTCAAGTCTGCAGGACAAACCGTTCGTTGAAGACACGAGGGCGAAGATGAATGGGATTCTGAAGGAGGTTGAAGACTTGAGCCGCGAAGTCCTCAAGATAACGGATGCAAAGCTCTGACGCGCTTACCTGATTTGACCCCGAGTCCCCGGATCAGACACTCTCCGACAGTTGTCGGCATCGACCTCGCCGGAAGTTCCACACGAAATACTGGAATCTGCACGCTCAGGGGCAAGAGCATCATCCGATGTGAGACGGTTCACTCCGACGAGGAGATCATCTCCCATGTGAAGCATGCCGACCCCGATCTGATCGCCATCGACGCTCCGCTCAATCTCCCACCAGGCCGAAAGACAATTGAAGATAGGAATGGCGAGCACTTTCGACCGTGTGATCGCGAACTCCTGAGGCGAGGAATTCGGTTCTTTCCCATTACGCTTGGGCCTATGCGATTGCTGACAACGCGCGGCATTGCGCTGAAGAAGAAACTTGCGCGACGAGGGTTTAAGGTGATCGAGATGTATCCGGGCGCTGCTCAAGATGTCTGGAGAATTGCCCGAAAGCAGGACGGTCTTGGGAAACTGCGACGGGGACTAGAAGGGCTTGGACTCCGCGGTCTCGATCGTAAGATGAATGGCGATGAACTTGACGCCGTGACAGGAGCGCTTGTGGGGCGCTTGTTTCTCGAAGGCAAAGCCGAAGTTTTAGGAAATTTCAAAAAAGGAGCAATTGTCGTCCCGACGCGGAACAAGATGCAAGCAAGAGGATCGATGCCCCGTTAAATGTATCACCAACCTCCCCTTTTGTCCCCTCCTTGGTGAAGGAGGGGATTCAGAGGAGGTCGGCTTGTGGCAAGCTGCACGGTCTTGTATCAGACGGAATTGGGGGTGGAAGAACACAGGAAGCCATTTTCTTCGAAGTGAATTGAACAACAGGGATCATGGTAGGTGGACTCCTCTATCTTTTTCGTTGAATATCTGACTGCGGTTTACCATATTTGGAACAGTCATCTATTCAGGCATGAAGATACCCCCTCTCGATCGAAAAGCTTTCTGCGCCGTCCTCGCTGGCACGTATTCGCCGAGTGACCTCCACGAATTCGTGCAGCTTTGTTACTCCATTGTCCTGCCGACCATCAGAAAGAAAATTTCACTTGGCAAACTCAACCTCGGTATCCTTGGGCTGAGAGAGGAAGATATCGTACACGATTGTCTCGCCGATCTCTTTTATCGAGAGGACTCCCCCGCATTCCCGCAGATTGTCAATTTCTTTAAAAAGGAGTTGCCAAGCTTTGATCAGGCGAATGATCAACGCTTGTTGAGGACACTCCGGCGGCTCGTGCTTGGCAAGGTGAACAACAACATTATCCGACTCTATGCGGAAGCCGACCCGGTGCTTGGGAAGGTTCTCAGAAATGTCACATTCGCACTTGGCAGGGCTCCTCTTTTTGAGAAGTGTATCAGGTTTGGGGAGGCATACCTCATGGCACTTGGCGTTGAGCCGCTGCCTCATCTTCCTCCAATCCCGATGGATCACGTACGAGAGAGGTTTGCTACAGTCGCGCTAATCCACGATACCATTCCAATGATGATGAGGAAGCTTCATCAGATCCTTTCTGAGCAAAGTGAATACCAGAGGGCTGTTCCACTTGTCGCGACCGCATTGATGTTCAGGGAAGTGTATGCACTCGGGTGGGAGAAAGAGGAGCAAGAACTCGATCAATCAGGAGAGGCAGATGATGTTCCTCGGATCATTGACAGGGTCACTCGGCAATTTGAGAAAGAGATGCACAAGATTTACGTTGAAAGCGGGAAGAAGTCCGTTGAGTTGTTTCAGCAGTACATGCTGGCACTGGAGGAGATGCTGACTGGAGTCTTCGTGCGCGATGAGGGGAACAGTATTTCATACTTCAATTACCTGAAGCACCGGATGCCCGAGCTCACAAAGAAGACCTATGAGAATCAACACCGCACCGCATTCGAGTACATGGCCAAGAAAGCGAAAGAGCGCGTGCGAAGAGAATTGCAGAAGATGTAGTCTGTAAGGGCACCCAAGTGAGAGTATATTAAGGGGAGACCATGAATCACATTGATGAAGAGACATTAGAGCTGTACGTTCTCGAGTCTGAGGAGATCAGCACCCGGCGGGCAGAGATCGAAGCGCACCTGAGGGAGTGCGCCGGGTGTGAAGCATTGCGCAAGGAGATTGAGGAGTTCTACTCCGAAGTGCAAAGCATCCGTGAGGAACGCTCGAAAGCCACATCGCAAGCACTGACCCTGCGCAACGTTGCATTGAAGGTGCCGACGTATACTGAGTTCGGCCCGCTCAGTCAAATCCCGAAGACCTGGCCTGCACGGGTGGTCCTCTTCGCCATCCGGCACCCCTTTGTCTCAACATCCGGGTTTATTGCGCTCCTTATCGCGGCACTCTTGCTGGGGATGATGATCAAGACCGCCAAGGACTTGAATCTGGCATACGCAAGAGCAAAGGATGAATTTCTGGTAGCCTATAACAAGGGTGGCGATGAACTATGGAGAAAACATATAGGTCCAGGATATGACTCAGAGAAGCTACGGACCGGGCCGCGCTATGAGCCTGACAAGTATCTTGTGAGTCTGGATGTCGATGGAGATGGCAAGCAAGAAGTGATTGCTGCTTTTGGCCTGTATGGCGGATCCGTGCTCTGGCCGATGAGAGACGCAGTGGTCTGTTACAATGCAGACGGGAGCAACCGCTGGGTATCCAAGCTTGGTAGAAAGATGACCTTCGGGACTGAATCGTTCACGGACGATTACGTTGTACGACAAATCCTTGTAACAGACCGTAACAAGAACCGTGAGCTTGAAGTCATGGCACTGATTGGGCATGAGCAGTATTACCCAGGTGTAATTCTCAGGCTTGATCCATCAACAGGTAGTGTACTCAGCGAATACTGGCACAGCGGCAACCTAGCAAGTCTCACTTACCGAGATATTGATGGAGATGGCATCGCCGAACTGTTGGCCGCGGGACAAGATAACGCGTATGATATGGCGTCATTAACAGTCCTTGATCCGCAAGCGGTATCGGGACACTCACCAGCCCCGCCTGCGTACACGCCGAATGGCATCCCAGCTGGCAGGGAGAAATACCATATTCTTTTTCCCCGGTGTGATGTCCGAAAGGTCGCTTCGCGCAAACGGAATGTGGGGGAATTCCTTTCGGTACAGGAAGACAGGTTGCTAGGGATTGGCGTGGCAGAAGAAGTCGATAATTCCCCGTATTACTTATTCTACTTCTTTGGCGACTCAATGAAATGCGTACGAGTTGAGGGACAGGATAAGTTTGTTTATCTTCACCGCAGGTTGGAAGCGCAAGGAAAACTGAGCAGGGAACTTGACGCTCGGTATTACGAGGAATTGCGGCAGGGTGTTCTGTATTGGGACGGGGACAAATTCGTCAAAGAACCCACGATGAATAAATACTACACCCTGAGCAAGATCTCACCGTAGCTACCAGTCGGGTATGATATCGTCAAGCCACTCGTGAGCTTATTGTCACATTTCAAAACGGTACACGGAGAATTGATTTACCAAGCTAAAATCATTACCTTTAGTTGGTTCGAGACCTAGAGCTACTGATGACTTCTATTGAATCCATAAAAACCATTCTGGCACTCCACAAAAAGGAACTGGAAGAAAGATTCCATGTGAGAGAGATTGGCGTTTTCGGTTCGTTTGCCCGGGGAGAGCAGGCCGAAGGGAGCGATATCGATATCCTTGTTAGCTTCGCTCAACCGATCGGGCTGGCATTTGTGGATTTGGCCAGCCATCTTGAAGGTTTATTGGGCATGAGAGTCCATCTTGTCTCCGAAGGAGCACTGAAGCCGAAGATAAGACAGCAGATTACAGCAGAAATAGTATATGTCTAAGCGAGATTGGAAGCTGTTACTCGAGGATATCCGAGAATCGATTCAAAAGGTTGATAAGTATGTGGCAGGTTTAACACTCGAGCAATTCAGAACAAATGAACTGGTGATCGATGCTGTTGTAAGGAATCTGGAGATCATTGGAGAAGCGTCGAGGATGATGCCGGAAGAAGGTAAAAAGAAGCTGAGCAACTTACCATGGAATAATATGGTCGGTCTGCGCAATAGAATTATCCACGAATACTTCGGTGTTGATCTTAACATCATCTGGTACATTGTGAAGAACGAGCTACCGAGCGTCAAGAACCAGATTGACTCTGAGCTTGAGAGCACATGAGCATGTCTCCTCGGCTCCACCCAGCTTGAAATAACCGCAGTTGTTCGCAATGCGGCATTTCCTAAGAAACCCACGATGAATAAGAATTATGTGAACCTGGCACAGAAATGACAGGGTAGCCCCGACCTTCAGGTCGGGGAAAAAGATGCAGACGCGCTACCAGGAGGGGCTTCAGCCCCTTTTGTGTTTGTGAAGCCGAATTGTCCCGACGAATGTCGGGATCACTCGGCTTTTTTGCTTCTTGGCGGCTGTAACTCAAATAAATGTTTTCTTTTCGTCTGCAACACGGGGCAGATGTGGGTATCAAGTTATAGAGGAATCCACAAAGCCCGTCACTTCAGCACTTTTCTGTCTGAAGAGGATACTCCACGCTCACACTTGCCCATCACAATCCACAAAGGAGGCTCACAATGAGAACAATTATTTCGCTTTGTGCGCTGGTTATGCTAGCCCCTGTTTCTTTTGCCACTACGTTAATTGTGGACAAAAATGGCGGTGGGCAGTTCAGAAGCATCCAGCCAGCCATAGATGCAGCTAGCCCCAACGACACAGTTAAGGTCTGGCCAGAAACATATACCGAACAAATAAGCCTCAACAAATCTATCACTCTGATGGGTTCAGGCTATGAAAACACCATAGTCACAGGGAGTTTCAACTATACCGTGACCATAACCTCAGGTTGGATGCAGTGGTTCATGATATCGTCAACAGGCGGAGCGGGCGTCAAGATAAGTGGTGGGACATTGCGAAACTGTGTGATCATGGGTTGCTCGGGAGATGGCGTATACTGCAACGCAGTTGGTGGAACGGGAGCTGCTTTGGTAGCGAACTGTGTAGTGGTCAACAATAATGGATTCGGGATAAACGTAGACAGCCCCGGATTGCTGACAGTCGTAAACTGCATATCTCGGAATAACACATCGTATGGATTCGAAGGCTATTATAATATACTAACGATATCATACTCGAATGGCTCGCGATATTACACAGCAGGAAACCAAGGTTGCATCGACCAAGATCCATTATTTACATCGAGCAGTGACTTCCATATCGCGGATGGCTCTCCTGGATGGAACACTGGGCAGCCTTCGCTCAGTGACCCCGACGGCTCAAGGAGCGACATGGGATACTTTGGCGGACCCGACTGTCCAATCTATCCTGTCGTAACGCAGATTATTATCTCGCCGAGTGGGACCACAATAAATCTCAGCGCCAAAGCTCGGGCGAACTACTGAGGGAGACAGGACAATGAAAAGGCTCATCGTGTTAACGCTGCCATTCCTTCTGCTTTCCTTCTTTGCTTACTCCCAACAGCCTCGCAACCAAAAAATAGTTGCAGGTGAGTATTTCATCAACGTTGACCCTGGTGAAGGGCACGGCACAGCGATTTCAGGGAACTATAACCTCTGGGAAGTAACGGTTAATGTTAGTGGTCTTAGCTTGCCAGTCGGTTCCCGGGCGTACGTCCGGTTCAAAAGCAGCAATGGCACCTGGAGCGCTCCACAGTGCATAGTGGTGAAGGATGTTTTCACGAATGCGGGGGCCACATTGACATACGGTGAATACTACATCAACAACGATCCCGGCAGAGGGAACGGAAGGCAGATAAGCATTCAATCAAACGGTGTAATGAGTATTGACAAGCCCCCACTGAAACGCGGGGACAAAGTATTCTTTAGAGTCAAGGATTCCTTCAACAGGTGGAGCGCGTCCAAAGCGATAACGTTTAACTTCAAGGATATGTATAAGGCCGAGTACTACATAAGCTACCGCAGAGGGGGACAGGATCAAGCAGTACCAATGACACTGGAACCTCCGAATGACTCAAGTTCTGTGTTCCTAGCAAGGAGCAACGGCTTCTCTTACAATTTTGCTGACACTATCTACGTTCGCTTCTGGACAGCAGAAAGATTTGCTAGTAAGTGGACGCGTGAGCCAGTGATTATTCCGGACGTGAGCCAAGGAGTCAATGACATACCGAGACAATACGCACTGCATCAGAACTATCCGAACCCCTTTAATCCAACTTCCATCATCAGGTACGACTTGCCGAAATCATCATTCGTCACACTCAAAGTTTATGATGTGCTCGGCAGAGAGGTCAGCACACTCGTCAATGAGAGGCAAGAGCCAGGTGTGCATCAAGGAAACTGGCAGGCGAGTGGCTTCGCCAGCGGGGTATACTTCTATCGACTACAGGCAGGGACGTTTGTGGAAACGAAGAAGCTGATTTTGTTGCGTTGAGGTCGGCGACAGCATCAGGGCAAGGAGTCGGACCCAGCTTCCGCTGGGTTACTGCTTGCACCTGCTTTGTTACCAACCGGCGTGGCTAACCGAAGCTAATTGGAATCCAGTTAGCCCTATAACTCTGGAAGGACTTAACATGAAACGATTAGCACTTCTATTCACGCTGTGCGCTTGCACTGTCTACTCGCAAACGTACTATATGAATATCCGAATGAAGGGAGGAAGCAGTACCTCAATTCCTATTCAGGACATTCAAATGCTCACATTCTCAGACATATCCGCAGTTGGAAACGAAAAGTTGGCCGCTGTCATCAAAACGTTTACCCTGCTTCAGAACTACCCCAATCCTTTTAATCCTACCACGACGATTGAATACCGGCTACCGAAGACTGGAAGCGTTGAGATTAGGATTTTCAATCTCAATGGCCAATTGGTTAGGACGCTTGAAAGCACCCATCAGGTTCCAGGTACCCATACCGTTGTTTGGGATGGCAGGAATATCGGCGGACAGACTGTAGCGAGCGGGCTGTACATCTACGAGGTTACTTTTGAGAACTCAATGCTTGCCAAGAAAATGTTGTTCATCAAATGAGCTCTGCTCTGAATCGAATGGAGGAGGTACTACAATGAAGAAAAACACGCTTGTCACATTGATACTCTTGCTAACTCAGCTCTCGTTTTCCCAAACGATGACGGTCTACAAGAAAGATCGGACAACAGTTGATTTCTCATTGTCTCAGGTTGATAGTATTACGTTCTCGGCATCTGCCACAAGTCAACTTCTACTCTTCCAAGAAGATTTCGAGGGGTACTCGGCCAACACTTTCCCATCTTCAGGGGGCTGGGTGTTGCGTCACAATGGTGCCGGTGACGCTTACCAAGTTGTAACCAATGCCCAGCATCGTTCTGGTAACAAAAGCATGCAGTTGAGAGGGAGTCGTTCAGCTTGGTGGGCGGCTCATATGTACAAATCGATTCAGTTCACTCAATCACCGATCTTCGCTGAGGTTTGGTTGATGGCTAGCGCATCTCCCACGGGTGACTCTGAAGATATTGGAAGATTCCTGTTCTATGACTTATCCACTTCACAGGAATGGCCAGGCACCTATTTGTATCCGACGAACGGGACTATCAAATGCCATATTGGAGACAATCAGCAGACACTTGTTTCATTTACAGCCAATCAGTGGTACAAGATCAAGATGAAATTGGACTATGCGAGGCGAAGCATTAGCGTTTGGATAAACGACTCGCTGATAGTTCAAAATGTGACGGGAACATTCTCCTCCAATTCCTACAACTGCTTCATGCTTGGTGCCGAACACGGGAACACAACATTCTACTTTGATGACATCAAAGTTTGGACTGAATGATTATCACCCGACAGCACCGTAAGTTCCAAGACAGTCCAACCTAGGACATACAGCTGTGAAAATTCTCACGCTTTTCATGCTCGTGGTCCTGTTGGCACAGTTAGCGTTCTACAGCAGTTGCTGAACAGGAAGCCAGACCGAGCTTAGTCAGATTGTGCTCTTGCGATTCTTGAGATCTTACCGGAAAAGGTAAAGGCATTCGTACTCCACGTAGCTGCAACCCAGACTTGCTAGATGGACACCCCACCTTTCACTGCGTCGGTCAGTCCCAACGAAGGTGAACGATTGCCCCAGCACAAAGATCAATCAACGAGGAACTACCATGAAAAAACATCTCCTTCTCCCGCTTGTTGCAATTTTTCTTTCCATAACCACTCTCTCATTCGGCCAGCCGACTCTCCATCGAGGGCTGCTGAATGCCTGTTGGACAGGTCATCTGGACTCAATGAAGATGATTATCCACGGGAAGCAAGGCATTGAAGATGTCACCGATTCTCGCCTTACCCTTTTGCACATCGCAGCTTACAAAGGCTACCTCGACATAGTCAAATACCTTGTCGAGAACGAAGTGGATGTGAATCCAAAAGCCGCGAATGGCATTACTCCGCTGCACCTTGCCGCGCAACAAGGCCACAAGGAAATCGTGCAGTACTTGCTCGACCACGAGGCCTCGATTACAGCAAAGACAGAAAAAGGCCAGACTCCCTTTGCACTCGCAGTGCAACAGAATCAAAAGGAAGTCGTGGACCTCTTGATCGGTCTACAGAAGGAGAATAAGACAAGCAAAGTCACTGAAGAAAAAGACAACGATGGAAACACAGTTCTGCATCTTGCTGCTACGGCAAACAATGTCCCCACATTCAGAGAACTCCTTAGCCTCTACCCGGAGCCGAATGTGCAGGACTATGATGGCCGCACACCTCTCCATCTTGCCTGTGGAAATGGCGACAGTGACATCGTCACAGAGCTGTTGGCAACCAACGCAGAAGTGAACATCAGTGACCACCATGGTAATTCCCCACTCCATTATGCGCTACTCAATGAGCATTCGGGCATCGCCTCGGTGCTCCTGCAAAAAGGTGCGGAAGTAAATGGCAAGAATCAGTCTGGCAACTCACCCATCACACTGGCAATCCGGATGGGAGATACCAGGCTTGTCAAAGATTTCCTGGCGAAGGGTGCTAACATTGATGTGAAAGAATCGAATGGATCGACCCCGCTTCATATTGCTGCGCGAAGGGGGAATCTAGAAATCTCTACTATGCTGATCGACAAGGGGCTGGACGTGAATGCGAAAGACGAAGACGATGAAACACCTCTTCTCATCGCAGCGAGAACCAACAGTCAAGCGCTTGTCGAAGTTTTGCTGGCCCATGGGGCGAACGTTGAGACTAATGATAAATCCGACCGAACGCCGATCCATTATGCAGCTCTGAATGGCAACCTCACGATGACCAAGATGTTTCTCTCTAAAGGGGCAAAGGCGGATGCCAAGGATCAAAACAGTTTCACTCCCCTTCATTTCGCATCTCTTGCTGGTGCGCCAGATGTCGCCGCTACGTTAGTACAGGGTGGCGCTGATGTTAACGCGAAGACGGGTCACAAGAGCGGTCTGTTTTCCCAGATGTTAAAGGTGATGGCTTCAAGTCTTCCGGTTGCTGGAATGTTTGTGTCGAAGGAATCCATCATCAGCGACCTCATCGACGTGGCGAATGAAGTTGATCTCACACCGCTCCATTGTGCCTGCAAATCGGGAAATACAGATGTGGCCAAGCTTCTGCTACAGAACAAGGCTGAAGTCGACACCAAGTCGACCCTCGGAGACACCCCTCTTCACATCGCAGCGAAGAAGGGAAACCTTCCACTTATCCAGCTGCTGCTCGCGAACAACGCATCAGTGGGACTCAAGAACAAGGAGGACAATACCCCGTTCGACATTCTATTTCTTCAGGGCGGTGTGGAGAGTATCCAATGGCTCTGTGAATATGTGCGCAGTCATCCACATCTGATTCCAGGCCTTGTAAAAGAAGAAGTTCCACTCTTGCACATTGCAGCATATGTCGGAGACCAGGCCCTCGCACGGATGGTAATCGAGCAAAGAGCGGACGTGAACCAGGTGCACAACATGACCCCGCTTCAGTTCGCCATCGTCGGAGGAGACCGAGCAATGGTGGATCTGCTGGTAGCCAACAAAGCCGATCTTACGAAGAAAAGCTCTAATGGCAGCACTTGCGTGCACGTTGCTGCTGCAGCCGGCAATGATACGATCCTGACAACACTGTTGAAGAGGAGCCACGCCTCCGTTAATGAGAAAAATGATGAAGGCTTGGCCCCGTTGATGCTTGCCGTAGGAAGCAAGAACCTCGAATGCGTGAAATCTCTAGTCTCGGCTGGAGCAAGCCTCAATGTGAAGGATCCTCAGGAGAAGACCCTGGTCCATTACTGCGCTATGTCACCATCCCTGGAGATGATGCAGTATCTCGTCAACGAGAAGTCACTCGACGTGAACGCTGCGGACAAGGACGGAATCACAAATTTGCACATTGCGTCTCAAAAGGGCCAGCTAGACGTTGTTAAGTTTCTGCTCAGCAAGAAGGCATCGCACACAACTGCACAGTACCTGGTGTGGGAGAAAAGCCTTTACGGCGCAACAAAAGAGGGAGAAAAGTGGGGAAGCTTCGGTATCATTGGCATGCTGGGACATGTTCTGTCGGGTAACACGAGTAAGGGATGGAATCCAATTCATCTGGCGGCTCGGAACGGACATCTGGACGTGGCTGAACTGCTGATAGCCAACGGAGAATCTCCCGCATCGGAGACAAGCGATCTACTGACGCCATTGCATCTCGCCAGTATCTCGGGAGACACAGCATGTATGAGGATAGTGAGCCAAGAGAGCCCTGCTCGCCTCCGACCAAACGACAAAGTAACTGTCTCTAACCTCATTGCATTTCCAGGCAAGTACGGGGGCGCAATCAGGTACTCGCTCACAGCTGGATGTAGAATCAGCGCTCCCGACAAGAGCGGATGGACGCCGATTCACTGGGCGTATTTCTATGAGAGGAAAGATGCAATTCAGTGGCTCAAGCATGCTGGCGCCGATCTCTCAAAGAAAACGACATCGGAAGTGAAGGTCACCGAAGACATTGTTGTGAAGGACGACTTGTACCCGATCGAACTTGAGGGTGTGGCACCCAAGGCGCTTGTGCTCGCAGCAACGCCTGGGTTGGGTAACCTCGGGGGATTCTACTATTACCTGTGGAGGTAAACTTCCAAATGGCGTGTACTCTTGGGGGTCATTCGTCAAGACGAAGAAGCTGATCTTGCTGAAATGACCGACGATCGCGGCAGCTGGATCACTTACGCGGTCGACGGAAAACTGTAGCGTGAGGAAAGAAAGCCAGGCCCGTTAACTCAGAAGCAGACTCAGAACAGCAATTGCAGCCGTCTCGGATCGCAATCGCCGCAGGCCGAGTGAGGTAGGCCTGAACCCCCTCTCCGCAGCCAATTGAACTTCGCCCTCAGTGAATCCCCCTTCTGGACCAATCAGAACACCCACTGTCTCTGGACTTCCACCGGCGACCCTTTTCCCACCAACGGCGATCATCTCATCTGCCTTCTCGTGGGTGATGAACTTCCGTTCGCACGACTTAAGGTAGCTCAGTGCCTCGTGGAAGTCGATGGAGGAATGAATCGGCGGCAAGAATGACCGGCCGCACTGCGTCATCGCCGACAATGCGAGCTTCTGAAGTCTTTCAGTGTGGACTTTTGAGACAATTGTCCGTTGGGTGTGCATAGGAATGAATTCCCGGACTCCAAGCTCCGTGCACTTCTCCACAAGGAAGTCCATCCGAGAAGGATTCTTGAGCAGCGCGAAGGCCAGCTTTACTTCGACGTTGGGCTCATTGAAACGATCAAAGGTCTCCAGGATGTTACACTCGGCTGAAGATTTGGAGATAGATTCAAGAACAGCACTGTACGCATGCTCCTTTCCATCCACAACGATGATCGTCTCACCGACTTTCTTCCGGAGAACCTTTGAGAGGTGATGAAGCTCTTCACCTTGAATAACGAGTGAAGTGCTTCGGATGAGTGAAGGAGGAGTGTAGAAGTAATCCATCGCAGGAAAAGAATCAAAACGAACTTGAGAGGTCGAAGATGAACTGGCCGCGGCGAACTTCGTTCAAGGCATACTCGATGCGAAAGACGCCACTGTACGGAAGGAGGAAATTCAGCCCTACGCCGTAGCCTTTCAATAGATCGTGGAGGTTGAATGAATCGCTGCGATACCACACTTTCCCCGCATCACCGAAGAGCGTAGCGTAAACGCCGAACCGCCAGAGTCCAAACTCGGGAACCGGAATCCACTCGACCTTGAAGAAGCGAGCAGGAAGAATTGGGACTCGTAATTCCAGAGATGCCCCAATAATATCCTCACCTTCGTAGACTTCGTTGAAATGACCTCTGATCCGATTCTCATACCCAAAGTACACATGATCGTAGTTGGGGACCCTCCCCCCGCCTGCTACACTCATGCCCATGCGACCTGCAAGGGTAATGCCGCTCACGACCGGAACGAATTCCCTTGAATCAAGGTAGAAGCGGTAGTAGTTGACATCGGACTCGCCGAACCCCACCTTCACGAGAGAAACCCCGACGTACGTCCCCTTCGATGGGTACTCGAAAAGGTCGCGGGTGTCGTGAGCAAAGCCTACCCCTGCCGTGATGAAGGCATCACGACCGCTTGGCGAAAGTGTCCGCCCGACCAAATTCTGAGAAACCTTCAGGACTTGGTAGCCGAGGGTAAGCGAGGCCGAACGGAAGATGTCGAGCCGCTTGCCGAGAGTCCCCTCAACACCGTATCGGTCCTCATCGAAGTTTGGCCCTGACTCCTCAGAGACAAGGCTTTTGTTTCGCTCACGCGAGAAGTAGACCCTGCTGGAGAGAAAGAGGTTTGACTCCAGGCTCAAGATCGGATTTTGATATCGCACTGCAAAGAAAGGATCGTATCCCAATGCGAAAGACGCAGAGACCTTTTCATTCCGCCCACGGAAGTTGTCGTGGAGGAGCCCGAGGCCGTAGTAGAGTTTGTCCCAGTCACGATCTTTGAACCCAAGCACCAAGTATGGAAAAATGTACCAGCGCTCATTTACATCGACGTAGAGAGTCGCCCCATGATCTTCGACATGGTAGGAAAGCTCGACGCGGTTGAACAGTCCCAAACTGTAAATCCGATTCTTATCATACTCTGCTGCCTTCAGACTCAAGGTGTCTCCGGGCTTCAGCGACATCTCGCGAAGGATCACGTAATCCTTCGTGACCTGATTGCCGCGGATGACGATCCGGTCGATGGTCACGGGCTGCATTGTAGAAGACACAACAGACGACGAATCTTGCGCAGGAAGGCGAATGGAAAGGAAAATAAGGGAAACAATACTGCAGAAAGCCATCCTGAACGAGGCGGGCATCCTGCACGCGAAAGACAAGAAGCACCCCTGACAGGAGGTTACTCTTAGCATGGCGAATCTTCCCTCACCGTATGAGCCTCCGATGATCCACCCTGATGCAGTGATCCATAATCACATTCATCCCGGCTTGCTCAGCTTTTTTGGCTGCATCGTCGTTGACGACTCCAAGCTGCAACCAGAGGGTCCTTGCACCGCTGGTTATCGCTTCATCAACGATCTGGTCCAATGCTTCTGAGCGTCGAAAGACATCCACAATATCAATTCCCTTCGGCACATACGACAGATCTGGAACACAAGGAACACCACGCACTTCAGAGTACTTAGGATTGACGGGAAAGACCTCATACCCAACGTCGATGAGAAACTGCATGATGCTGTTGCTGTCACGCCACGGCTTCTCGGAAGCTCCAACTACTGCAATGGTCTTCGCCTCTCTGAGTATCTTCCGGATTGCGGCGTCGTCTTCAATCGGCATCGGGTTCAGTCTCTGTAGCAAACGTTGACTTGCCGAGCGGCAAGAGCGTCGTCCAAACGCTTGACGGGGGTTGTATGTGGGGCCTTGAGGACAAGTTCTGGATGGGTCTTCGTCTCCTCATCGATCTTGACGAGTGCGTCGGCGTATGCATCGAGCGTCTCTTTCGACTCGGTCTCTGTCGGCTCGATCATCAAAGCTTCGCGGACGATGAGGGGAAAGTAGGTTGTGGGAGCGTGAAATCCATAATCGAGAAGCCGCTTCGCGATGTCCATGACACGAACTCCACGCGCACGCTGTCTCTCACCCGAGACGACAAACTCGTGCATAGGAGTTTCGTGGTAAGGGAGATCAAAATACTCCTTGATTCGACTGAGGAGATAATTTGCATTGATAATTGCGTTCTCACTGTTCGAGCGGAGTCCATCAGCGCCGTGCATACGAATGTACGTGTAGGCTCGGACGTGCATTCCGAAGTTCCCGCAGAACGTATGCACACGGCCAATCGACTCTGGACGGTCGTACGCGAAGCAATATTTCTCTTCAACCTTCTCCACTAGAGGGATTGGCAAGAATGGCTCCAGTCTTTCACTCACCCCGACAGGACCAGACCCCGGTCCCCCTCCTCCGTGCGGTGTTGAAAAGGTTTTATGAAGGTTGATGTGCACGCAGTCGAATCCCATATCACCAGGGCGGACAATCCCGAGGAGCGCATTAAGATTCGCGCCATCCATGTACATGATTGCACCGGCATCATGGATCAGCCTTTCGATCTTCAAGACATCGCGCTCAAATATGCCGAGTGTGTTTGGATTCGTCAGCATGATCGCCGCAACGTCCTCATCGAGATTCCGTTGGAGGTCATCAAGATCGACTGTCCCGTGAGACGACGACTTCACACTTACCACCGTGTATCCAGCGATCGTGACACTCGCGGGGTTCGTACCGTGTGCGGAGTCGGGGACAAGGACTTTTGCTCGCTGCCTCCCTTTCTTCCGGTGGTATGCCCTTATCATCAGCAATCCGGTCAATTCTCCCTGGGACCCTGCCGCTGGTTCGAGGCTCACGGCCTTCATTCCAGCGATCTCTCGAAGGCAATCCGCAAGCTCGTACATTAAACGCAGAGCGCCCTGGGCTGTCTCTTCAGGCTGAAGAGGATGAATCCTTTGGAAACCCGGCAACGCTGAAGTGACTTCGTTGATCTTCGGATTGTACTTCATCGTGCACGAGCCAAGCGGATACATCCCCTTGTCGATATGGAAGTTCATCGAGGACATCCTCACGAAGTGCCGCACGACTTCGTTCTCACTCACCTCAGGAAGCTTTGCAGGTTCCTTCCTGAGGTATTTTGGAGGAATGAACTCCTCGACCTTCTTCTCCGGAACATCGCACTTCGGGAGTGTAAAGCCCTTTCGACCCGCTTTGCTGATCTCGAAGATGAGGGGTTCAGACATGGTTTTTGGTGGGCTTCTACTTATTTGACGCGCCGATATTTGCGCTCTCGATCTTCTCGACCGCTTTCATCGCCGCAGCCTGCTCCGCTTCCTTCTTCGTTTTCCCGACTCCGATTCCACACGGTTCATCGCCGACGACCACTTCGACAGTGAACGTCCGATCATGGTCGGGACCTTCCTCCTTGATGATGCTATACTTCGGAGCACCCAGTCCTTGCCCCTGAGCGTGCTCGAGGAGAATGCTCTTGTAATTATCATCCGCTGTGACGACGAGCCCCCTCTTCAACGCCCCCAAGACTTGTCTCTCGACGAATTTCTTCGCAGCTTCATAACCCGCATCAAGGTAAATCGCAGCAATGACCGCTTCATACGCGTCGGCCAGTATCGACTCGCTTCCCTTCTCGAGAGACTGGGCCGCACTCGTGCTCACAAAAATGAACTCGTCGAGGTTCAGTTGTCGGGCGTACGCTGCGAGCGCCTTCCGGCTTACCAGGCGGGACCGAAGCTTCGTAAGCTCCCCCTCTTCGGCATCGGGATTATGGGAGTAGAGGTATTCGCCAACGATGAGATTGAGTATGGAGTCACCGAGAAACTCCAACCGCTCGTTCGATTTCTTTCCGTGGAGGTCTTGATACTGAAGATAGGACCGATGGAGGAGTGCTTCTACGAAAAGCCCTTGCTGGTGGATGCGATGACCGATTGTCCTTTCCAAGCGCTGAAAGTCGATTTCATCGGGCAACCGGTGTTTGTTGGGTTCTCGCTCCTGGACGAGGAGCCGCTTGACTTTGTCCGCAATGGAATGAAAAAGCGCCATCCATTTTCTCAGTTCTGCGCGAACTTCTTGAACAATAATGAAACGTTGTGACCGCCGAAGCCAAACGCGTTGCTGACCGCCACGTTCACTTCTTTCTTCAAGGCTTTGTTGGGCACATAATTCAGGTCACAGTCAGGATCCGGAAACTCATAGTTGATTGTCGGAGGCACGTCACTCGTGGAGATTGCGAGTGTCGTGATGATCGCCTCGATTGCTCCGGCTGCACCGAGAAGATGTCCAGTCATCGATTTTGTCGAGCTGATGAGGAGCTTATATGCGTAATCCCCGAAGACAGCTTTGATTGCCTTGGTCTCTGTCTTGTCGTTGTACGGCGTGGATGTCCCGTGAGCATTGATGTAGTCCACGTCTTCGGGTTGAAGACCTGCATCTTTGACACACAATCTCATCGAGCGGATTGCCCCCTCGCCTCCCGGTGCGGGTTGGGTGATGTGGTAGGCGTCCGCTGTGAGACCAATACCACCGAGCTCCGCATAGATCCTTGCACCTCGAGCGCGGGCGTGATCGAGTTCTTCGAGGATCATGACTGCACCACCCTCGCCAAGAACGAAACCGTCGCGCTGAGCATCGAACGGCCGGCTGGCTTTCTCTGGAGCATCGTTCCTCGTAGAGAGCGCCTTCATCGCGTTGAAGCCACCAATGCCCATCGGACAAACTGCTGCTTCAGCCCCTCCTGTGACTGCGAAGTCGATATCGCCGCGCTGGATAAGCATCAACGCATCTGCAATCGAATTCGCTGAGGTAGCGCAGGCCGACGTCGTTGCGTAATTCGGGCCCTTCAACTGATATTTCATCGCAATATAGCCTCCTGCGATGTCAGCGATCATCATAGGAACAAAGAATGGACTGATCCGATGTGGCCCTCCTGTCTCATACAGTGTCTGCTGTTGCTTATGGTATGTCTCCATCCCGCCGATGCCGGAACCAATGATGACCCCAACGCGGTCGCGATCAATCGAATCAAGATTGAGCCCTGCATCCTTGATGGCCATGTCCGCAGCAGCAATGGCGTATTGTGTGAATCGATCCATCCGTTGGGATGTCTTCTTGTCCATGTAATTCATGGGGTCGAACCCATTCACCTCAGCAGCGATTTTCGTGTCGTACTGGCTCGCATCGAATCGTGTGATTCTCCCGACGCCGCTCTTCCCAGCCAGAAGTGCACTCCAGGTATCCTGCAGATTCAGACCGAGAGGTGAGATGGTTCCCATCCCAGTAACGACGACTCGTACTTTCTGGCTATTCGTTGTCATTATGATCGTTTCTCCAAATCGGGGAGCCTCGAGAGCGCCCTACGATGTCCACGCTACGTATCGTGGTGTATCACTCTCCCCGCTGTAACCAAATCGAAGCTCTAAGACTTCGTCTGAGAATCAGCTGGGGACTTTCGACTTTAGATAGTTGATGGCATCCCCAACGGTGGAGATTTTCTCTGCATCCTCGTCCGGAATTTGAATGTTGAATGCCTTCTCGAACTCCATCACCAGCTCTACCGTGTCGAGCGAATCAGCCCCAAGGTCATTGATGAAGGAAGCCTCGGGCGTAACCTGTGCTTCATCTACACCGAGTTTGCTCACGACAATTTCTTTCACTTTTCCTGCTATGTCAGCCATTGTACAAGCCTCCTTTAGGTGTGTGAGAGAATGATACTGAAATCAAAGAAGAAGTTCATTCACCGAGAATCCTCACGTGGTCAGACCGCCATCAACGCAGATCACTTGCCCCGTCATATAGTCTGAGCCCGGTGAGGCAAAGAAAACGACCATCTCCGCGACTTCCTCAGGCTTTCCTGTTCGTTTCAGCGGGATGAAATCCGTGATTGCTTTCCGTTGAGCTTCCGTTAGCTTTGAGGTCATTTCGGTTTCGATGTATCCCGGCGCGATCGCATTCACCTGGATATTCCGTGATGCAAGCTCCTTTGCCATCGACTTCGTGAAACCAATAACGCCTGCCTTTGATGCTGAGTAGTTTGCCTGTCCGGCGTTCCCTGTAATACCGACCACCGATGCAATATTGATGATCTTTCCCGATCGCTGACTCATCATCTGGCGTATCGCTGCTTTGGTCATGTTGAATGTCCCCCGAAGGTTGACATTGATGACCATGTCCCAGTCCTCCTCGCTCATCCGCAGCAACAGGCCGTCTCGCGTGATCCCAGCGTTGTTCACGAGAATGTCAATCCGACCAAACTCGGCAACAACTTTCTCGACGACATTCTTCACACTGGTTGCGTCGGTCACATCCGATTGGTGCACCGCGCACTTTTTTCCGCCCGCTTGGATCCTGTCAATGGTGGTCTGGATGCTCTCGGGTATCTTGATATCGGTGATGACGATATTGGCACCAGCGTCTGCCAAGGCAAGTGCGATCGCATTGCCTATACCACGGGCGGCACCAGTAACGATGGCAACCTTATTGTCTAGGATTCCCATTGACTCTCTTTCATTAATCTAAGAGATGCGTCATACATTACTGAACCTTTGCAGTGTCTTCAAACTTATCGACACCTAAGACCTTGACACTCGAATCAATCCGCTGAATCAAACCTTGAAGGACCTTTCCTGGTCCCACCTCCACCAATTTGGCTGCACCATCGCGAATCATATTGCTGATGCACTCCTGCCACCGCACGGGACTTGTAACTTGTTGATGGAGCAGTTCTCGAATCTCATCGGCACGCTTGACAGGCTTAGCTGTTACGTTTGCGTAGACAGGCAGGTGTGCATCATTGATTTTAACTTCATCAAGTGCTCTCCGCAGGCCGTCTTTCGCACTGAGCATCAAGGGTGAGTGAAACGCTCCACTGACGGCAAGTTCCTTCACGATTCTTGCCCCTCGATTCCTGGCTGCCTCCATTGCCTTTCGCACCCCAGGGACCGAACCCGAAACAACAACCTGACCCGGAGAATTGAAGTTGGCGGGTTGTACAATGCCAACGGTTGAAGCCTCCCGACAGATTTCATCAACCACGCTCGGTTCCAGTCCGACGATGGCTGCCATCGTACCTGGATTCTCCTCGCACGCCTTTTGCATCAGCTCGCCGCGGACTTGAACGAGTTTCAGACCATCCTCGAAGCTCAATGCCCCTGCACACACCAGCGCTGAGTATTCTCCAAGTGAATGCCCGGCAACCATATCGGGCTTGGTGTTCTCAAGCAGCTTTATCAGAACGACACTGTGAACGAAGATTGCCGGCTGTTGGACTCTCGTTTGCCTCAGTTCTGCCTCTGGCCCTGTAAAGCATAACTGGCTCAGCGCAAATCCCAGGACGCGATCAGCTTCATCAAAGAACTCTCGTGCAGCGAAACAGCTTTCATACAAGTCCTTCCCCATGCCAACATACTGTGAGCCCTGGCCAGGGAATACAAAAGCGGATTTCTCCATAATCAAGCGATTGAGAGGTCAGGTCGGTCTACATCTTCTTCGGACCGACTTCATCGACTCTCGACTTCCTCGGATTCTCGAGCGACCACCGCAGGTAAACCGCTCCCCATGTATACCCAGCCCCAAAACTGGAGAGAATTACTGATTGGCCTTTCCGCAGCTTTCCGCACTGCCACCACTCCGACAAGCACATCGGTATCGTTGCTGCAGTCGTGTTACCATAGCGGTCAATGTTGATCATCACTTTCGAAGCATCGAGACCCATCCGATTCGCACATGCATCAATGATCCTTTTATTCGCCTGATGTGGAACAAGCCAGTCAACGTCGGCACCTGTCAAATTGTTCCGCTTCATGATTTCAGTCGAGACGTCGGCCATACCAACCACTGCGACTTTGAAGACCGCCTTTCCATCCTGATAGATGTAATGCAGTTTCTTGTCGACAGTCTCGTGCGTCGGTGGATACAGACTTCCTCCTCCCTTCTGGTAAAGATACGGAGCACCAGAACCGTCGGTGTAGAGAACATGGTCAAGAATCCCGACTGTTTGATCGTCAGTTGGCTCCAAGAGCACAGCAGCACCGGCATCGCCGAAGAGGATGCACTGGTTCCTGTCCGTATAGTCCGTTATGGAGCTCATTTTGTCTGCACCCACGACAAGGACTTTGTTGCACGTCCCGTTCTCGATGAATTGTGCACCCGTCACGATGGCGAACACGAACCCTGAACACGCAGCGGAGAGATCAAACCCCCATGCCTTCTTCGCCCCAATCCGATCCTGAACAAGACAAGCCGTCGCCGGGAAAAACATGTCCGGCGTCACCGTTGCTACGATGATCAAATCGATCTCCTCCGCACCGATGCCCCGGTTCACGAGAAGATTCTCGACCGCTTTTGCGGCAAGTTCGGATGTCGCGCCATTTTCAAGGATCCGACGCTCCACGATCCCAGTCCTCTCACGGATCCAAGCATCGGTTGTGTTAACTGTTTTTTCCAGATCCTGGTTTGACAGAATCTTGTCAGGGACGTAGTGTCCAACTGCTGTTATTGTCGCGCGTCTCTTCGTTTGCGGCGTCTCTTTCATATGGCTCCTATGCTAAAGCGCGGAAGGCACTCCGTATCTGCCCGTTGATGTTCCGAACAACCATCTCCTCCGCCCGGAGGATCATGTTGCGAACAGCCTTCGCTGTTGACTGTCCGTGACCAATGATACAAACTCCTTGCACACCAAGGACGGGGACACCACCATATTCCTGGTAGTCAAAGTCTTTCATCATCGTCTTTAGCGAGCCATAGGCGACTCGCGCTCGGAGTTTCTTGAAGAGTCCCTCATGTGCTTGCTCTTTAAGTCTCTTCCGTACCAACTCAATCACGCTCTCACCGAACTTGAGAACAACGTTGCCAACGAATCCATCACACACCACCACCTGGGCTTTCCCTTGCAGAATATCACCGCCCTCTACATTGCCGATGAAGTTCAAGCGACTCCGAGAAAGAAGGCGAAACGCCTCCTGGAGCTGACCGCCACCCTTCGACGCCTCTTCACCAACATTGAGCAATCCAACTGTTGGCTTTTCATAATGGAGGATGTGACGCGCATAGATGCTCCCCATGATGGCAAATTCGAGGAGGTGATGTGGTCGGCAGTCGAGGTTTGCCCCAGCATCAAGGAGGATACACATTCCACGTTCACTTGGCAGGTACGTGCCGATCGTTGGCCGCCCTACTCCATCGATGCGTCCGAGGATGAGCGTCGATGCGGAGAGCACTGCACCCGTGTTCCCGGCACTGACAAAGGCATCAACCTTCCCTTCTTTGTGGAGATTCATTCCGACGACAATTGAGGACTGCTTCTTCGTCTTCAGAGCAACAGTCGGTATGTCGTCAAAAGTAATGACCTCTGACGCGTTGACAACTGAGTGAGCCTCGCCGTTTATCCTGTGCTTCTGGAGAACTTTCTTAATCGCATCCTCACGCCCAACGAGGATGACAGAGAAGCGGTTCCGCGTTTCCTGTAACGCCTCGAGAGCACCGGCGACGGTGTTCTCCGGTGCGTAATCGCCCCCCATGGCATCAAGTGCGATTTTCAGCTTCGTCCGATTCTCCACAGATTCTTCGTTGATTCGTTCTGAGAAGATTGCTATGGTCGTGGTTGGGATACGAGCGAAGAAACTTGAGGATGTGTGAAAGAGGCGACCTCAGCGGTCAGTTCAGCTCTCCTTCGGTATTATCACAGAACGCCCGTTGTAATACCCACAATTTGGGCATGTTCGGTGGAGCAACTTCGGCTCGTGGCAGTTCGGGCATTCAGCAACCGATGGAGCCGTAGCTTTGTAATGGGTTCGTCGCTTATCTCGTCGTGCTTTCGAATGACGGCGCTTGGGATTCGGCATAGAGTCTTACTTCCTCCGGTTCTTTCGACAGTTCATTGAACATTCAGCAGCCCGCGGAGTTTATCCCATCGGGGATCGATCTCCTCCGCGGCGCACGTACAGCGTTCACGATTTAAGTTTCGACCACAGCGTGGGCACAAGCCTGCGCAAGACTCCTTGCACAGAATCTTCTGGGGAACCGCGAGCATAATGAATTGCCGCACATCTTCCCCAATGTTTATTTCGTGCACATCGGGCGAGACCAGTCTAACTTCATCCGAGTCGTCGCCGTCTCGATCCGATTCCTCAGACGTGTACAGCATCTGAAAGTTATTTCTAAGCTCTTTATCGAATCCGTCGAGACAGCGATCGCAACGGAAGCTACCGATAGTCTCCACGTCCGCTTTCATATGAATCTGTCGGCTGTTCTTCTCAAGAGCAAGTGTGACACGAACCTCATTGTGAAACTGTTCACTAAGACCAATCTCGCTTGGCTCGGCCGCCAGTTCATACTCATGAGTACCTTCAGATAGGCCGGAGACGTCGATCTTCATGGTTTTTCCCCTTCGACCACAGTACGGAGATCGACAGCCCCAAAACCAGAAAGTCTTCCGTAAAGGGTCTCAAACGCCAAATATACTGGCAAAACTCTGAAAAAGGTATACAAAAAAAGGAAAAGAGTCAAGCAACGGGTTTTGCAGGTAGTGTTAAAGTTTGGAGAGTAGATCAATCAGTATATCAGAGAGGCGGGCGAATTGGTTTGGGTTTGCTGATGCTAATTGGCATCGTTGAATTTCCTCAGGTAGAAGGTGCTGTCATTTACGAACAAAAGATGAGCACGCGTTCTTCGTTGCCTATGAAAGAAATCTTCGTATTCAACAACGATTGCAATATAGATAGGCGTTTCTCTGAGCTTAGAACGAGTGAGACTATCTTCCACAACAATATTAGGACAAATGTGGATATATGGCAAACCAGAACCAATGACAAGACCCGTATCAACAGAGGCTCTTGTGGAGTTGAATTCTTTGTCGGCGTAGTCAGCATTGGGTTGCCAGCGGGTTATTTGCCGGACTCTATAAGCGGGTGTCTTGCCTGTGTTAATCATTCCCCAACTAAAGGACATTGGTTTACCGATAGGAAGTTGAAGCTCAGAGATCTCTTTGAAGTTAAGATAGGCTCTGTTCTCAAGGATGAAAGATTCCAGGCTCAAAGAATCTCTGGCTTTTTGATACAAAGCGAAGAAAGCATCTTTTCTAGCCTGAGCAGTCGAATCGATAGAGTCTTTCTTGGCTTGATAAATGAAAGCATCGCGTGTAAGGCTATCCGCTTCGATGGCAGCCTTAGCTTGATTGGAAGCATATTGGGCGGTTTTCCATGTAAAATATGCGAGTGCAAGAGTAATGCTAACCAAGACCCATTCGACCACGCTTCCCCAGTTAGTTCCTTCCTTGCGAACAATGACCGTAGTTGGGGAGTCACCGTGTATAACGCACTCGGTCTTTTGTTTTTGATCAGAGGCGGTCTCTTCGGGTTTTGGTTCGTCCTTGCTTGTAGAAATGGGTTCCTCCATAAGAATTTCTCCAAATTTTACTGGAAGATATTGTCTGTTTTTCTAATCATCACAGTGATGTACCTTGGCTTGGGGTTTGCGTTTCTCAGTTTAAAATATGAATTGCATCCTGAGTTATTTCAGAATCGCTGAACTCATTGTTCGGTAGTGGTGCAGTTTGAGTTGAATCGCCGTTTAGAATGCTGGCGGTTTTGCGGGTGGACAGATTGACTGCTAACCTGTCAATAGTTATCGCACTCCGAAAAGTTGGATCAGGACAAGACTCAACTCAGGGAAATATGTGATGATAAGAAGAGCGATGAGAAGAATTCCAATATATGGAAGCGTAGCCAACGTGACGCGCGCGATCGACTTCTCGAACCGGAAACTCGAGATGAAGAGGTTGAGTCCTACCGGCGGGGTCAAATAACCGATTTCAAGATTCGTGAGGAAGATGATACCCAGGTGAATCGGATCAACTCCAAAACTACGCGATACAGGAATAATCAATGGAACGACAACAATGATTGCGGAAAAAATATCCATCATCATCCCGACAATAAGGAGAAAGAAATTGAGGAGGATAAGAAAGACAGCCTTGCTTGAAATGTATGCTTGGATGATTTGAAAAAGCTTCTGAGGAACCTCTTCGATTACCAGATAGTTTGTCAACCCGAGTGCACTCGCGATGATGACAATGATTGCGCCTACGAGAAGCATGCTGTCACGCATTACTCGAGGGACATCTCGCACGAGAGAGAGGTCTCGATAGACAAAGACCTCAACAACGAGGACGTAAAATGCGGTGATGGCAGCCGCTTCCGTCGCAGTGAATAGCCCGCCGTAGATCCCACCGATGATAATGAAGGGAAGAGGGATTTCCCACGCTGCTGCCATTGCTGCCTTCCGTACGTTGGACCAAGCAAAAGGGATTCGCGGGACTTTCGCGGAAATCCCTTTTCGGATGCTGTAGAGAGAGAGCGCCGCAACAAGCAGAATTCCCGGAAGGACTCCGGCGATGAAGAGTTGGTTAACGCTGACGATTGAGAATGAACCTGACTGCGCGGAAAGCAACGAAGCGACCATGGCGTAGAGGATCAGAGGCAAACTGGGTGGGAACAGAAGCCCCAAACTTCCCGACGTTGTGACCAAACCTAACGAGAACGACTCAGGATATTTCTCTTGGATAAGGACAGGATACATCAACCCGCCGAGTGCGACGATCGTGACTCCTGAAGCACCGGTGAAAGCAGTAAATACAGCGCAAGAGACAAGCACGACGATCGCCAATCCTCCCGGCATCCAACCAAAAAGTGCGCGGGAGAGGTTGATGAGACGCTTCGGTGTCTGGCTCTCCGCGAGCATGTAGCCTGCGAAGGTAAAAAGTGGGATCGCGATGAGGACCGACTCGCTTGTAATCCTGTATAACTCGACGATGGCAATTGAGGAATCTGTTTGTGTAAATGAAAACGCAATGAGCGTCACTGCACCAATGATGGTGAAGAGTGGTGCACCAAGAAGGGCAACCAGGGCGAGAAACAACGCGATAAGAATGCTTTCCATTACGCTGCCGCCTCTTTCCGAACAGCGCCCCGCCGCAACTCAACCACATCGTCGATGACCTTGATGAGGAACCGAAAAGCAAGCATCCCGTAACCAAATGGAATGATTAACTCAAAACACCATGTGGGGATATTGAGGAGAAGGATTGTGCTGTTGGCGATTTCGCTCGAGACAAACCTGAGAGAGGCTTTAAAGAACGCGAAGCACACAACTGATGCAAAGAGATCGGTGGCAATGTGCGCGAGCCTCTTCCCGCGGTCTGGCATGAAGCGAGTGAGCACATCGATGTTGATGTGTTTTCGCTCTTGAACAGCCAGAGACGCACCAAGAAAAGCCACCCAGAGAACCATCTGCCGAAGAAAGGTGTCTGCCCAAATGATGCCTGAAGAGAAGAAGTTGCGGAGGATGACTTGCGTGAAATCAAGTAGCACCATGACGCCGAGGAGAACAACGAGCAACGTTGTCTCGGCGGCCGCAATCACACGGTCAAGACGCCGCAGGATTTTCATTTGGAATGCTTTTCGTGGGAGCGAGAGTCGAGAACAGCCTTCTCCACGCGGGTGAGGAACTCCTGGCTAAAGAGCCTGCCAACCAGCATCTGGCGGGCGCGCTCTCCAATTCCAAAGTACTCTCGAATGGTTTCAGGAGAGGGGGGGGGAATGAGCTTGATACCGTTTTTCTTGAGAGTCTCAGTGGCTTTGCGATTGTCTTCTCGACTCAAACGAGTGAGCTTCTCCATGTACTTCTGCCCGTTTCTGAGGAGGATTTCTCTGAGATCGGGCGGCAGATCGTCGAACTTCTTCTTCGAGATCACAACTGCACCCGCGGCATCAGTAAGCGGGAGGTTCAGCATGTATTTCACTCTCGTGAACCATTGCAAAGCGATGGCTCCAAGGGGTGACGTGTATACGGCATTGATCATCCCCGTCTGGAGAGAAGTGAGGACATCTGTAATGGAGAGTGGGATCGCGGAAACACCCAGGGACTTCAGTGTTGCTTCCGCAATAGGGTCGCCTTCCCAAATCCACATCTTGGTCTTCCTTACATCGTCGACTCCATAAATCGGAGACTGGCTGAAGATGTAGACAAATCCAACCTCTGCCCAGCCGAGAAGAACGTAGCCATTCTCCTCGAATGCTTGGGCAAATTCTTTGTCGAACGTCTTGTATACGTAATCAACCTCATCATAGCTCTGAAACAAGAACGGGCAATCGAGAACACGGACCTTCGGAGCGATTTCTCCCAACCCAACTCCGGTAAACCCTGCTGACTGGAATTGACCAAGCCGAATCTTCCTTATGACATCCTTCTCATCCCCTGCTACTCCCCCGCCATAGATTTTGAACCCAAGCCGTCCCCCACTTTCCTTCCGAACCTCGCTGTCGTACTCCCTCATCACGTTGAGCCACGTGCTTCCCTCCGGCGCGAGTGTGGCAAACCTGATGAGGTACTCCTGTGCACAGAGTATCGACGAAGAGGCAAAGAACAGACAGAGCAGCAGCGCTGTGCGTCTTAAGTTCATTCAAAGAGATCCGATATTCTTGCCAGCAATTTCTCACCCTTCTTCTTTGCAATGGCGTTTGCAAGTCGTTGTTCTGGAAGAAGGTCGAGTGAGCTTTCATTGACTTTCTGGAGAAGGGCCGAAAACAATTCTTTGTTCTGTGTCTGCACAGCATACGTCATCGCGTAGAAAACGTCGGCCATGAGAAACTTCCCGTGGGAAATTTCTAGACAGCGATCGAAATGCTTTCGCGCGCCCTCAGGATCACCCCCAAGCATCTTTGGTCTGGATCCCAAAAGGATACCCATTGCGAGGTGGGCACCGCCATAGAAATATGTTTCATCGTGTTCAATCACGAACTGAAGAAGAGACTCAACTTTCGGGATGTCAGCGATCGCTCCGGGGTCAGTGAGACTGAGCCGGATGTAGTTCCCCCATCCATTCGCAGTCCAGAACACGGCAGGAACGTCGTCACGACCAAACTCCGCGAGCGCCTGTTGGAACGCTTCAAGATCCTTGTCCCATGCCTCCTTGAACCTCTCCCGATGAGTGAGAATTCTTAGTCCGTAATCCCGGGCACGAAGATAGAACATCCGGGCCCGTTCTGGAGAACTGTCTTCTGCAAACCCGAGCGCAAAACTCCCGTACCCACGAGCCGCCATCAACAGGAGATGTTCATTCTCCGGGTCACCTTTGAGCAACCCATCAAGGAGCTTTAGGTCTGACGGAATACTTTGTTCGGCAAGCTGCAGGTCTGACTCCTCGTTGATCGCTTCAAGTCCGTAGTCGACGATCGCGCCCGTCGAACGGAGAGCAATCGACTGGAAGCATCCGGAGCAGAAGAGAGTAACAAGGATAGGGATAAGGAGTGCGAGACGCATACAAAGTAGAATAAGCTGAAAGAATATAGTCAAAATTGAGATAGAATCAAAGGTGCCCCATTTGATAATTTGAGCAAAAACATGTACACTTCAGCCATGAGAGTTCTCTATGTTGAAGACGAGAAGAAGGTCGCTGACCTCGTCAAGGAGGCCCTCGAACAGGAGAGCTATTCGGTCGAGATCGCGAGTGACGGAGAAGAGGGAGAAGCCCTTGCTCTGAATCACCACTTCGATCTTGTCATTCTCGATATCCTTACTCCGAAAAAAGATGGCCTGGAGGTGCTGAAGAATCTGCGAGCGAAAAAGCAGTCGACCCCAGTCCTCCTCCTCACTGCCAAAACATCCGTTCAAGACAAGGTCAAGGGCTTAGACGAGGGAGCAGACGACTACCTGACGAAACCTTTTGCTGTCACGGAACTTCTTGCGAGAGTTCGATCTCTCATTCGACGTGGCAGCGGCGGTCAGGCAGCAGCTCTTCGCGTTGGAGATGTTGTTCTCGATCCACTTACAAGACGTGTCCGGCGAGGCGAAAGGGCAATCGATCTGACGACGAAGGAATACGCACTGCTTGAATACTTCATGAGGAACAAGGACAAAGTCCTGTCTCGGTCAGTGATCTCCGAGTATATCTGGGGGTACAACTTCGATACAGGAACAAACATCGTCGACGTGTACATCAACCATCTGCGGAATAAGATTGACGGTGAGTCTGAGAAGAAGCTCTTTCACACAGTCCGTGGGGTTGGTTACGTCATGAAAGAAGTTGAAAACTCATCTACAACCCTTCGGGTCGATGGACCCGTAGGAACCCGTCAAGAGTAACCAATGTTCTTCAGATCAATCCGAACAAAGCTCACCGCATGGTACAGTCTTGTCGTTAGCGTTACGCTCATCTCCTTTGGGCTCACCGCCTACTACTCGACAAGCAACACCCTGTCGGAAAATCTCGATCGTTCATTAAAGAATGAAGTCAAATGGTTGGATGAAATCCTCGCAAAGAAATTCCCTCGCAGGCGTCCTCCCCCCGTTCGCCCACCGCAGGTGTTGAAGCCCGGAGAAACAAAGCCTGAGGAGGAAGAACTCGAGCCAACGGATGAAATCTGGAATCAGATCTACGAACACACACTCCTCAGTCCGAAGAAGCAGTTTATCCAGATCACCGACACGCGAGGAAGGAAACTCTACAAATCTTCAAGCCTCGGAAACGATAGTCTCTACTATCCGGAAGTACCTTTCGACCACATCCTCCTGGTTAGTACATCCGAATTCAAGGACGTCTCTTTACGCCTCGCCGTGACGCAGAATGAGCGGATGAAGATCTATGTTGCGTATCCTCTTGACGATCTCAACGAAGTACTCGACAATCTCTTTTCTCATTTTCTCATTCTCGCCCCCATTGCAATCCTTCTTTCCATTGGACTTGGATGGTTCCTCGCCAACAAATCCTTGAAACCGGTGGATGAGATGTCGAAGACAGCACGTGCCATCACCGCTCAGAACTTGAATCAGACGGTCCCTCATTCCGGCGTAGATGATGAACTTGGGCGTCTCGCTTCGACCTTCAATGAGATGATTGCACGTCTACGAAGCTCCTTCGACCAGATCAAACAGTTCTCCATTGATGCCTCCCATGAACTCCGGACACCGCTCACGATCATGCGCGGAGAAATGGAGCTTGTCCTCCACAGCGAGAAGAGCCCCGAGGAGTACCGTCGTGTCATTGCGAGCAACCTCGAGGAGATCATCAGGATGTCGGCCATCGTTGAGAACCTGCTTACTCTTTCGAAGGCCGACCTTGGTCGGTTAGAGATACAACATGAAGCCGTTCCTCTCCACGAGATCATCCGCGACCTCTACGAAGATGGCGAAGTCCTGGCGGAGAAGAAGCACATCAAAGTTACGCTGGAAAAGGTCGACGAAGTTAACATACCGGGTGATAAGGTACGAATTCGCCAGCTTCTTTTGAACCTCCTCGACAATGCGATCAAATACACGCCAGAGGATGGGAGTGTCTCCCTGTCGCTCAAGCAACTCGACGGAATGGCGACAGTCTCGGTCTCTGACACTGGGATCGGTATCCCAGCAGAAGAAATTCCAAAGATCTTTGACAGATTCTATCGCGTAGACAAAGCTCGGTCACGAGCCATGGGAGGAAGTGGGCTTGGCCTCTCCATTGCAAAATGGATTGCCGACGCCCATGGGGGAAAGATTGAAGTGAGAAGCGAGATTCATCGAGGCAGCACATTCATTGTCTACTTGCCAGTCAATTTTTGAGTTCTTGCCGGTCGAATCGAGTACCCGAAATCGAAAGTCCCCTGCCCGACCTGACATCCTGAATTCCTGTTCTTTCAATCCTCTGGCCGCTTCACAATCGCTCTCAGCGCTTCATCAAGTCTCGGATAGCGAAAGGCAAACCCAGCATCTTCAAGTTTCCTGGGGACCGCACGCTGTCCAGTGAGAACCGTCCCGCCCATCTCGCCGAGAACAATCCTCAGAACGAAGGCGGGCACTCGTGCCCACGATGGTCTGTGCATCGTCTTTCCGAGTGCTTGGGAGAACTCTCGCATCGTAACTTGATTAGGAGCAGAAACATTCACCGGGCCAGAGATGTTTGGGTTCTGCAAGGAAAAAATGATCGCACCAATCACGTCATCGCGATGAACCCACGGAAACCACTGGCTGCCAGAACCGAGTGGACCTCCCACGAAGAGCCTAAATGGCAAGATCATCTTTTCAAGCGCACCACCGCCTTTTTCCAGGACGACCCCGAAACGCAGTTGAACAACGCGAACACTTAACTCTTCGGCCTTTTGAGCTTCTTCCTCCCACCGCCTGCACAGACCGGCGAGGAAGTCATTTCCGGCGGGACGGGATTCTGTAGCATCTCCGCTCTCGACATCTCCATAAAACCCAACTGCCGAAGCGTTTACAAGAACGGCAGGTCGCTTCTTCATCAATCTGATTCCAGAAACAAGGGCTCTCGTTGATTCAATGCGACTCGTCACGAGGACAGCCTTCCGGGCTTCTGTCCACCGCTTCGCATCGATTGATGCCCCCGCCAGGTTGATGATGCCATCGACGTTCTCAAGTCGGTCGACCCAAGACCCGATGGTCTCGCCATCCCATTCTTCCACCTGAACGAGTTTCCTCTCAACATTCTTCACCGGTTGAGGCCGCCGCGAGAGAAGAACGACCGTGTGCCCTTCACCTAACAGCTGACGAACGAGCACGTCTCCAATGAATCCCGTCCCGCCTGCTACGAGAATAGTCATCCTGAAGCCCTTCCTGCTTTATTAGCAGGCTGTTGAGAAAGGAAAGCTATTGCCACGAGCTTCAGCTCGTGGGTAGGTAATCCCAAGAACCATTATGGGTTTTAACCCATTCCATCAAAAGCAACCTATTCTTGTCGGGGCTGAAGCCCCTTCGGTTTTGCTGAGACCGTAATCCACGATCTGAAGATCGTGGCAATTCGTAGCACGTTTTTCAACATCCTCTTATGCGGCAGTCCGCTCAACGTTGACTCACTTGAACAAACCCCCAGCTAACGAAGAATCAGCCAGCGAAGACAAGAAGCTGAATCTCCTCAGGCAGAAGATTCGCCACGGTTTCGATGACGTTCCCCTTAAGGGCTCGCTCGAGCATCGTGCGTTTTGGGGTGCCGAGGATAACACGATCAATCCCCAGCATTGCCGCGTTTTCGGCGATGGTGTATCCCACCTCATTGCTGTACATGGAGATCACTTTGGCGTCGACACCATACTCTTCACAGATCTCTTCAATTTCTGGCTGGTTACCGTGCGCACCGTTTGGCACGTTCTCGGGAAGGAAACCAACAGACACCTCCTCGATCTGCAGGACGTATAACATCGCAGTATGCTGTCTCGCTTCTGCAGCAGCAAAGCGGAGGAGCTTGTCCCTGCCTTTCTTGTATGCCACAAGGAACTTCGCTGTCGCCAAGGAAGCGGATATGAGTGGGTGAGGGGAGCCTGCCTCCATGACGGCGCTCTCTGGAGCCGGGGCAATGAACTTCCGTCGTCGCGAGAACGACCGAGCACCTAACCCAACGGCAATTATCAGACACGCAAAGATCAGCGCCTTGTGCTTCTCGATGGCAATGGATGCTTCCACCCCAAAAAGAACCAAGGCGGAGATAATCATGAAGACCCGCTCCTGTATCCTGAGGCGTATAGAGCGATCGGTTCCGGTCGACCCGACGTTGATGAGGATCGCCCCGACAACCCCTATTGCATACAACTGGGATAGGGTCAAAACATCATGGACAACCATGAGGACCACAATGGGTGCCCCGGTAGCAATGAAGACAGGAATCTGCGGGACACCATGTCTGTTCAGTCTCCGAAGCTCGATTGGAAGTTCCCCGTCAACCGCCATTAGAAACTGTATTGAGATGAGGTCCGCGATGGCGGTATTCCCCGCGGAGATCAGGAGCACTCCTAAAGTTGCTCCCACCACATATCCGAACCAATCACCAACGTAATATTCTGCAAGATAGCGAATCATATCCTCCGTGTGCTTACCGAGGTTCGGAATGGCAAGCATCGCAAGCGCAAGAAAAACTGTTACCACAATGACTTTCGCAAGTATGGTGAGGATTGCTCGTCGAGAAGTTCGAGCGGGGTCGCGCATCACGCCTGTCATGTTTGAGACCGCTTCGATGCCCGAAATGCTCAAGATTATTCCGACAAACAGTCCCCAGTTGTGAACAAATCCACCAGAGGGGGAGACAGTGTGAGCCCCAGGCAGCGCCCTTGGAGCCGAGAAGACGATGACAATCAAGAGCGTGAGTATCGTTGCCAATGAGATCGAGAGGGCAACGGAGCCAGCCTTCCGCGGACCAAACCAGTTTAGGATGCCGATGCCAAGGATGATGACGATCGCCCAAGCTTGTGGGTTCTCCAGTCCAATGTAGTAGCAGCCATCGAGGACAGAGAGGACAATCGTGATAAAGTAGTCGGCAGCTAAGAGGAGAGCTCCGATGACAGCCAAGGTATGCGAGCGGTGGCGGACTGAGCTGTACACCCCTCCTCCGTCGGGGTACAGACGACAGATTGTGATGTAATTGATGGAAACAATAGCAGTGAGGATGAGCATGAGCCCAAGGTGGAGTCCTCCACTGTAACCCGCAAGCGTGAAGGCAATGCCCAAGACATAACAGATGCTCGTCCCCCAATCACCATCGAGGATCGCGGCAGATCGAAACCAATCCAGCACCCTTGGTCGACTAGTAGCGTATCGTATGGCCACGCGGTGTCTCTATCGGCACTTGAGGTTTCATGTATCAAACTCTGCAAAGATACGAAACAAAAACAGAGAAAAAAAGCCAACCGAGTTTGCACACCCTCCCACCATTCAGGAATGACCTCTTGACATAACAAAAAAGATTAGGTCAAGCCGACTATCATGCTGAAATCAATGAGATTTTGAGGAGAGGCAAGCTCGGCTCTGACGTGTCCGATAGCGGGGAGAGGTCCAGACTTGTTCATCACTTGCGGGAACGGGTCGGTTTAATTGAGGAAGCAACTTTCTTCTGATTCGAGCATCTTATCTGATGGGTAGAGGCTCGACAGAACAGGCCGGAAAAATGGAAGAGGGGTTGCTTTTCTTAAAAAAAAGGTTACATTGTGACATTCATCGGAAGACAAGTGTCAACTACTCTTGGTGAACCTGCTGAAGTTGTTACCGGCCTGAACTGACACCAAACGTCGACTTCACCCTACATGCAATAAGGAGAACTATGGCGATCAAGGTTACCAACCTGCGTGAAGGCAATATTATCGTCCTCGAGCCAAAGGGCTCTCTCATCGGCGGTAAGGAAACGGATGAACTGAAGGAATCACTCACAAAGCTGCTTACCGATGGGCACAAGAAGGTCGTTGTTGACCTCGGAAAAGTCGATTACCTAAACAGCACCGCTCTCGGCACGCTCGTTTCAGCACACACGAGTTATTCGAAACAAGCAGCGAAGGTTAAGCTATGCAACGTGAACAAGAACATCAAGAACATCTTTGTGATCACAAAACTAACGCTTGTCTTCGACGTTCTCGATAGTCAGATGGATGCCATTGCGAGCTTTGCGAAATAAGGGAGAGGGCGCCGTTGATTCTTGAGTGTGAGTTTTCTATATTGAGTTTGTCATGTCTAACTAATCGTTCAATTGTCCTTTTACTGAGGAGCAAGGAGCAATGAAACAAACAGTCTTCATCGTCACGCTGCTGGTCGTGGCCCTGGCAGTTTCGTACGCGATCTTCTTCTTTATCATGGGTGCGCCGAACGACGCATACGGGATGGAGTTCATTTACAAGGGAGGCCCACTCGTCGGCCTGTTGCTGACGCTGTCGATCATGGTCATCACGTTTATCTTTGAGCGGATCTTCTCGCTTCGGAAAGCTAATGGGAAAGGACCGCTCACGCTTTTCCTCCGGAATGTTGAGAAAAATTTAGTCGAGGGGAAAGTCGATGCAGCCATCGAGGCCTGCAACAAGCAGCGAGGATCATGTGCAAATATCATTCGCACAGGCCTGGAGCGCTACAAACAGGTGAGCACAGGGAACAAGGAAGCTGGAGAGAAACAGATGGCCGAAGTCCAGCGCGGAATTGAAGAAGCGATGATGCTCGAGACTCCGCTGCTTGAGAAGAACCTCATTGCGCTTTCGACGATCGCCTCTATCGCCACCATGGTCGGCCTCTTGGGGACAGTCATCGGAATGATCCGCGCGTTTCGCGCTCTTGCCCATCAGGGGGCAGTCGATGCGATTCAGCTTTCAATTGGAATCTCTGAAGCACTCATCAACACGGCGGGTGGACTTTTTGCAGCTATCGCGGCGATTGTAGCGTACAACTTCTTTGTCAACAAGGTCGATAGCTTCACCTATATGATTGATGAGGCGAGCTACAATGTTATTCAAATCCTTTCTGAGCGCGGTGGAAAGTAGTAAGAGAAGGACATTGAGATGCCAAAGTTCAAAAAAGCGAGGATAGGAATAAGGATCGACATGACCCCGATGGTCGATGTCGCATTCCTTCTCCTCACGTTCTTTATGCTAACGACGCAATTCAGGCCGCCAGAGGAAGTCGAAATTGTCCTGCCGTCGTCCCACTCGCCGATCAAGATTCCGGAATCTGATGTCTCTGTCATCACTGTGAGCAAAACCGGCGCACTTTTCATGAGCGTTGACCAGCAAAACCTTCGTGTCCGATTGTTCGGAGAAGAAGCGCGGTTGAAGGAAAGCGTGCCAGTGGAGCTTCCTCAACTCGAAAAGCTTCTCATCACAGCGCGCATCTCAAATCCGAAGCTCCGTTTCGTCATTAAGGGTGACAAAGATGCAGATTATGGGCCAGTCATGGACGTTATGAACATTTTCGACAAGACAAAAATCAGCCGTTTCAATCTGGTCACAGACCTGCAACGCGACTAATACCGACATTGTTATACTTATAGAGGAAAAAGAGTATGGCTGCAGTCGACACGGCAGCCCCGAGGGAGCGGGGAAAACATAAAAAGAAACACAAGAAGAAAAGACGCATTGGGATCCGCATCGACATGACCCCCATGGTCGATGTCGCATTCTTGCTCCTGACGTTCTTCATGCTCACAACGACATTCAGTAAGCCGCAAAGCATGGAGATTAACCTCCCGCCGAGCGAGACAAAAGTTGAGGTGGCGGAGTCAAACCTCCTCACGTTACGGGTTATGGAAGACGGCACAATCTACTGGAACATGGGAATTGAAGCGCCGCAGAAGGTTGCGTTCAACGACCTTCGGAAGTTCCTTTCAACGAAGAATCAGGAGAATCCGAAGCTCATCACTCTTGTGAAAGTGGACCGCAAGAGCAAGTATCATGTTATGGTGGACGTGCTTGATGAAATCAACCTGGCTGATGTGAAGCGTTTCAGCCTCGCCCCAATGCTCGACCAGGACAAGAAGGAAGTTTCAAAGGCGGCTGGATAGGAGCCAGCACCAGAGAAACTTTGTGATGAAAGGAGGTAATTGTCAATGGCAAACGTACCGATATCTCAGCAATATGGTGCACCGGAGCTAAAGCGAAATTACCAGAAGTACTTTAGCAGAGGTCTCGCCATTGCAATTTCATTTCACCTCGTGGGGCTGTTCACATATTACGGCGCAACCCATTTTGGTGCTGAGGAAGATCGCATTCCCATCGTCCGGATCATGAAGTATACCGACCTCGCACCGCCTCCATCGTTAACGAGTCAGCAGGTACCCCAAGTGGCGGTCTCTGCACCGGTGGCAAAACCGACTGTCGGTATCCCGGTTCCTGTGCCCGACGCGGAAGTTTCACCGGAGCAGACGATTGCAACCCAGCAGGAAATGTCCCAGACGGCTCCGGTTGATGTTGGGAGTGGAGCAGGGAAAGGAGATTCGCTCGTCGTCACGGACATTAAAGTCGAAGACGAGCCGGACATCAACGCCTTCGTTCCTGTTGAGAAGGAACCTCAGCCGGTAAAGAGAGTCTCGCCGCCGTACCCTGAAATTGCGAAGAGAGCTGGCGTCGAGGGCAAGGTTTTCATCAAGGCGCTCGTCGACAAGGAAGGAAAAGTGAAGAAAGCGGTTATCTTCAAAAGCGATGCAGAGATCTTCAATCAAGCAGCTCTCGATGCTGTCTCCCAATGGGTGTTCACGCCTGCAGTGATGAACAACGGACCCGTCACTGTGTGGGTCGTTGTGCCGTTCAACTTCCAGCTGAAGAAGTAGTGCATGACGGCGGCGAAGTTCCTCCGTTACTTTGGGTATGCGGCGTCGACGACGCTCTCTATTGCAGGCCTGCTGATTATCGCCGGGCTCTTGATCCCCTCATACGTTCCTTCGAGATTCAGAGTGCTGTTGGGCATCGTCCTTGTGCTGTACGGGATATTCCGCTTTGTCTCCCTGCGATTTAAGAAGCCTGATGATGAGGACTCGCTGCCGTGAGATTGCCAGCTTGACTGGATCGTTCAGGCGGGCGTTTCCCACCCTTCTTGTGACCGGCGTCACGCTGTGCGCGTGGATCGGCCTGAGCTGTGGTCCAAATTCAGAAGAGACTCCGACAAGCGGAATACTTGTCGTTTACACCTCCGAGTCTGTCTCTCCTGCGATGAAGGAGATTGTCGACGAATTCGACAAGCTGTATAATAATGCGCATGTCACTCTCGTTGTCAGCACGTCTCGAGAAGCAATCGTTAAGCTTCTGAACAACGAGGCGAAGGTCGTTGTTTCTGCACGAGCCATTAACGCTGAAGAACAAGCTGTCATCAAAAAGTACGACCTGTATGTCGACTCGCTCAAGATTGCGTATGACGGAATTGCGGCAATCGTTCATCCCTCGAATCCGATAAGTCAGCTGTCACTTAGTGACCTTAACCGGATTGTCACTGGAAAAGCCAAGAGATGGAGAGAACTCTACGTGAAGGGAAGATCAGCACCTGAGATATTCGTTGCCCTCGGCGGACCGAACACGAGCGAATACGAACTGATGAAAACAGACATCGCTAAGGGTGAGCCATTCACGACGAGGCTTTATCCCTGCTCCACTAGCGCCCAAGTCATCCAGCTGACGGCGAACCGACCTGAGGCGATCGGGTTTGTCGGGATGGACTGGCTTACAAACGATTCCTCGAAGGTGAAGGTATTGGAACTCGGCACGGACGAGTACTTTACCGACTCAGCAGGAAGACAAGTGAAGTACTTTGCACCTGAGCAGGCGCACATCTATCGCGGCTTCTATCCGCTTCGGCGAACCATTTATATCTACTCTCGAGAGAAAGGCTTTGGGCTGGGGGCGGGCTTCATGACGTACGTGGCGAGCCCCGATGGGCAAAAGATCATCAAGAACCACGGGCTGGTTCCCGCCACGCAACAGATCCGGCTGGTTCGACCCTCATCGGAAACCTCATAGGGACAATCATGTTCAAGGCACGTTCACTCGCATCACTCTTTCTCCTCCTTCTCGGCCTGAACCTCGCGATGGGCCAAGACGATCTTGAACGAGGAAAGACGCTTCTCCAAAAGGGAGACCTTGACCACGCAATCGCGGCCTTCAAAAGGGTTCTGGCAACTTCCCCTCGCTCTGGACAGGCAAATTACTGCTTGGGAACTGCGTATATCCAGGAGAAGGCGCTTGATTCAGCTGAAATCTATCTGCGCGAGTCAATCAAGTACGCCGATGATTTTGGCCCAGCGTACAGAGCCCTGGCCAACATATACACGGAACAGAAGCGATTCCCCGAGGCGCTTACAAACTACAAAACGGCCGTAAAACTCGAGCCGAATTCCTTCGAATCAATATTTGCGCTTGGATACGCCTACTTGAATACCGATTCAGTTGACCAAGCTATCGTGACCTTGACAAGAGCCCGTGAATTTCAGCCTGATGCCCCCGAAGTCTACATTGGATTGGGTGATGCTTATGCGAAACTCAACGTCATTCCGGCTGCAATTGAGCAATACAAGAAGGCCGTCGTACTTGCGCCCGTGAAGAGTGAGTTTCGATACAAACTCTCAAGGGCCTACTTCAGAATCAAGCAGTACAATGAAGCAATCAAGGAATTGAAAGAAGTGGTGGCAATCGACTCGACGAACGCGGAGGCGTGGAACGATATCGGGAAACTTTACAGCGCTGCAAAGCAGTATAGCAATGCAGCAAATGCCTTCCGTCACTACGTAACCTTGAAGCCAGAGTCCTTCGAGGGGCAAATGAATCTTGGCCGCGCGTTGTACGCCCATCGAGAGTACAAAGAAGCTGTGAAAGCGTTCGAAGCCGCTTATCGACTGGATTCAACCGGGGCTGAAGTCAAACGGCTCTCGGGGTATTCGTATTTTGAAGCGGGGAATTACCCGAAGGCAATTGAGTATCTCTCAATGGCCTCCGCGGTAGATACAAACGGAGTCAAGGCCGACGACTATCTTAAGCTTGGAAAGTCCTACAACGCCTTGAAGGATACAGTGGGCGCGATCAAGAGCTATGAAACAACACTGAGCCTCGATTCGACGATGACAGATGTTTTTACCGACCTGGCAAATCTCTACATGTCCACGAGGCATTATGATGATGCCATTCGAATCTACAACAAGAAGATCGATGCGGATCCGCACTCTGCAGCAAGCTATGTGAACCTCGCGCTCTCTCTCCTGCAGATCAAGAGATACGACCAAGCAGCACAATCTCTTCGCAAGGCACTCGAGATCAGCCCAGAGTACATCCAGGGCCACATGTACCTCGCTACTGCCTACGCGCTGATGGATTCCGCCGCCGAGCAACAAAAAGAATATGGATACGTCTTAAACCTCATACAAAGCAACCCGAAAAAGTACAAGAAGGAAGCTCAGGAAGTTTATTATCGCCTGGGGTGGTCTAGTTTCTCATCTCAGAAATACGGGACGGCCGTCGAGTTCTTCAGGAACGCGTTGAAACAGGGTCTCGACAACTCGGACATCCACTTGAGAATCGGCCAATCCGTTCTCCTCGGACGGGACGACACAAATGAGGACGATAAACGCCGACGATGTGATGAATCCATCAAGCAGCTCCGCCGAGCGATTGAGATGGATGCAAAGAACGCTGACGCACACTTCTGGCTCGGGACTGCTCTCATCCTTTGCCGTTTCCCAGGAGAGGCACCCCTGAATAAGCAGAAAACCGAGGAAGCAAAGTCTGAGTTTCACAAGACCCTTCAGCTAGATCCGAATCACAAAGACGCAAAAAAAGCATTGGACCGGTTGTGACAGTGTCCGACTTGTTTGCTGCTCGATTCCCCTCCAACAAGTGACCGACCATTCCAGGGCAATGAGATAAAACCCAGTTTATTGGAAGATTGTATCGTGGCGTCACGTGCCGAGTTCCGTTAGGACCCGGCTTTTTGTTTCCTCTTGTCGAGTTCCGTGCCAGCTATTTTCAAAAGAAACAGTTGAGATTCTCAAGTTTTTCTCTTATCTTCAAACGCCTTTTCTTGAACTCACTCCGTCTGAAGCCCATCGTAAGAGGAAGTGCACAGGGGTGCAGCTGGCACTGGCTGGCAATCTGCAGTTTCGTAAGGGCCTCAGAGACGCAGCACTAATGTTCAGACTTGAGGCACCACGCGAAGCCAAGCACCAAGAAGACACATCACTTACCAATTGAAGAACATTGAACATGAAAACCGCTTCTTTCTTGAGAGTTGCAGCCATAGCTAGTCTCACTTTTCTTTCGACCCAACCTGCCTTTGCCGGTGAAGGGAATGCTGTCCTTCCCCCTTTCGACGACTTTGTGACGACAGCACTTTACTTCGTCCTTTTCTCGGCACTCGTCGCTCTCGCGTACGGAGTGTTCCTTGCATTTAGAATCATGAAGAGGGAACAAGGAACACCCAAGATGGTTGAGGTCTCGAAGGCAATCCAGGAGGGCGCGAACGCATACCTGACTCGACAGTTCAAGGTTCTCGTCTTCTTCATCGCGTTCATCACGATTGTTATTTTCCTCGTGTACCAGAACATTTACATTCTTCCAGATGGCTCGACGAATTGGAAGCTGGTTCTCGGGATCTCCCTGGCTTTCCTCGCCGGGTCAATTCTCTCGGCAATGACAGGGTTGATCGGAATGAGCGTTGCTGTCCGCGCAAACGTGCGAACAGCCCAAGCAGCTCGCTTCTCCTTCAAACGTGCGCTGGAGACAGCGTTCGAGGGTGGTACGGTTGCAGGGATGTTCACAATTGGAATGGGGCTTGTCGGTGCAACGGTGATCTTCATGATCTTCAAAGAACAAGCGATGCAGGTCCTCATCGGTTTTGGATTTGGCGGAAGCTTGGTCGCACTGTTCATGCGCGTTGGTGGAGGTATTTTTACAAAAGCAGCTGATGTTGGTGCCGATCTGGTTGGGAAAATAGAGGCAGGTATTCCTGAAGACGATCCGCGCAACGCCGCAGTGATCGCGGACAACGTTGGAGACAACGTTGGAGATTGTGCGGGAATGGCTGCGGACCTCTTCGAATCATATGAGGTTACACTCGTTGCAGCGATGATCCTTGGGGCCGCCTACGTGACGGTTGATGCGGCACTCGCTTTGAAGCTCATCGTTTTCCCTCTTCTTGTTCGAGCTGTCGGTGTCTTTGCATCGATCATCGGGACGTGGAGCGTGAGAGGAAAGGATCGCGAGGACTTCAATCCTATGCGGCCAATTCAATATGGGTTCGTCGTCGCGGCAATCACTTCCTCAATTGGGTTTGGCCTAATCAATTACTTCTACATCAGGCACCCAGACGGAACACCCGATATGCGTTTCTTCTGGGCAACGTTCTCGGGAATCATCCTTGCGGTTGTCATTAGCTATCTCACCGAGTACTACACTGCAGTGAATTTCCGCCCAGTGAAAGAAACGGCGCGCGCAACAAAGACCGGTCCTGCAACGACGATTCTCGCCGGGTTCTCCGAAGGGTTGGAATCAACTGTCGCCGCTGTGATCGTCATCGCACTCGCGATATTCATCTCAGTTGTCATCTTTGGTGGGGACGTTGCTCTTGCCGCATACGGAGTCGCACTCTGTGGCATGGGCATGCTCACAACGACGGGGATCATCGTTTCGATGGATACGTTCGGTCCGATCTCGGACAACGCCAACGGGATCTTTGAGATGTCCGGCATTGAGCGAGAGGATGCAGCACGCGGGAACACACAGGCAGGAAAGATCATTGCAAAGCTTGATGCCGTCGGAAACACGACAAAGGCTGTCACAAAGGGCTTTGCAATTGCATCAGCAGTCGTCGCCGCCGTGTCGCTTTTCCGATCCTTCGGTGCAGATATCAATGTCCTCGACCCCGCAGCAAAGTTCTTTGAAAGAGGACTGCAGGTAAACCTCCCCGATGTCTTCATCGGTCTTCTCATCGGCGGCGCAATGCCATTCCTCTTTAGTTCAATCGCAATCCGGGCCGTCGGACGTGCTGCATTTGAAGTCGTCGAGGAGGTCCGCCGACAGTTCCGCGAGATGCCAGGAATCATGGAAGGCAAGCAAAAACCAGAATACTATAAGTGCGTTGAGATTTCAACAATCGCAGCTCAGAAAGAACTCGTGCTCCCGGGAGTCCTGGCGATCCTTACACCGATCATCATTGGCCTTGCGCTCGGAGTCAGCGCACTGGGCGGGTACCTTGCGGGAATTATCCTCACCGGTCAGCTTCTTGCGGTTTTCCTCTCGAACGCTGGTGGATGCTGGGACAACGCAAAGAAGACCATCGAGGCTGGCATGTACGGTGGAAAGGGAACGGATGCCCACAAAGCTGCCGTCATCGGTGACACAGTCGGGGACCCATTCAAAGATACAGCAGGCCCTTCCCTCAATCCACTGATCAAGGTGATGAACCTCGTTTCCATTCTTATTCTTCCACTCATCATCGGACAAAGCGCTCTCAGCGGCAACCTGCGTACTATTGCTGCCCTTGTTCTCCTTCTTATTCTCGTTGGCTTCTTCGTAGCACGACGAAGATCACAATCAGCGACACCGTAGCAGAGAGCAACAATACACTTTCGAATGCACAGGCACCGTTTCTTCATCGGTATTACACTGTTTCTGACTGCATTCCTCCTTCCGTCAACTCTCTTTGCTGCCGAAACTGAACTCCACGAGGCGTCAGCCGAGCTCTGGATGGCGCTCCCGTTTGTCCTCCTCTTAGCAAGCATTGCCGTAATTCCCTTCATTAGTCGGCATTGGTGGGATAAGAATTATCCTATCGTCACCTTTGTGCTTGGTGGGACAGTGCTCGTCTTGTACCTAGCAGTCTTGAGGAACTCCGAACGAGTGCTTCACACCGCATTCGAGTATTTCAGCTTCATCATCTTAATCGGTTCGCTTTTTGTCGTTGCTGGCGGAATCCATATCAAGATTCGAGGAAAGTCGACGCCACACTCGAACGTCCTCCTTCTCCTCATCGGCGGAATCGCCTCCAACCTCCTCGGGACGACGGGCGCCTCCATGGTTCTCATTCGACCCTACCTGCGTGTCAACAGGTACCGACTTCGCCCTTACCACGTCGTGTTCTTCATCTTCATTGTCAGCAACATGGGGGGCGCTCTTACGCCGATTGGAGACCCACCGCTTTTCCTTGGATACCTCAGAGGCATTCCATTCTTCTGGGTTCTCGAGAATGTCTGGCCCATCTGGGCGCTTGCACTTGCACTCATCCTTGCGATTTTCTATTTCATTGACTGGCGTTCTTACATCCACTTGACCAGGACAGTGCGAGAGGTTGCCGAGCACACCGGCGAGGAGGCTGAGCTTGGCGGTCCTCATAACATCATTTTCCTCGGTGCCATTCTGGTTGCAGTCTTCGTGGAGAAGCCCCCCTTCCTCCGCGAGGCAATTATGATTGCAGCAGCTCTTGGGTCGTACTTCACTACAAAGAGGGAGATTCATGAGAAGAACGATTTCACATTCATTCCGATCAAAGAAGTCGCGATCCTCTTTGCCGGCATCTTCAGCACGATGATCCCTGCTCTCCAATGGCTCGAGTCGAACGCTCGTCTCATCGGCATCCAATCGCCAGGGCAGTTTTACTGGGGGTGCGGCAGCCTATCGAGCGTCCTTGACAACGCCCCCACGTACCTGAACTACCTCAGTGCCTCAATAGGGCTCTTCATCAACCACGATCTGGTCGCACAGATCCAGAGTCTCATTGCCGCACATGGAGCAAACGCCGCATCGATCGCAGGTGTCCACGCCGAAGAAATCCGGAACACCATCACCACACTGATGCGTTACCATGCGGATCTTGTCGCCTCCGGGAATGTTCCAATCGACGACATCCACGTCTCGTACCTCCTCGGAAATCACCCAGCTTACATTATGGCGATCAGTATCGGTGCTGTCTTCTTTGGAGCGAACACATACATCGGAAACGGTCCAAACTTCATGGTGAAAAGCATCGCAGAGCATAGCGGTGCAAAATGCCCGTCGTTCTTCGGATATGTTGTGAAGTACACGATCCCTATCCTCATCCCAATCTTCGTCCTCGTTTGGTGGTTGTTCTTCTCACAAGGTTGAACCCTCAACTATAACGCCTCGGCATGAGCACCGATCCTTCACATCGTCAACCTGCTGAGCTCGCTCGACGACTCGGATTCACGACGGCTGTCATGCTCGTTGTTGGATCGATGATAGGCTCTGGGATTTTCAAGAAGCCCGCACTCATGGCTGGCCAACTTGGCTCCGGAGAGTTACTCATTGCGGTATGGGTGATCGCCGGCGTCATGACGATGTTCGGAGCACTCACGAACGCTGAGATCGCGAGTTTCATCCATGCGCCTGGCGGACAGTACGTCTACTTCAACAAGATATACAACAAATTCGTCGGCTATCTCTATGGCTGGTCTGTGTTCTCTGTATACCAGACCGGCTCAATCGCCGCCATTGCCTATATCTTTGCTGACTACTTCGGGTATTTCTTCCCTCCGTTCCATCTTTCGCCTGGACTTGAATCGTTTCATTTCCACATTCCCGGCGTCGGCGACATCTTTCCTCTTGCCGATCTCGGGACAAAGACCGTGACGATTGCCTGCGTCATGTTCCTCACGACGGTCAACTATTTCGGCGTCCGGCTTGGCGGAATCGTGCAGGTCATCTTCACCGGATTGAAGGTCGCTGCAATTGCAGTCATCATTGTTCTTGGCTTCACTCTTGGACACGGTTCCATTGAGCACTTCACTGCATCCACCGTTCATTTCTCAGGCGTCGGAAGCTTGCTTGGAGCAATGTTGCTTGCAATGTCGGGTGCGTTCTGGGCGTATGATGGGTGGATCAACATCACGTACGTCGCCGGTGAGGTCAAAGAACCCCAGCGGACGATTCCTCGGGCGCTCTTCCTCGGAACTGCGATCGTCATCACAGTCTATGTGTTAACGAACCTCGCCTACTTGTACGTCCTTCCAATCGATGTGATGGCGCAGTCAAAACTCGTCGCTGCCGATGTCGCGGAGAAATTCTTCAGAGGATACGGCGGGGCGTTCGTCTCGGCGGCTGTGATGATTTCCACCTTCGGCACAGCGAACGGGACGATTCTCTCAAGCGCTCGCGTCTACTACGCGATGGCAAAGGAACGGCTCTTCTTTCAGAAAATGGAATCCGTCCATCCCCGATACCGAACACCTGGACCGTCGCTCTTCCTGCAAGGAATATGGGCGTCACTCCTCACGTTGAGCGGCACATTTGACCAGCTCACTGACCAGCTTATCTTCGTGGCGTGGATCTTCTATGCACTCAGTGCAGTAGGAGTCTTTATCCTCCGAAGGAAGATGGCGGATGTCCCGCGTCCTTATCGGGTGTGGGGATATCCATATGTCCCCGCGATCTTCGTCGCCTTTGCAGCTCTTTACATCTTCTACACACTGTACTCAGACATCACCAGTTTCGCTCGGGGCGAGACACCGCTCATCAACTCTGTGATGGGACTTGTCTACGTCGTCATCGGAATTCCTGGATACATTTTCTGGAATCGAAAGAAGAGGCTCCAGCAATCCAAGGAGCCGAACGAGTCTGGCTGAGTTCTTCCCCCGACGATACCATAAAAAAAGGCCCGCCAACGGCGGACCTTTTTTCGTCTTGGGGTCCCTTGAGTCTTAGAAATCCTCGCCGAGCGAGAAGTAATACTTAGGTTCAGAGAAGCCGTGGTAGGTGTACCTCCAGGCAACATCGAAGCGCAGGAGAAAGTAGAACAGATAGACGCGAGCACCGAGACCCGTCCCGATCAATAGATCTTGCGGCACGATAACTCCCTCAGCATTTCGGGCAGTACCTCGGAAGCTCTTCGTGTCGGTCCACGCCCCGCCTGCATCGATAAAGGCAACGCCAGTGATGTTCTGGAATGCGAGAGACAGTGGACCGGCTACCAGGTACTTCAACAATGGGTAGCGTAATTCCAGGTTCACCAGACCATATTTCGATCCGGTCCTCGCATTGTAGTTGTAGCCACGAAGAGGGACAATGGGAGTTAAGAAAGCGTAGTCCTCGACACTGTTGATCGGGATGGTACCACCCTCAAATTGACGGTTGATCCATCCATCCGATCCTCCGATGATGAACTTTTGGGCATTCGGTCCGACGCTGGCACCACCGGTCGCACGAAATACAAACGTGTATTCTCTCCCAAGTCGGAAGTACTTTCGGTAGTCACCAACAAAGGTCGTGAAGGTCAACGACTCATCTGTGATTTTCCGAGATGCACTAAGGGTCATCGCATATCGTGAGCCATTCACTGGGGCGATCGCACCAAAGAGCGTATTATCATGCACAAGCGAAATACTTGGCATGAGGACTGACCGTTGCTCAGACGGCACGAAGGCGACATCAAGATTATCCCGCGAGAGGTTGAACCAGGAGAGCCCGAAGTCCAGCCTATTGAATCTGTCGAATGGTCTTGATGCGAGGAAGTTCACTCCGTATTGCCGAAAGCGATAGAGGCTCGTCCCGAATTCGTCATCGAGATAGAGAAATCTGGCGCTGTGGTAGATTTCCGCACCAAAGTCGATTCTGCCCGCCAGATAATAGTATGCGAGAGCGTAATCGCTGTTTTTCAAGTCGAGGAGGAGGTTCGTCAGGAAGAAGATCTGATGGTTCCCCAGCATGTCGCTGAATGCCATCTCAGTCTCTCCCTGCACACCGTAGAACGTACTGTACCCGGCGTTTCCGTAAACGATGTCTGGAGAAAACGAGAGCTTGTACTTATTCACCTTGTAGTTGCCTTGTTCGTCCACGTTGCCCGCGATCTTAAAGGAATCTCTCTTCCGCGTGGAGGCGGTCGTGTCTTGTCCGAACCTCTCCGCGAAGACATAGTTTCGAAGGTCAATCCGCACATTGTCTCCGTAGAGCTTTGTCGAGTCGGGCCGCTCATGAACCGTCGATACGACAGAGATGCTATCAGATCGCGCGACCGGCTCGTGTTTCGTGATTGCCGGGGAGGGCTGGGCAGCCGCCAACTCACGCTTAATGTACTCTGTCGGCTCAAGTTCTGCAATGTTGAGGTTTCGCTCGAACGGCGTTTTCATCAGGAAGATATCGAAGCCGCCTTCCGTCATCGTCGAGAAAGCCAGCTTGTTACCGTCTCTCGATAGGGAGAGTTGATAAATCCCGCTGAGAGAATTCGTGAGCGGCCGTTCCTTTCCTGTCGTGAGGTCTTTCTCGTAGATATTGGTGATTCCGTTTCGATCGGAGACATACAGAAGCTTCTTGCCATCTGGAGAGACGACTGGAGAGGTCTCATTGCCTCCAGGCTGGTTTGTCATCCGCTTCATCTCCAGAGTCTCGACATTGATTGAATAAATACCGAGCTGGCCGTAGTCGTAGTTCTCCATCTTGAAATCCTTCGGCAGCTGGACCGCCGAAAGCACACCGTCTTCACCAGAGGCGACAAGTGGCGGGTGGACGGTATAGTCACCACGATCCGAAACGAAGTAGACTACTTTTCCATCGGGAGACCATCCGAGATCCTTCCCGAAATACGGACCGACATCGCTGAAGACATCGTCAGTGAGGTTCTTCAAGGTCTTCGACTTCAGGTCATACACATAGACATCGGACTGACGTCCGCTGAGCCCAACGAAAGCAAGCTTATCACCGAGAGGAGACCACTCAACAGTAAAAATGCCGTTGAGACCAAACTCCAATTTCTCTCGGTCACCATGGTCCACATCGATGAGGAAGATCGCGTCCTCTTCCCCACTCTTCGCCGAAAGTGCAATCCTCTTGCCGTCGGGTGACCAGCTGACACCGGGGGTGAGCAGGTGCAATTCCTCAAAGTCGTTTGTTTGCTGACCGCCTACAAGTTTGCCCAGGATTTCTCCGTCGAGCGCCGACATCAGAAAAACGTCGAAGTAATCATTTCGGTCGGAGATGAACGCAATGCGATCACCTTGAGGTGAAAGTGCCGGGCTCGAGTTGTAGAAGTTCCCGCCTTTGGTATGGTTCGTGAGCCGCCGCGCAAACACGGAGGGATCTTCACGCTTTGCGATATCTGGCCAGTAGAGAACCTTCTGTTCCTTTTGCCATCGCTCCGAAAGCTCTTGGACACTCAAACCGATCGTGCCCTTGAAGCCTTGTTCGACACTCTTCGTCCCCCGAATGCGGTTGAGAATCTCCCCGATCTTCTGGTCACCATACTTGCTTGCGATGTACCACCAGACCGATTGCCCACCGCGATAGGCAAAGTAGCCATTCAGGTAATCGATAGGCGGCACATTATTGGCGATGGTCGCATCCCGCATGTACATGTCTGAGTTGGAATCCCACCGTAATGATTCATACTCGGCAATCCCCTCGTTAAACCAGAGCGGCAACTGGAGTCGAATGTTATTCGTGATGATCGATTGGATCGAGCCGCCGTAAAACATATCATTGATGACGGCGTGCACAAGCTCGTGGTGGATAACGTGCCTGAATTGGCGGTAGCTCCCGTCGAAAGGGAGCACTATGCGGTTCTTGAAGAGCTCCGTCACACCACCAACGCCCTCCTCGAGGTATTCTTGAACAACATTCGTCTGCTGGAAGTCGTTGTGCGAGCTGTAAACGATGATCGGTATACGATTCGTAATCTGATATCGGAAATCCTTGCTGATGGAAACCAAGGCTGACTCAGCGACATCGGCTGTGAAATCTGCAAGGTACTCTTCCCCTTCGGTAAAGTACACGTCAAAATGGTCGGACTGAATATAGTAATAATCGAAGTTCCTGTACTGCACCTTGTTCTTCCCAAAAATCGAGTACTGGGATAAGGCGACCGACGGAACGAGGAAGATGGCAGCGAGTATCACCACCAGCTTTGTTTTCATGACCCACCCCTTTTTGACAACTTGCCCCTGATCACGCTTGGGGACTTAGCATACACAATGGTAATGATCTTAGGCTGGAAAGGCAACTCTGGCTTGTTCATTAGACACTTTACAGGTCTAACAAGTTTACTGAAAACGATGGTTCCCCATCTCATCGTCCTTTTGGAGTTTCATCTCTTCTCGACAATGCGGAAGTCGATCTCCCGATCTTCAATATCAACCCTCACCACCTGGACGATGACTTTATCGCCCAGACGGTACCGCTTCCTCGTCCGCCGACCGATAAGAGCATAATTCTTCTCATCGTAAATGTAATAATCATCTCCGAGGTCTCGCACCCGGACGAGGCCCTCGACCAGCAAATCGTTTATCTCGACAAAGACCCCAAAGTTCGCGGCTCCGGAGATGATTCCCTCAAGCTCATCCCCAAGATGACGGGCCATGTATTCGACCTGCTTGACTTTCACGGATTCCCGTTCGGCTTCGACGGCCTTTCGTTCCATTTCAGAAGAATGGAGGCAAATAGATGGGAGTCGTTTCGAAAGCTGTGATCTCCTCTCATTGCTCATTCCTTTTGCGTACTCATGGAGCAGGCGGTGGACGACGAGGTCCGGATAGCGTCGGATCGGAGAGGTGAAGTGCGTGTAGTAGTCAAAACCCAAACCGAAATGGCCGATGTTCTTCTCTGAATAGACCGCTTTCGCCATCGAGCGAATGGCGACTTCGTTGATGAGATATTCCTCTGGAGTACCATTCACTGATTCGATGAGTTTCTCGATGGCCTTCGCGCTCACGCCACTGACGGGTAACTTGTGCCCGAACTTCGCCACGAAATTAGAGAGATCTCTCAACCTGTCGGGGTCGGGCAAGTCGTGGACACGGTAGATGAAAGGCTTCCGACTGTCACCGTGACGCGCCGCGCCGATGTGCTTGGCAATAGTTTGGTTGGCAAGAAGCATGAACTCCTCAACGAGTCGATGGCTGTCAAGCCGGACCTTCTTGATGATCTCAAGAGGATACCCATCCGCGTCAAAGCGAAATTTCGTCTCAACCGTGTCAAAGTCGATCCCCCCCTCTTGAAGACGTTTCTCGAGGAGAACCCGACTGAGCGTGTGCATGCCTCGAAGGACGTCTGCATGTTCGCCCTTCCCCGTGTCCAAAATTCTCTGAACCTCCTCATACGTGAAGCGTCTCTTACTATTGATCACACTCTTTTCAATCTCATAGTCTTTTACGGTCCTGTGGCGATCAAGTGTCATGAACACAGAATAAGTGAGCCTATCCTCATGGGGCTTAAGACTGCAGACATCATTCGAGAGCTTCTCGGGCAGCATCGGGATGACTTCATTCACGAAATAGACACTTGTCCCACGCTTCAGACCTTCTTGGTCGAGTGCACTTCCCTCCTTCACATAGTGACTGACATCAGCGATATGCACGCCTAGGCGATAGCTGCCCTCCGGCAGCAGCGTCAACGAGACTGCATCATCGAAATCCTTTGCATCCTCGGGGTCGATTGTGAAGCAGACGAGATCCCGGAGGTCAAGTCTGTGGTGGAACTCCGCGGCAGGAATCGCACTTGAGATCCGTTTTGCCTCGTGAAGAACTTCCTGCGGGAAGTGTGTCGGGAGATTGAACGCGCGCGCGACGGAGAGAACCTCGGTTCTTGCAACTCCCGCCTGACCGAGCACCTCAACAACTTTTCCTTCAGGGTTCAGGTGCTCAGACTCCCACGGTTCGAGCGCCACAACAACCTTGTCCCCATGACGCGCGCCGGAGAGAGCTTCTTGTGAGATATAAATGTCACGCGTGATCTTCCGATCATCAGGAACGACGAAGTAGAAGTTCTTGCTGCGCTCCAATCGACCGACGATCGTCGACCTCCCTCGCTCGAGGACTTCTGTGACTTCCCCCTCTGGCCTCCGATCTTTGTCACCAACTCCCCTCACGGGAGAGGATCCTGCGAGAAGCGAGACCGCCACAAGGTCTCCATCGAGTGCGGTTTTCAGGAACTGTGAACCAACATAAATCTCTCGCCTCTCGGCCTCGTCAGTCTCAACAATCCCGTACCCGTATCGATTGATATGGATTCTTCCGACAATTGTTGACCGACGCCCTGCGACGCCGTAGCGCTGTTTCTTGCCGCGCTCCACTTGGTGATCATCGGCGAGTGAGTGGAGAAGAGATCGGAGAGCATGGTATTCATGTTCATCACGAATCTCCAGTCCTCGGGCGATCTCCTTGGCCTTGAACAGCTGGCCAGGGTTTTCTCGCAGGAACCGAAGGACTTTTTGCTTCAGTTTTTCCATTCTCAGAATGTAATCCGATAGTAAACGCGCGCGCCGTTGGTGAGCTTCTTCTCATCGGTGGCATAGTTTGAGCCTTCCACTTTCCGCTCCAGCTCGATGATGAGATCTTCGAGGGCTGGCGACCCGATGATCCTGCCCACCGGCATTTGAATGTTCACGTTTGCATTTCCGATGTCGTTGAATACTCGCCCGCCGACACGGATGACGGTTTTTCCAACCTCGCCCGTCAGCCGGAGATCGGCCGATTCAGAAACACTGCCGCCCGAATACGTAACCTCTGCCTGGCGAATGAACCCGCCAAGTTCGCTTCGGAGAAAGTCAGTGAGAACACCGGAGAAAATCGACGACGTCACACCAGTGATCACTGTCGAAGTCACTGACGTGCCAAGGCCTGCGGCAATCTGGCTTCGCTCCGAGGTTGTGAGGTCATCACGAAACTTCCCCGACAAGATGAACGTAATGGCGTCCGATTGCACATCACCTTGCCACTCAACCGGATGGCCGTCCTTGTCATCGACGGTCATCCCTATCGCGAGTTTCGGTGATACACGCGTGCCCGTGATCTTCAGGGTCACGACGACGCGCTGTTCTTTCGAGGTTGACAGAGTCATCGCTTCGAGGCTGTCTGCACGGGACGGAGTGCGGAACCCTTCATACTGCGCCGTGATATCCATCTCAGGGTTGTCCAGCGCACCGGCGAATTTCAGCTTTCCCGTTGCATCGAAGCGCTTGTAGAAATAGTAGTACGAGTGCTTTCCTACATCGACATCACCCCTGAAGCGTGTACCAAACTCATCTTTGGCCAGAAGAAGTCTGCCGTGGAGTTCTGAGGACAATTCTTCAGTCGAATAGTCGATGATCATCCTCAATTGTGACGGTCCTTCAGTTTCAATTGAGACGTCAACCATCATACCGGCAAGCAGTTTGTCGAAAGTGCTCTGCCGACTCGTCGGCGCAGATCCCTCAAGCTCCACACCTCCATTTGGCTGAAAGAGTTCTTCGGAGAGGCTATCCTCGACCTCTCGATGAACGAGCGGTTTTGATGTGTCGTCGATCACAGTGTACGAAAACGTGCTCGTCGGTTTCGTCGATGACTGGAGCGAGACAGGCGGAAAAGTGATGGCCATCGTTTTGATGAAGACGGAACCCGTGAGATACGATTCATCGATGGTTCCATGGTACCGAAGACCATCCTCTCCGATGCCAATGAGGAGGTTGCCGTAGGGAGCAGTGTGGCCTTTACGTGCAGTCTCCCTGAGAATCAACAACTGACCTTGTGCGGTAAGATCGAAAGAGCCAATGAACAGATTCCGAATGGCAACCTCACCAGTGACGGTCAGTCCTTTTGCGGGCTCATCATTGGGGTCATTTCGGATTGTCAACTTCGAAATCTGAATCTTCTCACCGTTTGGCTCAAACGTTCCAGTGACGAAGTACTTGATGCCGTTTGGTGTGAAGATGAATTTTCCATCCTCCAGCCGCATCGTTCCGGAAGAGGAAATCTTCTTCATCGTTCCTCCGAGCCGGACGTCGGCAAACAATTGCCCCTCGATGTTGTCAAAGACAGGGATAAACGGGTCGAGAATATCCAGATGGAATCCCGTCGCCTCGATACGAAGGTCGACAGGCTCATCGGGAAAACGGTCGTCGACATGTGCAAAGGCAAGATCCACAGGCAATGAGCCTGCGACAAGCAGATCGGGTTTTTCAGACTGGGTTGGTGAGGATGACCTGAATTCAAGATTCACCCTCGCCCTCTGCTCGCGGTATTCTCCATCGATCCGCAAAGTGCCGAAGGCAACTGTACCATACTTCAAATCAGTCGATGCAGCACTAAATGTGAACGCCGGGTCAGCAAAACGGCCAGTGAGAGTCACCTCTGCTGAGGCTTGGCCGCCAAATTTCCGTTCTCCACCATTTTCACCACCGGGAGACAAGAAGTAGCCCAAGTCTGAGATGCCGAAATTCTTCACCTTGACGTCGATTGCAAGATCACGGTTCGGGGTGATTCCTCCCGAGAGGGAGAGCCGCGAAGTCTGGTGGGCCATCTCAACGTCCTTGAGCATTAAGCCTGAGGTATCGATTGTCGCGAGAATCGGAGTCCGATTGCTCCACATATACCCGTGATAGCCGAGCATCAGGTTGTCGAAATTGCCAACGTACCCACCTTCTGTTACGCGCACCGAGCCGTTCGTCTCAATCGTCAACGCGGAATCGACCAAGGCACTCGCACCGAAAGAACCCTTGCCGTGGAAATAATCCACAGATGCAATCAGGTTGTTTACGCGGAGACTGTTCAGAAGGAAGGTCGACGCCTCCAGCTTAATTCTGTTTTCCAAAGCATCAAGAACATCTGCTTGCTTTAGGTGATCTGCTTGTATGTAGGCTTTTCCCTTTGCAATGAGGAGCTTCGTCTCCTTCCCGCGGAAAACAAAATTCTCAACGGCGGCATCTGTGCTCAGAAAGAGATCGTCGGCACTTCCCACAACGGATCCACGCACACTTCCTTTTGCGTTGAAGTCCTCCTCACCAAAGTAAACGGCGAGCGGTGTCAGGTTCTTCACATCCACCGTATAGTTGAAATTCAGATATTCCTGGGCCACCGTCGCCGGCAATCGTGGGGGAGACATCTGGAGCAAAGCCTTCGCTTCCCTTGCCATCGCTCGGGTGCTGTCTACAAAGGGGAGCTTCTGCTTCAAGGAGTAGAGGACATTTCCTACTTCGAACTTTGCGAGCGACGAGAAAGGAACTAAGTGAAAATCTCCATTGATATTCGCATCAACGATGGGGGATTCTATGACGATGTTCTTCTTCGATTGTTTTCTCTGATCGATGGCAAGCTTGACGCCCGGCCCGCTGAACGAGCGATCACGAAAGGTCGATTCCTGAAAATCGAGCACCAGCGTCCCGGAAGCGTGATCGAGATCCCTGCCGGAACTGCGGACCGCCACGTTTCCAGTAACGTTGCTTCTATAATTGTCATTCCGAAGAAGCTGACCGAGATCAATAGAAGAAAAGATTCCCTTAGCTTCTAGTGCTGGCCTTGTCTCATCGCTCAGATCAAGACTGTACTGCGTCTCCAGGGAAGATCGATGAGAGTGGAGCGAAGCCTCGCCTTGAAAGATTCGGTCTCTTGCATTGATGGAGATCTTTGAGTTCTGCAAGGGTATGTTGAGAATCTCGGAAGAGTCGATGACGACAGCTCCTGTGAAATCAGCACGCTCGATGTTCACCCCTATTCCTGTGACTTCCCCTGAGACATTGAGCCGACTCTCGAACTGCTTGTCATTCAGGAAACTCCCGAGGTCAAAACCTCTCGTCGTAAAATGAGCTTGATACTGCGGATCCGAACCTCGTAGGTCGAGTTGAACTGTCGATTCAAGCTTCCCCATCTCCCTAAAATCTATAGCAGTCCTAATTTCAAAATTGTCCAGCTTTCCTCTGAAGCGTCCCGTAAGACTCGCTTTCTCCAAATGGCTTATGTCAGGGAGCTTGAGCGAAGAGAGACACGCTGCGACCTCCCGTGGATCGATCGAAGGAACAGAGATCGCAAGATCAACATTGCAGTCCTTGGGACGAAGAATATTCTGAATCCGGCCACTGAGCTTGACTTCAGAGGAGTCTGTTTTGAGATCAAACTTTTCCAGTTGAAGATTCCCAATCGTTCCGTTGAGAACGAGGTTGAGACGGGCATTTCCGGATTGCAGCGGGAACGATGGGAAAAACCTCTGAAGCTCAGCAAAACTGATCCTCGATACATCAAGGTCAAAGTGGACTCGGTGATCCTTTGCTGCCGTTGCCTGGAAGCCTTTCAAGAAATCCAGACTATCCGCTTCGGCACTGAGTCTCAACTCGGTTCCCGCTGTGCGAAATGTCACGTCGTTAAGGCTGATCCTCTCTTTCGAGTACTGTAACTTCCCGGTGAACTCCACCAGTTGCGTTGAAAAACTTGGGGCTTTGAGGCTCAGATGATCGACCGAAAGACGCAGATCATCAATCGATACTGAAGCAGACATCTTTGAGTTGACGTTGCGAAGAACAACCTCACGGTAGGGGGTTGGACTTGAACCGGCGCTATCCTGAACTCCGAATGCCGTCGAGTCCTCAAGCGAAACCTCCCCATCGATAATCTCGAGTGACTTCAGTTCGAGCACCCACTTAAGGAAAGAGACGGGAGCTGAAGGAGATGCACTTTCCTTCGGCAATCTTTGGAAATTCCACACACCCTGGCTTGAGCGCACGGGATGGAACTTCGGGTGAGTGAGGACCAGCCTTCCGAGGGAGATGTGCCTTCGGGGAAGCTCAAGAGGATCGTAACGGAGTTCGACGACATCAGCAGAGAAGATCTCTTCGCCGTCGAGACGCAGAGATGCTCCCCTGATAGTCAGTCCGGTGAAGAGACTTCCGGAGAAGTCGCCAAGATAAAGGTCTCCCTTTGTATTCTCGTGAACCGTTGTGAGGATGTACCCACGCAGCCAATCACGGAAGGTTTTCGTCTGGGTGAATCCGATGGCGAGAAGGGAGAGGAGAAGCAGACCAGACCCCACACTGAGGACTATTTTCCAACCCTTTTTCAACGTCTCCCCGTCCTGAAGGCCTAAGACCGCAGGTCATTCGCTGCCAGAAAAATCTTTCACAATCTTCTTCACGATGTCTGTCGTCGATCGATTGGGCACCAAGGGAATGTTAGCAACGAGGCCACCAGCGGCTTCAACGACCTCTTTCCCAACGATTTCTCCGACACCCCAATCCGCCCCTTTCACAAGGACGTCCGGAAGGAGCGCTGTGATCATCTTCAAAGGAGTGTCTTCCTCGAAGAGGGATACGTAATCCACTGCGGCGAGATTCGATATGATAAATGCCCGATCCTCTTCCGACACAATGGGTCGTCTCTTTCCCTTGATCCGCCGCATGGATTCATTGCTATTCAAACCAACGACCAACACATCACCGAATCCTCGCGCCCGGTTCAGAAACTCCACGTGGCCTCTGTGAAGAAGGTCGAAACATCCGTTCGTGAACACAACCCGCTTCCCTTCACGGTGAAGCGTGTTCCGGATCGGGAGTAACTCCTCGAGACTCAGGAAGCGGCCCATGAAGCGAGTTATAAGGAATCCGTGAGAATAGCAGAAAGAAGCGCATCCTTGGCGATTGGAACGATCCCCACCTCACCACAGACCACACCACCCGCGTAATTGGCGAGACTTGTCGCTTCACGCACGTTCGCTCCACTTGCAAGTGCCACAGTCAGAGTCGAGATCACGGTATCACCTGCTCCCGACACATCAGCAACCTTCCTCGTTTTCGCCGGGACATGCGTGATTGTTCCAGCCTGCTCAAATAAGGTCATTCCTTTTTCTCCTCTCGTCAGGAGAATATTCTCTGCCTGCAGGCGATCTATGATTGCTCTCCCGGCTTCCTCCACAGCCACATCATCAGCGATCCTCATCCCCATCACGGCTTCCACCTCTTTGATGTTCGGTTTGAAAACAGTGACACCACAATACTCGAAAAAATTGTTGAACTTTGGATCTACGGTGATGACCTTCTTATGCTCATTCGCAAGGTTGACAAGCTGCTTGATCAAGCTCTTGACAATGACACCCTTATTGTAGTCCTCGATGATGATTGCATCGACTGAGTGGATGTTTTGGCGGAGAACCTCGAGGATTCTGTGCTGAAGTGTGTAGGAGATTTCGTCTCTCGTTTCGCGGTCAATCCGAACGACGTGCTGACTGTGGGCGATGACTCTTGTCTTCACAGTTGTCGGACGATTAGCGTCAACAACAAGGCCTGCAGTTGTGAACGCACTCTCTATCATCAGGTCACGGAGAAGACTGGCGCTGTTGTCATTTCCAATCACTCCGATCAGGATTGGCTCACCACCAAGCGATTTAATGTTGTTCGCGACATTTGCGGCCCCTCCTAACCGTGCTGACTCTGACTCGATCTCCACTACGGGAACAGGTGCCTCAGGCGATATTCTCGCCACCGATCCCCAGAAGTATCGGTCGAGCATGAGGTCACCCACGACGGCAACACGCTTCTGCCTGAAGTTCTCAAAGAGCTCCGCCAGACGACTTTGAGTGAATGTCACCATCGTCGCAAGTCCTTTTGTCCCTTGAGAATATAGAGATTAATGGGTTGAGAAGCAAGGGAATGGGGGGGAGACTGGAGTCCTTATCGCGAGACTTCCATTGACTTCGTGGCACTGAAGCCATTTGCGGAGAGTGTGTACGTGTATCGGCCGGGTCTCAGTCTTTCTCCATCAAGCATGACAACGTACCGGCCTGCATCCTGCATCCCGCTAACGAGAGTCTGCACTTCTCTCCCATTTATATCTGCGAGTTTCAGATCGACTCTCGCACGCTCTCGCAATTCGTATGCAATGAAGCTGAACTCAGAGAACGGGTTGGGAGAATTCTGCGCCAGTGAGTGTGTTGGCTGAAAGGGACGGGCAAGGGCGACGAGCGGGGCAATCATAACTGCAGCTTCGTTTGATGGTGCGCTCTCCACATTCCCTTTGTCAAGACTTGTGACAACGTACCGGTACCGCAGTGAGGTCGGCCTCGGTATCTCATCAAGATACGACGACTGCATTGCCCCAAGGACAGCAAGAAGATTCGAAGGGTCATCGGTGCTCCCGCTCCCGGCAATGAAGCGATAGACTACAAAGTGCTTCGCACTGTCTCCGTCCAGAGCGGGCGTTGGAGTTGACCATTGGAGGAGATATCGGCCCTCGTTCTCCTCGACAGCGGTTAGGCTCGCCGGCGGGTTTGGCGGAATCCTATCTTTCCAGGGCATTGGAGGGATGAGTGCCCAATACCGATATCGACCGGCAAACACATTTGGTCGACTTATGTCATCATAGGTGAAGAAGCAGTTCCCGCGTGCTCCTGCTTCCCGTGTCGTATCAATGAGGGCGGGAAGCTCATCGAGAATGGCCGGTTTATATGCACCCACGCCCACATAAACATGGCGGCCGGACGAGTTCTCCTGCCAATCACGGGCAAGAACGTTGAACTTAGGATTGCCCGTCATGCCCCAGTAAACCTGCGGCATGATGTAGTCTTGTTTCCCTTCTGCCAACCACTTCCTGGCATCCTGAAAGAGTTCCACATACGCTTGCCAGCCCTCAGCGCCAGGGAGATTCCTGTAAATCCCAATCGGCGCAGATCCGACTTTGAGCATCGGCTTGAGTATCGTGATGCTATCATAGACCGCCCGAACAAATCTGTTGAGGTTCTCCCTCCGCCAGTCATCTTTTGGCGTGCCATTGCCGTAGCGAGCATACGTCTTTTCATCATCGAACTCTGGGCCCGGATAACGAAGGTAATCGAAGTGGACTCCATCGATGTCATAGTTCCGGACCATTTCCATCACAAGACTTACGAGATACATGCGGACTTCCGGAATTCCCATGTCAAGCCACCACTCTGAGCTAGTTGGTTTTCCGTTCCGGTCACGATTCACCCACAGTTTCGCCCAATCACGGTGTGCATTCACAATATGCGGCGGCGCAGTTGAAGGGGGCCTATCACGCCCATCCGCAACCTTCACGACGTTCCACCAGGCGTGAAACTCCATTCCCAGCTTGTGTGCTTCCTGCACCGCGAACCTGAGAGGATCGTAAGAGACTACTCGGCCGAGAGTTCCAGTGAGAGATTGTGCCCATGGCTCATACCGGGATGGATACAGCAGGTCACCGCGAGATCGAACCTGAAGGACGACCGTGTTCAGATTTTCACTTCTCATCGTCTGGAAGATTGAGACGAGGTCTCGTTTCTGTTCCTCGAAATCAAAGGACTTCGGCCAGGTTGCCCCTTTGACTGTTTGTACCCAAGCTGCACGGACTTCCCTCTTTGGGATTTTCTGCTCTGGAAATTCTCGTTGTTCGCTCGGCATTGCTCGTTGAGAAATCAAGATCGGAGGGAACTGCAACAGAATTGGCAATACAAAAAGGAGACGAAACAGAAGACGGAACATCGCGGGTGAGAATCGATGGCTATTGGCAGGTATTGTCTTCAAGACTTCGAGACGGGTAGCTCTTTGAGTGCGGAAAGGACTTCGTCTTTTGAGATCTCCTCGACCACCCCCACCTCCCCGATTTTCTTCGGCAAGACCATGCGCACTTTCCCATCAATTGTCTTCTTGTCGATCGCCATCGCCGAAAGAGCATCCTTTGTTCGAATTCTTGAGGGAGGAATCAGCGGAAGAAGCCGCCCAAGGAGCTGCTGAACACGTTGATGCGCGTTATCGGAGATGAATCCTCGCCGGTGAGCAATGATGTTCTCCGCCCACATTCCCATGAGGATAGCCTCGCCATGCTTGTACACCTTGTACTCTCCTGCAGCCTCCAGAGCGTGCCCGATTGTATGCCCATAGTTTAGAATGATCCGCTCTCCTTTTTCAAATTCATCTTTTGAGACCAGGGCGGCTTTGATCTCACAGCACCGACCAATGACTGTCAAGAGTATATCGGGTTTGAGCTGGAGGAAATCATCGAGATGTTGGTTGATGAAGTCAAAGAGTTGAGCATCGGCAATGACCGAGTACTTGATCACTTCACCCAGACCGCAGATCACTTCACGTGCAGGCAACGTGCGGAGTACATCAACGTCCGAGATCACGCAATTCGGCTGGTAAAACGCGCCGATCATATTCTTCGCGAGGGGATGATTCACTCCCACCTTTCCGCCAACGGAGCTATCGGTCTGTGCAAGGAGCGTGGTCGGAATCTGAACAAAGCACACACCGCGGAGGTACGTTGCAGCGACAAAGCCCGCGAGGTCACCGATGACGCCACCACCTAAGGCTGCAACTGCGGAACTTCTGCCGAAGCGGTTTTTGATCAAATCAGTGAAAATTCGATTTGCCGTCCCCAAGCTTTTTTGTAGTTCACCGGTTGGGAGAGTCACTGTGTGAACAGTAAAGCCGTGGTGCTTCAAACTGTTTGCCACGTGTGCGAGATAAAGCTTTCCGACGATTCGATCAGTGATGATAACAACCTTCGAAGGGATGGCACGTTCATGGCAAATGGGCCCGACCATACTCAGGATCTGATGCCCGATATAGATGGGATAGCTGCGGAGTCCGAGGTCAACCTGGAGTGTCTGCATACGAGGAAGGTGTCCTCAGTGAATGAGGGTACGGATTCTCCTGACAATTTCGTCGACCGTCTGGCCTATTTTCTTCCCGGCTGTGTTCACAATAATGTCAGCGTGCCCGTAAAAAGCCTCTCTTTCTTCCATCAACTTGGCAATACGCTGGAGGAGTTCTCCGTCTCCAAGCAAGGTACCCTCGTTGCCCTTCAAAAGGGGACGATCAGCCTTGAACTTCAGGCGGTGAAAGATCTCCTGCGGATCTGCCTTGAGATAGACCAATACACCACTCGTCTTTATGACACTGAGGTTGTCACCTTTTGTCACCGTTCCACCGCCCAAGGAGACAACACAACCGTGCGTATTACTGATCTCCTGGATGACTCTCCTCTCTAATTCCCGGAAATATCCCTCCCCGTTGTTTGCGAAAATCTCCGTGACGGTCCTGTTTGCCGTCGTCTCGATCGTCCTGTCGACGTCCCGAAAATCATAGCCGATCGTGTTCGCCAGAATCGGGCCAACGGTGCTTTTTCCGCTTCCCATGAACCCCGTGAGGTAGACGATGTCTTTTAGCATGCTGGCTTCCCGAAAACTTCGGATGTCCCTTTGGTGAAGCCTTAGAAATTCAAGACGATCCCCAGGTTAAGGACAAGCCCATCAAGGTTGATTCTGGAGGTGAAGGGTTGCTGGCTAAGTCGGTACGTACGTCCGTTATACTCCACCTGACTGTCGGCAAACCTGCTTGTGATGTCAAACTGTGGATCGCGAAACTTCATCTCTCCGCGGAGCGAAAGAAACCGATCAATAAAATAATCCACACCTGTCAAGACATGGATTCCAAATGCTGCGCGAGACTCGACTGTTTGTGCAGTCCTGTTGACAACCCGGTAAACCCTGTCCCCGTAATAGAAGCCTGCCCCCCCACCCATGTAGAATTTCAGTGTTTCAGTGCTAAAGGGAAGGACGAAATATCCTGTCAGTTCGATTGGCAAAAAGCGGTAGCCATCTTCGATCGGAAGCTGGACGGCGGGGGTTCCTGCCGGTCCTGTTCCAAAGCCGGACTTCCTTGTCGTGAGGAATTCGACCCCAACTCCCACTTCAATACTCTCACTGCCAAGTTGTCGGCGCACCTCAAGCCCAAAGCCAACGAGATCGTTGTACTCGATGTAGAGGCTTTGGAGATCCTCCTGAGCAGCATCTGGAGTCGGATAGAGTTTGGAACTGGAAGTGAAGGTTCCCTTCAGGGCGACACTGTATTTCGTCGTCCGTTCAGCCCCGAAAAGATTGGCAGAAGGGAGAACAAGTAGAAGGAGGAGACACCACAGAATGTTCAGACGACGAATCATAGCCCATACAGAAAAGCTCGAAACACCTTCTATCGATAGAAGCGATCCCGGTTATCAACAATGTCTGCTTTCTCTTTCAATGTGTTCATCCATTCTCCAAGGTACCGGTTGCGCTTTTCCTGGAGTAGTTGATCTTCAATGGTTTTCTTCTGGGCTTGATAACGAGTACTATCGGGTTCCGTTCTGCTCAGGAGTTTCACGATGAAGTATCCTCGCTGTCCAGCGAACGGTTGGGAAATCTCTCCCACTTTCAAGGTGAGAACTCTTCCGATAAAATCATTGTCGCGCCCGAGAACTGGAAGCCACGTGTTCGGAGTGAAGTCTCCGGTCTTGGTTTCCTTGAGAGTAGAATCGAGTCTTGAGACAACTCCGAGACTGTCTGCGGGCTGGAGTTTGCTCCTTATCGACTTGGCGTACTCCCCGATTTTCGCTATCTTCTTTTTCAACAGAACTTTGGAGTGAATGGTTTCTTTCACCTCGGAAAGTGGCTGGACACCTTCCTCTTTTGCTTCGCTGATCTTGAACACACCATACCCGGTAGGAGTCTTGAGCGCCTCACTCACGTCCCCAAATTTCTTCTCATAGGCAAACCGCTGGATCTCATCGCTCATACCAATCCCTGGGATGACGGTTCCCTTCGCGAAGGGAGGTGTCTCAATCACCTGATACTTACTTAGCGACGCTTCCTTTTCAAAGTCACCCTGGGTTGCGAGATATGAAAAGTCATTCGCTTGATCCCGAATCGCGGTTCTGGTTTGGCTGCTTGGCTTGATCGTGAGGAAGAGATCTGCAATCTTCACCTCGCGGTTACTCCGACCTGTGACTTTGATGATGTGAAGCCCGAACTGGCTCCGTACGGGGCCGACGACTTCTCCCACCCTCGCCTTGAAGGCTGCATCCTCGAACGGTTTCACCATCCGACCTTTGCCAAACCAGCCTAAGTCCCCTCCCTTCGACGCAGAGCCGTCCGTTGAAAACTCTCTGGCCAGCTTGGCGAAGTCTTCTCCTTTCTTTGCCTTCTGAGCAATCTCGCGCGCCTTCTTCCAGACGTCGACGCTGTCTTTCGAGGAAGGAAGGCGGAGGAGAATATGGCTTGCGCGGATCACGTCGTCCTTGCCCTTGCGTTCTTCAAGAACCTTCAACAAGTGGAACCCGTCTGCATCCTGAAGAGGGCCGATGATCTCTCCCGGCTTCGACGCAAACACTGCACTGTCCCTCACTGCGCTGAGCTCGCCACGCTTGAAAAATGCCTCGCTCAGGGGAAGTTCAGAATATGTCTTGACTAATTGAAGGAAATCCGACCCGCTTCTCGCCTGTCGAGCGAACTCATTGAGATCTCGCATCACACCAGCGCTGTCATCGCGCGAGGGTGCCTCCGGAAAGAGAACGTATTTCAATCGCCGGGTAGCTCGCTGCTTGAATTCCTCCTGATTCTCATTATAGTATTTCTTGATGTCATCGCCGGTGACAGCCACATCAGAATCCCTTACCATCCTCGCGGCCTCGAACAGGACATACTCAGTGCTGAGATGGAGGTTGTCATCGACGAACCGGTCATAGACTTCACCTTCGCTCACGCGAATCGTGGCCTGAAGAGCGCTCTGGAATTTCTCCTGCAGGCGCTGCTTTTTCAACGCGCTCTCGATTTGCACCCACACCGCGCTGTTTTGCGGATCATTGAGAGCCGACTCGTAAGCTGCTCGGTTAAAAGTCCCCGTGGAGTCGATGAACTGCCGCTTCAGAAATTCTGGGGGGTCGTCGCCGCGTACCCAATCAACCAGCTCCTGATCGGTAACTGAGATGCCAAGCTTTCGCACTTCGTCATCGATGAGTATCTGGTTGACCAGCATTGTCCAGGCTTGGCTGCGAAATTGCTCGGAGGATTGCTCGTCGACATCTTTTCCTGTCTGCCGCTTCTGAGCTTCAGAAAGATTATTGGTCATGTCGGACAGATCTTTGGAATGGATAGGGTGCCCGTCCACTTTCCCGATGACGTCCCCCGCCTGTCGACTTCGCCGGCCAAGGAAATCCATGCCCCAATCGAAAATAATATAGAGGATGAACATGACTGCGAAAACGGCGAAGATGCCCGCCATGTTCTCCCGCATTTTTGTCATAATGGACATCAGTTCAAACGCTCCTTCGCTGGATGATGCAGTAAGAAGTCCGCTTACAAGTCTTGAATATAAGCGAAACGGCTCTGAAATGCAATCATTTTTGTTGACTTTGTACGGGCAATAGCTTATATTCAAAAGCCCGAAGCGTATTCATCCACTCGAAATGATCACTGAAACCCCTCGTTACGGATCAATGCTGGAGAGTCCCGCGTGCGGAAAAACCTGACGAAGATTATCATCATTGTCGCCTCTGTTCTTCTCTCCATTTACTTTCTTTACCCTACCTACAAAGACAGCAAGTATACACGAGAGTTGCGAGGCCTTAGAGGCGAAGACAGCCTGAAGTACGTCGAACAGCATGAGAATGCGATTCACGACGCGAAGATGAAGCGTCTCAAGCTGGGTCTTGACCTCCAGGGTGGAATGCGCGTTGTTCTTGAGGTCGACGTCCTGAAGATGCTCGAGGCGACAGCGAAAAACCGCGACGACAATTTCAATTCGATCCTAGCAGATGTGAGGAAGGAAGCCGCGACCTCCGAGGTTCCTCTCCTCGACATTCTCAGGAGGAGATTTCAAGAGAAAGGCATCCGGTTGAGCCGCTACTACGGGAACATCCGTGATACCGACGACGATATCATTAGCAATCTGGAGAAAGTCTCCACCGAAGCGATTGACCGCGGCATGGAGATTATCCGGAACCGTGTCGACCAGTATGGAGTGTCAGAGCCCACGATTCAAAAACTCGGCGGAAGAAGAATCATCGTCGAACTCCCGGGTGTGTCAAAGGAGAGCGAAGTGAGGCAGTTGCTCCAGGGAACGGCGCTCCTCGAGTTCAAGCTCCTCAAGGATCCAGAGGTGTCCTACAAGATCATGGACACCATTGACAAATACCTTGCTGGAAAAGGGATTACCGACACCACGACTGGCGATACCTCCAAAACAAAACCGAGCCCAGCCGAAGCAAAGAAGGACACCGCTGCCACAGCTACAACAGAGCCCGAAAGCCTGAACGCTCAACTCCCCAAGAGTGAAGCAGAACAGGCGAAAGAGCATCCTTTCCTCTTTCTCGCACGCCCCGATCAACGCGGGGGCGGTGAAGCCTACGTCGCAGAGGAAGATCGCGACAAAGTGACGCGCATACTCAACCGAGAGGACGTCAAACGTCTCATTCCCTCAGACGTCGAATTTCTTTGGTCTGCAAAACAAGCTTTCGTGTCTGAAGGAAAGAGGTACTACACCCTCCTTACACTCAAAAAAGAGCCTGAGCTCACAGGGGGAGTCATTACCACTGCTCGAGCCACGATCGACCCGAACACGAACCAACCGATTGTTACAATGGAGATGAACAGTGAGGGGTCGCGGGATTGGGCGCGGATCACCGGGGCAAACGTCAATAAGCGGATCGCCATCGTCCTTGATAAGGCTGTTTTCTCCTCTCCTGTCGTTAGAAATAAGATCACCGGCGGCAATTCGCAGATCGAAGGGATGGCAAACATTGATGAAGCACGCCTTCTCGAGATTGTCTTGAAAGCAGGTGCTCTCCCCGCTCCCGTCGATATCATTGAGCAGCGCAACGTTGGACCTTCTCTCGGCGAAGATTCAATCAGCAAGGGCCTTCTCTCAAGCGTCCTTGCGTTCGCCGTCATTGTTCTTTTCATGGTTGTGTACTACCGGACGGGCGGCCTGATGGCAGACATTGCGCTTCTCTTCAATATCCTTTTCATCCTCGGTGTGCTGGCTGGCTTTCAGGCTACACTGACGCTGCCTGGGATTGCCGGCATCATCCTTACAATCGGTATGGCGGTCGATGCGAACGTCCTGATCTACGAGCGAATTCGCGAAGAGGCGGTCACAGGGAAAACACTCCGAGCGGCAATCGATGCCGGCTATGCAAAGGCGTTCCACGCGATCTTCGACTCGAACATCACGACGTTCTTCAGCGGTGTGATCCTCTACCAATTCGGAACGGGGCCCGTGCAGGGTTTTGCCCTCACGCTCATGATCGGCATTGCGGCGAGCATGTTTTCAGCGATCGTCATCACCAGGGTGATTTTCGAGGTGATGATGGAGCGTGGGACAATAGCGATTAATTTCGGTTGACAAAAAGGGAAATGAAGAAAGAGTAAGGTCGTATGCGGCTGTTTCATGAGACACATATTGACTTCATGGGGAAACGGAATATTTGGTATACCGTTTCGCTCATCACGCTTGTGATTGGACTCGCTGCTGTCCTCATTCGGGGCGTCAGCTTTGGGATTGACTTCCTTGGCGGCACGGAACTCGTTCTCCGTTTCGACCAGCCTGTCCCAATCGGTGAAATCCGGAGCGTTCTCGACAAGGTCGGCCTCGGGCGAAGTGAGATCAAGACGTTCGGAAGCGATCGCGACATCCTGATTCGGACGAGCGAGCAGGCGCCCGGAACGACCCTGGGTGACATGATGCGCGAAGCCCTTAAAGGCTCCTTTCCCAACAACAACTTTACCCTCCTCAAAGAAGACAAGATCGGCCCGCGCATCGGATACGAGCTTCGACGTGATGCCATTTACGCCGTTATCGCGACTCTTATCGTGATCATGGTCTACGTCGGGTTCCGATTCAAGTTTATCTATGGCGTCACGGGAGTCATTGCTCTCTTCCACGACGTCCTCGTCACGTTCGGCCTCTGTGCGCTCCTCAACGGCGTCTCTCCATATCTCAACCTGGAGATGACCCAGAACATGGTTGCCGCGTTCCTGACACTCATTGGGTTTTCCATAAACGATACGGTGATCGTATTCGACCGAATCAGGGAAAACCTGAAAATCTATCGGAGCGAGGATCTTAAGACGATCATGAACAAGAGCATTAACCAGACTCTCAGCAGGACAATCATCACGTCAGGCACTGTGGTCATGGTGCTCGTCGTCCTTCTCCTCTTCGGCGGCGAAGTGAACCGGGGCTTCGCTTTTGCATTCCTCATCGGCACAATTTCAGGAACCTACTCCTCGATTTATGTGGCCAGCGCGATGGTTCTCGACTGGACGCAGTACCGGAAGAAAAAGCTTCAGGCAATAAAGGCCGCAGCCTAATCAAAGAGAATACCTCGGATGGAATTCAAGATCAAACACGAGAAGGGTGTGACGGTCATTTCACTTAAGGGAGAAGTGGTCGGAGGCCCGGATGCCACAGAGCTCAGGCGGCAGCTCTATAGTCTCATCGAGCAGGGGAAAAAGAAGATCGTGGTTGACCTTGAACAGGTCGAACTGATGAACAGCTCGGGACTCGGGATGCTGATTGGGGGATTGACGACAGTCCGGAACGCCGGTGGGGATCTCAGACTTGCGAAGGCCTCGGCAAAAATCCTGAGCCTCTTCACAGTGACGAAGCTGTCGAAAGTGTTTACCCATTTCGACTCCCTCAAGAGCGCGATCGAAAGTTATCAATAATCCGTTTTCATTGCAGTGGTAGATAAGAACTCCGATTGGCTTCTCAAGCGGTCGGAGTTTTTCATTCAATCTTGATTGAATGTCTCGATGCCAGTTGACATTGTTGTAGGTGCACAATGGGGTGACGAAGGGAAGGGAAAGATCGTCGACCTCCTCAGCGAAAACGTCGACATCGTCGCTCGCTATCAGGGGGGGCCAAACGCAGGCCATACTGTTGTCCTTGGAGACAAAGAATACGTTTTCCACATGCTGCCTGCTGGTATTCTGCACGAGAATGTCACGTGCGTCATTGGAAACGGCGCTGTGATTGATCCGGTCGCTCTAATGGAAGAAATTCGCCAGATCACGGACCTCGGGATCAGCATTCGCGGAAGACTGCTCATCAGCCACAACGCTCACCTCATTATGCCGTATCACAAGCTTCTCGACAAGATATGGGAGAAAGGTGAGAACAAAATCGGAACGACGGGGAGGGGAATTGGTCCTGCCTACATTGACAAGTTCATGCGGACAGGCATCAAGATCGTCGATCTCCTTGACCGCGACACCCTTTGCTCGAAACTGAAACGCAATATCGACGAAAAGAACGTGCTTCTTCAAAAGGTCTACGCATCCGAGGAGCTTGACGTAGACAAGATCACACGTGAGTATGAGGAGTTTGACAAGAAGATCGATGACTATGTCACTGATACAGCTCTCTTCCTCAACAACGCATTGAAGGACGGGAAAAGGATTCTCGCCGAAGGAGCACAGGGCGCCCTGCTTGACATCGACCACGGAACATATCCGTTTGTGACATCGTCAAACCCGACGAGCGGTGGCGCATGCACTGGGCTCGGCATTCCCCCTACGGCCATTCGCTCTGTTATCGGCGTCGTGAAAGCGTACACAACGAGAGTTGGTCAAGGGCCCTTCCCGACAGAACTGACAAATGAGTTTGGCGCTCGGCTTCGAGAACTCGGGGATGAGTACGGCGCAACAACTGGCAGACCTCGCCGCTGTGGGTGGTTTGACGCCGTAAGCACTCGGTATGCGGCAATGATCAACGGCATTGATCGGATTGCCATTACAAAGCTGGACGTTCTCAGTCATTTTGACGAGCTCAAGATCTGCACTGCCTACGAATACAACGGAAAGGTGTTGAAGACGTTTCCCACCGACGTCTCATCGCTCGGGAAGATCACACCCGTCTACGAGACCTTTGAGGGATGGAAATCCCCTATTGTTGATGTTACTGAATACGGGGCGCTACCTCCTAACGCTCGACGCTACACCGAAGCGTTGGCTGAACTCACAGGCACTCGCGTCTGGATTGTCTCCGTGGGAGCGCAACGGCAGAAGACGATTATGCTGAAGGGCTCTTAAATCTCACATGTGACCTCCGATGAAAGTCAACCTCCAATCGGGGAACATAAAGATCTTTCTCGTGCTCGCCGCGTGCGCCATCGTCATCGGGATGCTGCTGTACACGCAAAAGGTCGTGGAAAAGCTTCAAGCGAGAGAGCGTGAAGTTGCTGATCTCTATGCCAAGTCGCTTGAGTACATCGCGAATGAGAAGACTCTCGCTGGAGACTACAGTTTCATCTTCAATGAACTCATACGGGCGATCGATTTCCCTATCATCCTCACAGACCCCTCAAGCAATCCGCTCCCTCCGTACCTGAAGAACATAAGAAATGTGCCTCTTGACACGACGCGCTCGATCTCAGAGCAGGAGACATACCTCCGCGCATTGATCGCGAAGATGGATGCGACGTATCCACCAATCAAGGTGACATTCCAGGACAGTGTCATCCTCTCTTACGTCCACTACGACGAGTCGTATCTCATCACGGAGCTTCGCTGGCTCCCATACATCGAGATCGGGATTGCTGGGCTTTTCGTTCTTATAGGTTACATCGGGTTTAGCTACATCAAACGGAGCGAACAGAGCAGCATCTGGGTGGGCCTCGCGAAGGAAACAGCTCACCAGCTTGGGACCCCAATCTCAAGCATGATGGGGTGGGTCGAACTGATGAAATTGCAGAGCGGTGACAAGCCGAAACTCGAAGCGACGGCAGCAGAAATGGAACACGACCTCCAGCGGCTAAACAAAATCGCCGCCCGATTTTCCAAGATCGGCTCCAGGCCGGACTTACGAGAAGAGAATCTCAATGATGTGATCAACGGCGTGATGAAATACTTTGAGAAGCGAATTCCTCAAACCGGCAAACGAATTTCCCTCTCACTGGACACAGCAGGAGCACACTCGGCAAAGATCAACCGCGAGCTGTTCGAGTGGGTCCTGGAGAACCTTCTGAAGAATGCTCTTGATGCCATTGAGGACAACCAAGGGGGAATCACGTTTGCGATCACCGAGAAGGGGAATTCCATCTATCTCGATGTGAGCGACACCGGCAAGGGAATCGAAGCCAAACGCCGGAAAGACATCTTCCGCCCCGGCTACAGCACAAAGCAACGGGGCTGGGGGTTAGGGCTGAGTCTTTCAAAGCGCATCATCGAGGATTATCACCGAGGAAGACTCTCGCTCAAAGAAAGCACACTTCATAAAGGCACCACGTTTCGCATCAAGCTTCTAAAGTAGTCCAACATCGCATCTCGTCCCTGAAATTCAAGAGAGGAAACTAAGATGAAGAAGCATTTCTATCCATTCATTCTATGCTGCGTGGTTCTCAATCTGCTGATTGCCTTCTCTCAGGAGAAGTCTTTCTTCGACCACCACTTTGTCGATAGGACAATGCGTGTCGACTATTATCACACCGGGACGAAAGGCCAAGAGACAATCAGTCTCGACAAGGTCTACGAAGAGGGGGAATGGCCTGGGAGCCAAATCAACCTCATCGATACGCTGAATCTCGGCGAGTACCTCTTCAGAGTTGCTGATGCTGGCACAAACTCGCTCATCTATTCACGCGGGTACTCATCAATGTTCAATGAGTGGCAATCCACCGACGAGGCAAGCTCGGGAGTTTTCCGGACATTCTCGGAGACGGTCCGCTTCCCTCTTCCAAAGCACAAGGTGCAACTGACGATCTCACGACGGGATAAGCAGATGATCTTCCATGAGATTTTCTCAACTGTCATCGATCCAAACTCTCCTGCAGAAGTCAATCGCGAAACCCGGACTCCGCAGTTCAAGGTTGTCCCCCTCCTGAGCAATGGCCCCTCCGAGGAGAAGGTTGATCTGCTCGTGCTTGGCGATGGGTACACAAAAGCAGAAATGGAGAAGTTCAGGAAGGATGCAAAGCATTTCACCGATCTCCTCTTTTCCACAAGTCCATTTCGCGAGAGGAAGACAGGCTTCAATGTCTGGACGATTGAAGTGGAATCAAAGGAATCCGGCATCGATAAACCAGACAAGAACATCTGGAAGAACACAGAACTCGGGACGATGTACAATACGTTCGGCTCCGCGCGCTATGTCCTCACCGAGGAGAACCGGAGACTCCGGGATATCGCCGGTGCTGCTCCGTACGATTTCATCACCATACTCTGTAACGATGATCGATACGGTGGGGGTGGGATCTTCAACCTCTACGCGACATGTTACACACAGACCGATAAGCCTGGAATGGAGTGGCAGATGGACTATGTGTATGTTCACGAATTCGGGCATTCGTTCGGCGGACTTGGCGATGAATACTACTCCTCTCAGGTGTCGTATAATGATTTCTATCAGAAGGGCGTGGAGCCCTGGGAGCCTAACCTCACAGCTCTCGTCAATAAGGAAAACCTCAAGTGGAAAAGCCTCGTCGAGACTGGGACACCAATCCCCACTCCATGGGAGAAGGTGGAGTACGACAGCCTTGAGAGGGTACGTGGAAAACTTGACCGTCTCGCCCCAGACTATTATGAGAAGAGAGAGCCACTCATCCAGCGTGAGAACCAAATTCTCAAGACAACAAGATACGCCGGGAAAGTCGGAGCGTTTGAAGGAGCCGGGTACATCTTCCAAGGATTGTACAGGCCTTCCGTGGATTGCCGGATGTTCTCGCTCAGCCTTGTTGGCTTCGACCCGGTGTGCAGTGCTGCGATTCAGAGGATGATCGATTTCTACACAAAGTAGGCCGAGATGATACTCCAGTTCTTGGGTGCGGCCCAGACCGTCACGGGCTCGATGCATCTCCTCTCCCTCAACGGCCAACGGATTCTCCTCGACTGCGGACTGTTTCAAGGGCATCGAGGAGAGGCAAACGAGCGGAACACGCATTTTCAGTTTGATCCAGAATCTATCAATGCGGTCGTTCTCTCACACGCCCACATTGATCACAGCGGCAATTTGCCTGGATTGGCGAAGCAAGGATTTCGAGGAACAGTTTACTCAACGTCAGCGACGCGCGATCTTTGCAGCATCATGCTTCCCGACAGTGCCCACATTCAAGAAAAAGACGCTGAGTACCTGAACAAACGAAATCGTGGGAAGAACAGGCCCAGAGTAGCTCCGCTTTACACTGCTGAGGATGCTGTACTGGCTGCGGATCTGTTCCGGAGTGTGGATTATCGTGTGGAGTTTGAGGTAGCCAAGAATGTGACAGCAGCCTTCTACGACGCCGGACACATCTTGGGTTCTGCCGTCACAGCATTGACTGTAAGAGAGAATGGAACAGCGCTTCGCCTCGGCTTCACCGGTGACCTTGGACGGCCAAACATGCCGATTCTGAAAGATCCGGAATTCCTCGGTGACGTTGATGTCCTGATTTCTGAGAGCACGTACGGAGGAAAACTTCACGATCCGCCTGAGGAGATGAAATCGAAACTCGAGGAAGCGCTGGAACGCGCAATCAACCGAGGCGGAAAAGTGATTGTGCCTGCCTTCAGTGTTGGCCGCACCCAGGACCTCGTCTACCTGCTCCATCAACTCTGGGATGAGGAGAGTTTGCCGAAGATTCCAATTTATGTCGACAGCCCGCTCTCCGTGAATGCTACTGAAGTTTTTCGACATCATCCCGAATGCTATGATGAGGAAACCCGGCACTACCTCCTGAGTCACGATAACCCATTTGGCTTTCGGACGATGACGTACATCAAGAGCGTGGAGGAGTCGAAGCGGTTGAATACACTAACCGAACCGTGCATGATAATCGCCGCTTCGGGAATGTGTGAAGCAGGACGGATTCTCCATCACCTTGCAAACAACATTGAAGATCCCAGGAACCTCATTCTTATCGTCGGCTATCAGGCCGATCATACACTCGGGAAAAAGCTCGTCGATCGATGGGAGAAGTTGAAAATCCTTGGAGAGGAGTACGCATTGAAAGCCGAGGTCGTGGTATTGAACTCCTTCAGCGCGCACGCGGATCACAACGATCTTCTGCAATACATCGGTCAATTCAATCCGAAGAGACTGAAGGAGGTATTTCTCGTGCACGGAGAAAAGGTACGAGCAGAGAAACTGGCTGCCGGTCTCAAGGGGAAGGGGATTGATCGTGTGGAAATCCCTGAACGCGGGATGAAGGTCGAACTGCCGTAAATCAATTCTCGAATGAACGTTCTCGTCACTGGTGGCAGCGGACTGGTTGGGAAATACGTCGTCGACATCCTCAGCCAGACCCGCAAGGTGAGTGTTCTCGACATTCGCGAGCCGGCTTCTCCGAAGCCGTTCTATTGGGTTGATGTCATGAACTTGCCTGCGTTAGTCGGTGCGCTTGGTCACGGGTTCGACGCCATCGTTCATATGGCCGGCATTCCAAATCCACTGAATGACCCCGCAGAGAAAGTATTTGCTGTGAATACTGTAGGCACGTTCAACGTCCTCGAGGCAGCTGCAAGGTGTGGCATCAAGAAACTAGTGTTCGTCTCGAGCGAGTCGGTACTCGGATTTGCCTTCATGACGAGGAGCATGGCACCTGATTATGTCCCCATCGACGAAAAGCATCCACTGCGTCCACAAGACCCGTACGGACTCAGCAAACTCCTGGCTGAACAAATATGCCGCTCATACTCTCTCCGGTATGGCATCCAAACAGTTTGTATTCGTCCTCCTTGGATTTGGGTCCCAGAGGAGAAAGAAATCGAGATGTACCGAGGGCTTGTGAATGAGTATCCAAAATGGTCAAAGAATCTCTGGGCGTATGTTCATGTTTTTGACTTTGCCTCTGCAATTCTCCTGGCACTTGAGGCAAACGATCTCAACATCCATGAGGTATTCTTCGTTTCGGCTAAAGAGAACTGGACTGGGTCCGAATCTCGAGCCCTCCTGAAGTTGTATTACCCGAATGTTACAGAAATCGATGAGAGCTTCGGCGGATACGATTCCTTTATCAGTAGTGCACGAGCGAGTGCAAAACTCGGCTACGTTCCAAAACACAACTGGAGAGAATTGGTCAATCCGAGCACACGATGAAGCGGATCATCATTGACACGGACACAGGCGTTGATGACGCCCTCGCGATCATTCTTGCACTGAAGTCACCAGAACTCAGCCTCGAAGCGATCACGACGGTAGCAGGTAATGCGGAGGTCAAGAAGTGTACTCGCAATTGCCTTCTCATTCTCGATGTGCTCAACCCAGACAGGCCACCAATCGTTTCCAAGGGTGCCAAGAAACCTTTGGCAAGAGTTCTGGTTACAGAACCGCGCGTCCATGGAAGAGATGGCCTCGGCGGCATCACCCATGAATACCCAAGCCTTAGACATCGCCCGTCAGAAAGAGGCGCAGTGCAAGTCATTCTTGACCTTGTGAAAAAGCATCCACAACAAATCAGTATCGTCGCAATCGGGCCGTTGACAAACGTCGCGCGTGCTCTTCAGAAAGACCCCAGGACGATGAAGAAAGTCAAGGAAATCATTGCAATGGGCGGTGCTTTTCGAGTCGCTGGGAACCAAAGTCCAGTCGCCGAGTTCAATATGTACGTCGACCCTGACGCAGCCAACTGTGTCTTTCATTCGGGGATACCCATTACGCTTCTCCCTTTGGATGTGACGCAGCAAGGAGTGCTCCAGCGATCCGATGTCGTCCGCCTTGCACGCAGAGGCAAGCATGGTCTTGGCTTCTTCATTCAAAGAATGACAAGAAGATACATGGAGTACCATAAGGAGACAGAGGGGTTTCTGGGCGGCTACCTTCATGACCCGCTCGCGGTCGCAGTTGCAGTCAAAAGGGACCTCGTTCGATACCATGACTTGCATGTCGAGGTGGAAACTCGGGGTGAAATCACTAGGGGGATGACAGTTGCGGAAATTCGATCGGAACGCGAGAAACGGACCCCAAATGCCCACGTCGGGTACGAATTGAAGAAAAGAGAGTTCCTTGACTTTTTCCAGTCACGCGTGTGGAGTTGAAACCTACGTTGGCTTGAGTCTTGGTGTTTGCTGCAACCAATGGAGACAGAAAAACGTAGAATAGCAGCCCTCTCATTTGTCGCAGCGGTTCTTGTTTGCTCAAACCATGCTGCGGCCCAAGAAGACTATGGACACGTGACGCTCGGACAAAAATCTGATACCGTGACGATACCAAACCAATCGGTCTTAGGTTTCGAGCGGAACCTCAATACGTACTTCTGGAGGGGAATGGTGAATTATCAGGGACTGCTTGGCGACTGGGACATTCGCCTGGGTGAACTCTTCCTCTCGACGCTCATACAGACCGATCAGAAATTCATCAAGGACGAACAGAACTTTGGATCCCTTTTCACACACAAACTGACAAAAGAAATCGCGACGCAGCTCGAGGTGTCCTCTCTCTTTCTTTCAGACAGTCGCTCCATAGAAATCAATCGTGCTTCAATCAATTCAATGCTCGTGGGAATGAGATTTCAGCCAAGAGCGTGTGATACTGTCACCTCGAGTATCGGCATCAAGAGCGACAATCAGACGGGCCAGCAGGACGATGGCTTGAGTTACCGGATCACTTCTCAAATTGGTGAAGTCGATTTGTCTGGGTACAGAACGACCTTCTATGGGAGGTTCAGTGAGGACCGAATAACCCCGAGGAAAGGAGAAAGCCATGCTGCGATTCTTTCTATCGAGAAGGACTTTCTCGGGCAGACGAAAGACAGCGTCGGAGCGCAGTTCCTGAGAAACCGTCGTGATTTCTACTTCTCCGCCGATTCGTTGGTCAAGCTGGCGTTCGGAGTAACCAACAACATCGAGCAGCGCATCGAGGAAATCATCGACGTCACCAACCAGCTCCGGTACGGTGTCGGAAACGATCTTCTGTTCACGTTCAATACGAGTCTCTATCGCCGGGGGATCTCAAAGGATATCCGGTACAAAGCTGTCAACACACCGCTCGGGACGCTTTTCGACACGGACATTTCTGAGCTCAAGCTCGATGGTTTTGTCCAAGGACAGTATCGAACAGAGCGAATCGATGCGGTGCTCAGGCTTTCCTACGGCGAACGAGATGAAGACCACCAGGCGAGGTCATTCACAGGAGTCGATCGCAACCGCTTCGATCTTCAACAGGCAAGTGAGCAAGAGAAAAACAATAGCACGCGGCGCACCACGATCAGTGGAAATGCTCAGGTGGCAACGGTTGCCGGCAACCTCCTGAACCTTTCGGGCTTCGCCAGTCTCCTTCGCTATGACACACCCAGTCCAGAGAACACGGACGATCGCGACGAGCTCCTAATGATCTACGGCTTCTCCGACAGACAAAAACTGGGAAACAACATCACGTTTTCCCTCTCTGCTGACGCAGTCTTGAACCACATCGTCTACCTGTTCGCAGACCGAAGTGCCAACAACAATTGGAACCGGGTGCTTCGGCTTTCTCCAAGGATCGAATATCAGCCAAGCCCTCAGTTGAAAACCGCGAATGCTTTTGAAGTCCTTGCAAACTACACTGTCTATGATTTCGAAGATCAGGTCTACTCCGTGAAGAGCTTTTCGTTCCGCCAGTTCTCGTTCGTCGATTCGACAACATCCCAGCTCTCCCGGCGCGTGGCTCTTGACTTCTCTCTCCGTGTGAAGCTCTACGAGCGTGGACAACTGAGCTGGAGGGAGTTCAGAGAACGCCCGGTCAACTACTTTGACGACAGAACTTACTGGGGACAATTTCGTTGTGACCTGCAAACCAATCTCACGATCGCAGTCGGCTTCAGGTACTTCAGCCTGACGCGCTTTCGCTACGACCTCAGCGAGCGGGTGTTTGACAACCGTTTAGTGAATTACGGCCCGACCTGCCTCATTGCGTGGGCTGCAAGCCGGAACACCCGTCTTCTGATCAACGGGTGGTATGAGGTTCAGACACAGACTGGCGGGCCTACAGAGTCAGTGTCGAATCTCGCGATGAGCATAATCCTCGGACTCTGATGAGGAGAAAGGAGAGAGCGTTGACAAAGGGTACAAAGCATTTTCGGATGACCATGCACAGCAGTCCCAAGCATATCCATCGAGTGGAAAAATTCCTCCAGAGGGTCAACAGGAGTGCCCATCTCGATGAAATTCAATTCAATAAGGTGCTTATTTCAACAACTGAGGCCGTAAACAACGCGATCTTCCACGGCAACAAGTCGGATCCGCAGAAGAATGTCTACCTGGCGTGCGAGCTTTCGAAAGAGAGGATGATTCTTAGAGTGCGGGACAGTGGAGCTGGTTTTGACCCGCACAAGATTGCTAACCCACTCGACGAGTCGAACCTGCTGAGGGAAAGTGGGAGAGGGATCTTCTTAATGAGAACTCTGATGGACAAAGTGCAGTACCACCTCTCCGAGGACGGATCTGAGGTGGAGATGGTCTTGTTGTTGGTGAAATAAAAAGTCCCGCCATCTCTGGTGGGACTTTTCCCTTCTAACTAGGATCCTTCCAGGATTTACACCTTCAACTTTCCAATATTCTCCTTCACTCCCGCCGCAGATTTGTTCAAAGCGGCTTGCTCATCGTCGTTGAGTTTGATTTGAATAATCTGCTCCATGCCATTCTTTCCTAACTTCACAGGCACACCCACGACGGTATCACGGATCCCATACTCTCCCTCGAGGTAGACAGCACACGGGAGAATCCGCTTCTTGTCCTTCACAATCGCTTCCGCCATCTGCACAACTGCTGATGAGGGCGCATAGTAGGCGCTCCCTGTCTTCAGGTAATTAACAATCTCGATCCCGCCATCACGAGTCCGCTTCACCAATCGGTCGACTGCCTCCTTCGACAACAGCTCCGTGATTGGCATACCAGCAACAGTGGAGTAACGTGGGAGTGGGACCATTGAATCACCGTGTCCGCCGAGAACAAATGCGTTCACATCCTCGATGGAGACTTTGAGTTCCATTGCTATGAATGTGCGGAACCGTGCAGAGTCAAGGACTCCCGCCATCCCGATCACTCGATGCCTTTCGAACCCACTGACCTTCAGCGCGACGTACGTCATAACGTCAAGCGGGTTTGAGACAACAAGGAGGATCGCTTTCGGTGACACCCCAACTGCCTGTTCTGTAACGCTCTTCACGATGCCGGCATTTGTGTCCTGCAGCTGTTCCCTTGTCATCCCCGGTTTGCGTGCGATCCCTGCCGTGATGATGATGATGTCGGAATTTGCTGTGTCTGCATAGCTGTTGCTTCCTACAACTCTCACATCTGACCCTTCGACAGGCGCCGCCTCGTACATGTCGAGGCCTTTTCCTTGAGGCAAGCCTTCGATGACATCGACAAGGACCACCTCGTTGGCAAGCTCCTTATCAACGAGGCGCTGGGCGGTCGTAGCACCGACATTGCCGGCACCAATAACGGTGATTTTCATTGATGGCTCCTAAAGAGTTTTGAGGTGAGTCAGTTAACAGGTGGGATGAAACGGACCGCGAATCTACGCCGGTGACGCTGGTTCAAGAACGCTGACCATCAATTTCTTCTTGTTGAAGCGCTCGAACTTCACGACACCGTCAACCATTGCAAACAGAGTATCGTCAGTGCCACGACCGACATTGCGGCCTGGAAGAAACCTCGTCCCTCGTTGGCGGATAAGAATGCTTCCGCCAGTCACTGACTGACCGCCGAAGCGCTTTACTCCGAGGCGCTGCGCATTACTATCGCGGCCATTCCGCGAACTCCCCATTCCTTTCTTGTGTGCCATGCCTTATCTCCGCATTACTATACGATTTCACTGATTTCAATCTCGGTATACAGTTGACGATGGCCTCGCTTCACGCGGTAACCCTTTCGTCGTTTCTTCTTGAAAACGATCACCTTCTCGTCTTTTCCGTGAGCGAGAACTTTCGCCTCTACTTTCGCCCCCTCCACCGTTGGGTTCCCGACCTTCACATTCCCGTCGTCTGCTAGAAGGAGGACCTTATCAAATCTCACCGTCTTCCCAACCTCCACATCGAGCTTGGGGACCCTAACCTTGTCAGAACTGGTCACTTTGAACTGTTTTCCCGCAATTTCAACGACGGCGTACATTCAAAAACCCTCTCGATAAAGGTGCACAGGAGCTGGCTAAAAGCGGTTCTCAAGGTAACGAAAAATCAACAGAAAGTCAAAAACGCGTCGGCAAAGAACTCATCCATCAACCCTTTCTGCGATCCTCCATTCTCAGGATGCGCATCGCGTTGAAGATGACGAGCAAACTTGCACCTTCATCAGCGGCAATAGCCATCCAGAGGGTAGCCAAGCCAGGAATTGCAAGCGCCAAAAACACAAGCTTGATGACCAGAGAGAGGGCGATATTCTGCTTGATGACTCTGAGCGTCTGCCGACTGAGAGATATTGTGTATGAGAGCTTTGAGAGATCGTCACTCATCAGTGCGATGTCTGCTGTTTCAAGTGCTGTATCGGAGCCCGCTGTCCCCATTGCTATCCCGACGGAAGAAGCAGCAAGCGCTGGAGCATCGTTGATTCCATCTCCGACCATCCCGACATTCCCAGCTTGTACGCGCAGGGACTGAATCACACTGACCTTCTCTTCCGGTGACAACTCTGCATGGTACTCGTCGATTCCGAGCTGACCAGCAATTGTCCTCGCGGTCCCGCGATTATCCCCCGTGAGCATCACGACTTTGCCGATACCATTTTCGTGGAGCGTTCTGATCGCACCTTTGCTCTCTTCTCGAATCTCATCAGCGATGGCAAGAATTCCTAGTGCTTCCGTCTGCGTCCCAAGGATGATCGTCGTCTTCCCACCTTGCTCCAGCTCGTGGAGCTTCTCTTCAACGACGGGTGAGCAGATTCCCTGTTCTTCTGCCAACGTGTGATTTCCTATGTAGAATGTCTTTCCGTTGAGAGAGGCGCGAATTCCCTTCCCGGTCAGTGATTCGAACCGCTGCAACTCAATCTCGGCGTAGGAGATGTCGTGTTGCTTCGCATAACGAATGATGGCGTCGCCGAGAAGATGCTCTGAGTGTGACTCCATAGCAGCGGCAAGGGCGACAATTTCGCTCCTCGAAAGGGCGTCGAGCGGAATCACGTCTGTCACTGCTGGAACGCCGAGCGTCAAGGTCCCTGTTTTGTCGAAGGCGAGGACTTTGAGGGCCCCAGCATTCTCCAAGTGCGCTCCCCCTTTGATCAGGATGCCATTCCTGGCAGCGTTCGTGAGACCACTCACAATCGTTACCGGCGTTGAAAGAACGAGCGCACACGGACATGCGATTACAAGGAGGACGAGGGATCGATAGAACCACACCTCAAAAGGTTGTGCAAAAAGCAATGGAGGGATCAGCGAGAGCACGACCGCGATCCCGATGACGGCAGGGGTGTAAATCCTCGAGAAGCGATCGACGAAGCTCTGGGATGGAGCGCGTCGGCTCTGCGCTTCTTCGATCAGGTGAATGATGTGTGCGAGCGTCGTATCCTGAGCGAGCTTCGTGACCCTAATGACCAGGGATCCCTTCCCATTGATCGAGCCTGCGAACACCTGCGCGCCAATCCCGCGCTCGACGGGAACAGATTCGCCCGTGATCGGCGCCTGGTTCACATACGAACTCCCTGATATGACTTCCCCGTCAAGTGGAATGCGCTCGCCCGGCTTGATGAGGACGTTCTCGCCAACTGAAACCTTGTCCAGCGGTTCTTCAATCTCGCTGTTGTTGCGTCTGACACGGGCGGTCAGCGGAGAGAGTTCCATTAATGAGCCAATGGCATTCCTCGTCTTCTCCATGCTGTATGATTCGAGCTGAAGTGCAAAGGCAAACAAGACAGTGACAACTGCGGCTTCTTCCCAACGGCCGATCGCCAATGCACCAACGACGGCAAGAGTCATCAGGAAGTTCATGTCGAAGGCAAAAGTCCGGACCGCTCTTAAGCCCTTTAGCCCAATCCGCCATCCACACAACAGAATAGCAACCGCGAACAATGCCTCCGTGACAGCGGGTGAAACCTTCAGGTAAAGAAGGACTCCCCCAAGCAGAGTCAAAAGGCCTGAAATTATGGTCGAATAGAGCTGTGCATGACTTCTTCTTCTCCCAGGGACTTGCAGCGCCACCGACGCAATCCGTGGCTTGAAGCCGACACTCCGAAGTGCTTTCATGATTTGTTCGTCGCCAGCCCGATGTGTTACTGTCAGCTTCTGGGCCACGAGATTGAAGGCGCACGAATCGACCCCGTCGAGGGAACCGAGCTTCTTTCGGATGGTGAACTCCTCATCGGCACAGCACATGCCTTCAACAAAAAACGTCGAGGTTCGTGGTCGGTTGAGTTCGTTCAAGCTTGCACCATCCGAGCTACTCGTCCCTGCGCAGGACAAAATCCTGTTCGAACATTTCGTAGTTCGATCTCTTCATGCCCAGCTTTTTGTAGACCTTTTGCGCGGATAGGTTGTGATGGTCAACATACAGCCGAATCCCACAGACATCTTTTCTCCTCCGTCCAAGAGCAACAACGCTCTCGTGGAGCGCACGATACACACCGCGCCTGCGGTACGCTGGCAGAACATACACGCTCTGAATCCACCAGAAGTGTCCGTTCCGCCAGTCACTCCACTCCCGAGTAATCATCATCTGGCCCGCTATCTTTCCATCAACCTCAGCCAAAAGATAGAAACCCTTCATCGGGTCACGGAGGATGGCTTCGACACCTCTGTGCAGTCGCCTCCTGTCCAACAGGATTCCTTCGGTCTCCGTTCCGATGGCAGCATTGAAACGAGCGATGATGGCTGCGTCGGCAGGTTTCGCACGACGAACGAGAATTCGGTCGGAAGCACGAAAGCGTCTGGTGGCGGCTTTCATTGGATTAATCGCCTCCTCATCAGATTGATCGCCAGGATAAATGTTATGGCTGAGACTACCAGCATCCAGAGGAAACTAAGAAGCAGACTACCTTCTGGCGCGCCGAGCGTCAGGCCTCGTGCAATCCTGACGACGTGCGTCAGGGGCAGGAGAGCGTACCCTAATACCTTTAGGCCTTCTGGTAAGATGGACATAGGAAAGAACGTTCCGCTGAACAAGAACATCGGCGTGATGAACAGAAAAATCGGATAGTTGAAAGAGTCAATCGACGGCACGACAGCTGTGCAAATCAAACCGACGGACGCAAAAACAAGTCCGGCAACAAATCCAAGAGGCAGCAAGATGGCGGCATACCGTAGGTCTACCAAGCCAAAAGCAAGGATCACCCCAAGCACAATCCCGCCGTTGATGAATGCCTTCGTCGCTCCTGCAAGGATCTCACCAGCCACGACCTCGTCGATGTTCACAGGCGTTGCGATGATAGCATCGAAGGTCTTCTGATAGTACATTCGCACGTAGGAGGCGTATGTGCACTCGAAGAATGCAGCGTACATTGTCGTGATCGAGAAGAGACCTGGCGCGATGAACCGTGTATATGGAACCCCGTCAATTTCCTTAATGAAGATCCCCAAGCCAAAACCGAGTGCCACCAAATAGAGGATGGGCTCCAAGAGCGGCGGGACAATATTGACTTTGAATGTTTTCTTGTAAACATCCATGTCTCGCTGCCACACTGTCCAACAGAGCGAACTCAACACCGGCAGCCGCGATAAGTCTCTCAGCGTGCTCATTCTCTCAATTCTCTTCCTGTCAAATGGAGAAAAACGTCCTCCAGTGTAGCTCGACGCAAGGAAAAATTCTCCAAATTCAATTGGCCCATAAGTTCTGGAACCAAACTCTTGGGATCCTCGGCGAATACTTCAAGCTTTCTCCCGACGATCTGATATCGCGCTGCCTTCGGGTTAGCTTTCAAAATCGTTAGCGCACTCTCCATGTCAGATGGCACCAGTTCTAAGATCTCCTCACCAATGATGTTCTGAATGAGTGCTCGCGGTTGTCCTTCGGCCAAGATCTTGCCCTGATCGAGAATGACCAATCGGTCGCATAAATACTCAGCCTCTTCCATGTAGTGCGTAGTCAGCAGGACCGTGATGCCCCTGCTTTTGAGATCGATGAGCTTTTCCCAAATGAGGTGTCGTGCCTGCGGATCTAAGCCTGTCGTAGGTTCATCTAACACGAGTGCTTCAGGCTCGTTGATGAGAGCACGAGCCAGAATTAACCTCCTCTTCATCCCGCCAGAGATGTGTTCTACGACAGAATCCTTCTTTTCGGTAAGCTTGAAGAACTCAAGAAGCTCGAGAGCTCGCCGACGCCCTTCTGCCTTTGGAATCCGAAAATAACGCGCGTGATTCAGGAGATTCTCTAGCACTGTGAAGTCGGGGTCAAGATTATACTCCTGCGGGGCCACTCCCAGCCGCCTCTTTACTTCTCGAGGGTGTGTTAGGACATCGAAGCCTAGGACGGTTAAGCGGCCTGCCGTGATGGGCGAAACGGCATAGACCATCTTCATCGTTGTGGTCTTCCCTGCACCGTTGGGACCCAACAGCCCAAAGCACTCGCCCCTCCGCACTTCAAAAGAGATCTCGTCGACTGCAAGGAGATCTTCGTACTTCTTAGTCAGGCGATCTGCAACAAGCACGCTTTGCGTTATTGTTGACATCATTGTGAAAAGTTAGGCAGAACCGAGGAAAAAGTCTAATGACCCGCAGTGTCCATCAAGCGGAAATCAAATCTGGGCGAGAAACAACTTTGCCGATGCAACCAAGAGAACTACTCCAAGAAGCCGCCGAATCGTCTTGCCGGAATATCGCACCGCACCGAAGTGCGAACCCAGCAGTCCTCCAATGAACGCAGCAATGAGGAAAGGGAGGAGAGGTCCCGGAGCAAACGTCCCCGCAGTGACCCGCCCAAAGACTCCTGAGATGGAATTCACGAGAATGAACCCCGCGGATGTCGCGGCTGTTCGCTTCGCATCTGCCCAGCGCATCATGAGAATTAACGGACTCAAGAAAATACCGCCGCCAACTCCCACAAGTCCTGAAACGAAGCCTACGAGAGCTCCGACTGGAAGTGAAATCAGGAGTGAGGGGATCCTCAACACCGATTCATCTTTCGAAGATCGAATCTCCAGCAGGAACCGCAGCCCTGCAATCAAGAGAACGACAGCGAGAATGAGCTGATAAGTGCGGGGAGAAACTGGAGCCACACCGCCAAGGAATGCTGCCGGAACAGACGTCACGACGAACGGCCACGTCAGGCCAAGCTCGAGATGCTTTGCCTTTGAAAAAGCAATCAAGGCTGTAGCAGAAACAAGGATGTTCAGGATGAGGGCTGTGGTAGACATGAAGGTTGGGGCAAAGGCAAAAAAGGAAAGGACTGCCAAGTATCCCGAGGCCCCACCGTGCCCGACAGACGAGTAGAGAAAGGCCACTCCCAGAAAGAGAAGCGAAACTACCGCCACTGCCTGGAAAGAGAGTTCCATTATGGTACCACTGGAAGTCCATAGCTTTCAGGAAGAAAGAGTTCCCGGTAGGTCTGGCCCATTGACCTGATGAACTCCTCTTCATCCTTTGGGAGGAGATCAAGCTCACCCTTCATTCGTTCCATCCAGCGTCTCTCCTGTGGAGAGAGCTTCAACTTCCCGCCGCGTGCTGCTTCATCGAGGATCTGCCAAGCTTCTCTTGCAGCCCCGACGGTTCGACGGTAATCATTGCCGCCTTCGACGATCGCTTTGGCGATTCGGATGGTCGACTCCGGAGTCAAGACAAGTGCTTGGGGACTCAAGTATGCATCTGAATCTACAAGAAGCTTCTGCAATGCCCGCTCGTTCCGCGTCTTGAGTGCCTGATTGAAAAGACGACAATCGTAGGTCAAAAGTTCCAGATACGCCTCAGGCGCCATGCCTGAGAGAAGCCGGATGTTCTGCACCGACTCGTTGCTCCACAGATCGCACATTGCTGCACTCACATTGCCTATGGGGCTGAAATGTGCACAGGTCGCCGATTTTCCCTCCATCGAAATGGGACAACCGGTAATCGCTTTGAGAATCGGCCCCTCGTAGGCACAATCCTTCGACGGCCCGATCGCGCCATGCTCAAACGCAACAAGGCTCCTCACTGCACTCGCAGCACGCACGACAGCAGCAAATACTTCCGGCAACATGTGCTGACCAGCAAGCTGCATTGCTGTGTTTGCAAATCCACAGGCAGAATCTCCGCCCGAAATGACGCCCTTTGCGGCTGCCACTCTCGAGATATTATCCCAGAGGAAGGCCATGTCACGTGGTGCAAGCACGCCGAGAGCAAAGACGACACCCTGCAGGTCACCGTCGAGCATCGCCTTGTCATTCACCTCCTTGCCGCCGACAGACTCAATGGAGAAAATGTCCGCTCCGGCGTCGGCACAGAGTTCGAGCGACCTCAGCATTTCCTCCCAAGCATTGCCTGATCGTAGTATCGGGGGCCGAACGTTGTCACGAATGTCGGTGATTGTCACACGCAGTGCGGCCTTCAACCCGTACTCGTCGTGAGCCTGCGCGAGGTGTCGATGAAGAATGCCTGTAATCTCCGCTCCCCACTCCGGGTGCTCGGTCATCTGGGGGAGAAGCTCGAACTCAACCATCAATCCCGGAAGTCCGAGCCGCTTTGAAGAATTCTCGATCATCGTCCCAATCTCTTCATAATGGGCAAGGACTTCCGGCCATGTGCGCTCGTCGATGGACATCATTGGGAGGGTAAAGTTGATCTCAGGATAGACCTCCCCTGCTCCAATACTCAATTCAAATCCACATGTGATCGACTTGGGGGATTTTCCGAACATCAAGTCACGGGGTTCAGTGATCGAAAGTGTCGTGTATCGATGGTTCTGCATAAAAAGTCTTTATGGAATGAAACTGAAGTGCCTCGCTATGCGACAGTTGGATATCGACCGAATTCCTTCACAGTCGAAAGCATAGCAAGATAGTTTTCCGGCCGAACGGTGTTGTGAATCGTGTTTGTAGAAGACACAATGTACCTCCCGCCCGGCGATGCTGCTTGAAGCAATCGCTTTACTTCGTTGACGACATCCTGAACGGAACGCTCCGAGAGCAATGGGCCACAATCTACACCACCGATGACGGTCAGCCGAGGGAATCTCTTCTTCACAGCAACAAGATCCATTCCTGCGGTCGCATCAAACGGGTGCAACGCGTCAATGCCAGTGGTCACCATGTCATCGAGAATCAGGTTAATGTTGCCACAGCAGTGTTTCAAACAGAATCCGCCCTTCGCATGTACAGCCTCGACGATCTCTCGAATGGCCGGAAGGAAGAATTCTCTGAAATGCTTGGGGGAAATCAGAGGCGCCTCGATAGAGCCGTAGTCATCCCCAAGAATGATGAAGTCCGCCCCGAGCTCGATTGCTCGCTCGGCAATCGCAGTGTTGTGATCAGTAGAGAGCCGGACGAGTTTGTGAACGAAGTCGGGATTCTCAAAGAGATCCATCATGAGCCGCTGCATTCCTCGGAGATAACACGGATAGTTGAACCCGTCGTGGAGGTGCATTCCCACGAGCTTCTTCCCCTTGAATCGATCGAGAAGCCGGCGAAGTTCACGGTACCTGCGCTCTGCGTAGGGATCCGGCGGTTTGTACGTGTCAAAATCCTCAATCCTCTGGATAGGCCCCTCGAGCGGCATGGAGACAATCTGGACTCCGTACTGACGGACGATCCCCCATTCGTTTACAACGATCCGCTGTTCTGCATCAAGCACCTTTTCTTCATAGAGCTTCGATGGCGTGTTCGTTACGACGACATCGATCTCCATCGAATCTGCAAAATCAGGGTAGTCGGCTTTGGGGAGAATCGCTTTGATGACGGTGGGATCGATGAGAAGCTCGAAAATCGGAACTCTATCGGGCTCCTGGCCATGGAGTACGGCGAGGACTCGCTCGTATGAAGTCATGGGCTTAACTAAACAAACCGTCTTTCAAATACGGAACTCGGGTGAATTTAATCTAAGGAAACTTGAAGGAAGATTCCAGAGAAAAGATAGTAGTGTAGTGTCCTGATTTGAAAAACTCTCTTGGTGGGACGGGCATTCTTGCCTGTCAAACAAGTCAGACAAGAATGTCTGACCTACTTTTGCACTCTGTAATTAGCTTGCCTCTCAAGTTAGGACGGTATCGAAAAGATGAGCTTGGAAGTTGGGACAAGAATGGCAGGTCGGAATCTCTTTAGAAATTCAGATTGATCGGCTGAAAATCTCTCATAGAAATAACTTCGTCTCGCTTGGTGAGATGAGAGGCGATGCGGACTCACGACTTGAATGAATACGCCATCGCCTTGAGGAGTGTGATACGTTTGGAAATCGGCGGGTGTGTCGCGAAGACATCTGCAAAGAAGCCTTCTTTGAGATTTGCTTTCCTTCCCAGAGGATCCACGATGCATAGATGTGCAGAGCCTTGTTTGATCGCTCGCGTAGGCTCCGATGCTGACTCGATCTTCTCAAGCGCTTCTGCGAGGGCAAGCGGATTCCTCGTGAGTTCTGCGCCCGACGCATCTGCGAGATACTCTCGCTGCCTCGATACCGCCATCGCAAGCAGCTGACTGATAAGCGGCGCGAGTATCAAGGCGACCAGCCAGACAACAAGGAGGATAGCAGCGATTGGCCCGCTGGCACCACCACGCGAACTGCGCCTTCCCCCACGACCTCCCCCGAACCACATCATCCGGCGAGCGCCGTCGGAAAGGAGGAAGATGGCGCCAACAAGTGCCGCAACAATCGTCATCGTCCGAATATCATAGTTCTTCACATGGCTCATCTCATGAGCAATGACAGCCTGCAATTCCTCGCGGTTGAGTTTCTCGACGAGTCCTTCAGTCACTGCGATGTACGAATGCTGTGGATCCTTGCCGGTCGCGAACGCGTTGGGGTCCGGGTCAGGAACAATGTAGATCTTGGGCCTTGGGAGCCCTGATGCAATCGTCATTTCATCGACGACGTTGATCAAGGGTCGGAATCTCGGATCATTCTCAGGCACCGGGTATGCCTGCGATGAATTCAAGACAGCGACTGCACCGCTCTGAAGGCCCCACGATGCAAACAAAGCCCCCACGATAAGCGCAACGATGGTTCCAAGGGGAAGGCCGGTTGCCTCTTCATAGACTAGGCCAAACGGATCAACGCCGAAGAAGAAAACATCGAAGCCGTACCCGAGAAAGCCAAAGAAAAGCACAAACGCCGCCATGATAATCAATGTCTGGCGGCGATTGCGTTTCTGCTGTTCGTAGATGTTGGGAAACTTCGTGACGTCCATCTTACTTCTTCAACGAGAGATCGACCTTCGGGACTTCCCTCTCCGCAGCGACAGTGACCTCAAAGAGTTCCGCTACCTTGAAGCCGAACATCCCGGCGATGATACTTCCAGGGAACACCTGCTGAGCAATATTGAACTGTGTCGCGATGTCGTTGTAGAACTGCCGCGCGAAGCTCACTTTGTTCTCTGTGCTCGTCAGTTCCTCCTGAAGCTGCTTGACGTTTTCATTTGATTTCAGGTTGGGGTAGTTCTCAACGAGAGCGAAGAGTCGCGACAGCGCGGCTGTAAGCTCACCCTCCTTCGCAGCGGAGTCTGCAACACCTTTTGCGCTGACCGCGGCATTTCGCGCCTCGACCACCTGTCGGAGCGTGTCCTGCTCGAATTGCATGTACCCCTTGACAGTCTCGACGAGATTCGGGATGAGATCGTGTCGGCGCTTCAGCTGAACATCGATCTGCTTCCATCCGTTGTTGACCTGGTTTCGAAGCGTGATCAGCGAATTGTATTTCGCGATCACCCAAACAACCAGGAGCACTAGAATTACAAGTACTATGATGCCAAACATCGTTTTCGCTCCTTTGCTTGTGAGAGGTCGTTCACCACTCAGCAAAATTAGCTAATCATTGAAGCTAAATCAAGTGAAATCGTGCCACCTGACGGGTGGACAGGTGAGGACACCTGTCCTACCATCGGTTGAGGCAGGCGGGATGAGACTCTCGTCCTGTCGTTGATCACAAAACACAAGTCCCTCAGTCTCCGGACGATCGAACAAGCTCCCGAAACTCCTTCTGTATCCGCCTCGTAAGCGTCCCGGGCTTCCCGCTCCCAATAGCTCTCCCATCCACTTTCACAACTGGCGTGATCTCCATCGTCGTGCTCGTCACGAAAAGCTCCTCAGCCTGGGAAAGCTGTGACTCCATGATCGGCGTCTCGCGGATTGGAAGCTCGAGTTTGGCGCACAACTCGAGCACTACATCTCGTGTAACCCCTGCAAGTGTCAGGTTCGTCTTCGGATGCGTCACAACCACCCCACCAAACACGCCGAAGACGTTGCTCGCGGTGCCCTCAATGGCAACACCGTCGCGCACAAAGATTGCGTCGTCTGCGCCTTCGTCAAGGGCGCGCTGCGCCATCAACACATTTGGAAGAAGCCCAACGGCTTTGACATCGCAGCGTGTCCACCGAATGTCGGGCACGAGGATCACGGAAATGCCATTCTCCATCTGGCCGTGCTTTGGGTGAAATTCCACCGCGCCCACGTACACAGTTGGCTTTGTGCCTTTCGGCGGAAATATGTGAGCACGCGGCGCAGAACCCCGAGTGATTTCGATGTAGATGAGTGCGTCCCCTTTTGTGAGACCGTTCTCAACGATCAACCTTTTCGCCACCTCTCCAATCAGCCTGGAGTCTGACAAGTCAATCCGAACAGCCTGGATACTCTCGTCTAACCTTCTCAAATGCTCTTCAAGCCGAAAGGGCCGTCCCTCATAGCATCGGATGACTTCGTACACTCCATCTGCAAAGAGAAAAGCTCGATCCTCGACCGAGATCAGAGCTTTTTCTTTCTCAAGAAATTCTCCATTAAGATACACAATCATAATCGATTCCGAGTCTGTGAAATTCTCGTTCTCAATATATCCATTTTCTCTTCCTAATTCAACAAAACGAGAATGTGGTCGCCCTTCTTCTCTTGATTCTTCTGGTAATTTTCGACATCTTGTGCCCACGTTTTTTCCGTCTTCACTCGGCAAAACATCAAACGAAGGAGCAACTCGCATGTTAAGAAAAGGGATTTTCGTTTTTAGCATCATCGCGCTCTCCCTTTCATTCATCTCGTGGAAGAGCATAGACGAAGGTATGTGGCTCTTGAACAGCCTTCCAATCCAGGCGATGAAGGCGAAAGGTCTTCAACTTTCTGCAGAAGAGATCTTCAGCTCGACATCGCCAAGTCTCAAGGATGCTGTTGTTCTCCTTGGTGGTGGTACTGGATCGTTCGTTTCCGCTGAAGGCCTTATGATGACAAATCACCACGTCGCGTACGGGGCGATCCAGTCCTTGAGTTCGGTCGACCATGACTACCTCAAGGACGGGTTTCTCGCAAAGACACGCGATGAGGAACTCCCTGCTGAGAATTACACGGCCTCGATCAACAAGGATATCGTGGACGTCACAGCAGATGTGTTGAGTGCAGTGAACGACACAATGACGATTGAACAGCGCGCGAAGGCAATCGAGGAGAAGTCGAGAGAACTTGAGAGCAAGTGGAAGGAGAAGACGAAACTCGATTGCCGAGTCACAGACATGTTCAGCGGGTTGAAGTACTTCCTGTTCACCTCTGAGCGGCTTCTCGATGTTCGTCTCGTTTACGCCCCACCCGGCTCGATTGGCAACTACGGTGGTGAGGTTGATAACTGGATGTGGCCGAGGCATACTGGAGACTTTTCCATTTTCCGTGCGTACGTCGGCCCGGACGGCAAACCGGCGAAGTACTCGAAGCAGAACGTTCCGTACAAACCGACGAAATACCTCCCGATATCGGAGACGGGCGTCCAAGATGGTTCCTTCGTGATGGTAATGGGATACCCGGGGCGGACATTTCGCTATAGAGATTCTTACTCGATCGCCCTCGCTCAGCGAGAGACATATCCACTGACGATCGATTTGTTCAAGACCAGAATGGATATCCTCGAGAAAGCTGGAAAGAGTGACAAAGCAGTGGAGATCAAAGTGGCGAACAAGATCCGTGGAATCGCCAACACATTCAAGAATTACGAGGGAATGCGTGAGGGTATCCAAAAATACAAGATCCTCGAATGGAAGCAAGGCCTTGAGACAGACTTCACGAAGTGGCTTGGCACTAGCCCTGAGCTGCAGAAGAAGTACGGCGATGTTCTGCCCAATATCGGAAAGCAATACGCCGAGCTCCAGAGCTTCAACAAGAAGCAGATTATGATGCAGAACATTACGTTCGGCGGCGATCTGCTCCGCATCGCAACACGGTTCGCCAGCTTCGCTCAATCAAAGGCAAAACAGGAACCGACCGAAGGAGAGATCTCCAATCTGAAGACGTTCGTCCGCAACGTCCACAAAGACGTCGACGTTCAGGCTGACAAGGATGTCATGGTGGCACTTTTTCTGAAAGCTGCCGACCTCCCCGCCACCCAGAAGATCGCGGCGGTTGAGGAGATCGTGCATGGGAAGACGGGAACAAAAAGAGAGGAGGCCATTCGAGATTACTTCAATGACCTCTATTCTGATAGTCTCCTGACTTCAATTGACCGCTGTGATGAACTAATGAAGAAAGACGCCGACAACATCGCGGATGATCCGTTTGTTCGGCTAGCTCGGGATCTGGACAAAGAGAACAAACAGATCGCTGAGAAAATTGCCAAGTTCAATACCAACGTCAGTGCACTCCGTGGTCAGCTCATGGAGGCGTGGGGCAAATGGAAGGGAGAGTTGACCTACCCTGATGCAAATCGCACGCTCCGCCTGACCTATGGAACTGTCAAGGGGTTCGCGCCGCGGGATGCTGTCTCGTACCTTTGGGTTACAAAACTCGGTGGAGTAATTGAAAAAGAAACCGGTGAAGATCCCTTTATCGTTCCGCCAAAACTCAAAGAGTTATATGAGACCAAGGACTTTGGGAATTATGCCGACCCGAAATTAGGAGACGTGCCGGTCTGTTTCCTTGCTGACTGCGACATCACCGGCGGGAATTCCGGCAGTCCGGTCATCAACGGGCGCGGCGAGTTCGTCGGTGCGGCATTTGACGGAAACTGGGAGGCGATCACGGGAGACTACCGATTCGATCCCCCTCGGAATCGCATGATCTCGGTCGAGTCAACATATATTCTCTTCATCCTCGATAAGTTCGCAGGTGCGCAAAACATCTTGAGAGAGTTGGATGTCAGAGAAAAAACGTGGGGAGCCTCGTCACAGTAAAGGCAAACTCCGATGAAGTCGTCTCCAGTTCCGATTGTCATCCTTCGACTTGCTGTGGCGCTCTTTTTCCTCTACTTGGGCTACACAAAGATACAGACCGGCTGGCTCACAGACAGCGAGCGCTTGCAGAAGTCTCTCTTGGGCCTTGAACAGAATGCTCCGCCGACCTCGAAGTGGTACATCGAGCACGTTGGGAAGCCGGGGGTTGACTTCTGGTCAAAGCTAATCCCTCTCGGTGAGACAGCGTTAGGAATCTCCCTCTTCCTCGGGCTTCTTGTCCGATTATCGACATTCATTGGGATGCTGACAGTCCTCAATTTCCACCTCACGAGTGGCGCACTCCTGTCCATCAGCATCCTTGGGAATCCTTCGGCTATCCTCGTGATTGCCTCCTTGCTTGTTCTGTTTCTTGCAAGGGCCGGTCGAACGTTCGGGATAGATGCACTCCTGGCTAAGGGCAAATCCAAGAGTATGCTCTACTAGCTGGAAGAACTTGAGCGCGAAAGAAGACGGGTCCCCCTCAGTGAGACCCGTTTTTATTTTGAGGGGATACAAAGCGGGGTGTCAACCATCTCATGGCATGGGGAGTCCAATGTGTAGCGGGAGCGTTTAACCAAACGGCATTACCACAGAGGGAGTGCTGAACGGAGCCAATCATCGAATTGGTCGTTGGTGGTTTTCTCCGGGTTCTCTCGGTCGAGCTGCCATCGTTCAGCATTGGTTGCGATGTACGAACGGATGCGGTTCAAGGATGTTTCGCTACGGATGATGTGGTCGAAAAAGCCTGCCTGCCATTGAAAATCGACGAACCCGCTCTTCCGACACCAAGTCGTAACCGCAGCTTTGTAGGTTCGGATTATGACAGACAGTGTTTTCTTCTTCGGCGAGATTCTTGAATAATAATCCTGTGGGGTAGGGATGTTCAATTGAACATGCCTACCGGATGGTCTTTGTGGGTCGCCCCACAGCAAGACAATTCCATGTATATGGTTTGGCATAACGACGAATTCATCCAATTGCACATCCAAAAAGTGGCGTGGAATTTCATACCACAGTTTTTTCGACACTTCACCAATTGGCGAAAGCCTCATCTCGCCATTAACAATTGTTCCAAGAAGAGGACTGCGATTCTTAGTGCACACCGTGACGAAATATGCACCGGACAGAGAGTAATCGTATCCCTTCAGGCAGATAGAGCGTCGATGGTGTTTTGTTGAACTGTACATTGAAAAAGGGTCAACGTGGCACAGAAAGATATGGAAAATGACGAACAAATACCCGAACGAGGTCCCATTGTAGGGGCGTTCAATTGAACGCCCCTACCACACTGGAAAGGGAGAAAAACATGAAACCAAGAATCGTTCTCGGGGCGCTACTTGCGGCTATCCTCATGCTGGGTGCGACACCTTACGCCGTGGCAAGATTTGATTTACCGCCTCTCCAGTCTGAGAGGTCATCCCGACAGCCGTGGCTGGGGGTCTCTTTGCAGAACGTGACATCCCAGCTCGCAAAGAAAGAGAACCTCAAAACCGACGAGGGTGCATACGTAAGCGATGTAGTGAGGAAGAGCCCGGCGGATTCTGCTGGTATTCAGGAGGGCGACGTGATCGTCGAGTTCAATGGTCGACAGGTCTATGATGCAGACGACGTGGTCAAGGCAGTTCGAAAAGCAGAGGTTGGGACAAAGGTGAAGGTTGTCGTGATGCGAGACGGAGAAAGAAGAGAGCTATATGCCTTACTTAAGAAGTCTCCTCGACGAACTCCATTCTTTGGAGTTACACCTCCAGCCATCCCCAACCGGATTATGATCTTCGGAGGAAAAGGCACGATGGGGTTGGGCTTGATGGAGCTGAACCCTCAACTTGGGAAATACTTTGAAGCTCCAGAGGGAAAAGGAGTGTTAGTCGAGAACGTGGAAGAAGGAAGCGCCGCAGAGAAAGCTGGATTCAAGGCTGGAGATATCCTCCTGAAAGTCGGAGAGAAGGATGTAGAGACCATCCGCGATGTCCGCCGGCGGCTCTCAAAGTATGACGATGGTGAGAAAGCGAGCATCGAGATTCTCCGCAAGGGAGCGCGACAGACTTTAACTCTGGAAATCGAAGACGGAGATGACTATGGCTTCGGCCCGTCGTTGGAGAACTTTGCTCCACCGGAGGGATTCCGAGACTTTGACCATTTTGAGTTTCAGATGCCGGACATTGACCGAAAACTAGAGAAGCTCCGGATTCACCTTGACGGCGCAATGAGAAAGTTGGACGACAGCAAGCGAGAAATAGAACGAAAAGTCAAGAAGGCCCTTGACAAAGCAAAGGTCACGATGGAGAGCGCAGTGGAAGAAATGTTTGAAGTGAGTTGAACGGAATCAAGGCGGAAAGAAGGAATCCGCTCACAGAATTTCGGTCAAAAAGCGAACGGGTCTCAGAAGTAAGGCCTGTTTTTCTATTCGGAATGCAGTCGTCACTGGTCGGATAATGCTTCTCTAGAGGATAGGCGAGGCCTGAGTTCATTAATAAGAATGTCATTTCATAGCTCAAGGATGATTTTGCGCGTGATATCCCAAGCTATCCTAGCATTCTGTTCGGTTACTGGCATCGCTTTTTTGCGATACTCTACTCCGGGATGAATTAGGTTCCTGAACCCACGCAAAGCATGTGCCAGATGGTATAGTTGGTCGGCGATGATTTTCTCCTTCTTGGCAACTTCCAGGAGTTCGCCTAGATCCATTTCGGCAACTTTCTTATTCCTGCCGCTAGCCATTCTATACGAGGTCACTTTTCTTGAGCTAATTCTATCGAGAAGCAAAGCTTCAATCATGCTTCCACTAATCACGAGCGAGGCCTTGTAAGATTTCGTTGCTAAAGCCAGGGCATTCTCTTTGAGATCTCTTTTAAGCATGGCTTGCAACTCATGCGACAAGATCTTCGTTAACGACGATGTTAACTCATCATCGTAACCGATTCTTTCCAAAGCCTCTGCAGTGATGTTCTTCGCTATCTCAACAAACTCGGTCTCCCTTTGCAGGTCTTGCTCCAGAACTGAAAGTTGTTTCTCAATGTCCGGGTTTATCTTGTAGGTTGGCTTGTTTGTATGGCTTTTGTAATCAGTCACCCTTGAAAGGTACTTTTTTTGCATGAACTCTCCCATTAGAGCTCTGCACTCTCTCTCTTCTTTTGATATGCGATCTGATACCTCCTTGTCGGAACCGACGATGTACCCATCTATATTCTTATTCTTGGATAACAAAAGCATCGTTCGCTTACTCTCGAAGCTCTCGTTAGTGAATCGTAGTGCAGCATCTCTAAGTGCCTTTACTTCCTCCAAATTCCTCTTTGGTAAATCGTCCTCCGGGTCTAAGCCAATCGACTTAGTAAAGAATTCTTCTGCTTTCTGCAGATCTCCATTTCGCTGGTACAGGACACCCAAGTTGTTCGCCACCGAGGACGTGATTCCTCTTTTCTCTACATGCATTTCATAGCATTTCTTTGAATGCGCTCTGTTACCGACCTCTGAATAGGCATACGCAATCTCAAACAGTACGTTGGATTGTCTCAAATCTTGATCGCTCAGAGAATCCGCCAACTCGACGATACCCTTATAGTCTTTCTTCTTGAAGAGCTTTTCCACAATTGGGTTCAGCAGGATCGAGTAAATAAAACCCCGCCATTGATAATTTCTTTCAGACACTAGCCCCCTGAAATCTGTCAATACTCTTTGAAAATCATTCTCGTCCATCTGACTTATGAAGTCACAGTCTATGTAATCGTACTCCTGCCTATGTTCATCTTCCGATAGATTCTTGAGAAGTTGCAGGTTGGACTTGTACGCAGTGTAAAGTTGGTTCTGTTGCAGAGATATATTTGCCAGGTATTCACAGAATTTTCTGTTCCGTGGATATACTCTGTTTGCATATTCCAGGTCGCTTCTGTACCTTGACATCTTCTGGGAGGCGGGTGCATATCCGTATAGATGTAATCCTCGGAGTCCGCGCACCTTTCCTATAACTTCCCTGTCTTTGGTGAATCTCTCAATGTGAGACAGAGCCTTCAAGAAGTAATCCCCGAAGTCAAACCACAAGGGGGGTGTTAGGAGATAACCTTCTACTTCACTTTCAAGAGGCACTTCGGAGAAAATATCCAGCGCCCGGTCTTCTTTCTTGTCTTGGATATAGCAGAGTACCAGGCCGACATGAGGTGCATATTTTAAATCCCTGGAGATATCTTCACCCAGAAGCTCTTCGAAGCGGGCAGTCGCGACTCCCACATTGTTTGTCTCGAGGTAGCAAAATCCCTCAATGGCCCGTTTGAGCAACATAGAGAAATGATCACTCGGAGTTACCTTTGGAGCAAGCTTGAGACCATCGTCATACTTGCTTAGCTCAGCGAAAGTACATAGCATAATGCTATCTAAAGTAGAAGACGTGATGCCTTTAGCAACAACCTCGGAATATATCTGCTCTCTCTCGCTCACTTTGTTCAACAATAGCAGCTTTTCATACAACTCTGTGCTCTTCGGGAAAATCTCGAGCCCTTTTCGGAGAATCCTAATTGAGTGTGGCCGGATCGTCTCAAGGGTCGAAAGGCGTAGAAATGCATCCTCAATGGGTTGTTCCCCATCAATGGCATACTGAAAGAATTCTTTAGCCTTTTGTATAGATTTTTCCTTGTTATCATATTCACTGTAAATGATTCCAAGAAAGTAGTTAACGACGGATGAGCGAAGGCCTTGTTTCCCCAATTCGGCGAGAGTGTTCTCCGCCTCTTGGAATTCCTTCTTCTCAATCAATTCATATATTCTATCTATCTCGGACACTTTCACGTTTCCTTAGAAGTCGCACTGACGAGGAAAGCTCCATCCTTCAATCGTTCTGTCACTAATCAGCAGGCCTCGCCTGCACGCATTGCAGCTAAACAAGTCCAATGCTCGTGGTCAACACACACAGCATCCTCACTCCTCCTCTTCGATCGTCGACCCTTTCATCACAAAACCAACAAACAGTTTCCATGAGGACATGGGTAGGGTATCCGATGGCTTGTCCCACGGGAGATTGGAAGGTTCGGCGTAGCCTTGCTTAACCAAATCTAAAACATTTGCGACGGAATGTCAAGACGACAAACCGTAGAATCCTAGTGCGCCACCATCAAAGTGGGAGGAGTTCTGCGAACGATGAATCTTTGGAATCTCGTTGGTCAGTGCCTCCTCGGATAAGCGCTCACCCTGTCGGCGAAGTCTCAAACACTCTTACCGAAAGCACCATCGAGTTAAGGCCGGCAAACTGGACCCCCCTCTGGAACTTCAGTGCTGTCTCATTGTGAAGGAGTCGTTGATACCAGCGTTCTTTCTGGAAGATCAATTTTCCCGCAAAAAAGATAGAGCGCGGGTAATCTTTGGCAACTTCAACGCTCAGCTTTTCTGCTTCGTCTAAGACCTCAGTGCCTACACTCATGCGATATGCCGCCGGAAAACCAAGCCGCTGTGCCAATTCAACATAGCGCTTAAGAGACTCTTCGGTTTGTTTCCGTGCTTCATCGACGTCCTCTGCGCCCTTCAAGGTTCCAGCATCGATCACGGTAATGGAGACGAAGACGAAATTCTTGAAGTGGTCTGGAAAGAGCCTGAGGATTGAAAGAAACGTGTGAATGCCAAATCCCCCATAGTGTTCGACGAGAAGCACAGCGGTGGGGGCCTGGGGATCGAACTTCTGAGGTGGAGTGTCGGCCGTTATCGGCAAATCCTTTAGAATGTCGTCCAGCCTTTTCAGATGGTGGAGAACACTTTGGTAGTGGCGTTTGATAAGGAAACACAAACCGATGAGTGCCGCCGTGACGACGAGCGTCACCCATCCGCCCTCACCAAACTTTTCGAAGAGATTAATAGCCAGGATAGTGAGACAGAGACAAAGACCGATCAGATGTATAATAATGTGACGCGACCAATCGGGATATTTCGCTCGATTCCTGATCCAGTACCGTACCATTCCCATTTCTGAAAGCGAGAACGTGAGGAACACATTGATTGAGTACATCAACACGAGTGTGCTTGTGCTCCCACGAGCAAAAAGAAGCGTAAGGACTGCAGCCACCGAGATAAGGATGACGCCCTGGTGCATCGTCAGACGATCCGACAGCGAACTGAAACGATGCGGCAGCCAGGAGTCGATGGACATGTTCGACATGACACGGGGGCCGTCGATGAAGCCAGTTTGCGCAGCGACAAAGAGGAGTGCAGCTTCTGCGGCGAGACTGATCACGACGAAGAAGCGCCCGAAGTGGAGGCCGCCGATTTGCCAACCGGCGACGAACCGTTCGAACAGCACCGCGTTCATCGTCTTACCGGGTTCTCGGATTACATCGAAGAGCAGATACAGAACAAGGATTCCCCCAGCCGTCACGGCAAGTGAGATCGCCATGTACAGCATTGTGCGCCTTGCAGTCTCGACTTTGGGTTCACGCATGATCTGAATCCCATTCGATACGGCCTCGATGCCAGTGTACGTTCCTGCCCCCATCGAATACGCGCGCACGAAGATGGCAGCCATGCCTGCAAGTCCCAGGGTTGCCCAGCCCGACCCGAAATCATTCCTTACTTCTCCTATTACATGCGTCGCCTCAAATGAGTGAGAGATAAGGCCGCCAAGAATGAGAATCGCATGTGTTATGAGAAAGAGAAGGAATATGGGCATCAGAGTCATGACGGACTCTTTAACGCCCCTCAGATTCAGGATCATCAGGAAGGCAATGACGAGAGTTACGACGATCATCTTGAAGTGAGCCGCCTCCTGAGGAAACACACTGAACAATTGATCAACTCCACTGGAGATAGAGACTGAGATCGTCAGGACATAGTCCACGAGGAGGGCCGCCCCGGAGACAACGCCGAACCTCGGACCAAGCAGTTTTCCCGCCACGACATATCCGCCACCCCCTGATGGAAAATGCTCGATGATCCGTGAGTAGGCGTAGGAGATGATGAAGACAGTGAAGGCAGTCGCGAGAGCCAGCCCGAGTGCAAGGTACGTGTGCTTGCCCAGCGCTTTGAAGGCCTCTTCTGGACCATAGGCAGATGACGAAAGGCCATCCGCACCGAGACCTACCCAGGCCAAGAATGCGATCAACGAAAGCTTGTGGAAGACCTTTTTGTCATAAAGGCTTCGAGCGCTCCCGATGACGAGCGTTTTGAACCACTGGGCGGGGGTTGGCTTTGAATCGATCTGTGGGTCCAAGTTTAGGTGTTTCAGGCCGTCAGACCGGTTGACGCGGCAGGAATGGGGTGATAGGTTTTACGCCCGAATTCAGTGTACCGTCCTGTTTTGCGGCACGTTCCGAAGAAGCGAGCCATCTTGAATGCAAAATTCCACCGCAAAGAGGGTTCTCCAAGTTGAAAGTCTTCTTCAAATGTAACGTGAATGGAAAGCAATACCTCCAACGATGTGACTCTCTCAACGCACACTCCCCTTCAAAGAGACTTCGGAATCTGTAAGGTGCGCGTACAGTGTTCGCCTCACTGCATCAACGGGCATTTTTTTGTTGGTCCAGAGTTCGAACGACCTCGCGCCTTGGTGCAAAAGCATCTCGACGCCGCTCACGGTTGTGGCGCCACTCAGCTTGCCCAGTCGCAGAAGCTTCGTATCAGGTGGATTGTAGACCAAGTCGACCAGGACTTGTCCCTTCTTGAGGGTGCCGGGCTCACGAATCGGACAGTCGTCAATCTTTGGCGCCATGCCCAGAGGAGTTGTGTTCACGATAAGCGTTGATTGTGTCAGCACCGCCTCGGCGGACGGCATGTACAGATCCACGACGTCGATCTGTCCAATTCCAGTCGACCCAGCAAAGAACTCTCTCAACGAGTTCGCCCGTTCCAAGCTTCGATTAAGAAGATGAATTACTTTCGGCCTAAAATGCGTCATCAAGCCGTAGACAACAGCCCTCGCCGCACCTCCCGCGCCGATCACGCTCACCTCTTCCCCCTCAATCGCTCTTTGGAGGGGCTTCATCATCTCGACAAATCCATACAGATCTGTATTGTGCCCTGAGAGCTTGCCTCCTTCGTTGACGATTGTGTTGACTGCACCAATCGCTCGGGCTTCACTGCTCAAGTCGTCAAGAAGAGGAATGACTGCTTCCTTGTGGGGAACCGTCACGTTCACTCCCACAATGCCGAGCGCGACGATCCCCTGCAAAGCCTCCGTGAGATACTGCGGCACAACATCGAACGCAAGATAAGCGTAATCCAGCTTCAACATCTCGAATGCCGCGTTGTGCATCATCGGAGAGAGGGAATGCCCGATCGGATGCCCGATGAGCCCTGTGATTTTCGTCAGTGTTGATTGAACAGGAATAAGAGCCTCTATTCAAAATGCAAAAACCTAACACCGGAGAACAGAGGAGACGTTAGGTTTCCGAGCGCTGCCACAGCCCCGGCTGTCAGTCAGCGCTTCAAAAGACTTGCAAGATCTTTGAGAGAAGGTATCGAGGGAAATTCCTTTTCAAATTCTTTCTGCTTTTCCGGATCAAGTTGGAAGGAAATCCTGAGAGACTCGACAGCTTCGTCAGCCTGGTGTAGCGCGAACTGGACTCTTGCCCGAGTGAAGAAAGCATCGGCACAATTCTGATTGAGCTCTATGCAACGATTGAGAGCTTTCAGTGCTTGCCTGTGGTACCCTAGCTCGAAGAGCGTTTCTCCACAATCAAACCATGCTTGGTGGTTCTGCGGGTCCAGCTTCGTCACGGTTCGATAACAAATCACCGAGTCCCGTATTCTTCCAATATTATAGAGAAGATCTGCCTTCGCGTACCAGAGTTCTGGGCAGTTTCGAGAGAGGGAGATCGCCTTGTTATAATCACGGAGCGCCTTTCGATACTGCTGGAGTGAATCATAGCAGCTCCCGCGCCCAAAGTATGACTCACAATGGTTGGGATCGAGTTTCAAAACCTCATCGAAGCTCTTGATCGCTTCTTCAAACTGACCGAGTTCTTCGTACGCGTTCCCCATGTTATGGAGAGCGGGCACATCCTTCGGGTCATGCCGGAGAGTCTGCTTGTAGCAGTTGATCGCGTCGTGGAGACGCCCCATGTTTGCATAGGCATTTCCCTTGTTGTACCATGCCGCGGGAAAATCTTCCTTGATGGCGAGGACCATATCATAACTCTCAATCGACTTGCTGTAGCTCCCCATCCTGTTCAGAACAATGCCTCGGTTGTACCAAGCGTTGTAGTTGTACGGGTCTTGACTGATGTGTTCATCGTAACATCGAAGTGAATCCTCAAACCTGTTCAGAGAGTCGTAGCAGTATCCAAGCTCATACCATGCATCCTTGTGGCTTGGGTTTCCCTCCACAATGAACTGGAAGATCTTCACGGATTCTTCAAACTCTTCCATCTTTTCGAGGGTGATCCCTCTGTTGTACAGCGCGTCTTCATTGTTTGGGTCGATTTGAAGCGCACTGTCAAAACAGGCGAGGGCCTCATCATGTCGATTGAGGTTGTCGAGTGCAATCCCCTTGTTGATCAGCACCTCAGGATCAACCGGATTCAAGCCAAGAGCTTTCTCGTAGCTGGTCAGGGCATCATCGTACTTCTGGAGGTTGTTGAGGATCATCCCCTTCCGAAGCCATGTGTCCGCGCTATACGGGATAAACGTCAGGAGGATGTCGACAAAATGAAGGGCATCTTCATACTTCTCATTCTCGAAGTAGTAACTCACGATTTCGTCGAGAGCCTCAATGTTCGTGATGCCGCCTGACCCATCTTTGAGCTTTTCTTTCAACTCCTTTAACTCGTCGTCGAGGTCTTTTCGTCGACGCGGGGCATCGTCGAACTCATCGTCGTAGTTGTCGAACTCAAATGGACGCATGCAAATGTTCCTTAACACATTTTGCGCTGGACACCAGAATCAAAGTAAAAGAAGGATTGGTAAAAATCAAGTGAACGGAAGAAGCGGCAAGTTTTCCTGTCAGGGGGTTGATTGATTTTTTGTCGAGAATAAGTTATATTTGGTGTCCTTGTGCTCGATGATCGCAGAAAATGTTCAACACGTTCGAGAACGCATTCAGAAGGCGTGCGAGCGAAGCAAACGAGATCCGCAGGGCGTGCGTTTGATTGCCGTCACCAAGACCTTCGATGCATCAAGAGTGCGTGAGGCAGCGGAATTTGGCGTCAGCGATTTCGGTGAAAATTTTGTGCAGGAACTGCGCGAGAAACGTGCAGAAGTCAATAATCCTGCGATCCGGTGGCATTTCGTGGGGCATTTACAGTCGAACAAAGTCAAATACATTGCTGATTTTATCCACCTCATCCATTCGGTTGACCATCGGAGCGTCGCTGAGGAAATCGACAAGCGTGGGGCGAAAGTCGGTCGGATCAAAGATGTGCTTGTTGAGGTGAACACCTCGGGCGAGCAGACGAAGTTCGGAATAAAGCCGGAAGAAACCCTTGAGTTTGTGAAATCCATCGCGCCCTTGAAGAATCTTAAGCTCAGAGGGCTGATGACCATTGGACCTTTTCTGCCAGACCCTGAGGACTCGCGACCAGCGTTCCAGCGATTGCGCAGACTCCGCGATGAGATACAGAATGCGGGAATCGAGAATGTGGAAATGACTGACCTCTCGATGGGAATGACACATGACTTTGAGGTTGCCATCGAAGAAGGAGCGACGATGGTTCGGATTGGAACCGCAATCTTCGGTCCTCGGAAATAGGGTCGATTCCTCAAACGACCGAGAGACTATCGAATGTCAGAATTGCAAACACAAATAAAAGAAGCCGTCGACTTCATCCGCACGCAGACGAAGATGAAGCCAGATATTGGCATCATCCTTGGCACCGGACTCGGCGGACTTGCGAAAGAGATTGCGAGAGAGACCGTCATCGCTTACGAGGAGATACCTCACTTTCCCGTCTCCACAGTCGAGTCTCACCACGGGAAGCTTATTTTCGGGAGACTCGCGGGAAAGAAAGTTGTCGCAATGCAGGGTCGCTTCCATTACTACGAAGGCTACACGATGCAGCAGATCACCTTTCCGGTGCGCGTCATGGGAGCGAAAGGTGGTCTTGGTGTGAAAACCTTGCTTATCTCAAATGCTGCCGGCGCACTCAACCCGCTCTTTCGGCGGGGCGACGTGATGCTCATCGTTGACCACATTAACCTCCTCGGAGATAACCCGCTTATTGGTCCGAATGAGGATGACCTCGGTCCACGGTTCCCTGACATGTCGGAAGCATACAACAGAAAGCTGGTCACGCTGGCGGAGGACGTTGCGCTTGACCAGAAGATCAGAGTTCAGAAAGGTGTATACGCAGCGATGACGGGGCCGAACCTCGAGACAGGCGCTGAATACCGGTTCCTTCGGATCATTGGCGCTGATGCTGTCGGCATGTCCACGATCCCCGAAACGATCGCTGCAAATCACATGAGAATGAAAGTCCTTGGCATCTCGATCATCACCGACGAGTGTTTCCCGGATGCCTTAAGGCCTACAAACGTCGAAGAGATCATCAGAGTTGCAAACAAAGCCGAACCCAAACTGACAAGGATCATGAAAGAAGTTGTGAGAAGGATGAGAGCATCTTGAGCCTGGGATTTCCAATGAATGTGGGGTGAATTCTGATAAGCAGGAATGAAGATGATGCCAGTTGGAAAAATGCTCATTGTTCTCGGGGCAGTGCTGGTGGGAGTCGGGCTGCTGGTAACGTTTTTCGACAAGATTCCTTTCCTGGGAAAACTTCCTGGCGATATCCATATTAAGCGGGAAAATTTCCAGTTCTATTTTCCGATTGCGTCGAGTGTTGTTCTTAGCCTGCTCCTCACAATAATTCTCTGGATCTTCTCTTACTTTGGAAAGAAGTAACAACAAACAGATGTTCAAGGAACTGAGCGACAAGCTTAATTACGCAGAACTCGAAGATTCCATCCTGAAGTTCTGGGAAGCAGAGAAGATCTTCGAGAAGAGCATCAGTGCCCGTGAAGGCAAGCCCACGTTTAGCTTTTACGAGGGACCGCCAACCGCAAATGGGAAACCCGGGATACATCATGTCTTGAGTCGAACCATCAAAGACCTCGTCTGCCGCTACAAGACAATGATGGGACATCAAGTTCTGCGAAAAGGCGGTTGGGATACGCATGGACTTCCCGTCGAGATTGAGGTCGAAAAGGCTCTCGGCTTCAAGCACAAAGATGAAATCGTCGAGTACGGAATTGAGAAGTTCAACAAAGCATGCTATGAATCGGTCTTCAAGTATCTCAACGATTGGAATGAGTTAACGCGCCGGATCGCATACTGGGTCGATCTTGAAAACGCCTACATCACCTACAAGAACGAGTACATTGAATCCGTCTGGTGGGCGTTGAAGCAGTTCTTTGATCGGGGCTTCATCTACAAAGGATACAAGAGCCAGCCGTACTGCCCGCGATGCGAAACTTCTCTCTCCTCCCACGAGGTCGCGCTTGGCTATGAAGATGTGAAGGACCTCTCAATCTATGTGAAGATGAAGGTGAAGGGCGAGTCAAACACCTACTTCCTTGTTTGGACGACGACACCATGGACCCTTCCTTCAAACCTCGCCCTCGCGGTTCACAAGGAAGTCGATTACGTGAAGGTTGAGAACCACGGCGAGCATCTCATCCTGGCGGAATCGCGGCTTGGTGTGCTTGATGGTGAGTACAAGATACTGGAACGATACAAAGGCAGTGCTCTCCTTGGGAAAGAGTACGAAAGGCTCTTCGATTATTCCACGCTCAACAAGCGCGCCTTCTACGTCGCTCACGGAGACTTTGTTACCATCGAAGATGGAACCGGAATCGTTCACATCGCTCCTGCATTCGGTGAGGATGACTACAAGTTTGGACTGCAGTACGATCTTCCGTTTGTCCAACTGGTAGACAAGAGCGGGAACTTCACGCCGGAAGCGAAAGACTTCGCCGGGAAATTCGTGAAAGACGCCGATCCCGAGATTATCGAGAACCTGAAGCGACGTGCCATTCTCTACAAAAAAGAGACCATTGTCCACAGCTATCCGCACTGCTGGCGCTGCAAAACTCCCCTCCTGTACTACGCAAGAGAGTCGTGGTACATTGCAACGACGAAATTCGTCGAGCGGATGATCGAGTTGAACAGAGAAATCTATTGGTACCCCGAGGAAGTCGGGACTGGGCGGTTCGGCAATTGGCTTGAGGAGAACAAGGATTGGTCACTGTCACGAGAACGTTTCTGGGGAACACCCCTCCCGATTTGGATATGTGAAAAGTGTGGGAAACAAAAGGCTGTCGGCAGCATCGCCGAACTCAGAGAAGGCAAGAACGTTCCGGAACCGCTTAATCTTCACAAACCATACGTCGACGCCATCACGTTCTCATGCAGCGACTGTGGTGCAGCAATGCGCAGGACTTCCGAGGTGATCGACGCGTGGTTCGATTCAGGGAGTATGCCGTTCGCCCAGCACCATTATCCATTTGAGAATAAGAAACTCTTCGAGGAGCATTATCCAGCAGATTTCATCGCCGAAGGCATTGACCAGACCCGCGGCTGGTTCTACTCGCTTCATGCAATCGGGACTTTTTTGTTTGATAGACCCGCCTACAAGAACCTGATTGTCAACGAGTTGATCCTTGACAAAGAGGGAAAGAAGATGTCGAAATCGGCGGGAAACGTCGTCGAACCATTTGAGGTTGTCAGAAGATACGGTGCCGACACGGTTCGCTGGTACCTCCTCACGAATAGTCCACCCTGGCGCGCAACGCTTTTCGACGAGGAGAGCCTTGTCAATGTCCAGACAGGTTTCTTCCGGGCGCTGATCAACATCTACGGACCTTTTTTTGCTCGCTACGCAAACCTCGACGGCTTCACGTATCAGGAGGCCGAGATCCCAGCAAAAGAACGCCGCGAGATTGATCGATGGATCCTGTCGGAACTGAACAGTCTCATCGGTCGTTATCGTGAGGCAATGGATGGATATGACATCACACGCGCGGCACGAGAAGTAAATGATTTCACGATTGACGCCCTATCGAACTGGTATGTCCGCCGCAACCGCCCTCGTTTTTGGTCGAAGTGGTCAAGTGCGGATCGGCGGGACGACAAACTCGCGGCGTATCAGACACTCTACGAATGCCTCGTCAGTGTTGCAAAGCTCATGGCACCAGTTGCGCCGTTCCTTGCTGATGAGTTATATCGGAACCTCAACAATATCACGCATCGGGAAACGGAAGAATCCGTTCACCTTTGCGCCATTCCTAGTGTGAATGAAGAACTCATTGACCCTGAGCTCGAGAAAAGAATGAACCTCGTCCGCCGAGTCGTCTCTCTGACTCGCGCACTCCGGACAGATGCCAATGTGAAGGTCCGTCAGCCCCTCTCCCGGATCATGATTGCCGTCTCCAAGGAAGACGAGCACCATGCTCTGCAATCGATGGAGAGCATTATCCTAGATGAGGTGAACATCAAGCGGATCGAGTTCATCGAAAGCGATTCTTCTCTCGTGAGCAAGAAAGCGAAGCCGAATTTCAAGTCCATTGGGCCGAAATTTGGGAAGAACGTCAAGAGAATTGCCGAACGCATCAAGAACCTTGAGCGAGCGGAGATCCGGGAAGTTGAGACAAAAGGTGAAATCATGCTCGCGGTGAACGAAGAGCGAGTTGTCATAACGAGAGATGATGTCGAGATCCACAGCGAAGGGATCAAGGGCTGGCTTGTCCAATCCGAGAATGGCTTGACAGTTGCGCTCGACACGACCATGACTGAAGATTTGATCCAAGAAGGGCTGGCACGAGAGTTCATCAACCGGATTCAGAGGATGCGGAAGGACGCAGGGTTCGACATTGTTGATCGAATCAAGGTGTACTACCGTGCGACAGAAAAAGTGACAGAAGCGATGAACAGATTCGGCGATACAATCAAGACAGAAACTCTTGCACTCGAGTTTTCCCCGAAGTTTTCGCCGGGTGAGTATTCAGCACAGTGGAACATTAATGGTGAGGCGTGCGAGATCGGAGTGGAGCGCGTGAACCAATCCCCGTCAGCGGGGTAGAATACGAAGACGAGAAAGGAGAAGTTGAGGATGGCAAAGAAAGTGGTGAAGAAGAGCCCACCAAAGCTAAAGAGGCAGGCCCCGAAGTATTCGGGACAGGCAAAGACTTCAAAGGCAGCGCTCCTGAAGAAAGATTCTGCCCCGAAGACGTCACGAAAAGATGGGTACAGTCAACAAGAACTTGCTCACTTCAGGGAGATCATTCTTCAGAAGAAGAAAGAGATCCTTGAGGAGCTCGAGCACCTCAAAGAGAGCATGATGGACGTAACAACGGGAGAATATGTCAGCGAGAACTCGACGTATTCACTCCACATGGAACAAGGAACCGACGCAATGGAGCGCGAGAAGACCTTTCTTTTTGCTTCGCGTGAAGGAAAATTCCTCAACTACCTCGAGGATGCACTGAAGCGCATCGAGAAGGGCGACTACGGGCACTGCGTTGATTGCGGGAAGCTTATTGAGAAGGAAAGGCTAGAGGCAGTCCCGCACGCACAACTCTGCGTGCAGTGCAAGACGAAGCGCGGACGGTAACGGAAGAGCCCCCTAACACTCCCGGAACCAACGTGCGCATCCTCTTCGTCTCACTCTTCATCGTGCTGGCTGATCAAGCCACGAAGCTTGCTGTGAAAGGCTTCAGCATTTCTTCACTCGGGATCAATGTGCGAGGGATGGGACTTGGTGCGAGCAAACCCATCTTCGGTGATTTCCTCAAGCTCACGTACATCGAGAACCCGGGCATGGCGTTTGGCATCGATCTCGGCGGGAAGACATTTTTCTCAATCTTCTCCATCGCCGCCAGCATCGGGATCCTCTATTACCTCTACAAGGCAAGAGGAGAGCGCCTCCCCCAGCGATTTGCTCTTGCAATGATTCTCGGCGGTGCAATTGGCAACCTCATCGACCGTGTGTTCTATGGGTTGATCTTCGATGGCGGCCACCTTTTTTCCGGTAGAGTTGTCGATTTCATCGACGTCGATTTTTTTGACCTCAGCTTTTTCGGATACCACCTCTCCCGATGGCCTGTGTTCAACATTGCCGACGCCTCAGTGACGATCGGCGTTCTTCTCCTCGTCCTTTTTCATCGAAGGCGAGAAGCTGAACAGCCGCACGAGATTATTATACCGTCAGCAACTGTGGTACAAAAAGAGGATAGGAATCCGACGCACAATACACTTTCAGATCCTGCTGCAGCCAATCCCCCTCCCTCCACCAGCAATGAACAGCCGGCGTCGATGAAGTAAAAACGGGATGCCCCGCCAAATCGACATAGTGGTCCCTGTCCATCAGAACAAAGAACGCATCGATAGATTCCTCGCCCATCAGATAGAAAACGCATCGCGGTCAAAAATCCGGAAAGCGATCGACCAAGGCCTCGTCCTTGTCAATGGCAGACCTGTGAAGGCAAGTCACGAGGTTTCACCGGGTGATGTCATCTGCTGTACGCTGCCCCAGCCGCCTCGAGTGAATGCTCTCGCCGAAGCAATCCCTATCGAAATTGTCTACGAGGACGAAGACCTCATCGTTGTCAACAAACCCGCAGGAATGGTCACTCATCCGGCTTACGGGAACTACACTGGGACGCTCGTCAATGCTCTTCTCCACCACTGTGAAAAGCTCTCAGCAGTAAACGACAAGTTGCGGCCCGGTGTTGTCCACAGGCTCGACAAGGACACATCGGGGTTGCTCGTGGCTGCAAAGAACGATGTCGCACACGCCGCTCTCGCGCGACAGTTTTCCCGGCGGACAATTGAGCGAGAGTACTGGGCAGTGGTCTGGGGGATCTTCAAGAATCGGCGAGGAACAATCGATGCGAGCTTGGGAAGAAGTAAGAGCGACCGGAAGAAAATCACCGTCACACGAGAGGGAAAGCCCGCCGTCACAGAGTACGAAGTCCTCGAGACGTTTGCCTATCTCTCCCTCGTTCGTCTCAAGCTGCGGACAGGCCGCACGCACCAAATCCGCGTTCACCTTGCCCACATCGGGCATCCTGTGTTTGGCGACCCGACGTACGGCGGCCGACGCATCGCCTGGGGAGGCACAGACGCAAAACGAAAAGCTGAAGTGCAGCATCTCCTGACACTGATGCCACGTCAGGCGCTCCACGCAAAGACACTTGGGTTTATTCATCCTACCACAGCTCAGCTCAAGAAGTTCGACTCTGAGCTGCCGGACGATATGAAGCAACTTCTCGCCACATTGCACTGACTCTTGACAGCAGAGAAACGAATTCCTGAGTAGACCAATGAGAATCACGGTACGCGTGAAACCAAACGCACGAAAGAACGAGGTCAAGCAACTTGACGAGAGCCAATTCCTCATCAGCGTGACCGCGCCACCTGTGGAAGGAAAGGCAAATGAGAAGGTGATTGAGCTGCTCGCGGAATACTTCCATCGGCCCAAGCGATGCATTGCAATTCTCAGGGGAAAAGTCTCAAGGGATAAGATTGTTGAGATTGAATAATCCTTGAAACCCTCACGCCCGTTTTGTACATTGGGACAAGGACAAATCTCAGATGAAAAAGGTGAATCTCAAAGGACTGACAATTGGGGAGATGGAGAATCTTGCCACCTCAATCGGAGAGCAGAAGTACCGAGGCCGACAGCTCTTCTATTGGATCTACAACCGAGGTGCAACCACATTCGCCGAGATGACAGATCTCTCAAGAGCATTCCGTCAGAAACTCACGGACGCGGCATCACTTGAGAGTCTCTCTATGCTCTCAAGGAAAGTGTCGTCTCTCGACGGCACAGTGAAATATCTGTTCGAACTGCAGGACGGGGCAAAGATTGAGAGCGTCCTTGTCCCGCCTTCTCCATCGTCAAATGGTGCGGCGAAGAGGCTGACCCTTTGTATCTCAACCCAGGTCGGCTGTCCTCTCGACTGCAAGTTCTGCGCGACGGGCTCAATGGGATTCACCCGCAACCTCACGGCAGGCGAAATCGTTGACCAAGTCCTTCACGTGCGGAGGGATTCGCCGAGCAGGATCACGAACCTCGTCTACATGGGAATGGGTGAGCCGCTTATGAATTATGACGCGGTCATGAAGTCTGCAGAAATTCTCTCGAACGAATGCTCCGTCGGAATCAGTGCGAAGCGAATGACGATCTCGACAGCAGGGTGGGCCGACGGCATCCGTCGGATGGCAGATGAAAAGCGCAAGATGAAGCTTGCCCTCTCGCTCCATACGCTCGACACCGAACTCCGAACAAAGCTCATGCCTCTAAACCGGAAATTCGATGTGGCGAAACTCATTGAAGCGGTTCGATACTATTATGAGAAGACGAAACAACGCATCACCTACGAATACATTCTCTTTGATGGGCTGAACGACGCTGATGGAGACATCAGACGGCTTGTCTCGCTTTCGAGAAAGATCCCGTGCAAAATCAACCTCATCCCCTTTCACCTGATTGACTTTACTCAACCAAAAGGGTTTGCCGCCACCCTTCGACCGACACCGCCAGACCGCGTGGGACGCTTTGCTGAAAAGCTTCGCGATGCCAACGTCACGGTGATGGTTAGAAGCAGCGCCGGAAAAGACATTGAGGCCGCATGCGGCCAACTTGCGGTGAAGAATGAGCGCGAGAAGAAACGGATAGAGCTTGAACAGCAAACTGTAGGGACGTTCTCCTAAGGGGTCCTTCGGACAATTGAACGTTCCTACCTCGGCCAGAAAGCAACAATGACAGACAAATCATAATTAACGAGATTCTTTAATGATTCTTATCCTCCTCGGTCCCCCCGGTGTGGGAAAGGGAACACAGGCCAAGCTCCTGGCGAAGAAATTCGGCATCCCTCACCTCTCGACGGGTGACATTCTGCGTGCCGCTGTCTCTTCAGGATCACCTTTAGGCAAGAGGGCGGACGACTATCTGCAGAGAGGCGAGCTTGTCCCGGATGACATCATGATTGGCGTGGTAGGCGAAGAGCTTGGTCGGCACATGTACAAGCGGGGTTTTATTCTCGATGGATTCCCAAGGACGATTGCGCAGGCTGAAGCCCTGGAGGTGATCTTCCGCCGCATGAATGTGTCGCTTGATGCCGTCCTGAGCATTGAGGCTGATGAGGCAGAACTGGCACTTCGATTGTCGCGCCGACGTATGTGCCGGAATTGTCGCTCAATCTTCAACCTTGAGACTGACAAGATCGCGATCCCAAACATTTGCCCTCGATGCGGCGGCGAGCTTTACCAGCGAGATGACGACAAAGAGGAAACGATTCGAAAAAGGTTAGCGGTCCACCAGCGGCTCACATCGCCGCTGCGAGGTTACTACGTCAAGAGGAACCTGTTGATCCCCGTTGAGGGAATGGGAGAAATCGAGAGCATCCACAAGAACATCCTCTCTCTCCTAGCCAATCGCCATGAGAAAGGGTGAACACAAGAAAGATCTTTCGATCGAAACCCTATGCGCAGCCAAGGGTCGCACGCTTGTTGTGGCACATCGCGGCAGCTCTGGGAGCGCGCCCGAAAACACCCCTGCCGCATTCGAGCTGGCACTTGAATCGGGAGCCGAGATTATTGAGTGCGACGTCCGACTCACACGAGACGATGAGGTCGTCATCTTTCATGATCGAACTCTCGACCGTACAACCAATGGCAGCGGACTGGTTCAGAAAAAGACACTCGAGGAGTTGAAGAGGCTAGATGCTGGATCTTGGTTCGACAGCAAATTCAAGGGTGAGAGCATTCCTACACTCAACGAGACCTTGCGGCTCCTCGAGGGCCACGCATTCCTCAATATTGAGCTCAAAGCAGATGCTCGCGACCATCAAACCAATGTCCGCCTCCAGAACCGAGTCCTTGAGACAATCAGAATTGCCGGGGCAGAACACCGCATCTTCCTTGGGTCGTTCAACCATCGATTAATGCGGGAGATAAAGTCCCAGCACCCGGAATTGACGACGGCAATTATCTACAAAGCGGTGAGAGACTTTGCATATCGCCCATCACGCTTGGTTTCGCAAGCCCGGGCGGATGCTTTCGTATGCGGGAGGTGGTGGCTGAGGAGAAAACTTCTTGACGATTTGCAGAACCATCACATCCCCGTATTCGTTTATACAGTTAATACAGAGCGTGATGTGAGAAAAATGATGCAGCTCCAAATTGACGGCGTGATCACCAATTTTCCGGACCTGGTGGTGAAGACACTTGACCGGTTTCGGTAGTAGTTGAAAGGGAAACTCTAACACTCAACCGATGTCCTTGTCTCAGTAAAAACATAGTGGGAGGAACCAGCGAGGGGGGCGCATATGACTCATTCAAGATTTCTAACGGCCGCAGCGTGTGTTCTGTCGATTCTTGTTCTGTCAACTCAATCCATTGAAGCTCAGGAGAACGATCTCAGCACGAAACTCTCACAGTTCGTGGGAGAGAACGGAACGAAGTACATCCAGCCCGCAGTCTCTTCATTCAGTGCCAATCTCAATTCAGGCATCTTCCAGTCTGCGGATGTCCATGGTCTATTCAGTTTTGAAGTTGACCTCGTGACAATGTTCGCACCAGTCCCAAACGATAAGAAGACTTTCCAGGCAACTCTCCCGGACACCATCGTCTACCAAAACAATATCTACCTAGCCGGCAGGGACTACGATCGATCTGTCGTCACTCCAACTGCACTGGGGTCAGATGCGGGAGCGAAAGTCTTCACCAAACAAGGAACTCCGGTAGAGGTCTTTCAATTCCCCGGTGGAACTGGGCTAAAATTGATCCCTCTCGTTGCGCCTCAACTCAAGGTTGGTGCGCTGTGGGGAACCGAGGTCATCTTTCGATATCTTCCTCCTATCAAGCTCAATGATGACGTTGGGAAGCTGAACCTCGTCGGGATTGGGGCAAAGCATAGTATCAGTCAATGGCTGCCAGGCCCTTCCCTCGTGGGAGCTTCAAGACCGGGCGAGTTTCCCATCGATATTTCCGTCGGTCTTATGTATCAAGAACTCACACTCAAGGATACTTCAGGTGGCGATTTCATCAAGACGAAGGCTTTCAATATCGGGGTGCAAGCGAGCAAAACGATTTTCCTCCTGACAGTCTACGGAGGGATTGGATACGAAAGTGCGACAACGAACATCTCCTACAATTACCAGCCTGCGAGTGCGTTTGCAGGTGGATTAAAACCGCTTAGTGTGACGCTGGAGAATATTAAAGCAGATAATACGATCCGAATCACTGGCGGTTTGAGATTTCGCGCACTCTTTTTCGATGCCTTTGCCGATTACAGTGTGGCCTCTCAGCCGGTAGCGTCAGCAGGCCTTGCCATATCATTCTGATCCACGGATACTTGAGTAACCAAACCGTGAAGAAAAAAACTGTTCACAGAACGATTCTAGATAGGAAAAATCAAATGCCCTTCCTCCAATCTTCATTTCGACGGATGAGCTCTTTGCTGGCCGTCGTTCTCGCTGTGTCGACGCTTTCATTTTCAGGGAAACCGTCGATCAACAAGCCGTCGTCCACAGGATCACCTCAGACTCGCGGTCCCAGATATGTCGCTGGAGAAGTTCTCATTAAGATGAAGCCCAACCTGCAGTTCGGGCTCGGGAAGACGACGGGTGGAGCTGTTGCCATCGGAATAGCATCTCTGGATAAGGTGTTGAACCGGTTCCAGGGTGAAAAGCTGACGCCCATGTTTCCCAACCACACCCGTCCAAGCACACCTGGTGGAGTTGATCTTACCCAGTTCTACCGTTTTCACTACCGCGACGGAAGCGACCCCAGGAGTGTTGCAAAGGTTTTGCAATCGACAGGTGCCATCCAGTATGCAGAGCCGCACTACATCCGCTACGCGGATTTCACACCAAATGATCCTTTCTTCGGGCAACAGTGGCATCTAAAACAAACAAAGGCTGACAGCGCATGGGAGGTCACAAAAGGCGATTCATCGATCATTATTGGCATCATCGATACCGGAGTCCAGTGGGACCACCCAGATTTGAAGCAAAACATCTGGCACAATCCACATCCGGGACAGAACCCAAATTTCCCGGCAGACAGCATAGGCTGGGATTTTGGAGGGCTGGATGGAACGCCTGACAATAACCCCGACGAGGACAGACCTGACCACGGGACAGCAATTGCCGGGATCGCTTCGGCAGTGACAAACAACGCGATTGGTGTCGCAGGTGTGGGCTTCAAGTGCAAGGTAATGGCTGTAAAAGTCTCCCAAGACAACTCGCGCTCGACACCAACTAGCCCACCCTTCATTTCGTACGGTTACGAAGGAATGGTTTATGCCGCGGACAACGGAGCTTCAGTCATTAATGCAAGTTGGGGCGGGGCAGGCTACTCACAGTTAGAGCAGGATGTTATTAACTACGTAACCTCGGAAGGGGCACTGGTTGTCGCCGCAGCTGGAAACGGTAGCAGCGATGAGGCGTTCTATCCCGCTGGATATTCGCATGTCTTGGCCGTCGCCGCGACAGACTCAACAGATCGACGACCTTCGTTTTCTAATTTCGGACCGAAGATCGGCGTATCGTCACCAGGGACGAGGGTATTCAGCACGTGGAAGCAATCCACCTATACCTTCTTCGACTTCAGCGGCACTTCGCCATCGACACCAATCGTAAGCGGCACAGCCGCACTCATAAAATCGCTCCACCCATCTTGGACGCCCGACCAGATCGCAGAGCAAATCCGTGTCACGGCAGATCCAATTGACAACCTTAATCCGGGATACGAGAAGCAACTCGGTTTAGGACGAGTGAACGCATTCCGGGCCGTGAGCGATAACACCTCGCCCGGCTTGCAGATGACTTCCTTCACACTAAGCGATTCGATTGGAGGAAACAATGATGGCTCGCCTGACTCCGGCGAGACGATTCGACTCGTTGGTCAATTCACTGATTATCTCCGCCCAAGCTCAAGTGCACAAGCTCAGCTTTCGACAACCGATCCTTTCATCTCTATCACAAACGGGACAGTGCCCCTTGGCGCCGTCGGCACGCTGCAGACAGTGACAAACGCGTCGAATCCCTTCATCTTTCAGGTGCTTCCGTCTGCCCCAGAAAACCACACAGCTGTGGTCTATGTAGACTTTAGCGATGGGCCATATCACGACTACACAGGTTTCAGCGTCCTCCTGAATCCCACATACAAGGATCACAATATCAATAACATCACAATGACAGTGACGAGCAAGGGGACACTTGCTTTCAATGACTTTCCCGATAACCTTGAGGGAACGGGTTTTGTGTTTAACAGAGTAGATGAAGGCAACCTCCTTTTTGAAGGTGCGTTCATGACTGGAACTGATGTTGCCCACGTCGTTGATGAAGCCCGGGGTGAGAACCAAGGTTTTCAGGACTCTGCCTTCGTCCCACAGGTGAGGTTTTCTTTCCTTCAGCAAAGCCGTGTTTCCAACCAAGATGGCTTCAGCATCTTCACAGATGATTCAGCGGGCGCGAATAAAATCGGGCTTCGCATTAACTTGAATACGTTTGCATTTAAGAACGCCCCGGACAATGACTACATCATACTGAAATACACACTGCGAAACACCACGAGTGTCGCCATCTCAAGCCTCTATGTCGGTTTGTATTTCGACTGGGATGTTGGGTCGGTAGGCCTGAACATCGCTACGTATGACCCATCTCGGCACCTTGGATACGTCTACGACACAGATCCAAATGGTTCAAAAACCTACGTTGGCGCAGTGCTCCTCAGCACGGGCTCGCCGCAGTTCCGTGCGATTGACAACGATAACACAGTTTCAGGCAATCCTTGGGGAGTGTACGATGGGTTCACGAAGGCGGAGAAATGGCAGTCACTGAGCGGCGGAACAACTCATGCACAGGAGGGGCCCTCGGATGTCTCCATGGTCATTGGGACTGGGCCTCTCTCAATTGCAGCAAATGACAGCGCGGTAGTGGGCTTGGCGGTTCTCGCGGGCTTGGATCTCCAAAGCCTTCAAGCGACTGCCGACGCCGCAAAACAGAAGTGGAGCCTTATTCTCACAGAAGTGCAAAGAATCTCATCAGAGCTTCCTCTGTCCTTCTCGCTCTACCAGAACTATCCAAACCCGTTCAACCCTTCCACGAAGATACGGTACGACTTGCCGAGTGAGAGCCACGTCACCCTCGTTCTCTACAACCTGCTTGGACAAGAAGTTGCGCGTCTGGTGGATGCGCGCCAGAGTGCTGGCAAGTACGAGGTTCCGTACGTGGCTTCGAACGTCTCTAGCGGCGTATACTTCTACAGGATTCAGGCTGGGGCGTACTCCGAGATCAGAAAAATGATGATCTTGAGATAGAACGTACTACAGTCTCCAAAGAGTATAGGAGACATTCTTCGCTCTTCGTTGTCTGAGATTGCCGGCTTCGGGCAGCGCATCTTCTGAATACTTAGCAAGGTGTTGAAAAACTATTTTTCACAGTGGGAGAGGCATTTGCCGAAGGCATCCCTTTGGGATTTGCCTGTCATTCTAGAACAAAAGGATAAATTCTTGTCAGACAAGAATGTCTGACCTACCAAATCAAGGACCTATTTCAACATTCCTCTAGAGACCAGGAGGGCGGTGTGAGGAAATCGTCCGGTAGAGAAACTCTTGCGAGCGGTGTTTACTTCTGCAGTCTCAGAGGAGGGGAAATCGGGGAAACGAGAAGGATAACTGACTTCAAGTAGGTGGAGAGAGCTCGGCCTTGGAGTTATGGACTCACACGCTGAATCTTGACATGACCGAAGCCGGACTCAACGCTGATGTTCATCCGGCTTGAAGCAGTGTTGTAATTGTCGCTGAAGTACTGGCCATCCCGTTTCTCTTCAAAGTCTCTATCAAGATCTATCTTAGAGACCCAACTCTCCTGGTAGAGAACGCGGGCACCGACATCTCGCGGGACGACAATGGTTACACTCCCCAAGCCCACTTCAACTTTCACGTCTACTTCCCTTCTCAGCTCGCCAGTGAAGTCGAGAAGATAACTTCCCACTCCCCCGCTGAATTGAAAGTTCCGGAAGTTTGCATTTCCAAGCCCCTCGCCGACGAACTTACTGACACCTGTTTCGATCTTCATATTGTCAATCTGAACTCTGTTCGGCTGAGGGAAACGAAGGTTCACTGAGCTCGCGCCTGTCGAGAGGACAAAGTTCTTAATCAGGAGACCAGAGCAATCAAAGTCACCTTTCCCGACCCCTAGCTCTACGTCGAATGAGATCGGGATTTGATCCGTAAGCCGGACGTACCACTTCCCGGATTCGATATCCCCAAGATCAAGATTGTGCTTCTCCTCGGTTCCTGACTCTGACTCTCCGAACTTGCTGAGATCGATATCGAGCTTACCTACGCCATCACTAATCTTGTAGTTGACCGTCCCTCTTTTTTTGTCGTTGTCATTGTCTCTGATGTCGATGGTGCAAATCTTCTTTGGGTCGCCCCTCGATACGTACACAGTGCCGAAGGCCGCCTGGAGCTTCACGTCGAGTTCCTTTTCCGTGGTCCGGATGATCTCACGCCGACCGGAACCGAGGCCAAGAAAGAGAACCGCTCCCAGAGAAGTCACAAGGAGAACCGGAGCCCCAAGGAGAATTGCGTATGTCCACGATCTGCGATGCATTTCAAAAAATCCTGGCTTCTGTGCATTGACACGCTGCCACTTACATATACGGCAGTGAATTGGCAAATGTTGCGGGGCTAGAACTGTTGGATCTTGTTCCGCAGGTATTTCTTTAGGAGTTCACGCGCTCGGAAGAGATGGGCCTTCACAGTGCCGAGAGGTAGATGAAGCATCTTCGCAATCTCACGGTAGTCTCTTTCCTCTTTGTGCCGAAGGATGATCACGCGCCGGTACTTCTCCGGCAGGGCATCAATCGCTTCCTCAAGGAACTTAGCCCTTTGTCGCTCAATTATTGGTTTATCTGCCTCGAACGAAGTATCTGGGACTTCAAAGGTGTATTGATCCTGATCAGAATCGACGGGCTTATCGAGTGAAAAAGGCTGGAGTTTCTTCCGCCTGATATAGTCGATGCAATTGTTGGTTGCAATCTTGTACAGCCACGTCGAGAAAGCGTACTCGTTGTTGAAATTTCCGAGTGAAGCAAATGCCTTAATGAAGGCCTCCTGGGTTAGGTCTTCAACCTCGGCCTTTTCTCTCACCATGCGATAGATAAGCATGTAAATCGCATCATGATACTTGCGCATCAACTTCTGGTAAGCAGCCTGATCGCCTCGGAGAGCATCCTTGATGGTTTCTGAGTCCTGTCTGCGGGAATCCGATGGAGCGCCGGGGAGTTTCCCTCTGCTCTGGTCACCGACGCGATCCTGCGCCTTCTTCCCTGGTCTTTTCGGCATGCAATGGAATGGTTGAGGCAGAAGACAACACTTCAAACGAAATTAGTTGAAATTGGGCAGATAATCAAGCGTGGCCTGATTGCAAATTTTGCCAATATTTGCTTTATTGTCGATGATGACGGGGCAGTGACAACCCTCTCCCACGGAGTTCTATGCTGATCACGTTCGAAGGCTTAGATTGTTCGGGAAAGACCACGCAGGCCAAACTGCTGGTTGAGCGTCTCGAGAAGATTCAAAAAGCCGAAGACGATGTCGCATCCGAGCACATCCTGCCGAGGAGAAGAGTCTTGTTTCTCAGAGAGCCGGGGGGAACGGATCTCTCCGAACGAATACGCACAATCCTTCTTGACACGAAGCATAGCAATATGAGCCACACCACTGAACTCTTCCTCTTCTCCGCTGCTCGCGCGCAGCTAGTGAGTGACGTCATCAAACCAGCGCTCGAAAGAGGTGATCTGGTGGTGTGTGATCGATTTTATGACTCAACCACTGCGTATCAGGGCTGGGGCCGAGGCATTGACCACGAAGGAGTGAAGACGCTCAACCGTATCGCCACCTGGGGAGTCTCACCGGATCTCACGTTCTATCTCGACATTGACTCCAGCGAAGTCGAACGCCGGAAGGCTCTGGCCGGATTGAGGGAAGATCGGATGGAAAGTTCTGGGAAGGCGTTCTACGACCGCGTTCGAGAGGGGTACCTTGAAATCGCACGGACGGAGACTCGTCGATTTGTCGTGCTGAACGGAATTGAGCCAATAGATGTTTTGAAAGAGAAGATCTGGGCAGTCGTTTCACAACGGTTGAAGCTCTTGAAGGAAAAACACAGTGGAGGAGTACGATGGTAAAGCACAGAACGGTATCAGCTCTGTCTTCTATTGTCTTCCTATTCATCCTTATTTGCTCCATGGGGTTTGTCTTCTCCGGAGACACCGACTATTACTTCAAGATTAACAAGGGAATCGATATCTTCGGGAAAGTGTACAAGGAGATTATGAGCAATTACGTCAATGAGGTGGATCCGGAAAGGTTTATGCGCTCCGGGATCGACGGGATGCTCGGGACACTCGACCCGTACACTGTTTTCATCGATGAGAATGAAAAAGAAGAAGTCGAACTCATCACGACTGGAAAATATGGCGGCATCGGTGTTACGATCGGACTCCGGGATGGAAAGGTCACCGTCATCTATCCGATGGAAGGGTATTCAGCTTTCAAGCAAGGCATACGCACCGGAGACCGGCTTCTCGAAGTGGACGGCCGTCAGGTAACGGGGATGAAGCTCGATTCCGTGCGTGCGCTTGTTCGCGGCGAACCCGGAACCGAAGTACGAGTGAAGATTGAGCGCGAAGAAGAAAAGACCCCCCTTGATTTCGTCCTCGTGCGCGAAGAGATCCGGCCGAAGAACATCTCTTACGCCGGCTTCGTCGATGATGGCATCGCGTACATCAAACTCGACCGGTTCAGCCGGACAGCTGGTGACGAGTTGCGGCAAACACTCAAGGATTTGAAGGCAAAGGGAGCCATCAAAGGAGTTGTGCTGGATTTGCGCGACAACCCAGGTGGGCTTCTCGATGTTGCCGTCGATGTCGCTGAGAAGTTCGTCCTACGCGGCAGTCTGATTGTGACGACAAAGGGACGACGGAGCGATGCCGAAAAGAAGTACACTGCAAATGAAGAACCGATGCTTGGCGACGCACAGTTGGCTGTTCTGGTGAACAAGATGAGCGCGAGTGCCAGTGAGATCGTTGCAGGCGGAATTCAAGATCTCGACCGAGGTGTCATTGTGGGAACACAGACGTTCGGAAAAGGTCTCGTCCAGACGATACTTCCGCTCAGCTACAACACGTCATTGAAGGTAACAACCGCTCGATATTACACGCCGAGTGGGCGGTGCATCCAGGAGCTTGACTACTCTCAGAAAGGAAAGGATGGTGCCGTCCCGGTCACGCCGGACAGCTTGCGCCGAGAGTACCGTACTGCTCATGGCCGAAAAGTTTATGAGGCCGGGGGAATTCTCCCTGATACCGTGGTTACCGAGGATGGTCAAAGCCAGTTGATGAAGGAGTTGATTCAGAAGGCAGAGTTCTTCAAGTATGCAACGCACTTCGCTTCCGAACACAAGACCCTGCCGGAGAACTTTGAGTTGAGCGATTCTATCTTCTCAGATTTCAAGAAGTATCTCCAGGAAGAACACTTCAAGTATCAAGAGGAAAGCGAAACGAAGGTTGCGGAGTTGAAGGAGATCGCGCAGAAAGAAAAGTACGGCTCGGGTATTTTCAAGGACATCGATCGAATACTCAAAGACGTTTCAGAAGAGAAGGCAAATGAGTTCACACGTCACGCTGACGAGATACGGCAAGCCCTCGCGGCTGAACTCTCGAGTCGATACTACGGCGAGCAGGGGAGAATACGAGCGGGTTTGAAAGATGATAGACAGTTGCGCGTGGCGATCGAACTACTCAAGAATGAAAGGGAATACAAGAAGAAGCTGGGCGTTTGATAATTACCATTATGAAGCTGGGGAAGAGACCAACACGCCAATTTCCTTCAGCTTGGATTCCACTGACTCCACAATTCCGAGGAAATGGTGGCCGTTCTTGACGAAGTCGATCGCGTCTGATTTTATGCAGAGGAGCGGTCCAAGATTGTAGTGAGAAATCCAGTCCTCGTAGTGGCGGTTGAGCTGCTCAAGGTATTCCTGGGTAATCCCCTTCTCAAAATCCCTTCCTCGCATCGCGATCTGACGAAGCAGCGTGTCCACGGACGCACGGAGGTAGATGAGTAAGTCCGGTGCCTTGAGGTAGTTTGTCATCACCTTGAACAGCTCACGGTAATTCCTGTAGTCTCGTTCATTCATCTGACCGATCTCATAAAGGTTGCGGGCGAAGATCTCTGCATCCTCATAGATCGTGCGATCCTGGATGATCGAGCGCTCCGAGTCGAGGATCTGCTTCTGATTCATGAACCGCTTTGAGAGGAAATAGACCTGGAGATGAAAGGACCAGCGTTTCATGTCCGCGTAGAAGTCGCTCAGGTAGGGATTGTCATCGACCGATTCGAAATATGGTTCCCAGTTGAAGTGACCGCTGAGCAACTTCGTGAGGGTGGACTTTCCAGAGCCGATGTTCCCCGCTACGGCAACGAAGAGTCTCTGATCGGAGGCCATGGTGAGTATACTCTTAAGTGGGAGACAGAGGGGTTGAACCGATGATAGTCAAAGGTAATTGACGTGAGAACAAATTGCAAGTCTTTCAGCGCGTCTTCTGTCAATTGAACTTCGCAGGGATTTGCCGTATATTACCGCGTGCGTTTTGATTTGTGCCTCCCAATCCCCAGTCACACCGAGTCTTTACATTGGACAAATTCATCATACACGGCGGGAAGGTTCTGAACGGTACCGTGAATGTCAGCGGTGCCAAGAACGCCACCCTCGCCCTCATGCCTGCCACTCTCCTTGCTGAGGGGAGATACAGACTTTCCAACACCCCTGTCCTCCGTGACGTGACGACGATGTCCCGGATGCTAGAGACGATGGGACTTCAGCTTGAACTGAAGGACCACGTGCTCACCATCGACAGCTCACATGTGACAAGCTATGAGGCCTCGTACGAACACGTCAAGAAAATGAGGGCTTCAATATATGTCCTCGGCCCTCTCGTGGCGCGCTACGGCTACGCAAAGGTCTCTCTCCCTGGGGGCTGTGCATGGGGACCCAGGCCAGTAAACCTACATATCGAGGGAATCCAAAAACTCGGCGCTGAAGTCGTGCTCGACTCAGGCTACATTGTAGCAAAGGCCGGACGGCTCAGGGGAGCAAGAATCACATTCGATGTGTCAAGCGTCGGTGCGACGGGAAACGTCATGATGGCCGCCGTGTTGGCAAAAGGAACAACTATCATTGAGAATGCAGCCATCGAGCCGGAAATAACAGAGCTGGCGAGTTTCCTCGTAAAGATGGGCGCGAGAGTTTATGGCATCGGAACGAACAGACTCGAGATTGAAGGTGTTGCCGAGCTTCATCCGGCGGACGAAACGACGATACCCGATCGGATTGAAGCAGGAACATTCCTCATCGCTGGCGCTCTTGCTGGCGGCAAAGTGCGCGTCCAGAACTGTGATCCCCAGCACCTGACAGCATTGCTTGCAAAGCTCGAGGCCACGGGTGCGCAGCTCTTCGTGAACAAGGGCAGCATCGAGCTCGTCGCATCAGAATCAATTCGTCCGGTCGACGTCACAACAGCTATCCACCCTGGCTTTCCAACCGATCTGCAAGCACAGTGGATCGCCCTGATGTCCATCGCGAATGGCTCCGCCGTCGTCAAGGATACAATCTACTTCGACCGATTCAAGCATGTGCCCGAACTCAACCGTCTTGGGGCAAACATCGAGCTTGAAGAGAATCTTGCAGTCGTTAAAGGTGTGAAGAGCCTCAAAGGGGCAAAGGTCATGTCCACCGATCTGCGTGCCTCAGCATCGTTGATTCTCGCGGGACTTGTCGCCGAAGGAACGACAGAGGTGCTCCGGGTGTATCACATCGACCGCGGGTACGAGAAGATCGAGCGGAAACTTCAAGCCCTTGGTGCAGATATCGCGCGAGTGGCTGGAGAAGAATTCTGAGGACGGTCGGCTTCCCGTGGCAGCCATTGACTACCGTATCCCTCCTTCAACAAAAGCAAATTCCTTGGTGACAATCCTTCGGACGAGATCGGTTTGGGTCACGGCTACAGCCTATGCTGTTGCTGCAGTCATCCTCAGTCGGATCCCCCTCTTCAATTATCTCGGATATGAATTCTCTGCCGGTATCGGCATCCTCGGCGGTCTCTGTTCTGGCATTCTCACAATACGACTCTTTCGGAGAGAATTTGCAGGGCAACAGAACATTTCGAAAAGAGATCTCATCTCCTTCGTCTCCTCTGCTCTTCTCCTGAACCTTGCCCTTCTGCTCATTCCTCTGATCCTCATCTCGCTCAACGCATTCTTCGTCAAGAACTGTTCGTTTTCAAGTGGGCTGGCTTTCTTCTTCCTCATTCCGGTCGTGACAATCTTGTTTAGCGTCTTCTTGGGCACAAGCACTGCGGTGTGGTTCCGCCGACCCATGATTGTATACTCGATTATCTTCATTCTCATTCTCCTTCACTCGCTGTACCTCACAATCGCATCGCCACAGCTATTTGCCTACAATCTTTTCTTCGGGTACTTCCCGGGGTTCACTTATGACGAAGTGCTCACCATAACGAGGACGCTTATCCTCTCTCGCTTTCTTACCATCATTGCCGGTGTCACGCTGCTCTCCGTGACGCTGATCGCCGTTGAGCGTTTTTCGAGATCAGATCGATTCCTCGTCAGGCTGAAAACATTTCGATACCTCTTCCGGAGGAATGTGGAGAATGTCTCCTTTGTTCTTGGGCTCTTGATCCTTGCGGCAGCTTACGTAATGAGAAATGAACTCCAATTTGAATCATCGGCAAGTTTCATACAACGGCAGCTTGGTTCAAAATACATCACTCAACACTTTAACATCTACTACTCCTCAACGGGAGTCAATGAAGATCGCATTAGATGGATTGCTGCAGTCCATGAGTTCCGTTACATGCAAGTGACAAGAGCCCTTCGAGTGAATCTCTACAACAGAATCGATTCCTACCTCTACCCAACCCCCGAAATCAAACAAAGACTCATCGGAACAAGCACAACAGACATTGCAAAACCCTGGAGACGAGAAATCCACCTGAACCTCGACTCATTCGAGCACAGTCTCAAACATGAGCTTGTTCATGTCCTTGCGGGCGCCTTTGGAATGCCATTCTTCCGGGTGAGTCCGACCCCCGGGTTGATCGAAGGCCTTGCCGTTGCCATTGATTGGAATGCCGGAGACCGGACACCCCATCAGGTTGCTGCCGCTTTGTTTCGCTCCGGCTTGGTGAGCAACGTTTCGAGCGTTTTCTCGTTCACCGGGTTTGCTGCCAAACCAACCACTGTGAGTTACCTCCTCTGCGGCTCGTTTTGTCGCTTTCTCATCGACGAATACGGCATGAGGAAGTTCACCGCACTCTACCCATGGGGGCAGTTCCAGAAAGTCTATGGGCAACCTCTGGAGGATCTTCTTCAAGACTGGAGGCTCTACCTCCAATCGACCGAAATGCCTCGGACCGATATCGCAAGAGCTAGACTCCTCTTTGCGAGACCATCAATTCTCAGGAAGGTGTGTGCACGCACCATCGCCCAACTAAACGAGGAAGCGTCTGCGTCATTCAATGAGAAAGAGTACGAGAGGGCATACCAGCTTTATCAATCGAGTTACGCGATGAGCCACAGCCGAGATGCAATGCTGGGATTATTCGCTTTAGAGTTTCGACTCGGGAAATACGACAGCCTCAGCACGCAGCTTCAAGAGATTTTCGAGGACAGCACGCAAGCTCTAGCGTTCGTCGCGTCAAAGTTGACGCTGGGAGACTGCCAGTGGCTTCTCAGTCATCAGCCGAAAGCCAAGAATCTCTACGAGGACCTTCGAGGGCTCGATATCCTCGAGGCATACAATGAAGCAGCGGCGGTGAGGCTTGAGGCTCTACGCCATCCAGAATTCGACGCGTTCATGAGACGCTTCCTCGCTTCGGGCGGTAATGACTCCATCAGGGTTTCCATTCTCCAACAAGCGCTCTCGGAGAACCCGAAGAATCCGATAACACTTTATCTCCTTGGGAAAGTATACCTTCGCCAGGAAAGATACGAGGCGGCTTTGAAAGAGCTTTCGAGCATCGACCTGAATACATCCAAAGGAATAAGAAAGCACTTTAATGATCCAGTCCTGGACTACGAGTTGGAAAAGACGCTCGGGTTCTGTCTCCTTCGTCTGAAGGATTTCCAGAGTGCAAAGATCCATTTCTGGCATTCATTGAATTCCACGATGAACGAAGGAGACATGAACTTCATCATTGACCAGATCGAGTACTGCGACTGGCTCGAGGAGCATCGAAATCTGTTAGAGTAAGATTCGGAGGACGAAAAACGCAGTCCACATTCCAAAACATTCTGCTCAGTCGGCTGAGGTTCATCGGTGATATCGTGCTGACGACGCCCGCAATCCGTGCCATGCGGGAGGCCTATCCGGAGGCGCACATCGCATACCTTGCGGAAAGAGAAGTGGCCTCCCTCCTTGAACACAACCCCCATCTTGATGAGATCATCCCATACGACAGCAAAAAGAACGTTTTTTCCCAAGCGCTCTTCTACAGACGCTTGCGGAATCGCAAGTTTGATCTGGCTATCGACTTCTTTGGCAATCCAAGGACCGCCCTCTACACGTACGCAACTGGCGCGAGAGTCCGCATCGGTCTTGATGGGAGAACAAGAAGCGGCTTGTATACGCATCGAATAAAAGATGACGGAAGGCCAAAGACAGCAAGCCAGTTCTATTTCCAGTTTCTTCAAGCACTCGGAATCACACCGACGTCAACGAAGACAGAGATATTCCTGAGTGATGATGAACGACGAGAGGCACGAATCTATCTGCGGTGGAATGGAGTCGACATGGATCGTCCCGTCGTCGCTCTACACACTGGCGCAAGCTGGCCGGCAAAGGTCTGGTATTCCGATAGGTTTGCACAGCTAGCAGATCATATCAAAGCAAAGCTCGGTGCACAAGTCATTCTCACTCAGGGTCCGAAAGATCGGGAGATCGTGACCGAGGTGTCTCGCAAGTGTGTGGGAAACGTGAAGGTTCTTGACATCCTCCCTCTTCGCCAGCTTGCCGCTATTCTCTCGCACGCAAACGTATGTGTCGCCAACGACTCCGGTCCGATGCACATCGCTGTCGCCGTCGGAACGAAGACAATCGGAATCTTCGGGCCTGGAGAGGAGAACATCTGGTTTCCCTATGAATCCTCCGCAGGACATGTCGCGCTCCGTAGAGACATCTGGTGTCATCCCTGCCACTTGGACTTCTGCGACAAACAGGGAGACGAATATATGAAGTGCATGAGTCTCCTTGAAGTTGGCGAGGTATTTAGGGCGGTTGAGAGCCGTCTGCAACCAGCCTCAGCGAAACCCTCCTTGTGAGTGACCTCCATAAAGTTTGATTTTTACTGAATATTTGAGTTTATTCTCTCCCGCTAAATTCACAGAAATGGGGCTTTTCCCCTATATTTGCACACCCTTCTGACTGGAGCAGACAATCCTTGAACACAAAGATCAGTAGCATCAGAGCCCGCGAAATCCTTGATTCACGCGGGAATCCAACGGTCGAGGTCGATGTCTATCTTTCATCCGGAATCATGGGACGGGCGGCGGTTCCAAGTGGCGCCTCAACAGGCGCGCGGGAAGCCCTTGAATTGCGTGACGGCGACAAGAATCGGTTCGGCGGCAAAGGTGTCCTGAAAGCTGTCGAGAACGTGAATAAGAAGATTGCAAAGTCACTGCGCGGTTCTGACGCGCTCGAACAGCGACGAGTGGATGAGCTGTTGATAGCGCTGGACGGTACACCGAACAAAAACAAGCTCGGGGCGAACGCGATGCTCGGCGTCTCTTTGGCAGTTGCCCGAGCCGCAGCAGCCTCCAAGAAGCTTCCCCTCTATGCGTATCTCGGTGGAAGCAAGGCAAAGACTCTTCCTGTCCCGATGATGAATATCTTGAACGGCGGTCGACACGCAGATAATAGCGTCGATGTGCAGGAGTTCATGATCGTGCCTGTTCATGCCGCGAGCTTCGCCCAAGCGCTCAGGATGGGCGTGGAGGTCTTCCACTCCCTGAAATCTCTTCTGAACAAGAAGGGATACTCCACCGCAGTCGGAGACGAAGGCGGTTTCGCACCGAACCTGAAATCAAATGATGAAGCAATAGAAGTCATCCTCCAAGCTATTGAGCAAGCGCAGTACAAACCTGGGAAAGACATCTACCTGGCTCTTGATCCGGCCGCGAGTGAGTTCTATGAGAACGGCAGGTATGTGTTCTCAAAGTCGGATGGCTCCAAGCGATCTTCCGAAGAGATGGTGAAGTTCTATGAACGCTGGTGCAACCAGTTTCCAATCATCTCCATTGAGGATGGGATGGCGGAGAATGATTGGAACGGATGGAAGATGCTCACGGAAGCGGTTGGCAAGAAGATCCAGCTCGTCGGCGATGACGTGTTCGTTACAAATACCGAGATCCTCTCAAAAGGGATTAAAGAGGGAATAGCGAATTCGATTCTTATCAAGCTGAATCAAATCGGCACGCTAACCGAGACATTGGATTGCATCAGGATGGCGACGAAGGCTGGATACACAACGGTGATCAGCCATCGATCCGGTGAGACGGAAGACACGACGATTGCAGACCTTGCCGTAGCGACGAACGCTGGCCAGATTAAGACAGGATCCGTGAGTCGGACGGACCGGGTCGCCAAGTACAACCAGTTGCTTCGAATTGAGGAAGAGCTTGGGAGAAGAGCCGTCTTCGCAGGACTGAACGCTTTTTCCGGCGGTAGAGCTTCGACGCCGAAGAGGGAGCGGTAGCGATGCCGATTCGATTCGGTACGGATGGCTGGCGCGGCCTCATCGCTGACGACTTCACGTTCGACAACGTTGCCAAGGTGGCCCAAGCCACCGCGAATTACTTCAGGAGACAGAAGAAAATCCGCAATGGAATCATTGTCGGCTACGACGCACGCTTTCTTTCTCGGGGGTTTGCAGAGACTACCTCAGAGGTCTTGGGCAACGCGGGCATCCACGTGAAGCTCGCGAGCAGCATCGCGACCACACCGATGGTCTCTCTCGCCGTGAAGAAGCTGAAAGCCGCAGGAGCCGTCATTATCACAGCAAGCCACAACCCCGCGCAGTACAACGGATTCAAGATTCGGGGAGAGTTTGCTGGCCCGGCGTACCCTGAACAGATCGCCAAGGTTGAAGATGAACTGCAGAAGGTTCTGCGTCAGAAGACCCATCAACTGCGGAAGTCACTTTCTCAACTTATTGAGGAAGGAACCGTCGAGACCCTCGATCTTGCCAAGATATACCTCAACGACATCAAAACCAAGGTTGATCTGAAGGCTATCAAAGGTGCTGGCTTGCGCATCCTCTACGACGCGATGTACGGCGCCGGTCAGGGAGTTTTGCAGCAGCTCGTCCCGAGCATCTCAACGCTGCACAACGAGTTCAATCCTTCGTTCGGCGGCATTCGGCCCGAGCCGATGGCAGAGAATCTCCTCAACTTAAGCAAGGAAGTCCGTAGAGGGAAATTCAACATTGGCCTGGCAACTGACGGTGATGCAGACCGGGTCGGCGCTGTCGACGAAAAAGGAAATTTCGTCGATTCCCACCGGATGTTCGCTCTCCTTCTCAAGTACTTTGTAGAGGTGAAGCATCTGAAGGGTGAGGTCGCAAAGTCGCTGTCGGTCACCCAGATGATCAACAAAATGTGCGAGAAGTACGGGTTGACGCTTCACGAGACCCCAGTGGGTTTTAAGCATCTGTGCAAACTGATGGTCGAGCGAGATATTTTGATTGCCGGTGAGGAGAGCGGGGGCATCGGCGTTCGGGGACACATCCCGGAGCGAGATGGAATCCTCATCGGACTTCTTCTCTGCGAGATGATGGTCACGCGGAGGAAGCCTTTGAGCGCACTGGTTGAGGAACTCTTCAAGGAGTACGGCAACCATTATTTCGACCGAGTTGATCTGCGAATTACTGATGCTCAGAAAGAGCGCATCAGGAAGAGGTTCAAGAAGAGAATTGGAGAGATTGCCGGAGAGAAGGTTGTCAGTGTTAGAAAGATGGACGGTTATCAGTATTTTCTTGAAAACGGCTGGCTCCTTGTGCGACCGTCAGGAACAGAGCCTTTGATCAGGTTCTATGCTGAAGCTGATACAAAAAGCAAAGTGCGGAAACTCCTTGACTTTGCTACGCGGGTTTAGCGACAAGTGATCTTGAGAATTTCCTCACATGCAAAAACTAGTGAACGACTAAACTCCACTCTATGGACAACGACTTGAACTCGACGCACGAAAATATCTTCTACAGCATCATGCCCGACGGCACCGTGAAGCAGATTAACCCCTTCACTGGTACAGAAGTCTGGGCCGTCCCGGGACGAGGGAACAGACCTCTTCCCAATCAAATCCCAGCGACCGCGACGAGAGTAGTGAAGAAGGAAGTCGAGGACTATTGCAGCTTTTGTCCGGCTCGCGTGTTCGAAACGCCACCTGAGAAATCTCGCCTCATCAAGCGAGACGGAGCGTATGTGAAGCTTGACATGGTCCCTCCTGACCAACTCTCTAATACAGCGGCGGAGTTTCGTCGCACACCGAATCTCTTCGAGATGGTAACTATTGATTACTGGAGGAAGAACTACAACTACAAGCTCACCGATGCCAAGAGGCGTTGGAAGGAGAGCTATCTTGGAAATCCGGCCGGCCTCAAGCATGTGCTTGAGATCATCGACTACAAGCTTCGCATGTCAGGAAAGACGAAGGAACAGATCGAGAAGATACCCGTCGAAGAAAAGCTCCAGCTCTCCGATGCTTTCTTCGGCGGTGGGCATGAGATCATTATCGCGCGCCGCCACTATCGAGATAACGCCGAGTGGGACTCTCAGCTTTGCTTCTCAGGTGACTTGACGGCGGAGGAACACTTCTGGTTTGCCAAGTTCACGATCGACGCGATGATGGACATCTTCGAGAACAACCGGTATGTCCGGTACATCAGTATCTTCCAGAACTGGCTGAGACCCGCCGGGGCGTCGTTTGACCACCTTCACAAGCAACTAGTAGCAATTGACGACTGGGGAGCTTCGTTGGAACGGCAGATTCGGATGCTCAGGGAGGATCCAAATGTGTTCAACGAGTACGGCGCGAACTTCGCGGCTCGCCACAACCTCGTTTTCGCGGAGAATGACCACGCTCTCGCATTTGCAGGTTTCGGCCATCGATTCCCCACGATTGAGATTCATTCTAAATCCAACCATACTCGCCCCCACCAGCACACAGACGAAGAGCTTCGCGGTTTCAGCGATCTTGTCCACGCTTGCCATGCAGCCACCGGGGTCGAGGTTTCATCGAACGTCGAGTGGTACTACACTCCAATTGATGCCGTGTACGAAATGCCCTGGCATGTTCTTATCAAATGGCGGATAAATGTTCCAGCAGGTTTTGAAGGAGGAACATCGATCTTCATTAATCCTCTCACTCCCATCGATCTTCGCGACAAGCTCGTGCCGCGTCTCTACAAGCTACGTGACGAGGGAAGGATCCGCTCTATCCGGATTGCCGAGGAATGCCGGATCACTCCGAACCCCCTGAAATATTACCTCAAGTAAGTTCGCCAAGAAAGGCGATGCCCGCGTGGTGCGAGCTTGGAAGCGTGACGGCTCTTTTCTTCTAACCAGATGATCAATGATATGAAGCGTGGTGAAGAACTCGAATTGACCGTCGAGAATTTCGCTTCTGAAGGAAAATGTGTCGCACGGCGCGACGGCTTTGTGATTTTCGTGTCTGATGCAGTTCCAGGCGATACCGTCCGCGTTAGGATCGACAAAGTCAAGCAGAGTTTTGGCGTGGGCAAGGCTGTAAGCATCCTCAAGGCTTCGCCCCTCCGCACAACTCCACCGTGCAAATACTTTGGTGTTTGCGGCGGCTGTGCCTGGCAGCACGCTCTGTACGAAGCCCAGCTTCAATTGAAGCGCCAGACAGTCATCGATGCGTTTGAACGGATTGGAGGATTCAAGGAGATCGAAGTCTTGCCGACAGTCCCCTCCGACGAAATCTATTTCTACCGGAATAAAATCGAGTTCTCTTTCTCACGACAGCGCTGGCTTCTCGATGCAGAATTCACCGCACGACCGTCGGGTCGGGACGACTTCGCACTGGGATTTCATCACTCGGGTCGATATGACAGGGTGGTTGACGTTGATGCTTGCTTGCTCCAATCAGAACTGAGCAATGAAATACTCTTGGCGGTAAAAGAGTTTTGTCAAGGCAAAAGTCTTGAAGTGTACGACAGCGAGAAGCAGTCGGGTTATCTTAGGTTTCTCGTCATCAGAGAGGGAAAGAACACCGGTGAACGAATGGTCAATCTTGTGACCTTCGATGACAGACCACCTGTTGCGTCGGCTCTCTGCCAGCACCTCCTCGATCGATTTCCTACACTGACGACCTTCGTCAACACAATTAATAGTCGACGTGCACAAATAGCAGCTGGCGAGTTGGAGCGAGTCTATGTGGGTTCCGGAACAATCACCGAGACACTCGGAAAGTACAGGTTCCAAATCTCGGCAAACTCTTTCTTCCAGACGAACACAAAACAAGCTGAGAAACTCTTCGAGCTGGTGAAACGCCTCGGCGACTTCAAGCCGACGGATGTCGTCTACGATCTTTATTCAGGGGCTGGGGCGCTTTCAATCTATGTCTCTGATGAAGTGACAAAAGTGATCGGAATTGAGCTCGTCCAGAATTCAGTGACCGACGCAACGCACAATGCGATCCTGAACGGTGTCACAAACTGTCACTTCCTCCAGGGCGACCTCAAGGAACGTTTGACGAGAGACAGAAGATGGATTGATGAGTATGGGACCTCGGACGTTGTCCTTGTCGATCCCCCTCGAAGCGGAATGCATCCCAAGGTCGTCCAGAGCGTTGCGCGTCTTCACCCTTCGCGAATTGTGTATGTCAGCTGCAACCCAGCTACTCAAGCGAGAGATGTCCGTTCTCTTGCAGATGCTGGATACCGCATTGAATGCATTCAACCTCTCGACCTTTTTCCGCAAACTTCCCACATCGAGAGCGTCATGAAACTTGTGAAAAATGGTTAGAAAAGCGCTTTTCTTTCGGATTCTGTCGAAGCTCAGAATTTCTATTGCGATTTAATTCTTAAAACGTTATCGTGTAGCGAATATTTGCTAATACACTAAAGTTCGTTGGCGAGTCCGGAGTGAAGACATTCAGTTTGCGGACCATGCTCTTTGTGCTCCTGCTTGTCGTTTGTGCAGAGGCACAAGCTGGATCCTCCGGGAAATCAATCCTTGCCGCTCGAACTCCGACCCCTCCAAGAATCGACGGCTCCCTGAACGATAAAGTCTGGTCATTAGCCCCGCCGAGTTCTTCCTTCACACAGTTTGATCCTGTCGAGGGCGCCGCACCGACCGAGTCAACGTCCGTCCGTGTCCTCTTTGACGATAATGCTATCTATTTCGGAATCATGATGTATGATTCTCAATCGAAACGCATTGTCAGACAACTGACCCGTCGTGACCGCTCGAGCGAGGCAGATCGGATTGGCATCACGATCGACAGCTACAACGACCGACTCACCGGCTTCAATTTTTCGGTCAACGCCTCGGGCGTTCAGACAGACGGGATTATCTCAAGTGACGGAGTGATCTACGACACAAACTGGGACGCCGTGTGGGAGTCTGCAACTAGGATTCTGCGCACGGGGTGGTCAGTGGAAGTGAAGATCCCCTTCAGCGCGCTACGTTTTCCTCCGAGGAAGAAATACACCTGGGGAGTCAACTTTCGCCGCTACATCAGTCGAAAAAAGGAGACCGATGAATGGGTAATGATTCCACATGGACAAACCGGACTTGTGTCGAAGATTGGAAACGTTACAGGAATTGCAAACATTAACCCACCGACTTACCTCGAGATTCTCCCGTATGCGCTGTCTCGCCAAATGTATCAACCGACTGCTGTTATGGAGGATGAGAAAAAGAAATTCGAGGGCGGTGTGGGTCTCGATGTTCGGTACGGACCCACAAGCACAGCAACGCTGAACGCGACCTTCAACCCGGATTTCGGCCAAGTGGAGGCTGATCAAGCAATACTAAACCTCACGTCATTTGAAACCTTCTACCCTGAGAAGCGACCCTTCTTCCTGGAAGGATCACAGATTTTTGACTTCGGGACAGCTTTTGATGGAACAGGAATGAGGTTATTCTATTCACGTCGAATCGGGCTTCAGCCGGACTATCTGCCGGCGCTCGGTGAAGAAGTCCTCAGCGTCCCGAAGAAGACGACAATCTTAGGAGCCGGGAAACTCACTGCACACACCGCTTCCGGTCTCACCGTTGGCGTCCTCGAAGCACTGACTGACGAAGAACATGCGACAGTGGCTACCCCGACCGGCTCGGTTGAGGAACGGCTTGCCGCTCCACTCTCGAACTTTTGGGTTGCACGACTGAAGAAGACGGTGTTGGAGAACTCCTCAATCGGTGCGATGCTCACCTCGGTAAATCGCCGTGGAATCCTTCCTGCTCAAAGCGGTGGTGTGGATTGGAGCCTTCGGTTTGCAGACAACACCTACACTGCAGACGGATATCTTGCATTCTCGCACACAAGTGTCAATTCGGTCGACCGCGTGACTGGAACAGCCGCCAGACTTTACACTGGAAAGATCGCAGGTGACCATTGGGTCTACACAACCACGTATGATTATGCCTCGCGAGAGTACAATATCAACGACGTTGGATTCCTCCTCCGCGCGAATGATCATGGAGGATATTCTCAGGTTCAGTATCAAGAGTTAGTTGCACCCGGGATCCTCCGCCGATATTACGTACGGCTAGCCGCCGACTACAGATGGAATTTTGACAATATCAACTTGACGAAGAACTTTGAGTTTAACCCTGTCTTCGAGTTGAAGAACTTTTGGACTCTGAGCGCTTCATTTCAGCGGAATTTCAGTGTCTACGACGACAGGGAGACACGTGGACGGGAACTCTACAAGCGCCCATCTGAAGTCCAACTGAAGCTCGATGTGACCACCGACCCACGTCCAAAGGCAGTCGGAACATACTCCGCCACCTTTCTCTCGACGGCTAAGGGAGCAAAGATATTTCTTGCCACCGCTGACATTACCTTTCGACCAGTCACATGGACTGAGCTGACCGCCAACCTCCTCTTCGGATCTACCATGAATGAGGAAGCTTGGGTCAACCCATACGGAAACATTCTCCCTGATACGACGGTGTTTGGCAGCAGGGAGACAAGGCAGTACAGCGCGACGATCGGCGGGACGATAACCTTTACGAGAGATCTGACTCTTCAGATCTACGGTCAGCTTTTCCTTGCGAGGGGACACTACGACGCATATCGACGACTTGTCTCACCATCATCGTTTGTGGGCTTTGACACCGAATTCCGGTCTCGCCTCATGGCCCAAGGTCTATCAGCAGACTTCAACCAGCAAGTCTTCAACGCAAACGTTGTGCTCCGTTGGGAGTACCTGCCAGGCAGCACCATCTATCTTGTGTGGACGCAGGCAAGGAATGGCTTTGACGATCGATTCTTCAACACATTCTCAGAGAATCTTTCAAACTCCTTCAGATTGCCGGCTGACAATGTCTTTCTCCTCAAGATAAACTATTGGTGGAGCTTGTAGGGGCAAGCCAGCGATCAAAGAAACTGATGAGTTTTTCCTCGTACTCTTTCCCTCCTACGATCCACGTGTTGTTGTGGTATGCGTTGCGGATGTAATACAGTTCCTTCGGTTCATTCGCCTTCCTGTATAGCATCTCTGAGTACCGTGGGCTGATGATAGAGTCCTCCGTCCCGTGGGCGAAGAGAACAGGAACTTGGATTCCTTCAAGAGCTTTCAGTGGTGAAACCACGTCACACTCAAAGCCTGCAATGCGCTCTGCCTTGTTCATCACGAGATTGCCGAGGAATTCCCAACGCAACTTGATTATTCGCCTTTGGCGATCGAGACTTATTGTCCGCAAGTCGGTAAAACATCCCTCCGCAACAACGGCAACGATCCTATCATCGATCGCCGCCGACTGGAGAGCCACGGCGGCTCCCATCGAAACACCAAACAGTCCAATCCTCCCTAAGCTTGAGCCGTAAGAGCGCCCTAGCAGACCGATAACAGCTTCAACATCGAACTTCTCTTGATACCCGTATGTGCAGAATTTTCCCCCGCTGTCGCCATGTCGACGTGAATCATAAAGACAAACGTTGTATCCGTGATCACAAAAGGTTTTCGCAACGGGAAGCCCAGAAATCCTGTTATCACCGACGCCGTGAAGGTATATGATTGTCCCCTTCGCTGGGGAGTCGGCCGATACAAACCAACCAACAAGTGTCACGCCATCGTTTGTATGAACACTGAGCTCGTTGAATGGCAACTGGAGATCGGCTGGCGATATGACGTTCGTGCAGCGACGGTAGTCCTCTGCGGTGATACGATGAGGCTGAAGAATGATAAGTGGGCCGAGCTTCAGAACGACAAAGAGGACGCTCAGGATGAAAAGCAGGAGGAATCCAGCGACGAGCAGATATAGTAGCATTTGAAGGCTCTGTCCCGCGTGCTATTCGCTTGAATGGAGAGCCATACTCATGCCACCGTGTTTCTTGTGAGAGAGCTCAAAGCGGACTGATTTCCAGAGAGGGGGCAAATCGCTGCAAAAGATCCCGGGACAATATACGCAGGGCCTTGATCGAATGCAAACGTGCGGGAGAAGCTGCAGATTCATTGATTCTGCGAGCAAATGTCCCTATATTTTTCTGGCTTTTCAAGACTGATATCGAACATCAATGCGAGTTGCACTTGTCCATGATTGGCTAACAGGAATGAGAGGTGGAGAAAAATGCCTCGAAGTCCTCTGCGAGTTATTCCCAAGCGCCGATCTCTACACGCTTCTCCACATTCCGGGAAGTGTATCCGCCACCGTTGAGCAGTTGAAAATCAGCACCTCCTTTATCCAGCACCTCCCGTTTTCCCGAGCACAGTACAGAAAGTATGTTCCTTTGTTTCCCCTCGCCATTGAGAGATTCTGGTTGGAGCAATATGACCTCATCATCTCAACAAGTCATTGCGTCGCCAAGGGTGCAATCCCACGTCACGGTGCCCTTCACATCTGCTACTGTCACACGCCGATGCGATACGTCTGGGAAATGTACGATACCTATTTTGGAAAAGGTCGCGCAGGACTGGGCACCCGGTTACTCATGGCTCCTGTCGCGCGCTACCTGCGCGCTTGGGATGTGAGGAGCTCTAGCCGTGTGCATTATTTCATAGCGAATTCTCAGAACGTCAGAGAGAGGATTCGACGTCACTACAACCGTGACGCCGAAGTGATCTATCCCCCGGTGGATGTCTTCGACTTCAGAGTCTCATCCTGCGCCGGCGGCTATTTCCTCATTGTCTCTGCCTTTGCGCCGTATAAGCGCATCGACCTGGCAATCGAAGCGTTCAACAAAACCGGCGAACGACTCATCATTGTCGGAGATGGCCAAGAGAACCAGAGGCTCCGAGTTCTGGCCAAATCAAATATTGAGTTCGTCGGATCCGTTCCCAGAGATCGACTTGCGGAATACTACGAGAACTCAACTGCTTTGATCTTTCCTGGAGAAGAAGATTTCGGAATAGTCCCTTTAGAAGCGATGGCGTGTGGAAAACCTGTGATTGCGTTTAGCAAGGGCGGTGCGTTGGAATCGATCGTGGAGAATGGAGAGAACCGCACAGGGATTTTCTTCGGAGATCAAACGGTGGAGAGCTTGCTCGATGCCATTGAGAAATTCCGCAGGACATCTTTCGACCCACAAAGAATCAGGGAACACGCGCTGAAATTTGACCGGCCTGTCTTCAAGTCAAAAGTAAAAGCGTTTCTTGAGAAGAAAATCGCCGACCACTTCCACTGAGGTGAAACCATGAAATCTCATCGAGTCAACGTTGTTCTCACTGTTGTTTGTGTCATAGCTCTTGGAGCAACGTCACTATCCTTTGTCTCAAACAAGAGCCCTGAGCCACGGAATCTTTCTTTGTGCAAGGAGGAGGTCAAATCGTATGTGACTTCAAAGCAATATATGGAGGACATTAGTGCAATCACCTCCGAAGCGGAGAACTACATCGCCGAGCATATCAATCCCTCGAAGCGAAACGCCATTGTTCTCGATATCGACGAGACTTCTCTCTCCAACTTGAAATATGAACTCGAGATGGATTTTGGCTACACCTCATCGACGTGGAGTGAATGGAGACATAAGTCACAAGCTCTCCCGATTCTTCCGACTCTGAAGCTTTATGAATGGGCACAATCAAGGAAGATCGCCGTGTTCTTTGTCACCGGCACAACCGAGGATCTGAGAGAGCCAGTCAAAACGAATCTCTTGAATGCCGGCTATGTTTCGTGGGACAGTCTGTATATGAGACCTGTGAAGGATGGTGAGAAAGCAGCCGTGTACAAACCGAAGGTAAGAAAAGAAATCACTGTGCGTGGGTACTACATCATTGCCAGCATTGGTGATCAAGAGAGCGACCTTGTTGGAGGCTATGTGGAGAAAACCTTCAAGCTCCCGAACCCAATGTACATCGTGAAGTAGTCCGTGAGTCTGTTTCTATTCTAGGGAATGTTGACTTTCTAATCAATTTCAGGTATCTTTTGGGCGATTTTGAGGTAAGATTAGCGAAGAACCTAAATGGCAACTGAGCGAACCCACCGCAAAAAGACTCACGGGAGTTACCACATCGTCCTCTTGCCCCACGAGGACGCAGGCAAGTCGCGCAGCTTTCGCATAGCACTCTGGGGTTTAGCCCTGTCACTGGTGATCTACACCGTCGCTATCGGAGCACTGACAATGTTCCTTCTCAAATGGACTCCCCTCGGAGTCTGGATCCCAGTGAAGAATCCAGAACTCGAGAGACGGTACGGTAAGGACGTCACCGCACTGCAGGAAAAGTTGAGCCGCATCGTGGCTGAAGTCGAGATGCTTGAACGGTACAATGCAAAACTGCGCCAAGCTCTAGGATCTGAGTTGACAACAAGTGACAAGAGTGCAGTCGCTGAAGCACAAGTGAAGACTGAGCAGGACCAGCCGCAGCAAGTCAGTTCCAAGGAGGGAAAGACAAATGAGCCCTCCTATGTAACCGACGAGGTACCAAGCCCTCTGCCCACCTCGACCTATTCTCGCGCTGGAATCATGCTCTCCACGGCAGACGTCGGGTCAATCCAGAGAAATCTGCCGCTCCGATTGCCTGTGAGCGGATACATCACCCAAGGCTTTCAGCCTTCCCTTGGTCACTTTGGCATCGACATCGCAGGGAAGCAAGGCTCCCCCATCGTCGCAGCAGGCGATGGATATATCATCTTCGCTGGCTGGACCTACGATGCTGGCAACATGATTATCATTGCTCACGGGGGCGGCTATTTCACCTTCTACAAACACAATCAGGCGTTGCTGAAATCGGCGAACTCATTTGTTAAGCCTGGCGAACCCATCGCCCTCCTTGGAAACACTGGAGCGATGAGTCACGGCCCCCACCTTCACTTCGAAGTCTGGAAGGATGGCATTGCACGAGATCCCAGTGACTACGTCCTCAACTTTCACCTCTACTAGGGAGGGTACTGTGTCGATCAAGAATGATTCAATGAAGGAACTGAATTTTATTGCCGTTGGAACTCTCGTTGACGGCAAGATCAGAAGCCAAGGCAGCATACGTATCGATGGGAAAATGATTGGTGAGATCAGTGCCGGGGAGAGCCTGGCGGTGGGAGCAACCGGCGACGTTGAGGGAAACATTGTAGCAAAGAACATCACGATCGGCGGAAGGCTCCGGGGAACGGTGATGGCTGGTGAAAAACTGGTTTTTGAGTCAAAGGCTGTAGTGAAAGGCGACATCCGTGCGGCAAAACTTGTCATTGATGAAGGTGCAATATTCGATGGAAAGTGTACGATGACTGATTCGAAACCCGTTGCGCATGAGGTGAAGACTTGAGATGATGCGAATCGACGAATGCACCCACACGATGAAGACACCCCGCGCTCGCGTACACCCGCGGCGGAGAAAACTCCCTCAACGGGACCTGCGTCCTTCGCGAGGACCTATCGAGATGTAGCCCCGTACCTCGGCTTGGGAATCCAGCTTGCCGCAACGATCGTTGTCTGTTTTTTCCTCGGGCGCTGGCTGGACCGAGTTCTGAACACGACCCCTTGGTTGATGATTCTTGGCGCTTTTGTTGGCGCTGGCGGCGGCCTGTACGGTTTCCTGAAAACCGTTATTGAACTTGGTAAGAAAGAAAAGGAGAAACAAAGACTGGGGAGAAACGCTCAACGATGAAGTTTGATGCAACCCTGCCGAAGAGAATCATCTTGCTTGTCCTCCTCATCGGAGTCCTTGCTGCTTATCCCCTCTTCAAGGCCGGAGATCCCGAAATCACGGTCGGATTCATCACTGGTTGTCTCATCAGCCTGGTAAGCGTGACGGTCGGATATCTGTTGATCGAGTACGGGATCGAAAAATCGAATGCCACCTTTCTCAAGATCATCCTTGGCGGAATGCTGGCACGACTGATCCTGATACCTGTTGTTGTTGTAGTGCTTATTCGCGTCTTCCGATTCCATCTAATCAGTCTCACTGCTTCCCTCTTTTTTTCCTACTTTCTCTTCCTGATTGTTGAGATTCTTTTCTTGAACAAGAAACTCGCACTGAAGAAGGTCCATTCATGAAATTCTTCTCTGCGACATTCCTCTCGCTTGCCATTTGGGTCACAAGCTGCAGTGGACAGGCATTCGTTGACTCGACCAGGATTATGCCCGAGAGGCAGTACACAGCAAAGGATACGCTGCAGCTTCGACCAACGCCGACAGAGCGAGCAGAGCGCAAGGAGAGTGGATCGATTCTTCAGCATGTCGAAGATTCACACCAACTGGAGGTTGAACCATTTGGAATAATTCATCTTCCGCAATTTGCGCCGATCCATCTTCTAGGGCTGACAATAAACCTCTCGATTACGAAGCATGTTGTGTTTCTTTGGATCGCCGCACTTGTTCTTCTGCTTCTTCTAAGCACAGCGGCGAGAGGCAATTCCTCACGCACCGTACCGAGAGGGTTGGGAAATCTGGTCGAAGTCTTCATTGTCTTCATTCGCGACGAGGTGGTTCTTCCGACAATCGGGAGGGAAGGGCTCCGATTCTTACCCTTCTTCCTCACGCTTTTCTTCTTCATCCTTGTCTGCAATTTGTTAGGGTTAGTTCCGTACGGCTCGACTGCAACGGGCAATGTAAACGTGACTGCCGGTCTGGCAATCATTTCGTTCTTCTTCATCCAAATTGCTGGGATCATAAAGAATGGATTCTTCGGGTATTTCAGGGGGCTCATACCGCATGGAGTGCCCGTCTTCGTGCTTCCGGTGATGATCATTGTTGAGTTCATCGGGCTGTTTACGAAGCCCTTTGCTCTCTGCATCCGTCTCTTCGCAAACATGACTGCCGGGCACATTGTCATTCTTTCTCTAATCTCACTCATCTTTACGTTTGGCACGATCATTATTGCACCAATCTCAGTGGTTTTCGCACTATTCATCAACTTGCTTGAGATTTTCATTGCGCTCTTACAGGCATACGTTTTTACGATGCTTTCATCGCTCTTTGTGAGCTTGGCTGTCCATCAAGAACACTAAAAGCTATACCAAACGACAACTTCATCACTAACCTTGGAGGAATCAATGTCCCCATTTGCTCTCGCGCACCTCGCAGGTGGAATCGGAGCGGCACTCGCAGTCATCGGCGCCGGATATGGCATCGGCAAGCTTGCCGCTGCAACAATGGAAGCAAGCGGTCGACAACCAGAAGCTGCGGGTGACCTGCGCACCTCGATGATTATTTCTGCAACACTCATCGAAGGCGTGACACTCTTCGCGGAAGTCATCTGCATTCTTCTCGCAACGAAGTAAGGAGGATTGTCCTCATATGCTGGAGCCCAACCCGGGTCTGATTGTCTGGACCGCGATTACGTTTTTCATTCTCCTTCTGCTTCTGAGACAGTTTGCATGGAAGCCTCTTCTCAATGCCCTTCATTCTCGTGAGGAGAAGATCAGTAATTCACTTGAACGCGCCGAGAAGGCCAAAGAAGAAACGGAGCGCCTGCTCGAGGAGAACAAGAAGAATCTTCAGCGGGCAGATGAGCAAGCTCAACAGGTAATCAAGGAAGGACGAGCCGCCGCTGAGAGAATCAAGAACGAGATCCTCGAAAAAGCGAACGCGAGCTCACGGAGGATGATCGAACAGGCGAAAGATGAAATTCAGCGAGAGAAGGAATCTGCACTCAAGGAACTGCGTCGGGAAGTCGTCGATTTAGCGATCCAGGCCGCAAGCAAAATCCTCGGCCAGGAGCTCGACGAGCGTCATCATCGGAAGGTGGTTGAGGGTTTTCTCCGCGAGCTTCCCAAGAATTGAGTAAGAATCAATGAAGAGAGCCAGTGAGTAACTACCGCGTCGCATTTCGCTATGGGACGGCATTATTGCAGTCCGCAGAGGAAGAGCACCTGCTCGAGCAAACGGCACGAGACGCTGAGATGATCGCGAAGACCGTCAGGGAGAATCGTGATCTTCGCGTGTTCCTTGCCAGTCCGATCATCGTGAAGGAAAAGAAGAAACAGGTCCTCGACGGGCTGTTTGAGAAGCTAGTCGGACAGGTGATGGTGAGATTCCTGAACCTGTTGACGGAGAAAGATCGGGAAGGACAGCTTCTCGACATCCTCGAGGAATTCTTGCATCTCTTCGACGAGAAGCGCGGCATCTTGAGAGTCGAAGTCACGAGCGCTGTGGATCTCACAGAGAAAGAAAGAGACCAACTGAGGAGCCGGCTGGAGAGTTACACGGGGAAGACCGTCGTCCCTGGCTTTCGCCGTGATCCCACACTCCTCGGTGGATTCGTTGTTCGGCTTGATGACAGGGTCATCGACGCAAGCCTGTCACACCAACTGACCTTGTTAAAAGAGAAGTTCCTTGAGGAGTCGACTGTAGCTAAGGGGTCTTAATAAAGCAGATAGAAGAACACAACAGGAGAGGTCATGACAGAAGTAAGACCGGATGAAGTTTCCGCAATCCTGAGAAAGCAGATTTCGGGCTTTGAGAAAGAGGTCGATGTCTACGACATAGGCACAGTCCTGCAAGTGGGTGATGGAATCGCCCGCGTCTATGGCCTGACAAAGGTGATGGCAAGCGAACTGGTGGAATTCCCCAACGGCGTCTTCGGCATGGTTCTCAACCTTGAAGAGGACAATGTTGGGTGCATCTTGTTTGGCGAGAGCACGTTGATCAAAGAAGGGGATATCGTGAAGCGGACGGGGCGCCTTGCCTCGATGCCAGTTGGAGAAGGAATGCTGGGGCGGGTGATCAACCCACTGGGCCAACCGCTCGACGGCCGTGGACCGATTAAAGCTGCGAAGTACCTGCCGATCGAGCGAAAAGCCCTTGGAGTGATCTTCCGACAGCCGGTGAAAGAGCCTCTTCAGACCGGAATCAAAGCGATCGATGCTATGATCCCCATCGGACGCGGACAGCGCGAACTCATCATCGGAGACCGGCAGACGGGAAAGACCGCGATCGCTATCGACACAATCGTCAATCAACGATATACACACACTGAAAAGGCGAAGAAAGACGGCGTCGCCCCGATGCATTGCATCTACGTTGCCATCGGTCAGAAGGGTTCGACTGTTGCACAAGTGGTGAGTAAGCTGGAAGAGTACGGGGCAATGGAGTATACGACAGTGATCACTGCGAACGCGAGCGATCCGTCTCCGATGCAGTACATCACCCCTTACGCCGGCGCGACACTTGGGGAATATTTCCGCGATAGTGGAAGACACGCGGTGGTTATCTACGATGACCTCTCGAAGCACGCGCAGGCATACCGCCAGGTTTCGCTCTTGCTTCGCCGTCCTCCCGGACGAGAGGCGTTTCCGGGGGACATCTTTTATCTCCACTCCCGCCTTCTTGAACGGGCGTCAAAGTTAAGCGACGAACTCGGCGGTGGAAGCCTGACCGCACTCCCCATCATTGAGACGCAAGCCGGAGATGTCTCTGCGTACATTCCGACGAACGTGATCTCAATCACCGATGGCCAGATCTATCTTGAGCCGTCGCTCTTCAACGCTGGCATCCGACCTGCAATTAACGTTGGTATTTCCGTCTCTCGTGTCGGTGGTAACGCGCAGATCAAGGCAATGAAGCGCGTGGCAGGGCGACTCCGGCTTGATCTTGCACAATACCGCGAGCTGGAGGCGTTTGCACGGTTCGGCTCAGACCTTGACAAGTCCACACAGGCACTCCTCACTCGAGGCTCTCGACTTGTGGAACTCCTCAAGCAGGGACAGTTCGTTCCGATGCCAGTTGAAAAGCAAATCGTAAGCATCTTTGTCGGTACCGCCGGTTATCTAGACGGTGTACCCCTCGAACGCATCCGGCAGTTTGAAGACGAGTTCCTCGAGGTGATGGAGAGGAAGCACGGGGATCTTCTTGAAGCCATTGTCCAGAAGAAAGACCTCGACGAAAGCTTGACAGCGAAGCTTCACGAAATCACAAAAGAGTTTCTCTCCTCGTTCAAGCACTAAGATAGTATGGCCACGCTTCGTGAAATACGAAGACGGATCGCGAGCATTCAGAGTACTCAGCAGATCACGAAAGCGATGAAGATGGTCGCAGCGGCAAAACTGCGCCGCGCGCAAGAGAACATCTTTGCAGCACGCCCGTACGCGAGGAAGATGAACGACCTTCTCCGCCATCTCGTGACAAAAGTAGACCCCGCGCTCCATCCCCTCCTTGCTCAGCGTGAAGTGAGACAAGTCGCATTGATCGTGGTCACTTCTGATCGCGGCCTCTGCGGGGCATTCAACGTGAACCTCATCCGTGCTGGGATGACCCGAATCGAGACGGCTTACAAAGAACACAATGATGAGAAACGGTTGAAGATCATCCCGGTGGGGAAAAAGGGATATGACTTCTTTCTTCGTCGTGGCGTTGACGTAACTCCGAAGCACGTTGGCGTTTTCAGCCATCTTGGCTTTCACCACGCACAGCAAATCATGGGAGAGATTACTGAGGCCTATCGACTCGGTGAGGTGGATAAGGTCGAGGTCATCTACAATGAATTCAAATCAGTCCTCCGTCAGAACATCGTCGTCGAGCAGCTACTACCAATTCCGCCTGAGGCAGCATTGGAAGAAGAAGGCGCGCCACAGGCTCTCGTGGACTACATCTACGAGCCGAACAGCAGTGAGCTCATCACCGCTCTCATCCCAAAGCATTTGAACTTTCAGATGTGGAGAATTCTCCTTGAATCAAATGCTGCAGAGCAAGGCGCGAAGATGACGGCTATGGACAATGCAACAGAGAATGCAAATGAGCTTATTGGAATCCTCCAACTCCAGTATAACAAAGCTCGCCAAGCCGCCATCACCAAAGAGCTGCTCGAGATTGTCAGCGGAGCAGAGGCACTGAGGAAGGCGGGGTAGAAACCCTCACTTGATTTTGTTCCTTCCCCTCTAGAAATCAAAAAGCCCAACCAGCATCACAGCTGATTGGGCTTCTCGGTTCTTTCGCGGTATCGAATCATTCCAAGGACAGCATCCTCTGCATCTCTCCCGAGCCGGCAACGATCTGGAAAGTGAAGCTCATCATGGATGCTCTTCGAGCTCGTGAAGCAGAGAAAGGAGAAAGTCGCGGTTGTCTGCGGCGAGGTACCGCATCGTGCCGCCCATGCGGTTAAACGTTTTGCAGTAGCGCAGGTAGTACGCAGGATTATCAGGCGGCGGCTCGCCATCCTTCTGCCAATCCCACGGCGCTTTGGCCAGGTCCACAACCGCCATAAAGTGGTTCTCGATGCGCTTGCCTTGTTGGAGACAAAGGTTCTGGGCCATCGAAAATGATTTTTCAAAGATCATCGGCGACATCACTGCCGACCCGATCGACAAGTACACGCCACCGCCGAGCCGACTGATCGACTCGGCGAACGTCAGGAAATCACGCTCCGCCGTTCGCCCAATGGCCGCGCCGCAGTTGAGCGGATGACAATAGATGATGTCATGCCCGAACATCGGATGACCAGTAAATGGAACGTGCAGCCGGTACGCCGCCGCTTGCACACTGAACCGCTTCCACGGATGCGCCACTCGGAAAAATCCGGGAGCCAACTTGAACCGCTCAATGATCTCGCACAAATCTGCTGCTGCGCCATCACGTCGAGTGTGTAACTCAGTCGATGAAGGAATGGCTGCCCCCTCATTTTCAATGAATGCACCAACTGACTCGCCGTACCCCTTGCCTTCGCATGCGCCAATGGCCAAGGCGAGGTTGATGTTGAATCCGGTCTCCTGCCAAATCCCGAACTGACCATCGTGCACATATACACGTACGTCCTCGCTGCTCTGTCCCTGAAACGCAAACTCCCAATCATGGATGATACCTGCACCGTTCGTCGCGAGGTGCGTCACCCAGCCCCGCTCCAGAAGCCGAATCAGCACGGGTGCCAGACCATTCTTGATCGTGTGTGCACCGAACGTCAGCATCACTGACTTGTCCGCTCTTCGTGCGTCGCGGATGCGTTCTGCAGTCTCCACAATGACCCTCTGGACATCCTCGGATAAGAGGCGTGGTGTGGCGTCGGGCTGGACGCAGTCTCGCTCAATGATCACTTTGTTTTTCCGCTCGTGCAGCGGCTTGATCACCAGTTTGGTTCGGTCGAATTGGGGATACGGCATGGCTCAAGAAATCCCCAGCCAGTGGAACAACGCGTCCATCTGTGAATAGTCCGGCACGATCACATCCGCACCTGCGCGGATGAGCCGGGCGCGCTTGTTGGCATTCAATCCATAGCGGCGCTCCTCGCTGCTTGCAATACCCACCGTCAGGCCGCCACGTTTGCGCGTCTCTCGAATCTCCACAGGACCGTCTCCAAACGTCACCACCTGTACCACATTAGCGGCCCCGATGTCATTCAGGATGCGATCCAAAACGATGCGTTTCGCTTCCTTCGTCGCATCGCCGACCGCACCGTAGATTCGCTCCTCGAACAATCGTGCATAGCCAAGTGCTTCAGCCTCAATGATCACATCCTTTTCGTCTGTACCACTGGCCAGATACAACTGAATACCTGCCTCAGACAGGCGTTGCAGGAACTGGGGCGCCTTCTTGATCGTGAAATCTGCCACGTCAAGTTCGTTACGCTCCAATTTGCGCACGCGGCGATTCACCAAGTCCATCAGAGCGGTGTTGTAGATTTCCTTGTAACCGAACTCGTCAAGAATCTCTGCCTGGGGCACAAGCCGAAACTCACGCACGAGTTTGACGAGTCCTTGCATCTGCACGAGCGTCTGGATGCCGGTGGTCTTGTCAATATACTCCAGCACGCGCCGCACAACGCGGGCGTACAGCGTCTCGTCAGCGGTGGGGTAATGTGCCCCGAGGATCGCTTTGATCATCATCGGCTCCATTACCGTTTCCCAACCCTGGCGCAAAGTCGAGATGGTGCCATCATGATCAAATATGGCCTGTGCGATCTTGCAGTGTGGTGCACGCGAAACGATGAATTCTATCTCAGTGCCTTGCCAGTAATTTGCCCGGCGTGGATCGTCGGCCAATTCAGGTTCGTACACGTAGTCTGGATCAGAGCCAATGGCGAGAACCTCCGCCGGTGTAGCTGTCCCGGTCTGGAAAAGTTTCTGCGCCGTCACACCTGCGACAAAATTTCCGAGCATCGCCGCCTGTTCGGGTTTCGCTCCCGCAGCCAACGCCGCCGTCACACCCGCGAGGAAACTGTCACCTGCACCAACGGAGTCAATGGGATCGACAATGTGCAAACCCGGCACCAAATGCTCACCCGCTTCATCCATCGCAAGACCGCCGCGCGCCCCCCGCGTGACAAACAGCGGCTTGCACCAGCGACGATACAACTCTTGCGCGGCTGATCGGCAATCGCCAAGCGAAATCAAGTCGCGTGGGTTCGTTGGCTGGCCACAAAGACGAGTTGCCTCGACATCGTTGAGTTTGTGCAAACAGTTCTCGTACACGCCTGAAATGTGCCTTGCGTCCACGATAAAGATCCGGTCCGGATGCGCACGGAGCAGTGCGTTCAGCCCTGCCTGCAGACGCGGCGTGTGGATGCCGTGCGGGAGCTGTTGGTTCACCACGACCGCATCCAACCTCAGCAAAGCCTCCGCAAGCCGTTGCAGCACTGTGTCCGCCAAATCATCTGCAAGCACATTGAAACCGCCGAAATCTAGGCGGCTCTCCTCGCGGTCTTCGCGGATGGGCTTGATGTACACGGGCGTGTCCCAATGATCCGACTGGATCAACATTCCTGTGTGATCTGTCCCGCCGTCGGCCAACAGCCGCAGCATCTCACGCCCAAACGGGTCATCGCCAACGACGCCAAACACCGACACACGACCGACACAAAGAGCTAAGAGATTATTCACAACGTTGCCTGCTCCACCTAGCCCGTAACGTTGCTGACGCACCGGACGCGTCAGTAAGCCGGTCTCAACCGATTGTTCTGCGGCTGAATCATCCATTGTCCAGTATACATCGAGACAGAAGTCACCCAGCACGCCCACCCTAACCTTCGTTAGTGAGGTTAGTAACGGCTCCAGAGGTGCACTCGCTTTCATGTTCATTCGACGAAGTCTCCAGAAGTTTGTAGGGAGACCACTAGCCTCTCCTCTTGGAACTGATTTGTCAATGCACGCTCAATCGCGCAGGCGCATTGGCTTAATAGAATTGTCAATGTTTCGGCTTCTGCTGGAGTATGTGGAGCACCGGGGATTCTTCGACTTACAAACATGGCGAGAGTCAGGCGGTCTGCAATGAAGGAGTAAGATTCACTTAAACGTGCTGTAATCTAAAGGTTTTGAGCTTCAGTAGCAAGTTCAGAAGACTCGGGTTTGCATGTCCAATTGTTGTCTCTGGGAACAACACTAGAAAGCCCAACCAGCATTTCTGCCGATTGGGCTTCCAGGTGTTCCTTTGGGATGAAATCATTTGATCAGCATCATCTTTTTCACCTGGCTTATGCCGGGTGCGGTCAAGCGGTAGAAATATACACCGCTGGCAAGATTCTGACCATCGAGATGGGCAATGTGTACCCCTCCTTCCTGATATTCATCCACCAGCGTCGCTACTTCCTGCCCAAGTGTGTTGTAGACTTTAAGCGTCACATGGCCAGCGGATGAAAGCTTATAGTTGATCGTCGTTGACGGATTGAACGGATTCGGGTAATTCATCATCAACCCGTCTGGCACTGGTGAGACTGTTACCGACCCTTCCGAACCTTGTCCAATATTAGAGTTCGGCATCTTTCCAGTATTCGGATCAACGTATGTCCGAAGAGCGTTCTGTGCAAGCGAGAGTTCTGTTGGAGTTGATAGATCTTTGCTGCTCATTACTTCGCCGAGAATCGAAGATGCCGATATCGGATCATTCTCACCATACAGCGTAATGTAAAAGTTGTTCAGCTTTGCTCTTGCTGCAAGCCGCGTATTCAGATTCGCATCTATGATCTCGTTGTTCACCTGCTTTGCAGACTTAACATTGGCCTGCATGAGATACAAATACGAAAGAAGAAGCTTGTGATCCTTCGCGGCTTGCTTTGGCAAAGAGTCGAAGTACTGAATAAGCTCTGGCGTAGTCTCGCTGTTGGCACAACTGTAAAGATAGACATAGGCAGCTTGATTCTCAGGATGAGTAAGAAGGTAAGACCGGAAGAAATCTGCTGCTTCTTTCTGTTTATTGTTGTCTCGCAGTTCTATTCCCGTTAAGAGCAAGTCAATATCGCTCGGTCCGACAGGGGCATCGGGGGAGTTTGACGCTGAGATTGAACCTCCTGTCGTGTTCGCGTTTGCCAACAGTTTGCCGCCATCCTTTGATGGTCCTGGTGCCGGGACGGTAAAGGGAAGCGGATAGCCGTACCATGGGTCAATCGTCAGCCAATAACTATAATCCAGTGAACATCCCGAACCGACATAAAACGTTGATGGCGGTGGTGCGCTCCCCCACCAATTCTGGTGTGCCAAAAGGCTGCTGGAGTTTTCCACATAGGCGTTGTAGATGCCGTTGGAGTAGCGGACAATGCTGTTATAACCGTACCGGCTGTCAGCAATGACCCCGAAACAAGGATGGCTCTGATTATAGATGTACAAACCAACAACACAATTTGTCACTCGGTTGTTCCTGTACTCTGGAGGATTGGAACCCATCCAAGACGTAGGCGACGAGCCGTTGATAGCTTCAATGCCTGCACTGCACCATGCTATGTCGTTCTTGGCGACTGAGCCGCCGCTGCTGTTGTACAAGATCCCGATACCCCGCTGGACATGGTCTGGCCTGGTGATGACATTGCCATAACAGTTGTTGTTCGATCCACCGCTGATATTGATCCCGCAATAAGAATTGGTGTTTGTTATCCTGTTGCTCTGTGCCAGAAAGTTCGATGAGGAATAGACGTAGATACCGTTACCGGAACTGCTGGTGATGCTGCAGTTCTGGATGGTTACGTTGTTGGCGCTGGTTACGTCCACCTCTGTGCCATTATTGATGTTTGCATAGTTGATTGTCGAGCCGTTTGCCCCGGAGCCGTTGAAGACGATGGAACCCCAGCCGCTGCCTGTGAACGTGATCGGCTGAGAAGATGTGCCGCTAACACTCAAGACACCGTTGGTGACGAGACTAGCTGCTGAGGCAACCTGCACCACTGTCGCAGGTTGCATTGTAAGTGTCACCCCCGAAGATACGGTTAGCCCTTCTCCGATAAGGACTGTTCCGCTCCAAGTCTGGGATTCGGAAACAGTCCCATACCAGTAAGGACTTAAGTCAGCGGTCATCGTAGGCCCAGTGTTACTGATGTTTTGGACCAAAACGTCCGAATTCGAACCACTAATGAACTTGGAATTCGAAGATGAAGTAAAGTCAGTAAGCTTTCTCACATTGTTTGAGCCTGGAAAAGGATCGGTGGGGTCAGCACCAGAGTGGGAAAGCCTGCTGACCGCTTCTATTAGATCAACATCAGAATAACCGTATCCAATATTGCCGATACGCCATATAAGCAAACCCCCAGTTGGCAAAAATCTGTTCCAGTCGCTTCCAGTCTGCCGGTTTTCCACTAAAATGTATTCGCTAGTATATGATCCTTTGATCTTGTAGACAGTGCTTAGACTGTAGGGTATCGATGCACTGATGATTTTTGAGTTGACATTTTGAAAGGTCAGCCAGCCAAGTTCAAACCGTTGCTGAGGAACCATTGGCGCCGGATTGTTTCCCCTCAGGTTGTTAAGGTTCAAAGTGTCACCACTTCCGCCTTTATTCCCACCATTTGCCATCAAGCCCCACAATCCGTAGTTATAGGGATTGCCGTATTGATCATCAAGACCCAGAACATGCCCAAACTCATGGGAATGAACGCCACAATGAGAAAAGGAAGCATCATTGACTTCTCTGTTTCTGTATTGATCCTGTTCACTTGCTGACAGTTGATCATAATTATCTGGTAACGGAGGATACTTAAACCGTTCATTGATGATATAGCCATTTGATATCAACTGTGGATGTAACCCGCCACCCACTTGGTTCCCCCACTGATCCTTGCAGAAAACATACATATTACCAGCGTATATGATGCAGAGCTTGTTTGTAGCATCACGAGTAACGTGAATACCCTGCTGTGCAGATGCTGCGTTGAGTACATCATCCACGAAAGTCGATGCATAACCTAGATGATAATACCTTTTGGTGTTGGGAAGCACTATCCATTTCGGAATCCCATTGACAATCGAATCTTTAATAGTGCCATTGAGCGTGAATGTGTTGAGAGACATGCTCTTGTAATAATCGCGCATGCTTCCGTACACAGGCTCCCCGTCCGGCGAAGTCGTGTTGTAGGTATTCAGAGAAAACAGCAAGTTGGTAAATTGAGTAGCCGTGTATTCTGGGTAACTTGACTTCGAACCACCATATCCCAGCGACATCGGCCAATCAACTGGGTTCTGATGCTTGATGTCACTAAACTCAACAAGGATAATCTGTAAATTGATTGGAGAAGGCACTGAGGAAATTGTCGCAGGGCCACTCTTTCTCAGTGCTCTAGGATCGTTTCCCCACCCTCTTGCTCTTGCTACTCTTGCACGCCACTCAGGTGAATCGAAAATATCCCTCCGGATCCCGTGTCTTTCTGGATCATCTATGCCAACTTTGAATTGTGAACGCAGTAGATTTCCAGTGGCATCAATAGACACATAGTAATAATACTCGTCGTCTCCACTGCAGGCAAAAAGATATCCTTCCGGAGTCTGATAATAGGCTCCGAACTCATCCACAAAGTGTCGCCCAAGAAATGAGAATCCGTTCGGTTGAGAATAGCGCTTGACGCCGTACTCTTCGTCAATCGCAAATGAGCTGTGGAGCATAATGCCGCAAAGGAGACAGGCCGCAAAGATCTTCATTGCAGTTTTCATGGCTTTCTTCTCCTATTTTGAGTATATGGCATGGATTGATTGGTTTTTGCTGTTCCATCTCAGCCGAATCAAGTAAACACCCGAACTGACTGTTCTCCCGCTATCATCTTTACCGTCCCAAACCAAGTGGTGCTTTCCGCTCTCTTGTTCCTGCGAAAGTAGAGTTCTCGCTTTTTGTCCGAGCACGTTGTAGACATCGATATCGACCGCTCCTTTTCTCGGGATCAAATACTCGATCACTGTTTCACTGTTAAACGGATTTGGATAATTCTGGTGCAGCACGAAATCATCCGGAACCGTTGATTTTGCATCATGCACCTTGGTGAGCGTCTGTGTAAAAAACGTCCAGGTGTAATCATCCGTGGGCGAACCCTCATATCTCCCGTTTCCGTCGCCGTCTAGTCCCTCTCCGAATACATCTATAATGTCTGCCGAGATTCTTGCGGATATTGTGTCAGAAGGCAGAAACCTCTTCAAAGGATAGAAAGTGTACCTCTGAAAGCTATTGCCATAATTATGTACGACGCCGCCTATCTCACCTTCTTTCTTGGAAAAAACCCTGACCTTGTTCAAAACAAGATTTGTATCTACGAGGGAGTATAAATCGAAGCTAATATTTGATGATGTGTCAACATTCCCTTGATTCTGCCATGGAGCCCGGGGCCAAATAGAAAATGGGGCACTGATCACGATGGAATTGATTTCCGCTCGCTTTAGCTCTGTATTACCTAGATCCATACCGCCACTCCATAAAGCTTCCCCAATTCCGGGTGCAAGCCAAACAGAGTAATCAAACTCACTTAGGTGATCCAAGTTCTTGAAAAAAAATACCTTGCAGTTGGTGAACGACCCGGCGAAGATTCTCACACTAGCTGACGGGATTTGCAGCGTCACCAAGTATTTGTCTGTTTGTTGAAAGGTCCACGTTTCCCCCGCGTTTGCCGTGACCTTATAAAGTAATTGATCAATACCGCCGATTCGTTGATAGACATTTCCCAACGAATCCTTTCTGTAATACCTGGGCAGGTAGTACAATGTGTCATTAATCGTTTCGGTACCTGTAATTTGCCAACTCGTAGAAAAAAACACCGGCGGTTCCTTATACCAGATAGCGAACCACTTGTTGCCTACTCTCAGTGGGAAATAATCCGTTGTATCAAGTCCTTGGGCAGCCACGTTAGTTAGTAACGAACAGGAAAGAGTTAGCAAGATCCAAAGTTTTCTAGCTGTTCCCTTCCTATGTCTCAGTAGCCATGTCATGATCATTTCCTCGTCACCAAACACAAAATCCCCACTCCAATAGTTCACTCTTCCATTGAGCTCAAGCTATGAAGTGGGGATCTCATTTCTGCTCCACACTAAAACCGTGGCTCTACGAATTTCTCATATGGAATGTAACAGATCGTAACGCTTTTGTCAAGACCTGCCATAAATTTTCTCGGAAAAATCTTTGCTCACTTTAGCAAAAGTAAGAACGTTCGAAGAATCCTACTACAGAGAATCCTTGAGGAGGGAAGGAGCAGACGAGTGTTCGCCAATACGAGACCCCCTTTAAGTCTATGAGGTGTACAGCGTAAGAGTCGCGGTGAAGCTTGGAAAGGAGGGTTCACTTGTTGTCCCCAAAGGCCGGTAAGTATAAGAACCATCTGTCAACTGAGGACTTGCGTGGCACTGATCGGCCGTAGAAATGAGCAAGGGCATCACGGTAAAACTCGGGATGCCCCTGCGCTTGAAAACTCACGAAGAGTTACTTTGCTAACAGGTGAAAGTCACTTCAAGAGAAGCATCTTCCGCGTCTCTGAAAAGCCTGCATCCGTGAGAAGACGGTAGAAGTACATGCCACTTCCCAGTGTTGCCGCGTTGAATGAGATTTTGTACGAACCCGGCTGTTTGACATCGTCAAGCAGCGTTGCCACGAGTTGACCCAGGACATTATACACCTTCAACGAGACTCGCGCTGTCTTTGCAAGATCAAAGCTGATCGCCGTCGAAGGGTTGAAGGGGTTCGGATAGTTCTGTTGAAGGTTGAATTCAGAAGGGATAACATTTGAGGTCTTTTCAACCGAAGTGACGATATCTGTGCCGAACGTTACTTGACCCCTGATCTCTCCTCCCGCGTTAGCAGCGGTATGGAAGTTCACATAGATTTTCCCGGCAATGAGTGAATCCACGAGAGCAGCAGTTAGAGGTTGTGTTGCATCACTGGTTGCCCAGGTTCCCCCTATTGTAGCGGATGCCGGGTCACCAACGGTGACAATGTTCCGCACAACAGCCCCGTTTCTACCGACGGCACCGGTGTGGAAGTGGCCCCCGGTCAGCGTTCCGCTCAAGCCAATGTAAGTGACATCATATTTCACTGAAGTCCGCGAAGCATCGAGCACAATCGAGCCAGCTCCAGATGCCGTTGTCGAGACGGGCGGATTCTCCTGCGCTCCATTCAGCCTTGCGATGTAACCAACTCCTGTTGATAGGTTTATCTGCCCTCGATTTTCACCACCGGGGTTAGCTGCAGTGTGAAAGTTAACATACAACTTCCCCGTCAAGAGCGATTCAGCCAGTGCTGGGGTAAACGGCTGGGTAGCGTCTGTAGTCCGCCATGTTCCTGAGATTGTGGCGGATGCCGGATCGCCGTTCGCTGTAATGCCACGCACCACCGGCCCGTTAACTCCAGTGATCCCAGTGTGAAAATGACCTCCAGTCAATGTCCCGCTCATTCCAATGTACGTGATATTATACTGAAGCTCTGTCCGCTGGGAGTTGAGCGAAAACGAACCTGTTCCACTTGCGCCTGTCGTAACTGCAGGATTTTCCTGCGCTCCGCTCAGGCTCGCTGTGAATCCGGTTCCTCCTGTCATGTTCAACTGCCCTCGCATCTCGCCTCCAGCATTCGCTGAAGTATGAAAATTGACATACACTCTCCCAGCGATGAGAGAATCGACAAGTGCCGGAGTGAGTGGCTGCGTGGCATCAGTACTCTGCCAAGTTCCCAAGGTGGTCGCTGATGCCGGATCACCGACTGATGCAATGTTTCGCACCACCGGCCCGTTAACTCCGACGGCGCCCGTGTGAAAATGTCCGCCGGTCAACGTCCCGCTTAGACCTCTGTAGGTTATGTTGTATGTCAGCGCTGTCCGTGCAGCATTGAGAGTGAACGCACCAGTTCCACTCGCCGTTGTGCTGACAGGAGGATTTTCCTGCGCACCTGTCAGGCTCGCCGTGAACTGAATCCCAACCGCCAAGTTCACTTGTCCTCGCATCTCTCCGCCCGGGTTCGCTGCAGTGTGGAAATTCACATACGCCCTCCCCGTAAGGAGCGAATCGACTAAGGCAAGCGTAAGCGGCTGGGTGGCATCAGTACTCTTCCAGCTCCCGACTGTGGTAGTGGATGCAGGATCGCCGCTCGTTGCAATGTTCCGCACCACTGGCCCGTTGCTCCCGACGGCCCCAGTGTGGAAATGACCACCAGTAATCGTGCCGCTCAAGCCTCTGTACGTAATCACATAACGCAACTCGGTCCAGGTATCGTTGAGCGTGAAGGCGCCCGTTCCGCTTGCAGTCGTTGTAACAGGCGGGTTTTCTTGTGCACCTGACAACGTCGCGGTAAAATGAGTCTGGGCTGTAATCATCCTTGGCGCAACATAAGCAAGGCCAAGCACAAGAAGAACTGATAGGAGTCTCCTCATACGACCCTCCCTTGATTGTTGAAAATACGTGAATTGTTGAAAGCGAATGCTGACTACCCGGGAAGACTCCAAAAGAAGCTACAAAGGGCTAATGGGTTCCGAACGGGATTTTGGCTCGTGAAGGTTATAACAACTCGGGAAAACAGAAGTTCCCTGCTGGAGAAGCAGAAGCGGTGAGTGACTGGGAGCCGCGTTTCAGTTGTTTCGCGCCCCTTGGTTAATCCAGTCCCGAACCAGATTGAGGTCGGATTGAGAGATGGCGTTCGCTCCCTGCGGCATCCTATCCCCACAGGTGAAGCCACTAAGCCTGAGGAAGAGGGCTGAGACTGAGGCGTTACCCGGCTGCACACGTTTGCGATCAGTACATAATCCTGATTGAGCTTGGACATTCACAAGATTGGCATAACTTTGTCCTGCTGTCAAGAACAACCCACCAGACCCTCCATGACAACTGACGCACCCGTAGGCATGGTTGTCAAAGATCAGTTGGATCTGATTACTGAACGAGACTCCTGTTTGAACGCTTACTGGCACCGCAATCTTATTCCGCGGGGACGCTGCGTCACTGACTTCAACTGTCGTTGAACCTACGCCAACGCCCACCACTATTAACTTCGAGCCTGCAAGGGAAGCAGATGCCACCGACGGATCTGGAGTGCTTGAAATTGAGTATGGCGAGAACCCACCTGAGAGCGTTACCTGTGCCGTATCCCCACTGGACAAAGCAAGCGAAGACGGGTTTGCACTCATTCCAAATGGGTTGCTTCCCAAGTCATTGCAGCCGTATTCAAGAAAGACGCTCGAGAGGAGTAAAAAGCAGATGATTTGAAGGATAATGCGAAGTCGCACCGAACTCCTCATTTCCTAGAGATAAAAATGGACAAGCACGTGGAGATCCGTCGTGTTCCGGTCAACCACAGTGTTGTTCGTCCGTCTGACCAGAGGACGAACTTCCACACCGCTGATCGGGAAGAATTCAAAGCCGACGGAGTAGCGCTTTGCGATGCCGGTCTTGAGCTCCGTATTCGGATCGAAGAAATCATAAAGGAACTTGAGATCGAACCCCTGGACAACCTGGAGATCTGCTTCGAGCAGGACAGCCAGCTGCTTCATCTCATCTCCTCCAGTATAGAACACACCCCTCTCACCGTTCGTGCTCATCAGAGTCGAGTTCCCACTGATGCGTTCGACATCTCCAATGATTGTAAGATCCCCATCCCAAGACACAGAACCGAATCCACTGAGAAGATGCAGGTTCTCGGTTCCAGTGACTTGAGTGTAGCTTGAGCCGCCGACAAAGAAATTCAGCGGACCAACGCTCTCGCGCCAATCTGCACGGAGGATGAACGCCTTCGCCACATTGATTGCGCGCTCCGCCGCAACTGCGGTGCCGTTTGTGACAGCCGCAAGCAAGCCAAACGGCCCCGGCGAAATTCCCGCCTCGACACCGGTCTGCTGACCTGTGTTATTTCGAAAGGGGGTTGCATCCCGAACGTAAGAAGTATGGTCATCCAACCTTAGCCCATACGGCACGGTGAATCTTCCGAGCTTCAGATAACCATCGAAGGGAAGGATCTTTCCAATCCCGAATATCTCATACCGGCTAAAGGGACCGAAAGCAGGATTGACAAACACGCTGATCTTCTTTGAAATGTTCAAGTTCAAATACACATCTGCTTGCATTGGAAAGAACGAGGTGCGCGTCGTGTCTGGATTATCTTTGCGTTGATAGAAATACAGGAAACGAAAGTCGAGGCCGTAGGAGATGAAGCTTGTGAGCTGCGTGCTGAAATCGTCGAGGCCGAAATCTTGTTGCCATGACCTGATGGGAAGCTGCTCGCGACCATAAATGAGACCCGCTGAATTCCGCATCCCCCCACCAGTCGGGTTGACATGGCAGCTTGAGCATGGAGCGTTCGTCCGGCTCGAAAACCGTGGAAGGCAAAAGGCTGAGATTGAGAATGAAAGGAAGAGAAGAATGAAGAAGAGGCACCTGTTCATGTGATCCTCTCTCGTTTGATCTTCTGGGTAGGTGACCTGCTGACAGACAAAAGGTAAAGAAAATGATCTCAATATCAAAAGGAAACCGACAACCAATCTCCTCTGCTCCATTCAACAGCAACGTGGGGACCCCAGTTAAGACCGCACACTTCGTCTTCAGAAATCCCCTTGCATAAATCCGTTTAAATCAGTAAATTTGTCAGCCTTCCCAGCCATGGGAAGAAACCGAATCTCGTTATGTTTGAAGATCTTACAAGGAAATTAGAGACAGTTTTCAAGAAACTGCGCGGCCAGGGGAAGATCACCGAGGCCAACGTCGCTGAGAGCCTGCGTGAGGTGCGGCGAGTGCTCCTTGATGCCGATGTCAACTACAAGGTGGCCAAGCAGTTCATTGAACGTGTCCAGCAGCGCTCAGTCGGCCAAGAGGTGCTAGCCAGCATTACCCCAGGACAGCAGATTGTGAAGATCGTCCACGATGAACTTGTGGCGCTCATGGGGCGCGAGAATGTTGAGCTACGATTTTCCAATATCCCACCAACGGTAATCATGGTTGCGGGACTGCAGGGCTCAGGGAAAACGACTCTCGCCGCGAAGCTCGCATTTCATCTGAAGAAGAAGGGACGACATCCCCTTCTCGTCGCGGCTGACCTCCATCGACCTGCAGCCGTTGATCAACTAACAACACTCGGCGGACAGATCGAGGTTCCAGTCTACAGCAACCGTGATGGAAGTGCTCTTCAGGTGGCGGAAGAGTCGATCGAGTTTGCCCGGAAGAATACACGCGATGTTGTGATCGTCGACACCGCTGGGCGGCTCCATGTAGATGAGGAGATGATGCATGAAGCTGAGGCAATCAAGGATAAGTTGAAGCCTCATGAGATCCTGTTCGTAGTCGATTCGATGACTGGACAGGACGCAGTCAACGCAGCTCGCGTCTTCCATGAGCGCTTGAACTTCGATGGTGTCGTACTCACGAAACTCGACGGCGATGCTCGCGGAGGAGCAGCACTCTCAATCAGAGGTGTCGTTGAGAAACCGATCAAGTTTGCGAGCGTCGGTGAGAAACTCGATGCCCTCGAGCCATTTCATCCCGACCGGATGGCCTCGAGAATCCTTGGAATGGGTGATATTGTCACTCTCGTTGAAAAAGCCCAAGAGCAGTTTGACCAAGAGAAAGCAACTAAACTCGAAGAGCGCTTAAGGAGAAACGCATTCACGTTCGAGGACTTTCTGGAGCAACTCAAACAGGTGAAGAAGATGGGATCAATCTCACAGCTGTTAGAGATGATCCCGGGCGCAAACCGTTTGCCCCAAGCGGGTGAAATCGATGAGCACGGACTGGTGAGGATCGAGGCGATCATCAACTCCATGACGAGCGATGAGCGGCAGAAGCCTCACATCATCAACGGAAGCCGGCGGCGGCGGATTGCTCAGGGAAGCGGCACAACGGTTCAAGATGTCAACAAGCTCTTAAAGCAATTTGGTGAGATGCAAAAGCTGATGAAACAATTCACAAAGGGAAAACACGGTCGGAGATTCGGGCCAATGAAACTCCCGGTGGGATTTCATTGAGCTTTCTGAAGCCTGATCGATAAAGAAGGAGGAACAATCATTTGGCAGTACACTTGAGGTTACGGAGGATTGGGCGAAAAAAAGTTCCGATCTATAAACTCGTCGCCGCGGACTCTCGAGCACCGAGGAACGGGCGCTTCCTTGAAGCGCTTGGGATCTACCAGCCGCTCGTTCAACCGATGGCTCTGGACGTGAAAGAACCACGCCTCTTCTATTGGCTGGGAAAAGGTGCGCTCCCTTCAGACACCGTTCGAACACTGCTTAGTCGAAAGGGAATCTGGCTGCGGTGGAGCCTGATGAAGAAGGGCGCGGATGAGGCGACGATTGCAGGAGAACTGCAAAAGTGGCAATCTTTGCAGGAAGCAAAGCTCGCACGAGAAGTAGAGCGGAAGGCAAGGCGAGCAGCGGCACACCGAAAGCAACGAAAAGAGAAGCCTGCTTCGACTACACCGGAACAGGCCAAGCCAGAGGCCGAGGCGGCGCCTGCCGCAGCTGAGGAAGCAAAGGGAAAAACTGAATAAAGAACGAGGAGTGTTCGTTCATTGATGTTCTTGGTCATCGCGAAAATCAACGTGGGGGATTTCTCCTGGCATATTTGATGGCAGGAGAATTCTGCAATCGTATGAATCTCACACAAATCAACCCCCGCAGATGCACGCTGCACCGCGGCTGGAGATCCGGAAACCAGTTGGAAGGAGGCTCCATGCATGAGGGAATTCATCGAGTTCATCGCGAAGCATCTCGTTGATCATCCGGATGCCGTACGCCTGGAACAGGTCGAGCAGGACAACCAGATTGTGTTGAAACTGAGCGTTGGCGAGAACGAAGTTGGGAAAGTGATCGGACGAAAAGGGAGAACCGCGCGGGCGCTTCGAACGCTTCTCAACGCAGTCGCGGCGAAAGAAGGGAAGCACGCTGTTCTTGAGATCGTCAGTTGAGATTTCGAGTTTGATCTTCCGAAGTTGAGCAGCTATCCACTTTCAACTCGGACAGTGAAATTCAGGACAGGAGAGGGATATCATGTCGTTTGTCGCAGGACTGCCACCCTTGGTAGGACCGGCAGCGTTTATGGACACAGCACGGGAGGAGATCAACGCACTTCCAGCACCGAAGTACGTCATCCCATCTTTTACACCCTCCAGTTTTCCTGAAGAGGGTCGCGGCGTTCAGTCGCACCCCCGTTTCCAATCACTTACAAGAATTGCAGACTCCACGGCAGAAGCTGACGTGCCGACCCATCTGCCTCATGAGCGGGGAAATAATGTCTGATTTCTTCGCCATTGGAAAGATTGTAAAGAGCCGGGGCTTAAAGGGAGATCTTGTTGTTCAGCCGCTCACTGATCGTCCTGAGCGCTTCAAGGCGCTGAAGAAGGTCTGGGTTGGAATAGCGAATTCCAACCCATTACCCTTTCAGTTGGAAGATACTCGTGTCAAGGGACGGGCAATTCATCTCCGCCTCCAGGAGATAGGTACTCGTGATGCTGCAGATGCCCTTGTAGGGAAATATCTTTACGTGACTGACGAGGATCTTGTGCGACTGCCACAAGGGACTCACTTTGTACATGACATTATCGGTTCGCTGGTGATTGATGAGCAAGGGAGAAAGATTGGAACAGTGGAGGAAGTCTGGAAGCTTCCCGCAAACGATGTGTATGTTGTCCGTCAGGGAAAACGCGAGCATTTGGTGCCCGCTGTTCAATCCGTCATTGAGAAGATCGATACGCAAGGAAAGCAAATACAGGTTCGGATGACGGGAGCCTTTGAAGAGACGCAAGAATGAGGATTGACATCATATCAGCCGTTCCGGCGATATTGGAGAGTCCGCTCAATGAGAGTATCCTCCGACGAGCGCAGGAGAATGGCCTCGTTGACGTCCGCGTGCACAATCTTCGTGACTACGCACATGACCGCCATCTCACGATCGACGATGTGCCTTACGGTGGCGGAGCCGGCATGGTTCTTAAACCTGAGCCCATCTTTGAGTGTATCGAGTCACTGAAAAATGAGAGAGAGTACGACGAAATCATCTACCTCTCGGCAGACGGAGAGCGCTTCGACCAAAGGATGGCCTCCCGCCTTTCGCTCTGCACAAACCTCCTCTTTCTTTGTGGGCACTACAAAGGCATCGATGAACGGGTGCGCGAGGCTTTGATCACAAAGGAAATCTCGGTCGGCGATTATGTGCTTACCGGAGGCGAGCTTCCAGCCCTCCTCGTCGTTGATGCTGTCATGCGGCTGATTCCGGGTGTCCTTCATGACGGGGAATCTGCGCTGAGCGATTCATTCCAGGATCTCCTGCTCGATTGTCCGTGGTACACACGACCTCCGGTCTATCGTGAGATGAGAGTCCCTGAAGTTCTTCTTTCTGGAAACCATGCTGAGATTGAAAAGTGGCGCGAGGAAAAGCGGCTCGAGCGGACTCGAGCTCGACGAAAAGATTTGTTGCAGTAGGAGCGTTTTGATGTCCACCTTTTATGGAAAAGCTCCTGCGGAGAGCCTGTTAATTACTGAACATTGGAGAAAGCTATGGACCTACTGAAGCTTGTCGAAGCGGCAGAAATGAAGAGCAACCTCCCCGAGTTCGCACCGGGCGACACCGTGAACGTGCACGTCTGGGTAATCGAGGGAGACAAGGAACGCATCCAGCAGTTCCAGGGTGTCGTCATCGGCCGTCGAGGAAGCGGGCTTGGTGAGACATTCACCGTCCGGAAAATCTCGGACGGCGTCGGTGTCGAAAGAATCTTCCCCCTCCATTCCCCTCGGATTAAGAAGATCGAGCGAGTGAAGGAAGGCCGGGTGCGACGGGCGAAGCTCTATTACCTCCGAGAACTCGCCTCGAAACAAATTCGGCAGAAGACTAGCGCTTAATCATCGGCTCAGCTTCTCGCAGGGCCGACTGGAAGCATCTCATGGGAAACCGTTACGGTATCCCACGCTACCTCTACACAAAGCCGCTTACGTACGGACTTGAGCAAGGACCACAGAAGGTCGACCTTTTCACCGACCTCTCTTCTCAAAACGCTCTTCGGCTGAAGTCAAGAGAACTTGACGCAGCTCTCCTCTCCCCGATCGATTACGCTCGGAACAGTGACGAGTATCTTGTGGTCCCGAACATCTGTGTCAGCAGCACGGGAAACCACACGATGCTTCTGCACTTTCGCGAAGGGCTTCGGAAGATCAACACCATTGCAACAGATATCGGGTTGACTTCCGAGCTTGTCCTTGCCAAGATCCTCCTTATCGAGAAATACGATACGAACCCGCAGTTCATCCCGATGGATCCTTCCAAGACCATGGCGAGCAGTCCAAATGTCGCTGCAATGCTGGCAAAGGCTGATGCGGCACTCCTCGTGGGAGGACCAAGCCTTTTCGCTTCTCTCGATACAAACTGCACCCTCGACCTTGTCGAAGAGTGGGGCGACCTAACAGGTCTGCCCTATGTCCATGCAATCTGGCTTTCACATCGAGACTCCCTGAGTCCAAGCAAAGTGTATCTCTTGAAACAATCGTGCGATGAAGGCCTTCGCCATCTGCACGACATCGCTCTTGCCGCGTCACGGGAAGGACACGGCACTCCCAAAGTATGTGAGAGTTATCTCGCGTCCTTCAACTTCAATCTCAATGAAGAGACAATCGAGAGCCTTTCAGAATTCTATCGGTATGCATTCTACCACGGCGTACTCGGCGAAGTTCCGGAGGTCAGGTTCTATCCACCAGAACTGGAGCCCGATATTTCCATCAACTGAGCGACCTGAGGAGGGAATCCGCGTATCCCGAAGCGCCTGGTCCTCTGAGTAACCATCCTGTTTATCTGAGAACACTTCCGTCTTATCATTCATTGAAATTGACAAAAAATCCCGTAAATTAGATACAGATCAGTCCATTCTATTCTGATCACACTCCGAGAACACCACAAGTGTTGAAGTCCCTCTATATCAAAAACCACGCCTTGATAGATGAGATTCAGGTTGAGTTTGAGAGCGGGTTAAACGTCCTCACAGGGGAGACAGGAGCTGGCAAATCCACGATCATCGAAGCGCTGAGCTTGATTCTCGGAGAGCGGGCAAGTGCCGATGTGGTTCGAAAAGGGACGGAAAAAACTGTCGTTGAAGGTGTCCTTCAGGTGAGCGGAAATCGAAAGCTGAGGAAACTGTTTGAAGAGAATCAGATTGATTATGCTGATGACTTACTTCTCCGAAGGGAGATTTCTCTTAAAGGACAGAGTCGATGCTTCGTGAATGACACGCCCACCACGCTTGCAGTCCTGAGCCAGGTTGGTGATCTTCTTGTCGATCTCCACGGCCAACATCAGCATCAGTCGCTCCTGAAGGTCGATACGCACGTCGATCAGCTCGACGAGTATGGCGGAACAGCGGCTTTGCTTCCAGACTTCCAGCGCTCGTACGATCGGTTGAAGGGGCTGCTCACGAAACTCCATGAGCTTCAACAACGAGAGCAGCAGTTGAAGGAGAAACGTGACCTGTATGAGTTCCAGATGAAGGAAATCGATGCAGTGAATCCCCGGCCGGGGGAGGAAGAGGAGATGCAACAGGAGTTAAGGATTCTTGAAAACGCCGAGCGCCTCTTTGAGGTCACAAGCCAACTCTATGGGCTTGTCTATGATAGCGAGAATTCCCTCCACGACCAACTCGCATCTGTCAATCGGATGCTTGAGGAATTGATGAGCATCGATAAAACGTTCGAAGAACCGATGAAGGAAGCCTCATCTGCACAAGCGGTCGTTGGTGAGCTGGCAAAGACAGTCCAAGAATATCGAGCGAGGATTGAATTCAACCCTGGGAGACTCGAGCATGTGAGGGAACGGCTCGGGAATCTCTCGCTCCTGAAGAAGAAATACGGCGGCTCTCTCGATTCCATTCTTGAACATCGACGCCGCATCGGGGCGGAGGTAGATCTCGCTGAGACATTCGACGAAGCCCTCAAGAAACTCGAGGACGATATTGAGAAAGAGAGAGCGATCAGCTCAGAAGCTGCACAGAAGCTTTCTTCGAAACGAAAGCAGGCCACACAGCGGTTGAGTAAATCCATCGTCGAAGAACTTGCTCACCTTGGCATCCCGAATGCGACCTTTGAAGCCCGCATTGAGAACAAGAAGCTGGTACCTGATTCGGTCTCCGTCGATTCGAGCCCGTATGTGAAACTCGGGAAAGTGCTATATGAAACAAGTCCGAAGGGAATCGATTTTGTTGAATTCTATATCTCCACAAACATCGGTGAAGACCTCAAGCCACTTGCGAAGGTCGCCTCGGGAGGAGAAATCTCCCGCATCATGCTCGCGTTGAAATCCATCCTTGCGAAAGCCGATCGCCTTCCTCTTCTGATTTTTGATGAGATTGACATCGGCATAAGCGGCCGGATTGCTCAAGCAGTCGGGGTGGGTCTGAAGAATCTTTCAAAATATCACCAGATCATTGCCATTACTCATCTCCCCCAGATTGCCGGCGCAGCAGATCATCATTACATCGTCGAGAAGGTTGAAGAGGCTGGGCGAGCTTTTACCCGAATTCGAAAGCTCCATTCGGACGACCGCGTACGCGAAGTGGCAAAACTCATGAGCGGCGAGAAGATCACGGATGCTGGACTCAAAGGGGCCCGAGAGTTGATCGGGAGTGTCTCACGGAATTGAGGAGCGGTTTGAATAATTCTTAGCAACTAGAGCAGCTAATACTTCGAAAATGGCATTGCGAATCTACAACACCCTCAGTCGTCAGAAGGAGCCTTTCAAGCCCTTAAATGAAGGACAGGTTCTCATGTATGTGTGCGGCCCTAATCTTTATGGGCCGTGCCATGTAGGACATGCCATGTCTTACGTAGTCTTCGATGTTGTTCGTCGGTATCTGGAGTATCGGGGTTATTCCGTTAGGCATGTCCAAAATTTCACTGATTTGGAAGATCGGATCATTGAGACTGCCCAGGCGCAACACACATCAGTTCAGGAACTAGCTGAGGTCTATGTAGTCCGTTTTCTCATAGAAATGCGTGACTTGAACATTGAACGGGCTCACGAATATCCACGTGCTACGGAAGTCATCCCTAAGATCATCGAGATCATACAAGGTTTAGTAACAAAAGGATATGCTTATACTGTCGATGGCGATGTATATTATCATGTGGCTAGTAATCCAGATTACGGAAAACTTTCTCGACGAACCCTTGAGGGGATGGAAGCTGGTGCACGGATTGAAGTGGATGAGCGCAAAGAACACCCCATGGATTTTGCGCTGTGGAAAAATGCAAAGCCGGGGGAGCCAAGTTGGCAGAGCCCTTGGGGTCTAGGCAGGCCCGGGTGGCACATAGAGTGCTCTGCAATGGCCATTGAATTCTTGGGACAACAAATAGATATTCATGGTGGGGGTCAAGATGTTCTTTTCCCACACCATGAAAACGAAATCGCCCAAACGGAATCGTATACCGGAAGAATACCCTTCGTGAAGTACTGGATACACAATGGTCTCCTGCGGCCAAGAGAGGGCCAGGAAAAAATGACTAGACACCTATCAAACTTCGTGAGTCTGCAGGAAGCCTTACAACGATACAATCCGGATGCCATTCGCCTATTCCTCATCTCCTCGCATTATCGCTCTCCTCTCGTTTGGAGTGATGAAGGCGTCCTTGCTGTTGAACGTGGCCTCGGACGATTACGAGAGGCATTAACATTAAGGGGTCTGGGGGCGAAAACTAAGGGGCAAGAAGAAACAGGAACCTTGACACAATTCGCTGAACGTACTAGAGAAGCCTTCATAGAGGCTATGGATGATGACTTTAACACCCCGGTCGCAATTAGCCACCTGTTCGACTTAGCCCGGGAGATAAATCGAGCTAAACAGGAAATTCACGCAGCAGCTTTGGCACCAGCCCAGGGCATCCTTCGAACATTAGCTAATGCTCTAGGTCTGACACTACAAGAAACTCGTCCTAGAGATGCTGTGGACGCTGCTCCTTTCATTGAGTTACTAGCTTCCATTCGTAGTGACTTGCGAGCAAACAAACAATGGAAGCTCGCTGACATGATTCGAAGCCAGCTAAGTAAACTAGGAGTTACCCTGGAAGATGGCTCTGAGGGAACAACATGGCGCTTAAGCAAAGAGTAGAACTTGTATACTGCCAAGCATCATAGGTGTACATTGCACACTTGGAATGGATACTCTCTGGAGCAAGCTGCACGGTATCTCGGCGGTAAATCTTTTGTTATGGTACTAAGCAAGCTTCGCAGTATTAAACCTCGGGGGAATCAAGTGGCAGTCAGGCCACGGGATGGAAAACAGGTAAGACAGGATATGTCTTGCCATATAAGAGAAGAAAGGCAAGTCCATGTCTGATAAGAACAAGAGTTCCGTAGAGCCACAGAACTTGCTTGTTGACGTCTACGCATCTCTGGCTAGAGGTGTTGATTGGATAGTTAGAGCGGCTGGTGGAGACAAGAGTCGGTATCATCTATATGACGATCTTGATGGTATTTGTGCGCGGATTTCGGGTCTGTATACCGTTGTGGACAACAAATTACATATGTTTAGGATTGACATGTGCGAAGACCTTGATACACCATGTAAGAAAGCAGAATGGTTGGACAAACGAATAAGGCCTTTCAGCAAAGACTTGAGTAGGTTTATTAGTAGATATCTGGAAAATCTTGTAAGTGAAAAGATTCTACCGCCGTATGTATTACGTGATCTAGAGCCGGTATTCGCATCGTGTGCGGGCTGCACACTAAGGTTTCGATGTTTATATGTTTTTAAGGAGGTGCTTTCTATTCTCGACCCTTCTATAATTTTTTCCAGTAGTAAGGATACACTTTTGTACGATGTTTACAGAAGCAACTCCGAGAACCTTAAGAAAGTAATAGATGGACTCCTAATCAAGAAAGATGATATCGCTGGATGGCCTTGCGCGACTACGCACAAAGAGGAAATCGATGTGTATGTTACTGCATCCATCCTGAATTCGTTACTGCTGTGGCAAAATCACATAGAAGAGCTACACCTAAGGCATGACTTTAGCGCCGAGTCTAGTTTGTTTGGCCTCTGTATTGAATCAATCTATAAACTGCAGGAGAAAGAGAAAGTGGAAAGGTCTAGGGAATTGATCGGTGATACCATCGACGTTAATGGAAGCTGGAAAGAGTTCTATTGGGGAGAATATCTTGTCAATAGAATTAAGGCCACGGCTAGCATTGCCAAAATGTTATACAAGCTGCGAGGCAAGGTAGATGCAGTGAAAAGAGCCAAGACTTTCGTGGATCGAACCTTCGGAAACGCTCCGTACTGTATCGACCTAGTATCCTACAGAGACACAATCTGTTCAACGGTATCAGACATTTCTGGGACAGTTTCTGCTCTCGAAATGTATTTGACCCTAGGAAAAGATTTTGGGATCGATGCACGAGATATCAATACTCTGGCAAAAGTGAGGTGGTTGCTTGACCAGCAGAGGAGAGAAGGTGCTTGGCCCATATTATCAAACAAATTGTTCAATGAATATCAGGGGACCCAATATATTAGAGACACTTTGCGCGAATCCGATGCATATGAGAAACGAAACATTAGTTTGCCCAACACCGTAGGAGCAATGAAGGCGCTAGCGACCTTTCTGAAAGCTTACTTGAAACAAGAATAGCTTGGCAATGACACATCGGCTTAGACGTTTGGTGATCTGAGGTTACGGGGCTTGTTCGTTATACGTAATTAGCTCGGCTCAAGCGACCCTTTGGGCACCAAGTCATGGCTGCTGATTTCACACCCTCAACATAGAATCAGGGCAAAAATGATAACTTCAAGTGAGATACTCCAGCTGATTGCTGCATTATCGCCTCTAATAATACAAACCTTAATCTCCGATGGTTTCGGGTATGACACGCTTTTCTTTCGTGATAGTCTGATTAAGGATTCAAAATCCGTGGAATCCCTTCAGGTCTTTAATTTCATCGTCATGGTAGGATTAGCTGTTTTCATCATGGGTATAAACAGTTTGAGCAAAAATCTGGACATATTGGGTTCAGTGATTTTCGTGATTGCAGTAGTAATACTAATGAGCGCTTTCCCATTTCCTTGGTTTTCATGGTGCTCATCACTGTACACGACTTGATAATATTCATCATGTAGCATGACTTTGGGAAGGTATTCCTTACCATTGTGAATGCGAGATTGCCCAGAGCAAGTGTGCAACTAGTAAGCCGCTTGTCAAGTACTGGATCCACAACAACCTCGTGACCGTCAACGGTCAGAAGATGAGTAAGTCGCTCGGGAATATTATCGCTTTGAAGGATGCCTTCAAAACGTTTTCTCCGCTGATCGTTCGATTTTTTGTTCTCCAGAGCCACTACCGGAGCACACTCGATTTCAGTGAAAAAGCTCTGAGCGCCGCCGACGAAGGACTCGAGAAGCTCCACAACACGGTCCGCAATCTTCGAGATCAGATTGCAGCGAGCAATGAGGGACCTGATGCCAACGTGTCACTGGATTCGTACAAGGCTCGCTTCCTCGACGCGATGAATGATGATTTCAATTCGCCTCAAGCGATCGCCGTCTTGTTCGAGTACAGCAAAGATGTGAATGCACTTCTCAACTCGGGAGAGAAATTCTCAAAAAGTTCACTGCAGAAGATTGATGATCTGTATTCTGAACTGGGTGGGGAAAAAATCCTTGGTGTCATTCCCTCATCTGCAGATAGACTTCTTCAGCCTAAAATGAGAGTGAAAGGAACGGTCGAGAAGATGCATATGACGGATTCATATCTAGCCAAGGATGTAATTGATGACCGTGTAATCCAGCTTCTCGTTGACCTCCGCACTGAAGCGCGGTTGAACAAGCTCTGGAGTTTCTCAGACCGAATCCGTGACGAGCTTGCCAAGCTTGGTGTCATCCTCGAAGACAAGAAAGACGGAACAGTATGGAGGAAATCGCGCTGATTCCTCTCGCACTCACTCTTGGGGGAATGTTTTGAAGAGCACACTCCTATCTCTGCTTGCTTTTGTTCTCATCGCGGTTCATTTCACTGGTCCTTCCGCCCTCGGCCAGACTCTTCCTCCAATCCGGCTTGCGGGAAGAGAGGCAAACATTGAGCCGCGCACGACTATCGATTTCCCAACGGCTGGAGTTCTGCGCAAGAGTATGCTCTCCTCTGCTGTAGAGTTTTTTCAGGATGGTGGCGTCCTTGTTTCACTCTCGTACGGAGTGTTCACACGACTCAGCATCGGAATCTCCTACGGAGGAGGCGGCATCCTTGGTTCAAGCGACGTGACGTTCAACAAAGCTCCCGGTGTGAACTTGAAATGGAGAATCGTCGACGAAACGGCGCGAACAGCCGCCATCGCAATCGGATTCGACTCACAAGGGAGAGAGTCTTACATCGATAGCACAAAGAGGTACAGCATCAAATCTCCCGGGTTTTTCATTGTGGCAAGCAAGAACTATTCTCTCCTCGGGTACTTGAGCATCCACGGAGGATTGAACTACAGTCTCGAGCGCAACGACGATAGAGATCCGAACGGCTTTTTTGGAGTGGAGAAGACGCTTGGCCCGGCTGTTTCCTTCCTCGGTGAATACAATCTCGGAACGAATGACGACAGCAGAAGATCTCTCGGTCGTGGTCGTGGCTATCTCAATGTCGGTCTGAGATGGGCTCTCGCCGACGGGTTTGTCATTGGCTTCGACCTAAAAGATCTTCTGAAGAATCGAGCCCGGGGGAGCTTTTCAAACCGAATACTGAAACTGGAGTATGCCCGGGCTTTCTAGTAGAATGTTCCGAAAAATGCACGGTCGCTTGTCTCCTGTATATAATTGTGAACGCGATCTTGGAGGTGGATCTGTAGATGCAAATTCAGGGACGATTGGGCACGAATTGTGCGAGAAAACAGCTTTTCTTAAATTCGGTGCAAGAACTTTCTGGCACCGTTCTTGTTTTCTACTCTGAGTGGCTGAAATGGGTCAATTCCCCCTCACTCAAACTCAGGAGGGTTTGAACATGAAAAAGATAATAGGCTTCCACAGCATACAGGTCATCGGGCTTTTCCTCGCACTCAGCATCGCAGGCTGCTACACCCAAGTTGGTTCCGTTCGCGGAGAAGACGAAGGGACAGGGGAGTATCAGCAACCGCCCGAGCAAGGATACTATGAGACGCCAGCAGATTCCAGTGCAGGAATTACCAACAACTACTACTTTGGGACTCAATTGCCGTCTCCCTACTACCGATTCTCTTTCGGCTACTATTATCCATCGTACTATTGGGGCTGGTACAACGATCCGTTCTTCTCGGACTGTTATGATCCCTTTTCCTACAACCCGTGGATCTGTGGAACTCCATTCGTAACCTACGGCTACCCCGGCTGGGGTTATCGCAATTACGGATTTGGCTATCCGTATTATGGCGGAGGTTTCTATTACTACCCTCGCGGACAATACGCTGGAGGCACAACATTTCATGGGACAAGGGATTTTGGAAGCACACGTGGTTCAACTAGTGGGCTTCGAGGCAGGGGACCGACACGAGATATGGGCTATGTCCCACCACCTGCCATTCCTATTCCCACCACTGGAACCCCGACAGTCACGAGACCGGCTGGAAATCGCGGTAGTACCCCAGCTGCAGTCGCACCAGGTACCGGAAGCGGACGTGCAGACCGGGGCGCACGAACAGAGCCGACTGTAGGCCGAGGCTCAGGAGGCTCTGTTGGTCAAAGTCAGGGACAAAGCGGGGGACGTAATACTGGCACTACTCGCGGAGGGACCAGGACGGAAAAACGTCGGAGCATCTTCCCTCCACAGTACGTCCCACCAGCAAATGCATCACCCCCGAGTAAAACCGGCAATCAGGGAAACACAGGCGGTCGAGGAAGAGGATCCAGTGGCTCATCGGCACCACAATCTGCGCCGAGTTACAGCCCACCGTCGAGTGGGGGATCGCATAGTGGTGGCGGCAGTCGTGGTGGCTCAAGCGGTGGAGGCGGCGGAAGCAGAGGAGGTGGAGGAAGTAGTGGTGGTGGAGGAAGTAGTAGTGGTGGCGGGCGTAGCGGTGGGGGCTCAAGAGGCCGATAACATTGAAGTGGAAAAGCTCACGAGGGGAATGATGAAAACGAAAAGAGTACTTCTTGCTTTTGGAATTCTTTTTGCTCTTACGAGCACGAAAAGTCTTGCACAATATCCTGAAGACGCGCTCCGGCTCTCTCTTTCGGGTTTAAGCGTTGGAGCTCGAGCACTCGGGATGGGCGGTGCATACACGGGCGTGGCAAATGACTTTACCGCCATCTACTGGAACCCAGCGGGGCTCGGACAAATACGACAGTTCGAACTCTCCGGCGGAGTCGGCCACTTTGGATACAGCAACGACGCCACTTTTCTCGGACAGTCAAGCAATTACTCAAACAGCTCGACGAGTATAAGCGATGCCGGCTTCGTGTATCCGATTCCTACCCGGCGTGGGAGTTTCACGCTCGCATTCGGATACAACCGCTCGGCAGATTTCACGACTGCTCTTGCCTTCAATGGGTTCAACAGTGTAAGTTCCATCGTTCCTTCTCTGTACAATTCTGACGAGACACAGGACCTTGCATGGCAGCTCTATCTTGAAGACACAACGGGTTACTCGCCCATCCAGAGGAATGTTAACCAAAGAGGAAAGGTATTGGAGAACGATGGTGTAAACAATTGGTCGGTTGCTGGTGCACTTGAGATCGCGCCAAAATTCTATCTCGGTGCCACCCTCACACTGATCTCGGGCTCTTATTCCTACATCCGGAACTACGTGGAAGCGGATTCGAAGAGTGTCTACACTACCCCTCCGTTTGATTTCCAGCAACTCAATCTAGATAACACAATCGACTGGGACCTATCCGGATACGGGTTTAAAATTGGTATGCTCTACAACGCTCGAGATGTGGCGAGTTTTGGGTTTACAATGAAGCTCCCGAGCAGATACACGGTCAAGGAGAAATTCCAGAGCGACGGTACAAGCATCTTCAAGACTCCTGACAAGAGCGGCAACTACCAATACTCAGCAAGCGTGGGCGGAAACTCCGAATATGATGTCCAAACACCTTTTGTATTTGGGGGGGGAATCTCCATCAATGCTGGAGGATTTGTCTTCTCAGGTGATGCGGAGTACACTGACTGGAGCGAAATGGAGTTCAAGGACCCGAGCTCCAATATTGGCAATCTCACGTCGCAGAACGCCGACATCAAAAACCTTTTCCGCGCGACCACGAACCTCCGGGCCGGTACCGAGTACACCGTTCCAGAAGCGGGCGTGCGACTGCGGGCCGGATTCGCCTATCAACCTTCTCCCTATGAGGGGGATCCTTCTTCGTTCGCTCAGAAATACATTACCGGTGGGATTGGCTTCGCAGTCGAGAGTACGGTTTTCATTGATGTCGCTTACGCCCACGGATGGTGGGACACGTTCCATGTCAACTACGATGAGACTTCAAGGACCGATGAGAAAGTAAAGACAGACAATCTCCTCTTCAACGTTTCTTATCGCTTCTAGTTCTGGAGAGCCCCATGGTCGTCAAAACAGGCCTCGCGAGCGCGTTCATCGTCTTGTTGATCTCCTCCCCGCTGTCGGCACAATCGTTTGGGGTTGAAACCCCATCCTCCCTTTCGAAGAACAGCACGAAACTGCTGATGGCTGCAACCAACTACGGCGTTGGGGGAATAGGATTCCACTTGTTCGGAAGGCCGAGCAGCACAAACTTCGTTTTGGGAGGTGGGATCCTCTCTGCCACTGACTTTGCTGATCGGACAATCGGTGGCGAGGTTTATAGCCAGCGCGGGGTGTTGCTTCCCATTAGATTTGGAATCCGCAATGAGTTATATCAGCAGCAGCTCTCCTCACTCGATTGGGCTTTCTACTGGGTAGGCACTCTTGGGCCAGTGCTGGCGTTCGGCTATCCAGTAGGACTGGATTTCCAGCAGAGTTTCTCCTACATGAATATCGGACTCGGTGGCGAGGCCTATAATGCGCTTGGACTCGAAGCTTCATTCGGTGCTGGCATCGCGCTCTACCTTGAAGGAGGAGTCTACGCTCTCACCACATTTGCGAACCGCTCTCTCTTCCACCATACGAATTATTTCGGCCCCTCAATGGCCATAGGGATACGCACTGGTTTCTAGCTCTCCGGCAACCACTCCTCGCCTACGGGGAGGCAAAGACTCACTCGCAGCGAGTTAGAGACTTGCAACCGTTAGTTTTCTTCCGTAGATTGCCATCGCTTTAACTCACACTTTCCTGCTCCAGAGATTCGCCGCATGTCAAAGAAGAAGAAAATCGTCATAGGGACTGCTGTAACTCTTCCCGTCATTATCGTCGCTGTCATTCTCTTCCTGCGTTATCAGCTAACAAAATCCTTTCCAGAGACTACGGGAGTTGTATCGGTCGACGGCCTTTCCGCTCCGGTGCAGATCTACCGAGATCGACTCGGAGTCCCGCACATTTTTGCCGAGAACGATGAAGATTTGATGTTCGGTGTTGGCTATGTCCATGCTCAGGATCGACTCTGGCAGATGGAACTCTCCCGACGTGCCGGGGAAGGCAGACTGTCAGAAGCATTCGGCGCTCGCACGCTTGATTTCGACCGGATGTTCCGGACCATCGGATTCCAGAGACTTGCACAGCGGCTTGAGAAGAGTCTTCACCCGGAGTCGCACAGGCTCCTCGCTGCGTACGCGAGAGGAGTGAATTCTTTCATCTCAAATCAGAAGGGAAAGCTGCCAGTTGAGTTTGACATCCTCGGGATCACGCCTGAACCATGGACAGTTGAAGATTGCCTCATAATTGTCCGTCTCATGGCCTGGGAACTCAACATGTCCTGGTGGATCAATCTTACATTGGCCGATCTTGCAAACAAACTCGGGGATGAGAAGGCAAAAGAGATATTTCCGACGTACCCTGAGAATAGGCCGATCATTCTCCCAGCCCCGCCCGGGAAGAAATACCCTTTCGCCTCAACAAATTTGAGAGAAATCGATCTGGCATATCGGGAGTTTATCGGCATCGAAGGAACTGGGGTCGGAAGCAATAGCTGGACTATCGACGGGACAAAATCCATCACAGGGAAACCCCTCCTTGCGAACGACCCTCACTTGACTCTCACGGCGCCGTCAAGGTGGTATGAAATTCACTTGTCGGGCGGCGGATTTGACGTGGCGGGAGTTACAATCCCAGGTGTTCCCGGAATCGTCATCGGCCGAAACAAACACATCGCATGGGGATTGACCAATGGGATGATCGACGATGCAGACTTCTATATTGAGAAAATGGATTCTCTCCATCCCAATCAGTACTTCTTCGATGGCCAATGGCAGGAGTTGCGAGTGTGGCAAGAAGAGATCCCCGTCCGGGGAAAATCTCCGGATACGCTAACAATACGAGAAACGCATCGGGGCCCGATCGTGAGCGACATCCATTCCTATCCTCTGTTTGAGTATCAGATGTATAAGACCGGGTTCGAAAAAGATTTTCCTCTCTCTTTTCACTGGACAGGGTTTGAGATAAGTGACGAGGCCCAAGCAATCCTTCTCATTAACAAAGCAAAGAACTGGGAGGAGTTTGAGGAAGGCCTCCGTGAGTTCACCGTTCCCGGTCAGAATTTTGTCTACGCAGACGATCATGGAAACATCGGGTACTGGCTAGTAGCTCGTGTGCCGATGCGAAAACGACAGAAACTGGCAACCCCGAGTCCAGGCTGGACAAACGAGTACGATTGGACTGGCTTTATCCCCTTCGAGAAGCTTCCCCATGTCTATAACCCTTCGGAGCACTGGATCGCCACTGCTAACAATAAGATCGTCGATGATTCATATCCTTACTATCTCACGAACCTATGGGAGCCACCTTCGCGGATCATCAGGATTGAGGAGCTTCTCAAAAGAAAAGAACCTTTCTCGGCAGAAGATTTTGAGTCGATGCAGAAAGATGTTGTGTCGCCGCATGCACGCGAGCTTGTACCCTACATCCTCCATGCGTTTGAAACCACCGACTCTCTGGGGGCGGCTCGATCCGATGGGTCATGGACGTCCCGTCCGGGAGTGAGTCCTGCAGACGAACAGGTCAGAACGGCATTAACCTATCTTCGAAACTGGGACTACGCCTTCCGCAAGGAAGACGTCGCGACCACGATCTTCAACGTCTTCTTTGTGAAACTCCTCTATAATACCTATCACGACGAGATGGGAGATGAGCTTTTCAACAACTACCTCCTCCTTGCGAATGTTCCGTATCGAGTGACGAGCAAGCTTCTTCAGGACAGCACTTCCGTTTGGTTCGATGATGTCGGAACCCCTGAACGCGAAACGCGCGACGACATTATCCGAAAGAGCTTTCTGGATGCGATCATCGAACTGAGAACCCGACTGGGCGGAGAGTTGAAGACGTGGCAGTGGGGAAAGCTCCATGAACTGACGTCCGAGCATATTCTTGGACGCATTCCCGGGATGGGAAGGGTTTTCAATATCGGCCCATTTCAGACGGGTGGTGCGGGGACAACAATCAACAGTGGCGAGTACAATCTCACAAGGCCGTACAAGCAGCTCGTTGGACCGTCCATGCGGCAAATTGCGGATCTTTCTGACTCGACCTCACTTATGATCATCATCACTTCTGGCGAATCCGGACAGCCGCTCCATCCACATTACGATGACCAGGCACACATGTGGTTGAACGGAGAGTATCATCATCTTAGTATGGACCGGTCAGAGATAGAGAGAGCCGGCTGGGATCTCTTGACGCTCCGACCAGCTCAAACACAATAACCTCCCCGTGTTTTCAAAAAAACTGCTTGACAAGTTAGCCTCCGCGAGTGCAGTTGCCGTCCTGACGGGAGCGGGTATCTCAGCCGAAAGTGGGGTTCCAACGTTCCGAGGGAACGAGGGCCTTTGGAAGAAATTCAAGCCTGAGGAGCTAGCGAATTTTGACGCGTTCATAAAGAACCCAGACCTTGTGTGGGGATGGTACGCGTACCGGAAGAAGCTTATTGCAGAAGTCAAACCGAACCCGGGACACTATGCTCTTGCTGAGATGGAGAAGCTGTTCCGGGAATTTGCTGTCATTACCCAGAACATCGATAATCTTCATCGGCGAGCTGGAAGTACGAGAGTTCACGAGCTCCATGGGAACATCGAGCGCAACTACTGCATCAACTGTGGTCGGCGATACCGTAATGAAGAACTCTCCTCCACTGCTTCTGCTCCGCGCTGCATTGATTGCGGCGGACTCATTCGGCCCGATGTTGTCTGGTTTGGGGAACTCCTTCCCACCAACGAGTGGGAGTTAGCTGACCGAGCCAGCCGAAATGCAGATGTCTTCTTCTCGATTGGGACGTCGGCGATCGTCTATCCAGCAGCATCACTGCCGTTGGCTGCAAAAGAAAGCGGTGCTTACATTGTGGAGATCAACGCAGAAGTCACGCCGCTCTCAGACATTGCACAAGAGTCGCTGATCGGTAAAGCTGGTGAGATACTTCCGAGGTTGGTTGAGGCGATTCGAGAGAGACGAGCAGATAAGAACTGAAGTAAATGTGCTCTTGAGGCTTCTCAAGGGCTGTCGCTAGACCCACCCCCGCAACTTACACGCTTCTGCCACCCGTGCAACTGCAACGACCATCGCAGCTAACCGCGGATGGACTTTCTTCTCTTTCACCGCTTCCTGGACCGCATGATAAGCTTTCGTGAGCTTGCTATCGAGCCGTTCGTGCACAAGCTTCTCATCCCAGAAGAATGAGTAACTATCCTGAACCATCTCGAAGTAAGAGACCGTCACTCCCCCTGCACTCGCCAGAATATCTGGAATGACATGAACGCCCTTTTGGTTCAGGGTAATGTCTGCTTCCGGAGTTGTTGGACCGTTCGCAAGCTCACAAACGATACGCGCCCTGATCTTGTCAACGTTGTTTTCATTGATCGCATTTTCTAACGCAGCGGGATAGAGCACATCCGCCTCGAGTTCGAGCACCGAATCTCTGGGGATGCTCTTCGCCCCGGGGAAGCTGGCAACAGAACCTGTCTTGAGCTTGTGGGTCACAAGCTCTTTAGGATTCAGGCCGGAAGAATTGTAGATCCCGCCGCGGGAATCCGAGACCGCTATTAATTTGCCCCCACCAAGGAGCTCCTGATGCAGTAGAGCTGCACGCTGCCCCGCGTTGCCAAACCCCTGAATGACGTACGTACCGCTTGGATCAACTCCATGCATCTTGCAGGCCTCCCGTACTGTGATCACTCCTCCCCTTGCAGTCGCGTCACGCCGACCTTCCGTGCCTCCAATCTGCTGCGGTTTGTCTGTCAGCACTCCGGGCTGATGGCGCTGCTGAAGAGTCTCATACTCGTCCATCATCCAGGCCATGGTCTGCGGATTTGTGTAGACATCCGGTGCAGGAACATCCTTGTCGATACCGACATACTGGACAACAGCACGGACATAGGCCCGTGAGAGATTCTCCAGCTCTCTGTCGGACATGTTTCGCGGATCGCAAACGACACCACCTTTTCCACCGCCGAGTGGAAGATCCACCACAGCCGTCTTCCAAGCCATCCAGCCTGCAAGAGCCCGGATGGTATCGACCGTTTCATCTGGATGGAAACGAATCCCGCCTTTCGCTGGACCTCGCGCAAAGTTATACTGTATACGGTAGCCGTGAAAGATCCTCACTGAACCATTGTCCATCTTCACAGGCAGAGTGAATTTGAACTCTCTCTGCGGCCACATCAGCAGTTCAATGGTTGCCTGATCAAGATTCAGAATCCTGGCAGCTTCCAGCACCTGCTGTTGTTCAACCTCGAACGAATTGTAGGACTTCATTTGAACTCATCCTTCCGGCTTAGCTGTTTGTTCAGTCCTTTTCGGTCGATCACTGGAGACATCAAGGATAATCCGATACCAGCAGTGCTTGCACATCAGAGCCCGGTCGACACTCAAGAGCACCTTTTCCCACGGGCTGAGCTCAGTCCCACAATGAGGGCAGGAATCAAACACCTTCGTTTTCTTTTGTTCTTCGTTATCCAAGGTGGTCCGTCGGTTTTAGGATAATGCCCTTGTTCTGATGGCCGTTTATCTTAACCACAACAGGATTCTGGAAATGAAGATGCCGGGTGTACTGCTTCTCCTCGAGCGATGCCTGCTGTAGCAACCAATCCCAGTCGATAAAGCCCTGCTGTGCTTTCGAATTGATAGTGAAGTAGCCCACCATGAACGACGTGATATTCTGAAAGAAGTGAGAACCCTGCGAGGGCGCTACATCGAGGTCCTTAAATCCAGTCTCGACGATTGCTCTCGCGCCCGAAATCTGATCCCACTTGATCGGAATTCCCAACCATGGGTCTAGCGAACCCCATCGGCCAACCCCAACGAGGAGATACGGGCGGTTCTCAGAGATTAACTCCTCGTTGAAGAGGCTCACTTCCCGAGCCACCTCCCGGCTTTTCGATCGGTCAAACCGGTGAATGTCAACGACGATAATGTCATGAATGTCTCTGATGACCCCATTCCCCAAGACCTGATGACTCTGGCAGATCAGCTTCTCGCGTTCTACGTCGTCGACATTGAGCTCTTCCACTTCCCGGCTCAAGACCAGGGGCCGTATTTGAAGCAGCCCGAATTCTTTCGGCTTGTCTTTGGGAGTTGACATATCAACGGCAAATTCCAACTCAACGGGTGTTCCCATGCCCCAACTTCCCATATCAAGGAGAAGCTCGATGATCTGCGGGAGAGGGAAGATCTTGTTCCTGAGGATTGGCGCGAAAGTGACCACCCGCGTACCGCTCCTCGAGAGACCATCATATACAGCATCATTCTCCGGGGAGTACGTCGAGCCGACGTAGGTCAATGTACCATCGTCCTCTGCGACCTCAAGCCCAAGCTTCTTCAAAAGCACATCTTGTGTCTCAGCGCTCTCGGTTACGCGGCCAGCAAGATCAAGCGCGAAAAACTCAGTCTGGTTATTCCGCAATGTCTCTTCAGTGGAGAAGAACTGCAGGAGATGATTAGGATACTTGGGACAGAAGCGAACCGTGACGCCTCCATCAACGATCGTCTTCCCTAATCCCAAAGCGACAGAGACAATGCCATCCAACGGTTTTTGCGGCGAAATGGGATAGAAGTTGTACGACCTTGCTACACCTGAAAAATCGGGATAGAACCTGTTCTCATGAGGCGCTCCGACCATCTTCTGGATGATAACTGCCATCTTTTCTTCCTCAAGACGATACGATGTGACTTTGATGTAATCCTTGGCAGCTTGATAGAAGGTCGAAGCATACACGCGTTTGATGGTTGTTACCAGTTCGGCAAGTCGTATGAATGGACTCGGATTGTTGTTCGGGATCATGTACGTCTCGTACACCCCAGCGAACGGATGGTACTGAGAATCTTCGAGGAGGCTGGAGGAACGCACCGCGAGCGGATCACGGATCAGATCCAGAAAGGCTGCCAACTCACCAAGCGTCTCCTCGGGGAACTTCTTCGACTTGAGAAACCGTCGGAGAATCTCTTTGTCGTCCGTCGAATTGAGAGCAAACGTCCTGAGATCATTCTCATCGACAAATTGATCAAAGACATCGGTGCCCAACACAATGGCAGGCGGTACGCAGATCTGTAAACCTTCGAATCGATCGCGGACATCGTAGCTGTTGATGAGGATATTGACAAATCCTAATCCTCTTGCTTTCCCTCCCAACGATCCGCCGCCGATGCGCGCAAAACTTGTGCCGGGGTCGAACGATTCCTTGGAGAAGTCTGCAATGAGCCCGCGCTCTCTGATTCGCCGGTACGTGCGAAGGGAAGCAATCAAGTCCTCGCGGAGTACTGCAATGGAAGGATAGTCAGAGACTTTTCGCGGCCGCAACTTGTGTGCAAGCCAGAACTCCGTTCGCGCCTTCAACCAGTTGGAAAAATGATTCCGCTCACCGTGATAACGGATGCTTTCTTCAGGAACGAAGTGAAGCTGCTCTTCCAGTGATTTAAGGTCCGAAGCCCGTCCGACTTCCGTGCCATCCGGCGTTCGAAAGACAAAATCGCCGAAGCTAAAGTAGTGGACCATAAACTGGCGCAAGTCGTGCAGTAGCATCGGCGAATCTTTGAGGAGAAATGAAGCGCCAAGCATCCTCGCCTGGGCTTCATACTCAGAATTCGTCGACTGAAGGAGGACTGGAATATCCGGATACCGCAGCTTGACATTCTTTGCCAATTCTATCCCGGCTCTTGGGTCGTGGACTCCACTGTGCAGGAAATCAATGTCCGAGATGACCCCCAGGATGTAGTCTTCGTACTTCTGGAAGTAGTCCCACGCTTCTTCATAAGTCTCGCATAAAAGGATTTTCGGCCTTGCCTTCATTCTCAGGTATCGGTGTGTCAGGTTAATACCTTCAGAGATGAGGCGCTGCGATTGGTTTAGGATCTCCGTATAGATGATTGGAAGGAATGAAGAATAATGCCGAACGCTGTCTTCAATGAGTATGATGGATTGCACGCCGACAAGCCTTGTATCGTGATCGACATTCACCTTGTCTTCGAGATGTTTGATGATGGCGATAATGAGGCGGAAGTCCCCCTGCCAGATGAAAATTCTGTCGAAGACTGATGTATCCTGATGCGTAAGCAAGTCCTTGAGCTCTCGATTATCATACGCAAGAAGAACGATGGGGATTTCTAAGCCTGAATCTCGGACCATGCGGGCGAACTTCAGAGCCGACATGTCTTCAATGTGAAGTGTTGTAATGATGAGGTCAAAGCGCTTCTCTTCTCCAACAAGAGCCATCGCTTCCTTGCCGCTTGACACTCTCGTCAGCTCTGGTGAGTGACTCAGGTGTAATCCCAGATATTCGTTCCGAATTAACTCATACAGCCTCCCGTCCTCTTCAAACAAATACAGATCGTACAAGCTGGAAACCAGAAGAACGTCCCGGATCCGAAAGCGCATAAGGTTTTGGAAGCCTTGAAAGCGTGTCCCGTACCCGTGCTCAATCCACGCTGGATCAAACTCGTATGGATGTTGTTCGAGACTGTTCTTCATGTGGAGGTTTGGATGACAATGGACATGGAGGTTGTCATCGTTACTTGCCGACAATCTGATAGGTAAGGCAGTCGCAACAATATAACAAAATAAAAACAGGGTGGAAAGGAACCCACCCTGATTCTGGGTTCTGCGTTATGTTTCCTACACGAGGCCTTGATCCATCATCGCATCGGCCACCTTTAAGAACCCAGCAATGTTGGCACCATTAACATAATTCCCGGGAGTGCCAAACCTCTCGGCAACCTCCACACACGATTGGTGGATCTGCTTCATAATGAGGTGCAAACGGTTGTCTACTTCTTCGCGAGTCCAAGCAAAACGCATACTGTTTTGGGCCATCTCCAAGCCAGACGTCGCTACACCACCTGCATTCGCTGCTTTGCCCGGGCCGTAGAGGATGCGGGCATCAAGGAATATCTTCACGCCCTCGAGCGTTGTGGGCATATTCGCTCCCTCAGAAACAAGATACACCCCATTCTTCAGGAGACAGTCTGCATCCTTCGCATTGATTTCATTTTGAGTGGCACTCGGGAATGCACAGTGAGCTTTATGATCCCATAGCGGGTTATGATCCATCTTGGTGTCCATCGCTGTATACACAGCACTCCTGTATTCGTCAGTGTACTCCTTGATTCTTCCCCGCCCGACATTCTTCAGGTCCATCACGAATGCCAGTTTCTTATTGTCAATGCCCTCCGGGTCATACACGTATCCCGTCGAGTCAGAGAGCGTGACGGCTTTGCCGCCGAGTTGATTGATCTTTTCGACAGTGTATTGGGCAACGTTTCCGCTTCCAGACACCAAACAGATCTTGCCCTCCATCGTTTCCCCCCGTGTCGTCAGCATTTCCGAGGCAAAATAAACAGCTCCATATCCCGTCGCCTCGGGACGGATCAGAGACCCACCCCAGTTGAGGCCTTTACCTGTCAGCACACCTGTGAATTCATTCCTGAGTTTCTTATACTGTCCGAAGAGGTATCCGATCTCTCGACCTCCTACACCGATATCACCCGCGGGAACGTCTGTGTCCGGGCCAATGTGACGATAGAGTTCATTCATGAAGCTCTGGCAAAAACGCATCACTTCGTTGTCGCTCTTTCCCTTTGGATCGAAATCAGAACCGCCTTTACCTCCTCCCATCGGCAGTGTCGTTAGTGCATTCTTGAAGACCTGTTCGAATGCCAAGAACTTCAGAATCCCCAAGTTAACGGACGGGTGAAATCTCAATCCGCCTTTGTACGGACCAATCGCACTGTTCATCTCGATCCGAAATCCCCGGTTGATGTGAATTCCCCCCTGGTCATCCATCCAAGGGACTCGGAACATGATGACCCGCTCAGGCTCGACAATACGGTCGAGGATCTTTGCAAAGCGATATTCCGGGTACCTCTCAATGACGAGCGTGAGAGATTCGAGGACTTCCTGGACTGCCTGATGAAATTCAGGTTCATTGGGATTCTTTGCTTTAACCTCAGCCATGAGGCTGCTGACATAATCTGTCATAGTTTGTTCTCCTGAAAGGGTTCGGCGAGCTTCGCCTGCATCCCCTGTCGATACGTTTTAGAATGTTGGATTTGAAACTGCTATTCCGTTGATTATGGGAAAATACCCAGTTCCATGTACGACGTTGCAATTTTGTCGATCGCACTGATGAACGCTGCTGTGCGGAGGTCCGGCACCTTCTTCTGCTTCATGATCTCTCGGATTTCGTTGTAGGCAACAATCATTGTTTCTTCAAGCCCCGAGTTGACGAGGTCAATCTCATCGGGTCCGTGAACAAGCCTTCGTTTTTCCTCTTCGGTCAGCGCTCTGTTTGTTGTTCTTTCAACTGCCATGATGAGCTGACTAGCGGATGTTTCCGCGAAACGTTTTCCCATCCTCCCCAACCGAACGTGCTGAAGGTTCTTGAGCCATTCGAAGTAAGAGACCGTCACACCGCCGGCATTAAGATAGATGTCCGGAAGGACTATAACACCCTTCTCCAACAGAATTTCTTCGGCCTCTGGTGTCGTCGGCCCGTTTGCTCCCTCGCCAATGATTTTTGCCTTGATCCTTGGGGCATTCTCCACCGTGATTTGTTTCTCCAAAGCCGCCGGGATGAGAATGTCACAGTCGAGCTCAAGGGCATCTCCGGTCTTTAAGATGTTTGTTGCACCCGGATAATTCAGAATCGACCTAGTGGACTTTCTGTGCTTCAACACGTCGTCAACGTCAAGTCCTTTGGCGTTGTAGACCGCTCCTTCATATTCCGAGATGCCAACGATGACACACCCACCTTCCTGCAGGAATTTCGCCGCGTTATAACCGACATTTCCCAAACCCTGAACGGCGACACGTTTTCCGTTCAGTCCAGGTGCGAGTCCAAGCAGCTTCATATCCTCAGCGACGCCACATGCCTCGCGGACCCCGAAGAACACACCGCGTCCCGTCGCCTCCTTACGACCTCGGATACCCCCCTGAGTGACCGGCTTCCCAGTTACGCAAGCCAGAGCTTCTATTTGGTGCGGATTCAGTGCGGAATAGGTGTCGGCAATCCATGCCATCTCACGCTCGCCCGTCCCATAGTCAGGTGCGGGCACATCATTGCCCGGGCCAATGAAATCCTTCTTCACTAGCTCTGCCGTGTACCGGCGGGTAATTCGCTGGAGTTGATCCACGGAATATTTCTTCGGGTTAACCTTGACTGCCCCCTTTGCGCCGCCGAACGGTACATCAACCACAGCGCACTTGTAGGTCATGAGTGCAGCGAGTGCCATCACTTCGTCTTCGTTTACCTCCTCACTGTAGCGGATTCCTCCTTTTGTCGGCAGCTTATGATGGCTGTGTTCGACACGCCAGCCTGAAACCACCTCGTATCCTGTGTCCGTCTGAACAGGAAACTGGAAATGATAAACGCTGTTGCAGACTTTGATCTGCTCCAACAGACCAATGGGGTGACTGAGATAGCCGGTCGCTTTGTCAAAGTTGCGCCCGACATCTTCAAAGAAACTCGACTTGTCGCTAGACATGGTCCAATCCTCAAAAAGAGAATGGCAGATTCTCGTGGCTCCACACAACTGGGGTTGTATTATCCTAAGGTTGCAGAACCTAGAGACAATGAACGTCTACCGTGTTACATTCAATTTCAATCCCGAAATCGATCCCTCTCAGTGGAAGATAGAACAGCCCGCTTTGGGCGGGCTGTCTGTGTAGCTCTAAAGGTCTTTCAATTATTGTTTGCACCTTGGTTGATCCACTTCGCGATGAGAGCAACCTCGTCGTCGCTAAGCTTCTCCTTGCTCATGAGCGGCATTTGTCTTCCAAACGGTGGGTTCAACCCAAGCTTCTTGATCATAAGGCTGCTGTCTGCATCCCCCGGAACGACAGGTGACCCGTGCACGCCGCCCTGCATGAGAGACTCGTAGGTGTTCATCGCCAATCGGCTCTCGTTGAATTCGTTCCCCGGGAAGTGGCAAGTTACACAGTGCTTCTTAATGATAGGTGCGACTTCCTGGGAAAAAGAGACGTTCTTTCCACCGCAAGCGCAAAGAACAACTGTGACCGTCAACGCAACGACCGAAAGGGCCACTGTCTTTCTCATACCCTTTGTTCCGCGACTGGTGAAGGTAATTTGGTGCACAAAAATAGTTTTTTGAGTCGTGAAAAGCAACAGAAATCGTGGGTTGATTCTCTGAATGAAAAGGGGTATATTTCTTGGAAAGAAGAACCGTCCGAACTGCTTTTCCTTCTTCCCAACAAGAACATTCTCATGTTTCATACTGCCTCTGAAAAAGAAATACGAAGTGGAAAAGTAACCGATGTCTACTTCGATCGCGCTGTCGAAATACTCAAAGCTAAGAGGATCGACAAGCGAGTAAAAGCAGAGTTCGTCGTCAAGCAGTTTCCTGACGACTACCCGTGGGGGGTGTTTGCTGGACTTGAGGAATGCACGGAGATCCTTCACGGGATGAATGTTACCGTGAAAGCCTTGGAGGAGGGAACGATCTTTCAGGCCGACGAGCCAGTTATGGTTATTGAAGGGAGGTATCTTGATTTCTGCGTTTACGAGACACCTCTTCTCGGTCTCATTTGCCAGGCCTCTGGAATCGCGACAAAGGCCGCGCGATGCAGGTTGGCTGCCGGTGACAAACGCGTTGTTCACTTTGGCGCCCGCAGGATGCACCCTGTAATTACCCCGATGATCGACCGGAGTTCGTACATCGGCGGCTGCGATGGCGTGGCAACGGTCAAAGGTGCTGAGTTCCTTGGACTTCCAGCGGCTGGAACAATGCCCCACTCGGTTATTCTGCTCTTTGGTGATACTGTGGAAGCGACAAAGGCGTTCGATGAAGTTATCAGCAAGAAGGTGAACCGGATAGCTCTGGTAGATACGTTCAACGACGAGAAGTTTGAGACCTTGAGAGTCGCCCAAGCGTTGGGAAAGAATCTCTACGGCGTACGGCTGGATACGCCGGGCTCGCGGCGAGGAAGTCTCCTGGCAATAGCAAAAGAGGTTCGGTGGGAACTAGACTTACACGGCTGCAAAGGTGTGAGGATTTTTGTCAGTGGTGGCATCGACGAGGAATCAATCCTGGAACTCAACGAGGTTGTCGACGCTTACGGCGTAGGTACCTCGATCAGCAGCGCGCCGGTTCTCGATTATGCCATGGACATTGTGGAAATCGAAAACGTTCCGATTGCCAAGCGGGGAAAACGATCAGGAGAAAAACAACTCTACAGGAATGTCAAAACGGGTGAGCGATTGGTTTTGCCAGTCCAAGAGAAATTCCAGAAGAAGGGTTACGAACCCCTGCTTAAACCATTCTGGTCGGAGGGCAAGTTGCAGAGGAAAATGAAAAACCCTCACGAGATCCGCGAGTATGTCCTTGATCAGTTGAGAACCTCCCAATTGTCACTGTGAATTCGCCCGTAGTAGAGATCAGCCCAAAGACCCGAGAATTCGTCCGGCAGCTCAACGTTTTTTCCGCTCAGAAATTAACACGCCAAGACGACCTTGCAATACTTCTTGAATTAGCACTGACGAAAAACCAAAAGAAGGAACTTGGAGAGATAGCTTTCCTGGCGAAGTTCCTCTCAAGCACTTACGCAATCTTGAAGCGGGGCGGCAGCGACGCAGTTGGGCACGACAAGCTCTCGAGCGAATTTCAGACAAATCTTGATAGAGTCACTGAGATGCTGAAGAGGATCGTCGCAGAAACTCCACCGACGACAAAAGAAGACTTCTCCTCGCGGTTTTTCTCGCTGACAGCCGATGGGTTTGAAAATCTCATGAACCTCCTCTGTGATCTCAGCTGGTTGAAGAACTGGATCAATGATCAGAAGCCTTTCCCCTGAGTCAATGTGAGGTACAAATCGTACGATTTCGAACTTGTCTCATCTCTGGGCATTAGCGAATGGCCGATTCACAAACTTCGGCTGGCAAGGTTGAGAAAGCCGCACTGTTCATCCTCATCGTGGCAGCCATAACGTGGCTCGGTGGCGTCACTGTTCGTTTGGTGTTGAGCGGTTGCCTCCTCGTTCCAGGAACGCTAGAATTCAAACCAAATCTCGTTCCGGTCGTGGAGAGAGAAGTTTTCAGAATGATAAACTACACCTCAATTCTTATTCTGCTTGGCTATGTCGTTGTCCTTCTCAGCGGAACTGTTTTTCTCTTTTCGACGCAACTGAAGTTTAGAGAGAATGGCTGGCTCATGATGGCGGTGCTTCTATTCTGCATCTTTATCCCGGTGGAAGTTTACACGTCGTATCTCGATGGGAAGATGATTTCGATTGAGCTATGGGGATCGCCCGAGTCTTCTCTCTTTCGTGAACTATTCATCAAACGCGTTGCAGCGCTCAAAGGTCTTCCCTTCATAGGTCTTCTATGTTATTATACGGTCATTGGACTTGTAGTTTGGAAGCCGTTGAAGAAGCCAAAAGGATTTCAGCCTACGTAAGAGTTCGAACTTATAATAAGACAACATGGAGAATCAAGAGCTTCTGCCTGAATTAGGGTCGATCGCATCGCAACTTGGTATCAAACTCCGGTATGAGAAAGGAGACTTTGAGGGAGGGTATTGTGTCTTGAAGTCCGAGAGAATCATCGTCATTAACAAGAAACTCTCCCCCGCCGTGCGGCTTTCCGTTCTCGCGCGCGGCATCAGCGAGATCGGTTTGAATAATATCTACGTGAAGCCAGCGGTGAGGAATTTCATCGAAGATGAGGTCAGCAAGGCCTCCCGTCAACAATCCTGATCAATCCAACCTCTGAGAGCCCATCATGAAGATTCTCGTTATCAACGGCCCAAACTTGAACCTTCTCGGAAAACGCGAGAGAGACGTCTACGGCGATATTACGCTTGATGAAATCAATGAAGGATTGAAAAAGCGCTTTCCGAAGACAGAGTTTCACTTCTTTCAATCGAACGCCGAGGGTGAGATCATTGACGAGCTTCACACCGCCATTGAAAGCGATTACCAAGGCGTAATCCTCAATCCGGGAGCTTACACACACTACTCGTACGCGATTCGAGATGCCATCTCGGCGGTGACCTGCCCCGTCATCGAGGTTCACATTTCGAATATCCACAAGCGCGAGGAGTTTCGTTCGCGTTCCGTCCTTGCTGAAGTCTGCGCAGGACAGATTGTGGGGTTTGGAGAACTAAGCTATGTTCTCGCCGTCGAAGCTCTCCTCGACAAAAAGAAACGCACCTGATCAATCGTCGTGGGAATATGATCAAGGCAGTTATCTTTGATCTCGATAACACGCTCGTCGATTTCATGGCGATGAAGAAGCAGGCTGTGGATGCTGCAATCCATTCGATGATTGATGCCGGCCTGAAGCTCTCCGCCGCCGAGGCGAAAGTTCGAATCGACAGGATCTATAAGGAAAAGGGAATCGAGTTCCAGAACGTCTTCGATCTACTATTGTACGACGTCTTCAAGAAGGTCGACTACAAGATTCTCTCGGCAGGAATCATTGCCTACCGCCGCGCAAGAGAAGCAGCTCTCGTTCCGTACCCGCACGTGTACCTGACTCTCACAGAACTCCTGAAGATGGGATTGAAGCTTGCCGTTATCTCGGACGCTCCGGCACGCGAGGCGTGGCTGAGGCTGTCGTACCTGACCTTTCACCACCTCTTCGATCTTGTCCTTACATTCGATGATACCGGTGAGCGAAAGCCAAGCCCGGTGCCGTTCAGGAGAGTGCTGAAGCTTCTGGGGCTGGAACCGCAGGAGGCGCTGATGGTTGGTGATTGGGCTGAACGCGACATGCTTGGCGCTGCAAAGGTCGGGATGAAAACAGTCTTTGCCAGGTACGGCGATACGTTCGGGACGGTGGAAACACATGCGGACTATGATATCAACGATATTTCAGAGTTGATGTCGATTGTCAAGAAAATAAACAAGGTGGCGTGATCTCAGAGTGGAAATCCCATAGAGGACCATGATCGAAGGCGTAGGCGTTGATATCATCGAAGTCGACCGGATGAAACAAACCGTTGAGGAATATGGGGAAGCATTTCTTCACAAAGTCTTCACTCCAACGGAGTTGAAGTATTCTCGCTCCAAGAAAAACGTCAATCATCACCTCGCCGCTCGCTTTGCTGCAAAGGAGGCTTTTAGCAAGGCCTTCGCCACAGGATGGAGTGGGCCGTTTCGATGGCGCGACGTCGAGGTGAGCAATGACCCCCGTGGCAAGCCGACAATCACAGTTCAAGGAAAGATGAAAAAGAAACTCGAGAGGAGCCAAATCCTGCTCTCCATTTCACATTCAGAGCGTGCCGTCGTTGCCGTTGTTCTCATTGAAAAATCCGGCCGTGCGTGACAGCTTGCAACTCAGCGGATTTTCCCGTATCATCTCCCAGTTAACCACAAGAGATGCGAGGCTCAGATGAAACAACTTGCTATCAAGAAGTTGTATTACTCCATCAGTGAAGTGAGTAAGATCACAGACCTCGAGCAGTACGTGCTGAGGTACTGGGAATCTGAGTTTGAGCAGCTGAAGCCCGCGAAGAACCGCGCAGGAAACAGGATCTACACGAACCGCGACATCAAACTCGTCATATATATCAAGAAGCTTCTCCGCGAAGAACGTTATACCATCGAAGGGGCAAAGCAGGTCCTGAAATCCTACATTCCTGAAGAGACCGGAGAGCAATTGGAGCTTCTCGAAGCACCTCAGCCAGCAATCAAGCTCCACGATGGAAAGTTAAAGGAGGATATGGCTGAGGTGAAGAGGTTCCTGGAGGAGTTACTCGTGAAGTTGGCATAAGGTTCAGTCCTCATCAAGGCACTACGCTTTATCCCTATTCTTATGCTGCTTGGGGGGTTGACTGTACAGGATGCTGCTGCCCAACCCACCCTGCAACTCTCTTCCCTCACGCCCAGCAGGGATTGTGGAAAGACATATCTTCACAATTCTCCTGTAACATTCCGGCTAAACGATACCCTCGAATTGAAATCGGAGACTGGGGCAGTCCTCTGGTCAGTTCTTGGAACGTTAGTCCCTATTGGTGCAGGCATGGCCACGAAGGTATCTCTACTTAGCGCAGCTGGCTTATTCATTGGACCATCTCTCGGCTACATTTACGGAGGAGAAACAGGAAGGGGACTTACAGGGATTGGTATCAGGGCTGGAATTGCAGGAGCAACAGTATTGGTCACCTACGCCGCCGTAAGCGGTCAGAAGGGGTGGGATGCCTTTTGGAGTGACCTTGGGGCCATCCTAATAGTTGGTGCCATTGGAGGTGTAGCTATAATCATTGATGCTGCGTATGATATGCTGAATGTGGGGAACTACATTAAGGAGAAAAATGATGCCAGTCGGAGGTTGAGCTTTGCGATATCACCAACTTATTCCCTTAAGACGGGTTCAAAGGGGATCACAATGCAGATTCATTTCTAATTGAAAGGTCTTTCCCTCTCAGTGAGTGGTATAGGGTGATACAAGCCACAGATTTGGAGGCGAAATCCCCGGCCTAAAACGGCTGGGGTTTTTGTTTTGTGCCTCGCTTGCCACATTCATATCGCATAGTCTTTCGCATGCATTTGGAAACTGGCTGGCAATGGACGGGGTTTCACTGTATGCAATCCAGAAACTGCTTCGGCATTCTTCGAGCAGCGTCACTCAAATGTGTAGCCAACTTCAGCCTGAGCAGTTGCACAGCACGCTCAACAGGATTGACGTTCTACTGAATTAAGGTGTGCTTAGAGACATCTGACGGGATGGACAGGCTTACTGTATTGCTTTAGTGTAGGAATTCCTCTATCTTTTCGCAGAGCTTGCTGACACCGGACCAATGAGTTGAGCTCCATTCGACGGAATGGAGTGTGGCCCCTTTCTCCTGTTCTCTCGTCTGCAGATCAAGCAAGTTCTCGACACGCGGACAAAACAATCCCTCGCAAATGCCAACAGCTATTGACATTCGTTTCAAGTTACTCGAATTCCGTTCTATGCAACGGCGCGAAAACCTTGCGTCGTTATCACACACAACCAAATCAAGGAAGAACCCATGAGACTACGTGTTAGAGCGCTCGGGATGGCAGTAGGCATTGCTTGGGGGTTGGGTATTCTCGTTGCAACCGTCCGCCTCATTTGGCTCGGCCAGCCCACGGGAGTTGCCCTCATGAAGAATTTCTATCCGGGTTATGACGTAACGTATTTGGGTCAATTTCTCGGCTTCATTTGGGGTTTTGTTGATGGGTTTGTCGCCGGAGCATTGATTGCTTGGCTCTATAACCAGTTCCACAAAGCCTTCTACAAAACAGAAGCGGCCCGATAACGCGCGTGTGAATTTGCCCACTGGCCTGCAAGCTTAAGTTGTCCAGAAGTTGCTTGGGCATTCTTCGAGCAGCGTCACTCAGATGTACAGCCACCTCCAGCCTGAGCAGTTGCATGAAACAGTGAATAGGCTCAATGTTTCTCTCAACTGAGTGAGGTGGTTGAATTGCTGAAAGAATATTAGTAACTTCTCCGCAGTACATACACCGTCCTGGATAGCGTGCAATGAATTCGAATGCTTCACCTTCCCGCTTGAGCGGGAGTCCGTGCAAACGGTCTGGACGGGTGAAGCATTTTTGTTTTGATTGGATGGATAACTCACGAAAAGGGATTTAACATGGAGAAAGGAAGTTACGACGGATTTGGAATTCCGTTAAAAGCAGGGAGGGTCACAGCAAAAGGCAAACAAGGGGTGATTGTTTCGTTCAACTTAGACCACCTGCTGATGCGTCAAGTTGTAGGTGTTCAGCTGTTCAAATCCGACCGCAGTCAGTTAAGTCCCTTTGTGAACGACCCCACTCCAATTGTCAACCTATTCGGATTTCCAGAGAGCGCTAACCCTCCTTTGGTCGGCTTTTCGCAACGCGAAAGAGAAGTTTACCTCTTCATCAATCTGCTTCAAGCTAAAGCCGAGGATGACATTCGTGTTGTCTTCTGGTTTGTTCGCTACCCCAAGCCGGTAACTACCGACGACGATTTAGTTGATTTGCCCCCAGAGTGGATACCACTTGCACTGGCGATACTCAAAAAACATATTCACATGCGCCAGCAGCAGCCTGTTCCGCAGTCGGTTGAGGAGACAATTCGAGTTGAGACGGAAAGGATTAGAAGTATTGGCAATCCACAGAACTATTATCTTGGCAACACAATTACCTTGAATGAGGATGACCTTGCATTAATGGGGAGAAGTGACCTGGACCAAGAGCGAACCAGCTGTTTCATAAGCTACTCAAGTAAGGATGAGGAATTTGCAGCGCGATTGTATGCCGACCTACAAACGCACGGAGTAAAATGTTGGTTCGCCTCTGAGGACCTCATGATTGGTCAGAAGATTAGGCCGGGGATTGATGAGGCCATAAGAATACACGATAAGTTGCTGCTTGTCCTCTCTAAGAGCTCGGTGAAGAGTGAATGGGTAGAGAAAGAGGTTGAGACTGCGTTTGAGAAGGAAAGGAAGGAGAACAAGACGGTTCTCTTTCCAGTGCGGGTTGATGAAGCCGTCTTTGACACCGAAGTTGCTTGGGCAGCAGACATACGGCGAACAAGGCACATCGGAGATTTCAGAAACTGGCAGAAGCACGCGGACTACAAGAAGGCATTCGACCGATTGCTGCGAGACCTGAAGGCGGACGGCAACGACACAAAAGCCGAATCAGAAATGGCTGGGGAAGAAACTTGACCGAACTCATCTGGGAAGGCAAATACCTGCCTGACCGGCAGGCAGGCAAAGGCGGCAAAAAGGTTGCACCCGTCAGAATACCTCTTCCGTTTCAGACGATTGAGACGGTGAACGAGAGTGTGCAAGAGCGGCAACGGTCGCTCGACTTCTTTGCTCAAGGCAGACAAGCTGAATGGCGCAACCGACTGATTTGGGGAGATAAGAAGTATGTGCTGCCAAGCCTACTGCCTGAGTTCGCTGGCAAGGTAAACCTCATCTACATAGACCCGCCGTTTGATACTGGTGCAGACTTCTCGTTCAACGCGACACTGCATGACCATCCGGACACCGAGGAAGACGAAGCAACTTCTTTCGTGAAGGAGCCCAGTATTATTGAACAGAAGGCTTACAGAGACACATGGGGTGTCTCACCGGAAGAACAAGCGAGAGGAAAGACACAACTTGACAAGTACCTGCAGTGGTTTTATGAAACCGTGGGACTACTGCACGAGTTGCTTTCTGAGGACGGGAGCCTTTATGTTCATCTTGACTGGCATGTAGTTCACCATGCCAAGGTCGTTCTCGACGAAGTCTTTGGTCAAGAGAAATTTGTGAACGAAATTATCTGGAAAAGAACTACCGCACATGGGGATGCCAAGCAAGGCGCACGCCGGTATGACATCGTACACGATTCCATCTTGTTTTATGTGAAATCTCAACAATTCAAATGGAGAACCCAATACACCGCGTTCAGTGATGAACAGATAGAGCAACAGTACAATAAGATTGGCGAACAAGGTCGCCGTTATCGACTTGTTACTCCTACAGCAAAGAAACCTGGCGGTGATACCAGATATGAATTTCATGGCGTTACTCCACCTGTGGGGCGATATTGGGCTTACTCAAGAGACAAATTAGAACAGATGTATAAAGATGGAAAACTATACTTCAGCAGCACGGGACAACCCTACATTAAGTATTATCTGGATGAACGGCCAGGCGTCTCGGTTCAGTCTCTTTGGACTGACATACCCATCTTGTCGCCGACCGCGCTTGAGAGGGTTGACTATCCAACTCAGAAACCTGAAGCACTGCTCAAACGCATACTGTTAGCCTCTTCTGCTGAGGAAGACTTGGTTTTCGATTGCTTTTGCGGCTCAGGAACAACTGCGGCTGTTGCCGAGAAGCTCAATCGTCGTTGGATAGCCTGCGACCTTGGTCGGTTTGCAATCCACACCACACGCAAGCGTCTGCTGCAAATCCCGAACGTGAAGCCGTTTGTTGTGCAGAACCTGGGCAAGTATGAGCGGCAAGCGTGGGCTGCATCCGAGTTTCCCAATCCTGAAGACAGGGCATTGCAGGAGAAGTCCTATCGCAACTTCATCCTCGAACTCTACCACGCTGAACCCGTGACAGGTTACGTTTGGCTGCATGGAGTGAGAGAGAAACGCATGGTGCATGTCGGTGCTGTAGATTCACCCGTTGCGCTCGGTGATGTAAAAGCAATCATTCAGGAGTTCTGGAAGTCGGTCGGCAAGTCCTCGGACATCAAGACGAATGGCGTTGATATTCTCGGATGGGAGTTCGCCTTCGACATCAACGAAACTGCACGGCAACAGGCAGCGGCCAGCAAGGTGGATGTCAAGTTCAAAAAGATTCCCCGTGAAGTGCTGGACAAGAAGGCCGTCGAACAAGGTGATGTTCACTTCTTTGAGCTTGCCGGGTTGGATGTGAAGGCAAAGGCCAAAGGCAGGAAGGTTGACCTCAAACTCAAAGAGTTCGTGATTCCACCCGATGATGTCCCCCAAGATGTCCGAGCCTCAATCGTTCACTGGTCGCAGTGGGTGGACTATTGGGCAGTCGATTGGAACTACCGTGACGATACGTTCCACAACGAATGGCAGAGCTACAGAACCAAGAAGGACAGAACGCTTCAACTCACCGTTCCACATGAGTACAAAGAGAGGGGCACGTATACAATCGTCGTGAAAGTGATAGACATCCTCGGCAACGATACAACGAAAGCACTGATGATGGAGGTGAAATAACAAATGCCTCAGGCCTCTCCGCTGGTAGAGCAACTCGTTGAACGACTTCAAGACAAGGAGCAGCTTGATTTGGAATTCAAAGAGTGCAGGGATGCATTGTCTCATAGTGTCTGGGAGACCGTCAGTGCATTTGCCAATACTCAAGGAGGTTGGTTGCTACTTGGGGTGAACAACGAAGGGGTTCCCCTGGGAGTTCGCAATCCGGAAAGGCGAGTGCAGGAACTCTTCGACCTCGGTCGCAATCGCAACAAGATAAGCGCGGAAGCATGGAGAGAAACCGACATATCCATCGAACCACTTAACGACCTAAGACTCATCGTGGTGAGAGTACCTGCCGTTCCGAGGACGAAGAGACCCGTCTACATAAACGGGAATCCAATGACAGGAACGTTCGTTCGTCGTCAGGGCGGTGACTATCATTGTAGTGAGGATGAGGTTCGACGGATGTTTCGAGAGGCCTCAGCTGAGGCTATTGATTCGACCGTCCTCTCCGAGTTTAAATTGGATAGCCTTAATAGCGATGCGGTTGCTCGCTATCGACAACGTTTACAGAATCGGAACCCTGAGCATGAGTTCAATAATTATCCTCTGGAGCGCTTCTTGTCAGCACTTGGCGCAACTGACCCAACAAGCCAACACCCAACTATCGCAGGGCTGCTGAATTTTGGAACCGAGCTTGCGATTCGAAGATGGCGCAAGCGACACCTCATCGACTATCGCTCGAATGCTGAAAAGATAAGTGACACAACGTGGGTTGACCGCGTGACGTGGGAAGGAAACATCTTCGATGCATTCTTCAAGATTTATCCCAAGCTTACAGAGGGGATACCGATTCCTCATCGCATCGAAGCGGGAGAAAGAGTTGAAGAGACACCTACTCACATTGCCCTTCGTGAAGCCCTGGTCAATCTGCTTGTCCACGCTGATTATACTGAATCTGATGCGTCCTTGATATCCAAATCGCCTGAAGGGTATTATCTCAGGAATCCCGGCTCCTCGCGCGTATCCAGCCAGGATTTGTTGACAGGCAACCGCTCTGAACCAAGAAACCCGACGCTGCTATTCATGTTTCGGCTCGTGGGTTTGGCCGAAGAAGCCGGTACTGGTTTGCCAAGAATAATCAGGGCGTGGCGGAGCTTGGGGTTCAAACTCCCCAATGTTGAGGTTGGGACCGAACGTTATGAGTTTAGCCTCGTCCTTAGAAACGCCCATCTATTCTCAGATGAGGACAGAGAGTTTCTCTTGAAGTTGGGTACTTCACTCGATGAGGCTGAGCAACTCGCTTTGGTGTGCGCAAAACACGAACGGCGAGTTGATAACGAAAGGTTGCGTGGACTCTTGGCTCTGCATCCAGCGGATGCAACAAGGGTACTCACTGGCCTGAGAGACCGAGGACTGTTGAAGAAAGAAAGCGACAGACGGGGCGCATTCTATCACATCCCAGGTGCTTGTGTCGAAGCCGAGACGACGCCAACTCTTTTTCAAGCTGAAAACTTAAGAGATGTGGATAAACACTCAAAAGATGCACGGGAAAGCTTAAGAGTAGAGCATGAACTCTTAAGAGAAATCAAGAAAGACTTAAGAGAAAAGTTGTCGCGGAACGAGAAGCGCCAACTCATTACCAAATCTATACTTAGGCTGTGCTCCATACGGTCCTTTGGAAACAAGGAGCTTGCAAAGGTCTTCCGAATGACCCCGACCAACCTCGTTACCGGCTACTTGAGACAAATGCTGGATGGTGGTCAATTGGAATGGACCGGACGGAGCAAAAGAGACCGTAACGGGAAATATCAAACTGCTCAGAGCAAAGCAAGACCTACAGAAGCATGAAAGAATTCCGGGCCGCAGACCTACGCGATAACCCCGACGAAGTCTGATAGAACCGTTCAGAAAGCATTACCAAAACTCATGGCAAAATCAAAAAAACAAACGACATCAAGAGAGGTGGGCCTATTCAACGTTCAAGAGTTCCTTGCAACGGCTCCCTGCGTGCCCCCTCTCCGCGATGCTGTCCATGCGTGGAGAGAATCCAACTACAAAGGCGTTTCCGACACAACTCAGGAGTTGTTGAACTTCTGGTTCAGGATGGACCACAAGCTGCCAAGTGGCCGGAGATTCTCGTACCACCACGCGCAGCGAGAGGCTATCGAAACCCTCATCTTCGTCTATGAGGTCGAGAAGGTTCGCACGCGCAAGTCCCTGCTTGAGCATTACGCCTTCGATTCAAACAACCTCCGTCTTCCACCTTACGATGACTTTGCCCGGTACTGCATCAAGATGGCAACAGGCAGCGGCAAGACAAAGGTCATGGCTCTGGCTGTGGTCTGGCACTACTTCAATGCAATGCGTGAAAGCGACAAGGAGTTTGCAAAGACCTTCCTCATCATTGCACCCAACGTGATTGTATTCGAGCGGCTACGCACTGACTTTGGCGGTAGCCGTATCTTCCGCGCAGACCCAATGTTCCCAAAGCACTTTGAAATGTTCTGGGACTTTGAGTGCTACGTTCGCGGTGACAGCGAACGTGCTCACAGTGAAGGCGCCCTCTTCCTTACAAACATTCAGCAGTTCTATGAGCGGCCCCAGCGAGGGAATAGTGACGAGCCAGAAGAATTGACTGCCTTGCTTGGTTCAAAACCACAGACACAGAAGCTTGAGATAACCGACTTTGACGAGCGCATTGCCAAGAGGGAGGGCTTGCTCCTTGTCTTGAATGACGAAGCCCATCACACGCACGATGAAGACAGTGAATGGAGCAACGTGGTCAGGAAGCTCCACACGGAACGGCCTCTTGCGTCGCAGTTGGATTTCTCAGCGACACCCCGCTACTCAAAAGGTGGACTGTTCGCGTGGACGATATTCGACTATCCTCTCAAACAGGCAATTCAAGACAATATCGTGAAGCGACCCGTGAAGGGAATCTCCAAGGTCGAGGAAGCGAAGTCTTCTGTGGTATCAAAGAAGTATGAAGCGTATCTCATTGCCGGCGTCGAACGATGGAAGGAATATCGAGACCAGCTTGCCCCTCTCAAGAAGAGACCCATCCTTTTCGTAATGATGAACAGCACCGAAGAGGCTGACGACATCGGGGATTGGTTGATGAAGAAGTTCCCACTGGAGTTCGGAGGAGCGAAGACCCTCATCATACACACCGACACTGCCGGAGAGGTTTCCAAGAAGGACCTAGATAAAGCTCGCAAGCTTGCCCATGATGTTGACGAGGATACGTCTTCGGTCAATGCAATCGTTAGCGTGTTGATGCTGCGAGAAGGTTGGGACGTTCAGAACGTCACAGTCGTTGTCGGCTTGCGTCCGTACACAGCCAAGGCAAACATTTTGCCTGAACAGACCATTGGTCGAGGACTGCGGCTGATGTTCAGAGGAAGTGTGTCAGACTACACGGAGCGGGTGGATGTCATTGGCAACAAAGCATTCCTGTCGTTTGTGGAGGAACTGGAGCAACTCGAAGGTCTCAAGTTGGAGACATTTGAAGTCGGGAAGGACAAGCTCCAAATCATCACCATCATGCCTGTTGAGGAGAAGAAAGCTGCTGACATCGGCATTCCGGAACTGACTCCGTCTCTGGTGCGAAAGAAGTCGCTTGCTGAGGAGATTGCTTCACTCGATGTAATGCGGTTGCGTTGCAGTCCGCTTCCGTTCAGAGAGGAAGAGGCGAAAGTCAAGACCTTCATCTATGAAGGTAGAGACATTCTCACGGATGAGCTGCTCCTGCAACGGGAGTACACCATACCACCAGCACAGACTGCTCAGGAAGTCATTGGGTACTATGCAAGGCGGATTGCATCGAACGTGAAGTTGCCATCGCAATTCGCCGCATTGGTGCCAAAGCTGAGAGAGTTCTTTGAGCGAAAGGCGTTCGGTCGTGAAGTCAATCTTGAAGATATTGCTGTTGTCAAGGCAATGAGCACGAATCTTGCCAGCTATGTAGTGACGAAAGAGTTTGAGCGCGCCCTTCGAGACCTTGTCGTAGAAGATAAGACACCGGAGCTTCTCACTCCAAAGCGCATGCTCTCAGCAACTCCTCCGTTTCCTTACTCTCGGAAAATCTTTGAGGCCAAGAAGAGCGTGTTCAACTACGTCGCCTGTGACAACGAGCTTGAGTATGCCTTCGCCCGATTCTTGGACGACGCAGAGGACGTTGAAGCATTCGCCAAACTGCCTGAGCAGTTTGGTTTCTCCATCGAATACCCTGATAGCTTCGGCAACATCAGAAACTACTATCCTGACTTCATTGCCCGAACCAAAGATGGAACTCACTGGATAATAGAGACCAAAGGGAGAGAAGACATCGAGGTGAAGCGAAAGGATGAAGCTGCACAGCGTTGGTGTGAGAATGCGACGGAGCTTACCGGCACGTCCTGGAAATATCTCAAGGTTCCACAGAAGGAATATGAGGCGTTGCACCCCACGCGCTTCGAGGAGCTCAGCAGCGGACTGGCAGTTGCGGAGTAGGCAAAGCGGGGGGTGCTGCTCGATGGGCTATGCAGAGAACCCTGAAGTCAGAACTGAATCTTCTTGCCTTCCCTATTGAACTTTCGTATATTGGACGCGTTGGCTTTTTCACTTTTCATTTTTACCTTTTACTTGATTCCGGAGCGTAGCGCAGCCCGGTAGCGCACTTGCTTGGGGTGCAAGGGGTCCCGGGTTCAAATCCCGGCGCTCCGACAATGATGTCCGCGTAGGGGTGTCCCGTCCAGCAAACGGACGGGATCCGCAATTCGTCAGCCACTCATAAGAAGCGTTCGTGGGACGAATTGGGACAAGGGGTCCCGGGTTCAAATCCCGGCGCTCCGACAACAATAAGGTCCCGGGTTCTTCGCCAGAGGCGAATCCCTGCCCGTCCGGCAGGCGGGCGCCTCCGGCGGAAAATCCCGCGACGAAGTCGTCCCTTCGGGAGCGCTCCGACTTCCAATTCGACCGAACTTATCGATCTAGCTCCCGAAGGCGGAGAAGATAAGTTCGATGTCGAATTGTCCAAAGGACCCCTTCGGGGAGAACCCCGCCGTTTTCTGGCGGGGTCTCTTACGCAGGTGTCCCGTCCAGAAAACGGACGGGATCCGCAATTCGTCAGCCGCTCATCCCCCTTTGCGGGATGAATGGGACGAATTGGGACAAAGGGTCCCGGGTTTTCCGTCCCGCCCGTGGGCGGGACGTGAATCCTCGTCTCGAACGAAGTTCGAGACGGGACAAAGCCTGGCACTCCAACAATGAGTTCTTAGGTCGAGAAGTCTAACGCCATCCTTTCAGTCCCGCCACTTGATGCGGTACTTGTTTTTCTCCTCCCCTTCCTTTCTCCTCAAC
>JBAWAH010000047.1:0-6975 GCA_049589195.1 Bacteroidota bacterium | reverse complement strand
GCTTATGCCCTTGCATTCTGCAACCTATCATTTGAACAATTCAAGAAGACAAACGACCGCCTCAGCATAGCAGATGCCTATAAGGTCAAAGGGATGATCCTCAGAGACATGAAGCAGTATGACCTTGCGGAGGCGCATTTTCTAACAAGCATGCGTATCAACGAAGAACGAGGGAGTCTTCTCAATCTTGGAGAGACATACTTCGAACTCGGAATACTGAAGAGGAAGCGCCGGCAACGCGAGGAAGCAAAGGACGCTCTTGAGAAATCATGTCGTCTCTTTGAGAAGGTCGGGGCGAGCACCAAACTTGCGGAAACACGGCAGACACTGGAGTCTCTAGGGAGGAAAGCAAAATGAAATTCAACGAGCTCATTAAAGATAACGGACACGACGGACTGAACACTGCTGCTGAGGCGACCGCGAGCGACAAGCGGCTTCAAAGCCTCGAGACGATATTGAACGTCGTCCGGATGACGAACGCTTCGCTGGTGCTCTCGGACCTCCTGGAGCTGGTGATTGACCAAGCTATTCGCATCACGAACGCGGAGCGCGGGTTTCTTATGCTTGCAGGCGAAAACCGAGCTCTGCAGTTCGTGGTCGGACGTGATCGCGATGGAAAACCGATTCACCCGGAAAACTTCCAAGTGAGCTCGAGCGTGCTGGAGGATGTTTTCGCAACTCGAGAGTCTATCTGTATCGAAAGCGCGTTGACGGACGAGCGCTTTGAGAGCCGGCAAAGTGTGCAAAACCTCGAGCTTCAAACAATCATGTGTGCTCCGCTTGAAACACAAGAGAAAACAATTGGTGTGATTTATGTCGACAGCCGCCACATCCAGGCAATTGACAAAGAGGATATCCTCTACCTGTTCGAAATCCTCGCTGGACAGGCGGCGACTGCCATCCAGAACGCTCGCCTGTATGAAGACTTGAAGAAAACGTATGAACAGCTAAGGCAGGCGAATGAGCAGATCATAAAGTCTGAGAAAATGGCACTGCGCGGGGAGCTCGCAGCGGAAGTCAGTCATGAACTCAAAAATCTCATTGCAGTTATTCTCCTGCAGCTCCATGCCCTGCAGAAACGGATGGGCAATGGAGAAACGCAGCAATCGAACGACCTCATCAGCGGGATCACTCAGAGCGTTCACAAGATCAACGTCTTCTCTGAAAACCTCCTTGTGCGCTCGAGTACTACACCGAAGATGAAGGCAGAGGATCTGAACAAGCTCGTTAACGATTTCGTGGCATTTATCAGTGTGCTTCCAAAATTCCGGGAGGCTAGGGTCGTAATGCAGGCCGACAAAACGCTCCCGAGGGTGAACGTAGACAAGGAGCAACTGCAGCAGGTGTTGCTCAACCTGGCAAACAACGCTGTCGAGTCCTACTCAGAAGCGACCGTCAGATTCAAGACGGAATACGACATCCTTAAAAACCTTGTGTGCCTCAGTGTTTCGGATAACGGAAAGGGTCTTGATCCAAGAATCAAGGGCAAGATCCTCGTCGAGAAAGTCACGACGAAGGAAAACGGTCATGGCTACGGACTAAACATCTGTCGGAAGATCATCGAAAACCACGGTGGTCGGATCACAGTCGAGTCGGAGCCATGCAAGGGGACGACGTTTACGATGAGATTCCCAGCGTCACAGGAATCGTCGAGATCAGTCCCGCAGTTCAAAATCCCGATGTGCTCTGCTACAGGAGCTCTCAGCCTGCAGCAGGAATCGTGATGCTCTGCGTCTCACCTGAACGAAGAGGCAGATCAGACTTGCATATCAGATCCTGAAGCGGTAAGGGAACAAAAACTGAAACCGATAGGGACTCTTGCTGTTCATTTGAGATAGAAGGGGGTACTACCATGGGGGGAAAAGCAGCGTTAATTCTCGTGGCAGGTTTCGCGATCATTTTGATGAGGATCGCTTACAATATGAACAATCTGGAAACGAGTGCGGTGGAGAACGTGTCGATGTATCTTGAGAATACGGTTTCCCATAACTTAGCTCTGGCTGGGGCAAATGTCGCGCTCTCTATGATCTATACTAATCCCAACTTGCGTGGCGTTGTCACAGATCCAACGACGTTCACATCTGGGCCCTTCGTCGGAGGGAAATACACAGCACGCATGGATAGCGTCGATCCTTCCCGGTTGTTGCTTCGAACGGTCTCCACGTATGAAGGATTGCACGACACAGTCGATGTGAGTTTCAAAACACGACTGTCTCAGAGCTTCTCCATGTTTGCTTGGATGACCAACTTTGAGGGGAATGTCTTCTGGATCACAGGAGATACAGTCTGGGGTCGTATCCATTCGAATGGTATGATCCATGTGGACGGGAGTCCTGTATTCTGGGAGAAAGTCACCACCGCAAAGCGGTTCGATCCCAGGCCGGGGGTCGGCACAAACCGAGCCATCTTTAAGAACGGATACGAGACTGGAATCGCAGAAATCCCCTTCCCCAACGATCTCTCCGAGTTAGTCGGAGCGTCTTCCTACGGTGGCAAACGGTACACTTCGGAGATCTGGCTCACCCTCTCTCCCGGGAGCGGAGAGAATAACGATGGCAAAGTCTACGTTAGAAACAGCTCGAGCGGACCCATCATCGATTCGGTCACCCTTGCAGATCCTTCGTTCAACGGAGTCATCGTCGGAAATCAACGTGTACACGTCAAAGGGACACTTGACGGCAAGCTCACGATCGCATCGATCCAGGATGTTTACATCGAAGATAATGTTTTTTATGAGCGCAACCCGATGACTGGATATAGCGACGACCTCCTGGGGTTAGTTGCTGAGAACAATGTCGTCGTGGCAGACAACGCAGCGAATAACGATAACTGTGAAATCCATGCTGCCATTTTCAGCCGGTCATCCAAATTTACGGCGGAGAACTATAACACTCGGCCTGTTAGTGGCGCGCTCCGGCTACTGGGCAGTATTGTTCAGGATGAACGAGGCGAAGTTGGAACATTTTCTGGATCAAAGATCAAGAGTGGGTTCAGCAAGCGGTACCGGTACGACAACAGGCTCCTCGATCCGACCGTTCGGCCGCCGTATTTTCCCGGATTCTATACGCAGACACTTCAGATCTCTGGTTGGTGGGAATCTTTTCGCTTACCAAAGTTCTGAGGATGCTCGACGTGGGGGGTGAACGCTTCAGAGCTTGCAGAAACAGCGAAAGGAGGCGCAGGTGATGTCAACAGGCCAACTCATCTTTATGATGTGCGTGCCTATGCTGCTCTCGACGATTCTGGTAATTGCTCTACGCCTTGGTGGCAAGCAACGAGGTGACAAGCGTGAGGAGAAAATCCGTCATCTCACAAATGGCCCCGGCAATCCGGCATCAGGAGGTGATTCACGGACTGGCGTTTGATGGCCTGAACGCTGGAAAAGATTGACGGCTGACGACGTCACCCGGTTCAGTTACGCTCGTCGTCAGGTTGCAGGAAGGGGTTCCTCTTGCGTTCAAGCCCGATCGTAGTTGAGGGGCCGTGCCCCGGGTATACGGTCACATCATCTTGAAGCGTAAGGAGCTTCTCATGGATTGAGTGCATCAGAGTGTCCCAATCTCCTCCCGGCAGGTCCACGCGCCCCACACTTCCCGCAAAGAGCGTATCCCCGGAGAAGAGGATCTTCTCATTCGGTTCATACAGGCAGATTCCACCCTCGGTATGCCCTGGTGTGAAGAGGACGTTGAACTTGAGATTTCCCACCTCAACCACATCCCCCGCCTCAAGGTACCTACCAGCCTTAGTCGGTGGAATCTCAAAGGGAAGGCGAAAGAAAACTGGTATCGGATTCTCGATTCGAGGCTCATCAAGTCGGTGGATTGCAATTGGAGCCATTGTTTGGAGCTGCAACGCCAAGTTGTCAGCGATGTGGTCCCAGTGGCCGTGAGTGTTTACGAGGAGTTCTATTGTTAGGTCCAGGCGGGTTGCAGCGCCCAGAAATCTGGGTGTAGAATCTTTGGGTGCATCGACAACGATTGCTTTCCCGCTCTTCTCATCCCCAACAAGATATCCAATCGTGAAGAACGGTCCACTCTCAACAGGTTCGATGATCATCGGTACAAGTTGGTAGAAACAAATCGATAGATGGAGTTAGATGGTCAGATTGTCGTCAAGGAGATGGGCAAATTCTTCAACGCTGGACGGAGTTGTTCTCAACCCGACCGCTTTGCTCATTCGACAGAGGATCGGAAGTCCGAGGCCGCTTGTCCTAAGAAGCGTCCGCAGCTCTAGTCGAGAAAGGAGATCGGCCTTACCTCCATGAAAAGTTACAGAGCCGTGATCCATCAAGATGACTGAATCACTGTACTGGAGTGAATAATCGAGATCATGGGAGACAAGAATGACTGTTTTCCCTCTTTCCTTCAGTCTTTCGAGTGCTTTGCCAAACAGGCGTCTCTGGGTTACGTCGAAGCCAGCCGTCGGCTCATCAAAGGCGACAACGGGAGTGTCCATCGCAATAGCGGAAGCTATCGTGAGCAACTTTCTCTTCGAGGGATGAAGATCATATGGGTGAGTGCTAGCGTCCTCCTCGAGACTGAACATTCTCAAGGCCTCTCTCGCGAGATACTCGGGGTTTTGCTTCCCGAGGTTCCTCGGCCCGAACATCGCTTCCTCGACTACACTTGTCGAAGAGATCTGGTCATCAGGATTCTGGAAGCTCAATGCAACAAACTGTGCAAGGAATGCAACATCGTGGAGTCTTGTACTTGTCTCACCGACAAGGACTTCGCCAGATGTGGGTTTCAGGATACCGTTGAGGTGTTTGAGGAGAGTCGATTTCCCCGCTCCGTTTTGACCTAGAAGGAGTACGCACTTTCCTCCGGCGATAGTCAGGGAGATTCCCTTCAGAGCATGAATGCCCCCACTGTACACGTGATGGAGGTCTTGTATCGTCAAGTCCATCGGGTCGTACCTAATGCTTTTAGCGCTTGACGATAGGTGAAAGGAAGGGTACCAGTCACTCGACTGCGTCGAGTGGCAATTTGGTGACAGACTTGTGTCCAGATCGGTGCACCAATGTCCTCTTCGAAAGACTCGACGCTGCTAAAGAATCGCTCTGCATGTCCGCGATACACTTTTTTCCCTTTCCGAAGAACAAGGAGACTGTCGACTAGCCCAGGCAGCAGTTCCATCCTCTGCTCAACGAGGAGTATTGTCTTTTTTCCCTTTAGCTTGTTGAGGATGAGTCTCAGGTCGCGCACACCTTCCTGATCGAGCGAGGACGTGGGTTCATCAAGGATCAGGATAGGTGGATCAAGCGCTAGGACGCACGCCAATGCGACACGCTGTGTCTCGCCTCCAGAGAGGCTCGATGGGTCTCGCTCTGCAAGGTGTTCAATCCCGAGTTCCTCCATCACCGATTGGATCCGGTCTACGATCTCAGAACGGCTAATCCCAAGATTCTCCATCGAGAAGGCAATCTCCTCTCTGACTGTTGGCTTGATTCCCGAGAGGAAGACTCCGCTGTTTTGAAGTAGCAAGCCCACTTTCTTCATCATCAGGTCCAGTTGGGTCGAGAGTGCGTCGAGGCCTGCTGTTGAGACTCGACCTTCTGCCTTTCCTCCTGAGAAGTAATGCGGGAGGACGGAGGAGATCGCGTAGCACAGTGTGGATTTTCCCGCCTCGGCCGGACCGATGATCCCACAACACTCAAATTCATCGACGGAAAAACTCAACTGGTCGAGCGCCTTCTTCGTTGACTCTCGATATGAGAAAGAAAAGCCTTCAACCGTAATTATGGGATAAGCCATCTAGAGAGTTTCCATAGGATGATGGTTGAGGTCCCCAGAAGCAAGAGGACGTTTACAGCTCGCTCAGTACTGGATTCTTTGAGTTCCACCAAGTATGATTTTGGCCCGCGAATTCCTAGGCCGCGGAGTTCCAGTGCAAGTCCTCGTTCCAGACTCTCAGAGAGATAGCTGAAAATAAGAGGGAGGAGCATTGGGAAAAAAGCTCTCACACGCCTGAATGGATTCCCTTTCACATCAAGCCCTCGTGAAGCTTGAGCAATGAAGATCTTGTTAATTCTCCTCCGAAGTGTTGTGACAAGCTGGAGTGAGTGGAGGAAGACAAACACAATTCGAGGGCTGGCTCCTTTCATCAACAGTGCAGTCGCAAGGAGATGTGGACGCGTCGTGACAAAGAAGAGTAACAGTGAGAGTGACATCACCGCCAACCGGAGTGAGATTGTGAGTCCGAAGTGGAAGCCAGCTTCATTCACCCGTAAGCCAAGAAACGGTATCCACTTCTCGCTCTCTGGGTAGATTAGCATGTTTAGTGCAAGAACCAGGAGTACAACAGGCAGAACATAGCGCAGGAATCGTTTGAAGATGTGCCCGCGTTGCCGCGTAAAGACGCAAAGGATAAGGAGCAGACCTGCAATGAACACCTGTGCCTTTACGTCAAGGAGGAATGTGAGGACGACGGTTGAAAGAGTGAAATAGAGCTTGGTCAAAGGGTGGACAAGCCGCATGCCCTTGCTATCCAGAGGCTGGAAATACGTTCTCATAACGCGGGAAGCGAATGACGATTCGATGAGGGAGCTGTTTCACGATCAACCACACAACGGTGTACGTAAGGGCCTTGTCTAGAGGATCAGCGACCAACCCCTGGAGAAACGTGCTCAGGAGAATGCTTTTCCCCTCAGCCCGAAAAAACATCACAAGAAAATCCATGCCGCTGAGGGTAATGCCACTGAACAAGTAAGCAGAGATTGGAGCCGACATCGCTGCGGCAAGGACTCCTTGCATTATGCCCACGGGAAGTGCAGTGTACCAGTTTCGAAATACACCGTGTCTCGCGACGATTCCCGTAAATGCCCCTATCACGACGACGGTTGGGATAAAGAACACCGATGGAGGACTGAACGTGATACTCCCGATGGTATTTGCGACTGAGCCGGCAATCACTGCTGCCCATGGACCACAAAGGACTGCTACAAGGACGGTTCCAATCGAATCAAGATAGACGGGA
>JBAWAH010000046.1:0-4323 GCA_049589195.1 Bacteroidota bacterium | reverse complement strand
CGAGACTGATTGAATCCAAACTTCTCGAGCGCCCTCTCGATGATTCCCTTCTCAATGAGGTCGAGAGATTTGTCAAGTATGAACTCCTGACCCTGGAGTACGTTGTTGATCATCTTTACAACTTCCGTCTTCTCATCGACAAGTTCAGGTGGCAGAACGAACTTTCCGCCAGTTGAGAAGAGGACTGACTTATCGATGACGGCCTTCAGCTCGCGGATGTTCTCTTTCCACGGCTGACGAACCAGGATGTCAATCGCGTTGATGTCGATTGCGATATCGCCGATTCCGAGCTCCCTGCACACCTCACTTGTATAGTGCTTTACCAAAAGAGGGATGTCTGCAGGTCGTTCCCGTAACGGCGGAACGACGATCCTCTCAAAGTCTCCAAACTTTTCTGCAAGCTCAGGCAAAAAGCGCCGCTTCTCGACCAGTTGTTGAGGATCTTCCTTCATCGTAACAACGAGCTGAATGTCGACGAGTGAGTCTTTTACCCCGCCAATTCTCCGTGTTTTCCGCTCGTTGATGAAGTTGAGGATCTTCATCTGATTGCGCAGACTGGCTTCCTCAATCTCCTCGACGAGGACAGTGCCGCCGTTGGCAATTTCGAATAACCCTCGCTTCGACGTGTACGGGAGACCACCCACCCCTCGGTCAAACCCGAACAAGAGGGACTCCAACTCACGGTCATCAACCACCGAGAGGTTGATAGATGTGAATGGCTTGTTCTCTTGACCCGCTCGACTCTGGGTATAGATGTTCTTTGCGATGGCACCTTTACCAACGCCGGACTCGCCGATGATGAGAACATCCGATCTGGACTTTGCCAGCTTCTGGATCTGCTTCAGGATGTTCTCCACCGCTTTGCTTTTCCCGATGATGGGATATTGCAGCTCGCGGGCCCCCTTGTCAGTTGTTTCTACCTGTTGCGTAGGCATTACATCATCCCTTCCGACAAGTTGTGCAAGACGACACGTGAGTGTCAGTCGGGGAGAAAGGATTCTTGGGCAGGATGTCGATTAGAAGCATCTCACTTGCCCCCCAAAGCTTCTCTACCACTAATGAGCTGTCTTAACCAGCTCACCTTTCCCCTTTTCTGTCCATAATGCAAGAAGCCTTCCGCGAAGCGCTTTCGGGTTAAGAAAATAATGTACAACAAGATTATCAACCCAATCGCGCCAACGAGTAATATGTTGAGCGTTATGAACAAGCTCTGATTCATAGAACTCTCCCTTAACTGAAGTGATGAACCGCAAACGAAGACTGAAGAACAAAATCATGAACATCAAGATCCCAATGGTGATGTATTGGCCGGCTTGAAAAATCTCCGTCATCGTATCCCATTCCACAGCCTTGATGTATCCCCAGGCGTGAAGAATTTCCATGGAGCAAAACAAGAGAAACAAGAACATTATCTTGTCAACGTACGCCCCTTGCGGAGGGTCCTTCTTGTACTGATACCCGAAGAAAAGAAGCAAGAAAAACAGACAGACAACATTCATGTAGATCACATTCATATGCATCGGCTTCCACAACAGCACGAGGTAGTTATCACCCGCCAAGTACTTTGCGAGGTCATCGATGCGTTGCGTGTTCTTCTCAACATAGAGATCGCCGACGGCAGCTCCGTCCTTCCATGCGTGCAACGTTACTTGGTTCGCGAGGGTCGCACTCGACGGTTCACTCCCGTTCGCTTCAATGTAAGCACTGCGAGCGTTGTCAAGAGCTTTCCAATCCAGGATGTCCTCTGTCTTGTAAAGGAACTTCGGATCCTGGAAGTAGGGATGGTAGTAGATCGCGGTAAGCCCACCAACGATTGCCAGAGCGAAAAGGTACTTCTGATACACTTTGAAGTCACGGAAGAGAGAGTCGATCACTGTGTACACGATTGCCAAGGACAGGAAAAAGTAAAACCCGAGACGATCCACATATTGATAGTAGTAGTGTCGCGCATAAGGCTCGTGAACAAACAGAGAACCTCCAGCCCCAACGAAATTATAGATATGATGAAGGAAAGAGAATGAGAAAAACAATGCGAAGTTCAGGAAGATGAGTCTATTGTTCCGATTCGGCTCCTTCCACAAGAGATAAACGGAGAGAATGAATAGCAGAACCCGTAGAGCTGTCCCCATCAACGCTAGTGTCCCCACTTCAGAGTGGGTAAAAAACAAGGATGCCGCCAAAACTGCAAGGCAAGCGCTCCACATCCAGAATATTTTTTTGGCTGTGCTCAAGGATCTCTCAAACAACCCTCTCAAACAAACACCTTACGCTTTTTTGTGTGAACGAATATAACACACGTGGCTATGCATGTCAAGCGAAATCGTGACTTTTTTCAAATATGTAGACCATGTGGGAAAAAATTTCAAGGCGAAAAATGGCTCGAAAGCTCAAATTTCGCCATCTTTTTTTGATGTGAAAAAAAATGCTTGACATTACCTGTAAATTAGCATAATTTAGCGACAAAGAAATTGCAGAAATTGTTACCTAAGTCTAAACCTCGTTCCATCGCACGGAGGATAAGATGAGTCGGCAGACCAGAAGGAAACGGTTCCGCGCCGTGATTGTCACAGTTGCTCTCGCTGTTTTCACCAACTTTGCACTGTCATACGCGGGCGACGCATTGTCAACGAAGAAGAGTGGTTCGAATATTTTGCCCAGTTCTCCAAGGCCGAAGAGCGGCTCAAACATCTTGCCCAGCTCGCCACGTCCGAAGAGTGGGTCAAACATCCTCCCAAGTTCGCCAAGGCCGTAGTGCCAAGCTACTCTTGGATGCGTTGGCACTTCGCATCAGAAGCAACTGCGGTGTAGGCAGGAAATAAGAACTCTCTTATCCTCAATGTGCAGGGCTTGAGGGAAGCAACATTGTGATGCTTCTCTCAAGCCCTTCTTGTTTGCTTTCGTCCGAATATTTTGTTTATGTTAGGAGCAGATGATTGTCTTTTGAGTTACAACTCCGCCGAGCAAAGTGGAAGATCAGAGTTTTCCTCAATCTCCTCTGGAGACATACTCCCCGTCCCCAGGAAAAGCCCAGAAGCGAATTCGTCAGTACTTGATTCCTCTTGTACTTCTGGTCATCACCTTCTTCACCACGACGATCGCAGGAGTCTTCTGGCTAAACAAAGATGGATTTGATCTAGAGAATTTCCGGTTAGGACTTCCCTACTCTCTCTGCATTCTCTTCGTCCTAGCAAGCCACGAGTTCGGTCACTACTTCGCCGCGCGATACCACAAGGTCGACTCAACGCTCCCTTTCTTCATTCCCGCGCCTCCAGTTTATCTGCCGTTCGGCACGCTCGGCGCGGTGATACGGACTCGCTCACCTGTTCCAACCAGGAAGGCAATGTTCGACATTGGGGTTGCGGGACCGATCGCGGGGTTCGTCGCGACAATCATTGTTCTGCTTCTGGGACTGACGAATCTACCGCCGAAGGAATACATTTACACAATCCATCCAGAATACCTTCAGGGTTTGAAAGCGCCCGGAGCTGATCTGACCTTCGGGAACACGCTGCTTTATTCTTTCCTATCGAAGTCGGTTGCCACGGGTTACGTTCCCCCAATGGACGAGATCTATCACTATCCGTTTCTATGCGTTGGTTGGTTTGGACTTCTCGTAACGGCGATGAACCTCATCCCTGTTGGCCAACTTGACGGCGGGCACATCGTCTACGCGATGTTCGGACAGAAACACCGCGTCATCGCGCGCTCGGCATTTGTTCTGCTCCTTGCCTTCGGTTTGGCGGGAGTGCTCCAGGCACTGAAAATCGAGGTGCCGTTTGGTTGGTCTGGATGGCTCATGTGGGCGGCGATCCTCTTTTTGGTGATAAAGCTCGATCACCCACCAATTCCGGATCTGGAACCACTGAGTCCGAATCGGATGATCGTGGGCTGGACCGCCTTGGCAATTTTCGTCTTGTCATTCTCTCCAACGCCTATCAACGTCCCTCTCTGAGGGATTATTCTGTTGACAATGCGACCGGTTTTTCTTATTTTTCTACTGTTCGATTAACCTTACACCTCTCTCGGTAACGCGATAGAATAGTTGCTTCGACTTTGGGACATTGACGTCCGTCTGCTGCACCCGACGTACTAATGTCAACCTGTTCAATGCACGTCGACGACTACTCTCGAACCAAGTTACCAGATTCTGACCGGGCTCTCGATTTCAGCAAATACTGGAACTACGAGACTCGGTTTTTTTATCTTCGAAACAGGCATAGAATGCGTTTCTCTCTTCTCTTACTTACGCTTCGTATTCTCGGTTGCCAATCGGGTGACAATACTCCAGTTGATCCATTCCATCTCCCTCCGTTCGTGAAGAGC
>JBAWAH010000045.1:0-16823 GCA_049589195.1 Bacteroidota bacterium | reverse complement strand
GATACAGCACAACGGTTCGGTCATTGAACACATGGTATCACGTTGCGGGGGTATACGATGCGTCAACTCAGACATTGAGTATGTACGTGAATGGTGTGCTGGATAATGGGACATTGTCTGGGGTAGTGCCATCATCGCAGACGAATTCAAGTGTGAATGTGAACATAGGGAGACGATCTCCCGGGTCATACGGTGGGTTCTACTTCAACGGGCTGATTGATGAGGTGAGGATCTACAACCGGGCATTGACACAGGCAGAGATTCAGACGGACATGAACACACCGTTGGGTGCCCCGCCTCCACCACCAGTAGCACCGGTGTTGGCGACACCGGCAAACGGAGCGACAGGTGTTGTGACGAACCCGACATTGACATGGAATGCATCGACAGGAGCGACATCGTATCGAGTGCAGGCATCGACGGATTCGACGTTTGCATCGACGTTCGTGGATCAGAGTAACATTACGACGACATCGTATGGGTTGAGTGGACTAGCAGCAAACACAAAATACTTCTGGCATGTGAATGCGACGAACAGTGGAGGGACGAGCACATATTCAACGGCATGGAGTTTCACGACAGCGGCTCCTGCACCACCACCAGCAGCACCCGTGTTGGCCACACCGGCCAATGGAGCGACAGGCATTGCAGCAAATCCGACACTCACATGGAATGCATCGACAGGAGCGACGTCGTACCGAGTGCAGGCATCGACGGATTCGACGTTTGCATCGACGTTCGTGGATCAGAGTAACATTACGACGACCTCGTATGCAGTGAGTGGATTGTCAGCGAACACGAGATACTTCTGGCACGTGAATGCGACGAACGGTGGAGGGACGAGTGCGTATTCGGCATCGTGGAGCTTTACGACCGTTGCTACCCCGGCAGGACTTGTGGCGGCGTATGCCTTTAATGAAGGGACAGGGACAACGGTAGCGGACGCATCGGGTAATACTTTGACGGGGACGATCTCGGGCGCGACATGGACGACAGGAGGGAAGTACGGCAGTGCGCTGGTGTTCAACGGGACGAATGCGTTGGTGACGATTCCGAATGCGGCGTCGCTGCAGTTGACGGTGGGGATGACGCTGGAAGTATGGGTAAATCCGACGACGGTGAGTGGTGCATGGCGGGATGTGATTTACAAAGGCGACGACAACTACTACTTGGAAGGCATGTCGCCACAAAGCCAAAGGCCCGGGATGGGGGGCACGTTCAGCCCGAGCCCGCTGTATGGGACAGCGGCGTTGACAGCGAATACCTGGACGCACTTGGCGGCGACGTATGACGGGGCGACAATGCGGTTGTATGTGAACGGGGTACAGGTGGCAAGTCGAGCGCAGACGGGGAACATCGCGACGTCGACGAACCCATTACAGATCGGCGGAGACAGCATATACGGGCAGTATTTCGCGGGGATGATTGACGAGGTGCGTATTTACAGCCGTGCTCTGACACAGACAGAGATTCAAACAGATATGAATGCGCCGTTGACTCCTCCCGCTGCATCAATACAAATTTCATCGCCCGGCAGTGAAACGGGACTTACGACAACTACTCGTCCGATGAATGAAATTCCAAGTGAATATGTTCTGGAACAAAACTACCCTAATCCCTTCAACCCGTCCACTGTGTTTGAGTTCGCACTGCCAAAACAATCTCACGTTACGCTTGAGCTTTACAATCTGCTTGGTGAGCGTGTTTCGGCGATCATTGATGGAACCCTGGCAGCCGGGTACTACTCGGTGCCGTTTAATGGATCAAGTCTCGCGAGTGGGGTCTACTTCTATCGTATGCAGACGGATGACTTCGTTCAGACAAAGAAACTGCTTCTACTCAAGTAAGGATCTCACATTGCATCTTTGATGATTGTAGATTAGAATCAAGTGTTGAATCCATGAGAAACTGGCAAAAAAAGGCGGGAATAAGCCCGAAGGCAGAGATGGCAACCAAACCTCATGCGACTTCGCGAGATCGCCGGGGCGTGATCCAACCCATCTTCTTGGGGACGGCACTCCTTTGCCTGCTTACGACACTTAGCCTTACGACTCGCTGGGACGTCTCATCAGAATCTGACAAGTCTGGTGCAGCCAGTTCTCAGTCTCATGCGAGGAAAACGTCTCGTTCACAGAGTCCAAACAGAATGCAGGGGCCGTTACATGTGAGTCCACTAAATCGTCGGTACTTTACTGATTCGAGTGGACGTGCGATTCTCCTCGCTGGTTCACATACCTGGGCTACCATGTTTGATCAAGGAGGCTCAGATCCGCCGCCGGCATTCAACATCACTCAGTTTTTAGATTTTCTGCAGGCGTATGGGCATAATTTTACACGCACGTTTGTGTGGGAACAGTCACGGTGGGGAACATGGACGAACGATGATAACTACTGGTTCTTTCCCGGTCCGCCGTACAAGCGAACCGGGCCGGGTCTTGCCGAGGATGGAAAACCAAAATTCAATCTCGACAGCCTGAGCCAATCGTACTTCGACTGGATGCATCGTCGTGTCGACAGCCTGAATTCACGGGGGATTTATTGCTCAATCCAATTTTTCGACGGGTGGAGTCTCTATGCTCGCAATGGAATAGGCAATCCTTGGAGAGGACATCCGTTCAAGGCTTCGAACAACGAGAACGGGATGAATGGTGATCCGAACAATGACAATGGTGGCCAAGAGATTCACAGCCTCATGATACCCTCAGTGTGGCCATATCAAGAACGGTACATCAAGAGGCTGATCGACGACCTCAACGACTTCAACAATATTATCTGGGAAGTCTCGAACGAAAGCTCGTATCCCGGTTCAGAAGTTTGGGAACGAAGGATCATCGATACAATACGGGCATATGAACTGAGAAAACCGAAGCAGCATCCGATTGGCTACACTGCGGATTGGTCTGCGCCGCTGCTCAATGAGGAAGTTTTTTCCAGCCGTGCAGACTGGATCTCCCCCGGAGCGGGCAACAATGGGGACATCTGGAAAAATGATCCTCCAGACTCTGGAGGGGCCAAAGTTGTGATCAATGATACGGACCATCTCTGGGGTAATGGTGGAGACGCGGTGTGGGTGTGGAAGAGCTTTCTGCGCGGCAACAATGTTCTGTACATGGACGGCTACAATGGCGCTGCATACGGCACAGGCCATCCATGGACACAGGGGGATTCGGCAAATCCTTCTGTGGTCGAGCTCAGGAGAAACCTCGGCTACATCCTGCGCTATGGAAACAGGATGAATCTGATTGCTATGACGCCCCACAGCAATCTTTCGTCGACTACCTATTGTCTTGCCAATCCTACACTGAGTGGGGCAGAATACCTTGCCTTTCGTCCGACGTCATCGGGTTCAATCTTGCTCGACCTTTCCGGAACGCCGGGCACATTGAAAGTCGAATGGTTCAATCCCAGCACCGGTGATACGAGTGATAGTGGGACAATCAGTGGGGGCGCGAGCCGATCCTTCAATCCCCCCTTCACCGGGGAAGCGGTTCTTTATGTTTACCAGTCATCGCTATCGGGGTTAGGTCTTGATGGATCGATTCCTCGCGAGGCTCGTCTGATGCAGAACTACCCGAATCCTTTCAACCCATCTACTGTGATAGAATTTGGCCTGCCAAAGCGATCCCATGTGAACCTTGAGCTTTACAGCCTGCTTGGCGAACGGTTGGCGGCCATCGTGGATGAGACTCTGTCACCCGGATACTATTCGGTGCCGTTCAATGCGACGAGGCTCGCGAGTGGGGTGTATCTTTATCGAATGCAAGCGGGTGATTTCGTCGAGACGAAAAAGATGGTGATTTTGAAGTAGCTGTCACTGTGCTTCTAGCCAACCTCAGCCCGTCACCTTCCTAAGCGCGGTGGGTATTGTGTTCTGCTGTGCTGGACTTTGCGTTTTTCGGCCTTAGATTCAAAGGAACCGCCATGTGAGCTGCATACCCCTGGAATCCCATGCCCAAACCTCGAGCGCAGGACGTGTATATGGGAGTGGGTTGTGGTTTGGTGCGGTGGCGCTGGAGGAATCCACTTGCAGAAGCGAGTCGCTTGTTTCGGAAGTTGTGATTGTCTTATTCAGTCAATTGTCAATTGATCACTCTCGCAGAAATGTCAAGGGTGCCCGCTGGTAGTGGCGTTACCTCTCTTGACTTTTTCAAAAAAAGCGCATACTCTACGATGGTCAAAGGACATATCCTTCTTAGCGGACATTGCCTTCCCGGAATTTCTCTCTGTCGGCGAGACGCTCCGCTGGCGAGAGCAACACTCCATGCATAAGATACTAGTCATCGACGATGATGAAGTGCTCTTGAGGCTGCTCAGCATTAATCTGGGGGAGGCGGGTTACAGTGTGCTTACGACCGCTGACGGTCCTCGGGGGATTACTCTTTACAAGGAACAAATGCCATCCCTTGTGTTGCTTGACCTGGGGTTACCGACCATGAGCGGTGTTGAAGTACTGAGGGAAATCCGAGCGCTTGACAGTAAAGCAAAGGTCATTGTTGTAACCGGGTATGGGTCTGTTGAGTCTGCCGTAACTGCCATACGCCACGGCGCTTGGGACTATGTTCAAAAGCCTTTTGATATGGATGTGTTGTTGAGGAAAATGGAAACAGCACTCAGCAGCGTTGGTGAGTGATTTGGGTTCTCCGCAACATCTCCCTTCCGTCGGTGTACTTCGTTTCTGAGTACTTCTCTAGGTTTGTTCTCTCTTGATGCAGATCGGAGGGCTTTAGAAAAGCTTCCTGATGGAATCTTCTAGGGGAGTAAGAGAAGAGGCCGCTATCCTTCCGAGATCTTCTGTTTCTATTGCTTCCGCGCGTGTGGCGGTTTGAATCCGCGATACACATCATACCGGGGATCGTAGAAGATGAGATTCATCGAGCTGTCGCGGAGTGTCCCACCCGTGGGATAAAGATAGAAGTCAGAGATGACATCGGTCGGTTCTTTGGAGGGTTTTCCGTCTTTCGAGTAGAATCGCAGAACGTAGTAACCCAACTCGTATTTTGCAGTCTTGATCTGCTCCAGAATGTTTTCGTGACAGAAGCGGTAAATGTCATCAGGCACGGGCAATTCAGGAATAGGGCCTGTTGGTTTTCTACTCTCCGAGACCCTCGATTGGGCCAGGTCTCACAAGCACAAGGATAGCGGACTGCGGAACAATGAGATACTTCTTTGCTTCGTATTCAATTTCAATTGCGGCGTCGCGGAGAAAGATCGCGTAGTCTCCTTCCTCTGCCTGGAGCGGGATATATTTCACTGGCTCTTTTGGAGTCGTCGACCAGGGTTCTTGGTCAAGGTAATTTGGATTGACGACTGGACATCCAGGTCCGACCTGGACAATGTACCCTCCGCGAACCTTTTCCTTTTCCCTTACGGTCGGAGGCAAATAGAGGCCATGAGCTGTGCGGTCAGCGTCTTCTTCAGGAGTGACGAGGACTTTATCTCCAACGACGATGATTCTTTTCTTGCTTCGGATTGTCATCTCTGGGGTCTCAAATAGTCAATCGACAAGAGGGAATATACAAGAAAAATGATAGCAAGCAAGGCCGCTGAGCCTGCCGAATGGTCTTACCAGAAGCAGTGTCTTCTTGATGATTGCTGAAGAAGAGCAACAAAGAGTGTTGTTCACGCATTCTCGATGTGAGCTGTCTTGCCAGGCGAGGCATCTGTCTTCGGGCGTTGTCGCAAAACATATGTGAGGAGGATTCCAATGCCGAATGTGAAAAGGCCGCAGAGGAGATTCACAAGTCGATCGGATGAAGAGGAGGGGTAGAAAACAAGCAAGATCAGAATCCCACCAAGAATCATCGCGACAACCCCGACAAGTCGGTACGCAGAGAAACCGCTTGGATCAAACGAACGATCTTCTGAATAGACAGGTGTCTCAAGATCATGCCGAAGTAATGCTAGGCGTTCTTCGTCCTTCTTAATCCGGTTTGGGAATCGACGCGAGAGCAGAAAAGTCCCGCCACTAACAACCAAGCCCGTGAACACCAATAGCTCGTACCTATGTGGGTTGTCTGCCCCGATGATTGCCAGGAGGATCAGCTCGGCAGCGAGTCCCGTTGCTGAGGATGCAATGGCAGACCACCAGGGTGTACGAGTATAGAGGAGGCCGATCATGACGGGGAGCATGAGTGGAGGTCCCGAGATTCCATAGAAGTATAGCGCAAACTCAAATGCTCCACCGAAGCGGGGGATGTACAGAGCTATGCTGATACCGAGTAGGCCTGCAATAACAATGATGAGTTTGGCGACAATCACCTGTGCTTTATCTGTTGCTTCGCTCATCGAGAATCGCCTCTTCAACCTCACATAGATTTCTTTCGTCAGCACGGCGGCGAGCCAGTTAAACGTGTCGTTCGCCTGTCCCATCGTCGCCGCGAAAATTGCAGAGACGACAATGCCGATAAGTCCATGCGGAAGAATGAGAAGCGCAATGCTGACAAAGGAGGCCTCCGTTGGATCAGCAAACTGGGGCCAGAGCTCAGCGATATGCGGAAAGACTTGCCGCGAGATCATAACCGGAAAAATCCAGAGCAGCGGAGCAAGAAGACTCAAGAGACTGCAAAGCACTGCCATCTTCTTGGTGTCTCTCTCGTCCGGGACGCTGTAATAGCGCTGAGCAATCTGCCATCCAACGTTATACCCCATGAGAACGTTTACAAAGTATGCGACAAAGAAAAATGGGCTGTGATCCGACAGCGAGAGAGAGAAGTATCCTTCAGGCGATCCGCTAATGAGTCTTTGAACTCCCACGAAGAGGTTCCCGTCACCCAAGAAGAGCAAAGCGAGGGGAAAAACGGCCAGTGTCATGACAAGCGTGATGAGAAACTGGATTACATCCGAAATGATCGCTGCCCAGAATCCACCAAAGGCCGTGTATACGATCATTACAAGGCCAACAATCACCATCGTGAGTTGGAAACCACTGATTTCCAGACCCAGGACAGACAAGGCGAGCGAATTGAATCCTAAGGCGGTGGAAATGAAAATGCAGAGTGTATACGTTCCCATTCCGAGACTTATGATCCCGGGCACTATAGAGAGGAGCGTGTAATAGTACGTCGTGCTCGGGGAGTATCGTCTTGACAGGATTTCCATGGGAGAGGTAATCCTCGTCCGACGCCAACGCACTCCGTACACAAAGAATCCAAGCCAGTACGCCCAGAACGCTGAGGTAAAGATGAGCACTGCGGCGAGTCCATTCTTGTAAGTGAACCCAGCCGCTGCAACGAACATGAATGCAGAGTAGCCCGAGACGAAGTTGGAGAGCCCAGCCATCAGCCATGGGACCCTTCCGCCTGCTTTGAAGTAGTCCTCCGTTTTTCTCACATAGCGTGAAAGATAAATGCCCGTCGCGATGACAATGATCATGTAGAGAACGACAAGGGAATAGTCAATCGCGTTCAGGCTCTTCATGTCAGGTGTGAGATGGGAAGGAAGCTATTGCTCAAGCTCGGAGTGATGGGCCTTGATCTTGGAAATGGCATCAGCAATTTGCTGAAGTTTACTCTCATCAAGCAGCAGAAGCTGATGTGGCAGAGTGATTTGTTCGGAGGTGCAGAAACGTTCTGACGCCTCGAGGGATAGAGCTTCATAGTTCGGCCAGGGACGCGCAGACTCGGAAAGCCAGCGAGAGACTTCCATATCCTTGAAGGCGGGTTGTTTATAAAGGGGCAGCCCGTATCCAATGTCACACGGAACACCCTCAGCTCTCAGTGCCTCAACGAAGAGATCGCGCGACACTCCACCGAATGCATCAGGATCATATCGTATCACAAAGAAGTAGTACCCCCGCTGAGTGATCCTGTTATCTTTCTTCAGAGGCTCAACTCCACCGATATCGCGTAGCAGAGTCGCCAAGAATGATCCATGCTCATGCTTGAGGTGAGCATGTTTCTCCTTGTATCGTGCGAGCTGCATCCGCAGGAGTGCTCCCTGCAACTCAGTCAGACGGAAATTCGAAGCGAGCACGAAGTGTTTGTATCCTGGCTGACCCAAGGCGCGGCCGATGTTGTGGTAGAGGCGAGCCCGTTCTGCCAAGGCATCCTGATTTGTTACAATGATTCCGCCTTCACCGGCGGTTGAGGACTTTGACTCCTGGAAGGAAAAAGCCCCCACGTCACCGAGAGCACCAACTTTTCGTCGGCTCCATTCCGTTCCTAACGCATGTGCACAGTCTTCGATCAGATACAGATCGTGTTTCTTAACGATCGGGCGAATGCGATCGAAGTCGATTGGATAACCACCGTAGTGTACCCCAACGACAGCTCTGGTACGTGATGTGATTGCAGCTTCCATTGCATCTGCGTCGATCGATGCCGTTTCGGGACTGATGTCGACGAAGATTGGAACAGCTCCCACTGAGGTGACAACGGCGCTCGCTGAGGCAATGAACGTCACAGCAGGGACAAGAACCTCATCTCCGGGTCTTATATCGCACGCAAGCAGTGCCAATTCAAGAGCGACGGTCCCATTGCTGACAGCGATAGCGTGTTTGGCATCGTGGTATTCTGCAAAGGTCCGCTCGAACTCCGCCACTTCAAAACCCGAGAGCCTACACCAGTGCCGACTTCTGACAGCGTTGAGGATTGCGTTCTCTTCACTGACATCAAACTCAGGCCACTCAGGGAGGTTCAGATCATGCGCTGCTTTTGGCCCTCCTCGTATTGCGAGATCCGACATGTTGGTTATTCTCCTTGAGAGTGTCTCTTCAATGTTGGATAAATCTCTTCCCAAATCCTATCTTGCAGTCTCGGACTCAACCCGAGGTGTACCGCCCAACTTACCTCATAACCGCCTTCTGGATAAGCGGATACAGGAGGAAGATAGAGTTGCCATCCGTTCGCGTACCCAATGACCCATGGGTAAGCGTAGCCCAACATCTGCATTTCCCGACGCACTGTCACCGCTGTTTCCGCAAAGATCTCCCCAGGTTCACCAATAAGAGCGATGCCGGTTCCCTCAATGCCCATGAGCATGATTTCCAAAGGTCGTTTTCCATTGGGCCCGGAAGGGATTGGACACTCTGTTACATGCGGAGGCGTCTCCACATCTTGTGGATACGGTGGATCGTCACGTTGGCGCGACCCTTCGACGGAGAGTTTTTGTGCCCACGCTTCGCCGACCGAAGATGATGGGGTAATTGTTTTCATAATGCGACGAACCTCACCTGCAACGTTTTCTCCAAGCGTTGCACTCTCTTCAAACATTCCTCCACCACGATCACCAATGTGCCACTCAAATCCTTTGTTCTGGTCTCCGTAGTAAACTCGTCCTTTCATTGTCCCAATCGAGGTTCCTGACTGAAGGTGGGCGCGGACTTGATCGGTGAGTGGATTGACATCGCCGCTTCCGCCTTGAGTGACGATGCATACGGAATCGGGACCTAATGTCTTCTCAAGTGATTGACTTGTCACTCCAGGCCAATCAGCGGAGATGAGCAGGTTGTCGTACCCAAGCACGACTGCATGACATCCGAAGTTTGCCAGCACTCCAAGTGTGGTCCCGTTTTCATCATCGACTCGAACAACGCCGACGAAAGGATCAACTGGTCGGTCGAGCCATCGTCGGTTGATTGAGCAGCCGTAAAGAAGGCCAGAGCCAGCACCGATCCGCGCAGGGCGCATGCGTTCGATGGCTTGAACCACAGCCTCTGCGATACGTTCAGGTAGCGGCCTCTTCCACGCTTCGCAATCCTGGTCATCTGGTCCAGAATGCGTGTGCACGGCACTGATGAACACACGATCACCCGGAAAGCCGGTGCGGCTCTCAACAATCTCTCTAACCGCAGCAACTTGAGGCTCGCGGATGTAGCAAAGCTCCACGGCACAAAGTGCCCACGACTGTCCATTTGATTCAAGTGCCAGGGCCCGGGCGTGAAGATTGTCGTGAACTCCGGTCGATGGACTCGTACGGTTGGCATATCCCATCAGACGAGTTCCCACTCGAGGCGTGATGACAGATTTCCCAAATCCAGCTTTCAGCATCTTGATTCTTCCTGTTCGAGATTATCGTCGCGGTTCAATCTTTATGACTCTCTGAGAATGAGTGCGCCGATGAGACTCAAGTCTAGCCAGGTCTGGTTTTGATTGAACCCTGCCCAGAGCATCTGGTTTGTGCGAAACCGGGTGCCGTCGTTGTCGTTCAACGCGACATCAAACCCGATCTTCATTCCAGGCTCCACGGCGACAAGAGGAAGGGATTTCCAGGGAATGCGGACGACGATATTGTATCCTTTCTCCGTCAACTTCCAGAGCGTATCTGCATCAGCAATTTGCCGAAACCGTATGGGGATATCCCCTCTTGTCCTTCCATCGAAGAGAATTCTCTTTATTCCTGGCACAGCGATGTGGCGGGAAACTCCGGCGGTCGGAGGATCATGCCCCTGCTCGCCGTTGAGGCGAGTGTCCAGAATAATCTCAATGGAATCAAAATCGCAAGGCATTTCCATGTTACGATCGAACTCGGTCGAGACGATATCGTCCTTTACTTCGGCTCCAACGTAGAGGTATTCGTCATCGTACGTCGGGTAGATTTTTGCCGAGAGGTCATCTACCCCTCGCCATGGTCTATTACCATAGAGCAATCTTGAGATTTGCCTCTCGCTGTCGATCGTGAGAGGATAGGTGGTATTCCATTTCTCAAATGTTCCGTCTAAGCTCCGAGGATCAAGTGCCCTGAAGCAGTAGCCGATATAGAAATCCTTGCGCCAGCGCCGAATGAAATCTTCACACTGCAGCTCAACTTCAATCGGTGACTGCTGCTGATCGGGGTTGTACTGTGTATGCTTTACTGGAACATCAAGTCTCCTCTTTTCAAAGGGAGAGAGTCTGACGTCCAACGGCGTCTTATTGCAATGCCATCCGGTGCTTGGGATTATTCCTAGACTTATTGGCCGAGTCTCGGATGTGTGGTTACGGAATACAAACCTCAGTGTGTCTTTAGCTCCGTTTGGCAGGAAGTACTCGAGCGAGACAGGTTCTTTGACACAAAGCTCAACGCAGTGAGTGCGATCTGCCAACAACAAGTCCGCTGGGTAGCTTGCAGGCTGTGTGTCCCCCAGCGGCTTTAGCCTCAGTTGTTCAACCGTTTGCCCTTTTGGAGGGAGAACGACGTCCTTCGTCTTGGCTTCCTGGAGCCACTGATCGGCGATGACCAAAGACTCAGGAAAGATTCTCTTCACAACAGAGTTCTTGTGCAGAGCAGGGAGATTGACGATCCCGCCCCAATCTTTTGCCTGAGCGTCAACGATTTCACGCCAATCCGATTCCAGCCGTATTCCAAGCTTGGTTTGCTTCTCCTCCGTCGATGGATTTCCAAGAGCGATGTTCAGAGTGTTATCTAGACCTATGAAGAACTCAATTTGGCTTGGTCCTAGATACTTTAGATTCTCCTCGTTAGAGGCGGAGATGATGATTGCATCGGCAGTTCGGGTTACCTGTTTGGGTTTCCCATTCACCAATACGCGTCTCTCTTCAAACCCGAAGAGCTTGAACTCTAGAAAGTCACCAGTCACTTCGACTTCAAGATTGCCACTTTTGTGAACAATGTCGAGTTTCTCTAGGGGGAATTCAGACTCAAGCAACTTGTCCCCGTTCAAGATGATCTGCGTCACATTGAGTCCGCTGATCTGTTGAATCTGCCCCTGACGATATGTAACATACCAATAACAGTTCTTCTCAGCATCAAGATGAACGAGGTGTCGTTTGTCGTCGAGAAGAACTTCATATGTGTTTCTCTCAACTTCTCCGAACTTCAAGGCTTTAGATTGTCTGCGATGTGCCTCGATGAGAGAGACGAAACGCGTCTCTCGAGCAATGCGACGACAGAAGAACATTGGAAGCCGCTTCTCATAGTCTTCCCGAATCCCAGGAGTCATGGCTGAAAAGACCTCAGATCCAGGCGCCCCGAGAACGTGTGCAATTAAGCCCGTTTGATCGCCCTTCTTGAAATGTGCGGACCATGCGCCGTCAGTTTTTCCTTTCCGGATCTGAGTGAATTGATCGTAGCCGGGAATTCCCGGCGGTCTGCCGAAGAGGTCATCAGGCTGATTCTCAAGGTGAAGCCCTTCGATGGAAAGTTCACCGAAGCTATGGATGGGATAGTCGATGATCCGCTCATCATCGGCAGAAATATCACAAACGTCAATGAAGCAGTCGCCGAGCAACGCGACGGTTCGGCAGATGTGTGCCCCGCCATAGAGCTGGTCAGAAAATCCGGATGCCACTTTCAAGCCAGCAGTCTCGCCGAAGAAATTCAGATGTCCATTCGCCCATGCCTGAGTGGATTGACTGAGCACAACTGTGTTGTGTGCAATGCTTTGCCTGAACCACGTTTGGAGATTGGGTTTGAAGTAATCCTGATTCAACGGATCCAGGATCCAGTGTTGCCCGAATGCATAATATCCAATGCTCAGCCGATCTGGATGCCCATGCTCACCTCCTACAATGCCATAGTCGAGATAAAGAAATTTTTCATCCCCCTCGAGGTTGTCTCTTAAAATGGCAAAGCCGTTGCCGTCGAGGTTGGAGCTCGCGTGAGAGCAAACAGGCTTCTCTCCCTTAGGCAGCTCAGGATTGCAGACAAAGAAGAATTCCAGCTCTCGGTTTATTTTGCTCTTCTCGTAGGCATATTTCAAGACTTGCCCATACTGATCGTCGTGGTAACGAGCATATCCCACTTCGTACTTGGAGATCTTCTCTGGACTGAAGATCGATCCACCTCCGCTGTCCTTGATGCGAGGAAAAGTAAAGTCGGGGGCGAGGAAGTTCAATGGCGCGTCAAACATCTTCTTGATCGAATGTCCCGCGATCTCCATTTCGTAAAGATCAAGTCCATGGTGTCGAGCCATTTCGGCAATCAGAATGAACCCTTCTAACGTAAAGAAGTGATAACCGGGTCCCTCGTACCACAAGCCACTCTTCGGCAACCCCGAGGCTAGCTGGTAGAGGAATCCTCGTTTGCCGTTGAACGCCCAATCAAGAAGCTCGGGCGTGTTTGTCACGAACCCAATGGAGGCAACTGCGTTGTTGTACCAGGTCTGTCGGTTTGAGACTGTCTCATCAAACTGGGTGGAGAGGTCAGCTAGAGGCAAGAGAAATTGATCTCGGATCTTCACATGATCGCGATCAGAGAAACACGGACTCTCATACACTAGATCATACCCCAGCGAGACGTGTGTTCCAAAAACTGACTCGCCGAGCGTTCCAAAGAAAATGTGTGCGGGTCCGAGGATGTTGTTCCGGTTAGGATAGTTGGAATACGTCTCAGCAAAGCGAGTGAGAACATCTCGCACCGCCGCGGCGTAGCGCTCGTCTCCGGAGATCTGATAAATTGTTCCCATCTCAACGAGTTTCCGGCTTAGCGTTCCGTGATACCAACCCGCCCATGCGGCGTCGTACTTTTCACCTCTGAACACTTCTCCATCGACCGGGCAGCGATGCTCGAAGGGGTTATGCTCTTCGTACTTCAACTGCACGTTGTGCTTCACGCAATCGTAATTTGGATACTCATAGGCCTGTTTGAGCGGCGAGATGTAAACTGGTCTTTCCAGAAATTCATCCACTCCAGCCTTTTTCCTTTCATAAAGGCTCGCATACCATGGATACTTCTTGATTCGCTCTTTCGCCAGATCGACGTCTTCGTTGTTGGCAAGGAGCTTCGGGTGTGTCGTCGTTCGAAGAAGCTCCGGAATGTCAATTCGCACGATTGCCTCGAAGGTTGATTGCCTATTCTTTTAACCCTGTTACAGTGACACCTTGAACGAAAAACTTCTGTCCGAAGAAAAACATGATAAGAGGCGGAACCGCCATGAGGACCGATCCTGCCATAATGTAGTCCCACCGAGTGGAGTATTCACCGTAGCTCCGGAACAGCTGAAGTCCGAGTGCAAGAGGATATTGCGCCGTCTTATGAAGATAAATGAGCGGCGTGAAGAAATCGTTCCATGACCACATGAAGATGAAGATCGACATTGCCACCAACGCTGGTTTGGATAGCGGTAAGATGATTTTGTAGAATATCTGAAAGCTTGAAGCTCCATCGATCCGTGCGGACTCATCGTACTCGAGCGGGATCGTCATGAAGAACTGCCGGAGCATGAAGATGTAGAACGGGATCCCGAAAAACGATGGCACAATTAATGGAAGGTAGGTGTTCACCCACCCCATTTTTGCGAAGAGGATGTACAGGGGAATCATTGTCACTTGATACGGCAGCATCATGGTCGAGAGCATGACAATGAAGATCAGATTCTTCCGGCGCGCCTTGAGACGGGCAAAGCCATACGCTACGAGTGAACACGAGAAGAGAAGCGGGAGCAATCTCCCTACCGTGAGGACGATCGTATTCCGGAAAAACGTTGTGAAAGGGAGTGCATGCCATGTCTCAGTGTAGTTGGCAAGGCGAGGTGGACTGGGGATCCACACGGGCGGTATCCGAAACATATCGGCTTCATTCATCAGTGATGTCGAGAGCATCCAGATGAACGGGACTAGCATCACGACAGACGATAGGACCAAGATACAATAGATGAGGATACGGAAGAACTTTCGTCTGCGGATTTGGGATTGAATCATGATCGGCGTACCCTATCTTTGCACCTCGTAATACACCCAGAGCGACGACGTGCGCAGGATGAGGAGTGTTGCTCCCATGATGATGATGAACAATACCCACGCCATTGCTGAAGCGTATCCCATCGTGAGGTACTCAAAGGCGTTTCGGTAAAGGTAAAGCACATAAAAGAGCGTCGAATTGTTCGGCCTCCCATCCGTCAACAAGTATCCCTGCGTGAAGACCTGAAAGGTTCCAATCACCCCCATAATAAAATTGAAGAATACCACAGGTGAGATCATCGGCAAAGTGATGTTGAAGAATTTCCGCCACGCGCTTGCTCCATCGATCTCTGCAGACTCATAGAGCGAAGTCGGCACTCCCTGCAATCCTGCCAGGAAGATAATCATGCTCACACCAAAACCTCCCCAGAGACTCATCATGATGATCGAGGGGAGTGCAAGGGATTCACTCGTGAGCCAGCCTCGCGGAGGAATCCCGAGGACTCCGATGAAAAAGTTCAGCAGTCCGGAAGGGTTTAAGATCCACAACCAGAGCATTGAGCTTGCAACGATTGGCAGCACCGTCGGCAGATAGAAGATCGTCCGAAACCACGAGAGGCCTCGGACTTTCTGATTGAGAAGTACAGCGACAAGAAGGGAGAGAATCAGCTGAAGAGGGACAAGCCCGAACGTAAAGACGAGCGTGACTCTCAGAGATTTCCAGAAGAGGGGATCCTGAGTAAACATCTGCCGATAATTCTCCAGCCCAACCCATTTCGGTGGAGTAATGATGTCCCACTGCGTGAAACTGATGATGATGGAAGCAACCATCGGACCGAGAACGAGGAGCAAGAATCCTATCGTCCATGGAGAGGTGAAGATGTAGAAGTCTCTCCCTTCTTTCTTGAAGAGATGAAAACCTCTCACACGGGATGAATTCGTGGCCATGGTCACGGAGAGATTAGCTTGTTTCGTTCAACATGCGCTCGACTTCGGGCTCAACATCTTTGAGAGCTTCGCGGGCTGACTTTCTTCCCAGTCTTATAGGCTCCCAAACCGATCTATAGATGAAGTTTATAACCTTTTGCGGAACCCTCGGGGTTACAGAATACGGTGGTTTAAGAGCCTCGTCAACAATTTGGTAGAGAACATCAAAATGCTTTGGTGCGGTGGCTGTGTCAAGCCACTTCTCTTTATGTGCTATAAGCGACCTAAGCATCGGGATGTCAAAACCTAACCGTGACCAGATGATGCGGGCGTCTTCGCTCCAGAGATAGCTCTGCCATGCGTATGCAACCTGGGGGTGCTTAGACTTCGCCCAGATTCCAGTGACGCTCCCGAGGCTATTTATTGGCCTTCCGCCGAGCTCCATCGCTGGTGGAGCGACGTCATACGAGTCCACCATTCCTTTTAGTCTGCCGATCATCCAGGGGCCGGAATCCATCATGGAAACGTTCCCCCGCTTGAATTCCATCCACGACGACAGCACACCGGCCTGTTCCTCTGCGACGACCGGCGGAGCAACACCCTCGACGAGTGAGAGATCTGCCACTCTTTGCAGTGCCTCGTACACCTTGGGGTCATCGAAGTTGCAGTGTTTCCAGTCGTCTGTGAACGGCTTCCCACCGTCTGCTGCAATGTACATCCAGATGATGTAGTCCGCGTAGACGCGATATGCCCAGCGAGTTACATTCCCTTTCTCGTCTCTCTTCGTGAGTTTCTTACAACAGTAGAGGAATGTATCCCAGTTCCACTTACCTTCTGCGGCGTACTCGTTCGGGGTACGAAGCCCGGCCTCTTTGAAGTGCCTGACGTTGTAGAACAACGCCAGAGGTGCCGCAGTTGCCGGGACATCGTAGAAGTGACCATACACGTTCCCGAGTTTCCAGATATCTGAGCCAAAGTCCTCCGGATGGAAACTCGTATCGTGGGCAAGGAAATCATCAATCGGCAGGAGAACTCCTTTTGGAATCATATCCGCAGCGGGTACAGAGAAGACATCGGGAGCAATATTGGCCGCAAGGAGTGAGAGGATTTTCTCGTTGTATTTGAGGGGCACGAGTTGAAGGTCAACGATGATGCTCGGGTTTTTGTGCTCAAAGTCCTCGGCAAGAGCCTCCCACGCCTTGCGCTCGGCAACCCCACCCCACACGCTGAACGTAACGACGGTCTTTCCTGGAGGAGGCCCTTCTGGCGTATAGATGAAGAATGCCCAGATCGAAGAGCCGAGGATGATGAGCCACACGAGGATTTTGAGAAAAGTTTTCA
>JBAWAH010000044.1:0-11372 GCA_049589195.1 Bacteroidota bacterium | reverse complement strand
ACGGGGGGCTGAACTACACAACCCCTCTAGATCGTCTCCGCATTGTTACCGAATTACTGAAGTAGTACACTTCGGCCCAAAGATACCGATTGAAGGAAAGAGAAGCAAGAAACGTGCTACTGGAGTTGCTCTGTCTGTTCCGACGGAGTTCCACTCCGGAGGAAGTCTGGAGAATCGGGAGCGGAGCTCCCTCAGAACAGCCAGGCGGACTCCAGTTGTTGACGAGCTTGACTTTCGCACGCTCTTTCCCTATCGTTGGGCGGATTGACACTCACTTCAGGCGTCATTGCGAGTCCCGACGTCCCGACTTGTCGGGATCGGACGAAGCAAGCAGTGATCCGCCAGAACAATCCTCCCAATTGCCACAAAGGCGCTTGATTTTCTGAAACTGTTTTCGTAAGGTTTTGCAGCCTTACCACGGTGAGAGCATGCGCGCTCCTGCCTTTTCAAGGATTTCCACATCGCCATGTCGCTTGAAATTCACACTCGGCCTTCCTTCGCTGCTAGTCTTATTGTCTATGACAAACCGTAGCCTTGAACAAGCAAGGGATTTGACTTGCATCCAATCACTCCCCGTAGGAAATAGCGCAAGAGAAGTGGAACCATGAAAAATATAACGCCATATGGCGTACTTACACTCGTTGGGCAGACATTCGCTCGCGAGTGATTGCCTTCATACTTTCTACAAACAACAGCAACGCATCTCTAAAATCAATCAATGGAGGTTCCTATGACCATATCGCTCGAAGTTGACATTCGATGTCCCGCTTGCGAACATCAGTTCAAGTGTAAGCTTGCCGAGATGAGTCCCAACAGCACGGTCAACTGCCCATCTTGTGGTCGAACCATAACATTTACTGGGGATGATCCCAGCAAGATTCAGGATGCGTTAGACGACCTTCATAGAACGATCGAGGAGTTGAATAAGACTCTGACCATTAAGTTTTAGCAACCTTATCATTTCTTTTAGGTTGCAGTTGACCTCCCTAATCACCCGAAGAGTGATCTTGTCAATAGTTACTCTCAGGGTGATGCGTTGCTTTTTCTTTGCCATAATATTTTCCTTTCTTTGGCAGTATTTTCTGTTAGAGTAGAACGGCAACCACAATAGATTCGCTCGTTCATAAGCGTCTGCCCAACGGGCGCGGGCTTCGCCCTTGTCGGGCGACTATTTCGCTTCGCGAACGTCGCCCAACAGCGGGAAGTACGGCAAACGCGATTGAATACTGAGAAACGCGTTCATCGCGCTTCGTACTTCCCGCGCCCGTTAGGCGCAACGCAGCGCCTCGCGCAAATTGCGTCGTTTCTCAACAAAGAGGATTACCAAATGTCAAGCATCATTCAACTCGATCCCCTGGACAAATTTCTTAGCCACGCTGAGTCCAAACTCTCAGAAACAAAGAGAGCCTTTCCCCAGGAATTCTCTAGGCTCAACGCTATTGACTCAACCTATCTTCGCATACAGCAAAACCTTGACAATACTCACGATTGGATTCCAGGTTTACTGTTCCTCAGAACTCATGCTTCGTGGCGCGCTGCGGTCCGATTAGAGCTGAGTGGTCAGCTGCCTGAATCGTACACTGTTTTGAGAGCCACAGTCGAGAGCGCACTCTACGGGATTTATCTCGCTCGCAACAGAACAAGTATTCCAACTTGGCTTCACAGGAACGACAACGAACAAAGCAAACAGAAAGTCAGAGAGGAATTCACGGTTGGCGCTCTCATGCAAACCCTAAGGGCAGATGATCAGCCAACACACGCTGTCGCTGATCGACTTTACCAACAGGCCATCGATATGGGTGCCCATCCAAACCAGCTTGCCGTAACGAGCAACCTTCGCATGGATACGGTCGACACGAAGACGTTGCTCAGACTTGCCTATCTTTCAGGTGACCCTTTAGCCATTGCTGCGTGCCAAAAGGCGAACGCACAGGTTGGCGTCTGCTGCTTGCGCATTTTTCGAAACGTTTACAAGCAACGGTTTGATTTACTTGGAATCACCCAAGACTTGTCAACCCTCGAGCGAGGTTTGTGAATTGTTCCTCAGCGCTTTGGTGTGATCGGGGCTGCGCTGCGCCTAACACCTTATAAAAGGTTAAAGTCCCCGCCTAAGAACGACGGGATTTCGCGCAAGACGCTCAACCCGTCCGGGAAGCGGACGAGGTCTCGTCTCGGTGTCATCAAGACGGACAAGAGAGAAAGATCTTCCTGGTCGTTGTTCAGACAACGACAACATTGGTCAGGTGATTGTGGAGGCCTGTCTGCCGCAGGCAGGCTCGCCACGGCGTTTTGCCTCAACGTTAGGCGAGAGCACGTAGAAGAATTGGGAGTACTATGGAATCATATGTGACACCAGATTCGCTTCAAGCAAGGGCAAGACTCTGGCTTGAAAAGATTGCACCCTTCAATCAACATCAAATGCAACTTAGCAAAGAAAAAGCTGCTCTCCTTGTTATTGATATGCAGCGATTTTTCTTGGACCCGGCTTCTCCGACGTTTACCTCTGGGGGACTCGCCATTCTTCCAACGCTCAAACGACTCATAGATGCTTTTCGAGTGGCGGGACGTCCGGTGATCTACACACGACATGTTCATCACCCCGATCGTCTTGACGCTGGTATAATGGAATGGTGGTGGGAAGGAATGTGTCTTGAAGGAAGTCCGGAAAGTGAAATACATAGCGATATTACACCGTTGCCTAATGAGAAAGTTGTTCTCAAACATCGCTATTCAGCATTCTATAACACCGACTTGGAGACTGTTCTCCGATGCCTCAAGATAGAAGAGCTTGTCATATCTGGCATTATGACCAATATGTGTTGTGAATCCACGGCACGTGATGCTTACTACCGAGATTACAAAGTGTTCTTTCTCGCTGACGCTACTGGAAGCATCAATGAAGAGATGCATGTGGCAAGTCTGCTCAATCTCTCTTTCGGATTCGCATTCATAACAACCGCCGATTTGGTGAAGGAGCAGCTATTGATGTAAATGAATCATGTGCATTCGCCTAACAGCGGGCACTTTGACATTCACTCATTTGGAAAGGGCGCTATCAGTTGTGTTCATTCCACCCCGCCGCTTCACGAGAAATTGAATTTCATGGTTCGCAGCGGGACGGCGTAGTTTTCGGAAACGTTATGCATCGGCACGCACCGAATTGCGTCATAAAGGAAAGAACCTGATTCGAGGATCTTCTGAGTCCGTGGGCCTTGTGCTCGCGTTTTTTGCTCTTTCCTGTTGATCCACGAAGCAGCGTCCGTCGACCATGATCCCCAACCCACCTGGATCACAGCTTGTGAAGTGCGGCATCGTCCTGCCGGTCGGCTCGGCTGGCGAATGGGATTCTGGAATGGTAGAGTCCCCCGTTGTGTGGCACGACTCCAACCATAGCAACTACGGGATGGTGTACACTGGCTACGACAGCATCAACCTGACAAAGCGCGGATATGCGCACGTCACGCGTCCGCAGGTTGGCCTCGCATGGAGCGACGACCTGCTCCACTGGAAAAAAGATCCACGGAATCCGATCTTCACGGGAAGCGGAGTGCACGGGTCCCCCGATGCCGAGGGGGCGACGGGGCCATTCGTGTGGTTCGAGAACGGGACGTATTACCTCTTCTATATCGGCGTTACAGGAAGAGGATATGAGAAGGGCACAAAGACGATGAACCTCGCAACGTCCATCGACCTCTACACATGGAAACGGTATGAAAGAAATCCCATCATTGCCCCTGCGGCAAATGGCTGGCGGCGGGATGCGATCTGGCATCCGAATGTGGTGAAGAACGGAGATCTGCACTATCTTTTCTTCAACGCGTCCGGCGTCGTTGATGGACTGGAGGAGGAGTTCATCGGCTACGCAACATCAAGGGATCTGTTCCACTGGGAGGTCGATGATGTCAACTCCCCCCTCCTCGCAGGAAGCGCTAAGCCGGGAGCGTGGGACTCCTCCGGTCGCGCTGGAGATCCGAGCGTCTATAGCGCCGGGAACATTTGGTACATGGCCTGGTACAGTTGGGACAAGAAGAGCTCAGCTGACGGTCTGGCATGGACAAGCGAAGATCAGTTTCCATTGGGCTGGCGCGTCTACGAGGGGAATCCGGTTCTGCGAATTGGAGAGCCCGGATCCTATGACGCACTGCACGCCGGGAAGCCCTTCATCTTCAGAGCAAACGACGTACACTATCACTTCTATACCGCGGTGGCACTCGATGAGACACGCCAGATCGCTGTCGCCCTTGATGGTCTTGTTCGCTTCCCGAAACAAGCCTCTGACAGGTCGCGAACTTCGCCCATTTAAGGGAAGTACTCCATGCGCTAGCAAGCACTCGCAACTGAAGCTCGCGTTTGCGTCCCGCCAACGGCGGGATACTTCCCGCGCCCCGTTAGGCGTCAATGTCTTGCCGCACAGTACAAGTCAACGACCTGACATTGACGATGGCGCATCATCGGAACCATCTATGGAAAAGTTAGGTAGTTATGCCCGGTAACTTTGATTTCGTTGATGACAAGCTCAGAGAAGCAGATTTCTTTCTTGAACGACTTCGAGACACAGGCTCGGATTTTGAGCATGCCAGGTTCTATTTCAGTGCGTTTGTTTCTGCATCTCGATCTGTGACATTCGTCCTTCAGTCTGTTCTCGCTGATGTTGATGGATTCAAGAGTTGGTATGCCGAGAAACAAAACGCCCTTCGTGCGGAGCCGCTGGCCAAGTTCTTCCTTGAGGTGCGCAATGAAGTTCAGAAACGTGGCTCAAATCCCTTGTCATCACTCTCGTCTACAGTTTCGGCCGACCAGACCCGCAAAATCGAATATTACTTCATTTACTGGTTTGGTGAATCTCCTAAGGGGCTTCCGGATCTCGATGTTGCAACCGCCTGTGAACAGTACTTGACGGTTCTTGCAAGACTGGTCTACCAGTGTTATCGTGACTTTGGCAGTACCATCGACCCTGAACAGTATTACACACTCGAAAACCTTGCTCGGCTTGGCCTGTCCGTTGAAGACGTTCTCGAAAGCGAGCTTGGCTTTCCTCGACAATGGGCCAGTAGCATCGACCCTGAGCAAGTTCTACGACAGATCCGCGACAACGCACCGAAGCCCGATGTTGACGATTTGTTTCTCAAGTATCTCGGCCATGATCGTTTTGGCCGATCGGCAGAACACTGATTCGCCAGAGTGCACCACCGGCAAGGAATGAATTTGTTGTGTGCTGTGTGATCGACACGCACAACAACGAACGCATAACACATTCAGTTTCTCGGCAGAGAATTGGTGTCGTCGTTCCATGCCGCTGCTCGCGGGAGACTAATCATTCATAGCTCGTGACGGCACGGCGGTGTTTGCCTAGACGATCTCTGACACGCCTCCGCAACCGAATCTGGTGCGCCCCGCGCATGAGGGAAAACTAATGAATCCAAAAGATATGGTCGCCCAGAGTTACGATCAAATAGCGCACCGATATACCGCTTGGGCAGGCAACATTCGGACAGAAGAACGGGCGCGGTACGCATCAGTGTTGCTCGATAGATTGCCTCACGACGCTCAGGTGCTCGAACTCGGCTGTGGCCCCGGACTTGCATCCACACAACGACTTGCCCAGCGCTTCTCCGTCACGAGCGTGGACATCTCTATCGAGCAAATCAATCTCGCCCGGCAGAATGTTCCAAATGCGAAGTTCATCTGTGGCGATATGTGTCGGCTCAATTTCCCACCGGCCAGCTTTGACGCCATCGCAGCGTTTTACTCCATTATCCATGTCCCGCGTGAGGAACACGCCCCGCTCTTAAAATCCATCGTGACATGGTTGCGCCCTGGGGGATTGCTGGTCGCGACAATGGGCGTTGGTTCGGTCGAGGGAGATGTGACCGACAACTGGCTAGGACTCGGGGTTCCAATGTACTGGAGTAGCTTTGATGGTGGGACAAATCGCGATTTGATTGAGCATGCCGGGTTCCACATCATCAGCGCACAGCAAGAGACGGAAAACGAAGAGGGTGTCCCCGTGACATTCTTGTGGATCGTCGCTCAGAAGCCTTAGTGATTGAATGCATGGAGCGATCGCTGTCGCCACCTAGCTGGAGTCCTGCAAGTGAAGAGAACCATCCCATCTTGAGAGATCGAAGGAATCAATAGAGCTCATTCTTAATACAAGCATAACAAGATAAAACCAATGACATCAAAGGAACGGGTGCTGACAGCATTTGAGTCGCGACAACCCGATCGAGTGCCAATTGACTATCTAGCCAACGAAGGGATTGATCGACGCCTGAAGTCACATTTTGGACTTCAGCCGGACGACAACGAGAGATTGCTCAGGCGTCTTCGTGTGGACTTCCGTGGCGTGGCGGCGAAATACTGTGGTGCGAAGTTGCACCCTGATATTCCTGAGCGCGGTATCAAGGTTGATGACTGGGGTTATCATCGTCGTTGGGTGGAGTATGGTGTCAGCGGATATTGGGATTACTGTGAGTTTCCTCTTCAGAATGCAAACGAGGACGAGGTTGCAGCGTGGCCAATGCCTTCGCCTGACGATTATGACTACAGCCAGATCTCAGATGCATGCAAACAATATAAAGAATTCGCTGTCTCTGTCGGAGACCCGGGCGTTGGAGATATCATTAATTCGAATGGAATGCTTCGAGGTGTGGAGCAAGCACTCATTGACCTCGTGACAGACGATCCGGCTGGCCTTTTGCTCGCTCGGCGCCGAACAGAAATCAACCTTGAGATCGTGCGGCGAACTCTGGAGGCAGCCAAAGGCGGAATCGATTTTCTATGGATAGGCGAAGACCTCGGAACTCAAATCGGACCCATGATCAGCATGAAGTGTTATCGCAAGCACATCAAACCGCTTCATCAGAAATTCGTTGACCTGGCGAAATCCTTTGGCATTCCCGTGATGATCCACACATGCGGTTCGAGCAGCTGGGCTTATGAGGACTTCATCGAGATGGGAGTCAAGGCAGTTGATACGCTCCAGCCTGAAGTGACGGACATGTCGCCAGAATATCTAAAAGCCACCTTCGGCGGAAGATTGGCCTTTCACGGGTGCATCTCCACCGCCGGCCCCGTTTCAACCGGCACAGTTGACGAGGTCATCCAAAACTGCCGGAACACACTCGAGATTATGATGCTGGGCGGCGGATACTGTTTTGCTCCGACGCATTTGTTACAGGACAATTCGCCGACCGAGAATGTCCTGGCGATGTATGAAAGTGCCCTGAAGTTTGGAACGTACTGACCCGTCGGCACGAATGAAGACACGCCATAGTAACGCATTGGACAGTCGATTCGACTGTGCAAACCGCCGGAAGATCGACCGAGCTGGACCTGCTCCGGGAGGCAGCGCTGTTGTCGGACTCTTCTTCCTCCTCTCCTTCCTCTTATGTCACACCTCCTCCGGGCAGATCTTGAGCGATGTCAATATCAACGTGAGTGATGGGATCAGCCTCGAGGCAACCATCGCGAGGCCGATTGGATTCCCTCGATCAGGCGGCTTCCCTGCGATTGTTCTGGTGCCTGGCTTCGGCGGCAAGAAGGACGATATGCTTCTGCTTTCCATCACGATGGCCGCATACGGCTACGCCTCTTTGGCATACAGCGCGCGCGGCCAAGGAAACTCCGGGGGCCTTTCGACGATAAGCGGCGACCGTGAACGGCAGGATCTGTTCGAAATCATCCAGTATTTGCGGAACCTCCCCGATATCAACCCGAACAAACTCGGGGTGACGGGCGGCTCACAGGGAGGAATTCATTCATGGATGGCTGCCGTGTACAGGATGCCCGGCGTCAAAGCGGTCGCCCCATTGATCGCCACACCTGATTTTGCGCGAGCCCTTGTTCCGAATGGCTGCATGAAATACGGCCTTCCGCGGGAGCTGACCGTTGGATCAGTCAGATACACGGACGAGCGTGACAGGCTGCGTGATCTCATCATCGCGGACCACTATGACAGTGTGCTCGCTTACATCGATGCGTGGGACCTTGCACATCTCGTCGACAGTGTGAGCATCCCGGTTCTTCAGGGACTCGGCTGGGCAGATTTTCTCTTCCCGGCTAATGGGGGGATCGCCGCACGCCAACGGCTCGCCGCGCGCCATGTCCCCATCTGGTCGTACTACGGCACCAATGGACATGGTGAGGAGATCAATGCTGAGGAAGCTGCTTTTCTATTGGACAAGATAGTCCATTGGTTTGATCACTGGTTGAAAGGGTTCTCACTCGATCAGGACTCACTGCCGGTGGTAATGTATTCTGATGACCGTCCGGATTGGCCGCATCACACGTCGACGACCTGGCCCCCGTTGCCGTCGAACACGCTTCGTTTGTACTTAACTCAAAAAGGGTTGACGCGGTCCGCCCCGCCAGACAGCGAAGCATTCCCGTTTTCACTCGCCTATGATTCGAGTTATACCCCTGCTATGGGATGGGATGATCTGTATGGAGGATCAGCGTTCGTACGTGCTTTCACAAGCACTTCATCGCGTCTCATCTCGGATGTGTTTCAAAGCGACATGGAGGTCACGGGCATTCCATCAGGGAGAATATTTGTTGAAAGCGACGCGCCGAAGTTCCAGTCGCACGTCCGGTTCTACGATGTGACGGCGACCGACACCGGATATGTGTGGACGCTGATGAGCCGTTCGATCAACGGCATAAGGCTGAGCACTCCGGCACAGGTTCATGAGATCGCGATTGAAGGGACGGCGCTCTCGCATATCGTTCGTGCGGGGCACAGAATTGGTGTGGAGGTTACGTCGCTAGACATCTTGAGCGGTGACCAGGCTAACACAATCCCGTATTTCGTCTCTTCTCACTCTCGCCTTTTGACGTCCCCCTCCTCTGCCTCGTACGTCGAGATTCCAATCGTTGGACTCCTTCCCACAGCAGTCGCGGGTCAGCAACCAGTGCTCCCGGAGGGATTCGCGCTACAGCAGAATTATCCAAACCCATTCAACCCAAACACGGAAATCGGATTTAGGATTGCAGATGGCGGATTGGTGACTTTGAAGGTGTACGATCTATTGGGAAGAGAAGTCGCCACACTCGTGAGCCAGGAATTGCCTGCCGGAAGTTACGAGGCAACCTTCGACGCGAGCAGGCTGGCCGGTGGTGTGTACTTCTACTGCCTGTCCATGCAGACACCTTCGGGACAGCAACGAAGCTTCACCGTAACGAGGAAGATGCTCTTGCTGAGATGACAGGCAGAAGCGACACGATCTCCCTCGTTCCCACGGTCACCGTGGGAATGGGAGACAGGGGACGCTCTGCGTCACCGATCCGTTCCCACGCGGAGCGTGGGAACGAGCTGATATCTCTCCTGAGTTGAGGTTGATCATGAAGCCTAACGACACAGCCGACCTCGCCGCGAAAATGACTCTGGATGCTTTCGATTCATTCGATGCTGCATTCCAGACGATCACGCGTCGTGCAAAACAGAGGTTCGAAGAAAAGGATTGGGTAGGCGGACGCCGTGATGCAAGCGATCGACTGGATCTGTACGAGAACACTCTCGACTACATTGCCATCCAGCTCGATCGCGCCCTTGGCGAACAGGCGCGGGAGCAATCGGTCTGGGTGGCCGCCAAAGAACGATTCCCCTCTCTCGTCGGACAACGCTACGATCTCGACCGCGCAGAAACGTTTTTCAATTCTGTCACACGAAAAATGTTGAACACCGTTGGGATAAACAGAGAGGTTGAGTTCTTCTACCTGTATCCCAAAGCTGCACCTGTTCAACATGGGGAAGCAGTGTATCGAACGTACACCAAGACTGCCGATACCGGATCTCTGGTGAGGAGTATCCTCGAGGATTTCCCCTTCCACGTTGGCTACGAGAACATCGAGCGAGATGCTGAACTCGTGGCGCAAGAGATCGATTTGCACCTCTGGCCCATCGTCGGTGTGGACAAAGCATATACCATCGATGTCGTGAAGACTATCTTCTTCAGGAATAAGGAAGCGTACATCGTTGGAAGGATTGTCGTCGACGCACGCGCGATTCCACTGATCATCCCGCTGATCAACGGAGAGTCGGGAATCTATGTTGACACAGTTCTCCTGGAGGAGTCGGAGGCAAGTATCGTTTTCAGCTTCGCATATTCCTATTTCCTCGTCGATGTCGAGAGGTATGATGCGCTCATCGATTTCGTGCAATCGATCATCCCCCATGCGGAACTGGCAGAACTGTACACCTCGCTCGGATACAATCGGCACGGGAAGACAGAGTTTTACCGAGACCTCCATCGATTCGTGCACGTGTCCAGGGAGCAATTCGTCATTGCACCGGGCTTAGAGGGTGCAGTGATGATCGTGTTCACGCTGCCGAACTACGGCTTCGTCTTCAAAGTGATCAAGGACAGGCCCTGCTTTCTCCGGTCCGGAGCCGAGACACCAAAGGTGATCACGAAGGAGCAAGTGCGGCACAGGTACGACTTCGTTTCTCATCGAGATCGCGCAGGCCGGATGGTCGATACCCAGGACTTCGAGAACCTCCGCTTCAAGAAGAAACGATTCTCGCCCGCGCTGCTCGGGGAGTTCGCACTGGCTGGCAAGAATGGCGTAACCATCACCGACGACTACGTCATCATTCAACATGTGTATGTGCAGAGGAAGGTTGTGCCGCTGCCGCTGTACTTCAAGTCCGAGAAGAACCCCGAAGCGATACGACACGTCCTCATCGATTTCGGATACTTCCTGAAAGACCTTGCGGCGAGCGGCGTCTTCCCGTGCGACTTGTTCAACACCTGGAATTACGGCGTCACCCACTGGGGAAGAGTCGTTCTCTTCGATTACGATGATGTCTTGCCGATCGAGCAAATCACGTTCAGAGAAAAACCTGCGCCGCGTGATGAGATTGAAGAAGCTGAGCCTGAGGAGAATTGGATCGTTGCAACGGAAGAGGATTTCTTCATGGACGAGATCGATCGATACTCCGGCATTCCTCAGCCTCTCAAAGGAGTTTTCAAATCGGTTCATGGAGATTTGTACACGCTCAGGTTCTGGGACGACCTCACTGACAAGTTGAGCAAGGGTGAGATATTCGATGTGATACCGTACGACAGGGCCAAACGCTTCCACGACCGCAGCCGGTTGATGTAAATACGGTGTCTGGTTCCCACGGAGACCGTGGGAACCGGGGACACCCTACGCTCTGCGTCACGGAAACGCGACGTCGACATGTAGGCTCCTCTCCGGAGGTAGTGTGAAAAAGCAAGTCAACATATTTCCATTCTTCCTCCTTCTCTTCCTAGCAGCGTTTTTCGCTGCTTGTGCGGAACACTCTACCGATCCTGTGCCGGATGTCGATCAACAAAAAATCGACGCAGCGTTTGCACAGGCTTCTCAGATCAGCAATCTAAGGAGCC
>JBAWAH010000043.1:0-27753 GCA_049589195.1 Bacteroidota bacterium | reverse complement strand
TGAGTACATCGAGGTCTTCTACAACCGGGTGCGCCGCCACTCCGCGCTCGGTCACAAATCACCAGTGGCGTTCGAACAACAACTCACTCTGGCGTAGCTCCCTGTCCACGAAACGGGGGCAAGATCAACATGCCACGATGAAGGCAACGGCTGCGATTGCACCAAGCGTGCTGTAGCTGTGGGTGCGCGATGGAGGTTTCATGCAATGCCTAACGGACCGCGGCTAAGTCTGTCTCGACTTCCGCCTTCCTCAACGATGTTCTAGGAGTCTTTCTTGTCGCCTTCTTTTTGACCATTGCTTTTGGCCGTGCGTGCCGTGGCTGGTAAATGCCGAGCTTTCCACCACCGGGGAGCGTGACTTGCGTAAGCAAACCCCAGCCCTGATCTCGCACTGTCCCGCAAGCGATGTTGCGCTTCTTCAGCATCGCGACAAGTGCATTGACGTCATCACACATGAGATAGAGTTCATGCACATTGTTCTTGTCCGATGGATGAACAGCAACTTCTGACGGGGGAAGGGCGAAGATCAGCCAGCCATCGCCTACGTCGACGCTTGGAAACTTGAGGACGTCGCGCAGGAAGGCGCGGTCGGCATCGGGCTTCTTGCTGTAGATGATTGAATGGGCCCCGATGATCATGCAGTTTCTCCTGTTCTTAGCCGCGTGGTGTGAGCGAGCCTTCGCTGACACTAGGGCGGGTGTCAGACACGCGTGCCGGACACTATTCTTTGAGACGTGTTCATCAGCCCATGCGGCTTGTTACATGCCTGTGATGATGATTCTGCGCCGTTCGGCGAAGGTAAGAATGTCGTCGTAGGTCACTACTTCAATATCAGGTGTGTCCGCCAGAAGCCGCTGGCGGTCCAGAGCGTCGTTGAACTCTGAAGACCGCCCAATAACTGCGATTAGGTAGGGCTCATATATCTCCATCCCGACCACTCGTTTCAGCTTCAAACGGTTCTGCTTCTCTCGGAACCAGTCTCTGTAGCGAAGCAACTGCCCCCGCGCCTCCATCACGGCAGACGAAAAACGGACACGGTTACGCTGGCGTCTGATGAGCTTGGGTTTGGGGAGCTTGAGTTCGAGCACTGCGGCTCTTTGTAGATCGCGGTCTACGAGTATGAAATCGGGAACAAGATCGCCTTCGGTGCGCGCAAGGGTGATATGGGAGTATACCTCCCGATAGTCCCACCTTCTGAGGAAATGGGTGTGGAGTTCAAAGAACCTCTGGAGGTCCAGTTCTGTCGCGGCGGGGCTGTTCAGCAAGTCCTCCAGTTCTTGAATTTCCTCCTGTGTAAACCCACCGAAGTTGTCTCGAAAATGTGTTAGGATTGCCCGACTAGGTACCAACAAGCCAGAGCCATTCCGCTGGACATAATCGTCGAGGATGCTCACCACACGAAAAACGAGTCTATTCTTCTCTATGCTTAGAATGTACTGGAAATCCTCGGCACCGTCAGGTGAGTTCAGCAATGTCCTCAGGAGCGCTTGAACCCCGGGTAGCCGACTCAGCTTTGCCATGTGATCGCCGTAGTGGGACGCAAGTTTATCAACAAGGGCCGGTCGTTCGAAAAAACTGTCGCCCTTCTCAAAACTGAGTTCGACCGTGGCGCGAACGAGGTCCGCCAGGCCCAGTGTTCGAGTTCCTCGTGCATTCGCCAGAGCTACCGACCGCTCTAGAACAGTAGCGAATACCTCTCCAGCACTGTCATTGATTATGTGGGCCCGTTCAGGGTCGCGCCCCCCCGTTGCAGGGAATCTCCATTTCCAACCCTGAAGTACGCGTCGCATATCCAGGTTGAGGAACCTGGTGACAGTTGAGTTCAGCAGGTAGAGGGACAGGAACACAGAACTGTCCGACAGGGCATCATTCCCGACCATGCCAGGTGCTCGGCGCAGAGCTTCCATTATCCGTTGGTCTGGCTCTAGTCCAGCACTGCGGATGGACGAGAGAATAGGAGATCCCTTCTTAAATCGTTGGATCGTGATCAACCGAACACCTATCTCATTTGCAATCTAACGAGTGGCTATGTGGTCCCTTGATATCACCTTTGGGCTGCAGATTCCTGCCTCCGCTCCTCCAACTCGTCGAGAGTCCTCCAAAGGAGTCCTTTCCCGAAGGGATCCCTTTGGGACGGACCTTCGAGAGTGAGTGGCGGGGACTTTTTCTTCGCCACAAATCATCCAGGATCTTTCTTCTTCTGTCGGAATTGTAGCGCTTTCAATAGCATTCCTTGTTTTTGCTTAAGCATTGTGGCATCGGTAGGGAGAGCTAGAAGCTGCCCGTACTCCTCTAGGCTACGGACCTTAAACGGATTAGAGATCAGAGTCCACAGATGAGGGTCCACAAAGTACTTCACCAAATATGCGGCTTGGTCGCTCTCCTGGCCTGCCTTCCCTGAGTGAACGTATTCGTTGCGGCGGCATCGGAGCGATTCGAGCATGTCTCTGTAGAGAGGGCGTTGTTGATGTGAGAATGGCCACACAGTCCGCTCAATAGTCTCATCGTAGGGTCGCCCAACCGTGTCGGTTATTCTCTCGAGTAAGCTCCACATCTGCAAGAACGCTACATCCGTGTCCGCGTGATCAAGCGCGGATGCGTACCTCATCAACAAGGCTTCCAAGTCCCGCCCGAATTCGAGCGTAGCAAGTCGCCTACTGGCCCATCGACGATTTTTTTCGATTTGCTTCCATCCATGGCTATCTTGGAAGATGGGTTGGTCCCCCGTATAGGCTGGATCGTAGCAAATCACATCGCCCTCTGCCAGCTTGCCATTTGGAAGGTGGAGAGTGCAAATCGGACCTGTGTGGATAACGCCAATCGGGTCTCTTGAGAGGGTGCCGTAACGCACAGTCCACGAGCGGTACTTGGCAACGAGTGACCAGAGGCCCCGAAGAAGATTTAGGGAGTTGAGTGCATTGGAGTATGCATCATAGATGCTTCGCCCTCTCGTCCTAACCTTCACGCTCAGGTACTTCGTGGATCTGATGTGCTCAGCAAGGGGAGATCGTGTTGACTGCACAGCGAGGAAATCGGGAATTGGGAATCTCTTGCCTCGGGCTGTCAGGGAAGAGATCGTACTTCCGAGCACTTTGATATTCTTTGCAGGCAGATTAACAAGAGACAGAGAGGTCACGAGCACATAGTTGGCCGGAGAAGTGCGAAAAAAAGCGGCGACTGATTCATCAGCCCTGCGCAGTACGTCCATCGGGTTGATCGGCTTACCCGGCGTGTTCTTTGCAGACGCGACAATCGCTTCCCAAACGATACGCCAGGTATCAGTTTCATTCAGTTCATAGTCTTCGAGGCTCATCACGACGAATGCGGGTCGAAGTGTTGCCTCAAGGAGGAACATCAGTCCGCCTTGCCACGAGACGTCTCCCGCCTCATTCAGGCTGGCTGTTTCTCCAATCCTGGACAACACATGGACAGGTGCATACTTTTCATCCAACCCTCGATAAGGCTTCCCATTCGGCATTCGGAAAAAAGTGTATCGCTTGCTCACAACGCTTCCTCTCGACTCTCAGTTATGTGGTGTCAATGACCCTTCACTGACACCGCTTTTCGATTACTTTGCCCCTACCTGGCCTCAAGACCTACTACCGCCCCATTTGGTGGGCTAATCAGGACCGGTGGTGATGGTAGCAATTCTTCAGCACGGTACACGATTGCTTGTCGGCCTTCCAATCCAGCTAAAATCCTTTCCAGCGCATTGTAATTATCGATTCTCGCCTGATATTCCGGACGATTCTGTTCACGAAGGGTGGGATCTTTCCAATATGTGATTATTGTACCAAGTTGGTCCATCATTTTCGTTCGGACTTCTATCTCAAGTCTTGCGTTCTCAACCTGAGAATTCTTCCAACTCCAGACAGCACCTGACCCCACTGCCAGAGTAACTAGAGTCTGCAGGATGAACAGCCACAATGGTACTGTTATACTTTTCATTCTTCTCGACTCCTATCTGTGAATAGAGGGCTTCCGTACATAAGCAGCTATGCCGCGGCCGATCAATAAAAGTACGCTCTCGATTGTTGGTTCGTCATGACAACATGGGAGCACCGCTTCTTGTCCGACTAGACGTAAAGCTATCAAAATCCTCGCAGGAAGTCAAATCAAAATTGCAGACGGAGGGAAAACAAAAAGGGCTGAACGACTCAAGATCGTCCAGCCCTTCGTCAATCGCAGTAGCGGGTGCTACCGCAGTTCCTTATCTATTTGAGGGCAGGCAGTCCCACCGCATTCCCGGCCTCAACGCTGAAGTAAGTGTTGCGGCTGACGTGGCCCACTGCCTTTTCCACAAAGGTCTTCACTTCATCGACCTTGGCGGCTTCCCAGAGGCAGACGGCCTTCGTGCCCTCTCCATTGGGGAGGACCTGGTGCAGCTTCAGGCCCGATGGCAGATTCGCCGTGTCCCTTTTTGCTATTTCCCAAAAGGACTTGGGATTGGAGATCTCGTGCTCGGCGATGATGTACATGACTCCTCCTTTTTGAGGTTTTAGGTTGAATGATGATTGTGGGTGGTGTAACAGTTGATTAGTGGATAACGCCAGCAAGTAACACAACTATTTCTATGGAAGTCCGAGAAAACGGATCGGAAAGTATCGTAGTCGCTGAGGCTTGGAACAATTGTATTTCTCCATAGGTTCCTTCTTGATGGCAGGAGTTTCCTCCACCCACGGACAGTTCTTCGGTCAGGACGCGAGTTCTGATGGCTCTTGGTGCGGCAACGAATCAGAACAACTACACACCCCTGCTCCTCGACAGAGTTCGTCGAAGTCTGACGACCCTCTCTCATCGCACTTACTCAAACGCGAGAGGGGACTACATGGGGGTGTTGCAGGCGTTGCGACTCCTACAATGGGTAGTGTCCTGATTTGAAAGACTCTTTCAGTGGGACAGGTCTACGACCCTAACGAGTCGAAGACTCGTAGAGCATTCTTGTCCCGCTGTCCGGGATCCCGAAAAACGGGACCTGTCAAACAAGTCAGACAAGAATGTCTGACCTACCCTTGCGCCTTCTAATTGGAATACTGCTCAAATCAGAACACCATCCTGCACTGGTTCCGTTTGTTTTTCTCCAAAAATTCCTCTATCATTACAGCGACTTTGACCGGAAAGCAGCACCGAAGTTGCCGAAGCGTACTGACCTCAAATCCATCCTCATCATTGGCAGCGGTCCGATTGTCATCGGACAAGCCTGCGAGTTTGATTACTCCGGAACACAAGCCTGCAAAGTCCTGAAGGAAGAAGGATACCGCGTTATCCTTGTCAATAGCAATCCCGCCACGATCATGACCGACCCGGATTTGGCTGACGCGACCTACGTCGAGCCAATTGTGCCTGAGTTTGTCGAACGGATCATCGCGAAGGAGAAACCGGATGCCCTTCTCCCGACCATGGGCGGTCAGACAAGCCTGAATGTCTCCGTCGCACTCGCGGAAGCAGGTGTTCTCCAGCGCTACAACGTCCAGCTTATCGGGGCGAAAATCGATGCGATCAGGAAAGCCGAAAGTCGAGAACTTTTTCAGAAGACGATGAGAGAGGCAGGGCTTGAGATCCCACGGGGCGGGATGGTTTCGAACCTTAAGGAAGGGATGGAGTTGCTGTCAGGCTTGGGACTCCCGGTCGTGATCAGACCATCGTTTACTCTCGGAGGGACAGGAGGGAGTACTGCGTACAACATCGAAGAATTCAAGAGGCTTGTCGACCACGGTCTGACTACAAGTCCAGTCCATGAAGTCTTGATTGAGGAATCGTTGATAGGGTGGAAAGAGTATGAGTTGGAAGTGATGCGCGACCTGAAGGACAACGTTGTCATCATCTGCTCGATTGAGAATTTCGATCCGATGGGAATCCACACGGGTGACTCGATCACAGTTGCCCCAGCCCAGACGTTGACGGATAAAGAGTACCAAGCGATGCGCGATGCGGCGAAGAAGATCATCCGTGCGATCGGCGTCGAGACCGGCGGATCGAACATTCAATTCGCCGTTCAGCCGGAGAACGGAAGGATGCTCGTCATCGAGATGAACCCACGTGTCTCGCGAAGCTCAGCGCTGGCATCGAAGGCAACGGGCTTCCCAATTGCGAAGATCGCCGCGAAGCTCGCCGTCGGATACACGCTTGATGAAATCCCAAACGATATCACGAAGCAGACACCTGCATCGTTTGAGCCAACAATCGATTACTGCGTTGTGAAAATCCCGCGCTGGGACTTTGAGAAGTTCAAAGGAGTCGATGACACGCTCGGCGTCCAAATGAAGTCGGTTGGGGAGGCGATGGCCTTTGGTCGAACGTTTAAGGAAGCGCTTCAGAAGGCACTTCGTTCTCTCGAGCAGGATCGGTATGGCCTTGGCTCAGACGGGAAGGACGTCTTCGATATCGAGAAGGTGAGCGATACGCAGAAAGAGGAGTGGAGGGTTAAGATCCGGGACAAGCTCCAGGTGCCCAAACCGGAGAATATTTTCTATCTCCGATATGCGTTGCAGTTGGGCTACTCCCTGACAGACCTCTACGAGATGACGAAGATCGACCGCTGGTTTCTGTTCAACATCAAACAAATTGTGGACTTTGAAGAGGAGTTGAAGCAGTACGTGTCCGCCTAGGGACTTGGTCCAAAAACCTCATCCCCACCTGACCTCCCCTTCTCCCGCTTGAGAGAAGGGGAGGAATGGAGGCCTGCCTGCCGCAGGCAGGGGTTGAGGAAGAAACACAGGCTTTTTCGTCCGTGCTTTTAGTATGTTCGGAATCCTGATTCCTGTGAGTATCTGGTCCAGTTTGCTCGCTGCCCGGATAGACAGTACTGGGCCTCAAGTTGATGAGAGTATGCCATTAGGAAGTCAGTCGAACCATGCGCATCATTAGATCGAAGAAGGCTTACAGGAATATCCCTCGCGAGGTTCTGCTCAAGGCGAAGCAGTACGGGTACTCGGACCATCAGCTTGCCTATCTCTGGAAGACTGATGAAGCTTCTATCCGACGGTTGCGTAAGGAGCTTGATGTCATCCCTGTCTTCAAGACAGTCGACACGTGTGCTGCTGAGTTCGAGGCATACACGCCGTACTATTACTCAACGTACGAAGTGGAAAACGAAGTTCAGTCAAGCGATAAGAAGAAAGTCGTTATCCTTGGCGGCGGTCCCAATAGAATCGGCCAGGGCATTGAGTTCGATTACTGTTGTGTCCACGGCGTCATCGCCCTCAGGGAAGAGGGCTACGAAACGATCATGATCAACTGCAACCCGGAGACGGTGTCGACTGATTATGACACGACGGACAAGTTGTATTTCGAGCCGCTCACCCTTGAGGATGTGCTCAACATATGCGATGTCGAGAAGCCCGAAGGAGTGATCGTCAGCTTTGGCGGACAGACACCGTTGAAGATCGCCAAAGCGCTTGAGGCAAATGGGGTGAAAGTCCTGGGTACGAGTCCGGAGAGCATTGACGTTGCCGAAGACCGAGAGCGATTCGGAAGCCTTCTGAAGAAGCTGAAGATTCCTCATCCGAAGTACGGCACCGCATACTCAGTAAGCAATGCCGTCCTCGTTGCCGAGCAAATCGGGTATCCTGTCCTTGTAAGGCCCTCGTACGTTCTGGGCGGGCGAGCGATGGAGATTTGTTACCACAGTGACTCCGTCCGGGAGTATATGCGGAAGGCTGTCGAGGTCTCACCTGAGCATCCGGTGTTGATCGACCGATTCCTTGAGGACGCCTTCGAATTCGATGTCGATGCAGTTTCAGACGGGAAGGACGTCCTCATCGGAGGGGTCATGGAGCATATCGAAGAGGCTGGGATTCACTCCGGCGACAGCGCTTGCGTCATCCCTCCTTATATGATCTCGGAAGAGAACTTGAAAGATTTGATTGAATACACGAAGCGGCTTGCATATGCTCTACAGGTTGTCGGTCTGATCAACGTTCAATATGCAATGAAGGAGAATGTTGTCTACGTGCTTGAAGTCAATCCCCGAGCGTCTCGGACTGTTCCCTTTGTCAGTAAAGCTACAGGCGTTCCGCTGGCAAAGGTGGCCGCGAAGGCCATGGTTGGGCGAACGCTACGGGAGCTGGGTGTCGCCGATTTCGATTACCGGACAATCAAGCACATTTCCATGAAAGAAGCGGTGTTCCCGTTCTCGAAATTCCCGCGTGTTCCCGTGTTCTTGGGTCCCGAGATGCGCTCTACAGGCGAGGTTATGGGAATCTCGACCACCTTCGGGGGCGCAATCGCGAAATCACAAATCGGTGCTGGTAACATCTTGCCGACTTCTGGAACAGTTTTCGCGAGTGTGAATGACAGTGATAAGAATGACATCAGCTTAGGGATCATCAAGGACTTCATACGATTGGGGTTTTCCATCATTGCCACAGAAAGGACATCGAAGTTCCTCACGGAGCATGGGGTGGCTAACAAATCGGTCTACAAGGTGAACCAAGGCCGCCCCAACATTGTGGATCGAATCAAGAATGGGGACGTCCAGTTCGTCATCAACACGCCACTCGGTGAGAAGTCGCGCTATGACGAGTACGCTATAGGATGGGCCGCCGTCGAGCATAAGGTGGCCTACGTTACTACACTTTCCGCTGCCGCCACTGCGGTTAGGGGAATCGAGCGAATCCGGAAGGGAGAGCTCGATTTGAAGAGTCTTCAGGAGTACCACCAAGGCGCGTAATCGTCCAGCCTTCCTACCGTCCGCATTTCCTCGTTCCTTTTCTCCTTCACGTAACGCTTCCCTCCAGAAGGGAGTCTAAAGAACAATCAGGGAAGACTTCCCGATGGTGCTCTTCCTACCTTGGGTTTGCGGGATCCGAAAAATCATGCTGGGAACAGGGTTCTCAACTTTGATTCGCGTCAAAAAAGCTTGACAAGGCTCCTGAATTGTGTTAAATTGAATGCGTTCGTGCTGGCATTTGATATGTTACTTTAAGAGGGGAGGGGCTTTCAAGAAATGAGAAACTTCGTCTGGGCAGTGCTGCTGGGTCTGTCCGTCATTGGATCATCCTTGAGCACCCGTGCTCAGGGAATCCCGGAGGCACAGGACTATGCATTCGGCTACGGCCTTTACAAAGATGGCATGTATCAACAGGCCTACACGGAGTTAGGCAAGTTTGTAGAGAACTACCCGAACAGCCTCAGACGCCCAGAGGCATCCTTCCTCGTCGCCGATTGTGCTTTCAAGCTGGGCAAATACGATGAAGCGTCCCAACGGTTTGAATCATTCTCGAAGAACTACACGAACAGTTCTCTTAGGGTAGATGCTTTCTTCCGACTCGGAGAATCCTCCTTTAAGAGGGGACAGTACGAGAAGGCAACAGACAGATTCAAGCTCGTGCTCGACGAATACGAGAAGAGCCCGTTGGCGGGGGAAGCCGCTTATTGGCTTGGAGAGTCTTACCTCCGGCTGAACAAGCCTGACCTTGCATTGAAGTATTATCAGGTCTCTTTCGAGAGCTACCCTGCCAACCGACTCGCTGATTACGCTCTCTACTCGGCTGGCTGGGCGAGTGAGAAAAGGGGAGAGTTCGCCGCTGCAATTGACTATTATTTTAGACTCATCAACACCCGCAAAGCAAGTGAACTGCGCGCCACGTGCGTTGTTCGTGTGGGCGCGTGCCGTCTTGCATTGAAACAGTACCAGGAGGCAATCGAGGGGCTGACCTCTGCACTGCCAAGCCTCGTCGACTCCTCAGAAAGAGGAGAGGCTGTATACCTTATTGGTGAGGCGTATTACAACCTGGGGGACTATGCGTCGGCCGAGAAGCAATACAAATCGTTCCGTTCCGACTATCCGAGTCACAAACTCTTCAGAGATGCAACATACTCACTTGGCTGGACGTATCTCAAAAAAAATCAATACGAAAGAGCTGCCGAGACCTTTGCAGAAATAGCCCACGGTTCCGACGAACTTGGACACGCTGCTGCGTTTCGTCGTGCGATTTCACTCAAGCTTGCTGGAGACAAAACCGCCGCAAGATCTGCATTGCAGTCCATCCTTTCGCCACAGCAGGGGGGCTCGTATTCAGACAACGCTGCATATGAACTTGGGCTGCTGAGCTATGAATCAAAAGGCTACGCTGCTGCTCGGAAGAACTTCTCATCAATCATAGATTCGTATCCGGAAAGTGACGTCCGTGCTGAGGCGTATCGAATGTTGGGCGAGACGGAGATTGCGCTGAAGAACTACGCCGAGGCCCAGAGGGCCTTTCAGGCCGCAGTCGGTGAGAAGAATGCGCCGACAGACATCGTTTCTGAAGCTCTCTTCCAGGAAGGTTGGAGCCTCTGCAAGCTGAAGAAGTATCAAGAGGCGATTGGACGACTTGAGGAATTCACAAAGCAATTTCCTTCGCATGAAAAGTTGATCGACGCAGTATACTGGATTGCAGAAGCATCCTACCAGCTGGGGAAATACTCGGCTGCAAGGGAGAACTACACGCAAGTAGTCCAGGCTCAACCCCGGCACGAGAAATTTGAAGATGCGCTCTATGGGCTCGCGTGGTCTTCGTACAACCTCAACGAGTTCGCCCGCGCAGCGAATGAGTTCGAACGATTGGTCTCCGCTGGGCCGAATGGAAAACTCGTCTTTGATGCACGACTGAGAGCTGCGGACTGCTACCTTGCCCAGAAGGACTTTGGACGTTCCGCGAAAGCGTATGAGAAGATCATCGCCCTCTATCCGGAGAATGAACAGACGGACTATGCATACTATCAGCTTGCTCAGTCGTACTCCAAATCAGGGAACGCTGCCAAGGCACTAGAGACATATCGGCACTTGATCCTTGCTTTCCCTTCCTCGGATCTGGCTGACGACGCGCAGTTCGGGATTGCGTGGAACTACTTTACCCGAAAGGAATATGCCGCGTCGATCACCGAGTTTCAGAGAGTCATCTCAACGTATCCGAAGAGTGAACTCGTTGCTCGGGCCTACTACAGCATTGGGGACGCGGACTACAACCTCCAGCACTATGACTGGGCGATTGCCTCTTATCGACAAATCTTGACAAAGTTTCCATCGAGTACGCTTGTCGGCGATGCGATTACGGGCATTCAGTATTGTTTGGAAGCACAAGGGAAGCATGAAGAATCGCTGAAGGTGATCGACGAGTTTGTCAGATCACATCCAAATGCGAAAGCGTCTGAACAAGTTGCATTCAAGAAAACTGAGCTGCTTTATGGCCAGAAGAAGTACTCTGAGGCGATTGCGGAATGCCGGTCGTTCATTGATCGTTTTCCAAAAAGCAATCTCGTCCCGGACGCTTATTTCTGGATAGGGAAGTCATTGATTCTCCTCGGTCAACCCGACAACGCGCTTCAAGCATTCAATCACGTTGCCAACGCGTATCCTTCGAGTCAAGCGGCGGAGAATGCACTCCTCGAGATAGGAAACCTTTATCTGTCAGAGAAGAACTTCGCCGAAGCTGTGAGCACGTATGAACGAAGCGAGGCGAAATTCAAAGATAGTGACGTGGCAATACAGGCTGCGTATCAAAAGGGTGTTGCCTATGAGCTAGGGGGAAAACCAGAGAAAGCACGTGGTCAGTTTGACGCTCTGATAAAACAATTTCCCGAGTCGATCTTCGCTGGCAGGAGCAAGGTTCGTCTCGCACGCATCTATCGCACAGAGGGTTCGGTCTCGGAGGCGCTGGCTCTTTTGAATCAGGTTGCGACGGGTCGAACGGACGAGCTGGGAGCTGAAGCGCAATTCGAGTTGGGGGTGTCCAAGCAGCTTTCCGGAGAATATGATGACGCCATCTCGGCTTTCTTGCGCGTGAAATATGTCTACCCGTCCGCTGAGGAGTGGGTGGCGCGTTCATACTTGCGCCTCGGCGAATGCTACAAAGCAACAAAACAAATGGCGAAGGCAAAGAACGCTTTCGAGATCATATTGAAGAGTCACCAGAATGATGAATTCGGCAAAGAAGCGGCTCAGAAGCTGAAGGAGCTTCAAGAATCATAATGAGAGTGTCAGCAGACAAAAAGGAGGGATTAAGATGAGGAGAGGGTTAGCGGAGCTTCTCTTGTCTGTATTGCTCGCAGGAGGTTGTGTCCTCCCTGCAAAGGTTGTCGCTCAGGAAAAGAAGGAACCTCCCTCGAGGCCCGTGCAAGTGGAAACAAATGACAGCACGAGGACACTAGCCGAGAAGAAACTCCCCAAGATAGATCTTCCTGAATTCGACATTACTGGGCGAGAGCGAGTCGACCTCCCTTCTTCCAGCAAGCTGGAACAGGGAGCTGGACAGGGTCTTTATCTCGATCCATCCCGATTGACGAATGTTGGTGACAAGGAGAGCGAGGAGCTTGTGAGGCTCTCCCAAAAATCGGGCGCCAACTTGTTTCGTGACTCTCGGAGCTTCGACGGAAAGCTGAACCTCGGCTACGGAAGGTTCAATCTCAAGTATGGAGAGGGATGGTACGGGAGGAGATTTGCGGAAGGAGATTTCAACCTTCACGGGAGTTATCAGGCGCACGATGCATACGTCGAGCATTCCGATGCCACTGTGGGTTCATTTGACGTGTCCGCAGGCCTTTATTTGCCGCAGAGACTTATGCTTCTGGGTGGCTCAAAGGTGTCAGGGCAGTTTGCGTATGAAGGTGAGAAGTACCAGTTCTTCGGCGGGCCAACTCCATCACTCGAACGCACTCTGAACAATGTCCAGGTTGGTCTCAGCCTTCAGTCGAGAGCGGCGGCTCCCGTCAAGTATGAGAGCTGGGTGCATTTCAGGAGGTTGATCGTTCGGGACAAGGACCAGAGTCGCGAAGATGATCTCTCGCTGGGTCTTCGTGCCAATGGTGATGCGGGAGGCTGGCAACTCAGAGGTGAGTTCAGCTTTGATGGAGATTTCCTCGATCAGTCGATCGTAAGGAAAGACCCGAATTATCTCAAGGCAGCTGGAGGATTCAGAAAAATCTTTGGGAACTTTGACCTCTCGGGAGAGATTGCTTACTATCTCTACAGAAACTCGGACTCTGATTTCAAGTCGAAATTCTACCCGAGCCTTCTTATGCAGTATTATCTTAATCACGACCTTACTGTGTTTGCTCAACTCAACCCGTCAGTCGAGCGAAACTCACTCTTGCGTGTCGTATCTGAGAACAGGTATATCGGAAATGACGTACAGATCAATCATCAGGATGATTATGTGGATGTTGCCGGCGGAATCCAGTTTGACATCCTCAATCGCGGAACCGGTCGAGTGTATTTCAAATACCAAAGGATTAGAGACTTCCCTTTGTATGTTGATCCATCAGTTCTCTACTATGTCATGATTTTCCCAACACCCTATGCCGATTGGGCGCTACGGTATGATGGCATTACTCGAATTACGTCCCTGAATGGAGAGATTTTGGTGGACTTGACGCAACTGGACCACGTGAGCGGTACATTGACGATCCGCTCCACGCACAATTCGTTCACTGGAGACCAAGTGCCTTATTTCGCGCCCGTCATCATCACAGGGAGTTACACCCACCAATTCCCGTTCGGTTTGTCAACTCAGGTGGGTGTTCGCTTTGTAGGTGAGCGACAAATAGCGCTCTCGGGTGGGCCTAGCCTCAATTCATATTCGCTTGTCGACGCGAGCGTTGAATATTCATTCATAAAAGAGTTTAGCATCTTTCTTCATTTGAATAACATCTTTGACCAGCATTATAGTATCTGGAATGGTTATGAGGAGATCCCCTTCTCTCTCCTTGGTGGGCTTTCCGTGAAGTGGTGAGGCATAGACCAATGACGAGCTGTTGTACTCTGTAGGTTAATGAAATGCCGGATCTAAACCTAAAAGGAGAAGAAGAGCAGCAAGCCCCGGCTCAGGAACCGTCGGGACATCGGCGAGGAAGAGTCTTGATCGGCATTCTGGCCGGAACTCTTGTTGTTGCTGTCGCCGGTTTTGCGGTTTTCAAGTTAGGCTTACCCCACCCACAAGAACGAGAATTGACTCAGCCTGAAACTCAATCAACACTCAAGTCCGACACGCTTTCTCAGAGGGCCGGGGTAGTGGACACATTAGTCAAAGATTCAATCGGAACTCGAGCCCCGCTGGTGAGTACTGTTGCTGCCCCTGAGAGCTCTTCTGTCGCGCTTGTGGACACTTCTTTTCAGAAGAGAGGTTCAGGTGAGTTTACTATTCAGTTGTCAGCTTGGGCATCGGGAAAAGGAGCAGCAAAGGAGCTTCGTCGCTTAAGAAGATGTGGGCTTGATGTTTATCTATCCGAAAGCGGACCGGATAGTCTAGGCAGGGTCTGGAATCGCATCCGCATGGGGCACTACCAAACTCTCGACGAAGCGAAGAAGGTTGCTGATAGATTCCTCGACACACTTGTAGTCGGCTACACATTCGAGAAGGAAAATTAGTCTGTGATTCATCTTTAACGAAGCGGTGAAGTTTTCCAGGCCGGGAAAAGGCGCACGTGCGGCTAATTTCGTGATGGGGGGATAAACAGATGAGCACTCTTTCAACAAAAACGATCCAGCGTGAAACTGTCAAGGGGTTGACAGTTTCCATTTTCTTTCACCTCATACTCCTCAGCATCTTCTACTTCACTCGAGTTCAGGAGGGCCCGAAAGTGGCGGGCTTTGTTGAGATCTCAATAGGCGGTTTTGCCGGTGGGTCGGGTATAACTTATTTGCCCCCTGGCTCTCTTTTGCCTGGCGGGACTGTGCCAAGAGGACCTGCGCCACCTATTGTGAAACGATCAGGAATGGTGCGGGTGGCTGGTCCACGAAGTGCGTTTCCAGTGGAGGGGGATGTCCTAGGCGCCCCGCGGTCTACGAAGCTGGACGTGTCAGAGGAATTTGGTGGGAAGTCGGGAACGCCGGGTGGAGAGAATAGACTCACCGGAGAGAAGGAGACCTGGGCGGGGGGAGCGCTTGAAGGTGAGGGTTCCGGAACGGAAGGGAAGCTGGGCGCTGGAGGGGATGGCGCAGGCTTCCCTGGTTCGGGCGTTGGCGCCGGTGTTGGTGGGGGGGGCGGGTACGGTCTTGAGTGGGCAGGGGGTGGCACGCGAACGAAAATCAGCGGCGATTTGCCGAGCTATCCAGAAGGAGTGAACGTGGAAGCTCAGGTTCGACTCCAAGCCATCGTTGGCGCGGATGGTTCTGTGAAGGGCGTTCATCCAATCCAGAAAGCAAACGAGAAATTGGAAGACGCCGCAGTAAAGAAGGTTCGCTTCTGGAAATTCGAGCCGCTGAATTCAAGTCAGCCGCAATTGGATCAGACATGCATGATCACGTTTAATTTCAAGCTGCGATAGTCCCACATCCTGAATTCAATCCTCTTGAAATCATCTCCCGTGGGCGAGGTCTACTACGATATTGAGACTCAGAAGTCAGCCGCTGAAGTTGGAGGCTGGCAGAACACGCATCTCATGAGAATCTCCGTTGCGGTCACGTGGAATGAAAAGGATGGCTTCCGGCGATGGCAAGAGGGTGAGGCTTCCGATCTCATCTCATACCTTTCTGCTCACGATCATATCATCAGCTTCAACGGCGATGGGTTCGACTCGAAGGTGCTGAGCTATTACGGGGATACTTCAGAGATCAATCGAAGATCGCTCGACCTCGCGACGGCATTGAAGAAGAACCTCGGTCACCGCATCCGGCTGGATTCCATTGCGCAACCGACACTCGGGAAAGGGAAGAGTGCTGATGGTTTGACTGCCCTGCGTTGGTGGAAAGAAGGTAGGATCGAATTGATTTCGGAGTACTGCGAGCAAGATGTGCAAGTGCTCGTGGATCTTCTGAAATTCCTCAGAGGCAATGGGTACCTGCGCTACCTTGATCTCTCCGGAAACGAGCGGATGGTTTACCTGAAACTCTGAATCGCTCCTCCGAAGCCCGCCTTCTACATCCTCAGGTACCAGTTGTAAAAGAATCCCTCGCCCACCGTCAATAGCAGCAATGACAGCGCATCTCGATCAAGGCCGGGTCCGAACCCTCCTAGAGGGCAAACAAGGCGCAGGAAGAATGTTGCGAGAGTCCATCCTACCGAGAAAATCACTGCAACAAATGCGATTGCGAGAACTCCCTCCTTCAATCCTGCTTCCTGCCAGCGTTTTGTGAAGGCATAGGTAACGGCAACAGTATGCAGGTAGAATATGAAGAGCGGGACCATGAGGGATCAGTAGGCATCCTTGCTGAAGAGGACAGCTTTCACGGTCTGAAGCAGAATTTTCAGATCGAAGACGAGTGACCAATTCTCTATGTAGTAGATATCGTACTTTGTCCGCTCGCCGATCGGTGCATTTTGCCGCAGTCCATTCACCTGCGCCCAGCCAGTGACCCCGGCCTTTACTCTGTGGCGTTCGAGATATTTTGGAATCTCCGATTTGAACTGTTCGACGAAAGCTGGTCGTTCAGGTCGTGGACCCACAAGACTCATATCACCCTTCAGGACGTTGAGGAGCTGCGGCAGCTCGTCGATGCTCAGCCGCCTGAGGATTTTTCCGAGCGGCGTGGCTCGAGGGTCATTCTTCTGCGCCCAAACCGGTCCAGTCTTAGCTTCGGCGTCTGCTGTCATTGTTCTGAATTTGACCACGCGAAAGACCCGACCGTCGAGCCCAACTCGATCTTGAATGTAGAAAATCGGTCCCTTTGAGCTAATCTTGGTTAGAAGGGCGGTCACGAGAAGGAGGGGAGAGGCGATCAAGAGCAAAATCAGAGACAAGGTGAAGTCGAAGGCTCGCTTCGTGATTCTACTCCAGGTCGTGAGGGGGATTTCTTTGATCTTGAGAAAGGGTATTCCGGCAAGCTCCTGGATCCGCACGCGACTGGTCATGAGTTCTAAAAGATCAGGCACCATCATGAACTCGACGTTCAACCCTTCACAAGCCTCGGCGATTTCATATATCTGAGGATGTTCCTTGTACGTCAATGCTATGAGGACGTGTTCAATCTGTTCTCGCTTGATGAATGAAGCCGCCTCAGCAAGGGCTCCCAGGTAGCCTGTGGACGCGAGTGGGGTCTGTGCAGTGGATTCAGAATCCGCAAAATAGCCGACGACTTGATACCCGAGTTCGTGCCGGCGGAGAAGATTTACCTGGATTCGGTTCGCCGTGTCGTTGCTCCCGATGATGATTGCCTGGCGTAATCCGAGACCCTTTCTGTATCGGTGCTTCTCATATCTCAGGACGACGAAGCGGCCAAAAGCAATCAGGATGATGGAGGTCACCCAGAGTATGGCAAACACAATGCGTGAGTAGGAAAATGCTCGATAGAAAAATGCCGCACTCATGACGACGAGCATTCCGATGGTCACGACACGAACGATGGCAAAAAACTCATCGCTGATGGCTACCGTCCGACGCGTGCTGTAGAGTATCCGCCGATTGAAAAGGAAAAGCCAGATCGGGGTGACGACGAGTGAGCCATAGATGTACGCGCCGAGTGCTGGATATCCTTGGGTGACAGGTATCAGATCAGCGAGCGGCGAGTAGAAACGGATCCAATACGACAGGAGAAACGCGGCTTCTATTGCTACGATGTCGGAGAGAACTGTCAGAAACGGAATGAGGAAATCATTCTGATGGGGGTGATCCATTGCATGACAAGGGGTTAACCGTACATCTCTTTTTCGACGAGGCCGCAGATGATGTGCCCAATCGTGATGTGACCCTCCTGGATGCGCTGCGTGTCATCCGATGGGACGATGATTGCATGGTCACAAAGTGCCTTTGCCTGTCCACCGTCCTTACCGAGAAGGCCGATTGAGACAAGCCTCTTCTCCCTCGCCTTGCGGAGAGCACGGTTGATGTTTTCGGATTTTCCGCTGGTGCTCACAGCGATAAGCACATCTCCCGAATTCCCGAGTGCCTCAATTGACCGTGCAAAAACGTTCTCGAAACCAATGTCGTTTGACCCGGCTGTGAGGTTTGACGTATCAGTTGTAAGAGCAATTGCCGGGATGGCTGGCCTTTGAATGTCGTGGCTCATGCGGATAACAAGCTCAGTCGCAATGTGTTGGCAGTCAGCAGCACTGCCGCCGTTTCCGCAAAGGAGAATCTTCCTCTTCTTCTTTAGCGCATCGATGATAATGTCGACAGCTTTGCTGATATCGTGTGCGCACTGAGTGAGGATCCTCTTCTTTGTCTTCGCGCTCTCGTTGAGAGAATCCTGGATGAATCTTTTTCGATTGGAGGTCTTCAAGGGCTAGAGAGTGAAGGAGAGTTTATGGGTTTCTGGATTTAAGGCTCAGGTCATCAGCGATTTCACGATCGCGCTAGTACTTCTCAAGGCCTCATCAAGCTTCTCGATATTCTTGCCACCAGCCGTTGCTCGACGCGGATTGCCGCCGCCTCGGCCTCCAACAATTCTAGCTATCTGGTCTACGATTTTTCCCGCGTGAGCTTGACGTGAGACAATTAAGTCGTCCGTCACCACGCAGACAAACGAAATCTTCTTATCAATAATACCGCAAAGCAGTCCAACGCCGCTGCCGAGCTTTGACCGCAGAGTATCGGCGAGAGCGTTCAACTCCTCCTCGGAATCTACCTGAATGTTGGACGCGACAACTTTAAACCCATTGATTGGAACTCCGGACTTTACCAATTCATCAATGTTGCTTGACAGGGATTTGACGCGATATCGTCTCGATTCCTTCTCAATCGTCTTCTTTTTCTCAAATAGACTTAAGATAATATTCTCTACTCGTAGCCTTCGTTCAGACAATTCATCGAAACGTTGCCTAAGACTTAGAAACTTGGTGTCAGACTTTTTCAGATTTTCCAACTCGCTTTCATAATTGTGATAGACTTCGACAGCCGCATTTGAATGGCCTTCACTGAGTTCATAAAGGTCTTGCTGCAGATTCTCTAATTCATCTATCACATTCAGAGCGTAATTGATCCTCTCACGAAGATTTTGTTCTTGAGATTGGGCGAACAATGTAGCGCCTTCACTCGTAACAGCTTCGATTCGGCGGATTCCGCTGGCGATGCTTGCCTCTGAGATGATCTTGAAGAGCCCGATGTCACGCGAGTTTTTCACGTGCGTGCCACCACAGAGCTCAACCGAGAACTTGGGATCGATTTCCACAATCCGTACTCGATCGCCGTATTTATCTCCGAAGAACATCTTGACATTTGGATATCGCCTCTTCGCTTCGTCGATGGTAATCCAGTCTTTGGGATCATTTAAAGCGTTGACAGTTATGTCATCAGCAATCTTCTCGTTGACGATATCCTCGATCTGTCGTATTTCATCGGGAGAGACTTTCTGAAAATGATTGAAGTCGAAGCGCAGCCTATCCGGGGCAACAAGCGAGCCTTGCTGGTGGAGATGAGTGCCGAGAACTCGTCGCAGCGCCTCGTGGACAATGTGAGTGGCCGTGTGGCTACGCATTGTTTGGACTCTGCGGTCGCGGTCTACTTTGGCGCGAAAACGTCGTGTGCGATGGACTGTTTTCGGCGTCTCGAGAATATGGACGTTGACTTTTCCGCCTTTTAGCGTGTCTCGGACTCTTAGGACAAGTCTTTCTCCGTCTATCTCCTCCAAAACCCCTTGGTCTCCGACCTGCCCGCCTGATTCACCATAGAATGGAGTACAATCCAATATGAGCCTGTCGCCATCGCTGTAAAGAACCGATCCGTCCGTTTCGAGTTCATCATAACCAACGAAATGAAAGTCGTTCTCATCAATCTGAGAAGTGAAACCTTCGACTTGATCCCCGCTAGGATTGACACTACCTTGCTGAAAAAGCCGATTGACCCGAGAGAGATTTCTCTGAGTCTCCATCAACTCGGTAAACTCTGCAATATCGACCTTCAACCCTCTCTCTTCCGCAATCAACTCAGTCAAGTCAAGCGGGAAGCCATACGTGTCGTATAACTTAAAGGCATACTCACCTGGAAACTTTATAAGAGAGGTTGACACGCGTGATATGAACTCGTTGTCCCAATCCGTACTCAGAAGTTGGAGAAGGTGACCATCCTTGTCGTACTCATCAAGAACCGTCAGAATGTATTGAGATCGCTCATAGTCTTCGCTCAAATCAACCTTGTGTCCCGATTGCTGGACATAGCTTGCCACCGCTTTGATTGCATATTCGTCGAACAATTCGAGTCCTCTATCAAGCGTTTGGTTGAAGCCCTCTTCTTCTCCTTTGATTACCTGTTCGACAAAGCTCTGCTTTTGCCTGATCTCCGGATAGGCATCTCCCATCGTCTCGACAAGAGAGGAGACGAGCTTGTAGATGAACGGCTCATGCATATTGAGGTTTCGACCAAAGCGAGACGCGCGGCGGAGGATCCTTCGCAGCACGTAACCCCGGCCCTCGTTGGATGGGATCGCGCCATCGGAAATCGCGAACGCTAGGGCTCGTACGTGGTCGGCGATGACACGCATAGCGATATCATTTTCAGATTGTCTACGACTCTTCGAGTCGATAGATTCGTGGAGCGGATTATGAATTGCGGATTGAGTTTTCAAATTCGCATTTGGCAATCCGAAATCCGAGATGACCTTCCCGCCATACTGTTTTCCAGTCAGTTCTTCAATCATCTTGATCATTGGCTGGAACAGATCCGTATCGTAGTTCGATTTCTTCCCCTGGAGAATCGCCACAACCCTATCGAATCCCATCCCCGTGTCGACATGCTTCGCCGGCAGCGGCTCCAACTCACCCTTCTGGTTTCGATTGTACTGGATGAAGACGAGATTCCAGATTTCGATGGCATCGGGTGATCCAATGTTGATGAGGGAGGAGTCGATGTTCCCTTTTTCAGAATAGTCCATATGGATTTCTGAGCAGGGACCGCACGGGCCGGTTTCACCCATCTCCCAGAAATTATCCTTCTCGCCAAATCGGAGGATGTGGCTCGGCTTGATGTCCGTGTACCTCTTCCAGCATTCCTCGGCTTCGTCGTCGGTTTTGTACACCGTTGCCCAGAGTCGATCCTTTGGCAGCTTCCAAACCTCCGTCAATAGCTCCCACGCCCAGGTGATTGCCTCTTTCTTGTAGTAGTCCCCGAACGACCAATTGCCGAGCATCTCGAAGAAGGTGTGATGATACGTATCCCTTCCCACTTCCTCAAGGTCGTTGTGTTTCCCGCTCACACGAATGCACTTCTGAGAGTCTGCGACGCGAGTGTAGTCCCGCTTGCCAGTCCCGAGAAAAACGTCTTTGAACTGATTCATCCCGGCGTTCGTGAAAAGGAGGGTAGGGTCATCGTAAGGAATCACCGGCGCGCTGGGGACAATCGTGTGGCCTTTCCCCTCGAAGAACTTCAGGAAGCTATTTCGGATTTCGTTTGCAGTCATACTTACTATTCAGCTGCGATAAAGCTTTTGACCAAAAATCTCCTAGCCTCTTGAATTTTCCGTTTGCTTTCTTTCAGAAGTCTCTCGTAATCTTCGATAGGGATGTATTCTCTTTTGCGGGCTTGGGTTGCCAATGCAAGAATTTGGCTCTTAATCGTTTCCACATCAAGATCTTTTTCTATCCCTTCTTGAATGATTCGATCTATCTCTTTCTTGAAATCTCGCATAGCTCATCGCTCCTTTTTTGATTTGTATAGCTCTTCCGTGAGATCTTCGTTGAGTCTCTTCAATTGTTCATTTTCGAATCTTGTCTCTCTTAACTCTTCGATAGTTTTGTCAAGGTCACGCTGCATAATCTCTGCCTGGGTAAGATTCTCTGTGGCTTCTTCAAACTCAAGCGGGCCAAACTTGGCAGTCTTAGAATAGAGAACTTTCGACGCCATGGCAAAAAACAGCAACATGATTATCGGGACAGAGCAAATGATCAATGCCCGCAAGAAGCCCAAGATCAAAAAATTCCCAAACAGGACTTGGGCTATAAAATTGTCCGGGGAGATGTAAAAACTGACTTGCAGATCTCTCCAAAAAATGATCACCAGGAGCAATGCGATAAGCTCAAACATAATGGTGACGGCGAAAACGATCCTTCTGACGAGGTAATTCATTCTATCTCTTTCAGTCCATGAAGGGAATTTTCACGGAATATTTCATTTCCTGCGCTTAGAAAGAATCCTTTTTGCTTCTTCCCAAGGAATTGGTTTTTCATGTTCGACTTCCTTCATTGCTTGCAGGTCATCAAGGTCTTCAAGGTATGTCATCGCTTCCCTATAGGCTTTGTAGGGTAGAATAACGCTTTTTTTCCGACCCTTCGAGTCGTACACGATCTCCGCCTCTCTTACAAATCGTGTTACGGGGTCGTCAGCGTTCTTGTATCCAGTCTTTTGAATAGGTTTGGGTTTCATAGAGTTTCCAGTAGCTTGTTGTGGTCATCAAACCTCAATCTGCGTGTGGAGCCCAATCTCCTCAAGCACGCTGTTCACTTTCAAACATCCACTCATTTCACCTTTATAGACAGCTGCTTTTCCGCTGTTGTGGACTTCCCACGTCAATGCTTCTGCCTTCGTTGTGTCACATCGCAGAGCTTTGATGAGCTGCTCGATGACTTCGTCAAACGTATGTATCTCGTCATTGAACAATATGACAGTCGCAGGCTCCTGGATGGCGACAGCGATATCCTTCTCGATTTCAACTCTTGGTGCCTTAGCGTCCTTGATCGTCGTGCTCATTGAAAAGCCCTCCATAAATGCAGAAAGCATCCAGACATATCAGGGTGCTTTCATTATACTAAAAAGACGAGATTATTGCAAGAATAGCTAGAATCTCACATTTCTGCGTTTGAATTCGTGTCACATGTTCTTCACAATCGCCTCTGCGAACTCTGAGCATTTCACTTCCTTCGCTCCTTCCATCAGGCGGGCAAAATCGTACGTGACGATCTTTTGTCGGATGGTTTCCTGCAGTGCGTGCTCAATTAGTTGCGCGGCCTCCCTCCATCCGAGGTACTGGAGCATCATCACGCCCGAGAGGATAACGGAGCCAGGATTCACCTTGTCCTGGCCTGCATACTTTGGAGCGGTTCCGTGCGTCGCCTCGAAGATCGCGTAGTGATAACTGATGTTCCCTCCCGGAGCGATGCCAAGTCCGCCAACCTGCGCAGCAGCAGCATCCGAGAGATAGTCTCCATTGAGGTTTGGAGTTGCAAGCACGTCATACTCGCCGGGGCGAAGGAGAAGTTGCTGGAACATGCTGTCTGCAATCCTATCTTTGATGAGGATTTTGCTTGGCGGCTGCTTGCCACCATACTTCTCTGTGAGCTCCGTCTCTGTAATCGTGTTGTTTGGGAATTCTTCTTGAGCTGTTTGGTATCCCCAGTCACGGAAGGCACCCTCAGTGAACTTCATGATGTTCCCCTTGTGCACGAGCGTGACGCTCTTTCGATCATTCTCAATAGCATACTGGATGGCCTTCTTCACGAGTCTCTTCGATCCAAAGACCGAGATTGGCTTGATGCCAATTCCGGAATCCGTCCTCACTTTCTTCTGCATCTGGGTATTCAAGAACTCAATTAACTTCTTGGCTTCAGGTGTGCCTTCGCGCCACTCAATTCCAGCATAAACGTCCTCGGTGTTCTCTCGGTAGATCACGATATTCAGATCCTGCGGGCGTTTCATCGGGCTTGGAACTCCATCATAGTATTTCACCGGACGGACGCAGGCAAATAGGTCGAGCACCTGTCGAAGCGTAACGTTGAGGCTCCTAATTCCTCCGCCGACGGGTGTGGTGAGAGGTCCCTTGATCGCGACCACGAACTCTTTGATCGCTTCCAGCGTGTCATTTGGGAGCCACGTGTTCTCGCCATAGACTTTGTTCGCTTTCTCACCCGCGTATATTTCAAACCAATGAATCTTTCTCCTTCCGCCGTATGCCTTCTCTACGGATCCTTCAAGCACGCGCCGCGAGGCACGCCAGATATCCGGACCAGTGCCGTCCCCTTCAATGAAGGGAATAATCGGATCATCCGGAACGCGGAGTCTCTCGCCCTCGATTGTGATCTTGTGACCGATTGTCGGAGGAATGAGTTTTTCGTACTTTGCCATGGTGATCGTCCTTCGCGGATTGAACTTCCTGTTCAGATTTCAGCTTGCACGGAACTGACTCAATAAAAAAGCGGAATAGGTCTCCGCCAAAAAGCCTCACGACCTATCCCGCAACAATTAAGGCATCATTCTAATTCTTGAGTGAAGCTCCGTTCGATTTTGTGAGATTCAAAAGTCCGCCGGCAAGCAAGATTCTCCGCTCTCGCTCAACCATATCGTGCCGCGCGCTGTACTCCTTGCCATTGATTCGCACGGCGATTGAGGAGTCACCTCTCTCAAGCGGCGCACGGACATTTTGGATCTCGACTTTTGCCCCCGGCTGCAATGCATCGAAGAGAGAAGAATCGCTGACGAGCAAAGGGACGATCCCAAAATTAATGAGGTTTGACCGATGAATCCGGGCGAACGACTTTGCAAACACTGCCTTGATCCCCAGGTACATTGGTGCGAGCGCTGCGTGCTCACGGGAGGAGCCCTGCCCGTAGTTCTCTCCACCGACGATTACGCCACCATGCTTCTCCTTTGCGCGCTTCACGAATTCTGGGTCCACTCGATTGAAGACGAACTCTGAGATCTTCGGAATGTTGCTCCGCAAAGGCAGGATTTGCGCGCCTGCAGGCATGATGTGGTCAGTCGTGATGTTATCTCCAAGCTTTATCAGAACTTCGCCCACGAGATTATTCTCGAGTGGTCCCCGGACCGGCAGGGGAGCGATGTTGGGGCCGCGCATGATCTCAACTTTCTCTCCATTCTTGGGCGGCGGGACAATGAGCGAGTCGTCAATGAGAAACTTCTTGGGCATCTTTATGGCGGGATACCGTCCGAGTTTCTTGGGGTTGGTGATCTCCCCACGCAGGGCGCTGACCACCGCAACCTCAGGACTGCAGAGATACACTTTGTCGTTTGGGGTGCCGCTCCGGCCAGGGAAGTTTCGGTTTCCAGTTCTCAAGCTCACGCCGTTCGTCGGAGGCGCTTGGCCCATCCCGATGCAGAACCCGCAAGCACTTTCCAGGATTCTCGCGCCTGCGGCTACGATGTCCTTGATAGCTCCGTTTGCGGAAATCATCTCGAGGACCTGACGTGAACCGGGCACAACCCCAAAGTCGACACTGGGGCTGACTTTCTTTCCCTTCAGAATGCGGGCGACAGCCATCAGCTCTCGATAACTTGAGTTGTTGCATGTTCCGATCAGGACTTGCTCCACCTTCATTCCTTCAACGGCTTTGATCGGAACTACGTTGTCCGGGCTCGAGGGCTGGGCTACGAACGGCTCGAGCTCCGACAAGTTCATTTCAATGCTCTCATCGTACTCAGCTCCGGGATCGGCTTCAAGCTTGCGCCATGCTTTCGCTCGGCCTTGGGCTGTGAAGAACTTCTTCGTGACTTCATCGGATGGGAAGATGGAGGTGGTTGCTCCGAGCTCCGCACCCATATTTGTAATCGTCCCACGCTCCGGGACAGAGAGAGACATTACACCGGGGCCGAAGAACTCGAACACTCTCCCAAGTCCACCTTTCACCGTTTTCCTGCGCAAGAGTTCAAGGATGATATCTTTTGCCGTTACCCACGCGCCGAGCTTTCCGGTCAGCTTTACGCCAACGACCTTCGGCATGATGAAATGATAAGGGCCACCGCCCATCGCTACAGCAACGTCGAGTCCGCCGACGCCGATCGCGAGCATTGCGGCTGCCCCCGCAGTTGGGGTGTGGCTGTCCGATCCGAGGAGAGTTTGTCCCGGAATCACAAACCGTTCAAGGTGCACCTGGTGACAGATTCCGTTACCAGGTTTTGAAAAGTAAATCCCGTACTTCGCTGCGACACTCTGGAGATACCGGTGATCGTCCGGGTTCTCAAAGCCGGTCTGCAGCATGTTGTGATCGACGTACGAAACGGAAAGCTTCGTCTTCACTCTCGGGATACCGATTGCCTCGAACTGGAGGTACGCCATCGTGCCCGTCGCGTCTTGTGTCAAGGTCTGGTCAACTCGGATTCCGATCTCGGTGCCGGGTTTCAACTCCCCTGAAACGAGATGATCACGTATGATTTTCTGTGTGAGAGTCAAGTGCATGGATGATTTCCTTCCTTTGCTCCTTAGGTCGGCGACTCGTCCACGGCCCCAAACGCAATCATGATCGGCTCTCGATTGGCTCGTAGTGGAGGTCAACCGGCCCGGTGTACTCCGCGAGCGGGCGGATCAGTCGATTGTGTGCATATTGCTCGAGAATGTGCGCAGTCCATCCTGCTGTTCTGCTGATGGCGAAAATCGGTGTAAAGAGATCGATAGGGATCCCGAGCATGTAATACACTGACGCAGAGAAAAAATCGACGTTGGGATAGAGATACTTTTCCTCCTTCACGATTTTCTCAATCTTCACGGACATTTCGTACCATCGGAGATTCCCGGTTCGCTCGCCAAGCTCTTTCGACATCTTTCGGAGAACGGTTGCCCGGGGATCCTCGGTTTTGTAGACTCGATGCCCAAAACCGGAAATCTTCTTCTTTGCCGCGAGGGCAGCGTGAATGTATTCATCAACATTGGAGACGTCTCCGATTTCGAGGAGCATTTTCATCACAGACTCGTTCGCGCCGCCGTGGAGTGGTCCCTTCAGTGCTCCGATAGCCGAAGTGACAGCTGAGTACATGTCAGAGAGCGTTGCTGCAGTTACCCTGCCGGCAAAGGTCGATGCGTTAAACTCGTGATCCGCGTGGAGGATGAGGCAGACATCGAAGATACGTTCCTGACGTTTCTCCGGTTTCGTGCCATTCAGCATGTAGAGAAAGTTGCCAGCATGCCCAAGAGAGGAGGAGGATGGTACCGGGGCAAGCCCATTCCGCAACCTGTGATGGGTCGTCACTATGACGGGTATTTTGGCGAGGAGGCGGAGAGCTTTGCGTTTGTTCGCTTCCGGGGTGTTGTCATCAGCTTCAAGATCTGTCAAACCGAGAAATGAGACGGCTGAGCGAAGGACGCTCATCGGATGCGCTGATTTCGGGCTTGTCCTGAGCAGTGAGTAAACTGAGTCTGGGATCCCTCGGTTCTCAAGGAGCTGTGACGAGAAGCTGCCGAGCTGTGAATGTGAGGGGAGCGCGCCACTCCAGAGGAGGTAGGCTGTCTCTTCGAAGGTCGAGTGCTCAGCGAGTTCGTTGATGCTATACCCTTCGTAAATCAATCTTCCCTGAACACCGTCGATGAAGCAAATAGACGATGTCGCTGCAACGATGTCCTCTAAGCCTTCCTTGAATGCTGTACTCGCAGCTACTGTTCCGGTCATGAAGTGTTCCTCTGCTCCCCTTTTGCAGGTATCGGGTGGGGTGTAAGTTCTTAAATTTCAACACGAACGTAGCAATAAAAGTTCTCAAAGTCAAAACTCGCCCGTGAGAGAGGCTAGACCTTCTTCGTCCACAAAAAGGAAACAAAGACAGACAGGACGGGTCTTCAATTCGAGCCTCTCATGTGTGGTTCATTCAGAAAACAGGAAGGGAGAAAAGATTCCTGTTTGAGAGAGAAACTGTCCGACGACGAGCGTAGCGGCTCTCATGTCTCCGGAAATACCTTGACTCTCGGTGGGGTTTTGATTATATTTGGTTCGTTTCAAATCGCCCTTGGTCTTTGAACCTCCCTTCCCTGACAAATAATACACGGAGTTCAGAATGAGAGCACAACTTCTTCTTACCAGCTTGTTTATCGCTATACTTGTTGTTTGTTCGGTGGGGTTTCAGTGTGGAACGACCGAGATGACAAGTGCTCGGCTTTACATCCAGAAATCAGACTGGGACAACGCAATCCGGAATCTTGAATCCGAACTGGCAAAAAACCCCACTAACGAAGAGGCTTGGTATCTCCTGGGC
>JBAWAH010000042.1:0-136802 GCA_049589195.1 Bacteroidota bacterium | reverse complement strand
TCTCCTCTCGTAAGTTTATTCAAACAACGTGCCGGATGTTGGCGAATCCTTATGCCTAAGAAACACTCTGGAAACCGAAGACCAGATCATTATTCCCGGAAACCTGTGAGTGAAAGTGTAAGAGTCTAGGAGAGTTTTGTAGAGCTTACAAAAGCTGAGCCCCGATGTGACCTCCTATTGTAACTGGCACAGCAAGTGATAGAAAGGGGATTAAAAAGACAGACCCCAGAGCGCCTTGTTGATGAAATTATTGTGTCGCAGAAAATTCCACTTCAGAAGGATTTGAGCAAACCAAAGGTTTACGTCTAGAGCCCCCCATTCTCTGCTACCCCCTACTGTTCGCTGCCGATTAAAATTAGGACTCTCTCTCGCTATTCAAACTGCACCACTACCGTTTCTTTGTCCCTGTTGACAATACCAGGAACATTCGTTAGATTCCTCCTGCGAAATAATTCAAAGGAGACTCCATCATGCCTTCAAATGAATTACATGGCCCGCATCCTCTCACCAAAAAGGGAATAGATGATAATGTAAAAGGAGTTGGCCTAGGTGCTTACGCTTTAGGGCACGTCGATCAAAGTAATGCCTTCAACGTGACAAGAGTTGGAAGGTCTGATGACGATCTGAACAAGAGGTTACACGATTACGAAGGACTATATGAATCCTTCAAGTACGCTTTCCTCCCCAACTCAAAGGCTGCCTTCGAGAAAGAATGCAGGCTCTACCACGACTTCATCCCCCCAGACAATATCATCCACCCAGCTAAACCTGTGGGCACTGATTACAAGTGTCCGGTTGCAGGATGCGAGAATTAGTTCTTGTGTACCCCTTCGCTCTCGATTAGGCGAAGAATGTCCATTAAGGCCACCATATAGCCGTAATGCCAGTAAATCCGCTCAGTTGTATTCTTCTCAAGATGTAGCTGCTGTTCTTGGCATCGCCGCCCATTCTTTTTCAACCAAGATTCAATCCCCCTAATTCGTTTTGCAATCTTCCACCTTGCCACGACGTTCGTTTTCATCTTAGGACAAACCCCCTCTAATTAGGACGGCACCTAGCAGCTCCTCATCCTCTACGCGGAGAATCGTCTCTTTGCCTCCCATAACCTCCACTTGCCCCGCCTCGTGCCTTCCAAGACTCTGAACGCTTCGACGTGCAACAGGTAAGAAGATCCGGAAGGTTGATCCCCGTCCAAGTGCACTGTCCACTTCAATGAATCCTCGGTGACTCCGGACAATACCGTAAACTACCGAAAGGCCCAGTCCAGTCCCTTTGCCAATCGGCTTTGTTGTAAAGAAGGGTTCAAGAATACGCTCCTGGGTTGCTTTATCCATCCCAACCCCAGTGTCCTCGACCGTGACACAGATATACTCCTCTTCAGTGGCACTGCGGAAGCGCTTGGACACTTCGAGGCCCGCGCAGCTTTCGGTCCTAATTCCTAGCGTTCCGCCCGTCGATCGAATTGACGGGTTAAGCATAGCATCCCTTGCATTAACGCAGAGGTTGAGAAGCGCTTGGTGGAGTCGATTGGCATCACCTGTGATGGAAGGGATGTCCTTCTCGAGCTGCAAGGAGACCTGGATGGTCCTCGGAAATGTTTCCTTCAACAAGTCTGCGAGCTCCCCGATCACATCATTCAGCTTTACAGATTCAAACAGTGTGTCAGCCTTTCGGGCGAAGGTGAGCAGCTGCTGCACTAAACCAGCGCCACGCTGCACTGCCTTGTTGATTGCCGCGATGCTGCGCGATGATTTCTTAGGGTCAACATTTCCCCCTTCGAGCATCGATGTATAGCAAAGAATGATTCCCAAGATATTATTGAAATCGTGCGCGATGCCATCCACCAATGTGCCGAGGCTGTCAAGCTTCTGAGCCTCCCGGAGTTGATCCTCCAAGAGCTTGCGTTCAGTAATATCGTGCCCAACGCCGATAATGAAGCTCTCCGGACCCTTTGTGTCCTGCCACAGAGTATAGTGCGGTACCCCGTCACGACTCTTCACGATCCTTTCATATGGCCCCGCAGACGGGGAGATCTCCCCCCGGGCACATCGGGCAACGAGATCTTTCTCGCGCTTTCGTTCCTTCTCATCGTCTCGACTTACGTTCCACCAGCCATCTCCAAGAACCTCGGCCGGGTCATAACCAAGAATCTTTTTCACTGACGGACTGACATAAGTGATTTCACCCTTTGTATCCGCGACAAGCACCAACGCGTTGACCCTCTGAAGGATCTGGTCCAAGAGCTGCAGCCTTTCTTCCGCATGCTTCCGCTCGGTCATGTCACGGTTCATGCCCACTAGCCCAATGATATTCCCCTGGCTATCGCAGACTGGGATTTTTGTAGTGGAGGACCACATCTTGGTTCCTGCCTTATTGACGACCACCTCTTCTTTGTTGACGATCGGCTCCCCAGAATGCATGGTCCTTTGTTCGTCGGCATAATGCTCCGCTGCCAGTTCCTGCGGGAAAATGTAGAAACCTGTCTTTCGCAGCACTTTTTCTGCCTGGTCACGTTTGCTTTCAGCTCTTTCATATATCTGCATCCGCTTGCGGAGAGACTGCAATTCCTGCAATAGTGCTTCCTTTGTCCTACGCTCGTCCTTCATAGATCCCTCTATGCCTCAACACACAACTTGAAATTCTGTCCCCCGCGTTCCAGTTTGTCGCTAGTCGCCGCGATTGCCAGAGAGTTGCCACGATGGGTGAGATCGAAGGAGGACCCGGAATGGATGTTGTCCCCAGCGGGTGAACCTTCTGAAAAGGACAACTCGCCTTGTTGAATGCACCGCTAATCTGAGGACCGGCAAAGCCAATTAGGCCTAACTTGCGGGTCACATGAGTTCGCTTTACGTTGTCGGCTGTCGCATCTTGTTTGGACATCACTCAAAGATAGTCTCTTGTGTCTACCCACCGTGAATCCTCGCGGAAGAAGATAGCGCGGGGCTCCCGCTAGTCTCAACCCTTCTGACTCTTCAAGATTAATTGGCAACGACGCCCGGAAATCTAACGTGCCCAAAATATCAGGGCATCCGAGGGGTCTGTCTCATTTGGCTTCTAAGGTTTCCGTCTCAAACCTTTTCCCGTCTTCTCGAAGTGATTGTGAATCCGGTACATACGCCTCTCTATGAAGTTTATCAAGCACGTTTGCAGTGCAGTAGCTCGACACATCCTTGATAGCGCTGTGAATACGACGGAGTGAAACATCGATCTGATTGAGTTGTCGCATCATACTGGGTTCGGTAAGAAATCGCTTCCTAATTCCCTCTGTTGTAATCCCGATCAAGGTGAGCGGATTGTTAATGGAGTCCTGTAGCTGCCTCGTGATATCCTTCAGGAGTCTTGAGGCGACTCTGGACTCGTCAATTTGGCGTAGAAGTACGAGCCTTTCTTTTTCCTCCTCACGATACTTTCTCTTTGTATTTTGAAAACGAATAAAGACATAGGCTACGAGCCACATCCAGATCAGAGAGTCGAAGTGGAGAACGAAATCAAGAAAAGTATGGTGGGTGGTTCCCGACTTCGAGATCAGATCATATGTCGAAACGCAGTAATAGCCGACGATTGCAATTGCTGCCAGACCACCCGGGTGTCGCCGCACCCAGCCTACGACAGGTTTGTATATCTTCTTCAACCTTAACATGGTCCGTCGCTTAGGTCCCTCCATGTGAGACTCCTTTGGTTCGAGTTTCAAGTACACCGGTATTACGGCGTCGAAACCCTTTATGGTTAAGCTGCCGTTGTTTGTGCAAATATTCAAAAGAGATGCCAAATCTCCAAGTTTAGGATTTCATAAACACGACTCATCACAGCCATTTTAATTCTTTTGATACACAAATTTTTGCGGGGAAGCGGAATTCGTTGTAATCATTACAGATCCTTGCGCAGATTTTTCCAGTACTCATGGTGTAAGAGAATTCATTGCCTTCCCCATTCGAGACAGTCTATTCATGCATGAGGAGGACCGAGAATTGCAGCCGACTTCAAGATTGCTTCAGCCAGGAACCGAACAAGGCTCGGAAAATACAACTTGAGCCAAAAAAGGCTGGTCGGTGGGAGAAGGACTGATGGATACTTGTGTTCAGGGCCCAGGTCTTAAGTGCGGTGATCGCAACTGTGAGCAGGTTTCTCCTCACTGCTTCTCTCTTGAAAGCACGAGCGCTTCCTCGAGTCCCCATCTCTTAAATCGTTTTTCTTGATGTGCTAGCGAAGCTGCAACAGGGCACCTTGCACCAGTCCTTGTCAATGATCCTCACGAGCTTGTGAAATTCTTCCCGAGAAAGATATGCGGGACGCTTCGGTGGTACTCGAAGCTGCTTGCATTTCGTGAAGAGATTATCCGAGACGAGGTTGCAGGTAAGTGAAACGTTAAAGGCTGCCCGAAGAGTCCTCAAGTCAATATTAGCTTTAGCTGGCGAGGCCCGCTTAAGCCGGAGTATCTTGAACTCTTAAACCAGTTGAGGCGTGTATTTGCTTAGTGGAAGGTTCCCGATGAGTTGTTCAAGTTTATCTATGGCTGATTGATAGAGCAAGACGGTCGAAGGAGCGAAATTGGCCTTTGCATCTGAGAGGATTATCTCGCGGAATTGATTCAAGTTCAGGTGGGCCTTTCTCTGAAATCTTCTCTTACCCCTCGAGGCAGATTTCAGAGCTTCTCCCTTTGTTGTGCACCCAGTGGATTTCCAGATGCGGCGGCCGTTCTGGAAGGAGATGACGTAGTAGATACCGTTGGAGCGGCGGATGAGGGATGCCATCGCGACCTCCAAAAACTACAAAAAGTGTTAGCAGAACTGTTAGCAACTGCCAACACTGGAGGTCAAAAGTGGCGAAAATTGAGTGGACAGGGCCAGAATCGAACTGGCGACACACGGCTTTTCAGGCCGTTGCTCTACCGACTGAGCTACCTGTCCAAATCTTTCCAAACTTAACCAGTCCCGAAGGGACGAAGTTAAGTTTGCTGAAAGATTTAGGATCCCGATGCTTTCTATCGGGATCCAAATGCTTCGAACCCGAGTATCCAGCTACTTAACCAACACGAAGCAAATGAAGCCAATCGAGCTCAAGTTAGCAAACGAACTGCAGCTAACTTCACTGTACAATTCAGGATCCCGATGTTTCTTGTCGGGATCCGAATCACCTTCGTCTAAAGATATTCAAATCTCCCTTGAAACACAAACTTCGTCGATCACACAGCCGTCACAAATTGATCCATGTCGACGAGCATCGTGTCAAAGCCGTGCATGATTCTCTCCGCGTGCATAAGCGACTTCGAGTAGCTGTCACTGATGTATTTCTTTGCGACAAGCAGCTTCTTCGCGGAGATCGTTGCCTCATTGAGAACCAAGTAACCCACGTAGATTGACCCATACATCTCGACAAGGTTGTGGGCCTGCAGCTCCTGGTACGCTGCATCCTTCTTTGCTGCGAGAAAGTCCTGACACTCTTTGAACCTCTTTCGGATTTCCATCAGCTGTTGATGAAGGGGACGCAGTTCCCCGCGGTATGCTTGCTGCTCGTACTCGTCAAACAGATGATCCAGTACTCCAGTTACTGCACCTCCAGTAGCGGCCACGATCTGCAGTTGTGACGTGCCTTCATAAATATTCGTCACTCGCACATCTCTATAGTGTCGCTCGACGTTGAATTCCTGCATGAACCCCGTCCCGCCGTGCACCTGGATCGCATCATAGCAGATCTGGTTCGACAATTCGGTGACCATGTATTTTGTAAACGGCGTAAGGAACGTGGCGACGCGCGCCGCCTGCTTTAGTCGATCATTCAAATCCTTGAATGGCTGTCCCAGTGATCTGGCTCGGTTCACTAGACGCACCAGCTCATCCCGAGCGTCGACCGCTCTAGCCGTTGCGTACAAGAGTGATCGACACGTCTCGATGTTGACCTTCATATTGATGAGCATTTCAGCGACGGCCGGGAAGTGATGAATGGTCTTCCCGAATTGCTCACGCTCATGGGCGTACTTGAACGCTTCGACATAAGCCGCCTGAGCAATCCCTAAGGCCTGCGCAGAGACACCCAGTCGCGCACCGTTCATAAGCGACATCACGTAAGTAATGAGTCCCCGCCTCCGCTCACCGATGAGCTTGCACGGTGTATCGTTGAACTGGATCTCGCACGTCGGTGAACCGTGGATGCCTAACTTGTTTTCGATGCGCCGCACCTGAACTCCTTCCCGCTCACAAACGAAGAGGCTCAGTCCTCTGGCATCAACCGTCCCATCTTCGGAACGTGCGAGAACAAGTAGCACATCGCCGCATCCATTCGTGATGAAGCGCTTCACGCCGCTGAGATACCAGTTTCCATTCTCATCTTGGTATGCGCGCGTTTGGACGGCCTGCAGATCGGAGCCGGCATCCGGCTCGGTTAAGGCCATGGCACCGGTAACGGCACCGCTGCTGAATTTGGGGAGATATTCACGCTGGATTTCCCCGTCACCAAAACGATGGATGGTCTCGGCGATGTCTTGCAGCCCAAACAAATTCATGAGAGCCGCATCTCCACGGGAGATCATCTCTACGGCCATCATGTAAATGGTCATCGGGAAATTCAGGCCCCCATATTCTCTGGGCAGTGTCATGCCCATCAGGTTGGCCTTCGATAGCCGCTCCAACGCTTCGGCAACACCCTTCGCATAAGTCACTCTCCCGTTTTCAAAGTGGCAACCCTCCCGATCGACCTCGGCAGCCCGTGGAGCCACGAAGTTTCCAGCGATGTCTCCGGCCACCTCGAGCACGCGACGATAGCTGTCCATTGCATCTTCGATGTTCAATGGTGCATAGGGATACCCGTCGCTCTCTGCAAAATTGTTCTCTCGCGACTGGATGATATCCTCGAGATGCAGATTCTCGAATTGAAAGATGAGGTCTTCGTTATCGTTGAAGAAGTTCGGCATGAGTGCGACCTCTCGTCTAGTACCGGATTACCGTCGGGGGAGCGTTATCTTGATTTTTGTTTGTAGACTTCAATCAGCCGCGGGATCACTTCAACGACATCACCCACGATGCCATAATGTGCGATGTCGAAGATCGGAGCGCTCGGGTCTTTATTGATTGCGATGATTTTCTTGGATTCGCTCATCCCGGCACGATGCTGGATGGCACCTGAAATGCCACAGGCAATATAAAGCTTTGGACGGACAGTCGTCCCTGTCTGGCCAACTTGATGGTCACGGCTGATGAATCCCGCGTCGACTGCAGCACGCGAAGCCCCGATTTCACCACCAAGGACTCGCGCCAACTCCTCGATGAGCTGGAAGTTTTCCTTCTTCCCAACACCGTAGCCGCCAGAGACTATGATGTCGGCTGCCTTGAGGTTCACCCGCGGTCTCTCCTTGTAGCGCTCGAGGAGTTGAACAACGAAATCTTCCTCACGCAGGTCGATCTCGATTTCAATGACTCGCCCCTGACGCCCTTTGTCGGGTTTCTCCATTTTCATTACACCTTCACGGACTGTCGCCATCTGAGTCCTGGAATTCGGCGAGATGATTGTTGCGATGATATTCCCACCAAATGCAGGTCGGATCTGCAAAAGGAGATCCTTGTGCAACTGGCCGCGCTGCGTGACGTCGGAGATCTGCAGGTCTGTGCAATCCGCCGTCATGCCGGAGCGAGTGTTCGAAGCCACACGGGGGGCGAGATCACGGCCAATCGACGTAGCCCCGAAGAGCAGGACGCGCGGCTCGTGGAACTTCACCAACTGCATGAGGACCCGCGCATACGGAAGCGTCAGGTAATGCCGAAACCGCTCATCGTCTGCGAAAAAGACATTGTCGGCGCCGTAGGAGTAAAGCGTCGGGACGAGGCTTCGCACCTGATGGCCAATGAACACCGCTGATAACGGCGCTTTCAGCTGGTCTGCAAGCCTTCGACCTTTGGAGAGCAACTCAAGGCCAACATCGTGCAGGTGTCCATCTTCTTGTTCAGCAAAAACCCACACACCGGAGATCTGTTCCATCGCACCTCAACCGAAAATGTGATCACCCATCAACTCATCAATGAGTCTCTCGAGATCAGCTTTCGTCGGCTCATATCTCTTCCGTTCTGGACTTGTGAGCACAACATTCTCAACTTTGTACACCTGGGTTGGAGAGCCTTTCAGTCCGCACTTTTCCTCTTCAACGTTGATATCCTCAACTGTCCAGGTCGGGATCAGGAGACCTTTTTCTTCGAGCTTGTGCAAATCGTTGTAGAAGTAGTAGAATGGGTTGTCCTCGCTCATGCGTTCCAGCTCGAACTGAGACCTGGCACGCTTCTTCTCCATAATGAGCTTCGCGTTGAATGGCCGAGGAATTGCGGCATCCCCGAAAACCGTCACAAGGACCGGAAGCCTTGCACGAACGCGCTCAAATCCACCATCGATCTTCCGCTTCGCATAAAGCCAGCCATCTTCAACCTTTTCAATCTTCTCGGTGTACGTCACTTGGGGGATTCCCAGCTTCTCTGCAAGTTGTGGCCCAACTTGCGCCGTATCTCCGTCGATCGCCTGACGACCGCAGAACACCAGGTCGAAACTCCTAATCTTTCGGATTGCCATGCTCAGTGCATAGCCTGTCGCAAGAGTGTCTGCCGCAGCAAAACGGCGGTCACTAATGAGCGCGACATCATCAGCGCCCATGTACAGCGATTGCCTCAGAACTTCTGCCGCTGGAGGCGGGCCCATGGTGATCACCGTGACTTTTCCGCCGTAGGTATCCCTCACCTGAAGGGCCAGTTCCAATGCCACGAGATCGTCAGGATTGAAGATCGTCGGAAGCTTGGAACGATTCACCGTCCCATCCGGCTTCATGACTTGTCCGGAAATGTTTGACGTGTCCGGAACCTGCTTCACACAGACAACGGAGCTATACGGCATAGAATTCTCCAGAAGAATCTATCAATACGCGATCTTGTTTTCGAAAGTTGAGACGACAGTGGGGAGACTGGGGAGTTCTTTCTGTTTGCACATCAGCGGTTCTAAGTCTGGAAGACGACAGGATCACGTGACGCACCTGAGAGTCACAATGCTGGATCACTCAATATGCACAGGGCCTTCTCGAGCCACAAACCCGACGATGTCTTCACCAGCATCAACCTTAATCACGTTACCAGAGATCCATTGCGAACGATCATCGCTTAAGAGCGCGATTGCCTTCGCGACATCCTCTGGAGTTGTCGGACGGCCTGCAGGGTTCTTGAATTCTGCAGCTTTCAACAATCGGAGGCCCGAGGGGATCTTCCGCAGCGCGGGTGTGTCGGTCACGCCTGCCATCAGTGCGTTCGCTGTAATGCCGAGCGGTCCCAACTCCATCGCCAACTGACGTATATGCGATTCGAGAGCTGCCTTTGCAGCTGATACAGCACCGTATGACGGCATGACTGTATGACCTCCTGAACTCGTCATCGCGAAGATACGCCCGCCCCGGCGCATCAACTTGCGCTGGACCAAACCCTGAACCCAGTAGACAAGACTGTTCGCCATCACGTCGAGCGTCATTTCCATTTGCGCTTGCGTGATCATCTCGTCTGGAGTCTCACCGATGTACGGTTTGAGCGTTCCAAATGCCAACGAATGCATGAGCACCCGGACCGAAGCGGCAGAGTCAGTGCTCAGCTCCTTTTTGATGACATCGAGGGTTTCGTTTCTCCGCTCGGCATCTGCAGCGTTGGCATTGAAGAACAAAACTTTGCTGCCCGTGGCTTTGATCTCTTGCAGAATTCGCATCACGGTTGGCATCGTCCCTGCTCGGTCGAAGTGTACTCCGAGGATGCTCATTCCATGACGTGCCAGTTCGATGGCAGTCGCGCCACCAAACCCGCTCGACGAGCCGAGGATGAGGGCCCAATCACTCTTGCTGAACTTCAGTTCGGCAGGCACAGGTTCAAGTCCGTCGGCGAAAGTTCGCTGCTCTCTTAGTCATAAATCATGCGAAATCGTTAAAGAACATGAAATGCATATGGAAGCACCCTATCTCCAGATGCACACAACAAGAACTCTGGAGCGGCGCCACACGTCACTCTACTGTCACACTTTTTGCTAGGTTTCGAGGCTGGTCAACGTGGCAACCCCGCTCTACGGCGATGTAGTACGCGAGGAGCTGCAATGGGATAACGTTGAGGATTGGACCAAGGAACCCATAGGTTCGTGGGACCCGGATGACAAACTCCGCAAGGTCCGAGATTTGATTATCATCCTCATTGGCGATGGCAATGATTCGGCCTTTTCTCGCTCTCACTTCCTGGATGTTGCTCAAAACCTTTTCGTACAATGCATCCTTGGGAACGACAAACACTACGGGCATTTCATCATCAATCAACGCGATCGGTCCATGCTTCATCTCAGCTGCCGGGTAACCTTCCGCATGGATGTAGGAAATCTCTTTGAGCTTCAGTGCCCCTTCAAGCGCGGTCGGGAAGTTGGCGCCGCGGCCAAGATACAGGAAGTTTCGACAATCCTTGAACTCTCGCGCAATCGCTTTGATCCCGTCGGTTCTCTTCAGGATTTCCTGGACTTTTCCCGGCAGCGACGCAATCTCTCGTGCGATCTTCTGCCCCTCCTCAAGCTGCATCCCTCTCAACCTCGCCATCATCAAGCTGATCAGCGAAAGAACGACGAGCTGAGAAGTGAAAGCCTTGGTTGAAGCAACGCCTATCTCCGGCCCTGCGTGAACATAAACTCCACCCAGGCTTTCCCGAGCAATTGTACTCCCGACAACATTGACTATCCCCAGCACAGTCGCCCCCTTCGCCTTTGCTTCCCGGAGTGCAGCAAGTGTGTCCGCTGTCTCACCGCTTTGACTGATGAGGAAAACCACATCGTCTGGGGACAGGACTGGATTACGGCTGCGGAATTCAGAGGCATACTCGACCTCCGTCGGAATCCCGGCAAGCTGCTCCATCATATATTCGCCGACGAGACCTGCATGCCATGATGTCCCGCACGCTGTGATGATAAACCGTCGCGCGTTCTGGAGCCGATACTGCACAGCTTCTAACCCTCCGAGTTTCGCTGTCCCTTCATCGATGCGCAGCCGGCCTCTCATCGAATTCTGAATTGTCTCAGCCTGCTCGTGAATCTCCTTCAGCATAAAGTGGGCATATCCACCCCGCTCAATCTGCTGGAGATCGACCGTGATCTCCTCTATCTGTTTGTCGATCTCAACATCATCGATCGTCTTTATGGTGAAGTCATTTTTCGTCACAGTTGCAATTTCTCCATCCTTGAGATACACAACTTGACGCGTATAATCGATCATGGCCGCCGGGTCGGAGGCAATGAAATTCTCACCGTCGCCAACCCCGATCACGAGAGGGCTTCCCTTCCTTGCAACCAGAATCTTGTCAGGCTCCTTCCCAGAGAGAACGGCGATGCCGTACGTCCCATTTACTTCGTGTAACGAAATCCTCACTGCAGAACTAAGATCGCCGGTAACCTTGTAGACTTCCTCAATGAGATGGGCGAGCACTTCGGTATCGGTTTCCGTCCGGAAGTGGTGCCCTGCCTTTTCAAGTTTCATCCTTATGGCGTGGTAGTTCTCGATTATCCCATTATGGATAATTGCGAGGTCGCCAGTGCAGTCGGTGTGAGGATGTGCGTTGAGATCACTCGGCTCCCCGTGCGTCGCCCAACGGGTATGGCCGATCCCCACGGTGGCATCCCCCCCATTCTTAAGAAGAAAACTCTCAAGGTCTCTTACTTTGCCAGCCTTCTTCCAGACCGAGAGCTTATGATCAGAGATGACCGCAACCCCTGCCGAGTCGTAGCCACGGTACTCAAGTCGCTTTAACCCTGAAATGAGAACGGGCAAAGCGCTTCGATTTCCAAGATATCCGACTATTCCGCACATAACGGCAATAAGATACCCACGATTCTTCAAAGAATCAATACCGCGAAAATCGCTTCAGAGGTGGCAATTGAAGAGAATCAGAACGCCAGTCCAATAACTCCCATCATCCTCCCCGACCTTTGACCGTCCCGCCTGTAAGAGTGGAAGAGTTCTGGCGTGCAAATGGTGCAGCTTCCGTTCTTTTCGATCCGGTCTTCCCTCACACCATTCTGGATTAGTTGAGCTTTTGTGGCCCCAGTCAAGTCGAGCAGCAGTTTTCCAGGTGACTTTGGTTGAAGGAATTGAGGCGGGAATTTGCTTGCGACATCTTCCCTCACCTCGTAACAGCATGCGCGAGCCGAAGGGCCAAGATAAACACCCAGATCCTCGGGTGCCGTGGCGAATTCCTCTCTGAGAATTCTCATTGTCTCCCTCACAATCCCTGATGCACTGCCGCGCCATCCCACGTGAACAGCAGCAACTAATTTCCTGATGGGATCGTACATGAACAACGGGATGCAGTCCGCAACACTCACCACCAAGTACACGCCCTTCTCCCCAGTGACGAGTGCATCGCAGTCCGCATACTCGCCAGGATGATTGACCCGTTTGACGGTTTTGCTATGGGATTGCTTCGGGATTGCCAGCCGATCTGGCGGTATATTGAATACGGCGAGGAACCTTCGTCTATTCTCCGCTACTCTGTCTCGATCGTCGCCAACATTGAAGCTCAAGTTCAGTCCAAGAGGCTCGGGGCTGACGCCACCGATTCTGGTACTAAAGCCGAATGCGATCGATGGGTACTCAGAGAATTTTCGGGATCGGATTATCGGAATTTCATCCATGCGGCGAGTCTAAGAGGAAGGAGTCAATGGAAGGATAATTCTCACCTGTGTTCCTTTTCCCACAATGCTCTCAATCTCGATGCGGCCTTTGAGGTCGGTAATCGTCTGCTTCGAGATCGCCAGACCAAGGCCCATGCCTTCGCTCTTCGTGGAGAAGTTCGGCTCGAAGAGTCTTCCCTTGATCTCATCTGGAATTCCTCGACCCGTGTCCGCTATCACAATATCGATCTGGCCGTCGGTGAGGTGCGTTGTCACCTTGATCTCTCCCGCGCCGACGATGGCTTGAACTGCGTTCCGAAGAACATTGATGAATACTCTCCTGAGCTCCTCCTTGTCAGCCAAAACAGTGGCTTCTGCAGCTGCAAGGTCGGCCCTGAAACGGACATTTGTCTCCTGGTCAAAGAGTCGGATTGCATCAGCCAACAGGCCGTCGACATCACAGAGTTCGTATTTCCTTTCGGGCATCCTCGCATATGCAGAGAACTCAGCTGCGATCCGGCCCAATGCGTCAACCTGTTCGATGATCGTCCGTGAGACCTCATCGAGAAGCACATGGAAATCACTCACGCGATCTGCGTATGCCTGACGCAGGTGTTGGATCGAGAGTTTCATCGGTGTCAGGGGGTTCTTTATCTCATGAGCAACTTGTTTTGCCATCTCTCGCCATGCCAGCTCTCGTTCGGCGGCTGCCAATTCTTTCTGAATGCGCTTCAGGTCTTGCGTCATCTTATTGAATGCCGCCACGAGCTCGCCGAGTTCGTCCTTGCTGCTGACTTCGAGAACCGAGCTGAGGTCACCTCGCGAAACACTCCTTATGCCTTCAGTCAATTTCCTTATTGGAGAGGCAATCCTGTACGCGAAGAAGACACCGATAAGGACAATCAGAACCATGACACCTGCATAGGTTCCAAAAACCAATGCACTGCGCTTGAACAATTCCTCATCGACTGCCTGGTGCTTGTATGCCGTGAAGACAGAGATCACCCCAAACGCGCGCCCATTCGCGTCGTCCATCCTCTCGTATGCAACGAGAAATGGGAATCTCCCAATAGATTCAGTCTGGACGAAGAATCGTTCTCCCTCGACGACAATCTCCTTGTACGCAGAGCTGTTGAGCCGGGTATCCATAAGCTCAGCATCGAAGAGCTCAGGACGACTGCTTGCCTGAACAAAAGCTCCGACATACACATTGAAATCACTCCCTGTCTCCTGCGCAATTCGCTCACAAAGACTGTCACTGAGAGAGTTCGTGACAGATGCCGAAGAAGTGCTACCGAGATGGCTAAGGAGATTTAACCCGGCAACTCTCAACTCATCCTCAGCTTGACGGCGAAGGATTTCTGCACGACTCTCATTGGTGAACTGCCTGTCGTAATATGAGAGGAGGATCAACGGGATCGTCGCCAGCGACAACAGCGCCGCTAAAAGTTTTCCCCTGAATGAGAGCCGAAAACTCCTCTTCCGAGCAGCGATGAAGAGAACGTAGACTCCTGCCACGACCGTACCGATGATGAGGTAAAGAAAGACCACCTTTAGCAGATTGAAGATGTGCCATCGGACATCCAAGCTTGCCATGGAGAGGGCGAGAATCCTTCGGGGACCGATCTCATTCGACTGAAGAGTATAGAGGGACTCATAGCCCTTTCCATCAACCGTCTCATCTGCCCAGACGGAGGTGGACTTGCCCGAGACCAGCGCGTTGTATACTTCTTCTGGAACTACTCGATCTCTTTCGAAGTTCTCGCCAGTCGTCTGGACGAGCCGCCCATCGACAAACTCCGACACGACTAGATTCCGGAACTCTGTTTCGAGTGATATGGCAGAAGGCGTCTGCAGAATCTCGGGAGCCTCTGTCCTCACGAGTGCACCCTGTCCAGAAACGACAATCACGACCGCATTCGCCACCATGCGCCCATCGGGTGCTCGTATCGGTGCAGTGCCAACGTACCGATCAAGGCCGCGAATCCTCTTTCCAGAGCGCACTCGAAAGATCCTGCTCTCAGAGAATTCTCCGACGTTTCCAATGAGTCCGGAAGCCTCAGACCGTTGTAGACCGAGGTTGAAGAGACTTTCGATTCTCCCACCTCGAACAATTCCCACTGCGCAGTTGAACCCCTCTTTGCTCAGGTTGCTCTCAGCCCAGAGTTTGAATGCCAAGCCGCTAATCACATCACGATCTTCACTCACGAGAGAGCGAACCAATTCATCATCGGAACCCACTTGGCCCAAGGCCTCCTGCAGCGTTAACCGTATCCAGTTGTCGACAGGCCGAATCAATTCTCCTGCATAGAGTCGGACTGACTGACGGTCGTGCTCGTGGATCTTCGCATCCAGCACCGGCACGAGAACGAGTATGCTCAACCCGACAGCGAAGGCGAGGGTTTTCCCCGTGTAGGGCCGACCGACCACTTTGACCTCTCGCTGAAGCACGAATGACAGAAGCACAATTAGAGCGATCAAGATAATCCGGTAAAGCAAAGTGGTCTGAGGATTCGGATAGAAGAGACCGAATAAAAAGCTTCCCAGCACAAACAGGGCAACGACCGGAATCCAAGACAGTGCCGCCGGAAAGCGAGCTGTCCTCAGAAATCTCCTCACGAGATGAGCCGACAGCAGATACACGATCACGCCAACAAGGAGGGCGGATATTGTAAGAAGCAGCATCGCAAAGAGCATTACTCCGATGAGTGGATCAGGAACAATCGTCGTTGGATCGACGTACGTGAGCTTTGAATCGAAGACGGCACTGCGTATTGCCTCAGTATAGCCACGAGTGAGAAACGCCAGGCCACCACCAACGGCGACGAGGAAGATCGGTACCATTAGACTGCTGAACCTCGGAAACTTCCATTCCACCTCAGACCCGTGGTGGACAAGAATCGCTACGCAATATGATGTACTGATGAAGAAAAACAGGCTCGAGATCAGCACCTCGCCAATCGATTTCGTCAGGCCAAAACCAAACGGTGAGGCAAAGTAGGATGGATCGAAGATACCTTCCGGAAAAATAACGGAGGGAAAGTCGACAGCGATCCAGAGATACCGAACCGCCCACACGAACGGAACTAGCAGGAAGACCTGCGCAAGTGGTCTCAGCCTTCTGAAACGAGGCCAAGCCGCGAGGGCAATGATGACGGGAACGATCGCAACGAGACTGCTTATGACACTATCAGATATGTGCTGGTAGTTCTGCAAGTATGAAGTAAGGGTCGGACGGTCGATTGTGACGGTCCCAATCTTCCTCCCGTCGATGCTAACGAGTTTATCGGATGCCAGTCGCTCACCTGAATTCGACTCAGGTTCTCCGCTGAAGTCCAGACGAATCGCAGTACCGAATTCACTCGACAATTCTCTCTGCAACCCGCTGCTCGTCAGGAACCGATTATTCAATGGGTAGTTCACTTCGACCGGACGACTTACGACCACAACACCAATGGCCTTGCCATCACCGGAGTAAATCGGGGTGAGAACAGTAAGGAATGTGTAAAGTGCACTTTGGGGGACAGATGAAAGCGGGCCAGAGTCGAAGGCCCTTCGGATATCGCCAGAGTCCGCCCCCGACTGCTGACCTTCCCATGCGACAAGGGAAAGATGTCGATCATATACCTCAAGGCTATACGCTTGCTTTGCGTTGAGTTGCTGTACCAATGAGAATAACTGAGTGCGATCCGTGCTTTCGTCGTTGAGGAATGACTTGAGTGCCGCGTTCTCAGCGACGAGATGAGCGAAGCCGTATGTGTCTTTCTGAACCTGCTCGAAAGCTCCCAATGCGCCGGCAACAACGTCGCGAGTTCTCGCCTCAGAGATCTCCTCCCAATGATCATCAACGTAACGGACAAAGATGTGCGTGCCAAGCTTGACGAGACCAATCGCCACAAAAACAAAAAAGACGATAAGCAGGTATCGCCTCGTCCTTGGTGAGTATTTCAGTGGAAAATGCGCCAGGAAGGAAAACATCAGGTCACGTCAGTAGATATTGAACTCTGCCACCACCCATTGACCCTCAGATCGTGTGAGAGATACGTACACCTGGGCAGACTCGCGTAGTCCCTTTGCAGTGAAGAAACCTCTCCCCGTTGCGAAGGGACTCTCTTCTACCTCTCCTTGCGTGCTGAAAGCGAATGAGATCGGTCGATGAAGAGAAAAGAAACCCTGGAGGACATAGAGCGCTTGGTTCGCGCTATAGTATCCGCCCTCCGACCCCTTCAGACTCAAATACACCTGCGGTCCCAGATGATCGGCGAACAGACTTGCGTCACCCTTTGCAATGCCTGCTTGTATCTCGCCGAGGACCTGCCTTTGAGCGATCTTCTGAGTAGAGACCTCAGTCTCTTTCGAGGACTCAGGCCGAAAGAAGTCCAAGAGAGAATCCTTCTTCGCGCGGTTCAGTTGGCTCTTCTCCTGACCCAGAGTGACGCCAAGCGAGCAGGCTGCTGCCAGCAAAACAGACAAAGCTCGTGAGAGGGATGCGTTCATACCTTCCTTCGAGTAATGTTACGCCAATTGGGGGAAAAAGTCAATCGGAGGTGTACAAAAAAACCATAGGGAGGATCGCCGATCCCCTCATCTTCTCTTCCCACCTAATGAAAGCGATCCCCCTACGGTTTGATTCAAGCGACGACGCTACGATTCGTGCTGTGCAGCACTTTTGCGTGTCAGAGACCCACGGTCCCCCCCTCCCTGAGTGTTGTGCTTGAGAAATGGATTCCCTTCCTGCAACTGATATGCCCAATCAAACACTGCTCGTTGCGACGACAACGAGGTAACCAGGAATTTTGCAAAGTGGTTATCCCACGTCCACACGACATACGTATGACCGACAATCAGCCGAACATCTTTCGTGGGCGCCCATCCCCCATTGGGCGCCGCACGAATCTCATCAAGCGATGACGTGAAGCCCATGTCCTGAATGTCGGAATCATCCCACACGTTCATGTACGCTACGCCATTTGAATATTCAAAGAATATGTCTGAGTACTTATCGCTATACGGGCCGATGCTATTTGTTGAAAAATCATAACCGGCACTATTTGGACTGGTGATGTAACTGGGGAGAGCGACGCTGTAACCTTCCGGACGAGGTGTGACTCCAATACCGTCGACACTCAGCGCGCCCTCGTTTCCATCAAAGTCGTATGCAGCCACTCCGTAGTAGTACGTTTCCCCATTCACCGCACCTCGATCGACAAAGTCTGCAGATCGGGTGCTTCCGATTCGTTTGAATCTCCCCTGAGGATCCGAGGCGACATAGATATTATAGCCAGCCAGGTCACGTTCCGTGTTGTCTGTCCAAAAAACCTCTGTGAATCCATCACCCGCATACGTTTCGACTCCCCTCGGAGCTGCGGGAGGTGTCAAATCAACGGATGACGGGTGCGACTTGCATCCCAAGCCTATGAACGATACCCAAACCGCCACCGATAAAAAGGGTTTCATAGAGAGTCACCCCCTTTGCTTCGCTTTATCAAAAGATCAGCGCTGTCGGAAATGGGGCTCGCCTCTGTCTGGTCTGCCACCTTCGGATCGCTGTGGAGCTCTCCCTTCCTTCCTCGTCTCTCTACGCTCACGCGACTCTGGCTTCCGGCCTGGCTGGAGGTTAGGAGCACTTGGCTTCTCTCGCGGAGGCGTTCTGAATTCTCGAGGTCGTCTCTCTCTTTGCGACGGTGGCGCCTCGCGTTGCTCTGTGCGAGGCTCTCTTTGGTTGACACCCGGGCCTCTTCCGCGATCGACATCCACCCGGGGCTTCTCATCCTTCGGACGATCGAAATTGGGCCGATGAAGGTACACGCGGTCTCCATCAACTGCAGAGCCCCGGTGCTCGCCGAAGTCTCTACTGTCCACGATGACCGACCTCCGAAGGCGTGACCCGGTTGCTCGCTCGACGAAGCCAACCCGCGGACCAACATTGTAAACCCTGTTGTCGCGGAATGTGATTCCATCCGCTCGCCGACTGCCACGGACAAAGACAGCGTTTTGGTGAACCGGGAGGATCACAAGCCGGGTTGCAAGGAACCCCCCGCAATTGGTGAAGGACCAGGCGAAGTGTGGTACAACATATCCTCCGAAAGAGATCCCAACGCCCACACGAAAACGCGCCGCCGGAGGTAATGGCGCCCAGCCTATGTATGAATCGGAGGTACGCCAATCAACCCACGCTGGTCCCCAGACATCATCAGGAATCCAGATCCAGCCATAGTAGTCATCATACAGCCAGCGTCCATAATGAAATGGCGCCCATCCCCACGAATAGTCGGAGACCCATGTCCATCCACAATCAGTCCAAACCCATCTTCCATGTGTGTAGGGACGCCACCCAGCTTCGACAACGGTCGGTCGCCAACAGAGGCCGTAGTCTCGGTAATCAATCCACTCCCCGTAGGGCGCAAGGGATGAATAGAACATACTGATGTTGACCCTCGTCTGCGCCTGCGGTTTCTGAACAAACCCGACAAGCAGTGTAACGAGTGCAATCGTCGAGTATTTCAGTATTGAGGGTTTCATTCTTGGCCTCCCCCTGAAAGTTTCCACTCCCTTCAGGTAGACACGAGAGGTGATTCCCCAAACACCGTGCCAGTCATCGAGCCGGGAGGAGACAGCTGAAGTCGCAGATAATGCGCTTTGGCGGGCACTGAGAGAGATGAAGTCAGGAGCAATACCACAGTCCCGTTTAGTATTTAGGACGGCACGTAAAATAAAAAAGGCAAAACTATCCACGATTTACTTGATTTGGAGGGAACAGTACACGGAAGTGGAGAGGCTCAAGGATAAGAACCCTAAGGTCAGAGATTCAATCCTTGGCGAGGTGGAGAATCCCGTTATTAATGACGCCTACAGCTTTGCCGGTCAGCCGCTCGCCATGGAAAGGCGAGTTCTTCGATTTCGATTTGAATTTGCTGACGTCAACAACCCATTCTACTTCAGGATCAACAAGCGTGAGGTTGGCTTTTTCTTGAGGCTGAATCTTCGGGACAGGCAGTTGCAGAATCCGCCGCGGGTTTACTGAGAACTTCTCAACGAACTGGCTCCAGGTCAGGATGTTTGTCGCGACGAGTTCCGTGATCGCAAGTGCAACGGCAGTCTCTAGACCAATGATGCCGAACGGGGCGCTGATGAATTCGACCTGCTTCTCGTCGACGGAGTGGGGCGCGTGATCACTCGCGATCGCGTCAATCGTCCCATCACGAAGACCGGCCTTGAGAGCCTCGACGTTTTCTCGGGTCCGCAGTGGGGGATTCATCTTGGTGTTCGTGTCGAACCCTCTTACTGCTTCATCTGTAAGCGTGAAATGGTGCGGAGCCACTTCACAGGTCACCTGCAATCCTTTAGCCTTCGCTCTCCGGATGAGTTCGAGGCTTCCTGCTGTGCTCACGTGCGCAACGTGATACCGTCCGCCAATGTACTCGACTAGCGCGATGTCACGGGCTACGATCAACTCTTCGGCAATCGGAGGCATTGCGGGCATCCCGATAGACGTGGAGACGATGCCCTCATTCATCGCACCTCCCTTCGTGAGCGAGAGCTCCTCGGCGTGCTGAATGATCGGGGCGTCGAACATTCTCACATACTCGAGGGCCCTCCGCATGACCTCAGCACTCGCGACAGGTGATCCATCATCCGAAAACGCCACAGCTCCAGCATCGTGCAATTCTCCCATGGGAGCAAGTTCTTTTCCATCCCTCCCTTTCGTTAGAGCCGCAATAGGAAATACATCGACGAGGCCACCCATGGTCGCTGATGCCTGGCGCTTCACGAACCGCACAACACTTTCGTTGTCAATAGGAGGGTTCGTGTTTGGCATGCAACAGACCCCAGTGAATCCTCCTGCTGCAGCCGCAGCGCACCCTGTTTCAATCGTCTCCTTGTGCTCGTAGCCTGGCTCGCGGAGGTGAACGTGCATATCGAGGAATCCGGGAAGAACCATTCTCCCTCCCAGATCGAGCGTCTCGACAGACTTCTTCGTTGTCACTGAACGACCCACATCTGCAATGACGCCATCGAGGATCAACACGTCGAGCACGGCGTCAGTGTTCGTTTCGGGGGAAATCACTCGTCCATTGTGCAGCAGTACATTCAACATAGAGGATTGAGTTTGGTGAAGTCGAGAACCTTCTACTTATGATCAGACCTGGCCGTGCCGAGAAGGTACAAAACTGCCATCCGGACTGCCACGCCGTTTAGGACCTGCTGGAGAATGAGCGAATGCTCACTGTCCGCCACATCAGCAGAGAGTTCAACGTCCCGGTTGATTGGCCCTGGATGGAGTATGGCGATTGGATGCCCTGCCTTGTCCAGCCGATCTCGAGTGATCCCGTAGCGCAGATGATATTCCCGAACCGAGGGGAAGAGGGCCTCAGCATGCCGCTCTAGTTGAATCCGAAGGACAATGAGAGCATCCACATTGCACAGAACCTTGTCGACGTTGTAGTGAACTGACACACCAAGGTCCCCCACCCGCCGTGGAATCAACGTCGGTGGACCACAGATCGAGACTGCAGCCCCCATTGCCGTGAGCCCGTAAATGTTTGAAAGCGCAACTCGACTGTGTGATATGTCGCCAATGATGCCGATGCGAAGACCGTCAATCTTCCCAAACTTCTCTTTCAGTGTATACATATCGAGGAGCGCTTGAGTCGGATGTTCGTGCCATCCATCACCAGCGTTGACGATAGCAGACTGAAGCACCTTGCTCAGAAAATGAGGAGCACCTGATGCCGAATGACGAATGACCACCATGTCGACTTTCATTGCTTCGATGTTCTTTGCAGTGTCCTTCAATGTTTCGCCCTTGCCGACACTGCTCCCGGTCACACCAAAATTCACGACGTCCGCGGACAAACGCCGCTCTGCCAGCTCGAATGAAGTCCGTGTTCTCGTGGAGCTTTCGAAGAAGAGATTAGCAATAGTCATCCCTTGCAGCGTAGGAACCTTTTTTATTGGGCGCTCCAGAACCTCTCTGAACGTTGAAGCCGTTTCGAGGATCAACTCGATTTCCTCCCTCGGCATTCCTTCCAATCCAAGTAAGTGCTGGCTCTTCAGGGGCATCTTACTCCTCTGATTCAATTACAACAACCGCGTCCTCCCCGTCGACTTCTCTCATGAGAACTCTCACTTCTTCCCCAATGGCCGTCGGGATATTCTTGCCAACGAAATCTGCTTTGATTGGTAGCTCACGATGCCCTCGGTCGACCATGACTGCCAATTGGATTGTGGCAGGCCGTCCCAGATCAATGAGCTCGTCGAGAGCAGCACGGACTGTCCTGCCAGTGTAAAGGACATCATCGACAAGCACCAGATTTTTCCCCGTCACATCGAACTGAACATCTGTCCCCCTGAGCATTGGCTGGTCGAGACGGCCACGAAGATCGTCCCTGTACAGCGTGATATCAAGAAACCCGAGATGCACATCCTTGTGCTCGATCTCTGAGATTTTCTTCGCCAGCCGCTGGGCAAGATATTCACCTCGAGTGCGAATCCCGACCAAGCCGATAGTCTCGGAGCCTTTGTTCCTCTCGAGGATCTCGTGCGCCAGCCGAGCAACTGTACGGGCGAAACCTGCGTCATCAATCACTTTTGCTTTGATCTTCACTTCGGCCCTCTGACGTGATACAAAAAAACCTCCGATCCGTTCATACGGAAAGGAGGTTTATTTTGGTCGAGAATCTTTCAGTAGTCAGCAGCAGAATAAGTAATCTCCGCCCTGACTTCATCAGACTACTGACTACTGCCATACCGTTTACTCCCTTCCCTGCCTCACTGGGCAGGATTTAAAGGTGACCCGCTTTTTGGGTCATCCCGAGTCCCGTTTTCTGGGACGAGGGATCAAAATCACTCACGCCTTTGTGGGCGCAGATGGGTTCGAACCATCGACCTTACGCGTGTGAGGCGTACGCTCTGAACCAACTGAGCTATGCGCCCGACCCTTACGTACAACCACACACAATATACTCAACGTTTGAAGCAGAATCAAGCTTCATCAAAATCATTTTCCTTACAACAATGTCGTGTGTGGCAGGGCCACAGTCCAAATCAAATAGGGGTGCCCCTCCCATCGACAAGGGGTGCCCAAAATGTTGACATCAGAAGTCTCGGTACTGCCCCATCCGCCCCCGTCTGATGCCAACGGTGTTTCAACCTGCTCTTTCAAACTGACACTCTGCACTATTCCGCAACGAACCGCTGCCGAGCATCTCCAAAGCTTCCTGCTCTGTGACGGGTACGCACAGGAGGGGGCCGTTCGTCATCACTCCGCGAGCGCACACTACTCAGCCGCTTTCACTGATGAACTCAGCCTCACTTGAACCCACACGTTCAGAGCTTCCGGTAGCGAGGGCCTGCTCCCACCTCCGGGGCCCATCCCTCCTCCTGATGGTCCACCTCGACCCATCTCACCACCGGGAGGTCCACCGCCTGGAGGCATGCCGCCCCCGCCCGGAGGCATTCCACCAGGACCTTCTCCACCCGGTGGCTGCGGCATTTTGTTTTTGTCAAGTTCAGGTGTCTCCAATCCCACACCCAAGATGCCCTTCTCGCCAGTTTTCATGAGAGGTATTTGCAGTTCGTACACCAGTTTCCCCTCATGCAAATCGACCTTCGCATTGTAGCCCTCTGAGGTCGGAAGCAAGAGCCGTCTGTGTTGATCTCTTTCCGGACCGATGATTTCCATCTGTCCATTTAGCTTCTCCACCATCCCCTGCATTTCTTGCGGACCCTGCCATTCGCCTTGATCCATTGTGGGTCGTTCTCGATCCATGGGCTCTTCCTGACCCATGGCTCCCAGAGGGAAGTGTATGCCCACCGTTTTCTCTTCAGATCCTGTGGAGTCAAGCCAGACAGTCAATCCGGTACCTAGCACTTGTTGCCGCGTCCAGCGGTCATTTGTTGTCATGCACAGATAGAGTGAACTGCCGTCATCACAGAATCCAAGCGCCAGTTTCTTCTCCTTCAGGTAGGCGAGGTTGTTTTCCCACTCGTCATCCTTACCGTCAATGCGGATGGGATGGTCGGCTTTGCGGCTCGCGATCTCAATGCTGCTGCTACACCCGCTGAACTGTAGCATTGCAGCAAGAATGCTGAAGCATACGAGCAATGCTCCGACTGATCTTTTCATGGCATCCCTTTCTAATAGTTTGAGGTTCAAGACAACGGACATGAAACTGCATGTCAGTTTGGTAGAAACCGAGACAGCTCTTGACCATCATCGAGCTTGATACGACATTCTGAGGGTTAGATGTCACAAAACAGAGAAACTTGCGGTCACTTGATCAAAGCCCCCTTTTGGCGGGACTTGCACTGACGCAAGTTTTTCCGTCAAACAGCATCTAATCAATCGGAAACAAAAGGAAAGCTGAAAGGACGACAAAAAAGATGACAATTCGAGGGTTGCTCAAGAGTCGGATTTTGATAATTGGAATCTCGTTGATTGCGTTGATCGCAGCTTCATATCTCCTCTTCGGTTCGACCTCCAACCGGGCCTCTCAATACACATTTGTGACAATTACGAAAGGCGATTTGGAAAGCACCATCTCCAGCACTGGGACTTTGAGTCCTGTAACCCAGGTGGAAGTTGGGACACAGGTATCGGGAAGGATCGACAAGGTTCTCATCGATTTCAATGACAAAGTCAAGAAGGGTCAAGTTATTGCTGTGCTGGACACAAGCCTCCTAAGGTCAGCAGTCACCGACGCACAGTCTGGATTCTTGAGATCCGAAGCCCAACTCGAAGAGGCACAGACAAATTACCGCCGGAGCAGTGAACTCCTCAAGAAAGGCATGCTCTCCGAGTCGGAGTTCCAAACTGTTAAGACAACCCTCAAGACTGCACAAGCGTCATTGATTTCGGCCCAAGCCGCGCTGGATCGCGCACAACAGAACCTCAAGTACGCCATCATTCGGTCGCCGATCGATGGAACGGTCACGGCACGAAATGTTGAAGCCGGACAGACAGTCGCAGCAAGTTTCTCAACACCGACGTTGTTTACCATCGCACAAGATTTGTCGAAGATGGAAATCAAGGCTTTAGTCGACGAGAGTGACATCGGACAGATCAAGGAAGGTCAATCTGTCCGATTTACTGTCCAAGCCTACCCGGAGAAGAAGTTTGAAGGCAAAGCCAAGCAGGTCCGAGTGCAGCCAATGACGGTCTCCAACGTCGTCAACTACACAGTCGTGATATCAGCGGAGAACAGAGATAACCTTCTCCTGCCCGGCATGACAGCAACAGTGGACTTCGTCATAGAACACAAAACAGATGCCTTGATGGTGTCGAATGCCGCGCTTCGTTTCCAACCGACGGAGAAAGAATTAGCGGAAGCGCAAAAAGCGATGCGATTCTTGAGGCCCCCTGCTCCGCCGGATTCTCTGAAAATCTCAATGCAGCCACCAGCAGCGCCATCAGGCACCACCAGCGAATGGAAAGTTCTTTGGTACTATGATAATGATAGCAAATTAGTTGCCGCGCCTGTTCAAGTAGGCATCACCGACGGAACCAATACGGAAATTCTTGGAAACCACTTTTCCGTAGGCATGAAAGTAATAAGCGGAAGCGAATCGGCAACAAACATTAGAACGCCTTCAAGGTCGCCCAATAGTGGCCCTCCTCCGATGATGTAAAATCCAAGTATACTGCCCATCATAAATGTCTGTCATCAATCGGAGATGGTATGAAGACCGTTATCGAAACAAAACAATTGAAAAAAGAATTTCGCATGGGCGACGTGATCGTTCACGCGCTACGGGGAATCGATCTCGTTATTGAAACAGGCGACTTCGTCGCCATTATAGGGGCGTCAGGCTCGGGCAAATCCACACTGATGAATCTGCTGGGCTGTCTTGACCAGCCGACATCCGGACAGTACTTTCTTGATGGAAGCTTGGTGAATGCAATGAGCAGAGATGAGTATGCCCGCATTCGCAACGAGAAGATCGGGTTTGTGTTTCAGGGCTTCAATTTGCTTTCCCGCACGTCCACCGTGGAAAATGTCGAACTGCCGCTCGTGTATGACCGCACCGGGCGCATTAAAGATTCGCGCGCCGCTGCCATTGAAGCGCTTATGCAGGTTGGGCTTGGCGACCGGCTCGATCATGAGCCAAGCCAACTTTCCGGCGGGCAGCAACAGCGTGTTGCTATTGCGCGCGCATTAGTGAACAAACCGACAATGATCCTTGCCGACGAACCAACCGGAAATCTGGACAGCAGAACATCTGTCGATGTGATGGCGCTTTTCCAGCAACTAAACGAACAAGGCATCACGATCGTTCTAGTGACGCATGAGCGGGATATTGCATTGTACACCAAACGCATTGTGGAAGTGAAAGACGGCCTTATCGTCCACAACGTGCAGATTCAGAACCGGCGGAACGCGGAAGAAGATTTGAAAGCACTGAACAGCGTTGCAGTACCGAGCGTTGTCGAAATTGTCGAACAAACCAACATGCACAAAAAAGGGTAATAACAGACAAGAACAATGCCTCCATTTAAGAAACTTATAAGAGCTGCACTTCGAAGCATTCTTCGCAACCGCATGCGCAGCACGTTGACAGCGCTCGGTATCATTATCGGTGTCAGTGCGGTGATCATTATGGTGGCCATCGGGCGCGGTTCTTCCCAGAAAATCCAGGAGAACATCAATTCGCTCGGAACAAATTTGATCACGATCTCTCCCGGGACGGCGAAAAGCAGCGGCATCAGTCAGGGGGGCGGAAGCTTGACGAAGTTCACGTTTCGCGATGTCGACAAGCTCAAGAAGGAAGCAACGTTGCTCGTCGGCGTTTCCCCCGTTGTCCGGGTCTCCGCCCAAGTCATCGGCGGCGGCAGGAACTGGTCCACAACCGTGTACGGCGTCTCGACTGATTATTTCACAATTCGCAAATGGGAAATCGAGAGCGGCGGCGAGTTGTTCAGAGACCGCGATGTCACGGCGAATAAAAAGGTAGTGCTTCTGGGCAAAACCGTTGCCAACAATCTGTTCCTCTCGGAATCGGCTGTCGGGAAGCAAATTCGCATCCGCAATACGCCGTTCACGATCATCGGCATCTTGAAACCAAAAGGACAGGGAGGAATGATGGATCAAGATGATATTATTCTTGCACCATCGACAACGGTGTTCTACCGGCTCAAAGGCGGCGAGTTTATCGACATGATCAACGTCAGCGCAATTTCTGAGGATGAAGTTGACGCGGCACAGCAGGAAATTGAAACGCTGATGCGCGAATCGCACCGCCTGCACGGCAGTGAAGACAACGACTTCTCCATTCGCACACAGGCGGAAATGCTGGAGACAATGTCGTCCGTCGGGGACGTGATAACGTTGCTTCTTGCTTCTATTGCCGCCGTTTCACTGGTAGTTGGCGGCATTGGCATTATGAATATTATGCTTGTTTCCGTTACGGAGCGGACGCGCGAGATCGGCATCCGTATGTCTGTCGGTGCGCGCGGTAAAGATGTCCTTGTGCAATTTTTGACGGAGGCCGCCGTCCTCAGTATTAGTGCGGGAATCATTGGTATTCTTTTCGCCGGTGGAGTTACTGTCGTGATAAATATGTTCACGAGTCTTCGCGCTTCCATAACTGCGGACATTGTTCTTGTTGCATTTTTCTTCTCAGGAGCTATCGGAGTATTCTTTGGGTATTATCCCGCACGGAAAGCGGCATCGTTGAATCCAATCGATGCACTAAGATATGAATAAACCTGCAGATGGGGACGTGCCGATGACGCTTCGAATAGGTAATTGCCATAGCAGGAAGATGCTATCAACTTCTCTTGTGTTTTTGCATTGCTAGGGTATGTCACTATCGCGTGGGTTTTTGATGTGCTGGTGGGACGCAGGGCAGGCAGTCTTGTGAAACGATGATGAAGGTAGCAAGATTCTCTTGCCTTGCCCTGTGTTCCTCTTAGTCTGCGGGATTCTATGTGCGCAGATGGTCTGAAATTGAAAGCCAGTAGTGGAGATACCGATACAAAGAAGTCAGAATTCAATGTTCGGACTCCGATGGAGGAAGCAGACCCCTTCGGACTGCGGCATTGCGACAGGGATTTGATACATGACCGTAGGAAGGGCTGTTCATTATTCAACACAAAGGGAAAGGATATTGTGAAAATGGAAGCAAAAAAATGCGCTGCTCTCTTGTTTGCTGCTCTCATTGCGATTCTCTTGCTGAGCACAGGGTGCAAGCATAGTAGTAGCAGTGAAGATGAAAATCTCGTAGGTGATTGGTTCAAACGATCTGATTTTGAAGGAGTGCCTCGATCAAGCGCCGTGGCATTTACTATTGGCGATAAGGCATACGTAGGCCTAGGATATGATGGGGAGGACCGCCTGACAGATTTCTGGCAGTATGATCCCCAGCTTAACAACTGGACACGAAAGAAAGATTTTCCGGGTGCAGCGCGAAATGGGGCGGTGGCTTTTTCGATTGGCTCCAATGGGTACGTAGGCACAGGCTATGATGGCACGAATAGGTTGAAGGATTTCTACAAGTATGACCCATCGACTGATAGTTGGGTTCAGATAGCGGATTTTGGGGGAACCGCACGATATGGTGCAGTGCCATTCTCGATTGGCACCAAGGGCTACGTTGCCACTGGTGATGATGGAAGTTTCCTAAAGGACCTATGGGAATATGATCCTTTAACGAATCAATGGACTCAGAAGGTAAGTCTGGGTGGTGCAAAGCGACGAAATGCTGTAGCGTTTGTTGTCGATAACAAGGCGTATGTTTGTACAGGGGTTGACAACGGGGTGTACGAAAATGATCTATGGGAGTACGATCCTTCTACAGGTCTCTGGACCGGCAAACGCCAAATCGCCAATGTGTCTGATGAAAGCTATGATGACAAGTATTCTGACATCGTTGGAACCAACGAAGTTGCATTCTCGATCGGTGGAAAAGGCTATGTGGCCACGGGCGGGAGTAGTACCACCGGCAGCAGCGTATGGGAATATGATCCATCGACCGATTTGTGGCAGCAAAAGACCTCCTTTGAAGGAACTTCGCGAATGGAAGCGGTTGGATTTGTGCTTGGAACCTACGCATATGTGACCACGGGAAGAAATGGCAGTTACTATTTTGATGATTTGTGGGGATTTGCTCCCGGATCGGAACAAGGAACCTTAAGCAAGATAGAGTTCATCGTCAGTCCGTAGGGCCTGTTCCATGTTTGAGGATCGTTTGGCGAAGAAATCTGTCTTTGTATGCAGTCAGAGACTTCGTTTGGGTCGTAGCGCGATCTTTGTGCTATCGCTAATGGGGGGTCTCTTTGTCACTGGCTGCAAGAACAATCCCGAAAGCTCCAGTCTCGGAAAGGAGTTTCTCCAATCCCAGACGGCCGTATCCTTGATCGATACGTTTTCGGTGAGCCTTTCAACCGTCATCTTCGATAGAGTGGTGACCTCAGGACAGGGTTGTATCTTGATCGGGAAATACCATGACGACATCTACGGAACAGTCACTAGCAACAGCTATTTTCAAGTCGGAGTCCCAGAAAGTTACGACGTGCAGAGTGATGACATTTATGATTCGTTACACCTTGTCCTTCAGTATAACAAATACTTTTTCGGTGATACGACGAAAAGCCAACGAATAGTGGTCAATCATTTGACGCAAAACATTGTATTTGATGATGAAGGTGTCATCACGAGTAACACTTCGTTTACCTTTGATCCCAATCCGGTGGGTTCGATCGTTTATATGCCTCGACCGAAGGGTTCAACCGACACGTTAGCGATCAGAATTGAAGACGCTATCGGGCTTGACCTGTTCGGAAAGCTCGCGGAAAATTCCGAGATCATGACTGATAACACGTTATTTAGAGACTATTTTCACGGTCTAGTTCTCAGAGCAGACGAGAATTACGAAGGCTCCATCGTTGGATTCACAACTAGCAAGCAAGAAGCGAAGTTGGTCCTCTTTACTAGAAAAGCAGCGTCACTTGAAGAGAATGACGTCGTATTTGGATTGGAGGATTCAGCGCGACAGTTCAACAACGTTGTGCATGATTTCAATTCGACAAAGCTTCGACCCTTGACTCAACAGCGGTACCAACTATCAAGCAGTTTGACGGGCGGTCTATCATTTCTTCAGGGTGGAATCGGGCTAGCAATAAGAGTCGATTTCCCATCGTTTCAAGAGGCATTGCTTTTTAAAGGGATGACGATCCTCGCTGCTCAGCTGTCCATTTTTCCCGAGAAGAACAGTTATGACAAGTTTGATCTGCCTTCCGGATTGATTCTCTATGAGTCAGATGGGGCAAACCGGCTTGGCAATGGCGTTGCCACTTCATCTTTGGTTGTCGATGAGCTGTATGAGGAAGAGACCGCTTATACGTTTGACGTGACGCAATACTTGAAGAGCGAGTTGGCAAATTCATATGTCGATCCGGAAAAAGGCTTGCTGATCACACTATCCACAAGCGACCAAAGCAATAGTTTTGGCCGGATGATCGCAGATGCTCACGGTAAAAATACAAAGTTGCGCATCTATTACTTGTCTTACTAGGACGTCGAGACATTTTGAACATCAGAGGACACATTTATGCTGCCGTAATAGCGTTTTTGTCGTTGCCTGCTACTTGTCTGGTAGATGCGCAGGTTATTAAATCGCCATATTCCATTTTCGGCGTCGGAGAACTCGTGGACAACAATTTGGGAATGAACAGATCACTGGCCGGTACGGGAATTGCTTTTAAGTCAGATAGATCGATCAACTATCTCAATCCGGCATCATATCTCGGAATTCCGGCAAATTCACTTATATTGGAACTGGGATTGTACGGTTTCCAGAGTAATTCTCAACAGAAGAATCTACACCAGATACACAGGGATATCAATGTAAGTTACACTTCAGTGAGCCTTTACCTTGCAGATCGGTGGGCGTTGAGCCTCGGAATTCTTCCGTTCAGTCGTGTTAACTATGAAATCAAATCCACTGACATAATAGGCAACGAACTGACATCGTACGAGAAGACCTACACAGGAACCGGGGGACTAAGCCGAATCTATATCGGGAATTCCTTTCGGGTGTTCGATGATCTCGCAGCAGGTTTCGATCTTTCTTACATCGGGGGAACTGTTACGGAAACCGAAAGCGCTTCAGGAAATAACAGTCTGGCAGACTACGCGCTAGAGAACAAACTCAGTCTCCGCACAGCTTATCTGGATTATGGGCTTCAATACTCCGTGCCCGATCACGACTGGCAATATACTTTCGGCGTTGTCTATGGGGCCAGCATTCAAACATACGTGTCAAATGAAGCTCAGTTGACATCGGGTGATTCAACCACTTCCCTGCAACAGAGTGATAGTCCGATCCTAAAGATCCCCCAGAAACTTGGAATTGGAATTGCTGCGCGTTCACCCAGTTTTCGAGTAGGAGTTGACTACGAGTGGGAAGATTGGTCTGCCCTCAGATTCTCTAATTCTCATTTCAGAACGAGGAATAGCAATCGATGTTCATTGGGACTTGAGTATTCTCCTGCTCGCTCCGATGATCGATCAAGGGGTATCTCCTACAGACTCGGTGCGAGCTACAGACTTTCTTACGTGTACGTCGATGGCATGTCGATCAACTCATGGGGCATGACATTGGGGACTGGGATTCCTTTTCAAACGACAAACCTCAATGTGTCGATCGAATATGGTGAAGAAGGCACCCTGACTAATGGCTTGATCAAGAGCAGGTATTGGATGTTCTACGTGAGTCTTTCACTTTCTGAAATTTGGTCGCCGCCTCATTCCGAAGAATAGCATAGATGGAGGCGCATGGCGGACATCCGATGCTGAAGGGATCAGGACGTCGGATCGAAAGAGGTAATGCTTTGACCTTCCCCAATTGCCTCCTTGTCCGCCATACTTCCACAGTTGTAGTTCGAGATCATGAGCAGAGAACTTGAAAGCATAGGTGTAAGTGAGTCAGGAGATGGGGCACATTTGTGTGATCGACTAGGTGTTCTGAAAGAAGTCCTTTTATCCAGTAGTGCGTCATACCGTGACATGTGTTGAGGTTGTCAACCCTTGGACTCAGAAATAATTGATATCTAGCAGTGGCAAGAGGAAACGAGATCGATGTGCGATAACATCGGAAGGCACAAGACAGAATACTATCTGAGGTTCTTGTTCGTGTGTGGGCTCATATTAGGTCATGCGACCTTGTATACCCAAACGCGGACAGTGAGTGGTCGAGTGGTTGATGCAAATACTGGGGAAAGACTGCCATATGCCACTGTAATAATTGAGGGCACAAAGACCGGCACGCAATCAAATGTTGAGGGATTCTTTCTGCTGCAAAACGTTCCAGACACCAGTCTTACTCTTCATGTAACCTATATGGGCTACGCCCCGGTGGAAGTAACAGTTCGTCCTGCGACCTCCACGACGAATATCATTGTGCGGCTAACGCAGACCTCGATCTATGTGGAAGGTGTGACAGTCTCCGCTGCCCAGACAGAGTTCATCAAGACAGAGGCAGTCCCAAGTCTCACAACTCTGTCACCCGAGCAGATTATCACCCTTCCCAATGTTGGTCAGGTAGATGTGATGCGCTCCCTCCAATTGTTACCGGGTATCAGTGCGACTGACGACGGATCGTCAGGGCTCTACGTTCGAGGAGGAACGCCGGATCAGAATCTAATACTTTTTGATGGAATGACTGTGTACCACGTCGATCACTTCTTCGGATTCTTCAGCGCATTTAACCCTGATGCAATAAAGGATATCCAGATCTACAAAGGTGCTTTTCCTGCGAGATTCGGCGGTCGGCTTTCGAGCGTCATCGATATGGTTGGAAAAAGTGGGAACACTCAAGAAATACATGGAACCGCAGGACTGAGCTTATTGAGTGGAAATGCCACGGTTGATGGACCATTGCTCGGTGGTTCGTTCCTGGTTTCAGTTCGGCGATCATATAGCGACATACTCGCGAGCAGCACATACAACACTCTTTACAAGTTCCTTACAGGTTCTGACGCTCCCCAGGCAACGAGCGGTCCCCAGGGATTCGGTGGATTTGGAAACGCCGTTGCAGAGCAACAAACGCCTAACTCCGCTTTCTTAGATCTGAACGGAAAATTGTCATTTAACATCACTTCGAGATATATCCTCTCAACGAGTGTTTACGGGAGCAGTGACAACTATGATCTATCACGACAATCGTCGACGCAAAACGTTCCGGGATTTGGATCCCAGTTCACAGTTCCTTCAAATGACAACAACACGCAGCAAGGTAACAGAGGAGTCAGTATTAAACTCTTTGCACAATGGCGTGATAACTTCTATTCGAACGTTATTCTCGCGTATGATGGATATACAAGTAACTATACTTCGGGCCTTGGTTCACGCAACGGAAGCTCTCAGCAGTTTGCGACCAATGAAGACAATCATATTGACGATGGAACACTCTCCTTAGACAATGTCTGGAAAACGAGCTCATCTCACGATCTAGGGTTTGGACTCCAATTGTCGCAAACGCAACTTGGTTACACCCTATCGGGATCCAATCAAGGGGATGCATCGAGGAATATTCTAGAGTTAGATCAACACAGTCTGCAAAATGCTGCATATGTACAGGATACCTGGAAACAATCAGATCGACTCACGCTTACAGGAGGTCTACGCGTCAATTATTTTTCCGTTACAGATTCGTGGGCGCTGGAACCACGATTCTCTTCGCGTTATCAACTCACCGAAAGTGTTTCGCTGAAGACAGCATTTGGTATCCATCACCAGTATGTGAATCGAATTGTCAATGAGGACGTCACTCAAGGAAGCCGTGATTTTTGGATCCTCGCCGATGATTCGTTACCGCCAAGCAAAGCCATACACTATGTCGTTGGGGCTACCTGGGAAAATGAGAATTACGTTGTAGATGTCGAAGGGTACTACAAGAGTTTGAGCAATCTGGTGGAATTTACGCAGCGTTTTCGGCGGCAAGCACTTGACCTGTACACATTCTTAACCGGAGACGGCCGTGTCCGAGGAATCGACATCCTCCTCCAGAAGAAAACCGGCATATTGAATGGATGGATAAGCTACACGTTGGGAAAAGCCGAGAGTCGTTATCCAGAATATAACAATGGACAGTACTTCCCGTCGGATGACGACCAAACAAATGAGCTCAAGGTGGTGGCGAACGTGAATATTGGTAGCGGCTGGAATGCATCTGCAACCTTCATCTACGCGACAGGCAAACCTTATACGGCTCCTGTGAGTCAATATTCACTTGTCTTATTGGACAGTTCCACATTCAGCTACACGCACGTGAGTCAAAAGAATGCTTACCGGCTTCCCGCCTATCAGCGCACGGACATTAGTGTGTCGAAAAAATTCCGGTTACAGTCGAGTTCTTTGGACGTGGGTCTTTCACTGTTCAATCTCTTCAACCATACCAACATCTCATACTACCAGTACGACCTTTCGAGCCAACCAATCATTATAACAAAAGTTGCGGGACTGGGCTTTTTGCCATCAGTGTTCGTTCAATATGAATTCTGAGTCACCACCTATGAAACAGACCATTGCTGCCTTGTCAGTTCTTCTGCTTGCCGCTTGCGGTTGCAGCGAGAATCCCGTTTTGCCAGAAGAACAAAATCTTGTACTGCAAGCCTACCTTTACGCCGATGAACCTGTAACAGATATCACCGTCATGATGAGCAGGCCGATTTCTAGCACCGACACTTCCAACGAACTTGTCTCTGAAGCAAACGTGACACTGTACAAAAATGGAGTTGCGTATCAGCTGACCGCCTCGTCGTCCCCAGGCAAGTACGCATATATCGGAAGCGATCTTCAGGTACAGTCCGGCGATCAGTACACAATACAGGTCGCTTACGATGGAATTACTGCTTCTGCAGAGACCAAGGTACCGCCGAAGCCCGTAGGGCTTTCGACGAACACCCCAACAATCACCTTCACGAAAGAAACGGTATCAACACCTTTCGGTGGTGCGATGGAAAGGGTGACAACGTCTGACTCTTTGATCGTGTCATGGAGTAATCCGACGGGAGCAGCATATTACGTAGTCATGGAAAGCATCGATCCCAATCGCCAGTCGATTCGCTCTGATACACTCCCTTCATTTGCGAATATGCGGTTTGTGACAGAGCCGACTACCGACGATCAGTACCGCGCTTTTGAACAGGACATTAATTATACTGGAAAGCACAAGATTACGCTCTATCGAGTGAATCAAGAATATGTCGATCTTTACAAATCGCGCGAGCAGGATTCCAGAAGTCTCAATGAACCTCTCACGAACGTGAAAGACGGTCTGGGAATCTTTACGGCGTTTGCATCCGATAGTCTCTTTATCGATGTCGTTCTCCAATAGTGGGCTGTGCATTGAGCAGCCATATGAAGTGCGGATATGCAGAAAAATCATTCCAGAGGCTTCCTTGAAACATAATGAGTTTGCCCTGACATCTATGGGTCAACTGAAGGCTGGTCCTATCATGATCGCTAGATCAATTCCTTTCTTTTCAGTCTTGCTTTTGTTGATGGGTTGCTCGGTTCAACGAATCCAAAGCAGTTGGGCCCTAAGTTCGCCCACCATCGATGGGAATCTTGATGAGTGGAAAGGCACATCGCTTGTTGTCTTCAGAGACGCGCAGGTCTCCATCGCAGTGGGGAACGATTCCTCCTATCTGTATCTCGGTGGTCGTATTGCGAACACGGAGATACAGCGGGCCGTTGGACAATCGGGTGTGGTACTGTGGCTCAATCCGGATAACCGGAAGGAGAAAGATCTCGAAATCTGCTTTCCTGCCTCGAAGGCTGCACGAACCGATCTCAATCGTGGAGGATTTTGGGATGGCCTGAGTGATGAACAAAAGGCCGCGGCGCAAGAGGAATTGAAAGAGATGGGCAAGGGAGTTCTTGTCATAAACAGGAGGATGGTTCAATCGCATGTATACAAGGAGGGAAATGCTGAAGGCTTCGCAGGAGTCGTCGTCGAATCACAGGGTCTTGTTTCATTCGAGGCCAGAGTGCCTCTGCGAATCGAAAAGGACTTCCCGGAATTTGCGGAAATGCATCCCGGAACCACAGTGACCATTGGTGTGGGACATGGCGAGACAGGCAGATCTTTGTCGGGCGCTCCGGGGTATGAAGGCGCACCCCCAACGGGCAAGCTTGGATTTCCTGGCCGTGGTGGTCCTCCTGGGAATCTTCCACCTGGGGAGATTTGGCTGGAGGTGGGTCTTGCACAGCCGCTTTAAATTCCAAAGAGCACCTTCGGCCCTCAGAATCCTGATTGCGATTTCTACGCTGGCATTCGCGGGCCCGAATCAGGGCTGCTCTCCGGCAGCGGGATATCAACAACCCGAGCGACCAGATCGTCAAGAGCTGAATTCACTGTTCAGGTCCTCTTTCGAAAAGCAGTGGAGTAGAGCCACGATAGTTCTCGGTTCGCAGTCGTCGGGTGGAGGCGGCTTCCCCTTCCTGGTAGGAGTTCCCGGAGAACGGAGCGGGGACCCTTTTCCCTTGATTGTGCATGCGACGCTCATGGATTCAATGCTCGTTGAGGCGGGGATCCGGGAATTCGGTCGACTTGCGTCTATGGATACGAGCAGCCTCGACGCATATCGCCAATCCTATAGCAAGCGACACTTCCTTGATGAATTTGTCTTCGTGTACATGGAGATCCAAACGTCTCTTGCGGAGGAATATCTGGAGGCTGACCGCTGGATTTTCTTCGTGGAGGATCAAGAGCGGAATCAAATTGAGCCAGTACGCGTTGTGCAGCACCCAATTCAGCGGCAAGCTCCTCGAACTGGTTCGCTGTACGAACCGGATAGCCCGGCTCCCTTCTTGAATGCGAAGCGGATTATTGGACTCTACTTTCCGCTCAAGCGATTCCGGGAAGCAAATCGAGTACTCGAAGGGCTCGCAACGCTGAAGTTTGTGGTTCTTGACATCAATAACTCACTTATCCGGGCGGAGGGAATGTGGGATCTAACGGGACCAGACTAGGGACTAGGTCAAAGACTCAACTAATCAGTTGAACCACCTAGATCGCAGAGAACACAGTGAAACACAATGACAGTTCATTTTTGTTTGCGATCCTAGCGGCCTCTGCGGTTAGCCTTCTCGCCAACTGATCTGAGGCCATAGACAATAAGAACCGTCCAACATAGAACCATCAACGCTGACTCAAAGAACGAGGGATACTCTGGATCACAGAATGGCGTCTACCTTCACATCTCGATATCAACATGAATATTTGCCAAATCTCTCCACGTGGACTCTTCGGATTATTCTTGTCTGCCTCCCTTGGGCAACCTTTGGCTGTAGCAGTGCAATTGAACAATCAAGCGCGTAGAGGGATCGTGAAGTGGTTGTTGATGGCTCAGACTCCGACTGGAAAGGTGCAACAGCATATATCAAAGGCTCAAACCTTGCTCTTGGAATTCGCAACGACAACGACTTCTCTATTCGCACGCAGGCGGAAATGCTAGAGATAATGTCGTCCGTCGGGGAAGTGATAACGTTGCTTCTTGGTTCCATCGCCGCCGTTTCCCTTGTAGTAGGCGGCATTGGGATTATGAATATCATGCTCGTTTCCGTTACAGAGCGGACGCGCGAGATCGGCATCCGTATGTCTGTCGGTGCACGCAGTAAAGATGTCCTTATGCAATTCTTGACGGAAGCCGCGGTTCTCAGTATTAGCGCCGGTATCATAGGTATTCTTTTTGCCGGGGGAGTTACAGTGGTGCTAAACATGTTCACGAGTCTCCGCGCATCCGTGACTGTAGACATTGTTCTTGTGGCATTTTTCTTCTCAGGAGCTATCGGAGTGTTCTTTGGGTATTATCCTGCACACAAGGCAGCGTCGTTGAATCCAATCGATGCCCTAAGATACGAGTGAGACACCCCATTCGCCTAGAGCAAACAGTCGCGAACGGAAGTCCCTGAGCAACCGTGAAAGGTTGATTTTCGTGGCGATCGTGTATAAATTGATGGTAAATGCGTCGCCCATGGACGAAGAGCTAATCGACGTAGCAGCCCTGAAGGCCGGTAACGAGGACGCCTTCAGAACGATGGTGGAATCGTTTCAGGACCGCGTGTTCAACACGTGTCTCGGCTTTCTCGAGACAAAACAAGAAGCTGAAGACGTCGCGCAGGAAGTGTTTATCGAAGTGTATCGCTCGCTCCGGCATTTCCGTGAAGAGGCAAGGTTGTCCACTTGGGTCTACCGAATTGCTGTAACGAAGTCCCTTCAGGAAATACGGAGAAAGCGGCGGAAGAAGCGCTTCGCGATCTTTACCTCGAACGAGCGAGCCAAAGATCCGTTGGAGTCGGCGCGAGATTCCGATGAAGGTAACCATCCCCTCGCTCAACTCGAGAACAAGGAGCGTGCCGAGGTCTTGTATTCAGCATTGAGCAGGCTGCCGGAATCGCAGCGTGTAGCATTCACCCTCCACAAGATCGAAGGTTTGAGCTACCAAGAGATCAGCAATGTCATGGACACCTCCGTCTCGTCTGTCGAATCGCTCATCCATCGGGCAAAGACAAACCTGCGGAAGCGACTCTATGATTTCTATCGCTCACAACGCGAATAACGACATCAAGCCTGCAAAAGGCAGTCAAGTTCACACGACCGTCAAGAAAGGACTTCACAAATGAAGAGCGAAGATATCGAGCGCGAGGTGGACCTCACGCTCTCGATGCTCGACTCGGTTCACCGGGCGAAAGCCACTCCTTTTTTCTTTACACGACTGAAAGCGCGGCTTGGCGCACGAGGCGCTAAGTCTGTGGCCGACGCGTATCTTGTCCGCGTTAGACGTTCCCTGGCTGTGGCAGGATTTTCGTTACTTGTCCTTCTCAACGCATACGCACTCTGGCGTTCGTCGATCCAGACAACCGAAACCGTGAGAGAGCAGCAAGCCACGTCATTCGCCGAACAATACGGACTAAAGTACAATAGATACTAAAACAGGTCGCAACCATGGACTACATTAAGAGGAACAAACTGCTACTTTCGATTATCGGCGTGTTGGTCATCCTCAACCTTGCGACGGTTTCCTTCATCCTGTTCGCTCCGAAGCCACTTGGCCCACCACCGGGTGGCGAGCCGCCGGAGAGGTTCATGGAGCACGAACTGGGTTTCTCTCCGGAACAGAGAAATCGCTACGCGGAATTGCGTGAAGAATTTTTTAGAAAAGGGAGACTGCAGGCCGAAGCACAGGCTAAGGCAAGGGAAGCGCTGTTCGATCTCATGAGAAACCAAAACGTGAGCGAAGGCGAGATCCGACAGAGGGCGTCAGTGATTGGAAACGTCGAAACCGAACGCTCCATCGATCTCTACCAACACTTTCGTGCCGTCCGTGCGATCTGCACGCCCGAGCAGCAGCGAAAGTTCGACACTATCATTGGTGACATCCTGATGAAAGTCGGCAGGCCGCCAGGGCCACCTGGTCCCCCGAGGTAGATGAGTTGGCAAATCGAGAACCTCTTGATCACGAGAGCACGAATGGAGTGCATCGGCAGGTCCTCCTAGCGCACCTGCCGATCCGGGGTCTTTCTCGTCGGAAGCCGTGGCACTGTGAAGACTACAGGTCGGAAGGGTGAACAGCAGTTTCCTCAAAATACTCTTTTATCTTCTCTGCCACTTTCTGCCCAACAATCTCAGCCAACTGCTCCTCTGTGGCAAACTTGACTCCCTGCACTGAGCCAAACGCCTCAAGCAGTTGCTTGGCTCTCGTCTTTCCAATCCCTTTAATTAGGTCCAACTCGGTCTGGAGAGTCCTCTTCGCGCGAACGGTTCGGTGGTACGTGATGGCAAACCGGTGAGCCTCATCTCTGATCCGCTGCAGAAGCCGAAGTCCTGATGACGTTTTTGGAATCGATTGCGCTTCACTCACGCCCGGCACAAAAACTTCCTCTAGACGCTTGGCGAGACCTATGATCGGCTGGCTCTTTATTCCCAGTCTGTCAAGAACGTCAAGCGCACTGGAAAGCTGGCCTTTGCCTCCGTCGACCATGATCAAATCGGGCAACGTGCCAGCTTCATCAAGCAACCTCTTGTAGCGTCGCTCGAAGACTTCCCTCATGCTCGCGAAGTCGTCGGGTCCAGTCACTGTCCGAATTTTGAAGCGCCGGTAATCGTTCTTCACAGGCCGAGCGTCAACAAACGTCACCATCGACGCTACGGCATCCGCGCCTTGAATGTTGGAGATGTCGAAACACTCGATTCGTCGAGGCGGCTTTGGTAGACGCAGGTCGCGCTGCAAGGCTTTGACTGAGTGAGGGATGAAGTCCGACTTCTTCATCCTCTGGATCTTGAGCTCATCGAGGAGGAACCGCGCGTTATTCCTGCACATCGCGACGAGCTTTGCCTTCTCTCCGATCTTTGGGACCACGACTTCCACTTTCTCACTTGACTTTCCACTCAACCATTGCGCGAGTGTCTCCGCGTTCTCGATCTCAGTCGGCAAAAAAATCTCCTTGGGGATGTCCTGCGCGTCGAGATAATAGCGCTCAAGGAAATGCTCGAGAATCTCCGCCTCGCTTTTTCCCTCGACATTGTTCATATAGAAATGCTGGGATCCAACGAGCTTTCCATCGCGAATTCTGAAGATCACACCGCAGGCATCATCTGCTTCCAGCGCGACGGTGATGATGTCGCGATCGCTCAGCTCGAGATCAACAACTTTCTGACGCGACGCGTAAACGCTCAACGCCTGGATGCGATCCCGAACAACGGCTGCCTCTTCGTATCTCATTTCGTTCGACAACTTTTCCATCTCTTGCTCAAGTGTCTCAACCAAGCTTGATGTCTTCCCTTTCAAAAGCTGCGTCACCTGGCGAATCATCTCGTTGTACTTTTCTTCAGAGATGAGACCTTCGCAAGGGCCATCGCACTTCTTGATGTGGTAATCGAGGCAGACTCGGATCTTTTTCTTCTTGATGACCTCTTGATCAATGAAGTAGTTACAGCTCCTCACTTTGAACGTGTCTCGTATTGTCTTCAAGGCGTAGCGCATCGTCTTCACGTCTGTATATGGACCGAAATACTTCGAGCCATCCCGGACAATGCGGCGGGTGACGAAGACACGGGGAAATGGCTCGTGGGTTACGACAATGTACGGATAAGACTTGTCGTCTTTGAGATTGACGTTGTAGCGAGGATTGTACTGCTTGACGAGATTTGCTTCGAGGATGAGAGCTTCAACTTCTGAATCAGTGACGATGACTTCAAGATCGGCGATCTTCGAGATCATCACATCGAGGCGAGCGTCCGGGGCGCGCGACCTCTGGAAGTACTGGCGAACACGATTGCGAAGGCTCACCGCCTTCCCGATATACAGGACTTTTCCGTCCCTACTCTTGAATTGATACACGCCCGGCTTCGCAGGCAGATTCTCGAGCTTCTCTGTGAGCGATATCTCTTCACTATCGGAGGCTTCTTGAGCCAGCTCGCCAACAGCAACGGTTGTCCTTTTTGTTCCCATCAGTCTTCACTCAGCGCGCCTTCTGACTCAACTCAATGAGAACTCCATTTGTTGTCTTCGGATGAAGGAATGCAACTTGAAAACCGTCGGCCCCAAGTCTCGGATACCCCTCAAGGACCTGGAATCCCTTCCCCCGTAGTCGCGCCAATTCCTTTTCAAGATCGTCGACTTCGAATGAGATGTGATGGATTCCTTCTCCCCTTTTCTCGATGAACTTTACAATCGTCGACGACGCATCGTTCGATTCTATGAGCTCAACTTTCGTCCCGCCGATGTCAAACATCGCCACATTTACGTTCTCAGAAGAGACCGACTGGCTGGGCGATTCTTTCGCATCGAGAAGATCACGAAACCGCTGCGATGCCTCCTTCAGACTCTTAACTGCAATTCCAACATGAGCTATTCTTTTGAACACCCTGGCCCTTTCCGATGCTTCGTATCAAGGGATACTATTTTAGAAGGAGCATCTTTTTCGTGTCGACAAAGACTCCCGCTGTCGCTGTAGACGGTGTCACCATCACTCTATAGAAATAGACTCCACTTGTCAATCCCTTGCCGTCGAACTTCGTCTCATGGTAGCCCGCAAGCTCTTGCCTATTCACCAGTGTTCTCACTTCCCGTCCGAGCGGATCATAGATCTTCAGCGCCACTGTGCCATCCAGCGGCAGATAGTAGCTAATGATTGTAGTTGGGTTGAAGGGATTCGGATAGTTTTGATAGAGGAAAAAGGAAGTGGGAAGTTCGTCTCCGGTTCCCACGTTAGTAGCGAATTGAGCCATCCTCTTGAGAATCCATCCATCACGGTCAAAGAAGACGCTGTCTGGGCGGAATGGGATAACGAAACTGAAGCTCTGCTTTCTCAGTGAGTCATTGGCGGTTAGCGTGGTGTCTCTGCCAGCACCTACTGCAACAAGCTGTATGGGCATCTGGAAGACGGAATCGGTTTGTTGCTGTTGAATACCGACTGTAAGGTTGTACGCTCCACCAGATTCCTGTGAGGAGTTCCACTGATACGCGTAAATCGGCCAGCCTTTTCGATAAACCCACTGATTGAAGAACCAGCTCATGTCCCTACCAGCAACGGAACTCGTCACTGTGGCAAAGTCGTCAGTCGTCGCACTCTTATATTCAAACCTCTGCCGATACGTCTTGAAGACATTGAAAAACGTCGAATCGCCAAGAACATACCGCAACATGTGCAACACCCATGCGCCTTTGCTGTATTCCACATCTCCGAACAGATACCCAGGCGGATTGTAGATTGCGTTCTGCCAGGATCCGTCAGTGAAGTGCTGGATACTGGCCATGAGATCCTTGAGCTTTCGCATGCCGGGGAAATGGTCCTCCCAGAGAGCAGCGCAGTATGTCGCAAACCCTTCATTCAACCAGATGTCTGCCCACGTGCCACAAGTCACCATGTCACCCCACCACTGGTGGGCCAGCTCATGCGCAATGCCGTTTTGCGAGCCGCCGTCCGCCAGCCAGCTGCGATGGATCGTTGTGATGGTCTGGTGCTCCATCCCACCGGCATTGAAAGGATACACTGCAGCCATTCCATACTTGTCAAATGGATACTCGCCGAAGATCGTGGAATAGAAAGTCACCATGTCAACCACATTCTTGAAAGCGGCCACAGCATTGTAGGTCTCACCAGCCGAGTCTGCTTGCCAGATGTAGTACTTGATCTCGACACTCTCGGATGGATTCGAGACACGATGGTAGAAGTGAGAGAATGTGGAATATTTCGAGATGGTCACAGCCATCAAGTACATCGCGATTGGATGCCGCTCTTCCCATTGAAAACTCAACGTGCCGTCCCCGTTATCAATTGTCTGCTTGAGCACACCGTTCGACGCAGCCAGATATCCTCGTGGGACTGTTACATTGATCCTGCACGGCACTTTCACAGAAGGATCGTTGAGACAAGGAAACCAGTACGGCGAATCATCGGGTTCGGTCATTGTGTAGCCGAGTCGCTCAAGAGTCCCTCCAGCTGGATTCTTGTCATAGTAGTAATACCCGATCTCATTCGGACTCGTGTGTGCATACCAAATGTCAACGAGAAGGCTATCGTGGGTCCTCATTGGAGGGGGAAGCACGATCTTGAGTTCCCCATTCGAGCTTTGAGTATCATAGAGAAGCCGCTGGCTCTCATTCAGGACTGAATCAACCCGCAGATCGATGGCATCGAGGATCACCAAGCTGTCACCGTTCGGCCTCCACGTGATGCGCTCCCGACCTGAGTAGAAATGGGAGTTGTTCGTTAGACCATCGGTGAAGTTAAGGTCCAGTTGATACCGAAGGATTACTCCAGAGCTTTGGCTGGTTCGCTTAGAGGCAAGCCGACTGCTCTCTTTGGCCATGCCCTGCCAGGAAGAACCCCTTGATTCAGAGAGTTTGAAGTCGTCGCTTTGAATCTCCTGGGCATGGAGATTAGCAGCGAAGATCAGAAGGATTAATGAGGCGCTAGCGATGAAAAATCTAGTCATGGCCAAGCACTCCCTTTCCTTACACCAACAATTCCATCGTGTCGAGTGTTTCTCATTCCGCTTCCTAAAATCGCTCAAGGTCATACATCACCAAGCCGGCTGGTAGCTTAGGATAGAAATATGTTGACTTCTGCGGCATGGTGAGACCAGCACGAGCCACCGCTTGCACTTGCTCGATCGGAGTCGGATTGAGGAGAAATGCCAGTTGAGCTTCCCCGCTTTGTGCAAGCTCAATGGCGTGCAATTCGGTTGTCATGAATTCGACTCGTGGTTTCTCTGTTCCCAGTTGATCATTGACCTTGAGGAGATGCGATAAAATGTACTCATGCAGCAGCACAACATCAAGCTGCTTCAGCTCTCTTGGATTGTTTGGAGGGACCAGTGCGTCGACTTCGCGCACATTCCTAAGGCTAGCAAGATAGAATCTTCGATCGCCTGATATTGCGACTCCAAAGTTATAACGCCCTCGCTCGCGAAGTGCTCGGACTAATCGCTCACTTGTGTCGAATGGTTGAACGTCGAATCTTGGGGCAAGCGCATGGAGGAATTCTTGACCGTCGAATCCTTTCAGACCCCGAATCACTCGATGAATTGGAAAGATCTCGAGTCCCTCCTCTTCCACATTGGAGAAACACATCATGGTATAGTTGTATCCTTCCGATCCGGTGTGGCCCGGGTTCTCCCTGCGTCGGATTCCTTGGTACTCCAGGGCAGTCTCATATCGATGGTGGCCGTCTGCGATGAAAACCTGACTGCCTCTAAGCACTTCCCGGAGATCCGCTATCGCTCGTGCATCAGTCAGCCTCCAGGCGTCGTGTGAGACACCTTCGAGTTCGCCGGAGAGAAATGGGGGATCCGAAGAAATCTTGAGGTGGAGATTCTCGATCCACTTTGACGAATCAATGTATATAGAGAAGATCGGACTGAACATCGCCTTCGTCTGAGAAAGCAATTTCAGGCGATCTTCCTTCGGCTTGGGAAAAGTCTTCTCGTGGGGAAGAATTGTTTTATTCCCCGGCTCCTCCAGTCTGCAGAGGGCCACGAAACCATTCCTCCTGATAACTCTCCCGCTTCTGTCTTTGAACCTTTGGCTCAAAAGATAGATGGAGGATTGGACATCGCGCGCCACGATTCCCGTACTGAGCCATCCCCGCAAGGTTTTCTCTGCATGGCTGTAAGGATCGACTTCGTTGGAGTATTCGAGTCGAACCACGTTCCGAGAATCACGGACATAGAGCCCGGCCTGTTCTGACGCTGAGATCACATCGTAGGGCGGCGAAAGAACCTCGTTCAGGGAGACTTTCGCCGGGTTGTAGTGGAGCGCGTGGAATGAAAGTATATCTGCCACAGAATCGTTGATGGTTAGTCGTTAATGGTTAATTGGTTCGCCCGCCAGTGAAGCTTCCTCATGAGGGAATCAATCGATCTATTCATTGAGATTACCACCCGCACGAGATCATTCGCCGTTTCTGGGATTGGTTTTTCGCTCTCTATTTTGACCGTCAACCTTTAACCATGAACTAATAACTATCTACCACCATACCCCAGCCTCTTCAGCCACCGCTCATCCCTGCGCCAGTCTTGCCTCACTTTCACACGCATCTCCAGGAACACCGGTCTTCCCAGAAACTTTTCGATCTCTTTCCGAGCAAGCTCCCCGACCTCCTTCAGTGCTGCGCCCCCCTTGCCGATGAGGATTCCTTTTTGTGAATTGCGCTCGACCGTGATCTCAGCACCAATGAAATCCTTCCTACCTTCACGCTCTTTGAATTCCACGACTTCCACCTCAGTTGAATACGGAATCTCATCTCTGTATTTCTCGAACACCTTTTCTCGGATTAACTCGGCGACAAAGAATCGTTCGGGCTGATCGGTAAGTGCATCCTGTGGAAAGTATGGTTCTCCGACTGGAAGATAGTGGACCAAGGTTGCTTTCAAGTCATCGAGGTTCTCGTCGTTCAGAGCTGAGATTGGGATGATCTCTTTGAAGACTGACAATTTCGAATACCGATCGATGATCGGAAGTAGCTCCGGTTTTGGCACCAGATCGATCTTGTTGATTAGAAGAAACAGGGGCTTGCCAGCTCGTTTCAAACTACTCAAGACTTGCTCACCATTCTCTCCTGGCTCGACATCCGGGTGTGCAGCCTCGATCATCAAGAAGACAAGGTCGGCGTCATCAATTGCCGAGAAGACAGTCTCCAGCATCGCCTTCTGCAGAAGATACTTTGGCTTTAGAATTCCAGGAGTATCGAGAAAGATCGCTTGATAGCGATTGCCGTTAAGGATTCCAAGTATCCTGCGTCGAGTGGTTTGTGGCTTGACCGTGACGATAGAAATCTTCTCCTCGAGCAGCGCATTCATCAACGTGGATTTCCCCACGTTCGGCTCGCCAACAATCGCCACGTACCCTGCACGAAATTTGTCACTTGAATTTTTCTTTTCCTCGGTCATAAGAAATCCCGTGCCGATTCGAGATCAACACGGGATAATGTACCAAAAACCGCCTGAACGTGCAACCGACGGGTGCCTATTCGATCATTAGTCTATCGACCGTCTAGCCTCGCATGGTCTCGTCACTTCAGGAGAACCATCTTGTTCGTCTGGACGAAGCTCGCCGTCCTGAGCTGATAGAGGTAAACTCCACTTGCAACTTGCCTGCCTGCATCGTCTTTGCCATCCCACTGAATTCGGTAGGAACCCCGATGTTGGAAGTCATCAACAATTGTCCTCACGCGTCTCCCCAAGAGATCGTAAACTGCAACCAACACCGGCTGCGTCGAAGGAAGCTGATACTCAATCCAGGTCGATGGGTTGAAGGGATTGGGATAGTTTTGTCTGAGGCTGAAGGATGCCGGCTGAAGCTCGATGCCCCCCTGGACGTCCGTTGCAGGGAAGCTAACGTATGCGCGGATCAGGTAGATGTGGACACTGTCGCTTGCCGCGTTTGAAGTGTAATAGTACCAGTTGGGACCACCCGTGGCCGTTGTCGAATAGGTATAGCTGGTAATCGTGGATGGCGTGGGCACTTGGGTCACCATCACGCGGGGAGAACTTGAATATACCCCCTCACATCGGAACGCGACTGCAAAAGGGTGGTCAGTCAGGAGGTTGTAACCTCGCAGATCGATCGTCGCCCAATTCGGCCAAGGCACCGGATACGGAACAGTCGGAGTCGCTGTTACGGTCGCCGTTAGTCCTACAGCGAGCGGTGCCCCGAGCGGCGAGGGCCGCAAGCTGCCCGTGTACCTCCAGACACCTCCGATCATCGAACCCGCACGCCTCAACGCCACTCGGATGGAATCCAGCTTCGCGCCCGGAACTGCATCGAACCATACGCTGACAGTGTCACCTGCTGCGTTCCCCAGATAGCTGGTTGGCTCCGTATAATCATACTTCAGTTCTACGGTTGTTATAGATGTCCCTGTCGCCTGATATGAGTATGACGCATCGGTCGTTTGAGAAGAGTTGAGGACAAGGAACATGACGTTGGTGTAACCTGTTCCGAAGGCCTGCTCCGAGAACGACTGGTTGGGCAGGACATCGCTCACCTTCTTCCCGGCAGGGCCAATCTCGATGGCCTTTACTTGAACCGCCGAACTGCCGGAGGTAAATGTGATCGAGAGGTTACTTCCACTCGTGAACGTGATGTAGTCGGCGCCAAGATGGGTGACAGAGCCTGCGACCATGCCCGTGTTCGGATTTAGATACTTTGTCCCGACGGGTTTCGCCAGCGTGCCACTGTACGTGTAGGCATACTGAGAATTTACTGATGCATCATCGAGGACATTTGCCACAAGCCAATCCTTGAAGACGTCAGCGAACCTACGTGGCGTGCCGTACTGGGCAAGGGCACCGTCAATACCCGTGATCCCCGTGCCAGTATTTTGCACAAGTAATTTGAGATAACCATTAGGGAATTGATTCCAGAGATAAAGCAACCACCGCTGAGCACGAGCATAGTCGGGAATCGCGTTGCCGTTATCCCAGTGCAAGAGGTACACGTTTGTATTCGAGACATAAGAACTCTGGAAGGAAACCGGAAAGCCACACACGACTTCCGCAACCATCGAACAACCTTCGTTGATGAAGGTAATCTCATTTGGATCGTAGTTCCAGTGAATCATGTGCTGAAATTCGTGGCCGGTCGTCTCAATCGCGGTCGCAAGTCCAGTTGGTGTGGAGAGGTTGTCCTGGACGCCATCGACGTAGTAGATTTCGGCATGGTTACTCCTGTGGCTCCCAATGGCCGGGCTGCCATCGGGGTACTCATTGATGCTAAAAAAGTAGCCCGCAATGAAACTCCCGGTTCCCGTGAGACCATCCTGGATGTCGAGGATAAGAATAATAATCAATGAATCCTGATCCACATTCGGTGGACTGCCGAAAGTCTCGACATCTGTCTGGTAGATCCCCTTGGTCGGCGAGGCGGGCGTCCGAAAGTCGAAAGCAGCTGCAATCGAATCGACCTGAGTTTGCGTTACCTTCGTGTTCCAGAGAGAATCTGCAACGAAGTAATATGCATGGACGCCGACTTTTCGGCATGTCGAAGGGACCGAATATTCGGCGTTCGTCGCTAGGTTGGTGGCCCACCATGTTTTCGTATCATTCACGTGAAAGTTCCAGGCAGTCGGTTGGGCAGTCTTGGCTGCCGCCAGAACCTCCGGATGTTGCTGCACATACTTCTGGAGCGCCTGCTCCTCCTTCCACAGCACACGGCACCCCGGAATTGCACGAGGATCGGTTAATGGCTGGTCGACTTCCTTCACCTGATAACTGTTCACCTTCTGCGCATAGCAAAAGTCGGCACAAAGAATGAATGAGACTGCCGCAATCAGAATGCTTTTCATGAGTTTCCCCGGAGTGTCTTTGACAAGGTCTTGACTTCCACTATGGCGTGATCTCCTTGAACTTGTCTACTGAAAGTGTGATTCCTTCTGCCGTCGTGTCGATCTTTGAGTATTCCACTATGACCTTCCTCCCCTGGAGCGCGAGCAACCTATGCCGAGTCTCTGTCGAAGTCGAAAGTCGATACATTCTTCCTTCTGAGACCTCCACGGCAAGAGATGTGAAAGGTTCGTTCCCGATAACGTAGATTGTCCCCTGAATCGTTCCTTTGGTTGCCTCTTTTTCTCCACTGCACTTCGCACTTATGATGGCCAGGGCCAGCAGAACAACAATTTTGGTTACTGTAGACATCCTCGTCCGTCCAATTTTCAATTTTTGATCTGCAATTGTCAATTGAAAATCGCAAATCGACAATCAAGGGCCTCCAATTCCCCATCTCGCTCCCCAAGTCCCAAATCCTCCATCCTATCTGCCATGACAATTCTTGTACTTCTTCCCGCTCCCGCATGGACACGGTTCATTCCGACCGACTTTTTCAGCGACACGGACGGGCTGCGGTTTTCCGGCCTTCGCTTCCGCGGGAGAGCTTGTCGATGCAACCGGCTCTCGGTTTGCCTGGAATCCCATCCCGAGTGACTCACGATGAGTGAGCGTGAGCTCTTGCGGACGAGGTGCTCGGACTGGCCGCCGAACAGGGATCTGCTCAGGTGCAGCAGGAAACACTTTGAAGACGATGCCAACGACTTCACTGTTGATCATGTCGAGCATTTCGGTGAACATCCGGAACGCTTCGCCCTTGTACTCGAGGAGCGGATCTTTCTGGCCGTATGCCCGAAGGTTGATGCCTTCCTTAAGGTCATCCATCTCGCGCAGGTGTTCTTTCCAGCGTTCATCAATGACTTGAAGCATCGCCATGCGCTCGAGTGTAGCCATCAAGTCGCTCCCGATTCGCTCCTCCTTACGCCGATGGAACTCCATCGCTGCCTTCTCCAGCTCCTCGACGACCCCCTCTTTGCCGAGGGACTGGAACTTCTCAGGAGAGAGATCGACTTCAACAAGGAGGTGACGTCGGATCTCTTCTTTCAACGGCTCGATTTCGCCTGCATCGTAGTACTTCTCGACGGTTCCGGAGACGTAGCCACTCAGCATTTCGAAGATGTCATCCTTCAGGCGCTCACCCAACAACGCGTGTCGTCGGAGTGAATAGATGACCTCGCGCTGCTGGTTCATCACATTGTCGTATTCAAGCAAGCGCTTGCGGATCGCGAAGTTGTTCTCCTCGACTTTCTTCTGTGCTCGCTCAACTGATTTGGTGATCATCCGGTGCTGAATTACCTCACCCTCCTTCAACCCCATGCGCTCCATGATGCGTGCGATACGATCACTTCCAAAGAGCCGCATGAGATCGTCTTCGAGAGAAAGATAGAACCGGGAAGACCCCGGGTCACCCTGACGGCCTGATCGACCGCGCAGCTGCCTATCGATACGCCGTGCCTCATGTCTCTCGGTTCCAACAATATGCAGGCCGCCGATCTCAGCGATGCCGGGGCCGAGCTTAATGTCCGTTCCACGACCGGCCATGTTTGTTGCGATTGTCACTGCACCCGGCAGCCCGGCATGCGCAACAATCTCCGCTTCCCTTTGATGCTGTTTCGCGTTCAACACATTGTGCGGAACACCCTTCCGCTTCAACATCCGGCTGATGGTTTCGGAGACCTCAACGCTTGTGGTGCCAACAAGGACAGGCCGATTAATCTTTCGCAACTCTTCAATTTCGTCGATGAGGGCGTTGTACTTCTCCCTCTTTGTCTTGTAGACGACGTCCTCATAGTCCGTACGGACCATGGGCTTATTTGTCGGGACAACGACAACGTCGAGTTTGTAGATATCGATAAACTCAGCCGCTTCTGTCTCGGCCGTACCAGTCATTCCTGCAAGCTTTTTGTAGAGACGGAAATAGTTCTGGAGGGTGATCGTTGCAAGCGTTTGCGTATCGCGCTCGACCTTCACCCCTTCCTTCGCCTCGATTGCCTGATGCAATCCATCGGAGTATCGTCGCCCCGGAAGCAGCCGGCCAGTAAACTCATCGACGATCATTACCTTGCCATCTTCTGTCACGACGTACTCATCATCCTTCTCGTAGAGCGCGTACGCTCGAAGAAGCTGCTGAACAGTGTGGATACGATCACTCCGCTCAGCATAGAGAGCGTGGAGTTCGTCTTTCTTCGCTTCCTTCTGATCCAATGTGAGAGTCGAGTCGTTCTCAAGGATGCTCATCTCTGTCCCGATATCGGGCATGAGGAACATGTCTTTGTCGGCCTGAGACGTTGCGAGGAAATCGCGTCCTTTGTCGGAGAGGTCGATACTGTGGTTTCGCTCATCGATGCTGAAGTACAGTTCGTCGTCAATCTCATGCATGCGGCGCGACTGGTCGCGGAGGAAATCGAGCTCCGCTTCCTGCATTAACTTCTTGTTGGCGGGTTCCGAGAAGAGTTTCAACAGCCTTCCGTTCTTCGGCAATCCCCGGTGAGCCCGCAGCAACTGGACGCCAGCCTCGTACTTTTTCCCGGCGGTCAGGAGTGCCTCCGCTTCTGCAACGATCTTCGCAACGAGATTTCGCTGCGCATTGACGGTGCGCTCGACGCGCGGGTTCATTTCAGCAAATTTCTGGTCTTCACTCTGCACCGGCCCACTGATGATCAACGGCGTTCTCGCCTCATCGATCAAGACGGAGTCCACTTCATCAACGATGGCGTAGTGATGCGGGCGCTGGACCATCTCCTCTGCAGTGATCACCATGTTGTCGCGGAGATAGTCAAAGCCAAACTCGTTGTTCGTCCCGTAGGTGATATCAGAATTGTACTGGACTCTCCTCTGCTGAGCGTCCATCATCGTCTGAATGCAACCGACCGTCAGACCAAGAAACTCATAAACCTTCCCCATCCACTGGCTGTCACGCAGCGCGAGGTAATCGTTTACGGTGACAAGATGCACACCGTGGCCAGTAAGTGCGTTGAGATAAATCGGCATGACGGCGACGAGAGTCTTTCCTTCACCAGTCGCCATTTCGGTGATTCGGCCACGATGGAGGACAATGGCTCCCATCAGTTGAACATCGAACGGCACCATGTCCCACACGACCTTGCGCTCGGTCACCTCCCACGATGTCCCGAGTAGGCGCCTGCACGCCTCCTTGACCACAGCAAAAGCTTCGGGAAGAATCTCCTCGAGGCAGTCCTGTTCCGTTTCGTACAGATCTTCCTCGAGTCCCTCGATCTCGTTATGGATTTGTTCTCGCTCTTCGGTGGGAAGATCGACCTTCAGGCGCTCCTTCAACTCATTGATTCGCCCCTCGATCTCATGTGTGGCTTCTTTGATCCTCGCCTTGAACTCATCAGTCTTCCCACGGAGCTGCTCGTCAGTGAGAGACTTGTACTCTTCCCAAAAGCGGTTGATTTCAACAACGATAGGGAAGAGGGCCTTGACGTCCTTCTCGTGTTTGCTGGGTAGTATTTTCCTCAGGAGACCGAGCATTTCCAGTATCTATCCCTCAATTTCTTTCAATATACCCACAAGTGGAAACTTAGTCAAGGAGGAAAGGAGGCAGAACTCGAAGCAACCTTAGATCCCAACATCTTGAATGCGCTTCAACAGTCTTTCAACGGAGAGGTTCCTCACCTCGCCGTACGATTCGCGCCCAGGGATGAAGCGGAGAACGCCAAACGTCGATGGATCCCATTCGCGGAGCTGCGAGGTCGCCAGACGAGCCTTTGTAGCATCGCCGGCGTTCCCGTCCACATCGTTCACATCGACGGTGAAACCGAGAACCGCAGGTGGCTTCATATCGTCAAAAAGGGAGAATGGAATATGCACACGCAGAGAATACCCGTCCACTCTCTTTGTGGACAAAACACTGATCGATTTGATCGCGTGCTGTTGGAGGTCGGTGGGATCTTTGCGGAGAACGAGATCGAGACGCGGCCGCTTCGTTTTGAAATCCCCGGGCGAGATTGACATGAGCATGACATTGCTGTCAGGCTGGAGACGGAAGTTCGGAGCCGAACCTGAGGAGTGGTTTATTCGACTAGCCTTAAGGTCTAACCAAAGGGAAACACAATCACCATCGGTCACGTCGGGGCCGCCGACCACGAGCGAGTCATCAATCACGTTGATCATGCAGTCGATAGAGGAGTCATCATATGCGAGCTTCGTGGAAAAACTGAGATCCGTCGGCCCGCCCCAATTCTCTTTGCCAGAGACAAAGTACTTTCCTGAAGTGTCCTGCAGACAAGTCACAAAATCCGGGAGCGGCTTGCGCGTTGTTCGATACACCGGGAATGTGTAGTAATGTGCACCGAGGAATAACTTGCCGTTCGACACGTTGAAGAAATCCTCTCTGGAGGCGAGGGTCTGGTAATTGTCGTAGATCTCGTGCCCTATCTCCGCCGTGTTGTCAGCCCCGATCAATTGCCGACCAACTTCGAAACGATCGACAAGGACAAAACTCCCGTTATGAAACGTGTACCCCGTGATGAACCAGTGGTGGTCTTTCTCTTTACTCGTCATGTAGCAAACGCCGTGCTCGATCGTGAAGCCAACTTCGATCGGGATCTCAAAGTACCCCACCTCGAGCGTCGACGCTTCAATGAAGTCAGTTCCGTCGTTAATAAAGAAAAAGACTTGAACTTTCTTTCCCGCTAGATCCTTCGGCTTCACAGACAGCGCGAGATCGAATTCATCATCGCCCGAGAAATCGCCGACATCGTACCCCCAGATCTCAAATTGTTCGGGCAAGTGAGTTCGGAGGTCCTTGAATTGTTCTTCTGTGAAAACACCCTCTAACTTCTTCTTGAATTCCTCAAAAGAAATGCTGTAGTCGGAAAATGCAGTGGAACAAGATGTAAGAAGGACAAAGCCAAAGAGAAAAGCGACAAACCGCTTCGGAAACGAGATTTTTGTAGGACCAGACAAGGTATACAATTTTGTGAAAAATGGATTGCTTTTGATTTCGGATTTTCTTTAATATAGCCAATGCGTGGCATCAAATCAACCGAATGCCCAGCATCTCCAGGGGGGAAATGAGGTCTCGGCTACTACTCCGCAGTCTGATCTGCGCATCTCTTCTTTCTTTCTCCACGCCGCTCCTACTTCATGCTGCTGAACGGAATGCTGTCTACGTCCTCCAGCAACTCATCGACCGGCTCTTCACGAGGAGAATCTCTGCACGTGCATCGACTGCTGTGAAGGTCGCCAGCGCAGCAACGGGCGAAGTTTTGTACGAGCGAAATGCCAGCACCCTCCTGACTCCAGCCTCCACGATGAAGCTCTTCACTTCGGCGACGGCCTTAGTGACGCTCGGCCGAGGCTACAGCTTCCGAACTCTTGTGTCGACTGACGATACTACGGGCGGCATGGCGATCATCGACGGAAATGTTTTCCTGGAGGGATTCGGCGATCCATATCTCACTTCGGGTGACCTCAAGAACCTTGCCGCCTATCTCAGCAAGAGAGGACTCCGTGAGGTGAAAGGAGACGTTGTAGGGGACGAATCTTTCTTCGATCACGCTTCCGCATGCATCAATGAGAATGGCAAGGACTATTCATCGATCCGGCTTCCGCATCTTTCGTCACTGACCGTCGACATGAACCTGATGACGGTGACTTTGTCCCCAGCGAGAAAGAAAGGCGGGAAAGTGACAGTTGGATTTCCAGGCGGAGGCTCGTTCTTCAAAGTCGTCAACCGAACCACCAGCGTGAATGCAAGAGTCCGATATAGACCGAGTGTAAAAGCGGTGTGGACCGACACCGACTGTACAATTATTATTGATGGCCGCATGGCAATCGGTTCGAGATCTCGAGTTTACAACATTCCTGTTCGGTGTCCCGCGTGGTACGCAGCTGCGCTGTTCCGTAAGTACCTCCAAGAGGAAGGTGTCAGCGTTGACGGCAACGCACGGGTCGGAGATGCCCCGAGAGGCAACCGGCAGCTTGCCGAGAACAACGATCCGGTTGTAGCAGTGCTGACAGCAATGAACAAAGAGAGCGATAACTTTGCGGCAGAGATGGTGCTGAGGACGCTCGGAGCCGAGAATGGCCATCCTCCTGGGACAGCTTCAAAAGGAATCAAGGCGATCAATGATTTCCTCGATGATATCGGAGTCTCCCGAGCTTCGCACCGCATCTATGATGGTTCAGGCAGATCACACCAGAATGCAGTGAGTGCAGACGCCTTTGTTGAATTACTCCGCTACATGTACACACGACGCGACCTCTTCTACGCATTCTACAGCACCCTCCCCTCAGCTGGAGTGGACGGGACGCTGCAGTACCGGATGAGCGGAACGGATGCTGCCGGAAATCTCCGCGCGAAGACCGGCACACTCAATGGAGTGACGTCCCTGGCGGGGTACGTCAAGTCCGCAGATGAGGAGCTTTTGGTATTCTCCATTACTTCCCAGGATTTTTCATCCGGCCGGAAGCGCTACAAATCTCTGCAGGATAGAATCGGTGTGACTCTCGCCAAGTTTAGTCGGGATCAGTTCTCAGGCAATTAGGTCTTCCCTTCGGATGCGACGAGCGAAACCGTCCCCCTTCAGCCTCGCAACCGTTTTCCTCCTTCTCTTCGGTTCTTGCTCCCCACTCTATCGCTCTCAGAACGATGAGGCTGCACTCCTCATCCTCAGGCGGTCCGTTGACGACATCCTTGCCGACTCTATCTTCATTCCAGCACGCGCAGGTATCAAAATCGTTTCGCTGAGCGACGGACGAGTTCTCTACGAACGCGACAGCAAGGCTCTGTTCCATCCTGCCTCGAACTTGAAGCTCCTGACAACGGCGACGGCTCTCCACGTGCTAGGGAAGGAGTACAAATTCAAGACCGTAGTTTATTCCGACAGCGCCATGCAAAACGGGGGTCCCCCTGGCAACCTCTATATCAAAGGGTTCGGGAATCCGGATCTCAGCGAAAAAGATCTCGCATGGATGGCTGCACAATTGAAACTGAGAGGAGTGAGGAGAATCCGTGGAGACGTAGTGGGCGACGTCTCATTTTTTGATGATCTGTTTTGGGGAAAAGGATGGATGTGGGACGACGAACCATCCTCCTATGAGGCATTCATCACGCCGTTGAGCATAAACAAAAATTGTGTGAAGGTTCTTGTGAAACCCGGGGAGAAGATCGGAGATCCGGTCCAAGTACGTCTCGATCCCGAAACGAAGTACGTCGAACTCAAGAACGACGCTCTTACAGGCCCTGACACCATCATCAGCACGATTGAAGTGACCAGGAGATTCAAGGAACGGCTGAACACCGTTGTCGTGAAAGGAATCCTGCCTCGAAATTCACCGGACCGCGAGTTTGTTTTGAGCGTGTGGAAACCGGAACTCTATGCCGTGAAGCTTTTCCAGGAAGAACTTGAACGAGAAGGGATTGTCGTGGAGGGCACCGCGCGATTGGGCAGTGTCGGAGATGGATTGGAGCCGCTTGTTCTCCATGAGTGGCCCATCGATTCCGTAGTGATAAACCTGAACAAAGTAAGTGACAACCTATCGGCAGAAAACACATTGAAAGTGATCGCAGCGGAGAAATATGGACCACCGGGGACTTCAAAGAATGGGATTTCCATTGTTAATGAATACCTCTCATCGGTTGGAATTGACACAAGCTCATACCTGATGGCGGACGGATCGGGTGTCTCTCACTACAACCTCGTGAACGCAGAGACGATCGTTGACCTTCTCTCAGCAATGTATAGCGATAAAGATCTGTTCGATCTTTTTTATCGTTCTCTTCCAGTTGCTGGATTAGACGGAACGCTCGAGAAGCGGATGAAAGGGACTTCGGCAGAAGGGAGGGTCAGAGCAAAAACTGGAACAGAGAGCGGAGTGAGTTCACTCTCAGGCTACGTGCAAGCGCAGGACGGCAATGTTATCGTGTTCTCGATCCTTATGCAAGACTTCATTGGATCACCAAGACTGTATCGTGATGCACAAGACAAGATCGTCGAGCTGCTGGCGAAGTTCCAGTCAACTGAAACGAGCGGCCTTTAGTCCCCGTCAGTCAAGAGGGCGAATGTTGATGTTTCCCCCTGAGGTCGAGAGTTCGATGAGGTTCCCGCCTCCATTGAGTTTTCCGTTAAGCTCGTCCTCGCTTATTTTCCCTAAAACCATAACCGGAAGATCACACTTCACAGATCCGCCGCTCGTCGATGCCTGCAGGTTTGCAGCGATATCCTTCCGGAGATAGACGGAGACATTCCCCCCAGACGTCTCCAGATGGACTCCCCTGTTTTCGCCCAAGAGCCGAGCCTCGATGTTCCCGCCAGATGTCTCACCATAGATTCTTCCATTGACTCGGAGGAGCACCACTTCCCCACCAGAGGTTGTGACTTTCACGCCGCCAAGGACGCTGTCCACCTTAATGTCACCACCCGAGGTGTACCCCTGCACATCTCCCTTTATGTTTCTGATGACTACATCTCCGCCTGATGTCTCACCATAAACGTCACCGACGATGGAGAATAGTTTCAATGTGCCACCCGACGTCTCACCGCGAACCTTGCCTTCAACGCCTGTGATGCTCACATCTCCGCCCGAAGTGTTGATCTTTGGTCTGAATTTGGATGGGACCTTGATGTGAAAAACAATGTCCGAGCTCTGCCAGTGCCATGGAAAGAATCGTCCCCTTTGCTTCCCGACGATCGAGACGGTACTATCATCTGACTTGAACTCAACCCGGAACCGCTTGAGTTGCTGCTCGTCACCACTCAACTCCACAACTACAGATACTTGATCCTTATCCCACGCTTCGACGATGACACTGCCTGCGTCTGTATCGAGTGTAAGCTCGCCGCCTGGCTTGACATCAAAGACTCTGTTAATATTCTTCTGGACCTCCCCGAAGCCTTCCTTCGTCCAACCTTCTTCCACAAACCTGCCCTGTCGCCCCGACCGTGCGTTTGAGTACGCGATCATTGCTGCGACAAAGATCACCCCTACGAGGAGAAAAACAAGGATCTTCAGAAGTGTCGTCTGCTTCGTTTCCATTGGGTATCCTCCTATGAAAAACCCCTCCGGTCTGCTGCCTTTCTACTAGAGTTTAACGGGAAGGAACGAGCAATGTTTCGTTGGATAGAAAGCCAAAAGGCTGTTCCGATCTTACTGAACAGCCTCCCCACTTGACGAAGACGAATAAGATGACTAGAGACCGGTTTTCACAGGCTTTCCTGTGGAGCTGTACACGGTGACTCCCGGGACACCGTAGACGATCACATCCTGGCGATTTGATTTCTTCAAATCTTGAGTGGTTTGTGTCGGCGGGGTCTTTGGCTGCTCTCCAAGCGACAGGACGTTCACAAAGAGCGTGGAGACGAGGATAACGATAGCTGCGGTGATCGCCGTCAATGTCGGAAGAGAAAGAGCAACCCGGCGCTGCCAGAACGGTGCCCTGACTTCAAGACCATGTTTGCCAAGTCTATAGACGTACTCTCGATGCTTGATCTCCTCGAAGAGATTCTGATCGATTTCGTCCGGGAACGCAATCTCTTCCTCATGTTTCATCGACTTGAACTTCATGATAGAGTCAAGAAAGAGATGGCAATCCAAACAGTTCGCGAGATGGTCGAAGAGCTGAGTTTGCTCCCCAGCGCCAAGCTCGTTGTCCATGAACAGGCTCACCTGTTCTTTATAGCGATTGCAGTTCATGATTTACCCCCTTTCACGTAAGATTGGTCTCAACAGCTCAAAAAGCCGCTGCCGAGCCTTGAATATCCTTGACTTCACAGCACTCTCAGTATCCCCTAAGACTTCCGCAATCTCCCTGTACGAGAGATTCTGGAACTCTCGCAGGAGGAGCACTTCTCGATACTCGAGCTTTAATCGAGCGAGAGATTTGTTCAGCAGATCGATCGACTCCTGATGCTCCACGAGCCTGTCGGGAGTCTCCCCTGATGGACCGCTAATCAAATCAAAGTCAATCTCTTCAGCCGCGGCGTGCTTGGAACTCCGATAGATTGAGAGACATTGGTTTCTGGCGATGGAATACAGCCAGGAGCTAAATCGTTGTGGTTCATTAAGCTGTTCTCGACGCTCATACGCTCTCAGAAACACTTCTTGAACACAGTCCTTGGCAGTGTCAGCATTCAATAGCATCTTCGAGCAATAAATGTAGATTAATCGCTTGTAGCGGTTATAGAGCGTGACGAACGCCAGATCATCGCCGTCCTGGAAATCTCTTACTAGCTTAACCTCGTCTCTTGGCAAGGCACCCTCGCGTTGAGGATACACTCTACTATAATTTAGACGCAGTTTCATCAAACAAGTTGCCCTTCGCAGAAAAAAAACATCCCGGGCGAGAACGGTTGATTTTGACACCCTGTTTCCTTAAGTTACTGAAAAGCATAAGAGTTATGCGATCAAGAAGCCTCCTTGTCTGCTTTTCCGTACCGGTGCTCTGCTGTTTATTCGCCTGCTCCAGCGACCAATCGAAGGATGTCCAAAGGCCAGCGCGGAACCCACCAGCCAGCCGGACGGGATCAACTCCAGATTTTTCAGGGAAGGAGGCATTCAGCTACTTAACTGCCCAAACAGAGTTCGGCCCGCGGAACCCGGGATCCCTTGGCCATAGAGAGTGCCTCGTGTACCTTGTGAGTGAGATGGAGCGTTTCGCAGATGCAGTGAATCGCCAGGAGTTCACGCACACTGGTTCCCGAGGCGAAGAGATTCGGCTGACGAACATCATCGCTTCATTCAACCTCGCTGCAACAGACCGGGTCATGTTTGCTGCGCACTGGGATACCCGACCCTGGGGTGACCAGGACCCTGATCCGAAGAAGCGCGACAAACCTATCCTTGGCGCAAACGATGGCGCGAGTGGAGTCGCGGTCCTTCTTCAGCTGGCCAAGATATTGAAACAGAACCCGCCGCCCGTTGGGGTGGATATCTTGCTGTTTGATGCCGAGGATCTCGGGCAAAGGAATGACCTAACGAACTTCGCGCTTGGATCAAAGTACTTCGCCGCCCACAAGGCACCAACATTCAACCCGCAGTATGGCATCCTTCTCGACATGATTGGCGACGCACAGCTTGAGATCAAGAAGGAACCCAATTCTCTTCGGTACGCTCCAGAGGTAGTCCAGTATGTCTGGGATACCGCCGAAAAGTATGGACTGAAGGAGTTCGTCAACACCACCTCCGGCGACACCTATGACGACCACATCCCGCTAAACGAAGCGGGCATCAAGACAATCGACCTGATTGATTTTAACTATCCCGACGAATCGAATCGGTACTGGCATACGAGCGAAGACACGCCAGATAAATGCAGCCCCACCAGCCTCCAAATCGTCGGCACACTCCTGACCCATTTGATTTACGATCGCAGCCTATGACCGTCGTTCTCTCCCCCTCGTGACAACTCTCGCCAGAGAAGCTCATCACCAATGCTTGACCTCTCCATCTGCGCGGCAACGTCGCTGCAATGCACAACCTGCACATGCGTTCGGACTTGAGCAACACGGAGCATGAGAATAACGGCGATTGACATTGGAACGAATACTGTCCTCATGTTGATCGCCGACTTTGACGATGATGGTCGGATAAAAACAATCAAGGATGAGATCGCCTTCCCCAGACTGGGAAGAGGTGTGGATGAATCAGGTTTCATCAGTCCTGAATCGATAGATCGAGGCTTGAGCGTGCTGAAGGATTACAGAAAAACGTCGGAGGCAGCGGGCTCGGAGAGGATCATCGCTTGTGGAACCAGTGCACTCCGGGATTCGAGGAATGGAAACGAAGTGATCACGCGGATTCGGCAGGAGGCCCTGATCGATGTAGAAATCTTGAGCGGAGAACAGGAAGCACACTGGACATTTCTGGGAACCCTGTCAGACTTCCCTCGCAGCCCCGAGCATTTTGTGGTGATTGACATTGGCGGGGGAAGCACGGAAATCACACAAGGAACCCACGAGATTGTCGAGAGGCGGCAGAGTCTCGATCTGGGTTGCGTGCGGCTGACTGAACGCTTCCTTCATTCGACACCTCCAACCTCACAGGAACTCCAGCACGCGAAGGCTTCCGCCCGCGCTACCCTCGGAAATCTGAGAGAGATCGATCCGGGGATGTATCACCTTGTCGGCGTTGCAGGGACGATCACGACGCTCGCTGCGCTGGACCAAGATCTATCAAGATTCGAGCCCGAGAAGGTCGACGGCTACGATCTTCACATCAAAAAGATCAAATCGATTTTTGAACACTTGAGCGTTCAGACGCTCGAGGAGATTCAATCTTCCCCAATTGTTCCTGCCGGTCGCGCGGATATTCTCCTTGCTGGGATTCTTATCATTATCGAGTTCATGACAATCCATCGGTTCGAGAGGATTAGAGTCAGTACAAGGGGTCTGAGGTATGGCCTAGCCTTGAGAGAGTTCGAAAGAATGAAAGGGACTGAAAGGAGAGGTTAAGGGCCGGTATTCGACTGCTCGATTCCGAGATCGTCAGATCCTCAATTGGGGAACGGTCCTCAAGCGACGACTCTTTTATTCCGGCCGACAACCTCAGCGAGGGCATTCGCAGCGAAACCGATATCACTCTCTGTGTTTCCGCGGCCGAGAGAAAATCGCAGACTTGCGCCTGCGGTTCCTGCATCGCGTCCCATCGCCAGAAGCACGTGAGATGGCTCGAAGCTTCCAGACGTGCACGCTGATCCGTTCGAGACAGCCACACCCTTTAGGTCAAGGCTCAGCAAGAGAACTTCTCCGTCAAGCTCGGCTTTCCGGCTGTCGAACGAGATACTCAGAATGTTCGGGATATTATGAACGGGATGTGTGTTGATAATAAGTCCATCATATCTGTCTTGAAGCTTGCTCTTGAGCAGATCACGCAGCTCACCGAGCCGCCTCATCTCTTCATTCATCTCCTGGCTGCAAATCTCAACCGCCTTCGCCAGACCTGCTACAAGTGGGACGTTCTCCGTCCCTGCTCGCCTGCCCCTCTCCTGCCCGCCGCCGTGGAGAAGGTTCTCGATCGCCACTCCTTTCCGGATGAAGAGTCCACCAATCCCTTTAGGACCGTAAATCTTGTGACCCGAGATGACAAGCAGATCTACACCGATCTTCTTGACATCGATTGGGATTTTCCCGAAGGACTGGACGGTGTCAGAATGGAAAATCACACCATGCTCTTTTGCGATCCGGGCTATCTCCTCGATCGGGTTCAACGTCCCTACCTCGTTGTTCGCATGCATGATCGATATCAGGCATGTGCGCCCAGTGATACTCCGTCGGATGTCCTCAGGGTCGACGCGACCATGCTCATCCACTGGTACGTAGGTTACCTCGAAACCAAGTTTTTCGAGAAACTTGCAGGTGTGGAGAACTGCATGGTGTTCGGCTTTTGACGTGATGAGATGATCCTTTCCCTTCCCCTGGGACGCAAGGGCAACGCCCTTGATAGCATGGTTGTCCGATTCTGTCCCGCCGCTTGTGAAGTAAATCTCTCCGACTTCAGCGTTCAAGAACCTTGCCACTACCTCCCGTGCCTCCTCTAAGGCTACCCTGGCTTCACGGCCAAAGGCATGTATCGACGACGCGTTGCCAAAAGCCTCATTGAAGAATCGCCCCATCGCCTCCAGAACTCTTGGATCTACCGGTGTCGTTGCGCTGTGGTCGAAATAGACTCGCTTCAATCTTTCCTCCCGCGGAGTTTGAAATGACTTACTGCTAAGGACTGATTGTGTCGCCCTCCTGAACCGCGAAATCCTTCTGAGGGGTGGCTCAAACATCCCCGACGCCAAGAACAATATACGGCCTTCGATTGAGTTTGTCAAAAAGGAAGAAATGAGAAAGCCGGTACCCCGATCTTTGTGCTGTCGAGATACCGGCCTCAGTGAAGGAAAAAATCTCTCAACGAGGACCGGGCCCTCTGCGTCTTTCTCGCTGAACGTCCTGGATCATTTCACGGAGTTCCCGCCCAAAGTCCCTCTCAAAAACTACTAGCTTTGCTGCCTGTTGAGGCGTTAGGACTCCCTGCACGTCCTTATAGAACCGCGCACGGGCATCTGCGACTTTCTGGCCGAGAGCGATAAGATCATCAAAATCCTTCTGATATGCCTCCGGTTTTTCGTCTTGCTTCACGAGAGAGTCCAGATCGTCGATGATCGCGTTCCGCTCACGCTCGAGTCCTCTCACTTCCTCTTCGAACTTACCATATCGGTTGAAAAAACGGACGGATTCTTGATCATCCAACTGAAGCACCTCCATGAGCCGGACCTTCTTGAACTGCTCAATCCGGCGCATCCTTTCCCCGGGCATTCCTGGCGGGCCGGGTCCCTGCCGTTGAAACGGTTGTGTGAACACGGCTTGAACCAGCAGCAGGGGCAGGAAGATTGCCAAAAACTTGAACCTGTAGATCATAAGCGTTCCTTTCCGTCTTTTCTAGAGCGTCCCGCGACTTTCGAGACGTTGAATGACAGCTTCCATCTCTTCATCGGTCAGGTCTTCAAGGCCTGTCTCCACCAATCCATGCAAGCCCACCTCTCGCAGTTGAATCACCTCGTCACCCGATGTTGCGATGAGTGAATTGATGGCTCGGCGAGCTTCTTCATCACGGGATAGGGACACCTCGAGACGAGTCGATGACTCGGGGAAGAGTGGGTCCGAGGAGGTCTCCGCCAATCGCTGGAACTCTGTAGTGTCCATCTGCTCCACGAGTTTGCGTACCTCTGAGAGAGAACCCTTCGACCCGGGAACGATTTCAATCCGAGCAATCAGGAAGACAGCGACCACGAGACCTGCAGCGGGAACAAGAAACTTGCTTACCCAAGGGACGGACTCTCGCCTCGTCGTCCCGATTTCACCGAGTCGTTCATGGAGGCGTGGAAGGAAGTTCGTCCAGTATGAGACAGAGGGGATCGAGGTTTCGGATCCTTCAAGCGCTTGAAACGTTTCCTTCAATGCGAGAGCTTCCTGTCTGCACGAGACGCAGGTGTCGATATGTTCTTGCACTGCTTTCTGCTCTTCGACATCAGCGCGATTTGAGAGAAAGTCAGGAAGAAGCTTCCTTATCTCACGACAATCTTTCAGCATGGCAAACCTATGCGTGACTATTGTGACTCCTTCAGGTACCGCGAGATTTTCTGTACTGCTTGGAAGTAGTTCGCTTTCATTCCCCCGATTGATCGCCCAAGGAGCTTGGCGATCTCATCATACGGGAGATTCTCATAGTATCGCAACACAAAGACCGTCCGCTGCTTATCCGGGAGCCTTGCGATCGCTTCGTCGATCCGCGCCTTCTGTTCTTTCGATTCGAGATGTTCATCTGGTCTCGGCTCATCCGACAAAAGTGGAGCGATGATCTCATCAAACCGCACAAAAGCTCTGACCTTGTTTCTCCTCAACAAATTCAATGAGGCGTTCACTGTCACTCGATAAACCCATGTATAGAAAGTCGATTCGCTCTTGAAGCCTCTGAGTGAGTCATAGATTTTGATGAACACCTCTTGAGCAACATCGTCAGCGTCTGCGTGGTCGCCCACCACCCTCCGGGCAATCCAATACACCCTCTCCTGGTAGCGCCGGACCAGCTCGTTGAATGCCGTGACGTCGCCCTCCTGAAACCGCTTGATTAGTACTTCGTCTGTTTTCTCAGGCATTCGAGCTTGCGGCCCGCGGGTCTGCATATAAATAGACAAGAAACCCGGGGGAAAGTTTAAGTCTACTCGTCGGGAGTGCAATATATCGAGAAGCGCCCTCATTTTCAATGGTGGTTCCCAAGAGCGGGAATCGTACACCGTTTTGGGTAAGGAAACCCACCCACAACAGCCACGGAACTGATGAGCATGGTAATTCCTTCACAATCCGGAGGATTTTGAAAAAATCTAAAAAAAACCTTGACATTCACCGCTGAAAAATATATATTTGTGCAAAATTCAGAGCAGGGGGAGTTTATCTACATACGTACACGCTCCGACGAAAAGCGCACAAAAGCGGGGAACCCCGTACCTGTTGACACGGCTCTAACGATTCTCGCCCCCCTTAGTGGGATTTCTTTCCGAAGCATGACTTGTAGTAACCTCAGCATAAGCGCACGAATTAAGAAGTGAACCAATTTACCTCATCACGCACTTTACAGGAGGTGAAGCGCTTATTGAGTGTTCTTGATTCGAGTTAGTCCCCTTCAACGGGGGGTAGGGCCTGCACCTGCGATCCTCAAACTTATCATCATCGGCTACACTAACATCTGGAGGAACAAATGAACGGCAGAACCTTTGTACGACGGCGCACATCAAATCTATCGCAAATTATGCCGGAGAAACAAATGAACTTCAAAAAACTCCTGACGATGGTTCTTGTGCTTTTGTTTGCTGCGCTGGTTGGCAGCACGACTGCACAAACCTTCTATGTAAACAACTCGAGTGGTAACGACGCCAATTCTGGGACGGCGCCTGACCAGGCCAAGGCTACGGTGTTCTCTGCCTTGATTGCAGCACCTGGTGGATCGACCATCTCGGTGGCTGGGACGGGCATCAATTACATCGAAGCTGCTCCCACGGTGAGAGGGACATATACGTTTACCTCCACAGTGGCAACACCAATTTTCACAAATGCATTCAACGTTGGTGTTCAGGGTTGGGTTGGCGCTATCACAGGCATAACTGCTGGGCCAAATTCTGTGGTAACAACAGGCGCCGCGAACGGAATCAAGAACGGTGATATCATTTATATCGATGGGACTGGCAACACTAATTACGACAAGAAATACTTTACAGCGTCCGCTGTGGCGCCCCTCCTTAACACATTTACGATCAACAATACAACTGGCCCCGTTTTGGGCGCTGGCGGTAATGTTGCCGCGAGAGGGGATGTTACTTTCCAGGGTCCGTTTGAATTCGACGGCGGGTTGAATCTGAACGTGGGAACACTGACCAACGGCAATTGGGTTACCGTCAAGGGGGTATATAGGACGGAATTGGGTTCCATTACCAATGGTGCTGTTGTTTTTTTGGGCGATGTAAATGTTGTGTATGCTAACCTGTATACCGCTGCTGCTGTTACAATCACAACAGGTCTTGAGTGGCCCCCGGCGGCAACGGCAAACAACCTGAACACTGCGAATACAACAGGTGCCATTACTCTGAAACTCAACAATGCCAGCACGATGAAGGGTGTTCTGACCACACTCGGGCCGTTCAATCTTAACACGTTCCAACTAACCATCAATGGCACGAACGCTCATACCATTGGTGGTGACGTTACAAATGGCACGATCGATTTTGCTATGACTGGCGCTGCGAGTATTGGCGGTGCGTTCAAACTGCCCAACGTTATAGCCGACAGAACCTCTGGCACTGCTGCATTGACCATCAATGCAACAGTCACCGGCACTGGCAATCTAACTGCTAATGGCGCTGCTACCCTCACCGCAAATGTCAACGGTAACAGTGGCAACATTCTTTCAAATGGCAGCGGCCTGGTCCAATGGATTGGCCAAACAGCTACCTCAACAGTTGGCAGTGTAACCGCAGCAACGACTAGCACGGCTAACATTACGCTGAATAATTTAGCTGCTAACCCGATCAGCACCGGCGCAATTACACAGAGCGGTACCGGAACGATCTCGTTTGGCGCTAATGTTAACACGGTGACTGTTGGCACGTCTACCACCAGCGCAAATGTTTTGCTGAACACCACGATTCCTGCTTTTGCCAACGGAGCTGCGAATGTCGTCTCAGGCAAAGCTATTGTCGCTTTCCCGGACGCCCCGGTCACGGTCTGGGGTAGCGTAACAAACTCTCCTGTTTTCTCCGGTTCAAGTGATCAGACGGGTAACACTGGTAACGGTCTGATTACATTCGCGAACACGGTAACCCCAAACCACGTCACCATCAAGAGCACATTGACGTGCAATGTCACAGGCACTTATGCATTTACAGGTTCTCCTATAGGTGGGGGTACAAACAATGGCCTAATTACCTTTGCCAACACGACTGCTAATTTGGTTTTGGCTGGCGTGACCAATTCTTCAACGTTTGCATATTCGTCGACCCCGGCGACAGTTGTTGCGAGCATCTTAGCTACTGCCGGCGGTGCGGGAACGGTCACCTTCACAGCGATGACCAACAGTTCCACCTATGCAGGTGCCGACATTGATTTCTCACTCATGTCCGGAGTCATCAGTGGAACTTCGATCACGCAGAGCGGCACGGTAAAGGGTGGTCAGGTTAAATTGGGTAATGGTGCCGCCGTATTCAGTGGTGATATCACCAGTACGCGATTGGTCACAGGGTCAAACATTACAATCGGAACGGTTGGCTCAGGTGTGAATTTCACTGGCAAGAACATTATCAATCACGGCCAATCTGATATTGTTATCAATAGTGTCTCAGGAGCGGGCACGGTCGGTTTGTCTGGTATCACATCTGACGGGAGCGGAACAATCTCATTTCCTAACACTACCGTTGGTGGTGGTGGATTTTCACTTGGAGCTTTCAGCGTTAGTTTGGGCACGGTAAGTTTTGGGAACGGGGATGGTGCTGTAGGTATCACTGGCGTCGTGGCCCTGACCAACGGTACTGTTAATTTTGGTACTGCCGGCAGAAATGTGACGATGAGTAACGCCTCGATCCAACTTGGCGGCATTAGCACAAAAGTCACCTTCACCAGTAGTCCAAGCCATCTCATCTTTGCTCAACCGATTCCAAATGTTACTCAGGTAATTGCACTTGGCACACTGGATGAGACATGGCCAGGCTGGGTCGATGTGGCAAATGTGGCCCTGCTCCCGGCTCCGTATGTCATCTTCAGGTCTGCTGCTGGTTCGACCGGCGCTCCTGGCAACCTGTACATCTTGAACGTGGCTCCTAGCAATCTTAACGGTTTGGTATTCAATACAGGCAACCCTGCAGTTCTGCAGACTGTGCAACTCGATAACGCAAGAATATATGTCGGTAGGAACACCACCCTTACTGCCAATGGTGGTGGCTTCCAGAATACGACCGGGTATGCGACGATTAATGGCGGCTTCATCATGATGTCTGGCGGTGTTGGCGTGGCCCAGCCAGTTAATCTCTTACCAGGTGAGATAGGGGCAACGTTTGGAAACTTTGGCGTTGATAATAGCTCGGGTACAGCCAATTGTGTCGGCTTCAGCAACCCAGCGACGATGGTGGGGGATTTCTATATGGCTCAGGGTGAGGTCAACCCTGCTAATTTGAATTTTACAGCTCCTGCCCCCTACTCAACGATATTCAGAACAGAAGGAACATTCTCGGCAGTTCTTCCAGACCCGACGAGCAAGATCAATGTGACTTACTTTGGCGGTGATAAGATAACGAGCAATGAGATCCCCGCTGCAACCGACAAGCTGTGGAACCTGTCGGTCTCGACGACGAATGGTGCAAAGCCTGGGTTTGGTATCATCAAGATGAGTACGGGCATAACCGTTAACGGTACTCTGAAAATCGATGCTAATCAGGCGTTGTATACGTTTACCTTCACTCTGACGCTGGTTGGCGACTCAGCAAAAGTCAATGGTTACTTGGTAGACAACGGCACGCCGGAAGTCGTGCTCGCGGCTCCCAACGGTACCACGATTTCGGGCACTGGTGTTCTACCGACTCTGCAAGTCGGCAACAGCTCGCTCAAGAACTCAGTTACCGGTAACGCGGGTCTTTACAGCCAACTGCTGGGTGCTGACGGTGCGTGGGGTGGAGGAGATGATGACCCGACAAACGCAGATGGCGATATTATTTATGTCAGCGGTCCTGGAGATACAGGTTCGTCTCTTACTGTGGGCTTCACTGCTGGTGCTGGCCCTCATTTCGGTGATCTATTTATTGGCACCGCTACACTTCCGACAGCAGGAGTCGAAACATTCAAACTTAGCAGTAATGCCGTCATGTCCGGCGATATCACGCAGGGCGGCGGTATCATAGACCTTGGTGGGTTCACGTTAACTCATAAGGGCACTGCATTCTCGACCGACGGCACTCCTGCTAACGGTACCCAGATCCAGAATGGAACGCTGATCTTCGTAACGACCGGCACCAACCTCAATGTTATCGGTGCTGTCGATACGATCAAAGCAAATGTTACTTTCAATGTTGGTTCTGGAGGAACAGTTACTTTACCAGCAGCTTGGTTTGATCTAGTCATCAATGGAAATGTCACACTAAGCGGTACAGGTGGCACGAATGTCCGAATTGATGACGGAAGGACATTAACACTCGGTGGCGCTAGCGTTACCGTTGGCAGTGGCTCTGTATTTACAGCAGGCCCTGGTGGCAGTGCTACCGGAATTCTCCTGCTCAATAATGCTCCACCAAATACTTTGTTAACGTATACGACGCCTGCTTCATCAACAGTTGCCAATTTGACGATTGCTGGAAATGTAACCTTAGCAGGCGATATTATAGGAAGTACGTTGACGGTCACGAACTTCGTTCACAATTCCGGCTTGTTCACCTTCGGGACTGCTAATCTCCAGATCGGAAATGCTGCTGGCGCTACATTCACGAGAAACGGTGGCACGTACGCCGGCGACGGATGGTTGATTTGGAATAGCACAACATCTGGTGGCTTCCAGCATTCTGCTGTGACTGCTGCCGGTGCTATGACAATCAATAATTTCCGACTGAACCAGGCTCTCACGCTGCAAAACGCAGTTAACCTGAATATTGTCAAGAGCCTGTACCTGTTCGGCGGTTCGTTGACCAACCAGGTTGGTGGCACTGGCGGTGGCTATGTGTTCATGGGTGACGCAAGCAACGTTCCGTTGATCAGAGTCGTTGTTCCTAATGATGTCGCGACCAACGCTTTGCAGTTCACGAACGCAAATTCAGACTTTACGTTCAATGGACCGACTGGCCAAACAGTTTCCATAAGAGTATGGCCGGCTTCGGCAACGCTCGCGAGGGACGTTGTCGTCGAGATGGCTGATGATGCGAACACACTTATTCTCGCTGCAAACAGGACAGTCACGCGTAAGCTGATCCTAGATACAGGGGTTCTAACGTGGGATAGTCCGACAGTCATTTCAATGGCGACCGGTGCGACGATCACCCGCTATGAGGATGGCGCGTTGAACAAGAATGCAAACGCAGACGCCACCCTCGGTACATTCACTGCTCCTAACGTGAACCTGGTATACATAGGAATCGTTGGTAATAGCGGCATTGAGTATTCCGATCCAGTGATCGTCAATAATTTGACCCTTGGCGCAACAGACGTTGAGAGTTTCGTTATCCTCAACACAGCCAGGACGGTCGCCGGGACGGTGACGATTATCGACGATGACTCTGAATTGGAGCTTGCCCAGAATACAACCTTCAGTGCTGCGCAGAATATCACTGTTGGGTTGATCACAGTTGACGCCCTACCTCTTCCAGTCAAAACGCTCACTCTTAGCGCGGCAAGCACGCTGAACAATGTGACTGGAAATGTGACAGCGAATGCTGCATTCACGCTCAACGGCGCCCATTCTGCGGGCAATGTCACTGCTTCAAGTAATGTTACAGTCGCTGCTACTGGTTCATTTGCGGCATCTTCAAACCTAATCTTCATTGGCGCAACCAATGTGACATTGACAGTTCCTGATGCTGGTACTCTAGCTGGTAATGTCACTCTCAACAAGACAGGAAATACGCCGGTGCCGAAGGTGACTCTCGCGGGGGGTAACGTGACCATCGTCGCACCCGCACAGATCAACTTCATGAATGGGCTGTTTGTGACGGGGACCAACACTCTCATTCTCCCGACCGTGGTGCAGGGATTCACCCGAGCCGTGGCCACGGGCAACTTCAGCCATGTTGTCGGAAATGTGGCGAAGGTTCCCGGCAATGGCTTCGTCGGGCGGTTGGAGTATCCTCTTGGAACACTCCAAAACGTTCGGATTGCTGCTCGCTATCGCCCTGTTGCGCTCACTTTCCTCCTCTCTGATCCTCTTCTGCAGGGTGGCGCGATCACGTTCACACACGTCGACTCGACGCCAGGCGGAAATTTGGAGTTGAGTGCCAACGCTGGCAAGGGGATTGATGCCGGGCTTGATGCGCACGGTCGGCGCATTTGGATCAACACGACCGCTGCTTTCTATTGGCTGGGTGCATCACAGTACGGCCTTGGTCCTTCACAGACGTTTGATCTGGAGCTTACCGGCGAAGGCTTCCAATCGTACTCTGATACTTCGCTGGTGGCGGTCAACCGCTTGAGAATCATTCGACGGTTTGATGGCAATACGGATAACCCATGGGTTCTTCAGGGCGGGACAAACTACGCCAGCTTCCTGTTCGCCGATGCTGTGAACCCAGCCTTTTTTACCTGGCCAATCGTGAGGGTAATTGGATCAAGCGGTGGTATCGAGCCGCAGGCCTCGAGGTTCACATACGGGTATGATGGCCTTCATATCACGGACGTGCCAGGCGTAGAGCCCGGGGTGCCGACAGTGTACAACCTGTCGCAGAATTATCCGAATCCATTCAACCCAACCACGCAGATCAAGTTTGACTTGCCGAAGCAGTCACAAGTAAGGCTGGAGATTTACGACATGCTTGGGCAGAAGGTCAGAACGTTGATCGCCGGTGACATGATGGATCCCGGGTATTACAATGTGACGTGGAACGGAACGAACGAACACGGCAATTCCGTTGCAAGTGGCGTGTATTACTACCGGATTGCTGCGGACAAGTTCACGTCGCTGAAGAAGATGATGTTCTTGAAGTAATTGAGATGTGAATTGTAATAAGAAACCCGTGGTGCATTAGCGCTACGGGTTTCTTATTATCTATAATGACCGTGAATTGAGGAATCGGGCTATTTTTGGCTTGACAATATAGTCTGTCGTTATTATATTGAGCACGTATTCTGGCTGGATGGTTGCTCCCAAATGTTGTGTGGACACGCCATTTCCGATCATGTGTCTCTCCTTGGATAGCTTCTCACATACCCGGATCGATCAACGTCTGAGTCCCGGTTCATAAGGAGGAAAACTCTATGAGGAAACTTCTCTACTATTTTGAATGCATTTTCCTAAGCGTTGTATTTCTCTCCTCATCTCAATCCGCGCTGGCGCAATCTGCAAGTCAAAAGGATGATTTGAAGAAACAACAGCTCACACTACCGGCAGATCCGCGAAGTTTGGGAGAGAAACAGTACCAGGAGCTGAAGGCGAAGGGATTGATCCCCCAACCCGCACAGGTCTCATCATCCAAAGAGAGTGCCAAGAGAAATACTTTCACCGTCCAGGGGAGTAGACCACAACCGCCCACCCCACAGCTCGAGATTCCTCTTGATGGCACATTCACCGCATCAATGGCTCGAAACGATGATGGTTCCAGTTCGTTGATTGTTATCCCGTTTACCTTCAGGTTTTACGGGACACCCTATGACTCTCTCTACATCAACAATAACGGCAACGTGACGTTCGGGACATCTTACGGCGCATACACTTCGAGCGGATTCCCTTCGGCTTCTGTTCCACCAATGATTGCACCGTTCTGGGCCGACGTTGACACCCGAAACACTGCGAGCGGCATTGTGTATCACAAGATCGAGACGCACAGGATCACTATCATCTGGGACCATGTTGGCTACTACAACGAACAGGTGGACAAGCTTAACACTTTCGAACTCATCCTTTCTGATGGCACGGACGCAACTGTTGGTATCGGGAAGAACATATGTTTCAGCTACGACGACATGCAGTGGACCACTGGAAGTGCATCCGGCGGGGTTGGTGGTTTTGGAGGAACACCTGCCACTGTTGGTGTGAACCGAGGTGATGGTGTACAGTATTCGCAGCTTGGACGCTTCGACCACGCAGGCACCGACTACGACGGCGAAGGCGGAGCGAACGATGGCGTTTCATATCTTGACAATCTCAACTTCTGTACTGGCCAGGCCACAATCACTGGTGTCGTGTTCCACGATCTCAATGGAAATGGTGTCCAGGACCCTGGCGAGCCCGGTCTTCCAGGGTGGACGATCAATCTGTTAGGAGCGGCTACGAGATCAACCACAACAAATGCAAGCGGAATCTACATCTTCGGCTTCTTGAATCCTGGCACTTACACAGTAAGTGAAGTTCTACAGACAGGCTGGGTACAGACAGCCCCGCCCCGGACGTACACAGTAACCCTGGCTACTGGTACCTTCTCATCGGGCAATGATTTTGGGAATGCTCACCCCGGCTCGATCAGTGGCCAAGCGTTCTTTGATATGAACGGTGACGGAGTGAAAGACCCCAGTGAATCCGGCCTGGCCGGTTGGACAATCAATGCATCTGGTCCCGTCAATAGCTCAGCAGTCACTGATGCAGCCGGCAACTATGCATTACAAAATCTCCCCCCGGGAATATACATTCTCGATGAGACTCTTATGCCTGGATGGGGCGAAACGCTTCCAGTCTCTGGAAGCTACGTCGCGGTGCTTTATAGCGGCGGCAACGTCACTGGACTGGATTTTGGCAACCGCATCACGGTAGGCGGACAAGGGACCGTACGGGGCAGTGTTTTCGATGACCGCAATGGCAACGGAGTGAGGGATTCTGGGGAACCAAGTCTGTCGAATTGGACTATCGAGCTGAATGGTCGAGGGGTAAGAAAGACACTCCAGACAGGTATAGGTGGCGACTACTTATTCACTGGTTTGTCTCAAGGCACTTATACAATCACCCAAATGGTGCCCGACGGATGGGTTCAGACGCTTCCCAGCAACGGCCTGCCGTACAATTTCACTCTCGCGAACAACGCGGATAGAGTAGGAGTGGACTTCGGGAATCGGAATGGCGTCACAGGTGTGAACGAGCTTGCGGGGAATCCCGATGAGTACGCGCTTTACCAAAACTACCCGAATCCGTTTAACCCGACAACCAGAATATCGTTCAATCTTCCCAAAGATGGCTACGTGACTCTCAAGGTTTACAATGTGCTTGGCATCGAGGTCGCATCGCTTTTCGAGGGACGGATGTCTGCGGGAATGCACTCCGTTGCCTGGGATGCCCAGGATGTGCCGAGCGGCATTTACGTCTATCGACTGACCTCTGGGAGCTTCACCGCCGTGAAGAAGATGGTCTTGATGAAGTGAGAGTCAGCGAAGGTCTGTAGACAAAGAACCCCGCCCACTCGGACGGGGTTTTTTATTTGACTTGAAATACTAGGGTATTGAGACTGGATTGAATCTTATTCCCACCCTTGGTTCTCGAGTAGCTGTTCTTTTGGGGTCTCACCATAGTGCTTTGCTGGCACTCCTACCACGACGGTTCTCGCAGGAACGTCCTTCGTCACCACAGCTCCGGCGCCGACAACAGCGTCAGGGCCTATCTCAATCCCCGGCAAGATCACGGCGCCCGCTCCGATCCTCCCACCCCGTCTCACTGTGACCCCTTTGAAGTGCTTGAATCGCTCTTCTGTTCTTCCAAGGTAGTTGTCGTTCGTCGTCGTCACCATCGGGGCAATAAAGCAGAAGTCTTCAATCGTTGAATAGGCTGTGATGTAACAGTTCGTCTCTAGCTTGCATTTGCTCCCTATCGTAGTGAAGTTCTCGACAGTGACATTGCGCCCGACAATTGTGCTGTCACCGATGGAGACATTCTCTCTCAAGGTCGCAAGGTCAGCGACAAACACGTCATCGCTGATTGTACATCCTACATAGACGACAGCCTGAGCTCCAATGGTGCAATTGGCTCCAATCAAGGCCGGCGGAAGCTGCGGGCGGTCCTTGTCCTGAAATATGCTCCTCTTCGCTCTCGCTGGCTGCTTCCCTATCACCGCACCATCTGCGATCCTGACATTGTTGCCAATTTGGCTCTCAGCGTGGACAATAACGTGGCTCCCGAAAGTACAGTTTTTTCCGATCACAGCGCCAGAATCAATAACGCAGTACTTGCCAAGCGTTGTGCCTTTTCCAATAAGGGCGGTTCTGTGAATGTATGAATTGGCGGATTTCAATGGTGGAGAACCTCTACGATGAGTTAGCGGCGGGTTGAACCAGCAAGGCCTCCTGGCCTAAGCGTTCTTCTTCGGTACCTTTCTCAAGGCTTCCTTCAACTTCCGGTACGTGCTTCGCATATCCTGGGAGATAATCTTCGTGTCAGCCAAGACCGGGAAGAAGTTTGTGTCCCCGTGCCAGCGGGGCACAACATGGACGTGCACGTGACCTGCAATACCAGCCCCACTGGAACGACCGATATTCATCCCAACGTTGAAGCCATCAGGGTGTGATATACGCTCAAGAAGTTTCATTGCCAGCTTTGTTCCATTCATCAGCTCCAAACACTCGTCGTCATCCAATTCTTGTAGAGTCGCCTGATGTCGATAAGGCACAACCATGAGGTGACCGCTGTTATAGGGAAACAAGTTCATGACGATGAAAGACCTCTCCCCCCTCCACACGATGAGCCGATCCGCATCATCCTTCAACCTCTTCACACCACAGAAGATACACTTTCCTGAGTACCCTTTCTTTGAGAAGGAGTCAATGTACTTCGATCGCCACGGAGACCAGAGACGCTTCACTCTTCTTCCTCTTTCTTCTGTTGCTTCGCCGAGGCAGCTACGATCTTCTCTGTTATCTCGCGAGGTACCTCTTCGTAGTGAGAGAACTTCCTGTGGTGGATTCCCCTGCCTTGAGTCATCGAACGAAGGACCGTTGAATACCTATGGAGCTCTGCAAGGGGAATAAGTGCTCGCACTTTCTGCTGTCCGCCGTCAGAGTCCATGCCCAGGATCTTTCCCCGCCGACTCGATATGTCACCAAGCACATCGCCCATGAACTCCTCAGGCACAATAATACCGACTTCATAGATCGGCTCTAGAAGGATTGGTTTGGCATCGAGGAACGCTTTCTTGAAGGCCATCGAGCCGGCAATCTTGAATGCGAGGTCGGAAGAATCTACAGGATGGTATGAACCATCATCAAGCGTCACCTTCACATCAACCACTGGGTAGCCGGCGAGAACACCTTGCTGCAATGTCTCAACGATACCTTTCTCGACTGCCGGCACATACTTTCCGGGGACAACCCCTCCGACGATTGCATCGACAAACTCATAACCCTCGCCCCTGGGCTTTGGCTCAACCTGAAGCCAGACATCACCATATTGCCCGCGACCGCCTGACTGCCTTTTATACTTGCCTTGCACCCTAGCCTTCCCTCTAATGGCTTCGCGGAAAGGAATTCTGGGATCGGTCATCTCGACTTCGACTCCGTACTTCTCTTTCAGCCTCTTCACCATGATCGCAAGGTGTAGTTCGCCTTGTCCACTGATGACAGTCTGACTCAGTTCTGGGTCGACCTTTACCAGGAACGTCGGATCCTCCTCGTGGAGCGCGTGCAAGCCGGAAGCGATCTTCTCCTCATCCCCCTTTGCTTTCGCAACAATCGCGGCGCTGATGACAGGCTCTGGGAATTCAATAGCTGGAAGGATGATCGCAAAGGCTTTACTGCTGAGAGTATTGTTCGTGTGCGTGTCTTTGAGCTTCACCACAGCGCCAAGATCGCCGGCTACAAGCCTTGCCACCTCTTTGCGTTCTTTCCCGTTCATTACATAGAGTTGACTCAAGCGTTCTGTTTTGCCGTTCGATTCATTCACGAGGTCCATACCGGGAGTGACGGAACCGGAATACACTCTGAAGAAAGAAAGCTCACCGAGATGTGGCTCTGAGACTGTCTTGAATACAAACAGAGTCGGCTGTCCGTTCTCCTCAGGCTTGACGAGGGCTTCCTTATTCGTCCGCGGATCTTTGCCGCTGATGTCTCCTCTGGCAATTGGCGACGGGCTGTAGTCAGCTACAAAGTCCAAGATTGATGATGAACCTATGCCTTGCGTCGCTGCACTGCAGAGGACGGGAAAGATCTTCCTCTTCTTCAGCGCTTCTTTCAACCCACTCCGAATCTCCTCATCAGTGAGGGTACCTTTCTCGAAGAAGGTGTTAAGCAACGCTTCATCAGACTCTGCAATCTTCTCAATCAGCTCCTCTCGAAGCTGATCGGCACGCTCCTTGAGGGTACCAGGCACATCTTCTTCGACGAACTTGCCTTTGCCGTCCGTGCCAAAACGGAGAAGCTTCATCCGAAGGACATCAACGACGGCATCGAACCCCAGACCCTGATTCACCGGGAACTGGACCACTGTAACGTCATTCCCAAACCTCGCTTTTGCCTGCTGCACCACCTCGTCAAACTTCGCATTCTCGTTGTTGAGCTTGTTCACCACAACAACGACCGAGTTCTGAAATTCCGCGGTGTACTTCCAAACGACCTCGGCACCGACTTCGACTCCTTCAACAGCCTTGAGCAGGAGCAAAGCCGTGTCTGCCACACGCAGACCACATTTCACCTCACCGGTGAAGTCAGTGTATCCCGGAGTGTCGATTGTGTTGATCTTCTTCCCTTTCCACTCGGTGAAAAGGAGTGAGCAACTGATCGAGATTCGTCTTTCGATTTCATCGGGATGATGATCAGAGGCCGTTGTTCCCTCTTCGATTCTCCCGAGACGACTTGTTGCACCGGATCCGAAGAGAAACGCTTCAGCGAGCGAGGTCTTGCCTGATCCACCATGCCCTATAAGAGCAACATTCCGGATGTTCTCAACACTAAACTCTTTCAAGACGCCGTTCCTTTCCAATTGAATTGATTAACAAACGCTATGGACTCCCTCTTGGATCTGTGACTATCTCTCGGGTCACGCAAGTTTGCAGAAGCTGGCGGGAAAGATGTTGTGTGGCAGAAACCTCAAGCTGCTCGCAGATCAGGCCCGGAGCCGATCCAGGAACGTGCGAACGCCTTTGAAGAGGGCAGAAATGACAGAGACAGTTTCCATCACAGGGATCTCGATGCGCTCCTGGATTCTTTGCTCGAAGTTGACGACGTTCTCCGCGATCTGCTGGACTGCAACCATGGACTGTTTAATGGAGCCAACTTCCTCTTCAATGATCGCGGCCACATTCTTAAACTTCGTCGTGATCTCTTCAATATTCTGAAGAACGGGGATGGCACGTTGCGCAAACGCGTTGAGATCTCTCTCAAGGTTCGTCATCACCGTCTTCATTCGGATCAAGACGAGAATCAAGTACAAGCAAAGCGCCGCCAAACATACAAGCGCGAGAATCTCCGCAAGGACTAGAATCGTCTCCACGTGAATCCAATGTCCTTTCTGTTAACTTCTGCTTCTTTCCTCTTTGAAAGCCTCCACTCCGGCCTTCACTGCCGTCTTGATCTTCGCTGACTGCTCCGTGACCGTGCCGGCCTTTTCCTTTGCATCGCTCATGATCTTCTCGGCATCATCCAACAACGATCCGGCCCGGCGCTTCGCTTCGGTGATCAGCTGGTCTGATTTTTTCTTCCCTTCGTTGATGATATCGACGGCTTTTGTCTTAGCTTTCGCAAGCTGTTCTTCTGCCTCATCGAGAAGCTCCCCGCCTTGAGTCTTGAGCTGTGCACGGAGTTCCTTACCGGATTTCGGCGCATAAAGCAAAGCCAAGAGCGCTCCGATCGCCCCTCCGGCGAGCAATCCGATGAGAAGCCCTTTTCCCACACCCTTGTTGTCACTCATGCCGCTTCCCTCTGCGTCAAAGAATAATGAACGATTTAACCTTCAAAAACATAACAACAATTGCAAAAAGAATCAAGGATTCCCTGCTCAGACAATTATGTCGGGAGGTCTGGCTTCCCTGCTTTCACCCATGCCGTGAGCCAATAATCCGCGACCGCCAAGATAGCGTCCTGGATTCTTCTTTCAACAAGACCATGGAGATGCTCGTTGAACTTTTCGTAATATGCGTCGCTGTACTTATACTCTTTCTTCCCATCCTTCTTCACGACGGTGTAGATTTCTTGACCTTTCAAATCCTCTTTCGCACTTGCATCCGCCTTTAAAACAGAATCAGCCATCACGCAGCTCAAAAAGACGATCTGGAACGCCTTCTCCAAGGGATTCTCTATCACCTTCGCGCTATCATGGAAGAAGTGATATTCCTTTCCATACATCTCGGGAAGGCGAGACTCAAACCGTGCGTGAACCCCAATCTGTCCCGATAGCTGCCCATCATAATTCTCAGTCGCATGGAGGGGTACATGCGCATCTGACACATAATGACCAAGATCAGCCGCCAAGTGGAGTATCTCTCCCTTGTCCCCGAGCTTCATCGCCCCTGCAAGCCGATCCGTCACCTCTGCGATATGCCAAGGAAGTAGACCGTTCTTCTTCAGAGAATCCGCGCCAAACCGCTTCACAGCTTCTTGGTAATCGTGAGGAAGTTCAGAGAATGGGTACTTTCCGTACCGATCAATATCCAGGAAGTGATAGAACTGCTCATCCTTGTCCGTGAATCTCCGTTGATCCGGGTCAGTGGAATGCTCGACGACGTACTCCTCGTTCGCCAAGAAGAAATCCTTCAGCGGTGGAGGAAGCGATTGAATCGCTTGCCGGTTAATCTCTTTATGCGCCCAGAATCCCCAACCAAATGCAGTTCTGGAGAGAAAGACAGCAACAAGCACCAAGACAAGCTGGAGCAGAAAGACCTGTCTGTATCGCTTCATCCAGTTCACTCAAAGAAATGCACAACAACATGACTGCCCACCGATCAGAAACTGGGAAATCACGATGGGCAGTTGCCAGTTCCAAACTACGGAAGGGACGCCACCGATCTTGAACTACTTACCGAATTTTCTTTTTATGCCGCATCTTTCTTAAGCGTTTCTTCCGCTTGTGAGTCGCCATTTTGTGGCGCTTCCTCTTTTTTCCACTAGGCATCTTGTTCCTCCCTAGAGATTGTACAGGAAAACCGCTCTCGCACGATTCTTACAAAGCCGTCAATTCAGCTTGAGGGGACTTGACCCTGTATGCTGGCTGATAAGCTCTTGAGCACGCCGCGCGGTTTCCGTCCCCGGAGCCACGTCAATGCACTTCCTAAACCACTCACTCGCTTCCTCAAGATTACCACTGCTTAGATTCACAATGCCCAAGTTAAAAAGAGCCAATTGGTGTTTAGGAGAGTATGTGAGGGCTCTCTTCATCTCGGCAATCGCCTTGTCTTTATCGCCATGCTCGAAGTAACAAATCCCAAGGTCCACTCTCGCATCCGGATCTTTTTCATTCAAAGCCAAATACTTCCTGTAATAAATGATTGCCTGGTCCATGAACTTCCCGTCGTGAAGCAAGTTGGCAAGCCGCAGAATCGCCCCGGTGTTTGTCGAATCTGCATCGACTGTCTTCCGTAACTGCTCGATGTCTTGCATGAGCGTGGGGCTAACTGCATTCTGAGTTGCCGAGCCCGCCGGCATATTCTTGGTCTGATTTCTTGTGATCCCGATAATGATCACTCCGATTATGAGCAAGCCCCCAAAAACTGCGATGATCTTGCCCTGAGACAAAGCTCTGCCAGCTTGGATCCTCCGCTTCTCTGGTTTCCGTTCGGTGATCCCTCGCCGCCTCGATTCGTCAGATTTCTTCTCGTCACGCGGTGCTTCTCGGGGTCGCGGTTCAGACGCACCACCGCTGAGCACAGCTCCACACACAGAACAGTATCTCGTGCCTATGGGGTTTTCCGAACCGCAGAGTCTGCAGTTGTCTGTGGCTGGGGCTCTTTGTTCCCCAGACGCACCTTCGAGAGTCACCCTTGCACCGCAGTTGCTACAGAACTTGTCTTGAGGAGATAGCTCGTTGCCGCAGGAACTGCAGAGTAGCTTGGGAATCATATCGGGTCAACACGCATCAAAACGAGGTCTCACGTTGCCGGTGGAGTCGGCATCTTGGAAAGGTTCTCATTCACGAGCGCCTTGAGTTCCTTCGATACCTTGAAGAGGGGAACATAATGCTCCTCCACCCGCACTTGTTCTCCAGTCCGGGGATTTCGCGCCATCCTCCCCCGGCGCTTCTTCACCTTGAAACTCCCGAAACCCCGGATCTCGATGTTCTTGCCCTCCTTCAAAGAGTTGATGACTGTCGAGATAAAGCCGTCGACAACAGCTTCAGTCTCAACCTTCGTCAACCCCGTCGCAGATGCGATGACATCAACAATATCAGCTTTTGTCAAGAGAGTCCCCTCCTCCCATTGAGATTACGGATATGGTAACTTGTACTGTAGGATGTCTCGATCCAGCAATTCACTTTTGGCTTCGAGCAGGTTTTCCCGAGCACTCTTGAAGAGAAGATCGAATATTCCAAAAGGCCGACGATCTTTGATCTTCACCACCACCGGTTCACCACGGATTCCGACCATGTCGGCGGCAATCCGAACAGCATCCTCATAAGTACCCAGCGTGTCAACGAGACCAGCCTCGAGCGCTTGCTCGCCGCTGAAGACCCGCCCATCTGCAATGCCCAGAAGGGTCTTGTGCGGTATGTGACGTTCACGCTCGACGACAGTCACGAATTGGTTATACGTGTCCTTAATCAGGACTTCCCAGTATTTCCTGTCCTCTTCGGTAAACTTCCGAAACGGGGATCCTGAATCCTTCAGCTTCCCCGACTTCACCGTCGCCGACCCGATCCCGATTTTGTCCAGCAATTGCTCGATTTGGATGAATTGAGAAATGACTCCGATGCTCCCAGTCAGTGTGCCTCGGTTGGCGACAATCTTCGTCGCTCCACAGGAGACGTAATATCCCCCGCTGGCAGCGAGTGACCCCATCGAAACAATGATGGGCTTTCCCGCATCGCGTGTTTTCCTCACCTCCTCATAAATCTCTTGGCTCGGGACAACAGCGCCCCCTGGAGAGTCCACACGCAGCACGATGGCCTTGATTGACCGATTCTCTCGATGTTTCTTGAGTTGATAAACGACTTGGTCGGAGCTATTGATCGCACCTTTTAGCTCAATGACTGCGATCTTCTCTCCAAAGCTTGAGACTGAACCGTCGTCACTGGTGGCGCCAATGTAGAGGAGAACACCGAACCCGATGGCGAGGAAAGACAGAACGGCAAGACCGGCAAGGATACCAAGCACCCATTTTGAGGCTTTGGTCATACAGAAGGAGATTGAAAGGTTCTAACCCCTTAAATTTGAATGTATTGTACGAAATAGAAAACCAAAAGTCAACCTAATTCAGACAGAAAAAGCCCACCCTGGTGCGTTACGGGAGGAGATCCCGATGAGTTCCACAATGAAGGCGGTGATTGCTACACAAGAGGATTCCCTTCAATAGAAAGGGAGTCAATCGAAGACCGTTGCCTTGCAACTCAAGAGTTTGAAGTCAAGTGGACGGCATAGCAACAACAACTCAGTGACCCTGAGATTCGAGGAATCTCTCAGCATCAATTGCCGCCATGCATCCTGAGCCCGCGGCTGAGATGGCCTGCCTGTACACCGAATCCTGGACGTCCCCTGCAGCGAAGACCCCCGGGATATTCGTGGCTGTCGAATGAGGCTTTGTGATGATATATCCTCGCTCGTCTAATTCAACCTGCCCTCGGAAGATTGAAGTGTTTGGCTGATGACCTATCGCGAGAAAGACCCCATCGCATCTGAGTACCTCTGACCGATTTGTCTTCAAGTTCTTCAAGCGTGCCCCCGTGACGAACTTCTTTCCGTTTTTCCGCTCTCCAAGAATTTCCTCGACAACAGAATCCCAGACAAGATTGATTTTGGGATTCTTGATTGCTCGCTCCTGCATAATCTTCGAGGCGCGAAGCTGGTCTCGGCGATGCACAACTGTCACCTTCGACGCAAACTTCGTCAAGTACGTTGATTCCTCCATCGCCGTGTCACCTCCTCCCACAACAAGGACTTCTTGATTCTTGAAGAAAAAGCCATCGCATGTCGCACATGCAGACACACCATATCCCAAGTATTCCTGTTCCGATTCCAAGCCAAGGAGCTTTGCCGTCGCACCCGTGGCGATAATGACCGCGTCTCCATCATAGAAAGTCTCCTCTGAGTAGACCTTGAAGGGACGAGAGGAGAAATCAACTCGCATCACATCTTTGAAGAGACATTCAGCCCCGAACCGCTGTGCCTGCTTCCTGAAGAGGTCCATCAACTCTGGCCCAAGAACTCCCTGGGGAAAACCCGGGTAGTTTTCCACCTCGGTGGTGATCGTAAGCTGACCACCCGGTTGATTACCCTCGAAGACGATCGGCTTGAGGTTCGCGCGCCCGGCATAGATAGCTGCCGTCAGACCCGCGGCCCCCGATCCAATAATAATGATTTTGTGATGATTGTCTGTCATTGTTTCTTCAGCTTCTTTCTGGAACAAGTTCCCTATTCTTTAAGACGGCCTTGACGTTTCTCATCAGCCCGGAGTGCTTTGTGCGCTTCACAGGGCTCCCTTGAGTTTTCTCACGAAACTCCTCTTCACTCATTGAAGCAAGGTCGGTGAGGCTTGGCTTGAGAAGGCCGGCCCTCGGTGAGAACGCCGCTTCCTGAGTCGGCTTTGAGAATCTTTGATTCCACGGACAGACATCCTGACAGATGTCACAGCCGTAAATCCAGTTTCCGAATTGAGAAGAGACTACTTCCGGGATTTCTCCCTTGTGTTCTATTGTCAGGTAAGAGATACAGAGATTCGAATCAACAACGTATGGCTCTACTATTGCGTTCGTTGGACACGCATCGATGCATCGCGTGCATGTGCCGCAGTAGTCTGCTGACAGCTCATCATATTCCAGGCCGATGTCAAGAATGATCTCGCCGAGGAAGATCCAAGAGCCGAAATCTCTCGAGATGACGTTTGTATGCTTTCCTTCCCACCCGATCCCAGCTCGCACAGCCCAAACTTTGTCCATTACCGGCCCAGTGTCTACATACACTTTTCCCTTAGCACTGGGAGCTTCGCACTGGATATACTCGAGGAGTTTTCCCAAGCGAGGAATCATTACGTCGTGATAGTCGTCCCCCCAGGCGTACCGTGAGATCTTCCCATCGTCCGGGTCATCTGAATGAACTGCCTCGGTGTAATAGTTCATTGCAACGACCACCACCGACTGCGCATCCGGAACGACTTTCCTGACGTCGATCCTCTTCTCAACTTTTCTTCCCATCCACCCCATCGTGCCTTGATACCCTCGCGACAACCACTCACGAAGCAGCTTACCTTCCTCCTCCAATACGACGGCCCGAGTGATTCCGACCTTGCTGAACCCGAGCTCCATCGCCCTTGCTTTTATCCTATCCGTTAGAGTCCGCATGGTGAAGGGTTAAGCCGTAGAATGTCTCATCCGACACAACAACGTCTGCATATCTGATTCAGCGAAAGGCAACCTTTTCGTCGATCACAAATCCCTTCTCTCCCGATTTGATCGTGGCGGCCTCTACGAAAGGGTCATGTTCAAAAATCAAGATGGTCTTCTCCTCGTAAGATTGGCCGAGGATCCTTTTCTTCTCCTCGATTGTGACCAGAGGCCTCAAGTCGTAGGCCATGACGTACGGGTATGGAAGATGTCCGACGGTCGGCACGAGATCGCAGCAGTACAGAAGAGTTTTTTCATTCCCCGCGATCCGGACGAGCTGCTGTGCGTCTGTGTGGCCATTGACGATGACGAGGTCGATTCCCGGGAATATTTCAGACTCGCCGTCGAGAAGCTCTAATCTTCCAGCATCATGAATTGGCACATAATCATCTTTCATGAAACTCCCACGGTCCTTGACCGTCGGGTTCATCGCAAGCTGCCAATGAGCTTTCTGGACATAATGCGTCGCCTCAGGAAACGTCGGAATGATAGCACCGCCTCGTCTTTCTGTTGCCCCACCAGCATGATCGAAGTGGAGATGAGTGAGAATCACATCGGTGATGTCACTCGGGTGCAAGTTGAATCTCCGAAGCGAAGATTCCAGACTCGACTTTTCAAGTTCCACTCGATAGATGTCAACAAGCTTCGGGGGAAGCTTCGTTCCAATCCCCACATCAACGAGAATATTCCTCTTCCCATCTCGAATCAAGAGAACCCGCATGGCAAGTTCGATCCTGTTCCTTTCATCCGCGGGATGGAACTTGCTCCAGATCGGCTTTGGAACAATCCCGAACATAGCGCCACCGTCGAGCGCAAAACGCCCTGTTTCCAGCGTATTCACCTCATAAGGTCCGACGGTCATCGTCTGTTCGCTCTAAAGTTCATGCTCAGTTCTCGTTCGCAGTAACAAAAGAGGTCGGCTTCTTTCAGTACGCTGAGAAAGATGACCGACCTCGGCAAGAGTTGTTGGAGAAGTGCGCGCGCCTCTTACGCGACCTTTTGGAAATGAGAGGTCTCTGGGCTCAGAGGTGTGAACTGCTTCTCGGGGTGAAGCACCTTTGCTTTTTCGAATAGTTGCTCTTCGGTTTCTACGTGATTGGGGTTCGGAACGCAGCAATCGACCGGACAAACCGCGGCGCACTGTTCCCGTTCAAAATGACCCACACACTCGGTGCACTTGTCTGGAACAATGTAGTAGAAATCGTTGGAGATGGGATCGTGCATGGCGCCATTAAGCTCCCATTGAGCCCCTCCTGCATAGATTGCCGTATTCGGGCACTCGGGCTCACACGCTCCACAGTTGATACACTCCTCAGTGATGTAAGTTGACATACAGGGTTTTCTCCATATCGTTGTGGCGCATCAATATATGAAAATCCATCTTCTCTGTCAAATAGATTCTTGACCCAGAAGGAGGCCGTTCTCTTTTTTGAGAGCACGCGTTCGCTCCCCGTCTTGGTGATTCCTCTGTGAAGCGACTCCAACAAGTGCAAATCAAAAGCACTGGCGCTGATTAATTCCTGAAACTCCTCGCGGCCTCTACCATCACCTTCATCTTGGCGATGGCTTCATCGACTGTCCTCGTCTTCAAGCCGCAGTCAGGATCAATCCACGCTGACTCACGAGGAAAGACAGATAGAGCTCTATGGATCCGACCCTTGACTGTCTCCAACTCCTCAATCACATGAGAGTGCACATCGACGACACCGACGCTGATGTCACGCGTGAAGGGATGCTTTTCGAATATCTTGATGAGATCAAGCTCGCTATTCGAGATAGCTAGGTCGAAGTTGTCGACAGGGCTCTTCAGCAGATCCGGATAAATAAGTTCAAACGCACCATAGCACATGTGTGTGATGAAATACGCTGGAATTCCTTCGGTGACGATTTGCATCGCCTCAATCATGATGGGCAACTCCTCCGGCCGAACTGATGTCGCAGGTTCGTCAATCTGGATGATTTTCGCCCCAGCGTCAGCCAGCGATTCCACCTCTTTCCGGATCTCCTTCGCCAAAGCCATCGTCGCAGAATTCCGGTCGGGATAATACTCATTGAATGACCAGTCCATCACCGTGTAGGGTCCGGTAAGCATCCCCTTGACGGGCTTTTCCGTGAGGCTTTGGGCAAACTTCCACCAGTCAACCGTGATCGGTCCCGGCCATTTTACTTCACCCGTGATGATCGGTTTGTGATAATATCGGTTCCCGTACGAGCGAACCAGGCCTCCGATTTCAAATCCCGGCATGATTTCTGCAAAGTAGGCAACCATGTCTCCGCGATACTGTTCTCCATCGACGAGGACATCGACACCTATTTCTTCTTGGGTCCTGATCCAGAACTCGACTGCCTTCTTTTCAAGACTCTCCAGCTCATTCGAGCTCATCGCTCCCTTGGCAAACTTCGCCCGTGCCTGGGAAAGATACTCGGGCTTCGGAAAGCTCCCCACAGTCGTTGTCGGGAATAAGGGAAGGCTGAGTCCGAGCTGCTCCAGCTTCTTTCTACTCATGCACACTCCTATTGTTGCCTATGATTTGTAGTTGGATGCGATCTTCGCCATGTTCTTCAGCTTCGCGAAGGCGCGGTCTCTTGGCAGATACTCAAGTCCACAGGATGGATTGAGATAACAACTTCCTCCTTTGATCGCGGGAAGAAGAAGGTCGAGGTCCCGCCGAACTTCCTTCTCGCCATCCATTTTTGTATTCCGTCCGTCAATCAGCCCAAGCGCTAGAGACTTCTTGGAGCCATCACGAGCGATCATTGATGCAAGCTTTTGGTTGTAAGTGAAGTCAATTCCGACAATGTCTGCGGGTGACTCCTGCAATGTCCTGTAAAGCCATGTTGCATCTCCGAAGTACGTGTAAAGCGCAAGCTGCGCCTTGCCTTTGACATTGACCAACACTCTTAAAGCCGACAAGAAAAGATTCGAATCTTCCTCATTCTTCAGGATGGCCGGTTCGTCTATCTGAATGATTGCAGCGCCACCGCTCGCTAACGCTTTCACCTCCTCGGCGACTGCAACAGCGTAGTCTTCGACTAGTTTGTCAAATGACCTGTATCGTCCGCTCTCCACGATCGATAGCTTCGCCAGCGTGTACGGGCCCGTGATGACAGGCTTCACAGGTTTGGAAGAGATGGACTGAGCAAAGCGATAGTCATCGAGAAGAATGGACTTCTTGTGTTTAATCACACCGCTCACAACCGGCTGGCGGTAGTAGAAGTTCGTGTCAAAGAAACGTAGCAATCCATTGATCTTTACACCTTCAAGCTTCCCGGCAATGTGCGAAAGCGGATCATACCACCTTATCTGGCCGTCGGTGACGAGGTCGATACCTGCCTCCACCTGTTCGGAGACTGCCATTCTCATCATCTCTTTTTCGGCAGCGTCAAGTTCTCCATCGGACTTCTCTCCTTTTTCCCACTGCGTTATCGTTCTGCGAAGCACTTGCTTGTCGGGAGTGTCACCGATCCGTGGGTAACTTCCAGCATTTGCGGCGACGAGGTTCATAAATTTCCTTAATGAAATTGAAAATGATTAGGGAAAGAACCCTTGCTCTTGATTCTCAAAATTGGTAAATTTAAGCTAATTAAAAACTGGTGAAAAGTCAACGACTTTGCAGACCGTCTCTTTGGTAGATCCATCGCTTATGGACTTGACTATCGCACTCTTTCGCCAAACACTGGAGGAAATGAATGTCTGAGTACCCCTTAACAGAAGAACAGACTCAGTTTTATGAAGCGAGCGGTTATGTGAAATTGGATAACGTTCTCGCACTCGACCAAGTTGAGGAATTGCGGAAGGTGCTTGAGCTAGCCGTGCAGGATAGGAAGCGTAGAGACAAAGCTGCGCGACCATTGCAGGATGCAAACTACGAGAAAGTATTCCTTCAGATGGTGAACTTGTGGGAATTCTATCCGCAGGTTAAGGAATACGTCTTCAACAGGCGAGTCGCAGAGATTGCTCGCAGACTCTCTCGGTCTCAGCATGTGCGGCTCTGGCATGATCACGCTCTCATCAAGCGACCTCATGACAGTTCTGCAACTGCTTGGCATCAAGATCTTCCCTATTGGCCGATGAAGCAAGCCACCGCACTTTCGTGCTGGATGGCTCTCGATGACGTGACTGTGGAGAACGGCTGCATGCACTTTATCCCTGGCTCTCACAAACTTGGCAGGTTAGATGCCATCGACCTGATCAACCCACAAGACCTTTTCAAGCTTGCTCCAGCCGCTGAGAAGCAGAAATTCGAGTCTGTTCCCGTTCCCTTGAAGGCAGGAAGCTGCACGTTTCACAATGGTCTCACGTTCCATTATGCGGGTCCAAACAAGACCGACTGGCCTCGTCGGGCAATGGTGACTATCTATATGCCTGCCGGGATCACGTATACGAAAGTCCCTCACATTGTCGGTGACCGTGCAAACCTTAGCGAAGGAGAAGAATTCCACGGAGACCTTTTTCCCATCCTTGCACAAGGATAACTATTCTCAAGAACTCACAGAAGAACTGGAGGATGACTGATGTACAGAACACTGACGAAAGCTGACATTGATCACTATTACAAAGACGGATACATGATGTACGGCAAAATCCTGAGTGACAAGGAACTGTCGGAAGTCAGAACCTACGTGGACGGCCTGATCGCCCGTCTCCCTGCCGGAGTGAGGTCGGAAAACCTGAACATGCCGCACACGAACGATTCTTTTCTGTTGAAACTTTGCTCTCATCCTGAAATACTCGACGTCATTGAACGGTTCATCGGGCCGAATATCGTTCTCTTCGCAAGTCACATCATCAGCAAGCGACAAGGCGATGGCTTACCACTTCCCTGGCATCAAGATGCTGCCTATTGGGCGCTCGAACCGATGAAGGTGATGACTCTTTGGCTCGCGATCGACGATTCGACCGTTGAGAATGGATGTATGAGGGTGATTCCAGGAAGCCACACCTGGGGGTTGATCCCGCATGTAGCATACACAGTCAAAGACCAGGTCTTGGATCAAGAGATGGCAGACATTAAGCTGGATGAGTCGAAAGCGGTTGATGTGGAATTGAAGGCGGGGGAATGCTCATTCCATGAGCCATTCCTGATTCACGGCTCGAAGCCAAACTTCTCGACGAAGCGGCGCTGCGGTTACACGATGCGCTTCATGCCGCCAGAAACGAAATTAAACCGATCAGGCCGTTTCACAAACCATCCGCTCTTTCTCCTCCGCGGAAAAGACACCAACCACACAAACACGTACGCAAACGTTTCCTGAGAACCTGGGTTAGACGCTCAGCAACTCTCAGCAACCCTACCTTAAAACAGAATGCGCGGTCCGTTTAAGCTGACGACCTGCGCATCCCGAACTGACTTCTGCTCACTCTTACTTCATCAACTTCATCTTGCAGGGCTCTGTTGGCATCAGCGGTGAGCCCCACAAACAGACCTAGTCTCCACTCACCTGCGGATGAGATGCCGGTGTGGAACCTCCGGTAGAAATGACTGGATGAGGATTGCCTCTCGAGGAGAGCAGAAGAGCGGGACTTTAGCTCCTATCCGTCAACACGACTTCCGGGATCAGGCAGGAGACAAAAGTGAACGAGTAGATGGTAAAGGCGTTCGAGCGAGTAACAAGCCTCAGGGTGTGAAAACCGAACTCCTTATTCTTGACGAGGTTGTACATTCTCGGCTCATTGACATCGACAAAACTTTTCCCCTGAAGATCGAATGAGATGTCATCACCCTTTACCTCTGGAGTGAGTGGATGATCATCCTGGTCTACACGCACATGAAGACCGGGCAGGCCCTCTAGCTTGAGGACTGCATTGACTTCTGCTGCATGGTACGGGACGACAATGTAGCCTTCTACATCGGAATCACCCTGATACCGCACAAAATCTCGATCGATGAACCAGCGACCGTGGGCATAGAAGCGACCATCCACATAGACTTTGGGATCAGTGTACTCGATCGTTGAATTGAGATTAAAGCCCTCGACATTTCCAATCACCCCCCGGACATATCCGGTGTAGACCTCGGGAGTGGTCCGATAACAGACTGCCCCAGGTCTGTCAGTTTCTCTCACAGGTTCCATTGGGAACGGCAAGTCCCCGTGATACCCCGCTTCCACAAGGAGGGCCTGGATTACGTGCTCGGTAGCACCATAGCTGCCTTCACCGACGTGCATGTACCGGATATACCCGCCCCTGTCAATAAGATACTTCGCAGGCCAAGCACGATTGGCAAACGCGCTCCAGATCAGGTACTCGTTGTCTGTGACAACTGGATAGGAAATGCCAAGGCGCTTGATCGCGCGCTCGATGGCTGCGGGATCGCGCGCCAATGAAAACTCTGGCGTGTGAACGCCAATGAGAACAAGCCCGTAGTCTCGATAGCGCTGGTGCCACTCGAGAAGATAAGGAATCGTCCGGAGGCAGTTAACGCAGGTGTAATCCCAGAAGTCAATGAGGACTACTTGTCCGCGAAGGGCACTCAGGGCCAGGGGCTCAGAGTTGAACCAGAAATCACCGTAAATCTCTGGTGCTCGAACAGTTTTCGTTCCGATATCCATAAGCTTGGCTTTCGCACACCTTTGCTGCGGGGTGCACAGTCTTTGACTTCAATCTAACAACCGATGTTCGCAAACGCAACATCTTACATTCAAGTTCCTCATACACCCTTGACCACTATGACGAACTCGCCCACTTTCGTTTTTCCACTGAAATAATTCAGCACGTCCCTCGCCTTTCCACGTTTGATTTCCTCGGTTGGCATCGTGAGATCGAATGCGACGCACAATTCCCTCTTTTCCCCCAACACATCAACAATGTCCTTGAGCAGCGGAAGAAGACGATATGGGGCTTCCATGACTGCGACGGTGCGCTTCTCTCCACGGAGCGACTCCAACTCTCTTCTCCGGACATCTTTCTTTGGGGAGAACCAGCCAAAGAAGAGGAAGTTGTCAATCGGAAATCCTGAGACAATGAGCGCAGGCAAGAGAGAGTTTGCCCCGGGGATGGGGACGATCTTTAGGCTCGCCGCAATCGCTTCCCGAACGAGAAAGTGGCCTGGATCGGAGAAAACGGGCGTCCCTGTGTCAGAGATGACGGCGACGTTTTTCCCTTCGTGCAACCGGTCTAGGATCCATCGCGTGCTTGCGCGCTCATTGTGTTCGTTGAGTGTCTCAAGTGGCTTCTCGATCTCAAACTTTGCCAACAGCCGTCGCCCTTCTTTGAATTCTTCACACACGATAATGTCGACCTCACGAAGAATACGGAGAGCACGGAGAGAGATGTCCTCTTCGTTTCCAATCGGTGTGGAAACGAGGTATAGTGTCCCGGTCATTCAGATTCCCCGACAGGGGTGGTCTTGCTGGAAACGTTTTCAACCCACGCGTTGAAGAACTGCAAGATCACGGCAGTCGTCGGGATGGCAATGAGAAGCCCGACGAATCCCAGAAAATGTCCGAAGATAAAGAGAGACAGAATCATGAGGACAGGGTGCACACCCACTTTCGAGCCAATAATCTTCGGAGCAAAGATAGTGTTCTCCAGAAGTTTAAGCGCGACATACATGATGACAACCCCAACAACCCTCATCGTCGTTGGCTCCGCACCCAGCAGAGCCACGACGCACGACACGAGAAGACTGATAAGAAGTCCGACGTAGGGAATGAAGTCGAGGAAAGCAGTCATTATTCCCAGCACCAAGGCATACTGCACGCCGAGGAGGGAAAGAACGACCACAGAGATTATTCCTTGAATGAAGGCAACGACGATCGCGCCGCGAAAATACTCCCCGAGCACCTCATCGATCTTAGGAGCATATGTGCCAATTCTGCCTCTTGGACCCTCAGGGATGAATGACTTGATCCTTTCGAGGATTCTAGGAAAGTCCTTCAGCAAATAGAACGTCACAAACGGTATGATGATCAGGTTTAGCACCTCGGCAAGAATCGAAGACAATCCTGTAACCAATCCGAGGGCTCCTTCCAAGAGCGACGTCAATACACCCTCGAGTTTGGCAGGAAACTGTTTCTCCAAGAGATCCTGGATTTGCTGGATGGGTATGCCTGATCGAGCCAACAACTCGAGAATCTTCCCGTCCTTTGCGAGTGCAGATATGCTCTCAATCAGCCCACTGAACTGGGCAACGGCAATTGGCACGACGAGGATTACTGAGCCCACGATCAATGCGACAAATAGAACCATTAGGAGGAGAGACGAAATCCAGCGACGTATGCGTCTCTTCTCGAGGACAGTGACGAGCGGGTTCAAGACGTATGCCAGCAACAGGGCAATAACAAAAGGAGTGAGCACACCGGCAGCACTGTAGAGAAACCAAGCAATCAAGAAGAAAGCAACCAACCACAGCAGTCTGCGAATGTACGGAAGTCGCCGGACTGGATAGAGCAGAAAAAGAATAGCTGCGGCGAGGACAAATGGAGAGAGAACAGGGACAATGATGTAGAGAAGGAGGAAAAGCAGGGCAACGCCGGTGACAACAACGACAACCTCCGAGATCCTCGAGCTGCCATCAACTTCTGGATTGTTCAAACCCATACCAGAGCTCCCTCATTTGCCAGTGTGACCGAAGCCGCCCTCGCCGCGTTTGCTCCGGTTCAGTCTCTTCACTTCTTTCCAATCCGCGCGCACGTAACGTGCAATAATCATCTGTGCAATGCGGTCCCCACGGTGGACGATGAACTTCTCTCTCCCGAAATTCGTCATGACGATCTTAATCTCCCCCCTGTAATCAGAATCGATCGTACCTGGTGAATTGAGCAATCCGACATTGTGCTTGATTGCAAGACCACTTCGTGGGCGGATTTGAGCCTCGAATCCAGTCGGAAGCTCTATTGAGAATCCGGTTGGGATAAGAACTGTCTTGCCCGGAGGAATCACGACTCGCGTTCGCACAGCAGCACATATATCCATCCCCGCCGCTCCCGGGGTCACGTATTTCGGAAGCGGAATGTCTTCTGAACGGGAACCGAGGCGCGCGATTTTGATCTTCATCTGAATGAAGGGGAATCAGAAGAAACCTGAAAACGCTGGAAAGTCAAAACGGTGAAGTCAATTACAGGGCAAAACCAGGTGACAATTTCCATCCCGAACTAGGCGGAAAGAAGAGAGATGCTCAGTCTACATCGCGGCAACGGGTTCGACAGACGTAGGGACAGGAACAGATGATGGTGATTTAATCTTCTTTTCGAAATCGTCGCGGAACCGTTTCACAAAACTCTGGACGGGCCACGCAGCAGCATCACCGAGAGCGCAGATCGTGTTGCCTTCTATGTTGTTTGCGACCTCAACGAGCATGTCAATATCTGCAGGCTTTCCCTCGCCCGCATCAAGACGTTTCAGGATTTTCCACATCCACCCTGTGCCCTCACGGCACGGTGTGCACTGGCCGCAGGACTCGTGATAATAGAACTTCGTGATCCTCATGAGAACCTTCACAAGGTCGGTGTCTTCGTCCATGACGATCACGCCAGCCGTGCCAATTGCTGAGCCGGCCGCCTTGAGCGACTCAGCATCCATGTGAAGGCCTTCGATCTCGTCCCCGCGAATCACTGGCGTCGAAGAGCCGCCGGGGATAATCGCTTTGATGTGCTTGTTTCCGGGGACCCCCCCGCCATATTTGTAAATCAGATCGGTGAGCAGCACTCCTGTCGGTAGCTCGTACACACCTGGCTTGTTTATGTGCCCGCTCAGACCATAAAGAAGCGGACCGGGGTGCTTTTGTGCGCCGATCTTTGAGTACCACTCCGCGCCGTGGCGGAGAATGAGAGGAACGTTGGCAAGCGTCTCCACATTGTTGATCGTCGTCGGACACCCCCAGAGACCAAACTGAGGAGGAAACGGCGGCTTCACGCGAGGGTAACCACGGTCCCCTTCAATTGAAGTCATCAACGCCGACTCCTCGCCACAAATATATGCGCCCGCGCCGCGGTGGATGTAGATTTCAGTATCGAATGAAGCCCCGAGGATGCTCCTTCCAACGTAGCCCTTGCTGTAGGCATCATCCACCGCCTTCTGGAGGAGTGTAACCCACCGCACGTACTCGCCACGGATGTAGACATAGCAAACCGAAACACCCATCGCATATGCCGCAATGAGAGTACCCTCAACGAGTTGATGCGGATTGAATTCGAAGATCTGTCGATCCTTGAATGTCCCAGGCTCTGCCTCGTCACCGTTGACGCAAAGATATTTGGGTTTCTGCGTGTCCCTCGGCATGAAGCTCCATTTCATTCCGGTTGGGAAGCACGCACCTCCTCTACCCCGGAGGCCTGACTTCTTCACCTCGTCGATGACTTCCTCAGGCTTCATCCCGAGCGCTTTCCGCAGGCCATCGTATCCGCCATTCCTTTCATAAACGTCGAGATGGTGAAGGTTTTGAACGTCGGGCAAAAGGTATTTCAGGGTTTCAGACATAGGTTACTTCAAGCGCAGCAGGATGTGGTCGATTTTTTCCTTTGTCAAATTCTCATAGTACTCGTCATTGATCTGCATCATCGGAGCGGTTGCACAGGAACCGAGGCATTCAACTTCAGACAAAGTATACTTTCCATCGGCGCTTGTCCCGTCAAGTTCGACTTTACACTTCTGAGAAAGATAATCGACAACCTTCTCGGAACCCAGAAGCTGGCAGGAGACATTCGTACAGACTTGAAGATGGTATTTCCCGATGGGCTTGCGGTGAAACATCGTGTAGAATGAGACAACCCCGAGAACGTGGCCGAAGGGAAGATTCAATAGCGAAGCGATTTCCTTCATCGTCTCCTCAGAGATCCACCCATACTGCTCCTGTGCGATCCAAAGGGTCGGGAGCAGAGCAGCTTGAGACGTCGGATAACGCTGCCTGAGCTCTTCAATTTTCTTCAGATTCTGTTCATTCAGCATATTGAATTTTCAATCTTCGATCTTCACTTGGCAATTGGAAATTCAAAATCGGCAATTCACTTATCTGCTTCCCCCATCACCGGGTCCAAACTTCCAATGATCGCGACGACATCCGAGACCATCCGACCCTTAAGGAAAATAGGGAGGGCCTGAAGGTTGACCATTGAGGGCGCCCGGATCTTCAGCCGCCACGGATTTCCTGAGCCATCGCTGATAATGTAGAATCCTAACTCACCTTTCGATGACTCAATAGGGCGGTAGATCTCCCCAGCTGGCGGGTTTATTCCGAAGTTGGTGACCATAAAATCCTGGATGAGCTCTTCCATCTTCGTGTACACCCGCTCTTTCTTCGCAACAACCTGTCGTGGCTCATGGGCTTTGATCGGGCCGCGAGGAATCTTCTCTAGCACTTGGCGTACAATCTTCACGCTTTCTCTCATCTCCTCGTTTCGCACGTAGTACCTAGCAAGACTGTCTCCTCCTTCGAACACTGGAATCCGAAAGTCAAGCTGGTCGTAAATGAGATAAGGATCGGCACGCCGAATATCGTACTCGACTCCGCAAGCCCGCAGCGACGGCCCGGTCAACCCAATGTCGATTGCCTGCTCACGAGAAATGACACCTACACCATCCGTCCGCTCGATGAAAATCCGATTCTTGTTGAGGAGGTTCTCGCACTCCTCCAATTTGTCGGGAAACTGTTCAATAAAACCTTTTATCATCCCGGAGCATTCGTCCGTCATGTCCTGTGAAACACCGCCGATGCGAGTATAACTTGTCGTGAAGCGAGCGCCGGTGAGAACATCGAAAATGTCGTACAGCTTCTCGCGCTCTCGAAACGTCCAGAGCAGAATCGTCAGCGCTCCGACATCCATCGCCATACTTCCAAGCCAGACAAGGTGTGAAGAGATTCTTGCAAGCTCACAACACACGACACGAATATACTTCGCTCGCTCAGGAATCTCAAGGCCGACGAGCTTCTCCACTGCCTGGACGTAGCCGACGTTGTTCGACAACGGCGCGAGATAATCCAGCCGATCTGTGTGGGTGATGAACTCGTGGTATGTGCAATTCTCCGCGAGCTTCTCATAACCACGATGGAGGTAACCAAGCTCAGGCACGGAATTGACGATTGTCTCGCCATCCAGCCGGAGCAAAATCCTGAGAACCCCATGAGTGGCGGGATGCTGCGGACCCATATTCAACACCATATCGCTTTCCAGCGGGTCTTCCACCAGAACGCTCGTGTCCTTATCTTCGAGGGCCTTCAGGATTTTGCTTTTTTGGATTTCGTCGGGCTGCATTGGACCTGCGTCCCCAGCTACTGGGTGCGATCTAACGATCTATCAGGTTGGGACTATTTCTTTGGAAGTGAGAGAGAGCCCGGAATGCCCATCAATGGGAAATCCTTGCGGAGAGGGAAGTATTCAAACTCATCCGGCATATACAAACGGCGAAGGTCTGGATGCCCTTCGAAGATTATCCCAAACATATCATACGCTTCGCGTTCGTGCCAGTTTGCCGTCGACCACACAGTGCTGACCGTTGGGACTTTGAGATCTCCCTCGTCCACCAGGACTTTCAACCGAAGGCGAAATCTATTCATCAAAGAGAAGACGTGGTAAACGACCTGGAACCGGTCGGTCGGAGTGTACATGTCGACGCCGCACAAATCCTCGAGGAGATCAAACCTCAGCTCGTCATCATGTTTCAGGAAATCACAGACACGAGCAATATCTTCTTTCTTGACAACAACGGAAAGCTCACCGCGGAACTCATTGGAAGAAAGCATGGAATCGCTGAACTGCGCACGAAGTATCTCGAGAACCCGATTGTTCGTGATGCTACTCATTCGATTTTCACCGGCTCCCTTTCTACCACTTTAGATCCTCGCTGGACTTTTTCTTGAAGTGCCATGAGACCTTTCAGCAAATTATCGGGGCGCGGCGGACACCCCGCGACATACACATCAACAGGAACGAATTGGTCAATTCCTTGCACCACTGGGTATGACCGATACATTCCTCCAGAAGAGGCACAAGCCCCCATGGCGATGACCCATTTCGGCTCTGGCATTTGATCATAGATTTTCCTCACGACCTTGGCCATCTTGTACGTCACCGTTCCTGCCACAATCATCACGTCAGATTGCCGGGGAGAGAAGCGCATAACTTCTGAACCGAATCGTGCAATGTCGTGACGGGGATCACCCGTCGACATCAGCTCGATCGCGCAGCAGGAAATCCCCATAGGCATGGGCCAAAGCGAATTCTTGCGGCACCAGTTGATCATGGTCTGCAGCTTTGTCGTCATGAATCCCTCAGATGACAGAGACCCTAATCCCACCGAAGCGCTCCTTTCCGCACAACATAAAAGTACCCAAGGAAAAGCACTGCTACAAAAATGAACATCTCGATGTAAGAGAAGATTCCAAGCTTCCTGAAGACTACAGCCCAGGAGTAGAGGAAGACCACTTCGATATCGAAGATGATAAAGAGCATCGCTACAAGGTAGAACTTGACAGAAAACCGCTCCCGAGCAGTCCTGACCGGCTCCATCCCGCTCTCATACGTCGACAGTTTTTCCTCGGTCGGATGTCTCGGTCCAAACCATTCAGAAGCTTTCGACATCACCAAACCGAAAGCGACCGCAAAGACAAGCATCAGAACGATCGGGATATAGCTTTCAATCATAGTTACCAGACTGCTCAATGGCAAAAGAGGGGGTACACCATGCAAAACAGTAGCAATCTATCAAAAAACGCTGGAAAAGTCAACCTAATCTAACAAGGCAGCACCAAAAAACACGAAAAGCACCGGGGCTTATCTCCCGATGCTTCTCATTCCAATCAGAAGTGTCTCATCCTACTCGTACCGGAGCGCATCAATCGGATTGAGAAGGGAGGCCTTCCTCGCCGGATAGAATCCGAAGAACACACCGATGGCCGCCGCAAAAAACGAAGAGAGGCCCACAGAGAAGCCTGAGACGAGCACTGGCCAACCCGCAGTAGAGGAAATGATGTAAGAGCTCGCAACGCCTAACCCGACACCGAGGAGCCCGCCAAAGAGACTCAACACGGTGGCCTCAATAAGGAATTGGAACAGGATATCTTTGCTCCGAGCCCCGATCGACATTCGGATTCCGATCTCGCGCGTGCGCTCAGTTACGGAGACGAGCATGATGTTCATAATGCCGATGCCGCCAACGATGAGAGAGACTGAAGCGATAGCCGCGAGAAGAACCGTGAGCGTCTTCGAAGTCGACTCTGCGGTGCTCGCTATATCAGTTTGGTTGCGAACTGTAAAGTCGTTGTCCTCCCAGGGCAGCAGCCGATGCCTTGAGCGGAGAAGGTCCGTGATTTGGTTCTGAGCATCATAAATCGCAGCCTGGCTGATCGCCGAAACATAAATGGTATTTACCCAGGTAATTCCAAGAAGCTTCTTCTGGACAGTGGAAAAAGGAGCAATAATGAAGTCGTCCTGATCCTGGCCTGTTGCACTCTGCCCCTTCGCTATTAGAGTCCCAATGACCTTAAATGGTTGCCTGCGAATTCGAATTGTTTGGCCAATCGGGTCGGCATTGTCTCCGAAGAGATTCTTCACAACCGTTTGTCCCAGGATGCAAACCTTGGTTGCCGCCCTGACGTCGGAATCCGTGAAGACATTCCCAGACTGTAAAGGCCAATCCCTAATGCTCAGATACTCAGGCAACACACCTTGGATTTGCGTTCTCCAGTTGACATCTCCTGCTACAACCTGTTCCGAGGAACGGACAAAGGGAGAGATGTATTGAACTGCGGAGCACTGATCACGTATGGCAATTGCGTCGTCGTCTGTCAACCGAATTGAAGTCCCTGCCTCAAAGCGAACACCACCTTGCGAGGACGCGAACGGGAAAACTATAAGCATGTTTGTACCCAGACTGGCGATCTGCGATTCCACAGTGTACCGAGCGCCCTGTCCGATTGCCAGCATTGCAATAACTGCGGCAACGCCAATAATAATGCCAAGCATCGTGAGGAACGAACGCATTTTGTTTCTTCCCAAGGAACGCGATGCAACCTTCAGGACATTAAGAACGTTCATATTCCTCCTCCTCAGAGACGACAGGCATTGACTTCAACATCTCTACAGCGGAAACAGGGGTTCCGTTAGAAATATCCTCTCGAATCCTCCCGTCTTTGAATGAGATATTCCGTTTCGCGAATCTGGCAATGTCTGCCTCGTGAGTAACCAGGACAACGGTAATCCCATTCTCATTCAGTCGCTGAAAAATCTCCATGATCTCCACACTCGTGCGGCTGTCGAGGTTCCCTGTCGGCTCATCAGCGAGAATGATGGAGGGCTTCGTGACGAGGGCACGGGCAACGGCGACACGCTGTTGCTGACCTCCTGAGAGCTGGTTTGGAAAATGGTGAGCGCGATCCCCTAGGCCAACAGCATCTAGCGCTTCCATTGCGAGAGCCTTGCGCTCCTTGTTAGAAAGATTGCGGTAGAAGAGAGGAAGCTCAACGTTTTCCAATGCCGATGTGCGCGCAAGAAGGTTGAACCCCTGGAAGACAAACCCGATCTTCTCGTTTCGGATCCGAGCAAGTTGGTCTTTTGTCAATTGCACAACGGGAACGCCCTCGAGAATATATTCACCACCGCTCGGGACATCAAGGCAGCCAAGGATGTTCATGAATGTGGACTTGCCCGATCCGGATGGACCCATGACGGCAACAAAACCCCCGCGAACGATGTCGAGCGTCACACCCCGGAGTGCGTGCACCTCAACATCCCCCATGTGGTATACCTTCACAAGATGTTGGGTTGAGATAACCGACCCGTTTGTTGATGCGAGATTCATCATTCCCATCGTTAGAATCTCCGACCTCCTCCACCTAGTGGATTGCTAGCCTGAGGCGCTTTTGCCACATCGCTGACAACTCCGACAACCACCTCATCCCCTTCCTTGAGTCTGCTGTCGACGATTTCAGAAGAAGTCCCGTCACTTAGACCCAAGCGTACGGAAACTGGATTCAACTTCTTGTTTTCATCGAGTATCCAGACAAGAGACCGATTGCCACCGAACCCACCTCGTCCGCCGCCAGCGCCCAACCCCGCCAATCCCGGCCCTCCACCCCCCTGTCGCTGCTGAGCGGAGAAGCGCGCTCTCATCTCTGCTCTTCGCGTGGAGTCCACCCCTTTCCACCGTGTCGAATCCATCCCTCTTCCACGAGTTGAATCACTGGCTCGCGCCTGACGAAGGGAGTCAAGTACTTTCTGATCTGGCTGAAATCTGAGGGCGAGGTTCGGGAGCTTCAGGGCATTATCTCGTCGGTCCACCAGAACCGTAATTGTCGCAGTCATCCCTGGCATCAACTTGAGATCAGGATTGGGAGCCTCGACAATGACAGTATAATTGACCACATTCTGGATGACATTCGGCTGCAGGCGAATCTGGCCTACCTTTCCCTGGAATTGCTGATCAGGGTACGCGTCCACCGTAAACTTCACATCCTGCCCAACGCGGATCTTTCCGATGTCTGCTTCATCAATGTTGGCTTGGACTTGCATTTTTGTCAAGTCATTTGCGATCATGAAGAGCACCGGCGCTGCCAGGCTGGCCGCTACTGTTTGACCGACATCAACATTGCGTGAAATCACAACGCCATCGATGGGTGCTCGGATCGTCGCGTATTTAAGATTGATTCTTGCACGATCAAGCGCAGCTTGGGCAGACTTCTGGGTTGCTACAGCAGATTCATAGTCGGTCTTCGCAGCGTCATAGTCAGCCTGAGAGGCCAAGCTCTTTTTGAAGAGGTCCTCGGTTCGCTTGAGATCTCGCTGCGTTTGATTGACCTTCGCTACTGCACCCTCCAGATTCGCCTCAGCATCTTGAACCTGGGTCTGCAAGAACGTCGTGTCAATGACAGCAATCACTCGCCCCTTCTTGACAACGGAGTTGAAGTCGGCATAGAGCTTGGCAACCGTTCCGGACACTTGAGTTCCGACCTGTACGGTAGTGTCTGCACTAAGCGTCCCGGTCGCAGTCACGACAACAGAGATGTCTCCCCGTTCGAGTTTAACCGTTCGGTATACAATGTCGGTGCTCTTGCTGCTCGTGAACACGATCACCGCCGCAACGACGAGAATGAGAGCAAGTATCCCGAAGACAATGTTCCTCTTCTTTTTCATCTATCCGCTCCTATCCTAATTCTTCTTAAGAGTTGAAGGATCCCAAGCTCCTTCAGCCCTCACGCTTGGGTTGTCCGTCTGCAGCATGACAAGCTTAAGAGCTTTCGCCGCGGGGCTCAGAATCGGTTCTCCCGTGAGCCGAGACACCGGGAAAAACAGTTCAATATCTTTTGTTATCAAGAACCGACCCTGAAAGCGGGTCCCTGAGAAATCACCACTCTCCCTCTGAGTTGTTACTGCCCGCCTCTCCATGCCTCTTTCTTTAGGTTGTTCAACAACTCGCACCGGCTCGAACTGATGCCTTTTTTCGTCTTCAAGGAAGATAGCCCAGCGACTGAGCTTCAAATACTCCTCCGATAAAGTCGTCTCCAATTCAGCCCAGATGTATATATTATGCCCAAGATCATGAGCTTTCTTATAACGGGCCCGAAAGTCAACGAGTTCCTCGTCACTCATCTTTGCAAGGCGGGCGAATTCTCCGATGCCCGCCTCAATGAGAGTAGAATCCACCAGCGTCGCACGAACGAAGAGAGGAAAAGCCTCTCGATCACCCATTTCACCTCCCCCTGGAGAAGAAAAGAATGGAATTCCTAATCCGCCTCCTCCTTGACCGAGAGAGATCGTTCTCTCCTCCCACAGTTTATCGAATGCGCTCAGCCGGAGAGCCTGACGACCCCACATTTCCTCATGGTCGCCCTGACGGTACCCCATCCCCGACCCACAGCCTATCATCATTCCTGCAATGCTCAATGGGACGACAAACCCGATGAGCAATGAACACAATCTTTGATTACTTCGCAGATGCAAGGATCACCTCGGCCCAGACCTCAGAAGAACTCTCATCGGGTTGCCTACCTCGCGCCGGCATGCCAAAGCCTCCCCGGCCACGACCTCTTCGTGGCCCCATGCCTTGCCCACCCCCGCCCATGTCATCCCCAGCTTCACCTCGAGTTTCACCAATCTGCATGCCGAGGCCGGTCCTGTTGTTCGCACTGACGGAAGCAAAGCCTGAAAGATACTCTCGAAGGTTTATCGGTATTCGAACCTCAAACGTCGTATTCCCGGATGAATCTCCAACTCCAACCGCAAATCCTGTAGGCCCTTGTGCAGGGTAGATGTGAGACGTGATGCTTCGGTTGTCGATGACCAGAATGCCCTTCCTCATTTCATCAATCCCTTTGGAAGCCCTCGCCCTTTGATCCTCAGTCAAAGCTTCCCAGAACCCAGCTCGTGCTTGACGAATTTCTGCAGACCGACCGACAGGGAAATGGATTTCTAGATCCTTACTCGTGCCTCCCTCCGGATCAACCCAAAGAGTGATCCCAACAGGCTCTATCGCTCGTGCAGCCCCCTCATCGCTGATTCGTCCCGAAATGTAGAGATACGCCGAGTCATTCTCGACGCTGAGGGTGAGATGCTCATCCTTGAACACTACGGACGTAGCATCCTTCCAATCGTCAATCGTGCCATCAATCGTCAATGGCGTGCGAGCCCAAGTGCTCTGCATTTCCTCGCCACCGCAACCAGCCAGCCAGATGGTATTCACACACACGAGGAGTGACGCAAGGACCTTCATCATCATTCTCTTCTGTCCTGTCCGTTTCGTTACATTGCCCCTACTGTCCGCGGCGCCCAGCACGTCCTCTCATTTGTCCGCGTTCAGCTCTTGCAATTTCTTGAAGGTTCGGGACCAGGACTGACGCAAACTTCTCCTTTTGTTCATCGCTCAGTTGACTTTTGATTTCATCAGCAAGAGCATTGATCTTCTTTTGACGCTCCTCGCGCTCGGATCGGACCTTCTGCATGGCTTCTCTATTGAATTGACCCTGGCCAGACACGGATTGAGCCCGCATTTCGTCCCGGATTCTCTTATCTTCATTGACAATGTTTTGAACTTCAGCGATCATTGGTTTTACAGAATCTTGTTGCGCTTCCGAGAGGCCTAGATATTCAGCAACTCTTGTCGTATCGAGTAAGCTGATCGAATCGGTTTTAGCTACCTGCTTCTCGGCTTGAACTGAATCAGCCTTTGCGGCTTGCTTCTCTTGGGCACGAAGTTCTTGCACAAAACATCCCAAGCCAAGAATGGAAACCAAAACCATGAAGAGGATTTGTTTTTTCATCGGGTCTCCTGTTATATTTGTTGGTTTTCTCTTTAGACGTTTTATTCAGACAAGAGGTTCACACAGCACTTTTTGAGTGTACGGGTTCCGCCGGCACACCTGAGCTCGACATGCGGTTTAACACGCTGGTATACAGCCCTTCCATTGTCTCAGTGCGCCGTCTCAGATCGAAAATCTTCTCTGCTCTTCTCCTGCCGGCCTCTCCGAATAGTCTCCGCCGCTTCTCATCCTGGATGAGCTGCATCAGAGCCTGTGCGAGAGCACGTGCATCTCTTGGAGGAACCTGAGTGCCGGTCTCTCCGTCAATGACGATATCAAGCACGCCGTCACAATTCGTCGAAACGACCGGAAGGTTCATCGCCATTGCTTCGATCAGGACGTCCCCGAATGCTTCTGCGTGCGAAGGGAAGGCAAGAATGTCAAGCGCTGCCATGACGTTGGGGATGTCATCCCGGAACCCGCTGAACGTCACCACGCCTTGGGAAGAAAGCGGTTTGGCGCTTTCGAGGATTCTCTTTCCATAGTCCTCCTCACCATAGCTTGGCTCTCCGACCACCAGGAACTTGATCTCTGGCAGGCCCGAGTGGATTATGCTTGCCGCCTCGAGAAACTCCTCATGCCCTTTGCCGGGAGAGATCCGTCCAACCATGCCGATGACAAAGTCCCGTTGCCCAAAACCGAGTTCTCGGCGTGCTGCCATTGGGTCAAATCGGTTCGGGTCAAACCGATCGAGATCAACCCCGTCAAACAGCGTAACGACGCGGCCCGCGTCTACAGGACAAGTGTCGAGGACGTTTTTCCGGATGACCTCGGAGATCGCAACCACAAGAGAGACATGACGGTACAACCACCGATGGAACGGATCCTTCTTACTGATGAATGAGCCAACTCTTTTTGTTAGCACAATCGGTGGAGATGTCGGGGCAAAAACTGCCGTTCCGACCAAGACGGAGAGATCCTGGGAAATCTGAGCATGAACGATCCCGGTCCCTCGGCTGCGCAGGAATTTCCGAAGGGCTGCCAATACCATCGGATAATTCGACGCGCGCAACTCCAGAGGCAGTGTTTCTATACCCGCTCGGGTTGCTTCCCCCTCGAGACGGCTTTTTGGAGTGCACAGGAGTGTGATATCATGGCCGCGAGCTTTCAGCTGCGTACACTCGAGTAGAGCTTGCATCTCCAATCCACCCCAAGAACGAGAACTACACGACTGCAGAATCTTGTACCTTAATGTGGTGTTAAGAACTCCTGTCCCCCCCTCATCTTGCGCAGCTTCTGCCTTAAGCATTGGATGTGGTCCGGAGCCAAATCGTTTAATGTCGTCAGATCTCATTCTGAACCAGCTTCGTTCGGCTTCAGCTGCCTGTTCCCCCGTTTCATCCTTTCTTCAAAGATCGTGTAGATCGTCGGGATGAAGAGAAGCGTGAGGAAGGTTGAGACGGTCAACCCTCCAATGACAGCAATCGCCAAGGGAGCCTGCGAAGATTCTCCTCCAATGCCCAATGCTAGTGGTATCAGGCCGAGCACTGTCGCAAGCGTGGTCATAAGGATCGGACGGAGCCGAGTGCGACCGGCACGGACGACAGCGATGTGCAACTCCTCGCCTGTCCGCCGACGGTGATTGGTATAGTCCACAAGTAAAATCCCGTTGCTCACAACAATCCCGACCATCACAATGACACCCTGGAACGACGTGACAGAGAGAGTGGTGTTTGTAAGGAAAAGCATCCAGAGGACGCCGATGAAGCCAAGAGGCACTGTGAACATGATCACGAATGGATCAAGGAGCGACTGGAACTGCGACGCCATGACGACGTAGACAAGAAGGATCGCAAGGGCAAAGGCAAGGAGCAGATCCGAAAAGGTTTTTCCCTGCTGCTCGACGTTTCCAGTCAGCTTTACTTCGAAGCCGGGTGGGATGCTGATCCCTGCTAACTTAGCACGAATGTCATTCGCAACACTCCCAAGGTCACGTCCAGTTACATTGGCGGTTACCTCGACCAGACGCTGTTGATACTTCCGGTCGATTTGAACAGGTGAGTTTGCTTTTTCAATCCTAGCCACACTTCCAAGCAGGACTGGCTGCCCACTTTGTGTCGTTAGTATCAGGTTCTGGAGATCCTCGATATGTGACCTGAAGTCCTCATTCAGACGCACGAGGATGTTGTATTGGTTGCCTGTCAAGGGATCGGTATAGAGCGAGGCATCGCTTCCATTAATGCACGTGGCGATAGTATTCGAGATCTGAGATGCGGTAATCCCGAGTATTCCAGCCTTGTCTCTGTCGATTTTCACGCGTAGCTCGGGAAGGTTATCCTCACGGGAGATCAAGGCATCGGTTGCCCCAGGTGTTTCGCGGACAATGGAGAGAATCTGCCTTGCTAACTGCATACCGGCGTCAAGGTCGTATCCACGAACCTCGACGTCTAGTGGCGCGCTCGAGCCAAAATTCAACAAGAAGTGAAGGAAACCTCCCGGCGTAACGTACACCTGTGCCCCTACAACAGCCTGTAATTTAGGTCGGAGAGCGTTGGCAACCTCAAAAACACTCCGCTTCCTCTGATCAGCGGGTACGAGAGCAACCTGAATGTTCGCAGAATGACTGCCAGAATTCCGGCCAAACAAATTGCCACCCCGACCAGAGGGTACCCCAATGTCGGTGATCATCGCTTCCATCTCTGGGACATTTGCTTTGATGATGTTCTCAATCTGGACACAGGTTTTTTGAGTCTCTTCATCCCTTGTCCCTACAGGTGTACGAATTGTAATGCCAAACTGCCCTTCATCTTGATCGGGAAAGAACTCAGTGCCGATAAATTCCGTGCCAAGAACGACCCACATACCGAGGGTAACAAGCGTTCCACCAGCGACGCCAAAGACAACTGTTCTTCGGTGCTTGAGCGCCCACTCAAGGGCTTTTTGGTAGGCCGACTCGAGTCTTTCAATCAGATTGCTCGTCGCAATTCCTAAGCGGTCAGAAAGCTTGGTTGACCGAGGATCTCGTACCCGTTCGGGTGGGAGAAAATTTAGGCACATCAGCGGAGTGATGGTCCGGGAGACAAAGAAAGAACCAAAGAGCGAGACCGCAATGGTGATCGTAAGCGGCACGAACAAGAGTTTTGCGACCCCCGTTAGGAACGCGACCGGGAGAAACACAATCACGGTCGTGAGAGTCGAGACAAAGATCGGTGCCGCCACTTCCTTCGCAGCATCCAACGTCGCTTCGAGCTTCGTCTGCCCCTCCCTCATGCGGCTATAGTGTCGGGAGATCACCTCAAGCTCGACGACCGAATCGTCCACCAAGCGTCCGACGGCAAGTGCCAGACCACCAAAGGTCATAATGTTGAGAGTCACATCACCGAACCTGAAGAAGATAAAGGTGATAAGGATAGCAAGGGGGATCGCCACAAAAATGATCGACGTCCCTCGAATGTTTCTCAGAAAGATAAGAATAACCACCATCGCGAGGATGGCGCCCAATACTGCTTCATGCTGCAGACCCGAGATCGATTGGCGAATATACAGGGCTTGATCAAAAGAAATCGCGAGACGGATCCCCGCCGGTACGTTGGCCAAGTGTGGAATAGCCCGCATGACCTCGTCCACCACGTCAACGGTGTTTGCATCCGCGAGCTTTTGCACTCTCAGGGTAACGCCCGCCCTTCCATCCACCCTGATGATTTCTGTCTGCTCCTGGTATGAGTCCTCAACGGTGGCGACATCCTTCAGTCGGATGGGGACCCCACCGACGGTCTTGACGATGACATCTCCCATTGGCTTGACCACATTGAACTGACTCTCTGTCTTCAAAGAGTAGTCAAATCTTCCTGTCTTTAGATCTCCTGACGGGAGAATGAGATTTGACTGAGCCACAGCATCAGAGACAGTGAGAATGGGAAGTTGGAGCGCCTGTAGACGGTTCCGGTCTACGGTCACGTGGATCTCGCGGATTTTGCCCCCCGTCACCTGCGCGAATGCTACTCCCGGCAGATGCTCGATCTGTGGCTCGATAACGTTGTAAGCAATGTCATAGAGATCACGCTCATCCATATCCCCCGAAGCAGCAATGGTGCAGACAGGAAGACTCGTGATATCGAACCGGAGGACGATCGGTTGATTAATGCCCGTCGGCAGAATATTCAACACACGGTTGATGCGCTGGACGACATCCACCATCCCAACGTCTGTATTTGCGCCCCAATTGAAATTGACCCGTACTTGACAAACCCCCTCCCGCGTCGTCGACTGGACATAACTGACATCGTTGACAGAACTGACACTTCGTTCTATCGGGACTGTCACCGTTTGCTCCATATCGATCGGCCCAGCGCCGGAGTAGAATGTGATCACCGAGACGACCGGGATGGTAATATTAGGAAGAAGATCAACGGGCAGCTGCGTGAACGACACAATCCCGAGGATGAGGATAGTGATCGCGATGAGTGCTGTCGATACGGGATACCGGAGCGCCAACCTGGTTAGCCACATACTTCTGTTTGTCTCCTACTTTGATTGCTGAGCCTGTCCAACTACCCGCACTGCGATGCCATCGCGCAGCTGCTGTTGGCCGGACACGACGACGTCCTCGTTTCCGTTCAAGCCTTCAATGATTTCAAGCCGGTTGTTTATTTCCCACCCCGGTTTAACGTACACCTTCTTGACCTTACTGTTCTCTACAACAAACGCGAACTGCCCCTGATCATCGGAAAGGAGTGCCTGGACGGGCAGAACGAGAGCATTCTTGTGCTCCTCGGCCGAAAGCGCGACAGTGGCAAACATCCCGGGTTTCAGTTCGTGTGACGCGTTTCGAATGTCAATCTCAATCGGCATCGTGCGTGTATTGAGATCAACGGCTTGGCTTAGTCGTGAGACCTCACCCTGGAACACTTTACCTGGAAGTGCATCCACAGTGACTTGCGCTGATTTCACCTTTTCTAGAGTCGGCACATCCTTCTCAGGAATCGAAGTAATAACCTTGACACGTTCAAGATCCATCAATGTAAAAAGCGTTGAGTTATTAGAAGTAACAACGGCTCCCGGATCGAGGTTTCTTTTTGTAATTATCCCTGTAAATGGAGCGGTGATCCGAGCATAACTCAGCTTCGTGACGGCATTGTCATAGTTCGCTTTCGCGACTGTCATAGCAGCAGACGCGTTATCGAGGTCCTGCTTCGCGAGAAGGTTCTGCGCCGTGAGCTCTTTTGTTCTGTCGTAATTCAAAAGAGCGTTCTGATAAGTCGCAGAGTTCTGCAGTGCTTGTTGAACCAGTTCCGTTGAATCTATCGTGGCGAGCAGGCTGCCCTGTCTCACAAAGTCACCCATGTCTACGTAAACCCGTTCGAGCGCGCCCGTCACCTTCGTGAAGATACTCGCCTGCTGGTAAGCGAGCACATCGCCGTTGTATGTGAGTGTACGCACAAGGTTATCTCGAGTCGGTTTCACGATCGACACGAGCGGCGCCGGACGCCGCAAAGAATCGTCGCTCGAGGCCTTCTGCACGACACGGAACACCACAAATCCAACGACTAACAGACCAAGAAAAGCGATAATGATCGTTTTCCTATGCACTTTCATGAAGTTCCTGTATGCTCCTTTCCTTGGTTCACCTTTTTTCCTGGTGTCTGTAACTGCTGTCGAATTCCTTCACCAAGGCTTCAAATTTCGACTGTTGTTCCGGCGTGAGCAGGTCACGGATTGAATCGCTTGTCACCTCCCTCATCGCCATGTACCTTGACTCAATGTTCTTCCTGAAGCCGTTGAACGCTTCCTGCCGACGTTGCAGAAGCTCTTCGAGCTGCGTCTGCTGTGCTGGAGTCAAGCCGAGGTCATTGATCACGCGGGTCTTGAATCTTACGTAAGGGCTGGAAGAACTGAAGACCCTGAACGACCTCACCAAGAATGCTTGATCAACGAGAACTCCGGCGACACCACCGATCAGGATGCTGACCAGAATCGTCAAGAATGCTTTCGTCTGAGGTGTCATCGTCCGTATAGCTCCTCTCGTCTTTGAGTAGAGACCGTCAATAGAAGCACCTCATCCTTGGAGACCTGCCCCGACCGCGACAGCAATTGCTGCTCGACCAGCGTTCTCCGACCTCCGAAGAGGTACTCTTCAGGGGCGATGGCTCCTCGCCGCTCGGTCATGGTGAGAAGCAGAATGAGCCCCAGCAAGAGGATTGTGAAGAGGGGACCGAACAGCTTCGCCTCGATTTCTGATGCTCCCCACGGAATTGCAGTTGCCCTGCCCAGCGCCGCTCTTAGGCGGGTAAGATAGAATGGGTTGCCCGGGAAAGGTTTTGCACCGGTGCCCACCTCCTTCAATAATCGGAAGTCGCTGAGCAACCTCTCACACTCTGCACACACACTGACGTGCTCCTCAAGCTCTTGGCGTTCATCATCCTCTAGCTCCCCATCGACTAGCGCCGAGATCAAGACCTGGTGCTTTCTGTGTTGGAGTCTCATATGTCTCCCTTCTGATCGTCTATGCTCGCTGGCCACGCGCAGGTCTCTTATCGTCTAACGTTCTCTCTCTCAAATAGGGTTCCAGATATCGCCGTAACTTGAGTCGAGCATGAAACAACCGCGACTTCACTGTTCCGACACTGCACGAAACCATCTCTGCAATCTCCGAATACGAGTACCCTTCAATTTCGCGGAGGGCAAAAACCACCCGATGCTTCATAGGAATTTTCTTCAACGCGCGTTGGACAATCTCATAAAGCTCCCCCCGCTCCGCTGCGACGTCCGATCTTTCTCCCCCAGCAACCGATCCTGCGATCTCGCTCTCAGAGAGCCCTCGTTCACCCGTTCGTGTGAATGAAAAAACGCGCCTCCGTTTCTCCCGGCGCAACTCGTCCAGTGCAACGTTAACGGTAATCCGGTAGAGCCATGTCGAGAGAGCTGATTCACCTCTGTATCGCCGTAAGGAGTAGTAAGCCTTAATGAAAACTTCCTGTGCCAAATCTTCGATGTTTGGCGAAGCCCCGAGCGTATGAAAGAGGATGTTGCACACGCGCTGGTAGTGCTTCTTTGTTAGCTCGTCAAAAGCGCTCTGGTCGCCACGTTTGAACCTCTCGACGAGATCGAAATCCCTTACGGGGTCGTAGACCTCTTTCATCCAGTGGCTCAGAACTAAAGGTTAGACGCCGCCTGCGTTGGACAGGTTCATTCTCACAGGAGCCCAAAGTATGCAAAAAGCCAACAGAATTGATGGTTGGCTTCACCAAAAAGGAACACTCTAAAGAACACGAATGCAGCCTAGACAGATGCGCCGCAGCTCATTTCAGGCCACTGTACATCCGCTCAATTGCATCCGCGTACCGTTGCTCGACGATTTCTCGCCGCACTTTGTGGGAAGGAGTAATCTCCCCGTTCTCAATGGTGAGTGGTTTGTCGAGCAGCGTGAATTTCCTCACGCGTTCATAATGTGATAGATCACCTTGCATCTCCTGGATATTCTTCTCCATGAATCGAACGATTTCCTCTTTTCTCACCAGGTCCGATTCATCGTGAAAGCCAATCGCATGTGAAGAAGCATATCGCTTGAGAGAATCGAAATCGGGAACGATGAGAGCGCTGAGGAACATCCGTCGATCTCCGATCAAGATGAACTGGTCGATGTATTTGTTCTGAAGGAAGAGCCTTTCAATCGGTTGAGGAGCGATGTTCTTCCCACCTGAGCTGACAAACAGATGTTTCTTCCTATCGGTGATGACGAGATAGCCCTCTGAATCAAACATCCCGATGTCCCCAGTGTGAAACCATCCATCTCTTTCGATTGCCTCGCGAGTCCCGTCTCGATCATTCCAGTAGCCTCTCATCACGTGCGGCCCTCGCGTAAGAATCTCGCCGTCAGGAGCTATCTTCACCTCGACGCCGGGTATTGGTTTACCAACCGTCCCAAACTTGAAATCGTCGATTGGGTTGACTGTGATGACAGGAGAGGTCTCGGTGAGGCCGTAGCCTTCGATGATCGTTATCCCCAACGCCTCAAAGAATTCGCCGAACTCCTTCGCGAGCGCCGCACCACCGGAAACAAAGAAGCGAATTCGTCCACCCACCCGAGCTTTCAATTTCTGGTAGACCAGCTTGTCTGCGATCCGATGCCTTGCTTCCAGAAACGGTGACACGAGCCCGGCCTGCCGTGCCTTGACACTTCTTCGCCCAACATCAAGTGCCCAGTGAAATATCTTCCTCTCGAATGCGGACGCGCCATCGAATTGTCTTTGGATTTGATTATAGAAACGCTCGAACAGCCGTGGAACGCTCGTAACAACGGTGGGCCGTACCTCGAGAAGGTTCTCGCGAACAGTGTCGATGCTCTCGGCAAACGCGATCGTAGCACCACAAGCCGTTGCTGTGTAGTAGCCAGCCATTCTTTCAAAGGAATGACACAAAGGTAAGTATGAGAGTAGGACATCCTCCTGACTGAATGGAATCACCTGCGCGGAAGCGATGATGTTTGAGGCAAAATTATGATGAGTCAACATCACACCCTTAGGATTTCCAGTCGTACCCGACGTGTAAATGACAGTGCAAAGGTCGTCGGGCCGTATTCGCTCGAGTGAATGGCGCAGGTAGCCATCATGTTTCGAACTGAACTCCCTGCCGAGAGTGTAAACCTGTTGGAACGTCAGAACCAATTCATCGCCCCCGGGATATTGGTCTCCCATGATGATGATATTCTTGATCCTTCTCAAATGTGGGAGTACCCTTAGGATCTTTGAAAGTTGGGATTGGTTAGAAACGATTACAGCCTTCACCTGAGCGTCGTCGAAAATGTATTCGATTTGCTTTGGTGTCAACGTCGGGTAGACGGGAACGTCAAAAGCACCGAGAAACAGTGTGCCAAGATCTGCAATTACCCACTCCGGGCGGCTTTCTGAGATGATTCCGACGCGGTCTCCCGTTTCCACGCCAAGAGCAGCTAAGCCGAGCGCAAATTCTTCGACGCGCCTGCGGACTTCTGCATGCGATAATCCCCGAAATCGTCCCTGGACTTTGTGCATCAAGTAAGGCCTATCGCTCGCTGCGAAATGGTCGGTTACTCGGATGAACATCTCTGGGATCGTTTCGAACGGGAAGATGACACTCATGGAAGGAGACTCCGAGCTGTCCGCCTGTGGCGAACTGGCATACGAATTGATGGCATGAAGGTAAGAGAAGTTGCATAAAGAATCAAGAAGTTTTTCCCGTTTGTGAATTTTTCACTTGACTTCTTCTTCATAACTTTTTATCTTTTGCACAACTCTGATTCACGATTTCACCCTCCTAAGTTTGTTTTAAAGAGGAAGTGCTTTCCAATGCAGTTTGCTGTCGTGTTTGGCACCCTTCTTCATTATTCTTCGTATAGTTAATCAGGTATAATCCCAAGACCACTCTGACAAGTCTCTGAGCACAGAGTGGTATTGTTTTTTTCTGCAACATTTTCCAGGCACTGATCCACAACGGGGAACCATATGGCGAGCGATGAATCCTTTGCTGCAAATCAGGTCGACGTAGCTTCCACGCCCTCCTCGGTCGAGGCGAAAACCGCCCAAGGACTCACGTTTCACAGGCTTTTCTTAAAGAAAGGAATACATCCCTTCGATGATATCGTGTGGGAACTTCGCAACGCGGCGATCTCGAATGAGAAGGGCGAGGTACTCTTCGAGCAGAAAAACGTTGAGGTCCCAACGTCTTGGTCGATGACGGCGACGAATGTCGTTTCCTCAAAGTACTTCCATGGAAAAATCAATACACCAGCGCGCGAGCGAAGTGTGAAGGAACTCATTGACAGAGTTTCCAAGACAATCACGGACTGGGGAAGAAAAGGAAAGTATTTCGCCTCGGAGGAAGACGCAGATACGTTTTATTCCGAGCTGACATACTTGCTTGTCAATCAATACGCAGCCTTCAACAGTCCGGTGTGGTTCAATGTCGGTGTCGAAGACCGTCCGCAGTGTTCTGCATGCTTCATCAATTCGGTCCAGGACAAAATGGATTCAATTCTGGATCTTGCAAAGACGGAAGGGCGGCTGTTCAAGTGGGGTTCGGGAACCGGGACGAACCTCTCGACTCTTCGTTCTTCAAAAGAGAGTCTCTCGGGCGGGGGAATCGCGAGCGGACCTGTCTCCTTCATGAAAGGCTATGATGCGTTTGCGGGCGTAATCAAGTCGGGTGGGAAGACTCGACGTGCTGCAAAGATGGTCATCCTCAACGCCGACCATCCGGACATTTTCGAATTCATTCACTGCAAAGCTGAAGAAGAAAAGAAAGCCTGGGCGCTCATCGAAGCTGGCTACAACGTCGGGTTTAACGTGCCGGGTGGTGCCTACGACTCGATCAACTACCAAAATGCCAATCACTCAGTCCGCGTTACAGATGAGTTTATGCGCGCTCTCCTTGAGGACAAGGAATGGTACACGAAGGCGATCACGACGGGTAAGGTGATGGGAGCGTACCAGGCACGCGACTTGATGAAGGAGATCGCTGAGGCTGCGTGGATCTGTGGTGATCCCGGCCTGCAATTCCATACGACGATCAACAACTGGCATACGTGCCGGAATACTGCCCCGATCAATGCATCCAATCCGTGCAGCGAGTACATGTTCCTTGACGACACGGCATGCAACCTTGCTTCTCTCAACCTCATGAAGTTTCGAAGAGAAGATGGAGAATTCGATATCGATACCTTCAAGCATGCCGTCGATATCGTCATTACTGCACAAGAGATTTTGGTGGACAATGCAAGCTATCCAACGCCGGCTATCGAACGGAACAGCTACGACTTTCGTCCCCTCGGCTTGGGTTACGCAAACCTCGGCGCATTGCTGATGTCACGTGGTCTCCCGTACGATTCAAACGGTGCCCGAGCGTACGCCGCCGCTGTGACCTCTCTCATGTGCGGCCAAGCGTACAAACAGTCAGCGTTACTAGCAAAGGTGCTCAGTCCGTTCAACGGATTCACAGTCAACCGAGAGCCGATGCTCGACGTCATTCTGAAGCACGGTCTTTATGCCGAGAAGGTTGATGGCAGCTTCGTCCCCGAGGATTTGTACACAGCTGCAACCAGCGTCTGGAAAGATGTATACACACTGGGGTCAGAGTACGGCTTCCGAAACTCCCAGGCAACGGTCCTCGCCCCAACCGGCACAATCGGGTTCATGATGGATTGCGACACGACCGGGGTGGAGCCGGACATCGCGCTTGTGAAGTATAAGAAACTCGTCGGCGGCGGCTTCTTGAAGATTGTTAACCACACTGTTCCAGAGGCGCTCCAGAAGCTGGGATATAACAAAGAGCAGATCGAGCACATCATCGCTTTCATCGACAAGAATGACACGATCGAGGGCGCTCCATACTTGAATGAAGAAGATCTCGCTGTGTTTGATTGCGCCTTCAAACCGAAAAAAGGAATGCGATCGATCCATTATATGGGTCACGTCAGGATGATGGCCGCCACCCAACCGTACCTTTCGGGTGCAATCTCCAAAACCGTGAACATGCCCAATGACGTCACGCCCGATGACATCTCCCAGACATACATTGAAGCATGGAAGCTCGGCCTGAAGGCTATTGCGGTCTACCGCGACGGCTGCAAGCGCACTCAACCGGTCAGCACCTCAAAAGAGACCCCTGAGAAACCGAAATTTAAGCCTCAACGACGGCGTTTGCCCGACGAGAGGAAGTCTATCACCCATAAATTCAGTATTGCGGGCCACGAAGGCTATATAACCGTGGGAACCTACGAGGATGGCAAGCCTGGGGAGGTCTTCATCACGATGTCGAAGGAAGGCTCGACCATCTCAGGGCTTATGGACGGGTTCGCCACAGCCGTTTCGCTCGCGCTCCAGTACGGAGTTCCTTTGAGAATCCTGGTGGACAAGTTCAGCCACATGCGATTCGAGCCGAGCGGCTTCACGAACAACAAAGAGATTCCTATCGCCAAGTCACTCTGTGACTACATCTTCCGATGGCTCGGACTGAAATTCCTCCCGAAAGACGAACAGCCGGTTGTGACGATGTCCGATTCGCTTAATGCATCGGAAAAGGACAGGCTCGCAGGCGATACGGCCAGGGTTCCTGGGACGATGGAATCAAATGAGAAGATCGTCTTCCAGGCTCAGGCCGACTCCCCTTCCTGCCATGACTGCGGCAGCATTATGGTGAGGAGCGGCAACTGCTACAAGTGTCTGAATTGTGGAGAGACTTCAGGTTGTTCCTGAAGTCTCGACATCTCGCCATCTGTTTGGCGGATGGAGAGACGTCAGGCTGTTCCTGAAGTCTCGACATCTCGCCATCTGCTTGGCGGATGGAGAACCGTCTGGCTGTTCCTGAAGTCTCGATTTACCCCGCCTGCGCTCTTCGAGCTTCGGCGGGTTTACCCGCCGAAGTCCCGATTTTCCGGGACGAAGGCGGGACGGAGAGATTTGTACTTGATAAAGAAATGGCTCGCCAAACGCGAGCCGTTTTTTGTTTTGACTCTCAAGAATAACTTCGGTATCTTATTTCACAATCTGGAGAGAGAGCGAGATGGCTGACAAGACAATGGCTCTGCCTCAGAAGGCCCGAATCATCAAGCGCAACGGGAAGCCAAGAGAGGTGATTCTCCCTATAAAGGAGTACAAGGCGCTACACAGCCTTATCGAGGACCTTAAAGACTCTCTTGAGATTCAACGGGCGAAGAACGAAATAAGGACCGGCAAAGACACGTTACTTCCTTATCGAGAAGTTCGTAAGTCTCTCCGAGCCAAAGGCAAGCTTTGAAGTATACTGTACTTCTCACAGGTACAGCTTCCCGGCAGCTCGAGGAATTGCCAGAACAGATTCGCAGACGGGCAGACAGGATGATTAACCAGTTCGAAGAAAACGCCAGGCCACCACAGATCCGAAAACTACTGGGAACAAGGGATGAATGGCGCATCCGAGTGGGAGATTATCGTGTCCTCCTAGAAATCGATGATCGGAATAAGAAGGTAGTGATCTATCGCATACTGCATCGAAAGGAAGCGTACAGGAAGTAATTCGGTCACAAGGATTCCGAACCGAGCAAGCCTTCTTCCGGTTCTGATCTTGAGAATGGCTCGCCAAACGCGAGCCATTTTTTTTGCATGGCCGCATCTCTGGTAGGACAGGAGGTCCTCTCCTGTCTCCCCGGATAGGAAAGAGTCTCTACGAGTCGCAGATCTATCCTGCCCAGGGAATCATTTGGTAGGACGGGAATCCATTCCCGTCCAATCGGGACAGGACGGAGTCCTGTCCTACCCTGGGGTTGTCGGGTAGGACAGTCCCGAAGGGATGGCATTTGTGTGAGAGCCCAATGGGGCGTCCTGTCATTCTGAATCCCGCGTCAGCGGGATGAAGAATCGGATGGAACAACGAGACTCTCCCGAAGGGATCCCTTCGGGATTCGTCCCGCTTCTGGCGGGACTCAGAGTGACAAAACGACTTCTTACACAATCTCGATGCCTTCGGCAGTGTCCTCACTGGTCCTTCTTTGCCCGGCTGGTGGAGTTTCTCAATCATTCTTCTTGTCTACGACAAGCTCCACGAGTCTAGCAACTCGATGAGTCGTAGACCGTGGGCTTGACTTTCCTCTTCTCTTTTTCTACATTTCGTCAAAGTTTGACACACTCAAGCAGACCTACCTCTACGAGTCTATCGACTCGAAGTCAACGACCCGACGGGCCGATTGACCCGTTGGGAGTCGTAGAGTGAAGGTCTCTGTGAACATGTCACGGAGGCGGCATGCCTTACGCACCACCAAACCATACGACATTCGTCTTTTCACCTGCTTTGGGATGCTAAACGAAATTGTTCGCAGTCGCAGTAGTTATGGGCAATACCACTGCCGGCAAGTATGCGCGCCAATAATAGTGTAAAGAGATAATATCTGCAATTGAAATCATTGAAGGAGTATCATTTGGAGAAGAATATAGACATAAAGTATACCGTTACCGCGATTATTGATCTCTTGGGATTTTCCAGCCATCTGGAAATTGGAGCATACGACATTAGAACCAATATTGGCCAAGAAGCAATAAAGAGATTGCGGTTTCTTGAAGACGCTCTCATGCTAATGGAGAATGAAGAAGCGAGTTATCCAGATTATTATCCAGCGAACCTGCAAGTACGGCGTATTAATGACGCAATCTTTCTTACCATTGACTTACCGGATTTCCTCATGCCCTCTATTGGACAAGCCATTAGAAGAGGAATGTCCGCCAATGAGTTAAGAGAAATCTTTTCAAAGGATGAATTGAAGGACGAAGAAACTTTCTTGAAGAGCTACAATTCTCGGATTACCTTGTCAGTTGAGCCGCTCGTGAAATTTATTGGATTGGTATCACGGCTGTACAGCTACATAAACAGACAAGAAAATAATTCCTATTTTCCCGGAGCAAAAGCAGTATTAGCCACTGGTTTTAGAAAACCTTTCTACGTTAAAGCGAATGCTAAAGAAGACGTTTTCTCAGCGAACTTCTCATTGTCAAATGCATATATTGCTGAATCCCAACTTAAAGGAGCATACTTCTACTTGGATAACTACATCGTTCAATTATTGGCTGGCCATCCGTTTGGAAAGAATATTATGAGATACTCATTGTTCGTATCCAAGGACATCAAGTTTGATCCATTTGAAGAGTATGAAGACCTTTTTTATTTGCCAAGCGAGTATACAATACCGCAGCCTGTTGAGATTCGTCTTTTCAGGAAACCTTTCTTCTTTAGGCAGGTGGGGGCTACACCACTTTCATATCTCCAGATATTACCAGAAATATTACCGTATCTTTCAGGCGAAAAGGAAGCATATCTTAATCATGTATTCAAAGAGATTTATCTATCCATCAAAAGTGGACCTTCCCCTGAATGTATTAGGGAGAGGAAAAGACCAAACTCTTGGATATACGTTGCACGGAGCGATATTGAAGATGATATAAACCTGATCCCTGAGCTCTTGGCAACTGGCAAATCTGAACGTCTTGAAAAAGAAAAGGAAATGGCAATCCAGAGATCCATCTACTCCTCATTCGACGAAATCAACGGGGAAGATAAAGTATGATTTGCGCGCACGGCGTATTTCCTGCGCCCCCTCCACAACCATGAATGAAAAGGCAAACAAACTGATTATCGCTTTCAGGAAGGGCGTTCGATACCTCTTTGGGAGAAAGTATCTTGCCGGGACTTTTTGGACCGTCGTCGGTGCTTTGGTGATGTTTGGTCTGAACGTTTGGTACAATGCTGGCAAAGAGCCAACCAAGGTATTTGTGACGAACCAGCCAAACTCGCGGGACACGGTCGTTTGGCAACTCAGCGCTAGAGACCTGAGATCACTGGGAAAGTTCCTGGCTGATCGTATGCAGTCAACAATCACCAACCCAGCCGGGCCTGGCTCCCAACTCCCTCTACCACCTGCACCGAAGCTAGTGTACCCACCTAATGGCGCCACTAATATTGGGCTGGCAGCAATCGCCCAGATCAACGTTCCTTGGTTTAGAATTCCACTCGCTGTGAAGGGTTATGTAGAGGCTCCCCTCGGCACTCTGGCGAGATCGGAATGCCCCAAAACTGTCTATGCGAGGAACGAAATAATCGAAGTGAAAGTTGAAGTGCTTGATTCCACCGCTTTGCCCAAGTTGACACCTTTCATTCTTACCGTCCTCAAAAGGAAATCTCAGGACTCCATCGATTTGGTTCTTGAGCAACACTACTCTCTCCAACGAGGCAAGAGCCTCGTACGGTTGGCGGCTGACTTCGATCCGGGTGAGTATCAGCTGGTGTACGGCTTCTACTTCTTGGGCGATCTCAACAGTGAGTATCCGCCGTTCTATCGGAACGCCTGCACCATCCAAGTAACGGACAACACGGGAAAATGAGCAGTTAATAGCGTCAAAGGCAACGGCGTGATTCCTCGAGCTCATGCCCTGCATCTATAGCGCTTCTTCCCGAATCCACCCAGCTAGAGGTTGGAGTCAGGTGCGGGTCAACAGCCTCAGTTGAACAACCTACTCATGCAACTCACCAGGCGGCAAATCCTCCTCCAGTTGTTTCCGGTTTTTCCAACTGTCTTGCTGGCGTGCAAGAGCAAAGATGTTTTTGAAGAAGAACGAGTCTGCGTCCATAGGCCCACCCGAGTGTCAGCGAAGGGTCGCTGACGCCACTCCGGATAATCAATTACAAAAGGAAAAAATGTTCATCGGACACTACGCTGTTGCGCTTGCCGCGAAGAAGGTAGCACCGAAAACATCACTCGGCACACTATTCGTCTCGGCGCAACTCCTCGATCTACTTTTTCCGATCCTCGCACTCCTTGGCCTTGAGCACGTAAGGCCGGACCCGGGCAACACGGCTTTCACGCCGTACGATTTCTATGACTATCCGATCTCTCACAGCCTTGTCACTTCAATCGCCTGGTCAATAGCGTTTGGACTCATCTATTTCGCCATCCGCCGCGACCGGAAAGGCTCCTGGGTCTTGGGGATTTGTGTCTTGAGCCATTGGATTCTCGATGCAATCTCACATGGCCCTGACATGCCGATAGCGCCGGGCCTGTCGGCCTACGTTGGACTTGGCCTGTGGAATTCCGTACCGGCCACAGTCGTGGTGGAAGGAGCAATGTTCGTGGTCGGCGTAATTCTGTACATACGCACCACCGTCGCGAAGGACCGCACGGGGACCTACGCCTTCTGGGGACTCATCACATTTCTCGCACTGGTCTATGCAGCGAATGCAATCAACCGAGAGCCTGCCAGCGAAAGCATGATGGGCATCGTTGGGCTTGCCGCGTTGATCATCATCTTCTGGGCATATTGGATAGACCGTCACCGTGGCGTGCCTGTCGTTGCCGAACTGGCCAAAGAGGATGCTCGACCGTCATCAGCGTGAGGAGTTGATGCAGTGCCGATGAAGAAGGTTGAAGAGGTTTTGAGGAAGTACGGGAGGATGAGCTGATTGTGGATGAACAAAAATCAACCTCCCCTAATATCCCCTCCTTAATTAAGGAGGGGACCAAGGGGAGGTCAAAAGAAGTGGTCAGGACGATCAGGCGACTTCCACTGTCGCCTTCTGCATCAACTCGATGAAGTTTCGGAAGAGGTAATCGCTGTCGTGCGGACCGGGAGAGGCTTCCGGATGGTACTGGACACAAAAGATCGGTAGCTCCCGATGTCGGAAGCCTTCGACGGTCTGGTCGTTCAGATTGATGTGTGTCAGCTCGACGGTGCGCTCGTCCATCGAGTTCCAGTCGACTGCAAACCCGTGGTTCTGAGTCGTGATCTCGATTTCGCTTGTCAGGAGGTTTTTCACCGGATGATTCGCCCCGCGGTGTCCAAACTTCAATTTATAGGTCTTCCCACCGAGAGCAAGAGCGAGTAGTTGGTGTCCGAGGCAGATCCCGAAGATCGGTTTCTTATCCATCAATTTGCGGATCGACTTGATCGCATATTTGGTTGCGGCGGGATCGCCAGGGCCGTTCGACAAGAAAATCCCGTCCGGATTCATCCCCAAGACTCTTTCGGCGGGTGTGTCTGACGGGACAACGGTCAGGTTGCATCCGTAGGTTGTCAGCCGACGGAGGATGTTATGCTTGGCTCCGAAGTCATACACCACAACATTGAACCGCTGACCATTCTGAGTGTCGACGCCGAGCTGAGGACGAAGTCCATACTGGGTCTCATCAACTGCCTCCCAGTGGAACATTTCCTTACACGTCACCACCTTCGTCAGGTCGAGTCCCGCCATTTCGGGTGAGCTCCGGGCTTTTTGGAGGAGACTCTCATCATCCAGGTCTTGCGAGGAGATAATCCCCCGCATCGCTCCCTTCGTTCGGATCATCTTCGTGAGCATCCTTGTGTCGATCCCCTGAATGGCAATGATCCGGTGTTCGCGCAGCCAATCACCGAGAGACTGCTTCGCCCGCCAGTTGCTGTAGAAATCAAAATACTCCCTCACAATGAAGCCAGCGACCTGCGGCTTCGCTGACTCCAGATCATCGAAATTGATTCCGTAGTTCCCGATGAGCGGATACGTCATCGTGACGATCTGGCCGCAGTAGGAAGGATCGGTGAGAATCTCCTGATAGCCGGTGAGACTGGTATTGAACACGACCTCACCGGTCACTTCTCCCGCGGCGCCAAAACATTCGCCGCGGAAGACTGTGCCATTTTCGAGAGCTAATTTAGCTTCCACACTTGTCCGACGATCGTTGTGAGGAAACAAGACAGATGGTCGCTCAAGCCTCTTTCGCTTCCCGTAGTCTCATGAAATGGAGAGCAGATTCATACAGACCGAAAAGGACACCGACATAAAGCAAATCTCCAAGCACTGTATTCCTGAAGAACGGGATTGCAGCGATATAACATTCGACCAGCCCACCGAAGTTCTGAGGGTAACCACCAGTAACCCACACGCCGAAATTCGTGACGACAAAGAAGAGCACAGAGCTTGTCAGCGATGCACCGACGATCCAGCCAACGCTCTTGTGATTCTTCAGCCAGATTCCGATGAGCCCCGCTAGAACGAAGCTCCCGTAGACATACGGCACAGTGTTGTGGAACCCGATAAAGTAATCACTCACGACCATCGCCACGAGTGGAACGACAAACGCGTATCGCTTGCCAAAGTACACACCGCCGAAAAGAGCCATGGCGGCTATCGGAGTGAAATTCTCCGGATGAGGCACGAAGCGTGAGAGAGCGGCAAAGGCAATGAGGAGAACCGCGAGCAGGAATGACATGAGAACCTCCGTTGATTGATTTAACACCAAATATATTGATTAGAGATTACTTTCGCAACTACGAGCACTGCATCGAACAGACAAACATTTGAAAACGCTGAACCGCCAATCACTTGAACTCACCTTCTGAATGCTATAGAAACGGGAGCCACTCCCGTATCGAATCGCCTTTGAGAGAGTCCGTCAGGCGTGTAGACTTCCACCCCGCCACTCTGCACGAAGTCTTTTGCATCGGCAATGTAGAGCAAGTTAGTGTATTGGTCAATTGCAATGGCAGAGAAATTCGAGATCACTGAGCCAATGACGAGACCCGATGTGACAAGCTGATCGACAAGACCGTTATATTTCAGGACGCGGTTTCCCTCAAGCACATAGACAAATCCGTCAAGTGAAATGGCCATTTCCGAGGGATGACCACCAACGAAAATCGAGTCCACCACTACATCGTATATTGGGTCGATAACGAAGATATTCCCCGGAGTCTCACCATTCGGGCTACCCGATCCGCCGAATGATCCTGTACACAAGATCCAAACGCTCCCATCTGGCGAGACGTCGGCACAGCTTGGCCCATCACTCACCACAATGTTCCTCAACAAACGGCCAGTCCCTTCATCAATGACAGAAACCGTCCGACCCGATCCTCGATCTGCATTGCACACATAGACCTTCCCTGCGCTTGTGGTCAGACCCTCCGGGTAGAAACCGACACCAACCGAATCCCGCAGGACTCTGTTGGAGGTCAGGTCAATGACAGTCACTGAGCCAACTGGATTACGATTCGTAACGTACGCATAGCTTCCATCCACCGCCAAAGCAAAAGGATTCCGTCCCGGCTTGAGTGAAATTGTCGCAATTGAGACATCATCCGACGTCCGCATGACCTCTACCTTGTTCGAACCGCTCATTAGAAGATATGCGAATGTGCCTGAGACTACTATCTCCCTTCCAGCATCGCCCAAAGGCCTGCCGTTCACTGCTCGAAAGACATCTTGCGACACTTTGTTTGAGTCAGGAACAAAATAACTCAATGTAGAATTGTTCTGGCCTGCAACGCCTTCGCTCAGAACATACACACCCTGCGTTATGAGGGGAATCGGACCGAGATCCTCCGTCGGGCTCGAGCTGCAAGATACCAGGATGACGAGAAGGAGCGGGACGAGTCTTCCCAGATTGTCGAACGCCGCACACTGCAACCTTCTCAAGACCTCGGAATCTGGAACTGATGACATTCCATTTCTCAGGACCTAGCCACGAGACTATTCCATTTGACTGGGATCAAGAACCACCTTTGTCAGTACTCAAACCCGAGCGTGACCCGGAAATTGCGGCCAGGCATCGGATAGTTCTGGAAGACCTCGTAGTCTCTGTCAAAGATATTGTTAATCTCTGCTTTCACAAACAGTCTTCGCGTATCGATTTGAGCATTGATGACAATGTTAGCACTCGTAACCTGATTCGGAGGAAGCCATTGAGAATTATCCTCCGTAGTGTATCGACGATCGACATAAGACTGAGTCAGACTGAGAACGGCCGGCCCCAGCCGAAACGCCAAATCAAATGTAGCAACATTCCTGGGCACATACAACAATTGTTTATCGAATGATTGATCGTTGTCCGAGCTGCGATTCATCTTGCGTGCGTCTGCGAGCGTGTAACTCAGCGTGAGATCGATCATCCTGTTCAGGAGATGCCCCTGGTATCTGGCCTCGAGACCGGTGGACCTGCTTTCTCCGATGTTCACTGGGAGAAATGTCACAGGATCAAACAGGATACGATTCTCCGTGTTCAGATGAAAATACGTTAGCTCAAACGTGTGCTCACCCCAAGAGTGAAGTGTCGAGAGGAACCCAAGATCAAAACTCGTGGATCGTTCGGGCTTTAAGCTTGGATTGCTGAAGCCGCGGTAGTACATGTCATTAAACGATGGTGCGCGAAAGTTTCGCCCAAAGCTCGAACGGATACGAAGGTCGCCTTCCCTGAGAATCCTCAGGTTCACTCCGACCTTTGGAGTCAATGCATTATCGACATCTGAGATGTCATCGTAGCGAAGGGTTTGGTACAGCGAGATCTTATCCAGCATGGGTCGATCAGTCTCAAATTGAAATTCATTCGACGCGTAAGCGGATTTTTGAACTCGTGCTATTCTGCCGTCAAAGTCGTTTCCATAGAGAACTCCTCTCCCCAGCTCTCCTCCCAAGATAAGCCTTTGGCTCCGGCTGATGAAGATGTGGGCTTGAGGATTCACATTCAAGAAAACAGTTTTGTAGTAAGAATTGATCCCAAAGGTTGGATCATCATAGGTCTCAAGGTTGTAGTGGAATGCGCTGTTCACCGTGATCTCAGCACCGTCCAGATGTTTATCGAGATAGCCGACGAGAAGGTTCACATCCTTGTCGTTTTGACGAGCCGCCTGAGTCGGAAATTGCAGGTCTCCGGGTACTCCACGGTCCGCAAGGACATGTTGGACAGAAAACGTCAGGAGAGAGTTTTCGTCGGTTGAGAGATTCCCATGGAGATAGACCTGACGCTTCGAGAAGTCGGAATTGAGACGACGGGAAACCAGATCACCGACCGCCACATTCTGAGGGTGAAAGGAGAAGTCGTCGCGACCTCTCTCGCTTGAGTATCCACCCAGCAAACCGAGTTCGCCAAGCCGACCCTGAGTTTCGAGGAGGTATCTTTGAAAGCCAAAGGATCCACCGCCGACCTCCGCACGCCAGTGCAAGTCCGAACTCGGCCGTCGAGTAAGGATATTGACCACACCTCCAAGGGCATCTGCGCCATAGAGAGCTGAACTCCCGCTGTGGACAATTTCAATTCGCTCCACATCAGTCAGCGGCAGAAGGCTGAAATCCACGAGGCCATTTTGAAAGCTGTTCAATCGGCTTCCGTTCACCAGAACGAGCAGATGTTCTGAAGCCGTCCCGCGCAAGGAAACGGTCTTGAGGGCCGCGTCCGCCCCGTAGTTCTTGAGAAACACGCTGCTGTAGTCTTGAAGAACATCTGCCACAGTGCTTCCACTCGCGTATTGGATCTGCTGAGCATCAATGACCTCTACGGGTGATGGAGAGTCCTTGATGGAAATCGGACTTCGCGTTGCTGTCACCACAACTTCGCCCAACTGGTATGTCTTTGCACTGTCGCTTTGTTGATCTTGTGCCCAGACAGCTGAGCAGAGAAGAAAAGGGAGAATCGCAGCACGGACAATTTTCATTTGACACCTCTGATCATTTCTTGCCGGGATTGGTTTCTATGAACAAAAAACCCCAACCTTCGCCAGGGAGGTTGGGGTCTAAAGAAAAGCCCGTCTAGTTCGGTATGGCCACACCTTCCCGCGAAGGCAAACGCTTATCTTCGTGTCCTGGTCGGTCTCCTGGCTCACCCAATCTCTGACTTGCCTTCCCATCCTGACTCACTTCGGGACAGTGGCTTCACTCGTTCAGAGATTTACTCTCCCGCAAAAAGCGGAAGAATGGGATTACAGTTGCGGGGCAGCACCCGACTTCCCCGAATCAAGTCCGGGGTTCACGGGTTTCCCTCTTGCGTTCGCACGCTCGACTCGAAAGAGTCGAGGAGGAACACCAGAACATGTCTCTATACAAAGAACTGAACTAAGGTAGAGATTATCTCAGAGAATGTCAAGGCTTGAACGTCAAATCTCTAACAACTAGCTCTCTCCACAAATCTCATTGCTCGCTGCACATCCTTCGTCGCGCTTAGAACGGCAAGTCTTCTTCTTTCTCAGCCGACCCCTGCTGCTCTGCAGGAGGCGACGGCTCGGCAGCTGTTTCACCTCTGCCATCAAGCATAATCATGTCGTCTGCAATGATCTCGGTTTTCCAATGCTTGACGCCGTTCTTGTCATCCCACGTTCGGGTCTGCAGGCGCCCTTCGATGTACACCCTCCGGCCTTTCTTCAGGTACTCTCCGCAGATTTCGGCCAACTTGCGCCAAGCGACGATCGTGTGCCACTCGGTTTTCTCTTGGGCATTTCCGTCTGGATCTGTCCACTTCATGCTCGTTGCGATGTTAAAGTTTGCCACTGCAACTCCGCTGCTCGTATATCGGAGCTCGGGGTCGCCCCCGAGGTTTCCAATAAGCATCGCCTTGTTGAGGCTCTTCGCCATAAGTTGTTAGCTCCTTTCTGATTCCGTTTTTTCTACTCTGGGCTGAATTGGTAAGGCCGAGGGCTTCGCTCGGGAGGAGCCGCTGTCGTAGACTATCTGATTGTAAGCGAAAAATCAGTGATTGTCAAGCGTATTCTTCCCTCGCCACTCAAACACCTTGACCTCTTGATCCGTGAGAAGAAAGAGCCTCCGACCGGAGACGGCAATGTCATTGAAGGACTGTTCCTGCCCACCCTGGGCTCCGTTGGAAGGAGCAAGGACTTCAAGAAGTCTCCCTTCGGAGTTAAAGAGGCGAACCTCCGCCCCATCGACCACATAGAGAGTATCTCGCTGGATCGCCATCCCTCGCGGATCACTCAATGCACCTTCGCCAATTGTTCGGACGTAGTTCCCGAAGTTGTCGAAGATCACGATTCGCTGCTCGTCAAGAACGCAGACGAGGTCCTGATTCGTTATCCGAACCTTTCGTGGATTCTTCAACCTGCCCTTCCCTGCCTCGATTCCGCCAAACGTCCGTTCAATCGTGCTGAACGTGTTCACCTTAACGACACGGATGTCTTCGTTGTCAAGAAGGAAAAGATCTCCCAATCTGGACGTGGCCACACTTGTCGGGTAGCCGAACCGCTGCGAAGGATCATCGCTATCACGCGTATACAGTGTCGAGATGTAATTCAGATCTTTGTCAAAACGCTGGATCCTGTGATTCCCGTAATCCGCAACGTAGAAATCGAGGCCGGCTCCTACTGCGACGTCATATGGCTGGTCGAATTCGAGATCACCCCAGCCAGATCCGCCAATTTCTCTGACAGAGTCGCCAGAGGGTGAAAACACTTTGAGTTTGTTGTCGCCTGTATCAACAATGTAGGCGAGGCCATTAAGGGCAATTGAAATGGACCTCGATCCATTGAATGTTCCGAAGGAGAACAGGAAACTGGTCTGGAGCGGATCAGCGTGCCCGAGAGGAACAAGAAACAGAAGGCTGAATAGAAAAGATGGCCAAGTCAAGGAGACCTCATTCCGTCAAAAAAAGGAGCTACTGGTCCTCTGATGAACTGAGTCCGGAGGTATACCACGTCTAAAACAATGTGTAGATAAAGGGCGCAAGCGCAGAACCCTCTGTAAGCACGATGAAAAGGCCAAGAACGACGAGGAAGATAATAAGTGGGCCAAGCCACCACTTCTTTCGGATTCTCATGAAAGCCCAGAGTTCTCCAAAGATCGATAATTTAGAAATTACATTAGAGAGAAATTTCATCCTCTATCTTCCTTTCGCTAGGAAATGGAGAACTGATTGATCCAACTCCTATACTTCGGGAGTACCATCCGCTCTGACGCCCCTGCAGTAATAATATACTGAAATGCATTGCAGAGAACAACCTTCTCTCCCACGCCTCAACATCCTCGCAACAAGGCGCAATTCCCGTCGATCAGGGACCACATCAGCACCCTGTCCCTGCGTGTCTGGGTTCATCAAACACCCCTCACATTGGAATTACCGCCTAGCGCCAGTTCATTCTCCATTGTCTGACCTTGGTGGTGTTATGTACCCCGTTGTGCTGAGGGCTACATCGTGTGACTTGTACCGGTCCGATCATTTTCGTCCGCCAACGGACTATTCACAATGACCAGTGGGGAATCGCTTGCCTGCCGCTACGGACGTTTCTGCTTTGCCAGGCGGATTACCTTCAGCAGTTCTTGGGACGCTTTGTGTGTCGGATCGATTGACAACACATGAAGCAACTGGGATTCTGCAGGGCCAGGCATGTTTCGCCTCAGGTACACGACTGCAAGAACGAAGCCATTCTGTACCTCTTCTTCTCGCGATTGTCGAAATGCCCGAGTCTTTTCGTAGAGGGTGATTGCTTCATCTGTAGAACTATCTCGAAGAGCGATGTCACCGAGGTTTCTGTACGCAGTGGCAGTTGGCTCCACCTGCAGGGAGGTCTGGAACACCGCGCGCGCTTCGCTGAACCGCCGTTGCTGGAGATACAGTCGGCCGAGCCTCAGGTACGGCATCACCTCCAGTGGCACGAGGTTGACCAGCGTCCTGTACTCACGCTCCAGATTCTGCCAATCGTGTCTCCCCGCATAGAATCTGATGGCCTCTTCGTGAGCATCACCCCAACCAGAATTTTGGTGCACGACATCTTCTGCGATATGTCCCAGGGTATCCTGCGTTGACACGGGGGAAACCGTTGTGTCATGTCCCACAAACGGCCAGCTGGATAGGAGAATTTCCGTGCGTCTCGCCGCAATGCGCTCATCAATCTCTGCAACAGGACGGTAAGCCCAGAGCAGGCTGTCCGGAATAGTATCCTGCGATGCCCAGACGGCAGGTGACGCAAGAAGTCCCCGACGACGCATCGCTTTGGCATACGCTTCCCCCATCAGGAAATGCCCGAAGGAATTCGGGTGCAGATGGTCCATGATCAAAGAACTGCCAATGAGAGAATCGGGTGAATTGCCCATGAACACCTGTTCCATGTCAACAACTCCCACAGCTGTTGTATCCGCCATCTCTGCAATCACTCGATTGAAATCGGTGGATGCGCGAAATCGAAGCTGGTCTTCGTCTCGTGCCTTCACGTATTCTGTCCTTGCTTCACGCGTCCGTCCCAGGAGGTCCAGACATGTTGCGATGGCATAGTGGGTCCACGCGTGAGATGAATCGATCGCCCGTGCAGCCTGCAATTCCATGAGCGCCGCACTCCAGTCCTGATCAAGGATGGCCTTGTGCCCAGAATCCAGATGACGGTCGAACGTGTTCCTTACCCCGGTGGTTAACCCTGCGGGTGCTTCTGACGAAAATGGTGGCATGTCCCGCAAATTGGAAACCTGGGTGCTTAAAAGGATCGGGATATGATGTTCGCGGGCGATGGAGCAGATGTCCTTAAGGTTCGATTCGAAGATGAGTCTGCTGTCCCTGTACAACGCGCTCTTCGCTGGGATCAGCTGCCTGCCTGCCAGAAGTTCGAGGGTCGGTCCCCTGAGCACTGACTCGCCTTCTCCACGCATTGCCTCACGGAGCCACACATATCCCTCTCGCAGTAGAAGAAAAATTCGATAGTGCATGAGATGCAGGTACGCCTTGACCAGCCACCGAAAATGCGACACCGTCCCGAGTGCACCAGCGCCAAGTGCACCATAGAACTCATTATGCCCATCGTAAATGATGATCAGATCAGGATCATACATGGGAAGTTCGCGAACAAGATCGAGCACTGTATAACTATTGATCGCCGTCATCCCCAAGTTGATGACCTCGATGTCACGTCCTGGAAAGATCCAACGCAGCCGCTCGCGAAGAAACGAACTGAACGACGCATTATGCCAGTACGGGTACCCCACGACAGTCGATCCACCAAGACAGAAAATGCGAAAGGTGCCTGCCGGTTTGGGGACCTTGAAGTATTCGGTCGACGGGGCCGGGGCAAATCCAGAACCGGAGAAGTAACGGGCTCCGACTGAAGGATTCATAACATAATACACCTGGCCGCGGATCGTTTCGGGCCTGAATAGCGAAAGATCGGGCCCGACATTGAAGAGGCGCAGCCCGAGTTCGACAGCAACGAGGAGAAGAAGTGGCGATGCGATTGTCAATCCAAGGAAGACGAGTTTCTTCAGCGGAGAAAGCACTTGCGTGGTGGGAGAATGAAATTCGCGCTCCCCCCTCTCTTTGGGGGAGTGTCCGGAAGTTGCCGGCACCGTGGGTCTGGAATTCACAACTCTTGGGGAAATGTTCTTGTGGACTCTTGTCTATTACTCAGGGCCGAAGATCCTCAGCAACGTCTCTAAGCATCGGCCCGCCGCCCCCTCGGGCTCGAGCGCACCATTCAGGGGACTCTTGCGGGGCTCCCCAAATATACGGCGGCCCGGAAAAACAATCAAGGAAACCCAGATCGATTGCGTCCCGCTGTGGTGAACACAGTATTCAGGTTGAATCGAGGTGTCGGAGGACTGAAGGCAAGAGGAGAGTAGGTGGGCACAACAGCCATGTCGCTTAGACATCCGAATGAAGTGCGACGTCATAACGCCTGCAGAGATGCGACGCGTGTGTGATCAAGCGCTCAGAGGCGTCGCCCAATGGGCTTTAGGGTAAAGTTGGAAGATCGCCTGGGCTAGAATCCCTTCAGATCGTCGTGCCAGTTCGGGTTGTTGATTTCCCCACGGGCAGTAGAATGAACAAGGACATAATCTCCGAAATTCGATCTGTCCCCGAAGACAAAGATCACCCCACCCTGAAGAGCATTGTAATGCCATATCTCATATGGCTTGGTGTCTTCAGAATTCGCATACCGTTCAACCTCGTCTGCTGGACCATATTGCAGATACACGCGTCCTCTGTCACTCCTCCAACCCTGCTTCTGGAAACTCCGAAAATGACTTCTAACAAACTCTAGCCTTTGCTCATGTTGAGTGTACAACTCGTTTTCGGGTGTTGACGGATCGGGGTCACGACTTTGCCAGAACTGAAACATGAAGTCGCGCTTTCCGCCCACGTCTATTAGAGACTCATATGTGCTCCTGTCATTGTCCGTGGAGAGATATCGAGACTGCTCAAACTCCTGGTCCAAGTCTGTCTCGGACATTACAGCAAACCGCGACGCCATTACACCTTTGGTCGCTGAGGCCTGATTCGACAGGCTAGACGGGCTTCCCAGCACAAAGAATTCCTTTGAAACGGTAGCACCCAAATTGCCCAAGGTGTCACCCACAGCAAAGTGCAGAAAATAGGCCCCTGCGCTCAGGTGAGCGATGTTCACCGACCCCACCTCTACAAAAGCGTCTAAGCTTTTTGCATGTCGTTTCACCTTCTCCTTCACTGCCTCTATTCTCGCGCCATTTCTGTCGGTGACATACGTTCGCGTCTCGTACGACCCCAGCGAAGGAACACTGTTCATGTTATAGACTTCGAGGTAGTAGAAGAGGACTGGCGATCCTTTCCCAAATACCCTTTCAGGCTGGGGGATGGCTTCGTACGAGTTCTTGTAGAACACATCTATACTGTCCGGCTCCGATTGTTTCAACGAAGAACACAATTCGATGTCGCTCATCTTGACCTGATCTGTTCCCCACGTTGGAGCTTCAAAATCAATCTCGGTCGAATCCTTCTTCTCCGGATTGTTGATGTCCGTCACATAAATGAATAGCTTGTACTTCCCGGCCTCAATGTCAAGCCTTCTTTGATCGAGTAGGTATTCTTGCGCATTGATCTGAGAGGCCTCGACCACGCGAGACTCGAGTTTCCATGCTTGATTCATCACGATCTGGCTTTCTCGAACCATCCGCATCAGGACAACAGCGGAAGCCACCGTCCGACCGCTGGCGGAATCGTGAACAAACGCCAACTGAAATTGCGGAATGGAATAATACACTTCCACGTGTGATCGGTCACCGGTCCCACGAAACAATGCATAGTCAGCATTCAAATCGAGCCTGCCTTGAGAGAATGCTGCGGACCCTGCGAGTGCTATCGATAACACCGTGAGCAAGTACCGTCTCGTTAACATTTGTAAGCCCATCGTGCTCTCCAAGAAATAAAGAAAGGGCTGACCACAGGAAGGCATCAACCCTTTCTCCCAAATCCAAATCACGAAGAATTAGAACCCAACCCTCACCGCAAAGACCTGGTTATCGACGAAGAAATCGGTCGCGCGGTATGCATAATCGAACGCGACATTCAGATTCTCGGACAGCTTGAACTTCAACCCTCCCCCTGCGCTGAAGCCGAAGACCCTGTCCCCCGTCGGCGTATCGGGGCTCATGAGATACCCTCCCCTCAAGAAAACCAGGTCATTGTACATGACTTCCGCCCCGAGCTTAAAGTCGTCATACTGGTAGTTGTGATTCAAGAAACTCCCCGAAAGTGTAATGCGACTGTTGTCTGCAAAGCCATAGTCATACGAAGCTCCGAATTCAAGCGTCGTCGGCAGGTCAAAAGATTGAGCCGTTATCGCAACTGGTCTCGGTTGGGTTCCCGGCTCGGTGCCTGGGAGTTGCACACTCTGCTCCAGGTCCGGACCTGAAAATTGCATCATAGGACCTATGTTCTTCATGACGACACCAAACTTGAGCCCTGTCACGGAACTATGGTACTGCAGGCCAAAGTCGAACGCAACGCCGTTCGCACTTTCCCTCAAGATGTTCTCCGTCACCAGCTTTGCAGTCGCTCCGAAATAGATTTTATCAGTCATCTGCCGAGCGTACGATAACCCCAAGGTGAGATATGTGGGGGAGTACGTATCGCCTGTCCCATCGGGCTGCTCTACAGTCGTCACAGGAATAGCGCCGAAGCCAAGACTCTGCACACTGAAGGCCAGCGTTCCAACACCCCCGAGCTTTGCAGCGACGGCCGCGTACTCGACGTTGATCGATGCCAGATAATTCATATGCGAAAAAAGCGCTTCCGTGGAACCATTGAAAACTGGGATACCAGCTGGGTTCCAGTAGATGGCTTCGACCCCAGTGATGCCGGAGGCATACGCACCGCCCATCGCTATGCCTACGCCACCCACGGGAATGAGAAGTTCCTGCCCTCCCGCCGTCCCCGTCCGGGCGCCAGAGCCGGCTTCAGCCTGGGCTATCCAAAACAGGAAACCGACGAGCAGTAACCAAGTCGCGTTCTTTCTAAGGCTCTTCATGGTACACTCCGTTTTGGTTTCTTGGGTTGTTGAGAAATCCGCCCGCAGAGGCCTCGGGCTGAATCGGATAATTCCGTTCCCACAGGGGCCTCTGCGAGGCTTCTTTTATAGTCGGTCTAGCCTCTCTTGGGGTTGAATGATGGCAAGCTTGAGGATCTTCGTGCCCAACGTCTCCATCTCAATGTGAACGAGGTACATCGCACTCGCGACCGGGATGCCGTTTGAGTTCCTGAGATCCCATCTCTCAAATGTTGAGCCGGGAGTGTGATTGATCGTTCTGACGAGAGCACCCGCAAGCGTGAAGATTCGTATCGTCGTCTTCTCATTCAACGGCAGATGGCTGAAGGTCACGAATCGGTTGATTGGATCGCGTTCTACCGACTGTGCTCCAAAGTAAGGATTTGGAAACACGTTAATCAGGTTTATGTCAGCTTTGGCCAGGTCAGCACTGACGGTGGGCTGCTTTCCAGTAGTGGTGTAGGCAAAAGTGACTGCCGGGTTGTTGACGTGGTACGCGTTGATCTGGAACTGATCGCCGGCTGCCCAGACAGCATCGGCGTTACGTTCGCACGTCATCACCCACATCAGCGGCGTTGATGCATTGTTGGACATATTCACTGCTAACGCCGAATTCGGCGCATCCGTATACGGCGCCTTGAAGATGAATGCGAACTCACGGATAACGGAATTGTCATCCGTCGTCAAGCCGGGCCAGTAACGTCCATCAAGCCTTCCACCGGCAGTGTTGTTCTCAAATACACCGACTGCCAGACGGGTCGGCGGGGTTGTTTCCATGTCCCATGCCGAGAACGGCACGGCATAGTTGTAGTCCTGGTACGGATACCCGCTGGCCTTGTTTATTATCCATGGAGCAAACGATGGATCCGCAGCGGCCGCCGTTGAAGCGCGCAGATATCGATACGCACGGGAGAAGTTAGCATCAGTTGGCGTCGCCTTTGGATCCCATAGCGCAACATTGTCAACAGCCGCAAGCTTAAGAAGTACAGTGTGGTAATCCGTATTCGTGAGGGTTGTCCCAATCCCGCCAAACGCGAGGTGTCCAGCCATACCGATGGTACCAGTGCTCTGATCGTAAGCGTCATTCGCAGCCCTACCTCCTGTGCCAACGAAACCCTCCAAGCCAAGAGCGAATCCTCCAACGGGAGAAAATCTCCGGCTTCCAGAAGGAATCTCCCAAGACTTCATTCCGGGAGGAGGCCCGATAACTTTTACCTGCACACCGTCAATGATCGAGTATCCCTCATCTCCGGTCTGATTCGTTTGGTCGGCCAGGACGACCGTATTACCGAGCGTTACGTCGACAACATCCCACACTGACTCCCCACTAACGTCTCTGAACTGAACTTTGTAATTGTGCCCGGTTATCTTCGAGGCATCCTTCACAACACCAAAAGCGACGCCATCAGAGGGGCCGGTGCGTGTCGCGAGAACCGTGTCACCGGGTGTGGCAACGTAGCGCACCCCGGGAGGGGGGGCGTGTGGAGTCACCGTAAATATCTCGAGTGGTCCCTCGTACATGTGTGGAATGCCATAAGGATTGTAACCATAGGCGGTGACAGCATAGTAGTATGGATGACCATTCACGAGTGTTTGACCTGTAAATGCATCCAGGGTCGTCTGATAGATCCTCGAGGCCCCTTTATCGTTCCCTTTCACAACTGTCACGTTTACTTGTTCGCCTCTTGCGTTGTCAAAAACATCGTCCTTGATGTCCGTGATGCCGTCGGTGATGTCAAAAACCGCCAGTCTCTTGGCTTCCGTGGCACCCGATAAGGCATTGAGTTGGTACACAATGTATCCTTCAAAATTGTACTGAGTCGGGTTTCCATCAGGATCCCGGTCGATGAGATCTTCAGCGCTGTACTTTTCGGCAGCGCCGTCCCAGTAAAGAGAGACTTGTTGATCAAGCTCGGCCTTGGTAACCTGCGGCGCGGGGGGTCCAGGTGGCAACGCAAAATTCAGATCGTACGCGAGCTGTGCTATTTTGTCAACTTGCTTAAGGACAGTGACGCTGCTCTTGTTGGTCGAGCCGCGTGCAATCATGACTCCAAACACCACCTCCTGAGTATCGCCAGCAGCGAGCCTAAAGGGACCGCAGGACATCAACAGCCGGCGGTCACCCGGAGCCTGGACTGTAGGAGTGATCTCAGTCCATCCACTACCTGTCTCGGGATCACCGGGGAATACAAACCTGGTCGGCTGGTTCGTCTGCGGATTGACGAACGGGCTACCATCTTGATAGTGACCCGTCAGGTAGTTGAATGCTTCTTGTGCGTTCTCAGGGTCAAGCTGAGGATACGTAGCACCATTGATGTAATATGCAAAGGCATACATGGGGAGGTTCTTGTACCCAGGCACCTTCCTTCCCGAAACATTCGCGGTATCACCCGGTGAGGGTGCAATCGGTCCCTGGAAGTAATCCCACCCAACGGCAGGGCTACCGGTACCATACGTAGTCTCATTAGCGGACGCATTCCAGTCATACCCCAAGCTCAGAGTCGTATCACAACCCACGTAGTCGTCAGCTGCATTGCCGTTGTCCGGGTCCGCCCACAATCCTATGAAGGTTGAGTCATAGTTATTGCTGCTCTTGTTGATGATATCCTCCTTCACAAACATCATGTCGCCAAACGCATCAGCGCGGTTGTAGCCCCAAATAGTTACGTGGACTTCAACTCCCATTGGCTGTGTTCCGAACAGAGCTGCATGGTTTGCGGCATCAGCGTCGTTATAAACATACCACAGCATTTGGTCACCTATGAGGGCAGGCTTGCCGTTCGCATCGACTGGCGCTCCCTGGTCCACGGGCCAGTTGAGATAGTCGTCTCCGGGGTTTGTGAGATCAGCTTTGCTGATCTTGTAGATCTTGTACTTCGGTAGTGTCGGATCGTCAGGCTGCCCCGAAGGAAGAATCACACCTGGCGCAGTCTCGACAGAATACTCACAATTGGCGGATCGTTTCTCATTGCCAACCTTGCCAATTACCCAGACTCCAGCGGCATAGACGATGGTTTTGTTTGTACCCTTGGGCCATTCGAATCCCGAGGTATTTGTCAGCAGATGGCTTACGTACTGCCCGGTGTTCTGTCCCCTGTCATTACAGCGGTTAACGTCGAAATAGCCATTGACTATCTCCGTTGTCTTCGAGAGCCCCTGGACGATTTTCCCTTTCCGCTGCGCCGGTCTACCTTCGGCTGTAAGGGCTATTCCCAGGGTGACAACAAGAAGTAATACCATGTACGAGGAAAGCTTTTTCATGAGATTCTCCTTCTCATCTTAATGATTTTGACTGATGAGAACGTCTCCACAGGAACTGCGCGTTCCTGTTGAGGATGTCCGATAGTCAGCCATCAAATATCCACGCGGAAACCAAGCCGTAATTGTCTTGGTACACCCCAGTTGCCGGCTGCACCGAGGCGATACCGATAGCCCTGCATAGCCTCTTCCCCTTCCTTCTGGGCGTACTGCTGACCTTCGGCCGTCTGGAAATAGCCATCATCATCGGGCTGCCCGGTAAAGTCATAGACAGTCACGACGTTCTTCGTATTCAGGGCATTCAACATCCAGAGGTAAACATTGAGGTCTGTTGCGCCGAACGAGAAGGTCTTATCGATCTTAAGATCTAGCTGTATATCCCAGGGTGAGTAGGTTTGATTATACGCTGCCGTAGGTTGTTCCCAACCTGGGCCAAAGAGTATGGTCTTGGGGATGGCTGGCGTATAGGGTCTCCCACTTCCGAATGACAACAGAAGGTTGACACCGACCCGCCCGAAGGGTTTCCCTCCCAGAAAAGTGGGACCATCATCGGCCAGCGTACGAAAGTCAACATTGGCGTTCCCAGTGTGTCTCTGGTCAAAGCTGAGCGGCGACACAAAGGTCGGGAAATTGCCTCCGAGCCATGCGATGTTGAAGTTTGTTGTGGCTACAGAACCCGTCCCGGACGCGTACTGCAATGTGTAGTTCACGGTCGCGGCCACCCGATTCGTCCTCCTCAACTGGAATGCCAACGACAGACCCTTCACCGTTCCAAAATCACCGTTTGAAAACAACGCGTAGGATGTGGGTTTGGCGAAGACGTTCTTCAACTGGACGAGATCCCGGATGTCTTTATAGTATGCAGTGAGATCGAGGCTTGAATTGTCACTCATCTGTTGACTGAATCCAACCTCGTAGCTGATGGTTTTTTCGGGCTTCAAGCTGGGGTTTCCGACGTTGACGTAGTTTCCAGCTGATAGTTCCTGCGCAAGGACGGTCGTGCTCGTATATAGCCTGTTCAGTTCAACTTGCTGAATGAAATGACCATACTGAGCGTGGAACACTGTGCGATCGGTTACAGGAAACGAAAAACCAAACCGAGGACTCAACGTCGTATTGGCCTTGCCCGCCTCATAGTTCTTCTCTGAGATCACCAAGAATCCCCGAGGATCTGACTCTAAGATGATGTTCAAAGGATCCTTGAAGACGTCAACGTTGGCGTTAATGTAGTCCGCCCTTAGTCCTAGGTTCAACACCAGGT
>JBAWAH010000041.1:0-15845 GCA_049589195.1 Bacteroidota bacterium | reverse complement strand
GGTCTGGATGCGGCTTCTAGCCTTGCACGAGTCAACCATTTAGTTTTCAAAGACCATTGTTTGATATGGGGGCAACAGCAGCCATCGTGGATAACAGCAGCCGGGTTTGATTCTGCCAAGCAGGTAGACGCAGTGGAGCAATGGATTCGAATGGTTGGTAATAGATATCCCACCTTGAACATGATTGACGTCGTGAATGAACCTCTTCCAGGCCATAACCCCGCACCTTACAGAGCTGCATTAGGCGGTGCTGGCTCTACAGGATGGGACTGGGTTATATGGGCTTTCACGAAGGCAAGGCACTATATGCCCAACACAAAATTACTATTAAATGATTACGGCATTATCAATGACAATTCAGCCACGACTTCTTATCTTCAAATTATTAATTTATTAAAGGATAGAGGTCTAGTCGACGGCATTGGTGTGCAGGGGCATCGCTTTGAGCTAGAAAGTGCGGACACAAGTGTAATGAAAAGTAATTTGGACAGGCTTGCTGCAACAGGGTTACCGGTTTACATCTCTGAATTCGATTTAGGAAACCTTGGCAATTCCGGTACTCCTGATGATAATCAGCAGCTACAGTTGTACCAAAAAATATTTCCAATACTGTGGAAACATCCGGGAGTAAAGGGAATTACTATTTGGGATTATTTAGAGGGTCAAACCTGGCAAACCACTTGTTATTTGGTTCGTTCTGATGGTACTGCTAGACCTGCACTCTTGTGGCTAGCTCAATTTGTCAAGGACAATCCGACCGGTGTTGAAGAAATGGCTTCCAGATTCCCGTCGAGTTATCAACTGGAACAAAATTTCCCCAACCCATTTAACCCGGCCACAACTATCAGGTACAGCATCTCCAAAGCATCAAAAGTGGAATTGAAAGTTTTTGATCTTCTGGGCAGGGAGGTTCGAATTTTGGTAAATACTGTGCAGGCGCCTGGTCAATATACAGCTACACTCAATGCTCAGGATCTTGCTAGTGGGGTGTATTTCTATCGACTTACTGCCGGGACCTTCACCGAGACAAAGAAGCTCATGCTGCTTAGATAACTCGGCTCACCGTTCTCATGTATCCTGTAGCCTTCATGGCTGGCGAATCGTCAATGAAACGCCAGCCATGAAGTCCCTTCAAAGTCCTGATGCTTTAAGCTTTAGGGAAAATTCCATTCAAACCTAAGAATCCGAAGCGAGTTTCAAAGTGAAACAAATATCTTTTCTTCTAATTCTGATTACTCTGGCGACAGGCAGATTGTCCTCTCAGGGAAGCTCAAAGACAGTCTCCGACACACTTGTGCCTCCAGTTCAATTGACTGCAGAACAGGATCAAGAAAGGTTGATGAAACTGCTGCAAATAACTTCGCTTCGACCGGGTCCGTCTGCAAACCCCAATGCGCCAAATGCAGCAAACTCGGACGAGTCCAAGGCTAATCTGTATCCTGAACTTCCTGATCCGTTGAAACTGGACAATGGTCAAAACGTTACCACCGCTGATGTGTGGTGGAAGCTGCGCCGCCCCGAAATAAAAGAGTACTTTGACAGAGAGATCTATGGAAGGGTTCCCAAAGTCGTTCCGAAGGTTACATGGGAAATTGTAAGTATATCAAAAGATACAAATGCAAACATCCCGGTAGTCACAAAGAAGCTCTTAGGGCACATCGACAATTCGTCTTATCCTCTCATAAAAGGGGACATAGATTTGGCGTTGACAGTGCCGGCAAATGCCAAAGATCCTGTCCCGGTAATGATGGAATTTGGTTTTAGGTTTCCTCCAGGATTCAAGGTGACCGATCAGATGAGAAGATTTGTTGATTCCATGTCTAGTTGGCAGCGACTCGTATTGTCAAAGGGTTGGGGTTATGCCATTTTGATTCCCACGAGTTTTCAAGAAGATAACGGCAAGGGTTTGACAAACGGAATCATCGGTCTTGTTAACAAGGGTCAGCCGCGTAAGGTGGACGACTGGGGCACGTTGCGTGCGTGGGCGTGGGGTGCGAGCAGAGCTTTAGATTATCTGGAAACCGATTCATCTGCCGATAGTAAGAAAGTGGGTATCGAGGGTCTTTCGAGATACGGGAAAGCAGCGTTAGTAACTATGGCCTATGACGAGAGATTTGCAATTGCTTTTGTGGGTTCCTCCGGCCAAGGCGGTGCAAAATTACTTCGCCGGAATTTTGGTGAGCAGGTGGAGAACATTGCTTCCAGCGGCGGATACCATTGGATGGCTGGTAACTTCTTGAAATATGCCGGTCCTCTTACTCCAAGAGATTTGCCGGTTGATGCTCACGAGCTCATTGCAATGTGCGCGCCGCGACCGGTGTTCATAAGCTGCGGTTCGCCGAAGGTTGAAGGCACCTGGGTTGATGACAAAGGACAATTCATGGCGGCAGTTGCAGCAGGACCGGTTTACAGGCTTCTCGGGAAAAAGGATTTGGGAACAACCGATTTTCCTCCAATGGAGACTGCTTTGATTGATGGCGAGATTGCGTTCCGTCAACATGGCGGAGGACATACCACTGGACCTAACTGGCCAACCTTTCTAAGATATGCCGAGAAATACTTTAATTAGTGTTTGTACTGAACAATTTCAGATTTGAGTTACACAGAAGTGGTAGGTAATGAGGTTTCGGCTATGTCAGAAAACTCTTCTTAGACTCTGATAGTTACATCAGGGTTTCGTAGAGACATCTGAAACACCCCGGCTCCATGTTATTCTGGGTCTCTCTAGTACTTGGAGTCGGTTTTTTTTCATGTTCAGAAGAGTGATTTCCTGTTCCACGTCTTCACACACCAATGATTGTCAGTAGTTGGGTATGAGAAACAATAGATTGATATATCTCAACCTATTTTTCCTTTCTGCATCTGTTCTTTGTTTCGAAATTATTTCGACACGGGTTTCATCAGTAATATTTGTTAATGATTATGCATTTATCATAATATCTCTTGCAATACTTGGACTAGGAAGTGGAGGTGTCTTTTCATACTACAGTATTAGAACGAGAGAAGGCGACATTCTGTCTAAAGTTGTGTTTCAATCATTATTTTTTCTTGCCATTTCGTTATGCCTCTTTATCATCTCGGTAATAGAGATATCCATTACCAATCCCTTCATCTATTTCTTCTTTCTTTTTCTTCCGTTTTTCTTTGCTGGCATTGTTTATGCTCAGCTCTACAAGATATATTCAGAGCAAAGTTTCAAATTGTATGCTTCGGATCTGTCTGGAGCAGCGGTTGGCTCTGTTGCGTCTCTCGGTGTGTTCAGCATATTCGGAGGGCCGAATAGTGTTTTATTTGTAGCTCTGATTGTTTTCGGTTTGACCATAAGTTTCATGCATAGCCGGGTCGGTGAGAAAGAAAAATACTTCATTTATTCAATTCTTTTCTTGTCATTCGCAGTATTACTCTACAATGGCAAGAATGAATTTTTAGGCAGGGTTCCGATCGGTAGTTATCCTGAGAAAGATTTCTATCATGTGTATTCGGATCCAACCATCCACTCCCAAATTATTGATAGCCGCTGGAGCGTGTATGGGCGATCGGACCTGGTGCAATACAGCCATCAGGATATGGTACGGCAGCTCTTCATCGATGGTGCGGCAGGAACACAGATGTACCGCTTTGACGGGAACGTAGCCAAAACCAACCCGCTGCTGCTGGAACTCTTGCTGCACCATTCAAACGCCATTCCATTCTTGCTTCTTAAGGAAGATGAAAAGCGCAAGATGCTTGTGATTGGGCCCGGCGGAGGAAAAGAAGTGCTGATAGGCCTGTTTGGTGGCGTTGCAGAGATTACAGCGGTGGAGATTAATCCGGACTTCGTTGCGCTGGTTAAAGATCACAGGAATTTCGATGGCGGCATCTACAGTGATTTCCCGAATGTCAAAGTCATCGTGCAGGAGGGGAGGCAATTTGTAGAACAGTCGCATGTGAGTTTCGATGTGATTGTGATGGCGCTCCCATCGACAGAGCAAACGCAAAGTATCGAGCCGTTTGCCATGAGTGAGAACTATCTTCTTACAGTGGAAGCAATTCGGGACTACTTGAACATCCTGACTCCTGAAGGGAGATTAATTTTTACTGTGCATAACAGATTGGAGTTGCTACGGCTTATTGTCACGACCGTTTCCGCTTTTGACGAAATGGGAATCCAACGGAACGATGTACAAAATCATTTCGCAGTGCTCGAATCGGAGTATGCACCGACGATTGTCATTAAGAAAAACGCGTTTACAAAAGAGGAGGTGTCGCGCTGGCATACAGTCATGGGGACTCTTCCCGGGGATCTCCCCGCTGTCACATACCTTCCCTATGGCGGGGAGAATACCAGGCGAACCGATATTAACCGCTTCTTATCGGGCATCGTCCAGAACAAGAGGACAATGCAAGCGTATGTTGAGAATGATCAATATGATATTTCTCCATGCAGAGACGATAAACCGTATTTCTACAACGTCCGTAAAGGACCTCCCGACGAGTATGTGTGGCTGTCGTGCGGTGTTGGCGCATTCAATCTGTTTGTTGTCTGGCTGCCGTTGAGAGTTATCAGGAGAGAATATAAGGAAGGACAGAGAGTGGCAGTGACGCTTCCATTAGCCATTTTTGCTTGCATCGGTCTTGGTTTTATGATTCTCGAAGTATCTCTTTTTCAAAAACTTGTGCTGTATCTTGGGTCCCCTACGGTTTCATTATCGATCCTGTTGAGTTCCATGTTGGCTGGAATGGGGATAGGGAGTTTTTGGGGAAAGAGACTCTATCAAGCCAGAGTTACGAACCGACTGTATGTGATCAGTTCGTTGATTGTGATCAGCGGGATTCTCCTGTTCATTTTTTGTCCTTATGTGCTTTCGAAGTTTGTGGTATATAGTCTGGCTTTTCGTTCTTCCGCATGCTTTTTTCTGGTTCTTCCCTTCGGTTTTTTATTAGGGATTCCTTTCCCTTCATGTATTCAATTATTAAAACAAGAAAATATGGAAAAATATATACCGTGGATGTACGGTGTTAATGGCGCTATGTCCGTTTTGGGTTCTGTTCTTGCTGTTATATTATCGTTTGTTTTTGGTTTCACCCTAGCTTTTTTTGCAGGCCTATCTTTATACTTAGTTATCTTCATGCTTACGTGTTTCACTTCAAAAGAAAAATAGTTTGCTGACCGTATTATCAATTACCAATGCAACCCAATACAGTTCTTTGCTGAACAGATGAATGGAATTTCGTCAAGGCGATGCGCGAAAGTTGCTCTTGAGAGAAGAGGAATGGGAAACATTCGATGTCGTCCATACACGCCTTGTGCTCGAGCACATTCCTGACCCACTCAATGTCGCGAACGAAATGGTGCGCGCCCCGAAAAAGGAAGGCTGCATCATCCTCGCCGACGACGACCATGATGTCTTTCGTCTGTATCCTGAGATCCCAGGATTCACGGAACTGTGGAATGCATACATGCAAACCTATATCGAGCTCGACAACGATCCGATTGTTGGGAGGAAGCTCATTTCCCTTCTCCATGTGGCAGGCGCTTCCCCAGTCCGCAATACTTGGATCTTCTTTGGGAGCTGCGCAGGTGGTGAACACTTCAAAGTATTTGTCGCAAACCTCTTAGGCGTTCTCGCGGGAGCGAAAGCGGAGATGTTGCAGCACAGCCTGTTTGAAGAAAAGGAATTCGATCAAGTTATCGGATCCTTTCAGGATTGGCAGCTACGGCCCGATGCAGCTTCACGGTATGCAGTCGCATGGGCAGAGAGGAGAAGAGAAGGATGACCCCGTTTAATTCAACCATGCAGTCTCATTCGTTTTTCACAAGAGATTTCCTCCCAAGAGGTTCATTCAGGATTCCACCCACTATGATAAAGAGAATTGTTCCACGGAGGTGTGCAGTCGCTTTGTCCGTTATCTTCATCCTCATTACCTCCCATTCTTCAGCCCAGTTCATCGACGGCTTTGACGGCGTTTCGATGACTCGCGATTCAAGAGGAGCAAACGGCTGGACATTTTACACGGGAGATGGGTCAGCCGTCATGGATTTCTTCCTCTCTGGGAAAGGGTATGCATCGGTCACCGTCGATGCGACCAAGGACAAGAGGGGCATCTGGTGGGCATTGATCAAGCGACGTGTTTCAAAGGATATAGACCTGAGTCTCCTCAGCAAGGCAAAGTACGCACTGCGGGTTGAAGCCCGCATCCGGGTGAGCGATGCCCCAAAGCGTGTGAATCTCCATCTGAACACTGAGAGGACGACCAACTTCCATACGCATCTTATGGAATTCGACATTCCTGACACTCTGAATTGGCACACCATCAGCATGACCACGCACGGCTTCGATGCTGTGCCCGGAGATAGCGTCTATGGACAACTCGCTCTCATGGACTGGGGATTGGAGAACTACCGTGTCGACCTGGATTACTTCAAAGTGGATATTGTGAATACGGATTCCGCGGGGCCAGATAAAGGTGTCCAGGTTCCGTACCACCCACCAATTCCGAATCCCACGACATTCACTCATCATCTTTCAGTTGTGCAGGATGCCACAATCGATCTGCAATATCCCGACACGAGCTTCAACAATTGGTCGACCTCCGACGACACGGGGAGGACAATCCTTCTGACTGTCAGCGGCACTCAAGTCGCGATTCTGCGATGGGATCTGAGTGCTTTTGCCGGCAAAAAGGTGGCTGGCTCAGGTTTGTTAGAGTTGACGACGTATTCTCTTCAGCGCTCGCCTGAGTACTCAAGAGATTTTGGGATGGTACGTGTATCCGAGATCATTGGCGGCGATCCGCTATGGAATCAAGGCAGCGTCACCTTCGATGAGCTCTGTCAGGGTCAGCCTTTGAGACGCGTCATCAATTCACAGATGATTATCGATATCGAGGTAAGTGAAAGCCGTGGTAGCACTACTCTCGCGACGATCTCGAATCCTGTGTTGCAGCGTATGATCGACGGCAAGACTGTGGGCTTGGCGATCCGACCTCTCGGGGCGGTAAACGCGTCTTTCTACGCCATGGAGAACCAGGGTGGCAAGCTCTGCGCAAAGCTGCATTTCAACCTTGGTTCTGATTCTCCAGTTCCGGTTCGCTCAAATCAATAGACAAGACTGAGCAGGACCTTCCGCAGGAAGATGGGTAGGCCATGACGATGTTTTTGTGAACCACTCATCTTGTCCTCTCCAGAAACACCGTCAAACCTGCAGGGGTCCAGGATTCTTGACCCTCTCAGGAGCTTTTTGTACATTGTTGCTCGAGGACGGGTTTCCCCTCCTTCAAGGACGATTAGACTCCCCACCGAGTCTTCGAAGAGTGGTGCTAAGGAAACGCATTGCAGGGTGCGTACCGACAACAGTTTTCATGGCGATGTGCGACCTGCGAGGGAAAAGGGTATTCTCTTCAGGAGTCCTTCTGTGAAGCCGCTTTCATCTCCAGTTGACCAGGCGACGTTCTGCAGCCGACGCAAAATCTTGAACAGAAAAGGCTTGCGTTCAAAATGAACCGTGTTCTTCGTCAACACTGGGGCGTCTTGTTCCTTTCATTCATTGCCATCATGTTCATTCTGGTCCAGGTCTTCTTCTCGGCGCATCGAAGGAAGACAGTGACCAAGCTCTACTTTGCCGATAAAATGACGGAGGCCCACCGTGTGCTCATCGACGAATACAATCGGTTGCATGAAGGAGAAGTCGATGTGATTCCTGTTGATTTTCCCAATGTCGATTTCACAACGAATGAGAGAAAGGAAGTTCTTGCGAGATCGCTGAGAGGTGAAGGAGATGGCATCGATGTTTTCGCTGTCGATCCCATCTGGGTTCAGCGATTTGAACGCTGGAGCGAGCCTCTTGACAAGTACTTCAGCAGTGCTGAACTGGGAGGCATAACCGATGAGGCACTGCACTCCTGCTACAGAGATGGAAAGCTTGTCGCGATTCCCTTTGGCGTTGTGCGAGGCGTTCTGTTCTACAGAGAGGACCTCTTGCGTTCCTTGCCGCATGGTAGCAGGATCATCGATGAAGTGAACCGAGGAATCACGTGGGATAGGTTTGTGAGGTACGGTGAGTCTCTCCATGGCCCAAATCCGTACTACCTTTATCCCGCAGCAGAATACGAAGGACTGCTGTGTGTGTTCACCGAGCTTCTCTTGGGTCTTGAAAAGGATTACTTCAACGTGCACGGATTCAACTTCGAGACTCCCCAGGCGAAGAGAGCTCTCCAGCTACTCGTGGACTTAGTGCAGAGATACAGGGTCACTCCGCAAGGGGTGACATCAATGACAGAGGTTTCCAGCTACGAGTATTTTCTCAGCCACAAAGGCCTGTTCTTAAGGGGGTGGACAAGTTACGACAAAGACTTCGCGATGACTCCCGATGAGAAGCGACTTCTTCGGATGGCACCGCTGCCTCATTTCAGAGATGGTGAACCGGCTTCTACAATTGGCGGCTGGGATCTCATGGTGTCGAAATTCAGCACCAAGAAAGAAGCGGCAATCTCCTTCGTCAAGTTCTTGCTTCGAAAGGAATCTCAGGAGATCATCTTCACCAAAGGAGGTTTCTTTCCGGTTGTCCGCGCCCTCTATGAAGAGGAGTCGTACAAAAGGAAACTTCCCGAGCTCATCGAGGTTAGTCAGATGTTGGCTCATGGAGTCCATCGACCGTCGAATGAGAAATACACCAAGTATTCAGAAATCCTCGCTCCCTACGTGTCCCGGGCCATCGGAGGCCGGATAACCGTGGAGGATGCGCTCCTCCGGGCGACCAAGGCCATTCAGTCGGAAAAGATCTCGCCAGAGCGCGGGATGTAACTCAAGGTTGTCAGTGGCATGACTCTCTCCAAGCTCAAGACCAAGATTTCGCAGTACCGGTTCGAGATCAATCACATGATTGTCTTCTTTGTCGTGTTGTTCTCGTTCCAGGTGTTGCTGGCGTTTTTCCAGAACTCTCTGTTGACGAACTTTCTGAATGACGCACAGCGGTGGTTTCAGAAGTATCACGCCGAGCGTATAGCAATCGTAACCTCTGCCAGCCTTGAAAACCTGTTCGAGAACCAGCAGCGGATGCGGTCGGAGGGGAAAATCGATGAGGCGCAGATGGTTTATTCGGTGAACGTCATCTTCAAGCAACTGGTGTTGCAGCGCAGCGTCGAGCAAATCTCCCTCATACTCTTGAGAGACGGGGCGACATATTTGGTGAGCAACGGTCAGCAGATGAACGATTTTTTTAAGGGAACGCTGAAGCCGTATGACGCCGGACAACCGGGAAGGTCAAGCGCCGGGGTCGCATACTTCAATTCAGTCAAAGGGGAGATGCTGAGGAGCGAGAAAATCCTCAGCGAGGTCATAGACCAGATGACCTTCAATGTCCTTGTCCCATTTGTTCCCTATGGAGAGTATGTGGGTGTCCTTTACATTCGGATCACGCCTGATTTCACTCTGTTGACAGACGAAGTCCAGTCGAACTTTGACAGAGTCTCCTTCGCCTTTTCCGCGCTTGTCTTTGTTGGGTTGATCGTCATGTTCGTGGTCTCATCGAGTGCCGTCAAAGAACGAAATGAGGCGCAGGAGCGATTGTTTGTTGAGCACCAGGCAAATCTGGAGAAACAAATTCGCCTGGAGAAAGAATCGATCTTCACGAAACGCATCTACCACACGCACCACAAAGCGGAAAAGATCATGGGGTTCATCAAGAGCGATATACGCATGATGAATCCCGACAACTTGGAGGAGATTAGACACCGCGTGATCGCGTACTCGAACTTCCTCTCGCGGATCATTTATGATATGAAGTGGTATGACCAGGATATCAACACGATCATCAATCCTGTGTTTCGTTCGGATATCAATGCCATCATTGAGTTCATCGTCCAGAATGTGTTCTTGCGGATTTCCAGCCGAAATGATATGTTTGCGTTCAAGTTCGACCTTGATCCATCGATGCCAGCGGTTCCGGTCAACGAGTTCATTATCTGGGAGATCCTTGAACCTCTAATCCAGAACAGCGTTGATCACGGTGACCGCGGCTCTCTGACGATAACACTGTCCACAAAATACAGCCTGGAGAGGAAGACTTCAACCATTTGCATCTGTGACAACGGTGTTGGGATGCCAGAGGAACTCCTCAAGACGGAGCCTAGGGGAATCAAACGCATTTTTGTAGAAAAAGAGACGACGGGAGCAATCCTCGGGTCTCATGCAGGATATGGGTGTTACATTGCGTACCAGATGGCTGTGGGGAAATGTGGCTGGGAACTGGACGCCGAGAATCTCCCTGAGGGAGGTTGTTGTTTCACGATCACGATTCACCATAGGGACAAGCAATGAATCCTATGAATCCCATCCAAATCCTCCTTGTGGAGGATGAGGACTTTGATGTCGCACGGGTCAAGAACACCGTCAAATTCTTTGCCTCACGAATCCGGATTGCAGATGTTGTCTCAAACGGAAAAGCCGCGCTCGATTTCATAAAGAGCAAGCCCGACAAATACGACATCGTGATTCTGGACTTCCAGATCTCAGGCGGACTGCGTGGAGAGGAACTCATCCGAAAAATCAAGGAACTCGACCCTCTTGTACAGATCATCGTCATCACGAAAATGACGATCAACATGACGGATCTGGATTTCGCCAGCAGTCTGCTGAGGGCGGGTGCATTCTGGTATTGCACGAAGTACCCAGGGAACATCGAGGAGTATGTTTACCAACCGACAGACTTCATCCTCAGTATCTTCAACGCATACGAGAAGAAACGATTGGAGAAACAAAGGTTGCGATCGGACAAACGTCTGATGAAAAGCATTGAGGCCCTCCTCGACTCAAAGAGGATACTCGGCGAGTCAGAACCGATGCTGCAGCTCAAGGAGGCGATAGAAAAATACGCACGCAGCGACGCGAACGTGCTCATCACTGGTTCCTCTGGGACGGGAAAGGAGCTCGTGGCGTGGAATATACATCTGAAGAGCAAGCGGAGATTCGAATCACTCGTGCCCATCAGTTGCGGTGGCATCCCACAGGGATTGATCGAGAGCGAACTCTTTGGCTACGAAAAGGGCTCTTTCACGGGGGCCAGCGCGCCTAAGCCTGGCTTGTTCGAAGTGGCGAATAACGGAACTGTCTTCCTGGATGAGGTGTCCGAGCTTCCTCCTTCGGCGCAAGTGAAGCTCCTCCGTGTTCTGCAAGAAGGCGAGATTGAGAAGATTGGCCGAACGAGCAGCATGTCGGTGAACGTACGTATCATCGCCGCGACGAACAAGGAACTTTCTAAAGAAGTGAACGAGGGAAGATTCAGAGAGGATTTGTACTACCGGTTGAGTGTAATTCCTCTGGACCTCGTACCACTGAGAGAGCGAGGTGACGACATCCTGTTGCTCTTCGATTATTTCCTTGCGTATTTCAGCGCGGACCTGAACGTTCCCGTTCCCGAGGTCGATCCAAAAGCAAAGGAGATCCTCCTCAACTACAAGTGGCCAGGCAACGTCCGTGAACTCAGAAACGTCGTCCAGCGGCTCCTATTGAATTCAGATGGAAGGATTACGGCAAGGGAGGTGAGCCATCCGATGATTCTGCGAAGTCCGCTGTACAAAGATGAACTTGCCAGCGTGAAGGAATTCGGGAAGGGCCAGGTTCTCCCGCTGAGAGAAATGGAGCGGATCTTCCGCACGAATTACTTTCGGTATGTCCGGAGCATTTCGAGTTCCGATTCCAGCGCTGCGGAAAAACTGGGGCTTGCGCCCTCGAACTTCTTCCGCATGTGCAAAGAGCTCGGGCTCAAGCCATAGGTGGAGGGTCGCTCATAGAGACATTCATCATATAGTTACCTCACTAGTGTCACCTCGAACCGTCATCCACTGTTGTCGTACCGCATCTGGGAAGTGGGAGAAGCAGTTTTGTCGTCTTGAACGACTGATTTCTTCACGAGAAAAGGAGAACGATATATGCAATCCATGCAACTTGCATTCCCAGATTGGCTGATCGTTGCGCTCTATTTTCTTTTCGTCATTGGGCTAGGTGTTTACTTGAAGAGGTACACAAAAGATGCAAGTGATTTCTTCCTTGCTGGGAGGAAGAACAGCTTTTGGGTTTCGGGTCTCGCGTTTCTCTCTGCCAACCTTGGCGCTCTGGAGCTTCTGGGAATGACTGGGAACACGCTCAAATATGGGATGTATGTAGCACACTTCTATTGGATTGGGGCCATCCCTGCAATGCTGTTTCTCGGCATTTATATGATGCCTTTCTATTACAGCAGCAAAATCAATTCCGTCCCCGGCTACCTGAAACTTCGGTTCGACGAAAAGACACGCGTACTGAACGGTATCGCGTTTGCGGTGATGACGTTGTTGGTTTCTGGAATCAACCTGTATGCGATGGCGTTGGTTCTGCACTCATTTCTCGGATGGAATTGGGATGTTTGTATTTGGCTCTCTGCCGCAACGGTAGGAGCATATGTCGCGATGAGCGGTCTTCTCTCTGCGATCTTCACTGAGATCATACAATTCTTTTTGATTTGGTTCGGATTATCCCTTGTCTCGATCATGGGGATTATCGAGCTTGGCGGCATCAACCAAGTTTTTTCGCGCATTCCCACAACGTATTCAGCGCTCTGGTCCACTTCCGGACTAGCCTCGGAAAACGGCATGCTTGTCACTTGGGGAGGAGTTGTACTCGGGTTGGGCTTCGTTCTTTCTTTCGGTTACTGGACAACAGATTTTCTTGTTGTGCAGCGGGCATTCTCCGCCAAAGATCTCCGTGCAGCAAGAATGACGCCGATCGTTGCATCGTTCTTCAAAATGGCGATTCCTTTCCTTGTCATTGTTGCGGGATTGGTTGCCTACGTGCTTTCGCACGACTCGAAGAGCGGGTTTACGCTGTTACAGGACGGAGGAGCGATCAACTACGATTCGGCTCTTCCTCTCTTGGTGGCGCGATATTATCCAACCGGACTCATCGGGTTAGGGATTACAGCATTGCTTGCTGGGTTCATGGCAGGACAAGCGGGCAACATTAGCGCTTTCAATACGGTGTGGACGTACGATATCTACAGGTCTTTGATAAAGAAAGATGCTTCAAGCACTCACCTTCTGTGGATGGGACGTGTTGCGACGATTGTAGGTATTTTCATCAGCGTTGGGACTGCCTATTGGGCGAAAAGCTTTCCAAGCATCATGGACTACATGCAAGCAATCTTCTCCTGGGTGAATGCTCCACTCTTTGCAACGATGCTTTTGGGTATGTTCGTTCGTTGGATCACGCCGAACGGCGCCTTTTGGGGATTGCTTGCTGGCATGGGCTCTTCTGTTACTTTGTTCTTGGCCGTGAAATTCAACTGGATTGAAAAAAACTTCCTCACGCTTTCAGGGGTGGCAAGCGACATGGCAGCGAATTTCTGGCGCGCTTGGTGGGCGTGGCTCATCTGTTTTGTGGTCACAATCCTCGTGAGCCTTGTGACAACACGGAGACCTGAGAGCGAACTGATTGGTCTCGTGAAGGGATTGACTCCAGAAACTGCCGCGGACAATGTTCCATGGTTCAAGAGGCCGATGTTTTTCGCGATTATTTCGTTGCTGGTTCTCATCGCACTGAATGTCTATTTCTGGTAGAAAGGAAGTCATCTATGAGCGAAAAAAACATACACATGAAGCCAATCTGGTATTTTGTGGGGCTCATTCTTCTTTCGATGGGATTTATCGTTTTGTTGACGGGCTTGTATATTCTCTTTGTCTCCAAAGAAGCTCACACGGTGTTGGGCGAATTGCATCCCAATGTTTGGTGGGGCGCGATCATGATGATCGTGGGTGCTACGTTTTTCTTCCTCCACAGAAACAAGGGGACTCATTAGATCGATGAATTCGACCCCGTTGTATCTGGAGTAGTCGAAGGAGGTTCTGGGTCCATGGAAGGCTTTGATCTAAGTGCACACCCGCATCGTCGACTGAATATTCTGACAGGGGAATGGGTTCTCGTTTCACCTCACCGAACAGAGAGACCCTGGCTGGGGAAGGTGGAGCATCTGGGAGACGACCAACGGAAATCATATGATCCGGACTGCTATCTCTGTCCAAGAAACCGGCGGGCGAACGGCGAAAAGAATCCCGAATACAAGTCAACGTTTGTCTTTACGAACGACTTCAGCGCATTAATCCCAACCGTCCTGGAAGGAGAGCATGCGTTACAGGACCTCCTTGTTGCCAAATCGGAGCCTGGCATCTGTCGCGTTGTTTGTTTCTCTCCGAGGCATGATCTCTCTCTTGCAGAAATGGAGCTTGGTGATATCAGGAGTGTCATTGATTTGTGGGCAAGAGAATATGATGAACTTGGTGCCAGACCGGATATCAATCATATCCAGGTTTTTGAGAATAAGGGAGAATTGATGGGGTGTAGCAATCCACATCCCCACGGACAGATCTGGGCCCAGCGTTCGATTCCGACTGAGCCTGCGAAAGAGATCGCAAGGATGGAAGAACACCTGCGTACTCATCGATCATGCCTGCTTTGCGATTACCTTGCTCTTGAAATGAAAGAGGAAGAGCGCATCGTGTTCACAAATGATGATCTTGCTGTGGTAGTTCCGTTTTGGGCTGTTTGGCCATTTGAAACGATCGTTATGCCAAGACGACATGTGTCATGCATTGGCGAGCTAACGGATGTCGAGAGGGATTCATTTGCAGAGGTTATCAAACGGCTTACTACGAGATACGATAACCTCTTCAAAACCTCGTTTCCATATTCTGCAGGACTTCACCAATCACCAACTGATGGACGTGCTCATGCGGAGTATCACACCCACATGCACTTTTACCCTCCTCTGCTTCGGTCTGCGAGCGTCAAGAAATTCATGGTCGGGTATGAAATGCTGGCCAACCCTCAGCGCGATATCACACCAGAGTCAAGCGCTGAACGGCTGAGACAGCTTCCTGATATCCGTTACGGCAGGACCTCGAGTTCAAGTGGGCGACGGGACAGGTAACGCCGAGGGGTATGATCATCATGCATTCGGACGTTCGAGGGGGACAAGTTCTCGCAATAGCCGCTGAAGGGACTTTAGTTGATTCTCACTAGTAGTCGCACATGAGTTGAGTCTCTCATCCTGGAGCCACGTGCACAGACTGCCAACACGATTAAGGATACCCTCATGATTTGGTGGGGAGGGTTGCGACTTCCAGAGGTGGCAAACCTCAGCGAATTGCATCAGAATCACACGTCCACCTGCCCGTCGTTATTTGACTATCTGACCGAGACCCATCCGCTCGTTGGCAGGCGCATAGAACGCAGGAAAGGCAGAAGCATATTCGGGAGGCCTATCCGACTTTTGTCTTGACTTTGCGGTCTTTAATTCCCAAGTTTGAGAAACTTTGCTACGAGCTTGCGCGTATAACCCAGTGTCGAGTTTCTCTTCTACTTCCAGGCAAGTCCGCGGACAATCGTAGCGGAACAAGCCGTGAATCTGTTGCCTTCCCCAGTGCTGGAAGATTCGGGGGAGGGCGGAAGGCGCAGGGCTTTCTTGCCCAAGGGGAATAACTGGACCGCAGACATTTCAATCTAACTAACTTCTCTAAACAAACATTGAAGGAGGGAGTCTATGAAACGTTTATTCTTGCCGCTGGCGGTCGTACTGGTGATGTGTGGAGCATCAGTGCGAGCCCAGGAAAGCAAGTCGACCACGCGACTTCAAAAGCAGCACAATCTAGATACTCAGTTTTTGAGAGAGCACCTGAAGCAAACGGAACAGAGTTTAATTCCGGCACTTGAGGATACTGTTGTGAACATGCAGATTGCGGCGGTACAGAACATACGGGAACTGGAACAGGTATTCCCGGAATATCCCTTCAGTGCTGTGCTCGGACCTCTTGAAAAAAGGTTGGGGGATGAAAACACA
>JBAWAH010000040.1:0-26927 GCA_049589195.1 Bacteroidota bacterium | reverse complement strand
GCATAAGAAGGGGCACCTGAATCCCGAGGGACTCAGCGAAGCGCATGACAATGCCGTGAAGTCCTGCATCAAGGATCATGAGATGGCCGGTGTCGATATCATCACCGATGGAGAACTCCGCCGTGAGACGATGGTGTATTTCTTCTCAAAGCGAATCGATGGATTCGACATGGAGCACCCGCGGATGAAGGTCATCGGCGACCTAGATCCGACCATTCAAATGCCCGATCCTGTTATCACAGGACCGATCCGGCGGAAGGGAAGCTTGGGGATGGCGGACCATTTCCGTTTTCTCAAGCAGAATACGATTGCCTACCCAAAGCTAACTTGCACTGGACCGCAGATGCTTGTGAAGCGAGCGACGAACGACTTCTATGCCGACGAAAAGGAAGCCGTGTTCGATGCCGCACGTGTCCTCAATGAGGAGTTGAAGGAGTGCGTTGCTGCAGGCTGCGACTATATCCAGATTGACGAGCCCGTGTGGGTGGGGTATCCAAAAGACATCGAGTGGCTCGTGAAGACCTTCAACCAGCTTGTGGATGGGCTCAATGTCAAACTCGCACTCCACATTTGTTACGGGAACTATCAGCTTAAGCGGCTTTTCAAAGGTCAATACGATGAGCTCTTTCCCCAGATCCTGGAGATCAATGCTCACCAATTGAGTATGGAGTTCGCAGTGTCGGATGGAGTTGCCCTCGATCTCTTCAAGCGCTATCCGACGGACAAGGAGATCGTGGTTGGCGTCATCGACGTGAAGGAGGAGCGGGTGGAGACGCCCGAGGTTGTTGCTCTTCGGATCCGCAGAGCTCTTGAATACATCCCAGTCGAGCGGTTGTATGTCAGTCCGGATTGCGGGATGAAGTTTATGCCGCGAGATCGCGCGTTTGCCAAGCTCAAGGCAATGGTGGACGGGGCGCGTTTGGTTCGCAAAGAACTGAAGTTGGAGTAGCTTTCCAAGTCCGCTCTTCTTTCTCACAAGAGGCATCCCAACGAATCAGAGTGATCCACTGCGTTCCAGAAAACACACACCCCCGCTTGGCAGGAGTTAGTCAGCAAGGCAAACTTATCCAGGTTGTTGAAAGTGTCATAGTCCGCGAAGAATCATCGTGTGTTGTAAGTAGGTCGAGTTCTCACTATATTCTCGATGCGAGGTAGTCTTCACATTTACATCTCATGAAGCGTAAACAATTCGTCCAGAGCATTGTTGGAGGATGGGCTGGCCTGCTCGGGTCCAGGTCCTTTCTGGGTTTCACGTCTTCTCTTCGCTCCCACCCGATTTCGAAGCTCAATCTCCGGAGTCAATCAGTAGAGTCATCTGATGAGAGGTTCTGGTCTGTGATCCGGGACCAGTTCCCACTAACGCACGATCGAGCCTACTTTAACACGGGAGGCCTGGGCGCTTCCCCGTTTGTTGTCATTGAAACCGTGAAGCGTAAGATGGACGAACTTGAGGCGGTCTCCGAGGTGGGGCACACGGAAGAGGCTTGGGCGGCAATAAAGGAAAAGGCAGCGCGGATTCTTGGGTGCGAACCGGCGGAAGTTTCTCTGACGAGTTGCGCTACGGAGGGGATCGACATCGTTGTCAATGGTCTCCCTCTGAAGCGAGGAGACGAGGTCATCACGACGACTCACGAGCATGTCGGGGGCATCCTTGCTTGGCTGGCGAGGCAAAAGCTTGATGGCATTGTGCTCAAATGGTTCGAGCCGAGTAGGACAAGCAGAGGAGAGAACCTGGAGCGTCTCTCGCGTCTCATCACAGAGCGAACAAGGGTCATCAGCGTTAGCCATATCACGACCACGACAGGTCAGCAACTGCCTGTGAAAGAGATTGCGCACATCGCCAAAGACAAGGGACTCTGGTACTTTCTCGATGGGGCACAGGTCCCCGGCATGATGCCCGTGAACGTCAAGGATATCGGCTGCGATTTCTATGCAACCAGCGGCCACAAGTGGCTCTTGGGTCCGAAACGAACAGGCTTGTTATATGTGCGGAAAGCGATGCTCGAGAGTGTCAGGCCGATTTTTGTGGGTGCGTATTCTGACAATGGCTTTGACCTCACGACTGGAAAGATTGCCTTCCATCCGACTGCGCAGCGCTACGAGTATGGAACGTACAATGCCCCCCTCATGATTGGTTTGGGGGCTGCGATAGAGTTCCTCCAATCGATCGGAATGGATAATGTTTGGAGACGAAACGAGGCTCTCTCTACCAGAGTCTATGAAGGACTTTCCGAACTCAAGAACGTTGAGATGCTTAGTCCATCTCATCCTGAAGATCGCGGAGCGATGATAACGTTCCGTATGAAGAATGTGAAAGTCGAGCAACTTCAGTCGTTCCTGGCCGACAAATACAAACTCCGCACTCGCTTTGTCGGAGAAGCGAACCTGAACGGGCTTCGAATCTCAACTCATATCTACAACAACTTCGAGGAGGTGGACCGACTCATTAGTGGAGTGAAAGAGATGGCAGGGAAGTAATCTCGAATTCAAGGATACAGGCAGATCTCACGTGTCAAGAAAGGTCAACCTTCTGGTTACCAAAGGATCAATCCTCAATGAGAATTGGAATCGTCACAGACGAAATCTCTCCTTTTATCCAGGAAGCATTCTCGCTGGGTGTCAGCTGGGGAATACACGACTTTGAGTTCCGAACAAGCAAGTCAGGAAGGGCGCCCTTTATTTCGGAAGAGGATCTTCAGATTCTTCTGGGTGCAAAAAAGGAACTCGGTGTGACGATTACGGCTCTCTCACCCGGAACCTTCAAGATCCCAGTCGATGACAAGGCCGCGGTCGAGAAAGATCTCACCGAAGTTCTCCCCGCCACGATGAAGCTGGCTCACAAGCTAAACACACGAGTTGTAATCACGTTTGGTTTCCTGAGATCGGTAGGTCCGGAGGAGTCGGAATTCGAACAGGTTGTACAAGTTATGAAGAAGGCTGCCAAGTTAGCAGAAGGAGAGGGAATCACGCTTGCCTTGGAAAACGAGCCCGGCTTCTGGGCTGATTCCGGTAAGAAGACGGCCAAGCTGCTCGCTTTGGTCAATTCCAAGTATCTGCAGGCCAACTGGGATCCCGCGAATGCCCTCGGTGTAGAGAACTATCCCTACCCAGCAGGGTACGAGGCGCTGAAGCCCTGGATCGTCAACATTCATGTGAAGGATGCAATGAAGGATTCCACGCTGGCCTGTGTTCCAGTCGGCAAGGGGAAGCTAAACTGGGAAGGACAGCTGCGTGCGCTTATCAGAGATGGAAAACTGCAGCACGTCACGATAGAGACACATTGCCTGCCTCTCATCGAAAAATCCAAGCAGAATGTTGAGACGCTTAAACGCATTCTGAAGAAACTGCAGCAAGAGCATTCCAACGAGGTCGTGGGACCCTGAAGATGAGTGAGTACCGAAAAAAAGACTATCAGAGTTTGGTGGACGGCAGCCTTGCGCTGACATCATTCTCCGACCAGGCGCGGGTTGAACCCGGGAATCAGGTAAGGATGAAGACTTCGCCCCAGAAGCCTCACGCTGACTATCAAACGGTTGGCCCCGGACTGGAATATTACTACCTTGGCAACGGACTGATCACGGCAGTAGTTCAGCACTGCACAGTGGCGAGTTCGGGTACGTCGTATGGTCTCTTCCTCATGCACCCAGAGCACTTTGCAAGGAAGAGCAGCACGTTTCTGTACCACCCTGAGAGTGGTGTCGAACGCACGATGGTTACGGTCGCTGTGAACGAGAAGCTCTACCATCCGACCCTTGCTTCTTTTGACGTCCGTTGGGAGTATCCGGTTGGAATCCCAACAGTCGTAGCAGCATGGCGTGCTGGTCGCTGCACAGTTCAAGAGGATCTTTGGTGCCCCATCGGAGTGCCCGCTCTTATCCGGACGGTTCGAGTGACGAACCAGGGGTCTGCTCCTGTCGATGTTGAAACCCAGGCAATGTTGTATGCGAATCCGACAATGTTCGACGACCAGTTTGCTCTCCAAGTCGAAGGGATCCTGGAAGCTCGAGGGTTCCTTGTGTTGCAGCTTTTCTCGGTGGATGATGCTCGTGCCCGCGACAGGTGGGTAACCTCTTCGACTCAGCGGCTTGAGAAGGGAGGGCAGTTTACTACGACGTTCGTGTACCGCTTGGATGGCTCACGACGAAGATATTCCAAGGGCCAGATTGCCCAATTTCGGGAAAAGAGCTCCGACTACTGGAAATCGACGTCCGAGTTGAAAGCGAAACCGATGCTCGACCATCTTTTCCTGACTGCAAAGAACGGCTTGCATGCTGCAATTTCGAGTTCGGGGAAAATGGACTCGGGAATCTGGCAGTACAATCAAGAGTGGGTACGCGATGAGACGATGGTGGTGGTCGCACTTGTGCTCTCAGGGCAAGAGAAGCTGGCGAAGACTCTTCTCCAGCGAATGATGGAGAAGATGGTTAACCAGTCCGGGGTGACGCTGGAGTCAAGTCGATGGCGAGGCTTCCATCTCTATGAGCTCGATCAAAACGGAGAGCTGCTCTATGCAATCTGGATGTATTGGCGATGGACGAATGATGATTCGTTTCTCAAGAAATACTGGAGGAAGATTGTCGCCGTTGCGGAGTTTCCACTTCGACCAGAATTCAGGAACGAAGAGAGTGGTCTTCTGAAAAACACCCGTGAGTACTGGGAACGCTCTGCGCCTTACGGTGTCCGAGAAGGGTATGAGTTAACCTATCAACTCTGGCCTTCCATCGGGCTCGCGAGAGCAGCCGAGATGGCAAGGAGGATGAAGAAGGAATCTCTTGCAGAGCGCTGGATGTTGGCAAGCGAACGGATCAAACACTCGATGCTCTCAAATCCGAGATTCGCCCTCATCGAAGGTGGAAGGCTTATCAAGCGTCGACTATCCAACGGCGAAGTGCAGTCAGTCTTCGTGCCGCCTGACCGGTCTGCGATGCCACCTGGAGCTCCGCTCACAACGGATGAAGTCTGTTACTGTGAGCCAGACACACAGGAAGCTCTCCCAATTGCGCTGGAATTTGTTTCCCCAGATAGCGGGCTTGCGCGAAACACGATGATGGAGCTTGAGAAACTGTGGAATCAGCGGTGGGAAATAGGCGGATATTCACGATACCATGTTGCATCAGAACCGGATTCACCAGGTCCCTGGCCCTTCCCGACCATGTTCGTCGCGCGGGCGTATCTGGAAATGGGTGATAGCGAAAAGGTCTGGCGGGCACTCAAGTGGATGCATGAAGTTCAAGGCGGCAAGGCTGGAACGTGGCTGGAACACTTCGGAGATCGTGCGGTTCCCCCACTCCCACCGACAGGTATTGTCCCCTGGGCTTGGGCTGAGCTCATCATCTTTTTCGTTCATCATCTTCTCGGCGTCAGGCCGGGGGAAAAAGAACTGGTCATCCGACCGAAACTTCTCTCTGGTCTAAAAGAGGTGAGCGCTCGGGTCAGAGTCCATGGCAGAGTGATTTCACTACGCGTTCGAAGGGGAAAAAAGAAAGAAGCGAGGGTGGGGGGAAAGAAGTCACCGCTGGTGAGACACACGTTGACTATTCCCTTTCCGAAGGCGGATGTGAGAATTGAGATGACTGTTTGATCTCTCGCGCTTCAGCAATGCACTTCTTGTCTCCTGCTCAAGGACAGCTTGTGTCAAAATCAAACGTTGTGAAGTGAAGGAGATACCCAAGTCATGGATATAAGTAAGACAAGAATGACGGAGAAGGTCAAGATCGCCCAAGCTGGTGTTGGCAACCACGGACGCACAATTCGGAGCGCAGTTGCAAAGGCAAAGAACCTTCAGCTTGTTGGTTGCTACGACGTCGACCAAGAAGAATCTCGGAAGGTGGCTGAGGAATTTCAGTGTCGTGCCGCTCGGAGCTTTGAGGATCTCATTGAAGATCCGGACGTGGAAGGTGTGCTCCTGGTCACGCCAAACCATCTCCACTTTTCTCAAGTGATGGCAGCATTCTCAAAGGGAAAGCATGTATTTGTTGAGAAGCCGATCACGGCGACTGTGGACGAAGGTCTAAAGGTGGTCAACAAAGCAGAAGAATTGGGTTTGACGCTCGAAGTGGGTCACAACACAAGAAGGCGCAGACCTGTGAGGAAGACGAAGACGCTCATCGAGGATGGGCGTCTTGGAACACTCATCGGCGTAGAGGCGAATGTTTCGCACAATGCTGGGTTAACGACGACCTACCCGAAGTGGAAAGCGGAGCGCGACAAGTGTCCATTGCTTCCAATGACTCAGCTCGGAATCCACTACATTGACGCATTCCACTATCTCGTCGGACCTATTGCGAGACTACAATGTTTTGCGCGTCACGCGGCGATGGAAGGTGATGTCCTGGACAGCACGGCTGCCCTTTTTCAATTTGAGTCGGGTGTGATCGGGACATTGAGTTCGCACTACGTGATACCCGCAGTGTTTGAGATTCGCGTTTCTGGAACTGAAGGTGTCGTATCGATGTCCGACTACTCTCTCAGACTCGAGATTGATAAGGGCGGCAAGCAATCGCGTGAGCGATTCGACTTTTCAGATGAGGGCCTTGAGAGTTTCATCTTCGAGCTTGAGGAGTTTGGAGATTGCATACGGACAGGACGGAAATCTGAGACGGATGGAGTCGTAGGGCTCAAGGCGCTCGCCGTTGTTGAAGCGATGACTGTCTCAGTCGAGACCGGTCGGGTTGTCACACTATCAGAAATACTCAAGAGTTAGACCGCTAAATCTAATCAGCTCTCTTTCTGGGTGTTCGAACCATGAAGAATCTCAAGTTGTTGCAGACTTCCCTTATCGCTTCGCCGCTGCTCGTGTCCCTGGCAGTCCTATTTGCACTTCAGACTGCAACTGCCCAGCCTGGCGGTCAGACCCTCTACGCCTGCGTCATCAACAACAAAACATTCGTCGTCGGCGCAGACAATCCGAGGACCGGCCTCTTCTACACCTCCGACGATGGCAAAGACTGGAACCACATGGGCTGGACGAACGGCCGTCCGTTTGGGATTGGCCTTGACACTTCAGCGCACCCGCTGACGATCTATCTTGCCGAAGGCAACGGCGTTCACAAGTCAATCGACGGTGGAAAGACCTGGGCCATAAAGACCGGATGGGAGATTACAGAGGTACAGAAAATCACCATCGACCCAGGAGACAGCAGGATTCTGTACATTGCGACCCCTTATGGCGTTTGGAAAAGCACCGACGGCGGTGGAACGTGGGCAAGGAAGACCAAAGGTCTGAAAGAAGTACGCGACACGTTCATCACTTCCATCGTGATCGACCGTTCAAACACAAGCAGGCTTCTTCTGAGCTCGGAGAACGGTGTTTTCGAGAGCATCGATGCGGCAGAATCGTGGCATGCATCCGGCTTGCAGGGGAAGGCTGTCCGGCGGCTCGTCGACGACCCAAAGTCGTCCTCGCATCTTCTCGCGGGCACTGAAGAGGATGGGGTTTTCGTTTCAGATGATGGTGGAAGAACCTGGCAGGAGAGGAACAACGGCTTGATTCACAAAACGGTCTACGCCGTCTTGATTGACCCAAACAACCCTGATATGTTCTACGCCGGCGGCTTCAAGAGCGGCGTTTTCAGATCTTCGGATGGAGGGAGGACGTGGAGGAATTCCATGACGGGTCTGACAAATCTGGATATCCATTCGATTGCTGTCTCGCCAAATGATTCCAAGACTGTTTACGTGGGTACCATCGGAGGTGGTGTCTTCAAGAGCACTGATGCCGGCGAGACCTGGACATACATCGGACTCGAGAGTTGCTTGGTCTGGGATCTGAAGATCTATTGAGAGACAATCTCTCAAGAGCAGAGGAATGCAAATGAAAAAGATGGCTCTTTCCCCTCGTACCTTTTTCTTGACTTTCAATCTACTGCTGTTTCTCCCTTTCAACTACTCGGTCGGGTCTCCAACCGAGAGTTTCAGAGACAGTTTCGCGGTGCGGCGCGATTCACTCATCCATTTCTACGTTGATGCTCGACACATAGGCTTTGACGAGATCGCTGCAAAGCTGAGACTGGGTGTCAACGTCGATACTGCCCTCGTTCATTTATCGCGCCTCATGGAGAACCCAAAAGGCGACATGTTTTGGATGTATCCTTTCATCGGAGCATATCTTTACGGTCAGGACAGAATCCCCGACTCACTGAAGCGAAAGGCGAGAGACGTGTGGCGAACCTATACGCCGTACCGCGGCGATACGGAGAACCATTGGGTTATGTACCACACTTCTCTCTATCTCGCCGCGCAGACGTGGCCTGGCGAAGATGGTTCACAGTGGTACAATGGGAAAAGTTCAGAGGAGAATTTCAAAGACGGAGAAGGCTGGATTAACTTCTGGATGAAGACTGCCACGACGATCGGCCAGGGGGAGTTCGATTCGCCGGGGTACGGAGCCGTCTATCTGGCCCCAATGTTTCTGCTTTATGAATTCGCGAAGGACCCGGTCATGAAGGAGAAAGCGCGGATGATGATTGATTACCTGCTTGCCGATTTTGCGGTCGAGTATTTGAAAGGGAGCTTCTGCGGTGGTCATAGTCGAGACTATCCGGAGACAGTCGTCAGTCCGAAGACGACTGCGATGACTGCCTTTGGATACCTCTTCTTCGGAGATGCACCATTCATCCCGAGAGGAGAGACATTGTTCGCGGCAATGAGCTCTTACAAGTTGCCGGAGATCATTTACCGGATAGCAACCGACCGCAGTCATCTGTACGTGGATACCGAGACAAAGCGCGTCCGCAACAAGATGCGACACGACACAATGAAGAATCCTCCCGTCTACAAGTACACGTTCATGACCGAAGACTATTCGCTTGGCTCTATTCAAGGCGGGATTCTCCAGCCAATCCAGCAACATACGTGGGACGTGACCTGGGTTTCCTCGAAACCACACAACACGTTGTTCTCCATCCATCCGTACTTCTCCGGGTTTGAGCTGGGGACGTTCTTTCCGGAAGAAGAAAAACTGATGGTCGAAGCTGTCATCGGTTCAAACAAGCCATCATATAACACGGAAGACAAATGGGTCGGAAGCTCGCCCTACGAGCAGACTTTTCAATATCGGGATGCAATTATTGTTCTCTACAACATCAAGCCTGGAACAAACTACGAGCACATCGACGGCTTCTTCACTAAGGATTTTGATGAGAGGATCGTCGACCCAGGCGGTTGGATTTTCTGCCGCGATGGCGACGTGTACATCGCTTACTATCCTTTGAAGCCTTACCAGTGGAGTGAGGAAGGGATTGATCTCCGACTGCGGAGCCGTGATCTTAGGAATGGCTGCATTGTGGAGGTTGCGTCCAGACGCGAGACTGGTGGTTTTGATGTATTCAAAAGATCAATCCGCAAGACTCGGATTGATGCTAAGAAATTCGACACGGACTTGACCGTCCGCTACGTTACGAGGCGCGGCGATAAAATGCAGTTCACCTACGATGGGGAACGCATCCTCAACGGGAAGCAGGTCAACTTCAGGTCCTACAAACTTTTCAACGGGCCGTACTTGCAGGCTGAGGTTGGGAGTGGAATGCTCAAGATGATGTACGCAGGGCAGTATCGGACATTGGATTTCAGAAATGCTAAAGTGGAAACGAATGCAAAGGATGATTAATCCTGAGAATCCCGCGGGGACAAGACGGAGTCCTGTCCTACCGCCTATCCCGAGGGGTAGGACAGCTATCCTTAGCTGTCCTCCTGATGTGGCGAGAGGAATCGTCTATGTCGCAAGGTTCTTACGTTGAGTCTGGGGGCAAGTTTTCTATGACCTCCAAAGAGCGGGTTCGCTTGGCATTTTCTCATCAGGAGCCGGACCGTATTCCGGTGTTCGAAATCGGATTCAACTCGCCAGCGGCATCCGAAATCCTTGGGAGAGAGGCATGGGTAGGGATCGGCGGTCATGTCTTGAGTGAGATACGCAATCACATGATCATTGAGGGTCGAGACCGCGAATTCCGTCTCAAACAAGTTCAGGACTACATCGAGCTCTATCGCAAGCTGGAACTTGATATCATGCCGGTATCGGTGTATCCCGCTGATCCGGCCGTCCCTAAGGGAATTGAAGAAGGCACCTGGTTGTTTGAGGATAAGAAAACAGGCTCGTGGGCGATCTGCAAGCACGAACCCGCAAGCGACATGTATTCGGAAGTCGACTCGGAGCTTGCCCAGGAGGGCATCCCTGCTCTCGAAAGACTAGTCAAGAGATTGGAGACTGACCACTTCAGTCTAGCGGACTACGATTTCGTTCAGATCGATTATGCTGTGAAGGAGGCTGGGGACGATTTGTGTGTCTTGGGTGGAGCTGATGTTCACTTTGCCGGGGCTTCATGGATCATTACGTTCTTGATCGCGATGAAGGAACGGCCAGATCTGATTGAGCGTTACCTCGATGCGCAACTTGAACGCACACTTCTTGTCGCAGAAGAGCAGCTGCGTCGTGGTGTGAGTGTGATGTGGGGAGGAGCTGACCTTTGCTACAGCCAGGGGCCGTATTTTTCGCCGCAGCTGTTCCGAAGGTTCTACGTGCCAAGACTGAAGCAGATCACCGATCTGTGTCATCGATATAATGTTCCCTTCTTCAAGCACACGGATGGCAACATCCATCTGATAGAGGAGGACCTCCTCTTAAAATGCGGCATTGATGGCATTCATCCGCTCGAACCTGAATCGGGCATGGACATGGCGTACTACAAAGAGAACTACGGCAAAACAGTAACGCTGCTTGGGAACGTGAGTTGCGCAAATACCCTCGTTTACGGGACGAAGGAGGAAATCGAGGAAGAGACGCGTCATGTCATTGAGGTCGCGGCGCCTGGAGGCGGGTTTGTTCTCTCCTCAAGCAACACAATTCACAGTCAACTGCCTGCCAGGAACTACTTGACGATGCGGGAGGCAGCAAGAAAGTATGGTACTTACCCCATCGTGGTTCGGAAGCCGAAACAAGTGATGGTCTAGATGCAGTCGTTTGAGATGCGCAAGGAGAGATTCTCCGGACACGACGGAGTTTCCAAAAGTCAAGTGTTGAGTTAACAGAGTACGGCACAAACTACTGTCAGGAACTGGGTGGAGCAATGGCAAGCAAGCCGACGAAGTCTGAACTGCACTACCAAAAAGCCCTGAAACTCATTCCTTGGGGTACACAAACCAACGCGAAGCGACCTGTCGATGCGTTCGCCGGCGTCATGCCCTTCTACATCAAACGGGGTAAAGGGTGTCGAATCTGGGATCTTGATGGACGAGAGTACATTGATTATCGAATGTCGCTGGGACCGGTGACTCTTGGCTACTGCTATCCTGAGGTCGACCGAGCCGTGAAAGAGCAGTTGAGGAACGGAGTTCTCTTCAGTATGGCGAGTCCGCTCGAACTTGAGCTGGCGGAGCTAGTGACCAAAACTGTGCCTTGTGCCGAGATGGTTCGTTTCATGAAGACCGGGGAAGATGCCAACTCATGCAACGTTCGGATTGCCCGCGCTTACACCGGGAGAGACATGATTGTGACGTGCGGATACCATGGATATCCGGACTGGTTCGCCACAGGCGCGAGCCCAGCGAATGGCGTCCCGACATTCATGAAGGATTATGTGCGCGAGATTCCGTGGGGTAATCTCGAGGTCGCTGAGAGTGTCATCAGACAGTACGGAGAAAGACTCGCGTGCGTGATCACGGTTCCATACGACTTCAACGAGAACACGAGTGGAGATTTTGTCAAGCTCTTGAGGAGACTTACGAGCGAGTATGGCATTCTCCTCATCTTCGATGAGGTGCTGACTGGCTTCCGCCTCTCGCTCGGGGGTGGACAGGAGTATTTCGGCGTCACGCCGGATCTCGCCTCTTTTGCGAAAGCGATGGCAAACGGTTTTCCGATCTCAGCATACGTCGGCAGACGCCAATACATGGAGAAGTTGAACGATTTCGTTCTTACGACGACATATGCTGGCGAGGCACTCTCCATGGCTGCTGCGATCGCCACGATCAAGTTGATGAGACAGAAGAAGGTCCACAAGCAGATCTGGACGATGGGGAAGCGGTTGATGGAGGGTTTGGATAGAATCGCGAAAGAGCTCGGCATCGAAGCCTGCACTGCTGGACTTCCCCCGGGTTCGTTTTTGAAATTCGACACGCACGATAGTGATCGAGATGCACGAATCGACTTCCTCTTCCGCCGTGAGTTGTACCGTCGCGGGATCTTTGCAAGCGTTCGGTGGTTCATCTCTTATTCGCACAAGGAGAAGGACATCGATGAATCGCTAGAAAAAGCGGAGAAAGCGCTTGCCGCCGCGCTGGACGCTGAAACCAAAGAGAAAAACATCACACCAATTCCAGCCTCATAACATTCTCCTATGAAAGAGATCATCTACATTGATTGCTTCGCTTCCTTCGGGAAACGCGGTCCGAAGGACGAGAAAGCCGAGTGGAAAAAGGAAACCCTCCTTGATGAAATGGAGCACTGCGGAATCCATGGCGCCCTCGTGTACCACAGCCTCGCGCGTGAGTATGATCCAATGTACGGGAACCGCATGCTCATGAACGAGATCAAGGGCAACCCGCGGCTCATACCGTGCTGGGTACTCTTGCCCCACCAGACTGGCGAGGTTCCCCCTGGGAAGAAATTGGTCCGAAAGATGATGGAGAACGGGGTTCGTGCTGCGAAGATGTACCCGCGTGCCCACCATTATGCTTTCAACGAGGACACGTGCGGAGAGATTTTCTCAGCGCTCGAGGATGCGGAGATTCCCCTCTTTGTCGAAGGCGGCCAGGCCTATGGCGGAGAGCAAATCATCCAGATCACGTTCGATGAGCTCGATGCACTGTGTACCCATCATCGCAAGCTCAACGTCGTTTTTCAGGGCTTGAAATGGGAATCGACAAGGCTCATCTATCCGTTGATGAAGAAGCACAAGCATCTGCATCTTGAGTTCTCGAATTACCAGCTTGAGCATGCTTTCGAGATATTTGTGCAGTGGTTCGGTGCCGAGAGGATCTTGTTCTCCACAGGCGCACTTGAGAAGAGTCCCGGCGCGGCGAAAGCCTATCTCGACTACGCACAGATTTCCCTTGAGGACAAGAAGAAAATTGGCGGACGGAACCTCGCACGACTCCTGAAGCTGAAAAAGCTTCCACCGGAGTATCCACCGAAAAAGGAGACTGACGGCATCCTCGCGTTGGTCAAGGAGGCGATGCCTCTAAATCACATTCCTGTCATAGACGCTCATTGTCACCTTAACGAGGACGGTGCACTCGGCGTAGGGTTCAAGTATCAACCCTTTGGGGATGCGACGAGCACGATCGAACGCGGGAAACTCATCGGTATTCAGAAGATGTGTATCAGCTCCTGGATAGGGATTTGGGCGGACTACGAGCTTGGCAACGAGATTATCCACAGTGCAGTGAAGCGCTTTCCAGAGCATTACATCGGGTATGCCACACTCGAGCCAAGCTACGTGAAAGACTGGAATGCTGAACTAAGAAAAGTCTATGAGCATTACGGCTTCAAAGGTCTGAAGCCATACTACCCACGGACTTTTATTCCCTACAATGACAAGATGTGGTATCCCTGGTTTGAGTATGGTAACCGTCATCGATACTTTGCCCTTATACACCCATCGGACAACGTTGTGAAGGAGATGCTCGACGCTGCGGCAAAGTTTCCCAACATCTCTTTTCTCCTCGCACACTCGGGTGCCTCATTCAAGGATGCACGCAAAGCAATCGAAGTCGCGAAGCAGCGAAGGAATGTGTACTTGGAAATTACTCTCACTGCCGTGACGTACAAAGTGATCGAGTTCATGGTGGATGAGTTAGGCGCTGAGCGCGTTGTCTTTGGTACTGACCAGCCGTTGCGTGATCCGATTCCCCAGTTTGGCTGGGTAGCCTACACGAGGTTGTCAGAGACGGACAAAAGGAAGATCTTTGGAGGGAATATGGAGAAGATCATCGCACGCTGCAGGTGATGGGTTGGTTGCTATTCTTCTTCAATCTGAATACCGAGTCTCGAACAGAACCCTTATCCTTCTGTAGTGATTGTTCACTCTTACTAGATGAAGACACACATCAGCAGCGGCAAAACCTTCGACGTTGTTGTCTTTGGACTCCTCGTTGCCGACATCCTGGGCCGACCTGTCGATCTGAAGCGCCTGCCGAAACGGGGAAGTCTCCAGCTCATTGAGACGATTTCCTTCTCAACAGGCGGGAACGCTGCGAACGTTGGAATTGCGCTCGCAAAGCTCGGGATGAAAGTTGGCGTGGTCGGTCGACTCGGTAGCGATGTCTGGAATGGGTTGATCATTGATTCTTTGAAGAAGCATGGCATTGATTGTACCCATATCACATCAGGTGATTCACCTCAGACATCTGCGACAATTGTTTGCGTCGACCCAGGCGGAGAACGAAGCTTCCTCCACACGCCGGGATCGTCTCGAGACCTTCAGACTAAAGATCTTCTCTCGCGACTCAAGTACGTCTCAAAGGCGAGGATTCTGATGGTTGGTTACCTCGGGCTGCTCCCTCAAATGGAAAACGATCTTCCAAAGATTTTTCAGAAGGTGAAGAAAGAAACGGATGCGATCATCGCACTCGATACTGCTGGTATTCCACGGCGGAATCTGCAACTCACGAAGTCTTTCTTGCCATACGTGGACTTCTTCATCCCGAGTCTCGACGAAGCTCGGTCTCTAACTGGTTGCTCTTCGGCAAAGGAGATTATGAGATTCTTCCGAGAGAGCGGCGCTGCAGGGGTCTTCGGGTTGAAACTTGGGAAGAGAGGATGCCTTGTCGCTGACAGGAGCGGTGAATACTTCGTTCCGGCGTTCCCTGTCAAGAAGGTTGTCGATGCGACGGGCGCCGGAGATTCCTTCTATGCAGGCTTTCTGGCGGCGTGGCTTCGTGGGCTTGACACATATCATGCTGCTGAGTTCGCAAACATGGTCGGGGCCTGCTGTGTGTCCGCAATAGGTGCTTCCACCGGCATCCGAACGTTTCAGGAGACTCAACAGCTCATAAGGTGGGCGAAAGAAAAGAAACTGGTGAGAGAAGTTACACACCGAGTTGACTGAAGCCTGGAGGGCTCTCTTGTGTTGAGAGCGGTTTGTCGAACGCGATTGTGACAACTGATCAAATCAAACTCAAAGGAAGAAAGGAACATTTCTAATGGCAGCATTTACAGGAACGGAATTGAGACAGAGTAGAATTATCAACCCCGAAACTCACCGGGGAATTGTTGTTGCGATGGACCACGGTCTCTTCTTGGGACCCATCGAAGGACTGACGAGCACGCGAAAGGCGATTGAAGCTGTCCTTCCTGGCCAGCCTGATGCGATCCAATTGACGCCGGGGATGGTTCGCGCGAATAGGGATCTCTTCTCAGGTAAAGGCAAACCCGGGATCGTGCTTCGAATTGACGCGACGAACATCTGGCGGAAAAAGCCAGAACCAAACCCGGGCTATTACGCTCAGGTTGCTTCGGTGCGAACTGCCGTTCAGCTAGGGGCGGATGCGGTGGTCACGTTTCTTCTCTCCGGACACGAAGATGATAGAGAGGAGAAAGGAAACCTCGAGACGCTCGCGGCGGCTTTCCAGGAGTGCCAGGACCTGGCGATTCCATTCATCATCGAACCTTTGGCGATAAAGAAGGGGATGCACGTTGTCCAGGATTTCGAGATAATGAAGCTGGTGGTGCGGATGGCGTCCGAGATGGGTGCGGATCTAATAAAGGCAGATTATCCCGGAAACAGGAAGGCGTTCGGAGAACTCGTGCGCATCTCCTCAGCCCCGATCCTCGTGCGGGGCGGACCCAAAATGGATAGTGATCGCGATGTGTTGCAGATGGTGAAAGATGCAATGGAGGAAGGAGCGGCAGGTCTGGTGTTCGGAAGAAACATCTGGCAGCATAAGCATCCTGCAAAGATTCTGAGAGCGCTCGCCGCTATTGTTCATGAAAACACGTCGGTCCAAAAAGCACTCGCATTAGTCAGTCGATAGTAATTCTATGAAACCTACTGAACTCAAAATCGGTGTCATCGGGTACGGACAGATGGGCCGGATTCACTCGTACGCGTATCGAGCCATCCCCTTCTACTACGATGGCCATCCATGCAAGATTGTCCTGAAGGGCATCTGCGACTCGAACGAAACGCTCGCGCAGAAGGGGAAGGAGCAGGCAGGCTTCGAGTTCTCCTGCACCGATTTTAACGAGCTTGTGAACCGAAAGGATATCGACCTCGTTGATGTCTGTACGCCTAATAAGCAACACTACGCGGCTGTGGTTGCGGCGCTGCAAAATGGCAAGCACGTCTATTGCGAGAAACCGCTTGCGTTCGACCTGGAAGAGGCAAAGAAGATCTTGGACGTTGCGGAGAAATCTGGATGCAAGCATCAGATAACTTCTGAATACCGGTTCATCCCTGCGATCATGAAGGCGAAGGAGATGGTGAATGAGGATTTCGTCGGGCGCGTGTTTCATTTTCGGGGAGCCTATTTGCACTCGGGATATATCGATCCAAAACGTCCGCGTGAATGGCGTCTGCAAAAATCGGTTATCGGTGGAGGAGTACTTGTAGACCTGGGTCCGCACATTCTTGACATCATGCATCACCTCGTCGGAGAAGTGGACGAGGTGTGTGCTCGCATGGAGACATTCTTCAAGCAACGCCCTTCACCCGAGAATCCCAAAGAGATGCTTGATGTGGATGTTGAGGACGCGGTATCGTTGCTTCTCCGCCTGAAGAATGGTGCCCTTGGATACGCGGAGATGTCGCGGGTCGCGACTGGAGCCGAAGACGAGATGCGATTTGAGATTCACGGTCAGAACGGAGCGCTTGCCTTCAATCTCATGAAGCCAAATGAGTTGCTGGCTTTCAACGCACGGGAACCGAAAGACTGCCAGGGCTTCAAGCTGGTATCGACGGTCCAGAAATACCCGCCGCCAGCTTCAATGCCTGCTCCGAAATTCACGATGGGGTGGATTCGGTCGCATGTGGCAGCCCAGTACAATTTCCTTGATTGCATTGTCAACGATCGGATGCCATCGCCGAATTTTCACGATGCAGTTCAGATACACAGATTACTGGATGCTTCTTATCGTTCGGTCGACAAGAATGGTTGGGTGAAAGTATAGAGCATAGGCTGAGATGATGAATCCACTTGTTGCTTCAATGAGCAAATCACCGGTCGTCTTACTGCCAAACCGCGTCTGGCGGTTTTACACTGGCGGGTTGATGATTGACAGATTCAGAGGCGAGCCGAGTGCAGTGGACACGCATTACCCCGAGGAGTGGGTTGGATCACTCGTGCAGGCAGTCAATCCAGAACCGCACTACAAACAAGGTGAAGGTTTGCAGCTTGTGACAGTGGATCAGCAAACCATTCGCTTGAAGAGGGTGATAGAGGAGAATCCCGAGGGGATGTTGGGGAAGGAACATGCGAAGACATACGGCAGCGATGCCGCACTACTTGTGAAACTACTCGACGCATCGATTCGACTCGTTCTTCACGCACATCCAAGCAAGGCGTTCGCGAAACAGCACTTGAACTACTGCTTTGGGAAGACCGAAGCGTGGTTCATCTTGGATACTAGACCCGACGTGGAGGAACCTTGTGTGTACGACAGTTTCAAAGAGGAGGTGTCTCCAAGCCGGTGGAAGGAGCTGATCGAAAAGCAGGATGTCAAGGAAATGATTCGCTTGGTTCACAAGATTCCCGTAAAGGCGGGCGATGTGGTGTATGTGAAAGCAGGTCTTCCTCACGCTATCGGTGAAGGCGTGTTCATGGTCGAATTGCAGGAGCCAACAGACTTCGCACTCATTTATGAGCGTGCGTGTGCGGGATTTGCCTTCGAGTCCAAGGATTGTTTCATGGGGTTGGATATCGATCTCGCCCTTTCGTGCACGATTCATCGCGTCTATTCATGGGAAGACGTCCAGCGTGAGCTCATCATCAAGCCGAAGGAACTGCGGAGAGAGGGAGAGAGCGCAGAAATTCAACTCCTTGGGCACGACACGACAGAGTGTTTCGCGGGCCACCGTCTCACAGTCGTCGATTCACTGAGCGACGACACTCACGACAGGTTCTGCGTCTTGATTGTTCTTGATGGGTCAGGGAGGCTGGTTTATGAGAACGGAGAGTTGAAACTTCACCGTGGTCATGAGATCTTTCTCCCAGCGGGAATAGGCCAACACGAGTTTCTAAGCGACTCAGGCAAGAAGCTGACGATTATGAAGTGTTTGCCGGCCGCGCTCTGATTTCCCGATAGGTGCGACAGCACTCCTGTCCTGTCGATCAGACAGGCGGGAGAACCAGTCCTCTCCAATTCATTTTCCTGCCATATGCAACAAACAACATAAGGATTTTGAGCATGATCAACGTCCTTTATTGTGGCGATTCTTCGGCGAACATTTCTAATCTGTTCTTTCAAAGTCCGTTCTTTTTTGAACAGAAAGGTCTCGACGTCAAGGTCTGGGGTCAGCATCTTATCGATGCCCTTGAGAGCGATCCGAAAATCAAAGTGACTCACATGCCATCTTGGGTCGCGTACAAGAAATTTCCGACCTCCCTCGAGGAGCTTGAGAAGTTTGATGCTGTCATCTTGAGCGACGTGGAGAACGTCGTTATCACACTATATGAACAGTTCTTCCCATCAGCCCCTGAAGCGCACTTGACTTTGCCGAATCGTCCCAAGCTGATTGTTGAGTTTGTGGAGCGTGGAGGTGGGTTCATTATGGGCGGCGGCTGGCTTAGCTTTACGGGCCGGATGGGTGTCGGGGGGTGGCACAAAACCCCCGTAGCCAAAATCCTACCTGTGGAAATGTTGGGGGTTGACGATGAAATGGAAACCCCTGAGGGAGCCGTCCCGAAGGCAGTGAAGGCGAGTCATCCCATCATGAAAGGCATCGACTGGAACGGCGCGCCACCCTTTCTTGGTTATAACAAGACTCGCCTGAAACAAAAGGCAACGCTTCTCGCCACGATTACCGAGGAGAAGGATCCCTTCATCGCAGTGTGGGATTTCAAGAGGGGCCGCACGATGGCTTTCATGTCCGATCCGGTGCTGCACTGGGGTTACAACTTCATTCGGTGGCAGCACTACTCGCAATTCTGGACGCAAGCGGTTCATTGGGTGACACAGAAGTGACACCTTCGATGTTGCTCGACCTGGCTTCGCGCGGTGAAGATTGTTCGATGGGGACCCTGGATTGCCCTTCCATCTAGGGGTGCAGTTCCGGTTGTCTGATGAGTATGGTAAGTCGCGGGGGGTCCTCGAATCGCCTCTTCTCAACTAATCCAACGTGAAGCAAGTAGACTTGAGAGGATCAGAACTTCCTCCGAATCAAGCAGATGGGCAGATCTTCACTCATTCTCGGCTTCATTCTTCTTGCTAAAACCGTCTCGGCACAATCAATGACATCCGACATCCCCTGGGTTGATAGCACGCTTGCTCAGATGACGCTAGAGGAGAAGGTCGGCCAACTGTTTATCACAGACTTCGTCGCATTGTACAGCCACGAGGGAAGTGAGAACTACACTCGAATCAAGGAGCAGATCGAGAAGTATCATGTTGGAGGAGTGATCCTCGCCGGCGGATCGGTCTATGACATGGCGATAATGTTGAACGACCTGCAGCGAATGTCCAAGACTCCGCTGATCGTCGCAGCGGATCTCGAGGCGGGGCTGGGCTTCTGGCATCCCTGGCATTTCGTCAAGGGACGTGCTCCGGATTTGCCGAAGTTCGTTTCTGGCGGTGGTACGATCTTCCCGGGTAATATGGCACTAGGCGCGACTCGAAACGAGAAGTATGCCTACGAAGTAGGAAGAATCACGGCTGAAGAGGCCCGTGCTGTTGGCATCCAGTGGATCCTAGCTCCCGTGGTCGATGTGAATAACAATCCCAGGAATCCCATCATCAACACACGCTCCTTCGGCGAGGACCCCGAGGCTGTGGCGAAGCTGGGGACGGCATTTATTCGCGGCTGTCAGGATGCAGGGGCGATTGCCACGGCAAAGCACTTTCCCGGTCATGGAGACACAGAAGAAGATTCACACATGAAGTTGCCTGTCCTGGGTTTTGATTTGGCTCATCTGGAATCTGTTGAGCTTCTTCCGTACCAGCGGGGGATAGCTTCAGGACTCAAATCGGTCATGAGCGGTCACATTGCTCTCCCGAAGCTCGATCCAAGTCGACACCCTGCAACCTTGTCCGAGCCGATCCTGACTGGTCTCTTGAGAAGACAAATGAAGTTCGATGGAATCATTGTCACAGATGGACTCACGATGCAAGGAGTAACCGACAAATACAGCGCTGGCCAAGCGGCACTCCTTGCGATTCAGGCGGGTGCCGATTGCTTGCTTGTCTGCCCGGACATTGAAGCAGCATATACATCATTACTCCAAGCAGTGAAGAAGGGAAAGCTGAGCGAAGCACGAATTGACTCATCAGTCAAAAGGATATTGTCGGCAAAGGCGTGGCTTGGACTCGATAAGAATCGGTTCGTCGATGTTTCGAGAATCGAGAAGGTTGTTGGTTCACCAGCTTCCGAGGGAATGGCGAGGCGGATCTCACGGGATGCAATCACGCTGCTCGAGAACAAGAAACGAGCCGTGCCCATCAGTCGAGACGAGGATTCGAAGATCGCTGTCGTGGTCCTTTCCGATGTCTCTGATAGAGAGCTCGGTCGAGATTTCATTTCATCCCTAAAGGGGAAGTATAAGAATGTGAGCATCGCTTATCTGAATACGAGCACAGGCACGGAGGTTGTGAAGGAAGCCCTCGAGAATGCACGACGCGGTGATGCAACCTTGCTCCCCACATTCGTATCCATCGGGTCGTGGAAAGGTCCTCTTGGATTACCTGGCTCCGTTAAGCGCTTCCTGCGGCAGGTAGCCTCGATAAGAAAGCCGGTCATTGCCATCTCGTTTGGTGATCCGTATGTTCTCTCTGAGATGCCAGAACTCTCCGCAACTCTATGTGCGTATTCCGGGATCCGCCCGATGCAACTTGCAGTCGTCGAGGCACTTTGCGGTGAGATTGACATTAAGGGAAAGCTTCCCGTAACCATTCCATCACGTTTCAAGCGAGGAAATGGGATACATCTAGAAAAGATCGAAAGCCGTCAATGAAGAATTCGACGGGAGTAGAGTGAAGGTTGACTGACACTATCATCCTGACGAAGATTGCTTCTTGAAGCGCACAATCGATAACTGATTCCTCGAGGAGAATTCCAATGCCCAAACGCGTGAGCGGATCCTACAAACTGCTCGATCTTACTCTTGCCGATCTGCGAAAAAGGAAAACTCAAGTTGCAGTTCTTCCCATGGGGGCGACAGAGCCGCATAACTTTCATCTCCCATATGGGACAGATGTTTTTGAGGCGGAAGGGATTGCAAATCGTGCGTGCGAAGATGCAGCAAAACACGGGGCAAAGGTTGTTCTTCTTCCGACGATCCCCATCGGATCGAACCGAAGCACTATGGGTTTTCCATTGACACTCAATCTCGATCACTCAACGCTGTTTGCAATGCTGAAAGACATCACGGAATCTCTCGAGGTTCACAACGTCCGCAAGCTTGTGATCGTCAACGGACATGGCGGGAATTATCTTCGGCATATCCTGAAGGACATGTATGGAAGGACGAAAGTTTTCCTGAGTCTGGTCAATTGGTGGGAAGTCGGTGCCTCCTTACGGTCGAAATTGTTTGAGAATCCGGGCGAGCATGGAGACGAAATGGAGACGAGCGTGATGCTCTATCTCTGTCCTGAGCTTGTCCACATGGATCAGGCTGGAGCGGGAAGGGCAAGGAACTCGAGGCTTCGTGGCGTCAACGAAGGATGGGTGAGAATCGTCCGGCCGTGGGACATTGCCACCTTCGATAGCGGCTACGGTGACCCCCGCAAAGCAAGCAGCGAGAAAGGAAAAAAGTACGTCGGCTTCACTGTCAAGAAGATTGCTGATTACCTCGTAGAGCTTTCAAACGCTCCGTTCAGCAAGACGTTCCCGTATTGATTCTCCTCTCTCAGAATTCTCTTGGCTTTTCATCTGGATTTTCATAGATTTGCACAATAGCAGAGGCGCTGTGGATCTTGTCACACGGGGCGACGTCCTCGCTCTCCTTCACGAGTACACAAAGAGCGAGAACCTTCGAAAGCACGCGTTGGCGGTCGAAGCAGCGATGCGCGCGTATGCGAGAAGGTACAACGAAGACGAGGAAAAGTGGGCCATCACGGGGCTGATCCACGACTTCGATTATGAGATGTATCCCAATGCCCCCGATCACCCTTCCAAAGGCTCGGAGATCCTTCGAGAACGAAACTTCCCGGAGGATGTCCGGAAAGCAATTCTCGGACACGCTGATTACATGGGTGTTCCTCGCGACACCCTCATGGCCAAGTGCCTCTATGCATGTGATGAGTTGTGTGGACTGATCACAGCGGTCGCACTGGTACGCCCCAGCAAAAAACTCGCAGATGTCGAAGTCAGTTCTGTAAGAAAGAAAATGAAAGACAAAGCATTCGCACGATCGGTCAACAGAGAGGACATCGAGAAGGGAGCCGCTGAACTCAGCGTCAACCTGGATGAGCACATCGGGATTGTGCTCGATGCGATGAAAGGGATTGCCAGTCAATTGGAGTTATGACATTAACCAAACACACATCAAAATACCAGGAGGTGTCTCCATGACATCGCGATCGCTGCGTGTCCTATTCCTTTTCTCAGCTGGAGCGGCTTTGCTCTTGACCTCGTGCGCGAAGAAGGGCGTGGTTCAGGTGGGAGAGTTTGATAGCTACCAGGATCCCGCCTACAGTTTTGGCATCTCATACCCAAAAGACTGGGTAAAGGATCCTGAAGTCGGGAAGAGGGTCAAAATCTATTCCTCATTCGATGCACGAGACCGGTTCATTGACCCAACGGGTTCAAAACCCATAGGCGTGTACATCGAGGTAGGGATTGACACAACGAAGGGACAAACACTTGACTCGTACGCAAAAGCATCCGAGAAGGATCTTGCAGAGGTCTCGACAGTACAACCAGAAGAACAAACGTCCCTCGTTGGCATCGCGGCTGTGAAGATTCCGTTTTTCACAAAGATCGATAACAGCAACTCGATTCGAGGATTCAGGGTGGCTGCTCTGAAAGACAACGTCGTGACATACGTGGAAGTCGCGGGCTTCAACGAGCTCATTGACGATTACAAGGCAGTCTTCGACACGGCCCTCACGACTGTTCGATTCGGTCGCCTCATGACGGCTGCTGCAAAGGAGGACATCTCGAAGCCGGCTGAGATATTCGACACGTACAAAGGGAAGTTTTTCGACCTCGCTTATCCCAGCAATTTTGAGTACAAGTTTCCACAGAAGCCGAGCACAGATGTCGCGATGGAGTTGAAGGGCTATCGCCAGGACTGCACCATGAAAATTGAGGTCAGCGATGCAAAGAATCTGACCGTCGAGAAAGTCGTTGCTCAAAACGAGGCTAATCTGCAAAAAGCCGGATACACGATAAAGAAAAGAGCGAACGCGACCATTGATGGAGAAAAAGCAGCCCTTATCGATCTCACTTACACGAAAGGCGAAATCGATAGCCGGGCGTACTTTGCCGTAAAAGGAAACAAGATGTACTTCATTTTCCTGACCTGGTATCGTCCACAAGCTGGTGTGTACGTGCCGACGTTCGAGAAGATGGTTTCCTCGCTGAAAATCAAGTCGTAGTGGATTTGGATTGAATGATGAATGAATTCCTAAAGGCTCTCTTTCGGATTTCGATCCTCTTTCTCCTGAGCCTAACGCTTCTGACCTGCACTTCACGAAAAGAGGAGGGGAACTCGAAGCAGAAGACTGTCGGGGTTGCCCTCCTCAATCGTGTTCACGTTTTTTACAAAGACTTGGAAGAAGGCATCAGGGAGGAGGCTGCAGCCAAAGGTTTTCGGCTCGTGGTTACCTCAGCGGACATGGACCTCGGCAAGCAGATCCCTCAAGTCGAGGACTTTGTCACGCAGAAGGTCGATGCCATCATCGTCTGTCCCGTTGACTCAAAAGGAATCGGCAACGCAATCAAGGCGGCGAATCGGGCGTCGATTCCAGTTTTCACAGCCGACATCGCAGCGGACGAAGGCGAAGTTGTTAGTCACATTGCGTCGGACAACGTCGCAGGTGGCCGCCTGGCTGGAGAGTACCTTGGGAAGGCCCTGAAGGGGAAGGGTAAGATTGCTATCATCAATCATCCAGTAGTGACCTCCGTCCTGGACCGCATCAGGGGCTTTCGAGAAGCAATCGCCAAGTTTCCGGGGATCACCGTTGTCTCGGACGTCGACGGAGATGCTGTCCGAGATCGCGCGATGCAAGTCTCTTCAGATATCCTCCAGGGCCATCCGGACCTTAACGGTGTTTTTGGTATCAATGACGATTCCGCACTCGGCGCCTTGGATGCTGCCCAGACCTTCAACCGGAAAAACCTTGTGATCGTGGGTTATGATGCCACTCCGCCTGCCGTGAAAGCAATCCTCGAAGACTCACCCTTGAAGGCTGATGTGATTCAGTACCCGAAGAAAATCGGTGTGGCAACCATCGATGCAATCGACCGGTACTTCCGAGGCGAGAAGATACCGAGCGTGATTCCCGTTGAAGTCGGGATCGTCGACAAGGCGACCGCTTCGGCTGTCCCATCTCAGTAAGTTCCTCCCTCCAATGTCCCTCCTTCTTGAAATGCGAGGTGTTACCAAGCGTTATCCAGGTGTCCTCGCACTCGACAGTGTCAACTTTGATCTGAGAGCTGGCGAAATCCATTGTCTTGTCGGAGAGAACGGTGCTGGCAAGTCTACTCTGATGAAGATCCTCTCGGGAGCCGAACCGAAAGATTCGGGCGAGATCAAAATTGACGGGGAACCTGTGGGCGTTTCTTCACCAGCTGATGCCCAGGCCCTTGGAATCAGCATTATCTATCAGGATTTTAAGCTTGTTCCTGAGCTAAGTGTGGCGGAGAACATTCTCTTAGGGCACGAGCCGTGTCGCGGGAATACTTCGTTCGTGGATCGAACAAGAATGCGAAAGGTGAGCCGAGAGGTACTCTCGGAGCTTGGTGAACCACTCGATGTTGATACGCCTGTCTCGTCGCTCAGCGTTGCACATCGTCAGATCGTCGAGATAGCACGAGTGATTTCACGTAAGGCGCGCGTTGTGGCAATGGACGAGCCGTCCGCGTCGCTGACAGATAACGAGTTGAAGAAACTCTTCAATGTCATTCGAGTACTTAGAGGAGAAGGGGTAGGGGTTATCTACATCTCGCATCGATTGGAGGAGATCTTTGAGATTGGGGATCGCGTTACGGTGCTGCGGGATGGGAAAGTGATCAACACATGTGCGATTGAGCAAGCAGACAAAAGGAGCCTGATCCGATGGATGGTTGGCCGTGACCTCGAGAGTGAATTTCCAAGAGTCGATCTTAGGCGAGGTGAGGAAATCCTTAGCGTTGAAAACCTCTCTCGTGGAAGCTCCGTCCAGAATGTGACGTTCACACTCTACAAGGGAGAAATCTTCGGGCTTGCAGGGCTTGTTGGAGCTGGACGGTCCGAGCTTGCGAGGCTAATCTTTGGCATCGACAAGAAGGATACCGGCAAGATGTTCCTTTCGGGGAAAGAGGTTTCACCTCAATCTCCTCGTCAAGCCATCAACCTTGGAATCGGGCTGCTTACTGAAGACCGAAACCGCTATGGGTTGATCATGCAGATGAGTGTGAAAGAGAACATCTCACTCTCGAACCTCTCGGCTCTTATGAAAGGTCTTTTCATCGATCAGAGAAAGGAAAGAGAAGCTGCCGCGCAATATGTGGATCGGCTTAGTATCAGGACTCCATCAATCACTCAGCAGGTTGAATTCCTCAGTGGAGGGAATCGGCAGAAGGTCGTCTTGGCGCGCTGGCTCTTTACCAAGTGCAAGCTTCTCATCTTTGACGAGCCGACTGCCGGAATTGATGTCGGTGTGAAGTACGAGATCTACAATATTATCAATCAGCTTGCTTCAGAAGGAGTTGGGGTCATAGTGATCTCTTCCCAGCTACCAGAGCTGCTTGGCATTTGCAGTCGCATCGGCGTTATGTGTGAGGGAAAGCTCGTTGGAATTCTTTCTCAAGGGGAAGCTACGCAGGAGCGAGTCATGACTCTTGCGACAGGCGGCACGCTTGATGAACCCGTGGCTCAAGAAGGCAGAAGATGAAAGGACCCATAAGAAAATATGTTGATCTCGTCCTGCGCAAATATGGCATTGCCATTGCGTTTGTTGTTGAAGTTGTGATCTTCTCTCAACTTTCAGAGTACTTCTTCACCACCGATAACATCCTCAATATCACGCTTCAGATTTCGATCATCGCGATCATTGCCGTCGGGATGACCTTTGTCATCCTCACTGCGGGAATCGATCTTTCTGTGGGCGCGATAGTCGCATTTACAGGTGTCATTACAACGAGCGTGCTGAAAATCCAGGCCCCTCTCCCCGTTGCGTTCACTTTGGCGCTTGCTGCCGGACTCATCGTGGGGGCACTCTCCGGTGCTGTTGCTGGTATATTCATCACTCGATTCAATATCACGCCGTTCATTGTGACACTCGCATTGATGACCATTTGGCGAGGGGCTGGCTACATGTACACCGACGGACGGCCTGTGTGGGGTTTGCCGGACGAGTTTAGCTTTCTTGGGAGCGGGAGACTTCTTTCAATCCCGGTGCCAACTCTTTTGATGGTCTTGGTGTACGTCATCGCTTATGTTGTCCTCGTGCACACAAGATTTGGGAGGCATGTCTATGCCGTCGGTGGAAACAAGGAAGCAGCACGTCTGGCCGGAATCAGCACGAATAGCGTCATCATGCGAGTGTACATTATTTGTGGGACGCTTTCTGCTCTCAGCGGGATCCTGCTTGCCTCGCGAGTGAATTCCGGCCAGCCCAATGCTGGACTCTCCTA
>JBAWAH010000039.1:0-78028 GCA_049589195.1 Bacteroidota bacterium | reverse complement strand
GGGGCTCTTGCTCCACCTTCCACTTAACGATGTTCCTCGAACAAATAAGCCATGATACAGCAAACAAGTCTTCAGCGGTGCAACAGTATTTCTTGTGGTCAACGTGTTGTGGCTTACGTTGAAGAACTCAGGCGATGGGTCATCCTCAATCCGTCCACTACAGGCGACCATTGACTAAAAGAGACCACAGACCACGAGGAGAAAGCTCTGGAACGGGAGGCTAACATTATCTTCACACTGGATCAGAAATTTCATTGAGGGCTAATATGGCTGGACCTCGAGAAGTGAAACCCAAGAAGAAACATCAAGAACCATCCATCCGAGAATTGACGGATTTTGACGTTCATCTGTTCAAGGAAGGTAATCATTTCAGGCTTTACAGGAAGCTTGGAGCGCATATCCAAGCGGTTGACGGCACAAAGGGAACATCCTTCGTAGTGTGGGCGCCGGACGCCGAGAAGGTTTCCGTCGTCGGAGACTTCAACGGTTGGGACAGAAAGGCTAACGCGCTCAACGTTCGGTGGGATGGCTCAGGAATCTGGGAAGGGTTTGTCCCCGGCGTGGAGCAGGGGGCACTGTACAAATACCATGTCATTTCGAAGCATCGGAAGTACAGAGTCGACAAAGGTGACCCTTTCGCTTTCTATTGGGAAACACCTCCCAAGACCAGTCCAGTTGTCTGGGACCTAGACTATGAATGGGGGGATGAAGAGTGGATGAAAAACCGTCACAGGGCCAACGCTCTTGATGCGCCCATCTCTGTTTACGAAGTCCACTTAGGTTCATGGCGGCGTGTTCCTGAGGAGGGGAATCGATTCCTCAGTTACGGGGAAATGGCACATTACTTACCCGCGTACGTCAGAGAAATGGGTTACACGCACGTGGAGTTTCTTCCCGTCACGGAGCATCCCTTTTATGGATCTTGGGGATACCAGACCGTCGGGTACTTTGCCCCGACAAGTCGATATGGCACACCGCAGGACTTGATGTATCTCATCGATCAACTCCACCAGAACGGGATCGGCGTGATTCTCGACTGGGTACCATCGCACTTTCCAAGTGACGAGCATGGGCTCGCGTATTTTGATGGCACGCACCTCTACGAGCACAGGGATCCGAAGAAAGGATTCCACCCCGATTGGAACAGCTACATCTTCAACTATGGGAGAAACGAGGTTCGAGAGTTTCTCATCAGCAGCGCTCTCTTCTGGCTTGACAAATACCACATCGATGGGATTCGAATTGATGCGGTGGCCTCACTGCTCTATCTGGATTATTCAAGGAAGGAAGGGGAGTGGATTCCTAACCAATACGGTGGAAGGGAAAATCTCGAGGCGATTTACTTCTTGAAGAGACTGAATGAGGCCGTGTACACCGAGTATCCTGATGTTCAGACGATTGCAGAAGAATCTACAGCGTGGCCGATGGTTTCTCGGCCCACGTATGTTGGCGGGCTCGGGTTCGGAATGAAATGGAACATGGGTTGGATGCATGACACTCTGGATTATATTTCAAAGGATCCCATCTTCAGGAAGCATTATCATGACGAACTAACGTTTAGTTTGTGGTATGCCTTCCATGAGAATTTTGTTCTCTCTATATCGCACGACGAGGTGACACACGGAAAGGGTTCTCTCTTTGGGAAAATGCCCGGCGATGAATGGCAGAAGTATGCGAACCTTCGGTTGTTGCTCGGTTACATGTACGGCCACCCCGGGAAGAAACTCCTCTTCATGGGATGCGAGTTAGGGCAGTGGAAGGAGTGGAGCCATGAAGAGAGCCTTGAATGGAACAGTCTCGATTACCCTCTCCACAGTGGAGTGCAAAAATGGGTCAAGGACTTGAACCATTTCTACAGGAAGGAAGCCGCACTATATCAGTTGGACTTCGCGAGGGAGGGATTTGAGTGGGTTGATTTTCACGACTGGGAGAACAGCACAATCAGTTTTATGAGGAGGGGAAAAGGTACCCAGGACATCCTGCTTGTTGTCTGTAATTTCACTCCCGTCATGAGGCAGAGCTACCGGATTGGTGTACCGAGGGGCGGCCACTGGATTGAGGCGCTGAACAGCGACGCATCCTTCTATGGGGGAAGCGGTGTAGGGAACTCTGGGGGGCTTGAGGCTGATTCAATCCCATGGCGCGGAATGTCCAATTCCCTGTCGCTCATCCTGCCACCACTGTCCGTTCTCTTCTTCAAGAGTGAAGGTCCGAAGCAGTGAAGATTAGCTCATCCGCCGATCTTCCTGGCGTGGGTCAACCTACGGCTTTCCAGCCTTTGGAGGGATGAACTTCGGCAGCTGCTCAATCAGTGGAACACAGGAAGAGATGCGGAGGTCGTCGGTGGGATTTTGTACGCCCGGAGGGAGTCGAACCCCCAACCTACAGCTCCGTAGGCTGCCGCTCTATCCAGTTGAGCTACGGGCGCAAGGTCCTACACGTTCAGAGTGCTGTATTCTGACTTAAGTTCTCCCGACTTCGTCGGGAGAAACTCCGGCTGCCGCTTCGTCAAGTTGAGTCCGTGACGCTTACAGCGTCACGAGATCTCGTCCCGCAAAGCGCGACGGACTACGGGCGCGCGACTTCGAGAGATCTTTGATTGGGCTTAATCGCCCGGAATTCAGCACCTGATTGCGTAATGCGTCTGCCGGGATTAAATCAGGACACATGCAGCATGGACAAGGTAAGAAGAAACAAGTAGAAATTCAATTAATCTCGCCTCTGACCCTTCAACACCGTACTGTTGAATGATGTCTCCATGTTTTGATCTGTGAATACTCCAACAGCGACAACTTCAACGGTACCGGGGCTCTACGCATTCTTCTTCGGATAATAATCTGGGTACAATTTCTCCGCGCAATCAGGACAGAGACCGTGACTGAAACGGGCTTCAGACCGTTCCTGGATGTACGCTTCGACTTGTGTCCAGTAGCCTTTGTCATCACGGATTTTCTTACAGCTTGCACAGATCGGGACGAGACCGCCCAACGTCTTAAGGTCAGCAAGGGCGCTTTGAAGTTCATTGATCAACCGTTCACGTTCGACTTGGGCCAGTTTCCCTTCAGTAATATCTCGGCTGATTCCCACAATGCCTATAACTTCACCATGACTATCCTTGAGCGGAATCTTACTCGTGAGATGCCAGCGCTGTTCACCAGTATCCTTGTGCACAGCAAGCTCCTCCCGCCCCGACAATGGTTCCCCCGTACGGGCAATCCGCATCTCGTCCTCATGATATTGCCTGGCTAACACGGGCGGGTGAAAATCAAACAATGTTTTTCCCAGAACCTCCTCGGGATGTTCCGCTCCCAGTGATCGCAAGTGGGCACGATTGTTGAGAACATACCGCCCTTCGGCATCTTTGAAATAGATCAGGTCTGGCAAATTGTCAATCAAAGTGCGGAGAAGACTGCGCTCTGCTGCCAGAGCCTCCTCGGCTTGCTTGCGCTTGGTGATGTCTCGCCCAATGCCAACCAACCCGATGATGTGGCCTTTGTCGTCCCGGAGGGGCAGCTTGGACGTGAACAGCCAGCGTTTCCGACCTTCCGCGTCTACCACGTACTCTTCTCTGTCAAGCACAGGTTGGCCAGTCTGGATCACTGATTGGTCGTCGGTGAAGAATCGCTCGGCTGTCTCCTTCGGGTAGTGGTTGAAGTCATCCTTGCCTAAAACCTCGGCCTCTGATTGGAGACCCATCAAGTGAACATCGGCCAGGTTCGAGAGGGTCTTGCGACACGCCACGTTCTTTGCATAGATGACGTCTGGCAGGTTGTCAATCAGGGTACGGAGGAGGATGCGCTCTGCCGCCAAGGCCTCCTCGGCTTGCTTGCGCTTGGTGATATCTCGCCCAATGCCAACCAACCCGATGATGTGGCCTTTGTCGTCCCGGAGGGGCAGCTTGGACGTGAACAGCCAGCGTTTCCGACCTTCCGCGTCTACCACATACTCTTCTCTGTCGAGCACGGGTTGGCCAGTCTGGATCACTGATTTGTCGTCTGCGAAGAATCGCTCGGCTGTCTCCTTCGGGTAGTGATTAAAGTCGTCTTTGCCTAAAACCTCAGCCTCTGAATGGAAACCCATCAAGTGAACATCGGCGAGGTTTGAGAGTGTCTTACGACAGGCCACGTCCTTCGCATAGATGACGTCTGGCAGGTTGTCAATCAGGGTTCGGAGGAGAATACGTTCGTGCCTGAGCGCTTCTTCCATTTGCTTCTGCTCGGTGATATCTTCGTAGCTTCCCAGAATCCCAATCACGATGCCGTCCCGATCGTGCAGCGGGACTTTGCTTGTCCTCACCCAATTCCGCCCTCCTTCGGGCGTGGTCTCCGGTTCCTCAAAACTGAGCTTGGGAGTGTCCATTTCCATCACCATCCTATCGTGATCCCGATATGACTGCGCCAGATCCTTCCATCCCAGTTCAAAGTCCTGCTTTCCGAGAATCGCACCCGGATCCTCGAGCCCTGCATCTTTGGCAAATGGCCTGTTGCAGCCGAGGTAGGAGAAATTGCGATCCTTCCAGAAGACGCGCTGCGGGATCGTGTCCAGAACCAACTGGAGCATCTCGCGGGACTGGTAGAGATCCTCTTCTGTTCCCTTATGTTTGGCTTCTGCGGTTTCCAGCTCAGTTACTCGCCGACGTAATTCAGCCAGTTCGCTCACGAGCTGTGATTTGCTTTTGGAATCGTCATCCATCATATTGTCCCTCCTCTATCCAAATTGCTTGCTCGCTGATCCAACAGTCTTATGTTTAATTGTCGCAACTGAAAATGTCAAATGCAAGGGAAATCAAACGTCGTTGCGAATTAGCGGAAATCGGGTGACATTGCCTCCCCGCGGTTGCACACCACTCCTAATTTTCAAAATGAAATCTAGCTCTGCATGAGTTTGCTGTCATTTATGTACTCGACGTGGCACTTGTCTGAGCACACATTGGTACCTCGACACCGGTTTCTTGCGGAGGTCCAAGCCTTTCGCGTTGCTCCTTCGACTTTTCCCCGGCACTTGAGCAACTTTGACCCAGAATTCTTATCTTCCACCTTCGGGTTCAGTTCGCCCAATGCTTCTTTGCGCTGTCACATATATCGTGTGAATACCATGAAAGCGGGGGTGATTCATCAGGATGTGAATAGCTGTCGAATGGCTTAACTCATCAACCTGGGTTCATAATAAATGAGGCAGACATGTTGGTAATTGTCAGGGAAGACTACGATGCGATGAGTCGAGAAGCCGCCTCCATCGTCGCTCTGCACTTGCGGAAAAAGCCAAACCTCGTCTTGGGTTTGGCAACTGGCAGTACCCCTCTCGGAACTTACAAAGAACTCATCCGCCTGCATCGAGAAGAAAGACTTGACTTCTCCAAGGTGACAACATTCAATCTTGATGAGTACGTTGGCCTTTCCCCTGACCACAGCCAGAGCTATCATTACTTCATGATGGAGAACCTCTTCAAGCATGTCAATATCGACCACCGCTCCATCCACGTCCCGCACGGGTTGGCAACTGACATCGAGGCTCATTGCGAATGGTACGAGGAGGAGATTAAGAAAGCAGGAGGAATCGACGTTCAGATCCTTGGCATCGGAGCGAATGGGCATCTGGCTTTCAACGAACCCGGCTCCTCGCTCGGTTCCCGGACTCGAATCAAGACCCTGACCGAGCAGACAGTCAAGGATAATGCACGGTTCTTCATAGACCCGAAAGAGGTCCCCCGATATGCCATCACTGTGGGGATTGGGACGATCATGGACGCTCGAGAGCTTGTACTGCTTGCTAGCGGTCTGGGTAAAGCTGACGCGGTACACGCAGCTGTGGAAGGTCCGATTACTGCGATGTGCCCGGCATCAATCATCCAGCTCCATCGCAGGGCCACGGTGATTAGCGATAAGGCGGCAGCGTCAAAGCTGACGGCAAGCTATCATGGTTGAAGGATTCTCAAAGGCTGTACTTCATCCCTAACCTGAATACCCGTGGAGCTTCAGTTTCCAATGGGACGCGCGCCTGGAAGTCTGGACCGCTCAAATCGTTCTCGCGAGTATTGTTGTTTGTGTTGAGGAGGTTGAAGACATCCAATCGTAGTCCAATGTGCCCATTTCCCAAGGGGAACGTCTTTTCAATCCCGAGGTCGAGTGTTAGATTGAATTCGACACGATGGCCTCCCGGTTTGTCGCTCGACCCAAAGTAGTTACCGCGCGGCGTCGCGAGGATGTAGAAAGGTCCCTGGTTCAAACCGGTCACCACCAGTTTTCTCCCGAACGGCAGTCCATCATAATACTTCGCTACTCCACTGATTTGCATGTCCCAGGGGAGTTCATAGGCTGCAGCGATCTTTCCAAGATACGCCCGGTCGAAGAATAGTCGGCCATCCGCGTTGATGAGAGTGTTAGGATTGTCGAAGAGGTTTCCAATCACGCCCTGGTCATATTCTTGTTCTTCTCCCTCCTGGCTGGCCATGCCGACGCTCATGAAAGCTGCGAAGGAGAACTGGAAGAATAATCCCGCGATCCAATCTTTTGACTCCGCGACGATCTCAAGTCCCTGGTAGAAGTCACGAAAGCCTGGAGGATTCGTGAGCAAATAGTAATCTCTTCCGAGCGTGGGTGGATCTTGATTGTAGACTGTGATGAGTTGATCGTCGAACGTTCCAGCCTTGTCGTCACCTCCTCGATCGAGGATAGTCACGGGAGAATATGCGGAAGACGGAACTCCGATGTTGGTTGTCTCAACTAGCCGCTGCTCGTATCGATGCATAAGCGTCAGGCCGACCTTCACTTTTCCAGTGAGGTCAAAATCGGCGCCGACAGTGACTTCGTCAGTGTACGGCACTTTGAGGTCTGGATCAATTGTTGAATACTGACCGCCAAAGCGACTGATCAGCGTCCCTTCCTCACCGGTTTGGTACTGTCTGTCTCCATTCTTGTCGTTCCACAGGAACACATTCCCACTGAGAGCAGCTGGATTCTGAAAGTCAAGGAGGCTTGCAAGCAACTGATGGTAGTATCGTGCATAACTTGACCGAAGTGAAATTTCCTTGCTCACGCGGATGGATGCGCCGAAGCGTCGAGAAATCGTCGTCCATTGAATGAGGTTCTCTGAACCAAACCGACTTTGAGAACTGGTGTTTAATGGATCGGGTACCTGCCCGGATGGAAGCCACCCAGCGCTCGACTGCAATCTTAATCCTAGATCGAAGCCAAGCCAATCGGAGAAAACTGCGTGATCCTGGAGAAACAGGAAAGAGTTTCGAACCCTCTGCTTTGCCTTCGTTGGGGTGTTAAGCATTACAACAGCGTAAGGCAGCCCCTCGAAGAACTGGAGATTGAGATTGTCGTAAGCACTATACTCGTTTGACGAGAAGAGTTCTTCCCATCCCGCACCGACTCTCAGTTGATTTGACAAAGTAAAGCTCAGTCGTCCCAGGGTTGCTCGTCCCTCTAGCGTATGGCTGAGCGTCGCGAGCATATCCAACCGGTCGCGGTTACCGACCGTCTGGATTGGGGCGATCCCAGAGTAAATACCCTTGAATAACTCAACGCCGCTCTGGCGTTGAACTCCTTCCTGGAACTTGTTCTCAAGCGATCCGTGAGTATAACCGACACGGAACTCCACGCTGACGGATTGGCCCAGTTGAACTTGATCCCCGGCTTGAAGGATCTGATAGGTGTTCACTTGGTTCATTGATGATTCAAAAGGCACCCGCTCAGAGACACCTCGATTGGGGTTCTGCAAGCGCTGTCCCGTCCAGAGCAGATTGAGTCTCTGGTCGGAAACAACAGAATTCAGATCCACCAAGCCCGAGATGAGTCTTGAGTCAATTGACTCCGGGACATTCTGCATGTACTTGGAAAAATCCTGGGCCGAAAACGAGGCGAAATAATTCAAGTATCCGGAGGCTGTTTGTCCTTCGAGATGCACATTTCCATTGAAGAAATCTTTGAAATGTTCCGGCGAGTTTACGCCGACGTTCCTCTTGTTCTCTGTGATATTGTTGCTCTGGGTTGCGCTTCCCGCGTAGTAGGTCTCAGCGCTCACGTGTGACTCGTCTCCGCCGTGACGTGGCGTCATGGAGAGAGCAATCCCTGGCGAACCGACACTGGCGGAATGGACTGCAGTCGAGACGTCGAGTTCTTCGAGTCCATCGTAGTCTGGATACGATAACGGTTTGTCCCCTGAATACGGATCGGTAATGTTGAGTCCGTTGAGATAATAAGCGTTTTGGGTCCACGAAGTCCCATGTCCGCCGAAACGCGCAGCTGCTTCGCTCTTCATTCCTCCGATGTCAATTCGATCGGTTACCACGCCGGGCGCCTGGCTCTCCAACAAAACCCAGATGTTTCGGGCGGTCGGCAATTGCTGAAAATGGAAGCGAGTAAACTTGGCTCCGTAACCGACTGTGGTCAACCGGAAAGAAGATCCTTGAGGGCTTGGTTGAAATTCTTTACGCGCAGAAGAATCGGATGCGACTTCCTGTGAAGCGGAAATTGGAGGGATGAGAAGGAAAGAAGAACAGAGCAGCAGCAGTCGCTTCATGCACGTGGAGGAAACCTCGAGACGGGTATTGTCTAGAACGAAACTCCAAGGCGCAAGGCCATGCCGTAGTTTGTGGATACTGGTGCAATCGACAAGTTCAGGGGAGTCTCCTTCTTGGCAATGATACTTTCGAGATTGTCCGGTCCTGAGACGACATTCCCAAACATGTACCCCATCGCTACGCCTAATGGCAGATCGCTATACCAGTGCATCCCCTTGGCCACAAGGCCAGCGCCCAACAGAGCCACCGCAGTGTAGCCAACGGGCTTGATCCATTTCTCGTTGGGATAATTGTTCATAACCACGGTCAAGATGGCCATCGTGCTCGAGATATGCCCTGAGGGGAAAGCGTAGTACCTGGGTTCATTCCTTTGATACTCCCCCAGACGAGGGAGGATCGTCCACCGGCCGCGGGTTCTGGTTGTTGTGATAGGGCTTTCCCTCCCGGTGACATACTTCAGGAACTGAACTGCGACGCCGGTTGCGAGTACTGCCTCGACACTTTGACTTGCCGTCCGGAGCGCTCGCTTGTCCCCAGTGAGGAGACCATAGGTAGCAAGTGCACCAACGAATCCTAACTGGGACATCCCGTCTCCGACGTCCACAGCATAGTCGCTGGCCACGTGAACAAACTTAGAAGTCTTGTAAGCCCTTCTTGTGACGGTCCAAGTTTTCTTGTCGGTTGTCAGCAAAGCGCCAGTGAAAGCAGTGAGACCGACGAACTCCGGGAGGTTCACGGTTCGAAACGACAGGTCGAATGCGCGATACCAGTCAGTCGGTAGATTGGTAATCATCGCGTGCCAACTCGGATTCCCGATTGTCGGAGCTGTAACACTTGACGGGTCTTCGACCCATTGGGTCGATGAATCCTTCGGTTCGTCGACGAGATCCGTAAGGTTGGTTGCTTTCGCTTGATCCAGGTATTCAGACTGCAGATGCTCAACCTCGAAGTATCCCCGGATGAGCTCGGGTGACTGGAAGCCGGAGCTTCTTTCTGGGATAATGAATAGAGCCATGACCACAAGGAACGTCTTACTGAGAGATCCTAGATGGTCACGTGGGGAGAGCTTCACTTGGTGTTCATTGAGGAATTGAAGTAGAGATTCTTTATTCTTCACCTTGGCTTGCGGAATCGGTGGAGAGGGGGGCGTGACGTCTCGGTGGGATTTCTTGATTGACGGCGAGTAGCTCGTGTCTATGAATTGTCCAGGGGGATCTGCCAATGGAGCACAAACCAGAGTCTATTGAACGCTGCATACCCCCTGATGCGATTCATTGCGGCGCAGAATCGAACTTCAGAGAATTTAGGCAATTTTGCTGTGAGTGTCAATCTTTTTCTGTCATGTTTCCTTAAAATCGAATGTTGCCTGTCGTCTCCCTGCACTCCCATGTAATACGGACTTGCCATGGGAATCACCATGGCTGAGGGTTTCCTGAACGAACCGGGAGGTCTGTGCTGGATTAGAGGGCTGTCGAGTTGGATGGGCTCCAGAAACCCCACTTCAGAGGATTCACGTCTCCTTTCCTTCCGCGTCATCATGTCGGAATCGACCATTCAGGGTATAGACGATCCCCTTCTTCCACCCAGAAGCAAGCAGACCCCGTGACTTAACCGCGACTGAGTGGTCCCCAACCCCAAAGGAATTCTTCCCTCAGTTCACTTGTTCATAATCATGAGGTGGGCATTTCTCACCCCATGTATCATCTTTTCTTAAGACACAGAGCCGATCCATTACGCAAGAAAGAAGTCACTTTGCATCACAAGCGCGCTTGCCTCTTGGTGGGTTTTGCAGTGCCGATTGCAATGGTGGGAAACCTTCCTGGTGAGAGTCCCCGCACTTAGATGAAGGGGCGCTCGTGAGGCGTAAGTTGATAAGAATCTTATGGATTAGCAGAGAAAACCATTTCGTCGTTCCTACTCATTTGCGCAACGTATAATCCTTCCCTGCGGTCTGCCGGGTTCTGACCTGGCTCACAAGAGAAATGTGGATGGCTCTTCTTCAGTGTTCTCGTTTGTCCGGCAGAGGAATCGCCGCCGGTGTCGCAGGGGAGGGTTTTCCTGTTCGGGACAAGGGAGGATATGATTCCAGTGATTGATAGGATTTCTTCGGAGATGATGAGTGATTCGAGAGGCTAGAGAATCCAGCCTTTGGATCGGGCTTCTCTTTCTGATAGTCTTGTTCGCTTTGACTCTCAGAGCGCAGGAGAGAACGCCGTCGGAAGCGGGAAGCATACAAGGGAGAATCAGCATTGCAGGGCCCGACGAGTTTGTTGAGGATATGCTGCGGGCAAGAGCCTTCAATACGTATGAAGGTTCAATGAATCGTCTTCGACCTGTCCCACCCTATGGGCTTTCTGAAAAGGCTGTGGTCTTCCTCGAAGCGGACGGCGATCAAATCCGCTATCCACCTGCGGCATACCATCCGAAACTAATCCAGACTGAGCTGATGTTTCGGCCCCTTGTGTTGCCTGTTGTGGTCGGGACTACAGTGGATTTTCCAAACAACGATAACCTCTTTCATAATGTTTTTTCTTACTCTCAATCCAGGGAGTTTGATCTCGGTCATTATCCGCAAGGTCAGAGCAAAGCAGTGAGATTCGATAGACCGGGTATTGTGAAAGTCTACTGTGATATCCATTCACACATGTACGCGACTATTCTTGTTCTAAGGAACCCTTACTTTGCAGTCCCCAATGATGAAGGGAGTTATCGCATCAATGGTGTACCACCAGGGACGTACAGGGTGAATTTCTGGTTCGGCAGGGAACTAGTCGAGACAAGAACGCTAACGTTGAAGGCGGAAGAGACAAGGACAGAGAATTTCAGTCACTAAAGAGGCCGTGAGAAAAAGATTTCCCGTGATTGTTCATAGAATACTCGTCGATCGTGCCGTCCGGAGAGCTGGGATTCTTTCAATACCTCTCCTCTGGATACTGAGCGTATCTCTGCTTGCCCAACTAAGGTTCAGTGGGCAGGCGTCGGCGGCCTTCGTTGCTTCGCAGAGTGGCGTTAGCCAGTATGTGTTCAATCAGGGGCGCGGAACGTTCGCTTGGCGGCTGGACGGCTTCGCGGATGCTGGACTTTCTGACAACATAGCTTTTCTCACCAACCTGCGGATTCTCCAGGATCAGGTTCTTCACATCGATTATCTCGTGTTGAGAGTGACGGATATCGCATCGTCAGGAATAAACGCAGAACTTGGACAAATCGGTATCCCGTTTGAAAATCTTGACGAGGGTCGCTTTCCATGGCGCAACCCTTTCTTCAGCCTTCCATTGATGAACGAACACCTCACGTCCGTGAGCAATCGTGACTACATTCTTCGGACTCCAGACCTCGCTCGTCCAGCTCGTGGTGACGGGGTTCACCTGCTTGATGGAGCATTATATGACCTAGGCGTTAAGTTCTACGGTGAACTCGGTATGTTCAGCTATTCTGCGGCGCTCATTAATGGCATGATCAGTGAGACAGGGACATATGGATCGGCCGGTCTCAACACGCATCACGGCTTTGGGAAGATATTTAGACTTGCAGCGACGCCTCAGACGGGTTTGACGATTGGGATCTCGTATGCATTCGGTCCTTATATGAAAGACAACTATGGAAGAGACCCCAATCGTTATCTCCAGCGGATCGTAGGAAGTGATGTGGAATTCAGTGCCGGGTATTTCTCTTTCTACGGACAGGCAGCGTATAACTCGTGGAAGTACTACTCGTTGAATCTAAAGGCTTTCGCGTACTCCGCGGAGGCGCGCTATGCGCTAACACCACGGTTGTCGATTGCAGGCCGTGCTGGCGGACTTGTGTTCAACTCCATTGCGTCTCAAGTGTACACGGACACATACGATCCAGCTGGTTTCGTTCCTTATGATGGCAAGTGGGACAATGATGTCCTTCGTCTAGAAGGTGCTCTTATCTATCGGTTTGCACGTGAGCTGCTCTTCAAAATCACTTATCAATGGAACAGGACATATAACGTTGCGATCGATCCAGCTGACGATGTTCTCGCTGTTCAAGCTGTCATGAGCTTTTAAATGAAATTCCGCAACAAGATATTGCTCGCCATCTGGGGGGTAGTCCTTGGATTACTCGTCGTGGTCTTCATAGTCATCAACTATTGGATGCGCGTGCAAATCCAAACTCGATTTGCAGAAGACCTGCACAGCAATTGTTCAGCGATCAAAGAAATATCCGCGCTGCGGGCGCTACAGGATGTGAAGACCTGTCAGGTCATTGCAGAGACTCCACGGCTCAAGGCGGTTGCAGAGATAGCACATCCCAATACCGCCCTTGAGGTTTCACGCGAATTGAACGAAAGTATAGCAGGTGACCTGTTTGTGCTGACCGACTCCAAGGGGAACTACCTGACCAAGTTGATCAAAGGGAATCCGTCCGATGCGCCGTTACCTGAAACTCAAAGCAAACTCCTTGGAGGCCAAGTCCAGACTTTCACGGACATGTGGGATCTCAACGGCAGCGTATATCGAATTTCATCTTCAGTGGTTACAGTCGGAGAAACTATTGTTGGTACCGTCACAATCGGATTCCGCGTTCTCCCAGAGGAGCTCAAGTTTATCAAATCAATGATCAATAGTGACGTGGCATTAGTGGTCGACAAGAAGCTGATTACCTCATCAATCGGTGGTGAGGACGAACAAGATCTCGCTACTTGGCTGGAATCAAGTCCATTGCCCAACCTGCACAATGATGGCACGTCGGAAGTCTTCACTGCCGACGCTCCTCACGAGCGGTACGCGTCCGTCATCTACCAGTTGAATCATCAAACCGGCGCGCACTCGCCGGTGATTGCATTTCTTCTTTTGAAGCCGATTGAGCGTGAACTAGTGGCCTCTCTGACTCCCGTCCTTAACACAATCATTGGATTATCCGTCATCGTTCTCGTCGTGGCTGGCGTGATCGGCTTTATCATATCAAGGGGGATCAGCAGACCAATTGCAGCTCTTGTAAATGGCATCACAGAGATTGGCAAAGGCAACTATGATTATCGGATTGCTCTTCGAACTGGAGGAGAGCTAAGATTTTTGGCACAGAAACTTGGCGAGATGAGTGGATCACTCAAGGATAAGATTCAGCTGCTGGCTGAACGTAATGTCGAGCTTGAGCACGCATTGCGTCAGCTAAAGGAGACCGAACAAGAATTGGTGAAATCTGAGCGCCTCGCTGCAACTGGCAAATTGACCGCTCAGATTGCCCATGAGATCAATAATCCAATTCATAATATTCAGAGTTGTCTGCAAACCGCACTGAAGCGCTCTGGGCCTAATGGCTCTGACCGCGAATTACTCGAGGTTGCGTATGAAGAGGTCGAACGCCTCTCAAAACTGACACGACAGATGCTGGATTTCTACAGAACTTCGGTGGTTCAGGAGCCTCGTCATCCCGTGAGCGTCAATAGGCTGATCGGAGAGGTTCTGCACTCTTCATCCTCGGCTTTCGAGGAGGGAAACATTGAAGTTACCACCAAGCTAGATGAACAAGTTCCAGAGATTGAGGGTTCGGGCGACAAGTTGAAGCAAGTCTTCCTGAATCTTTTTCTCAACGCGAAGGACGCGATGCCGGACGGTGGTAGACTGATGATCCAAACCGCGCATGACAACGGCAGCGTAGTTGTCGATGTTTCGGACACAGGTGTCGGCATCCCGGAGGAGCACATCAACCGCATCTTTGATGCCTTTTTCACAACAAAAAGCAAAGTCAGCGGCGTTGGGCTTGGGCTTTCTATGACGTATGGCATCGTCAAACAACATAACGGATCGATTGACGTGAAGAGCAAGGTTGGCCACGGCACCACATTCAGATTGAGATTTCCTACTGTACCACCATCTACCTCCCTATGATTATGGCTTCTTCATCTGAACGGATCCTCGTTGTGGATGATGACAAGGCATTTCGAGTCTCAGCCTTGGCACTCTTGCAGGACGAGGGATTTGTGGTAACAACAGCGGTGAGTGGTGCTGAAGCTCTGCAGAAAATCGCAGACACGCACTTTGATCTCATACTCTCAGATCTCGTGATGGAGGGAATGAACGGCATGCAGCTCCTTCAGCATATCAAACAGAAGTTGCCTGATGCATGCGTCATTATGATAACTGGTTTCGGTTCGATACGGACAGCAGTGGATGCGATGCGCGAGGGCGCTTACGACTACCTCACAAAACCGTGTAATAACGATGAGCTCCTCATCAGAGTCCGGAGAGCTTTGGCGGAAAAAAGGAAGTCCGCTGAGCTGGAACGACTTCGGGAAATGGTCGAGACGACGCATGACTTCAGTAACATCATTAGTCGCAATGAGAGGATGCAGCAGGCTTTCAAACTGGTGCGACAGGTGGCGGAGACTGACGTCACAGTGCTTGTGCTTGGTGAAACAGGGACAGGGAAGGAACTCATCGCACGTGCGATTCATTTCAATAGCGCAAGACGAGACAAGCCGTTCATCACAATCAATTGTTCTGCGATTCCAGAAACACTCTTGGAAAGTGAACTCTTCGGACACGAAAAGGGTGCTTTCACAGGGGCAAACAAACAACGAATCGGGAAATTCGAAGAGGCAGGGGGCGGGACAATCTTTCTTGATGAGATTGCAGACCTTCCGCTGCACGTCCAGACAAAACTCCTCCGCTTTCTGCAGGAAAAGCAAGTTGAGCGTGTCGGTGGTAACACCCCGATCATTGTGGATGCCCGCGTTGTGGCCGCAACGAACCGAAACCTCACCGACATGGTTGCCAAGGGAACGATTCGTGAGGACTTGTACTATCGCCTCAATGTCTTTCCCATCACACTCCCACCGCTGAGAGAACGCATTGATGATATACCACTTTTGGCTGAGCATTTTCTGGCAAAACATCAATCGCTTGCTCGACAGCCAATTGCTGGCTTTTCGCCGAGTGTTATCCATCAGATGATGAATTACGAATGGAAAGGAAACGTCCGCGAGATGGAGAACCTTATAAGGCGGGCAATCATCAAGGCTGATGGGAACACAATTACCACACTCGAGCTTCCACAGGATGCCCGAACCAGTTCTTCCATTGAAGTCCGCGAACCACCCGCCACAACTTCTGTTCCATACAAGAATTACCTCGAACATGTTGTCCGCGATGCTGAAGAGAAATACCTATTTCGCGCGTTAAAGGAATGTAAGGGCAATCTCAATCAGGTCGCAAAGATGATGGATGTTGACAGGAAGACCGTCTATCGGAAAATTGAAGAGTATAAGATCGAAGTGGACCAGTTCAAGGAGTAATAAGTATCCTTGTCGAGCTTGCCTACTTGTATTGTGCAGTCGGTGTGAGTTGCCAACTCAAAACGGCGTGTGATTGTTTCTTCGTAAATCTGCTTGTCCCCTGCCTCTTCGAATAAGATCCCACAACGCCGAATAACTTAGGTCTACCGACCTCCGCTAACCTCCGAAAAGCTGCTCCGAGCGGTATTGACCTTCTCATCTCGATGCTTCTGGCTTCCCTGACTGGTATATCATGACGAGGATTAAGCCAGTCCCAACTGTCCACCCGGTACCCCATTCTTCTTCCTGATGGCCGTTAGAGAAGGGACATTGATGCCACATGTCAGTCCCACAACTCACACAGTCTGGTCACAGGCTCCCACTTTTTCTCTCAGTTCAGCCGCTTCCATCTGAGTGCAGATTGTTGGCACAGGGGTTGTAACAAACGCAGACAAGATAATCCAAAGGGGTTCATCGTGAAGAGTTCGATCAACGTTTCAAAGTCTTTTTGGCATGGTAAGCATGATTCATAAATGGACCCCGCAATCAAACAATGATAGTCATCAAGGAGCACTTCAATGAAGAACAAAGTGACATGGCTTGCATTTATGGTGTCGGTAGTAGGGCTCTTGGTGTTTTCGAGTTGCAGCAATTCCAGCAGTCCCACAAGTTCCTATGGAAGTGGGTCAGGCGGTTCCTCCAGCGGTGGCTCGGGGAGCGGTGGGAATCCCTCACCAGGTACTGTGGACATCATCTACACATCGTTTACTCCGTCTAATCTGACTGTCGCAAAGGGGAGTACTGTGACATGGATGAATCAAGATGGGATCACCCACACTACAACAAGCGACGCTGGAGATTGGGATTTTAGCGTGCCCTCAGGAACGAGCAAGACTGTGACCTTCAGCACCGCGGGGACGTTCAAATATCACTGCTCGATACATTCGTACATGACTGGAACGATCGTTGTCCAGTAGTATCCAACTGGCAACGCGGGAGTCAATGTTCAGGATTCTTGGGTAACTTCATAGAGAGGAACGACTGGTCGAGGTGGGGACGACCAGTCGTTTGAAGTTAATTGAATGATCCTGAGGGCCGTCACACTTCGGACGATAACCAAACCTTCGTGGGTTCACATCCGCCTAGCAGCCAAAGTCCCCAAGTGAATTCTCACTAGTGAACACTCATGATGCTCGAATTCGAGGCAATTAATGGCCCAAAGGAGTCTAATCTTGGCGCCTAAGTGATCGGCGTGCACCAGCCCTGGGTGCCGGGCTAACACCTATATCGAAAGGAGACGTTCGATGGAAAAAGGAATAGTGAAATGGTTCAACGGAGTGAAAGGCTACGGCTTTATCTCCCGCCAATCTGGTGAGGATGTGTTCGTCCATTTTCACGCGATAGTCGGCGACGGGTATAAGACACTGAACAAAGGTGATGAAGTTCACTTCGAAGTGGAGCAGGGAACGAAGGGCCTTCAGGCCTCAAAGGTGAAAAAGGTCTAAGAACTCTCCGCCCCCTGCTGACCGCAGCGGACCATCAGTAACAAAGCAGCCTCCGCATCTGGACGTTTCATGCGTCTTGGTGCAGGGGCTTTTTGTTGTGCAAATGTGGGACGTGGGACGAATCTCTGTTCACCGGTTTCACGCCAAATGTCCCCAGATCATGCAGATTTTGCAGGAATGAGTAAGGATTCGAATCGGCAGTCAGTTTCGAAGCGGAACGAATACCGTGAGCGAGCATGTTAATAAAGGCATTAGCGCAAGAATCGCTGGCCTGCAGACACACGCAAAGGACAGGCTGTTCCTGATGCGCCTCTTCGCAGACCGGAAAACAATCGCTTGGACACCTTTACCTTATGGATCCGAATCAAGGGAGGCTGTTCACTTGAAAAGGGGGGTAGTATATGGCAAAGGCGCTTCTTCTATTGTTCACCGCGCTCGTTATTGGGGCTGGAGTGCAAACAAAGACTATGAACCGTTCGGAGCTTTCTCTGCTCTCCAGATCCAAGCCCGATGATGTCCTGTACTCGGCAGAGGGAATCGCATCATACTACGCCAATGCTTTTGATGGAAGGACGACTTCCAACGGCGAAGTGTTCGATATGGAAGGGCTGACCGCCGCGCATCAGAGTTTTCCATTTAACACAATCGCTCGTGTGACGGACTTAATGAGTGGTCGAAGTGTAAAGGTGCGAATCAACGACAGAGGGCCATTTTGGGAGAATCGAATCATTGACTTATCTCGCGGCGCGGCAGAGGGAATTGGAATTCTTGATCGTGGAATAGCTCTCGTGAAGGTCGATGTAATCAAATGGGGGGGCTAGGATTTGGCATTATGGCATGGGAGGTTGCGTCTGAGAAATCGAGGTTTTGAGCCGCCTGATTGTTTTTTTATCCATGAGCCAGGTCTGAGCTTTTCGGGTCTGGTTTCTTCTTGTCAGACTGGGGATTGAGATCACGAGTTCGATAGCCGCACGCAAAAAAAACTCCAACCAGCTTTGGCCAGTTGGAGTTATGTATGAGTACAGTAGCGCTAACGGGATTCGAACCCGTATTCCCGCCTTGAGAGGGCGATGTCCTAAACCCTTAGACGATAGCGCCGTGCGAATTTCGGACCTCGAATTGTCGATTTCGGATTGATATCTCTATACGATTCCATTTCACAATCCAAAATTCGCAATCCGCAATCGCGTTGCTGCCCCGCTAGGGTTCGAACCTAGACTTTTCTGATCCAGAGTCAGACGTGTTGCCAATTACACCACGGGGCAATGAGTCTTACGATCATCCGAAGGAGCCGCTGCAGACAGATGACTGAATCTCTCAACAAAGATAGCTGAAATTCTGAGGAGAATCAAGCTGTTCAATGTGGAGGCCCGTTTGTCTTCGCCGTTCTTGGCAATCTTGACTTTCAGGCCATTTTTCTTTATTATGAATCGCTTTTTGAAAGGAAACCGAGACTGGAGAGCCCCGTTGACGTGCAGAGGTCTCCCATCTCGGAGGGAACCAGGAAGTGAGAATGGAAAAGCGACAGCTGATCTATGAAGGGAGGGCGAAGAAGCTCTACCAGACCGAAAGACCCGAGTTGATCGTCCAGGAGTTCAGCGACGAAGCGAGCTTCTCCGACGGGAAGAAGAGAGTGATGGTCAAGAACAAGGGTGCGCTCAACAATCAGATCTCCTCTTATCTTTTTGAATACCTAGAAGGGTATCACATTCCCACACACTTTGTCCAGCAGCTTTCCGACTCTGAAATGCTGGTCAAGAGGCTTGAGATCATTCCCTTTAAAGTCACAGCACGGAACACCGCGGCAGGAAGTTTGTCGGCTTTTTATGGCTTGAAGGATGGCGTTGACCTCCCACATGCGATTCTCGAGCACTACCTGAAAAGTGATCACCTTCCGCAACCGCTCCTCAACGAGTACCACGTGCTTGCCATGGGACTTGCGACACCAGAGGAACTCAAGCTCATCAACCGGATGGCCTCGAAAGTGAATGTAGTCCTGAAGTCCTTCTTTGAGCGTCGTAACCTGAAACTGGTCGATTTTACGCTTGAGTTTGGCCGTCAAAGCGGAAAGATCCTTCTGGGAGATGAGATTTCGCCGGACACCTGTCGACTCTGGGACACAAAAACGACCAAAAGGTTTGACGTTGAGCGTCCTCAACAGGATTTAGATGGTGTGCGTGGGATGTATGAGGAAATCCGGGACCGAGTGCTCACGAAGGTGGCCTAAATGACCTGCTCCGGGTGAACGGCAACGTTGACGACGATCTCCAAATATGGTTTTTCGATTGTCTCGCGCATTCTTGGGCTTGCTCTCGTGGCCAACCTCTTGGTCCAGGTTTTGGTTGTTGATGGTACCGTCAAGACTGCTGTTCTCCTTATATCGATTCTCTTCACCTTCTTCGTTCTCTATTTCTTCCGCGACCCGGCTCGCATCAGCCCTGTTGGTGATCACCTGATTCTTTCGCCTGCCGATGGCAAGATCGTCCATGTAGGAAGTGCAAGGGACCCAGATTTCCTTGATCTAGAATCGATCCAGATTAGTATTTTCCTCTCGCCACTCGATGTTCATGTTAATAGAATTCCCATCTCGGGAAAAGTTCGTCACCTGAGGTACGTGAGGGGCGAGTACCTCGTTGCCTTTCACGAGAAGGCTTCTCAGAAGAATGAACGAACGGTCATCGGCATTGACAATGGGAAGTTCAAGGTTCTCATGCGTCAGGTCGCGGGATTTGTCGCGAGGCGAATTGTCTGCAATCTCAAAGTGGATGATGACGTGAAAGCGGGGGAGAGATTTGGAATGATCAAGTTTGGGTCGCGAGTTGATGTTCTTGTTCCAACCCAAGCTGATATCAAAGTTGATGTAGATGATCGAGTTGTCGCTGGTGAGACTGTTCTTGCAGTCTGCCGCACCTGAAACGAACAAGCTTTCGACTTGAAAATGAAAATCACACGAGCCCTTGTTCCAAGTCTTTTCACAGTCCTCAACATGTTTTGCGGCCTCCTTTCCATCGTTTACACGGGGCAGCAGGACTATGTCCTTGGGGCTTGGTTCATTATCCTGGCTGCGCTGTTTGACACACTTGATGGCCTCATGGCGCGCATCACAAGGTCAGCAAGCGACTTTGGGATCGAGTTCGATTCTCTCTCAGACGTGATTTCGTTTGGCGCGGCCCCAGCATTCCTCGTGTTTGCGGTTCATCTGAACACGCTTGAGGGACTCGGTGTGATCTTGAGCTCTATGCTTATGATTTTCGGCGGACTGCGGCTGGCTCGGTTCAACGTCCAGATTATTGGCTTTGATAAAGAGTACTTCACGGGACTCCCGATCCCATCAAGCGCGATCACAGTTGCGTCATTTGTGTTGATGTTCTACGACAACACCCTCGGCCTAAGCAATGTCGCGCGCAACTTTCTTGCTCCACTGGTGGTTGTTCTGTCCCTCCTTATGGTGACTCGCATAAAGTACGACGCACTGCCGGAATTCACACGGCACGGGATCAAGAAACACCCCTGGCGGTTCATGGCATGTGTAGCTGGCGTAGTGGCAATCGTTGTGACGAGGGGAACCGCAATTTTCCCGTTCTTTGTTTTGTTTGTTTTTTCGGGTCCATTGCGAGCCTTCATCGCAACGATCCGGAACGCGATGCACCATGTGTCGAAGGTTGAGGAGGAGGAAACTGAAGCCACAACAATCGATCTCTAATCTTCTGAGTGAGGGTTCTCCTTGCACTCGGTGAAAATCACGGTTACGCTCAGGAAGTCGATTCTTGACCCGCAAGGGAAAGCCATCGAGCATGCTATCTCGACGCTTGGGTACGGCCAAGTGGGTGAAGTTCGGACTGGAAAGTTGATCGAGTTGAAGATCAATTGCCTGACCAAGGATGAGGCCGAGCGAGTGACGAATGAGCTCTGCAAGAAGTTGCTTGCGAACCCTGTGATGGAAGATTACACCTACACAATAGAGCAAGTGTAGGTGTGGGGCTGATGAATCATCGTGCCAAATTCGGTGTTGTCGTTTTTCCCGGGTCAAACTGCGATCGCGACGTGCACTACGTCTTGAGTGAGATCTTTCAGCAGGACACGCGGTATATCTGGCACAAGGACTCTTCACTGGGCGATGTCGACGTCGTGATCCTTCCCGGCGGTTTTGCCTACGGTGATTATCTCCGGTGCGGCGCTATCGCGCGCTTCTCTCCAGTGATGCGCGAAGTTGTACGATTCGCGGGGAAGGGCGGCGTCGTCGTGGGGATCTGTAACGGGTTCCAAGTTCTCCTTGAAGCAGGGCTTCTCCCGGGTGCCATGCTGAAAAACAAGGTCTTAAACTTCGTCTGCAAGTACGTCCACCTCCGAGTTGAAGATGCAACCACCCGATTCACTTCTGCATGTAAGCAGGGGGAAGTGCTCGAGATCCCGGTTGCGCACGGAGAGGGAAACTATATTGTCGATGAGGAGACACTCAAGCGGCTCGAAGGCGACAATCAAGTCCTTTTCCGGTATTGTGATCGCGAAGGTGCAATCACGGAGGAGGCAAATCCAAACGGATCGATGGCTAATATCGCAGGTCTTATCAATGAGCGAGGGAACGTCGTAGGCCTCATGCCTCACCCGGAGCGCTGTTCCGATGAAATCTTGGGACACGTCGACGGGAGAAAGTTTTTTCAATCGATCATCGACAGTTTTCGAGACTGATGACGTGATTGCTAATTCACCGCTTCTACATCACTAGAAGGGATGGCGACATGGGAAATATCGGGATGCCAGAGCTTCTGCTCATCTTCCTCTTCATTTTGATTTTCTTCGGCGCGAAGAAGATTCCAGAGCTTGCGCAAAGCCTCGGAAAGGGGATTCGGGAGTTCCGAAAAGCGGCGCGCGAGGTCCAGGATGAGGTTGCCGAAGAAGTGAAGAAGGTTGAAGAGAAGGGCTCGTCGTCGAAGGCCGAGCCGAAGAGCTAACAGGGATCGTCTCACTGCACGAAGGGAAAGCGATTGACGCAGGCAGCGAGCTTCGACAGAGTCAGCGCGGGAATCGAAAGAGGTTCTATGACATGTGAGAATGTCGTGGAACGATTCCTCGACGCCATTGAGAAAGGAAAGCACCTGAACGCTTTCCTTTCTGTTTATTCAGACTGGGCGCGGGAACGAGCTCGAACGGTAGATATGAAGATCGAGAAGGGGATCGCTGGGCCTCTGGCGGGTATGGTGATGGCGATCAAGGATCAGATTGCCATCAAGGACCGGCCCCTATCGTGTTCCTCTAGGATCCTCAAGGACTTCATTTCTATCTATGATGCTGCTGTGATCGAAAAGCTCCTCGCCGCTGATGCAGTCATCATCGGTCGGACCAATATGGACGAGTTCGGGATGGGATCATCGACGGAGAACTCGGCGTTCGGCATAACACTCAATCCAGTTGACGAGACTCGTGTCCCCGGCGGGTCCAGCGGTGGCTCTGCTGTTGCAGTCGCTGCGAACATGTGCAATGTCGCTCTCGGAGAGGACACCGGTGGCTCAATCCGCCAGCCGGCGGCCTTCTGTGGTGTTGTGGGTGTCAAGCCAACGTACGGGCGGGTTTCACGCTACGGCTTGGTTGCGTATGCGTCCTCCTTTGATACCATTGGTCCCTTGGCGCGCAGCACCAGAGATTGCGCTCGCGTTCTACAGATCATTGCCGGCCATGACAAACGCGATTCAACGTCTGCGAAGGTTCCAGTTCCTGATTACGTTGCATCCCTGACGAAGAATGTCAAGGGGATGAAGATTGGGAAACCCAGAGAGTTCTACGGTGAGGGATTAGATGATGATATCCGTGAGGCAGTTGAAAGGAAAATCGACGTTCTCCTGAGTCACGGTGCGGAGATTGTCGATGTATCTCTGCCACAAACACCGTATCATATCGCGGCGTACTATGTCCTGACAACTGCAGAGGCATCCTCGAACCTTGCTCGTTATGATGGCGCTCGCTACGGGCACCGTTCAAAGATCGCCCGTGACTTGTCGGAGATGTACACAAAATCCCGCAGCGAGGGTTTTGGCCCCGAAGTCAAGCGCAGGATCACGCTCGGAACTTATGTCCTTTCTGCAGGATACTATGAAGCGTATTATCGGAAGGCTCAGAAGGTTCGTCGACTGATCAAGGAAGACTTCGACCGTGCTTTTGGGCGCGTCGATTGTCTGTTGACTCCCACGTCGCCAACGACAGCGTTCAGGATCGGTGAAAAGGTGAACGATCCCCTGCAGATGTATCTCTCCGACGTCTATGTTACATGCGCAAACCTTGCAGGAATCCCGGGAATTAGTATTCCTTGCGGTCGGGACCGCCGCGGTCTGCCAATCGGCTTACAGATTCTTGGGAAGCAATTCGACGAGGAGACTATCCTGAGGGTGGCCGACTTCCTTGAGAGCCAGTGATGCTCTTCTATGCTGACGCAGAGGATTGTCGCTTTTCCTCTCGAACTAACACTTGTATAAGCAAGTGAGCTTAGAATTGCACGACGATTATCATCAATATGAGATAGACTTGATCGGATGAGGCGATCTCGGACACCATCGATTCTTCTTATCTTTTTTCTCCTGGGGAGTTCTCTCCGAGGGCAAGTCGTCTCGGGTCTCGACGTGCTGAAGAGAAGCGAGTTTGCTCAGCTTCGTGTGAAGAGGGTCGGGCTGATCACGAACCAGACAGGCAGGAGCCGTGATGGCCGAAGGTCTATCGATATACTCTTCGATGCACCGAACTTAAAGCTTGTCGCGATCTTCTCGCCTGAACATGGCATCCGTGGCACAGAAGAGAGCGACACGATAGCGAACACGGTGGATCAGCGCACTCAAGTCCCTATTTACTCACTCTACGGCAAAACTCGTCGACCGACAGGCAAGATGCTCGAGGGGCTCGACGCGCTCGTCTATGACATCCAGGATGTCAGTGTCCGCTACTACACGTATATCTCAACGATGGCATATTGCATGGAGGAGGCGGCACGGCGCGGGATCAGGTTTTTCGTCCTTGACCGACCGGTGATGATCAACGGCACGATTGTGGAAGGAGATGTCCTACCTGATTCTGTTAGCGATTTCATCGCTTATCATCCTGTTGCCACCCGGTATGGGATGACTCCCGGTGAGCTTGCTCTCATGTTCAATGAAGAGCAGAAGATCGGCTGTGACCTCGAAGTGATCAAGATGGAGGGCTGGCGCCGAACGATGTGGTATGATGGTACCGGGCTCCGATGGGTGAATCCCTCGCCAAACATTCGTAGCCTTGAGGAAGCAATACTCTACTCGGGGCTCGGTTGCTTTGAGGCGACAAATCTTTCTGTCGGAAGGGGAACCGACCATCCTTTTGAGTACTATGGTGCACCGTACTTGAATGGTGAGGAGTTGGCTGCCCAGTTGAATGCGAAGGGGATCTCCGGAGTAAGATTTTCACCGGTGCGGTTCACTCCCGATGCGAGCACATTTGAGAACCAAGTTTGCAATGGGGTCAAGGTCGAGATCACTGACCGAGATCAGCTTCGGACGACGGATGTCTTCGTGAAAATGGCGATAGAAATCAAACGGCGGGGTCCTCAATGGAACTATCATTCGGAGCGATTTGTGGAGATGGTTGGCTCAACCGTTCTGGTCGATGCGCTCGATCGAAATCTACCACCTGATGAAATACTCCGATTGTTCAACGAAAAGGTCGAACGCTTCCAGGCCATTCGGGCAAAGTATCTACTATACTAAAGGGGAAATGAAGCACCATGAGTATACTTGTCGATAGGAATACGCGGCTTGTTGTTCAAGGGATTACAGGCGGTGAGGGGACATTTCATACAAAACAGATGATCGAGTATGGGACGAAAGTTGTTGCGGGTGTGACTCCAGGAAAGGGTGGGCTGAAGCACGAGGGGGTGCCAGTTTTCAATACCGTTGAGGATGCAGTCCGCGAAACCGGAGCGAACACGTCGTGCATCTTCGTGCCTGCAGCTTCTGCTGCTGATGCGATCTATGAAGCTTTGGATGCCGGCATCAAACTGATTGTCTGTGTTACCGAAGGGATTCCAGCGAAGGATATGATAGGCGTTTATCCGCATCTAAGACCCACTTCCGCAAACGTGAGTGGCGCTGTCGAGCGGGCTCGTCTCATCGGTCCGAATTGTCCCGGGGTTATTTCGCCTGGAAAGGCAAAGGTCGGGATTATGCCTGGATTCATTCACAAGCCGGGCAAGGTTGGCGTTGTCTCCCGGAGTGGAACTCTCACGTATGAAGCCGTCTGGCAGTTGACGCAACGTGGTCTGGGCCAATCGACGTGCATTGGAATTGGAGGAGATCCTGTCGTTGGAACGCAGTTTCTTGACACACTGAAACTCTTCAATGCCGACGATGAAACAAATGCCGTCGTGCTTATTGGAGAGATTGGAGGGACCGCCGAAGAAGAAGCTGCGAAGTATATCAAAGCAGAGTTCAGGAAGCCTGTCATAGGATTCATCGCGGGTCGAACGGCTCCACCCGGTCGCAGGATGGGGCACGCCGGCGCGATCATCTCCGGAGGCCACGGCACCGCTGCTGAAAAGATAGAGGCGATGAAGGCGGCGGGAATTCATGTTGTTGAAAGTCCTGCTCTCATTGGCGAGACGGTGAGAAGAGTTCTGTCTCCAGGCGAGCGGCGCAGGTTCATCACTCAGGTCTCGCGAGAAATCCACGAGCTTGCCTCGAAACGAAAGCATCCGCGTCCAAACGTTCACCAGCGACGGAAGAGAGCAAAGCCGAAGAGAAGACGATGAGAACTCTATCTCACGATGTCTTGGACAGTGGCATCTTCTCTGTCGTGATCTGTTCAGTGTCAATGCTCTTGAGGAACAATTCCCTCCGTCACACGAAAGAGGATCGCATTGTCAAATCGAACTCTGGCAATCCTTAAACCCGACTGCATCCGGAAGAAGGTTGCAGGAAAGGTCATCGCCAGAATTGAAGAGGCCGGTTTCCGAATTGTCGCCATGAAGATGGTTCATCTCACTCCAGAGACAGCGGGTGAGTTCTACGCTGTCCATCGGGGGAAACCATTCTACGAGGATCTTCTAAAGTACATGAGTTCGGGCGCTTGTATTCCGATGGTGCTTGAGAAGGAGAACGCTGTCAATCAGTTTCGAACACTCATCGGCGCCACTGACCCCAAGCAGGCTGCTCCGGGGACAGTTCGTTCTGACTTTGCTGATGACAAGCAGCAGAATATCGTCCATGGGTCGGATTCTGACGAGAGCGCGCGCTTCGAGATAGAGTTCTTCTTCGGACAGGAAGCTTAACTTCAATTATCTCCTCCAACCATCAATTTCCATTGACTTTGAGCCGTTTTTTGTGTAGATTTGTGCATTGAGAGAAGGGCGTTCCCCATTGAAAACCTTAGGTCTTCTGACCGCTGAGGTGAAAGGGCTTCTATCCGTCCTATTACAACGCTATTCCCTTATCGATGCCGCTGTAGCGGTTGTTGGTCTTGTGATGTTGGCGCTTTCCCTTTTCGTCGCAGTTGTCACAGTCAAAGTCATCGCCTTCATTCTGTTTGTCATTGCCCTGGGTTTTCTCTACACATCACTAAGGGCAAAACAGCTTACAAAAGCATCCGAGTCGTCACTGGAACAAGAGGAAACTGTATCTGAAGAAGAGCCCATGCCCAAGAGAATCGTTTTCGATGATCTTCAGCCAACTCCGGTTATTCAGTACGAGGAGGTCGCCACAGCGGAAACGGTAGTCGATTCTCCGCAGGAGGAACCTTCACCTAGACCCGGCCCGCGGAAACGAGAAGCGACGGATTTTGACGTCAAGGATTTTTTTGATCTCGACAACGATGTCTTCAAAAGTGAAAGTGAGCCTCGGGCTGAATTTGATTTCCTGCTTTCGAAGGTGCTCTCGGTCGCAAAAGAGGTCCTCTTTGCTCATACGGTTGGGCTCTTTTGGGCGAATCGTGACAAACACCAGATGGTCCTCGAGGCTGTAGTGACGGATAGCGAGAGTTTCATGTCTGGCCGGCGTTTTTCCATTGAAGGAGACGTCGTGAGCAAGATCGCTCTGACGGGTAAGCCCGAAATTCTCACGCAGGTGAACCCGATCTCAGAAAAAGAAATGCTCCGCTACTATGATCAGGTCGATTTTGTGAAGTCCTTCATTGGAGCGCCTGTCTTTTTCAGTCAGGGCGTGGTCGCTGTTTTGGCAGCCGACAGTCGAGTCGAAGATGCCTATGGAGCAGAAACTCTTTCGCTGATGGGGCAGTTCACGAAGCTGATCTCTGCGCTCATTAAGACTTACACGGACAAATACGATTTGCTTGTCGATTCAGAAATTCTTCGTGCCACGAAGCGGATCGAGGAAGTTTCCCGAAAGGATTTCAGCCTGAAGCCGATCCTCGATGCGCTCATGACCGAGGCATCACGATTGGTGAACTGGGACTTTCTCGCAATCGTGCTTTACGATGAGCAGGAACGCGGTTGGTTGGCTCGCCAGGTAATGAATCGGACAGAAGAACACTATTTGCGCGGGACTGAGAAGATCGATTTCGCGAAGAGCGTCGTTGGGTCGACGATCAAAGGGAGTGCCTCTCGTTACATTGAGGACATGGGGACTCTTTCGGAGGCAAGATTCTTCGAAGGTGAGAATATCCCATCACGCGGGTCATTTCTGGTCTTACCTATCCATTCGATCAGTAAGTGTTACGGTGCACTCACCGTCGAGAGCCGGCAGGCAAAGAACTATTCCCCTCGCGATATGGAGGTTCTCCAACGCCTTCTCAGTGGTGTTGCGGCCGCAATTGAAATCCTCTTTCTTCAGGAAGTCGTGAAGGATTACGTGATCATCGATGAGCTTACAGGTCTTTATACGAAAAAGTATTTGCTCCAGAAAACTGAAGAGGAAATCCAACGCGCGGACGACTTTGGAACCGATCTCTCTATTGCGCTGTTCTCGGTTGACTCAAAGGAGGAGTTGGTCGATCGCTACGGAGAAGAAGGGTTCAACCATGTCCTTTCTGCAGTTGGGAGAATGGTGCGGGCGAGCATCCGCCCATATGATCTGCTTGGCCGGTACGACAGAAATCGTTTCGGTGCGCTCCTCGTCAACACCGCTGCGAATGACGCATACCTCTGGGCAGAGAAAATAAGGAAAGCGATCGCGAGCACCGTTCTCACGTTTCGGGACAAGAGCTTTTCCGTCACGGTTAGCGTAGGAGTGTGTGGTGCTGCCGAGGGAACAACGAGAGACGACTTTGTCGCAAACGCTCTGCATGTTCTTAACAAGGGAACAGAGAGCGGTGGAAACTTGGTCCGGGTGTTCTAGCAAAAACTTGAAAAGGGAAAGCTCTCATGGCAAAGGCAACTTCATTTGCTGAAAAGGCAGCCAAGGCGACGATGGAAAGAGGAGTTAAGTGTCCGAAATGCCATACCGTCCTCACGCCTATCTTGCTCGTAACGTCTGAGCGCTCCACACACTCCGCTGGATGGCGCTTCAGTCATCGACGAGTTCAGGTCTGTAAGTGCAACGAGAAGCAGATCTACGGTTGACGACTCTGCGAGCCGTAGGCAAATCGTTGAGCTAAACATTCTCCCCAAAGCAGCGTAGAAGAGATATAGTCCCGATGTGTCGGGATTTGGCACCTACAAAGAGAAATACGGGAAAGGTTGTCTTCATAGTCCTTGATAGTGTCGGTATCGGCGAGCTGCCAGACGCAGAGCTTTATGGTGACGCCGGGAGTAACACGCTCGTCAACACTGCAGCAGCCGTTGGCGGTCTCAGGCTCCCGAACTTGGAGAGCCTTGGGCTTGGCAATATCGTTCCGATTAAGTCGGTGAGCCCAGTTGAGAGACCTGCTGGTTGCTATGGAAAGATGGGCGAATTGTCACAAGGAAAAGATAGCACTGCCGGTCACTGGGAGTTGTGCGGCATCATCACGGAGAAGGCATTTCCAACCTATCCGAGCGGGTTCCCCGCGGAACTGATTCAGAGATTCCTAGACGTTACCAACGAAAAGGGGATTCTGGGAAACAAGCCTGCCTCTGGGACCGTTATCATCCAGGAATTTGGGGATGAACATCGTCGGACAGGATATCCTATCGTCTACACATCTGGCGATTCAGTCTTTCAGATCGCAGCACACGAGGAGGTCATCCCTCTCGTTCTGCTCTATGAGATTTGTCGGAAGACGCGAGACGAGGTTTGTGTTGGCGAGGATGCTGTAGGAAGGGTGATCGCGCGGCCGTTTGTCGGTGAGAAGGCAGGTAGCTATGTCCGAACCGCCAATCGGCGCGATTTCGCGCTCGAGCCGCCAAGTTTGACACTCCTCGATCTTCTGATGGAGAACGACATCCCGACAGTTGGGATCGGAAAGATCGATGATCTTTTTGCGGGGCGAGGACTGATGACGAAGATACATACGAAGTCAAACGAAGACGGGATTGAGAGGATCATTCAGGAATCGCGCAATCTCCATAGAGGTCTCCTCATGGCGAACCTTGTGGACTTTGATATGCTTTACGGTCACCGGAACGATCCGGCGGATTTTGCTCGTGCGCTCGAGTATTTTGATTCCCAGCTCGGAAACATTTTGGACACTTTGGATGCCGATGACCTTCTCGTCATCACGGCTGATCATGGGAACGACCCGACCACCCCGAGCACGGACCATTCGCGCGAGTATGTGCCGATTCTCTGTTCTCGGAAGAGCGGAAGAAACGGAGTGAATCTCGGAACCCGCAAGAGTTTCGCAGACGCTGGAAAATCTGTCGCAGAGTACTTCGATGTTGATGAGCCAGGCGTGCTCGTGGGGGAGAGTTTCCTTTCATCGATTCTGTCATCAACCTGAAACGTGATACCCGAACCCGGGTAATTCGTTAGAATAGGAGAGCAGAGAAACTTGTTCCTCGGGAAAGTTGTTGGGACTGTGTGGGCGACGCGAAAGGACGAACAGCTTGTTGGGATGAAACTCCAGATTGTGAAGCACGTCGATCTGGACTATAAGCTGAAGGACACGTTTGTCGTGGCAGTCGATACCGTTCAAGCAGGGGTTGGAGATGTTGTGTTGGTCGCGACGGGTAGCTCTGCCCGTCAAACAACCGTGACAAAGAACAAGCCCATCGATGCGGTGATCATGGCGGTGGTGGATAAACTGGACGTGGGGGATTGACATTGGCAATTTCCGATTTCCAATAGTTGATCGGATGAATCCTCGCATACGATCTTTGTAACTGGGAATCGGCAATCGAAAATTGAAAATTCCTTGAATGTATTTTGCACAGGTCATCGGGACAGTTTGGGCGACGAAGAAGGATGAAAACCTCAGCGGTTTTAAGCTCCAGTTTATTCAGCCGTTGAATAGAAATCGCGAAAAGGTTGGCGACCCGATCGTCGCTGTGGATACGGTGGGCGCTGGTCCTGGGGAAACTGTCTTTTACATCACGGCGCGGGAAGCCGTTATCCCGTTGCCAGTTGAGATGGCGCCCGTAGATGCGAGTATCGTGGGAATCGTGGATCGCATCGACGCAAGCAGCTAAGAAGTTTCAGAATTTCTATTTTCTTGAGGTGGAACCGTAGATGGTGAAGATCAGTAAACAATATACTAATCGAGAGAGTCAGTCACTCGACAAGTACCTCCAGGAAATCGGGAAAGTCGACCTTCTGACTTCTGAAGAAGAGATCGACCTTGCTCGAAAGATTAAGAAGGGCGACCAAAAATCACTTGAGAAACTGACGAAGGCGAACCTTCGCTTTGTCGTGAGCGTTGCGAAGCAGTATCAGAATCAAGGACTCTCACTTGGCGACCTGATCAACGAAGGCAACCTCGGTTTGATCAAGGCCGCGAAGCGCTTCGATGAGACTCGCGGCTTTAAGTTCATCTCGTACGCAGTGTGGTGGATCCGACAGTCGATTCTCCAGGCGCTGGCAGAGCAGTCGCGCATCGTGCGATTGCCTCTGAACCGTGTGGGGGCGCTAAACAAGATCGGGAAAGCCTTCAGCACCCTCGAGCAGGAGTTCGAGCGCGAGCCAAGTGCGAGTGAGCTAGCCGAGGAACTCGACATGTCCCTGTTCGAGGTTGCCGACACCCTGAAAATCTCAGGTCGGCATCTTTCGATGGATGCGCCGTTTGCACAGGGTGAAGACAATCGCCTTCTTGATGTCATTCAGGATGAGCGGACCCCGCTTCCGGACAACGAGCTGATGCGCGAATCGCTCAGCCGCGAGGTCGAGCGGGCACTTTCGACGCTCAGCGATCGGGAGGCTGAGGTTATCAGGTTGTACTTCGGCCTCGGACGCGAACATTCCTTGACGCTCGAGGAGATCGGAGAGAAGTTCAACCTCACGCGGGAACGCGTCCGGCAGATCAAGGAGAAGGCGATCCGGCGGTTGCGCCACGCATCGCGAAGCAAGGCTTTGCGGTCATACCTTGGATGAGGAATAACAGAAAAAGTTGGCCGACCTTTCAGTATAACGGCTGGGCCAACTTTTTCTGTTCCTGCTGCTCGTGGAATTAGACACAATTGACAAAGGGATGTAAGAGGATGCCGATTCTGCCTGTATATCTCTACGGAGCCGATATCTTGCGCAAGCAAGCTAAGCCCGTGCGAGAGCTTGATGACACGTTGATCGAGCTTATTCATAGCATGTTCGAGACAATGCACAACGCGAGTGGGATTGGCCTTGCTGCCAACCAGGTCGGAGATCTGAACGGGGTGATCGTCGTTGACATTTCCGATATGGAGGAGGGCAAGGGGACAAAGCCTCTCGTGCTTATCAACCCTGAAGTGGCTTCAAAGGAAGGAGAGTCGTCGTTGGAAGAGGGTTGTTTGAGCATACCGGGAGTTCGTGATATTGTGTCGCGGTCAGGGAAAGTGACAGTGAAGTTCAAAGATGGGGATTTTCAAGATGCGACGATTGAGGCTGCCGGTTTGCTCGGACGCGTCATTCAACACGAGATGGATCACTTGAATGGCGTTCTCCTCACGGATTATCTCAGCGCGGCAAAACGACGAGCGCACAAGGCCCAACTGGATGCCATTCGCAAAGGGGAGATCGAAGTGAATTATCCTGTCGTGCTGCCAGACGCAGTACCCAGGTGATCGGTTTCTCTTTCAGTCTTGTGTCCCTCACTCGGATTTTGCAGAGAGCTTGCCGACATCACGTCCAACCTTTCCAACAATTTCATCTCATTCGGACAAAACAATCCACAGCCTACAGACTAGCCTTGCCGGATAGCTAAGCCGAGCGCTGAGAACTGTCTTACCATTACTCGCAATGCGCATCATCTTCATGGGGACGCCCGATTTCGCGATCCCGAGCCTGAAAATCCTGCTTGAGAATCGGTACGATGTGGTGGCTGTTGTCACTGCGCCAAACAAACCTCGTGGAAGAGGGCAGAGGGTTGGCTCTCCTCCAATGAAAGAGTTTGCCACTGGCCGTCCGCTGGAAGTCCTTCAACCCGTCTCTCTCAAAGATGAAGTATTCATCCGTCGGATGAAAGCGTTGTCGCCGGACCTGATCGTGATCGTGGCATTCAGGATATTGCCTCGAGAGGTCTTCGGGATCCCAAAGCTCGGGTCAATGAATCTCCATGCTTCTCTTCTCCCAAAGTATCGTGGTGCAGCGCCGATTAACTGGGCGGTCATTAAGGGGGAAGAGGAGACTGGTGTCACGACGTTTTTTCTTCAGGAAAGAGTAGACACTGGGAACGTCATTCTCCAGGCTCGGGTGAGAATCGGCGAGGACGAGACGGCCGGTGAGCTACACGACAGGCTCGCGGAAGTCGGGGCGGAGATCGTGCTTCAGACTGTTCGCCTCATCGAGCTCGGAAAAGCTCATCCTCGTCCACAGGAGGAAGCGCTCGCTAGCCCGGCACCAAAGATCTACAAAGAGATGTGCAAGATTGATTGGGCGAAGAGCACAAAGGAGGTCCACAATTTCGTTCGGGGCCTGTCTCCTGATCCATGTGCGTTCACCTTCCACAACGGCAAAGCGTTGAACATCTATCGGACAAAAAAAACCGGAATCAAGGTTCTTCATTCCAACGCTGGGGTGATTGTCGAGCGCACGGATAAAGAGTTGCTCGTCGCAGCGGCAGATGGGGTGATCTCTGTGCAAGAGGTCCAGTTGGAGGGGAAGAAGAAGCTTTGGATAGAAGAATTTCTAAGAGGATACAAGATCGAGAAGGGGGATCAGCTTGGCTAAAACAATCCTCGTTGTCGATGACGAAAAAGACATCGTCGAGATGCTGAGGTACAACCTGCAGAAGGAAGGCTATCACGTTCTTGCGGCCTTGGACGGAAAGCACGCACTCGAGATGTCCCTCAAGCTTCCGGACCTGATTCTTCTCGATGTGATGCTGCCCGAGCTCGATGGTTGGGAGGTCGCAAGGCGTTTGAGGGGTGACAGAAAGACGAGTCAGATCCCTATCGTGTTTCTGACTGCACGGACGAATGAGGTGGATGAGGTTGTGGGCCTTGAGCTTGGCGCGGATGATTACATCGTCAAGCCGATCAGTCTTCCGAAGCTCATGGCACGAATCAGGGCGGTCTTTCGCCGAAAAGAAGTCCGTGCGCAACAGCTTGAAATGGACGTGATCCGGATCGGGGAGATAGAGATAAATCGGCTCAACTACACGGTCCACATCGGATCGAGAGAAGTCGTGTTCCCGAAGAAAGAGTTTGAAATTCTCGCTTACCTTTCACAGCGTCTCAACCAGGTCGTGACACGAGAGATGTTGCTTAACGCAGTGTGGGGTGGCGATGTATATGTGGTCGACCGTACAGTCGATGTGCACATCAGCAAAGTCCGCGAGAAGCTCGGGCGATTCGGCGGATGGATTGAGACAGTCAAGGGTGTAGGCTACAGGTTGAAGGAGAAGTGAGATGAAAAGCACGCGCCGCAAAATTGGCTACACCTATGCAGGCTTGATTATCGTCGTGACGTTGGCTCTCGGCATCCTTTCGAGCGTCGAGATCGAGTCGTATTTTAAAGGGCGGCTAATCGGCGAGCTCTCGGGCCAGTCGAATCAGCTAGAGCACCTTCTGAGGGGAGATTCATTTGCCGCCATTCTAGACTCAAGCTGGTATTCAAAGCTCCAGGACTACGCTAGAGTTTCTGATTTTCGGTTAACTCTTATACAAGAAGATGGCGTGGTCCTTTTTGAATCCGACTTGTCTGCCTCCCAGTTGTCGACGATGGAGAATCACTTGATGAGGCCCGAAGTCCAAGAGGCGCTGAGAACTGGATCCGGTTCTGAAAGTCGACACAGCAAAACGCTGGGAGTAGATCTTCTGTATTTTGCTCACAGACTTGACGAACCATTGGAGCTTCCCTCCGGCAAGGTCCGGTTTTTGAGGATTGCGGTTCCACTCACTGAGGTCCAGACAGTCTTACGAGAGATTCGATGGATGATCGGCCTGGCGGGTTTTGTTGTGATCATTCTTGTGACGGGGCTGAGTCTCGTCGTCTCGCGTCGGATCACGCAACCGGTAATGGAGATGGCAGCCGTGGCTAGCGAGATCCGATCCGGGGATCTCGAAAAACGAATACCGGTCAAGGGAAAAGATGAAATCGGTCAACTCGGGATCGTTTTGAACGAAATGCTCGACAAGCTCCACGCAGACATCGTCCAGCTCCGCAAGCTCGAACGCGTGAGAAGCGAATTCCTGGGAAACGTTTCCCACGAGCTTCGGACGCCGATCTTTGCGGTGCAGGGTCTCCTCGAGACACTTCTGAATGGTGCATTGGAAGATCCCAAGGTGAATCGTGACTTTTTGGAGAAGGCGCATAGGAATGTCATCCGGCTCAACGCGCTCCTCAACGATCTCATCGAGATTTCTCGCATCGAATTTGGCGAGATGAAGATGAGCTTTCGGTACTTCGACGTGGGCGAATATCTTCGTTCGGTGGTAGGTGAGATGTCCCCCACATCGGAGCGGAAGGGAATCTCACTAGAATGCACAGTAGGTACATCCGACGCTGTCCGCGTGCTGGGTGATAAAGAGCGGCTGAGGCAGGTGATGCTCAATCTCATCGACAATGCCGTAAAGTACACTGAAAGCGGAGGAAAGGTCACCGTCTCGGGGAGAGATGAAGGTTCAGCAGTCAGGATCTCAGTTGCCGACACGGGGTGCGGCATTGCGCCCGAGCATCTTCCCAGGATCTTCGAGCGGTTCTACCGCGTCGACAAAGACCGTTCTCGTGAAGCAGGTGGAACTGGATTGGGTCTTGCCATCGTCAAACATATCGTCGAAGCACACGGGAGTAGAATCGAAGTCGACAGTGGGGTGGGGAAAGGGAGTGTGTTCAGCTTTGCTTTGAAGAAATAATAGACTTCCCTTTGGCCTTCATATTTATTACATTTGCTCAGTGAACTTTGGCAGAAGGAAATACAGCTCACATGCTATTTGAGATATCAGAACACGTACGGGGGAGATTATCGCAGGTCTGCCAGAAGTACTATGTGCAGAGGCTCGCCGTTTTTGGTTCGACACTTCACGGAGAAGCACGTGACGACAGCGACCTTGATATTCTGGTCGAATTTGTTCCCGGCCATGCGCCGGGCTTTGCGTTCGCTCGACTGGAAAGAGAACTCTCTGCAATCTTCGGTCGCCAAGTTGACCTCAGAACTCCTTATGACCTAAGCCAATATTTCCGGGAAGAAGTTCTTAAAGAAGCAAAACCCCTCTATGGCGCTAACTAAGAATGACGTTGTTCGACTACGGCACATGCTTGATGCCGCTAGAAAAGCGCTATTGTTTTCTCGGGGTAAGACTCGAGTTGACATAGAACAGGATGAACAACTCATGCTTGCTCTGGTACGACTGGTTGAGATTGTCGGTGAAGCAGCGTCAAGAGTTTCCCGAGAGCTGCAAGATCAGACGCCGTCGATCGCTTGGGCCGACATTATCAGCACACGCAATAAACTCATTCATGCTTATTTCAACATCGACCTTGACGTGATGTGGCAGATTATTCAGGAAGATCTACCCCTTCTGGTCAACGAACTCGAAAAAGTCTTAAGAACTGAAGAGCAACAACGTGAACTCCTTTAGGTGTTCACATGCTGAATACCCAATAAAACTCCAGCCGGGTGGAGCTATGCCGGTACCATCGAATTGGGAGGTGCGGTGTAGAAAAGAGGTGTATTTGGCTTCACTTTGAAGAAGGAAATTGCGGTTGGCCCGTCGATTCGATCTTGAAGGTCCTCATAATCCTCATCTTGATCTCATCCCTCGCCTTCCTGAACGCCTCAAGCTGCTCCTCTGTTGTTCCCCAAAGGCTCACCGGATCTCCGATGCTCCAGTGAAGCATTTTCTTCGCCCCGTAGAAAACTGGACAGCTCTCCTTCGCGATGTCACACACTGTTATGACATAGTCGAAAGACTGGTTGACAAACTGGTCGAGTGACTTTGAGGACTGGTTTGAGATGTCAATCTCCAGTTCCTTCATCACTCGGATCGCTTGCGGCCGGACGAAGGACGGATGTGTCCCCGCGCTATGAACCTCATACTCACCCCGACCGAAGCTTTTCAACAATCCTTCCGCCATCTGGCTTCGTGCTGAATTTCCAGTGCAAATGAACAATACTCGTTTCATGGACACCGCTTGTTGAAGCTCCTTTCCGTCATCTGGTTCAGGATTTCTCAAGAGTACTCAAATCTATCTTCCCAGTCAACACTCGTGGGCGAATTTACTATTTCTTAATGATGGCTTTATCTTCATCTGATGCTGAACTTCTATATTTGTGCCCAAGAATTGAGGACCTCTATGAGAACCACAGTATTCTCTGAGAAACGAGTGCTTGATGAAGCCCTGCTCCAGGCTGACACGGAATGTCGAGCCTGTGGAGTCGAACTCGCCCCAACGGGTGCTGGAACGTCATTGTTCCTGACTGACGGGACCGCAGATCAGATGAGTTATTGCGCGGAGCATATCGGTTCCTATCTCTCTGTGTGTCTTGAATGTTGCGGCGTATACACGGCAAACCCGGGAGGTGTATGCCTATACTGTCTCGAGGCCGGAAGCAATTGAGAAGTTTGAAGAAACCAGTCTTTATGCCAACGATAGGGGGTGCACATGAAATCCGGGGAGACCGTCGGCCAGTCTGTTCGATCCACAGACCATCGATTTATCCTCCATTTGACGATCCTGTATGGTGCTGTGATTCTGGTTCTGGGACTTGTGTGGGGAGCAATGATTATCAGATGAGAGTGCACAGCGCCATTGCAGAGCGGACGTCCTTACGTTCCGGTTTGTCTGCAGTGTATCGAAGCCTGTCTTTGGGGATGCCCGGATGCGATAATGCTTGCGTCTGCGTTATGGGACGAATTTCCGCTCATTGCTCGATCCTGAGCGAACCTTCACGATTTCTTAACATTACGGTAATCCTGCCTTGACAACAGAGTAGTATATTTGGTCTCGTGAATGCCGAAGTGGAAGCCCGTAAGCAAAGTGATGAACCCTTGATCTTTTCCCTGATCCGAGAGCACCTGCCCCATGACAATCAGGAGGGTGGAGAATATGAGGGAATCAGCAATCGCTTGGGCTACGGGTTGATGGCCCTCGTAACACTCGGTATTACAGTTTCATGGCTATTGTGCGGGATCTCCCCAACTCGGTAGGCTTCTTCCTACAGCGGTCACAGAATCTAGCGTGCAGTTTGCACAAACCACCAACCATTAATCAATCATAGGTGTTCAATGAAAAAGTTACTACAAATCCTCCTCATCCAAGCGGTTGGAATCTGGGGCATTGCCTTCGGTCAGGGAGCCACAGAGGCTCCAAAGGGGAAGTTCAGCGGTTATATGTTCGGTGATTATTACTACAATATTGCGCGCGATGCTGCTTTCAATAGTCTTGCCAACACTGCTTCCAGTGGAGCGGCGCCAGGGGGGAAGGCAATGCAGGCCTTCCAATTCCGTCGAATCTATTTTGCGTACGACAACGATATCTCTCAGCAATTCACCACGCGGCTTCGGCTGGAAGCCGACCAAACAGCTCTTCTGGGAACGACGGGCGATGTCCTCACCAGCGGCAAGATAAGCGTGTTTGTGAAAGATGCCTACTTGAAGTGGAAGAATGTCTTCTCTGGAAGCGATTTGATTTTCGGTATCCAGCCGACTCCGGCCTACGATATCTCTGAAGGGGCATGGGGATATCGCTCGCTCGAGAAGACGATTATGGACTTGCGCGGAATCGTGGACTCTCGTGATTTGGGGCTGACATTGAGGGGAAAACTTGCCGGAGACGGAACGGTGAATTACTGGCTGATGGTCGGCAATGGGGCGGGGACGAGCAAACCCGAAAGCGACAAATACAAACGATACTATGCTCACGTTCAGCTCAAGCCCACCACAAACCTCCAGGCAACGCTGTACGTCGACTACAAAGACGCGTCGAATGTTTTGGATGCCAACAGGAATTCTGTGAGTCATGGGACCCTGACAACGGCACTGTTTGTCGGCTATGCTGAGCCTTCAAGCTACAGCCTTGGTTTGGAAGGGTTTCTGGCGTCCCAATCCAATGCGTACACACCAGCCGGTGGTTCGCTTGGTTCAAAAAAGGGGATGGGAATCACTGCGTATGCGTCCTGTTTCGTTCAGCCTGATCTCGCCATCGTTGGTCGTTACGATTACTTCGACCCAAACACTGACGGGGGCTCAAAAGGTGACGCTCGCAACTACATCATTGCTGCTCTGGACTGGAAGGCGAACAAAAACGTCTCAATCATGCCCAACCTGCTCTTTGAGACCTACGAAGCACCGACCGTCGGGACCGCGCCGGATGCCTCGGTTACCGCTCGTCTCACGTTCTACTATGTATTTCTTTAACCAAAAAGATTTGTTAACTTTCCAAAGGAGGATGGTATGAAACTCACCAAAACACTGTTGTGGAGCTTCGGGCTTGCGTTGCTTTGGAGCGGAATGGCACCGGGACAGCTGAAGTTGAACGGCGCTGGTGCGACTTTCCCCTACGTGATCTATTCTAAGTGGTTCGATGTCTATCATGAAAAGACCGGCATTGAGTTCAATTATCAGTCGATTGGAAGCGGAGGAGGAATCAAACAGGTGACGGAAGGAACGGTGGATTTCGGTGCCTCGGATGCGTTCTTGAGCGAAGACCAGATGAAGGAGATCAAGGATAAGCAGGGATCAGACGTCCTTCATTTCCCAACAGTGATGGGAGCGGTCGTCGTGACATACAACCTTCCCGCAGCGGGAAAGGATCTCAAGTTGACGCCTGAAGTGCTGACCGGAATTTACCTTGGCGAGATCACGAAATGGAATGACGAGAAGATCACAAGCATCAACCCAGGAAAAAATCTTCCCGATCAAGCCATCTTGGTCGCGCACCGCTCCGACGGCAGCGGCACCACTAACATCTTTACCGACTATCTCTGCAAGGTGAGCAAAACGTGGGCGGACAAAGTCGGAAAGGGCACGTCGGTGAATTGGCCGGTCGGGCTTGGTGGAAAAGGCAATGAAGGCGTTGCTGGAATCGTGAAGCAGTCTGAGGGAGCTCTCGGTTACGTAGAGTTGGCCTATGCCGTGAAGAACGATCTGCCCTACGCTTCCTTGAAAAACAAAGCCGGGCGCTTCGTTGAACCATCATTTGGGGCAGTTTCGGCAGCTGCGGCCGGCGCTGCGCGGAATATGCCCGCAGATCTGCGCGTCATGATCACCGATGCCGATGGAAAGGATTCCTACCCGATTTGCGGATTCACGTGGTTACTGATCTACAAGGACATGAAAGACAAGGCGAAGGCCAAGGCAATCGTGAGCTTTCTCAAATGGGCAATGACGACCGGACAAGCCTATGCGAAGGACTTGTACTATGCTCCGCTGCCGACACCAGTTGTCAAGATGTGTGAGAAGAAGATCAACACGATTCACACTACTTCATGAGTGACAGCTTTCAGCGATCGGCAACAGAGGTTGCCAGATCCAAACAGAATTCCTATGAAAGCGGAAGGGTTCTCTTGGGGGAGGAGAGCCCTTCCGCTTTTCTGAGCCCTGTGCCGCTTTCTTCTCGCAGTCGCAACCTTGGGGATATCCTTTTCAAAAACCTCACGCTGATCTTTGCCATAGCAATCTTCGTGCTGGTGGTTTTGATGGGGTACGAGTCGTATCAGGGCTCGAGGCTCTCGATCGAGAAGTTCGGGTGGAAATTTCTGACGAGCACCACTTGGGACCCTGTGAAGGAAGAGTATGGAGCGCTTCCCTTCATCTTCGGTACGATTGTCTCTTCCCTGTTGGCACTGGTGATCGCCCTTCCACTAAGTCTCGGGGTAGCGGTTTTCCTTTCAGAGCTTGCCCCACGCTGGCTTGAACGATTGATATCTTTTCCGGTGGAATTGCTTGCCGGTATCCCGAGCGTCGTCTATGGTCTCTGGGGCATCTTCGTTCTCGTCCCGTGGATACGCACGACTGTTGAGCCTGTCCTCTCAAAGGAGCTTGGTTTCACTGCACTTTTCAGGGGAGCCCCGTACGGTTTCGGTATGTTCGCCGCAGGGCTGATTCTCTCGATCATGGTTCTCCCTATCATCGCATCGATATCTCGAGATGTTCTCAGGTCTGTTCCACGCAACCAGCGGGAAGCTGCTCTTGCACTCGGGGCCACGAAGTGGGAAACAACAAGGATCGTCTTGAGAAACGCGAAATCAGGTATCCTTGGCGCCACGATCTTGGGACTCGGCAGAGCCATAGGGGAAACGATGGCCGTCACGATGGTGATTGGCAATCGTCCTGTGATCTCGTCCTCTCTCTTTGACCCCGGCTACACCATGGCGAGTGTCATCGCCAATGAATTCACTGAGGCGACTTCAGACATGTACATCAGTGCGCTGACAGAAATTGCTCTCGTGCTCTTCGTGATAACGATTATTGTCAACATCTTTGCAAGGCTGCTTGTCTGGAGTGTCACAAGGAAGTCAGCAGTGGGAGGAGTGCTGTGACTTTGGGTTTCTATCGGCGGAAAGCGACGAACGTTGGGATGCTTTCGATCTCAACGCTCTGTGCAATCGCCGCCGTTCTTCCACTTCTTCTTATTTTTTTCTATACGATAAGTCAGGGCCTACAGTATCTCAGCGTAGATTTCTTCATAAAGATGCCGAAGCCAGTAGGTGAGACTGGTGGTGGGATGGCGAATGCTATTGTGGGAACACTGGTTTTGATCGGCATCGGTTGTGTCGTAGGATTACCAATCGGAATTCTCGCAGGGATCTATCTCTCAGAATTCGGGAACAATGTCTTTGGCACAACTGTTCGATTTCTCACGGATGTTCTGAGCGGCGTCCCTTCCATTGTGGTTGGCGTTGTGGCATATACTCTCATCGTGCTGCCGATGAAGCACTTTTCTGCCCTCGCTGGCGGTGTTGCATTGGGAATCCTCATGGTGCCTACCGTGACTAGAACGACAGAAGAGATGATTCGGCTTGTGCCACACAGCTATCGTGAAGCAGGGTTGGCCCTTGGAATACCGCAGTGGAAAACAACTGTCAGGATTGTCTGCCGGACGGCTATGAAGGGGATCGTTACTGGCGTTCTCCTCTCGATTGGAAGGGCCGCGGGAGAGACTGCTCCTTTGTTGTTCACGGCGCTGGGTAACCGATTCTGGTCGACGGCAATCGACCAGCCTATAGCGTCCTTGACAGCCTTCATCTTTGAATATGCCAAAGCGCCATTCGAAGATTGGAATAGACAGGCATGGACTGCAGCGCTGGTGTTAATTCTGCTGATCTCTGTGCTGAGTCTCCTGTTTCGCATCGTGACTCGGGGGCGGCAATCGGAAGCCTGAAAAATGGAACTAACAAGTACAAAGCCGGAGAGCAACATCACCTTGACCACCCCGACGTCCTTTCTCGACCAGTCTTCAGCAAAGATTAGGGTGGAGCATTTGAACGCATATTTCGGAAAAGTTCATGCTTTGAAGGACATCTCGCTTGATTTCCCCTCGAATCGCGTCGTGGCAATTATAGGACCATCGGGATGCGGCAAATCGACACTTCTGCGCAGCCTTAATCGCATGCATGAAGTCGCCGGGGGCACGGTCACCGGCAAGGTGTTTCTTGACGGCCACGATATTTATGAAACCGACCCAGTCATCGTGCGAAAGCGCATCGGCATGGTATTCCAGAAGCCCAACCCGTTTCCCACCATGTCGATTTTCGATAACGTTGCGGCGGGCCTGAAGCTTAATGGAGTTCGGAGGAAAGCCCACCTAGCCGAGATCGTGGAACAAAGCCTCAAGCGTGCGGCTTTGTGGGATGAGGTCAAGGATTCGTTGAGCAAGTCCGGTGTGAGCATCTCGGGTGGCCAACAGCAGCGGTTGTGCATTGCCAGAGCTCTCGCCGTAAATCCCGAAGTGCTGTTGATGGACGAACCTGCGAGCGCGCTCGATCCACTCTCGACGGCAAAGATCGAAGAGTTGATTTATGAGTTGAAGCAGAGCTACACGATTGTGATTGTGACGCATAACATGCAACAGGCCGCTCGGGTGAGCGATTCCACGGCATTCCTGTACATTGGTGAGCTGATCGAGTATGACGAAACAAAGCGTATCTTCACCTCCCCGGCAAAGAAGCAGACGGAAGACTACATCACGGGAAGGTTCGGATAGGAAATCAAGAATCAAATATCAAAATCCAAAAATTCCTCGGTTTGAATTTTTAATTTTCAATTGAATCCTATGCAACGACACTTCGAAAGAGAACTCGAGGGTCTGAAAACGACTCTCATCAAGATGGGCAGTCTTGCGGAGGAGGCCATCGGGTTGTCCATTCTGGCTCTTCTCAAACAAGATGCAGAGCTGGCAAAGAAAGTCATCGACAGCGACGGGCGGATCAACTCTCTTGAGATCGAGGTCGATAACGACATTGTCGACTTGCTTGCTCTTCAGCAGCCGGTGGCCATAGATCTCAGACTCATCCTTGCTGCAACAAAAATCAATAACGACCTGGAGCGGATTGGAGATCACGCCGTGAATATTGCTGAGTCCGCTCTTGCATACTGTGAGCGGCGCCCGGAAGAGCCTCTTCTTGGTCTACCAAAAATGGCGGAGCTTACGCAGAAGATGCTTCGCGATGCAATAGACAGTTTCATTCACAACGACCCACACCTGAGCTCAACGGTTCTCACCGTGGACGATCACGTTGACGAGTTGAACAAGGAGATGACTACTGAAGTGATCGGGCTTATGAGGAAAGACCCATCCCTGATCGAGGGTGGTCTGCAAATCCTTCGCGTCAGCAGGAATCTAGAGCGCGTAGCTGATCTCGCCACCAACATTGCTGAAGAGGTGATCTTTATCGCTGAGGCTCGAGTTGTGAAGCATCACGCTTTTGAGGAGGGTCTGACTTCTCCAAAACGTCAAGCGGATGAGGGTCTAGCGAAGCCGAGAGAGAATGAAGGCGCCAAGAAACATTAGGACAGCAGCATAGCCGAAACCGGCGGCCGCTCGAACGGAAAAGGAGAGTATGCGATGAGAATCGAAACCTTCGGACCGAGCGGAAATTCAAGTCTGACTGACTGAACTTGTTGGGCAGAAGTGAGGGCAGTTGCACAATGAACAGCCTGAATCTGTCCCCTCAGGAGACTAGAGATTGAAGGTCATTTGAATTCTCTTTTGAGGAATCCATTGCTATTCTAACGGCAAACGACTATCTTGGTGGTGTGAGAGGGAAGATGAAACATACAGTCCTCGGATTTCTGATTGCAAGTTACCTATCCGTTGCCCTTGCCGCTCATCTGGATGTCCTCGGAAGGCTCATCAATAGCGCTGGTACCTCCCACCAGGTTGAGTCAGCAAAGGAATCTCGTCCCATTGACTCACGACCCTGCTGGACCCAGAGAAAGCATCTTCCCCCGTCCACGACCAAAGTAGAATGCCCGTCAGAAGCGATCCTCCTAATTCCAGAGGCCCCGAGCGAGTGCTCGTTCGTCGACATTCGAGTTTCTGTAATTATTTCTGCGCCCGCACAAACTGTTTATCCTCCCTATAGGCCCCGCGATCCGCCGTTAGCGTAGTCTCTCTCAGAACAACATTTAGGGTAGTTGTAACGATCAAGCACACGATATTCTCTTCTATTGAAAGAATATCGGGAGGGCTTGGTGTTTTGTGACTATCTCAAAGGAGAACTACAATGACTACGCCAGATTCCTCTAAGAAGGTTGAGCCACAAGAAACAGGAGGGTTCCCAATTCAGGCAAAACTCCTCCTTGCAGTTCTTGTTATTGCTGTCATCGCGTTAATACTTAAAGCAACTGGAGTATTCTGATGCTGACATTCGACAAGGCACTTGGACGGTCCAGTCCGTTACCAAAACTTTAGGAATGCTTAGTGTTCGGAGAGAAAGTAATCTTTGTCACTGAGACCGAGGTGGAGAAGGTCTACGCGTTTGAAAAAGGTCTAGCGAAGTCGAAAGAGAGCGAGGGCACCAAGAAACATTAAGATAGCCGCGTAGCCGAATCCTGCGGCGGGAGAAAAGCCTGTCCAGAGAAGTCCCACCACGGTGCTCGAAACGAAATCCCCGATACCGTTCACCGTAGCAAGAGTCCCATAACCAGTTCCACGAAGTTCGTCCGGCAACAACTCTGCCGCTATTGCCTTCTCGAGCGCGTCTTGGACAGCAATATAGAATCCACCAAGCACGAAAAGAATGGCCAGGTACGTATATGATGACGTGTGAAAGAGCAGTCCCACCGACATCGCTGCTCCGATGAAATACCCACCCACGAGCACGACCTTCTTTCCAATCTTATCACCAAGCGCTCCGAGCGGGTAGCTCCCCAGCGCATAAACGACGTTGTGCACAACGTAGAGCGAGATTGCCAGCTTGCCTGCATCCAGAGGGTTTGCCGGAGTGAGGATCTGCGTCGCTCGCAGGATGAGCAATGTGTGAGCAAAATCACCCATCCCAAAGATTCCCACTGCTACAAGAAAGATCTTAAATCGGGATGGAAGGTTCCTCAGGCTTGCCCGGAATGTCAGATCGGGATTCGCTGCCCGAAACTTTGCCTTCACGACGAACGCGAAAACCAGCATCGCAATCATCCCTGGTGCGAGGGTTAGCAGGAACACTTGCCGATAACTGAGGATCGTGATCAGCCACAGGGCTGCGAGTGGTCCGAGGATGGCACCAGCGGTATCGAGCGCACGCTCAAACCCAAAAGTCTTTCCATACGCCTCTGGGACTGTAGATTCAGTGAGGATTGCATCACGAATGGGGTTTCGGATTCCCCGCCCGAACCACCCGAGAGTCCTGCCGAGCAAGACGTGTGTCCATGTTTGCGCGAGTCCGAAAGACGCAGTGGCGATTGCGGTAACGACGTATCCGGCGACTGCTATCGGCTTCCTGATTCCACTCTTATCGCTGAAGTATCCTGAGCCCATCTTTGCGAAGCTGGAGATTGCATCTGCAACCCCCTCAACAATCCCGAGTGCCGCGGCTGGTGCGCCGAGGGACGAGAGGAAGACAGGGAGGATCGTCGTGGCAGTCTCGTGCGAAAGATCGCTGAAGAGACTTGTCGTGCCGATACCGACGACATTGGGATTCAGCCACTTGTGAGGGGAGGACTTCTCTGCTGATTTGTGTTCAGGAGTGTCCAACTGATCAGGCCTTTGGAAAAGTGACTGAGTCGCCAGACATGGAGGTGTTAAGTTTCTAAATCGTGGAGAATACGGAGAAACTCACCAACCCAGTGATCGATTTCCTTCTGAAGAGGTTGTGGAATCTGCCCGTACCCCACAAGCTTGTCCGACTTTGTGTCTTCAAGCATTTCCCAGAGGAGGGCGACCTTCGCTCTCATAATTCGGTCTTCTCTGAAGTGCTGCTTCTCCAGGTGAAAATAGTCCACAAATTCAGCCAGCTTGGCTTTCATAGCCTCTGCAGCATGAATGAATTGTTCCCGTTTCTCCATCGAGAAAATTGGACCGACCTTGCGCGTAATGCCTTCTTTCTCATCTTGCTGCACGAGGGCGATGATGTCGTCCATGCTCGTCTCGATGTGTTGGGCAACGACTTTCAACACTCGCTGGTAGGTCTCGGGCAGTTTGTGTTCTCTTCTTAGCATGAGGATTGTTCTCAATCCGACGCGTTGAGAATGTACAGATTTCCGAACTAAATTGGAAGCGCTTCTCTTGAGCGCCTGTCATCATTTGGTACAACAACTTAAACCTTTTCCTCGTGATGCGTGTACTTGATGACATCAACATCGGAAAGCGCGATCAGGCAACCTCCCGTGACCATCGAATCGAGGACTGTGAGAAATCTTTTGATACTTTCTTCCGTGTCTATGATAGTGATGAGTATCGGGAGGTCAGCTGATAACGCGAGCAGCTTCTGTTTGTGAAAGCGCTTGTGGGCGCCGTACCCTTCGATACCGCGGTATGCCGTTGCACCGGCGATGTCCATCTCTCTGGCTTTCTTGATGATCGCCTCGTACAGCGGCTCGCCGTTCAGCTCATCATCTTCGCCGATGTGGATCCGAAGCATTTTTGCTTTTCCGGTGAGTTTCATGGTCGTCTCCTGATGGGAAATGGGATGGCAGTCTCAATGCTCCGCAAATGTTGGAGTCTTTCCTGTGAAAACAAGAGCGATTGCCGATGAAAGAATAATAACGCTAATTAGAATCGAGAAGTATTGCTGAGTTATGATTCCATGAGTGAGTCCGTATGTTGATGCAATTGTCCCGAACGTGAGCCTCGCATTCATGAGGAACGCTCCGTAACGAGTATTCTCTCTCAAATACTTTCTGCCAACAAGATAGACTCCGATAAACTTTGCCGAGAATGCAACAGCCACTAGTATAAGAATTGGGAGCCAGTTCTCGATCACGGCAGGCACTGAAAAAAGGAGGCCAGCCCGGAAGTAGAAGGCGGGCACAAAGATGCTGAATGCAACGGCTCGCAGCCTCTTATCTGTTTCTTCTTGTTCCTTCATGAGTTCTGACACGAGGATTCCCATTACAAAAACCGCCAAGGAAGCGTGAAGGTCACCCTTCTCTGAGATAAAAGCGATCGCAAAGAGGATGGCAAAGATGAAGCGAAGTTTCACCTCTGAGGAAGTCTCACCGTATCTCTTCAGAAAGCGCATACTTGTGAACCGCAAGGCAACGATTGCGATTATGAGCAGCGCGACCACCACAACCGTCTTTAGGCCAATGGATGTGAAAAAGACGAAGAGAGCCACGGTAATCAGGAAATCAGGAAGAAACGCTATCAGAAGGAGGAGCTTCCCCAGTTCCACCTTCAGCATCCCTGAGTCCCGTAAGACCGGATAGACTATTGCGACAGAGGTGCTGGAACACGCAATGGAGATCAAGAGGAGTTGGTCGCGATTCCAGTGCGTGATTGTCAGTCCGTAGAGGAGTACTGCTAGAAGAGGGGCGAGGAAGGAAATCGATCCAATAGCACCCACTGGCTTAAGTCGACGCCGGAGAAACGCGATGTCGATGTCAGAGCCGGCGAGGAAGATCAACAGGAGGGAGCCTAACTCAGCGAAGTGTACAAGCCAGTCGGTGGATCTCACCCCGAGGTAGTTACCTGCGATGGCGCCCGCGGCAATCTCAAAAATGGCCACAGTAATGGCCAGCCGGAGGCTGAGCACCGCCGCGAGGAGAACCGCAATACCCATGACAAGATTGTCCAAGACCGCTCTCCTTCATTCCTGAGGTGGGAGGATCTTATAGATAGGCAGAGGGCTCTAAAAGACAAAACCCCTACCCTTAGTTCACTAAGACCTAAAAGTAGGAGTTATCAATCCCTCAAAAACAGGAGGTGATGCTTGCGGCGAACTCCATCGCCTAAAAGGCAATCGAAATGTACAAATACCTTAACAAAAAGTCAAACCAAACGAGTTTCAACTGACTGTTCACTGTTTGATTTCCTTTGAGAAAAGGGTTATATTCGTTCCACAGAGTTTCACGCCTACAATCAGGGGGCTCGTCGAAGATATCTGCGCAGGAGGGAATCATGGTGAAAATCACATATTATGGTCATTCGGCTTTCCAGGTTGAAGACGGCAGGACGAAGATCCTGATTGACCCGTTCCTGAATGACAACCCAGCCTCGCCAGTGAAGGCGAAGGATGTACAGGCAGAATACATCGTCTTGTCGCATGGACACGGGGATCATCTTGGCGACGCTCTGGAGATTGCCAAGAAGAGCAACTCCACCATTATTGCCGTCAACGAGCTTGCTAATTACTGTGCTGGAAAAGGCGCACGTGCCCACAACATGCACATCGGGGGGAGTTATGCTTTTCCCTTTGGGCGTGTGAAATTCACGATCGCTCATCACGGGTCCGTGACTCCTGACGGAGTCTACGCAGGCAATCCCGCAGGTATAGTTCTTACGGTGGAGGGGAAAAACATCTATCATGCTGGTGACACGGCTCTCTTCTATGACATGAAGCTGATCGGAGAATCGACGCCACTTGATGTCGCCCTCCTCCCAATCGGCGACAACTACACGATGGGTGTCGACGATGCCGTGCGTGCAGTTGAATTCCTCAATCCGAAGCTCACGATCCCGATGCACTATAACACTTGGCCGGTGATTAGCGGTGATGCCGACGCTTTTCTCAAGAGAATAGAGGCGAAAGGATTCAGGGGGAGAATTGTGAAACCAGGAGAGAGTGTTGTGGTGTGAGAAAGATCTTCTCGTGCTAGAGAAGCCACTGTGTGGAGGTTAATTGGGGAAAGTCATAACCATTGCAAATCAGAAGGGCGGTGTGGGAAAAACCACGACGGCCGTGAACCTGGCGGCGTCAGTGGCAGTGGCTGAGCACCGGACTTTGCTCGTGGATGCTGATCCGCAGGCGAATTCGACAAGCGGCGTTGGCAGCGAGCCGGGGGTAGAGAAAACGACGTACGAAGTCCTTATCGGCGGTCTCGATGCGAACGAAGCCGTTCTACCAACCCAGATGCCCTTTCTTTCAATTCTCCCTTCACACATTAATCTTGTCGGTGCTGAAGTCGAAATGGTCGAGGTTTCTGACCGCGAGAAGTTGTTAAGAGATGCGCTAGCGTCCGTTCGCGGGAGTTTCGAATACGTCTTCATCGATTGCCCACCCTCTCTCGGTCTCTTGACGATCAACGCTCTGACGGCAGCGGATTCCATCCTGATCCCAGTCCAGTGTGAGTATTATGCGCTTGAGGGTCTCGGTCAGCTTCTCAACACGATTAATCTCGTGAGAAAGAGTCTGAACGAGCGGCTCGAGATTGAAGGCGTTCTTCTCACCATGTTCGATGGTCGGCTGCGACTGTCTAACCAAATTGTTGATGAAGTGCGGAGGTACTTTGGTAAGAAGGTCTTCGACACTGTGATCGCGCGGAATGTTCGCCTCAGCGAGGCACCGAGTTTCGGGAAGCCGATCATCCTCTATGACGCCGTGTCAACAGGGGCACGGAACTACATGCAGCTTGCGCAGGAGTTTCTCCAGCGCAACAACTCCGCTCCGGCGGATCAAACTAAATGACGGATCCGGACATGGCTATAAAAGGCAAGGTTGTTCTCGGCAAAGGCTTGGGTGCTCTCATTCCTAAGCCGTCGATCACCGAACCTCGAATTGAGGGAGAGTCTGCCAGAGCAGAGGAGGCGGGAGGGGCACAGCCTGGTCACATCGCGGAAATAGAGATCGAGAAGATCCAGCCGAATCCGTATCAACCGCGCATAGATTTCGACCAACAAGCACTCGACGAGTTGAAACAATCAATCGCCGAGAAGGGGCTTGTTCAGCCAATCACTGTGAGGCGCGGCCGTGATGGCACCTATCAGCTGATTTCGGGTGAACGGCGAGTTCGAGCTGCACGCGAGGCGGGCCTCGCACGCATCCCCGCATACATTATTGAGGTCAAGACGGATGAAGAGATGCTCGAGCTGGCCCTTATCGAAAACCTTCAGCGTGAGCACCTCAACCCTGTGGAAGTGGCAATCTCCTACCAGCGGCTCATCAACGAGTGCAGTTTCACACAGGAACAAGTAGCCAAGAAGGTCAGCAAGGACCGCACCACGGTCACAAATTTCCTTCGTCTTCTGAAACTGCCTGCCCAGATCCAGCAGAGCTTGAGGAAGGGAGAAGTGTCAATGGGGCACGCTCGGGCTCTTGTCAACCTCCCGAGTGAGAAATTGCAGTTGCGTGTATGGCGAAGAATTCAGCAGAAAGGCCTTTCAGTCCGTCAGGTCGAGGAGATTGTCCGTCACATCGGCACGCCCGCGATGACGCAGCGAAAGCCTGCGGGACCTGCATTGACAGTGCTGGAAGGGTCGACACTTGTGCTGGAGAATTTTGCCACGAGATTGCGGTACATTCTCGGCACCAAAGTGAAAATCCACCCAAAAGAGGAAGGGAAGGGTGAGATTGTCATCGAGTACTATTCAGATGAAGATCTGGGAAGAATCCTCGACCTCTTCAACATCATCGAGAAACAATCACAATAGACCGTTCTCATGACCAAGCGAATCATCCGTACACCTGGGGCTCCGCCACCAATCGGTCCCTATAGCCAAGCAGTGGTGGCTGAAGGAAGCCTCCTCTTCACCGCCGGGCAGGTGGCAATCGATCCGCAGACAGGACAGTTTGTTCAGGGGGATATTAAGAGCCAAACACGACAAGTTCTCGAGAATCTGAAGGCTGTGTTGAACGGTGCTGGAACAAGTCTTGGCGATGTTGTGAAGACGACTGTCTTCCTCAAGAACATGGATGACTTCGGCGCCATGAATGAAGTTTATGCTGAATACTTCAAGGATTCGGCTCCTGCGCGGAGTACCGTCGAAGTTGCCCGACTTCCCCGAGATGCCAAGATTGAGATCGAGGTGATCGCGGCGCTTTCAAAATGAGACATCGGTCATGTTGGTTTGTCGTCGCAAAGGTTCCGATGAGAGCCGTCTTCTCTTTGTTCCTGCTGCTCTTCCTCTTCACCTGTTGCATCGTTGCTCAGTCGATCTCGTCGCCGCCAAGTGCAAGTGACAGCAGCTTGATCCTCAGGAAATCGTTGTTACTCCCCGGCTCATTCGGCTCTGCAGACATCGCGCCAGTTTCTGACACAATCTCTATCCGCCAAACAAAGTCGGCGGGCAAGGCTGTGCTTCTTTCCGCGCTCCTGCCAGGCCTTGGACAGATCTACACGAAGTCCTACTGGAAACTGCCGATCATCTGGGGGCTGGGAGGATACTATATCTACGGGTGGATCACGAACAACAATCGCTATCGAGATTACCGGGATCAGTACTTGCAGAGTCTTGGGTCAAGCGCGGAAGGAGATCTCGAGATAAGGAACTTGAGGGATTTCTACCGCAACCAGAGGGATTCTTATGCGTGGTATTTTGGGATCCTGTATCTTGCCAACCTTGTCGATGCGTATGTGACGGCGAGCCTCTATGACTTCGACGTAGGTGACGACTTGAGCCTACAGGTTGGCCACGAAGGCCAACTTCTCACCCTTCGTTGGCGATGGTAAGTGCCCCCACTGATCAGTTGAGAGTCAGCCTCCTTCGAACAGGATGAATATCAGTGGAAGCCACTCGCGAGAGTGCTGCGCCCTCATCCCCTCCCAGCGTGGACCTACAGCACTACAATCGTTCCGGACATGCTCGGCCCGTGGATCGCGCAATGGTACTTGAAGGTACCGGCGGTCGGGAACGTTACAGTCTTGCTCGCTCCTCCCGCGATGTTCCCCGTGTCCCACACGCCATTGTCACTCGTTGAAGTGTGAGTAATTCCATCGTTGTTCTGCCACGTCACTGTGGTTCCCTTTGAAACGGTGAGCGTTCCCGGGTTGAATGCGATATTCATCATGACGACGGTGTTGGGCGGAGGGGGACTCGAAGATCCGGAGCTGCCCCCATACGGGTTTGATGAGTCCTTGCTGCAACCCAAAATTCCTGTCAACGCTGCCCCGAGAATTGCCGCTGCGGCCCAAGCGAGTCTCTTGTTCATGGTTCCCCCCGTTGTTTAGTTATTTCAAGTTCAAAGTGGTCAACGTTGAGCCGGTGGAGGAAGTTCCTTTTCATCGTCAGTTTGGGCATTTTCAATTCTCCGCTATCAGTTGTCGCGGACCAAGTAGTAGGATCTGATCCTCGCAAACGCCTTATCGTCGACCAGGGCATTCTCCCGCAATTTTTTACTTGACATTAACTCTGAATTTCGTAGATTAGATTCAGGCCTTTTCTCCGAATGTCCGCACTCCTTTAGGAGAAAGCCCATTCTGTAGTAACCTTCTTTCCTGGTTTAGACATTGTCTCGCCTTCCTCGAGAACTCAAATTTGGGGGCCATTCAACACAAGAATCTCATCTCGACTTCTTGTCTACCTACCTGCGTTCCAAATCAAGAATGGAGGAAAAATGAAAACTCTAGCGGCGATTCTGGTCGGAGGGCTCCTCGCACAGATGCTATTTCCGGAAAGCACTGCACAGGGACAAGTCATCCTTGAGGAGAATTTTGAGTACACGGCTGGCACGACCCTCATTAGCAACGGGTGGACCGCGCAGGACGCAGAGGGCACGAATCCGATTCTGGTCAGTCCTGCAGGACTCACCTACGGGGGGTATCTATCTTCGGGGATTGGTAACGCAGCTTCCTTGGGAGGCGCGGGTGGTGAAGACGTAAACCGTGGCTTCTCCGCTGTGTCGAGTGGTAGCATTTACGTTTCATTCATGCTCAGCATAAGCTCGGCGAAGACTGGAGGAGATTATTTCCTTCATCTGCGGTCAGGGACCTCACAGTATGTCCGAGTCTTTGTGAAGAGAGATGCGTCGAACAGCTTGGCCTTCGGTCTCGCGAAATCGACGGACCCACCTACCTATACAAGCTTTAACTACATGTTGGGTACTACTTATTTGCTGACCGTAAAGTACACAGTTGTTCCTCTTGACTCTAATGACCAAGTAACTCTATTCGTTTTTACGTCAGAGGTTCCTAGTGTCGAGCCGGCATCACCAGAAGTCGGGCCGCTTGTGCCGGCGAATAAGGATGCTTCAAGCCTCGCCTCAGTTGCTCTCCGACAAGGGTCTGCCTCCGCTTCTCCCGCTCTTGTGATTGACGGCATCAGGGTTGGAACGAGTTGGAATGAAGTGCCTCTTCCCATCCAGCTCGCTTCATCCCATGCCTCCGTCGTTCGCGATAACGACGTGGAAGTAGTGTGGAGGACAATTTCGGAGACGAACAACTACGGCTTTGAGATAGAAAGAACGAGGGTTCTCAACGGATCGAGCGATGTGAATCCGCACTGGGTGAAGATCGCTTTTGTCCAAGGACACGGAACGACATTGATTCCCCAATTGTATTCCTGCATCGATCGCTCGGTTCCGTTCGGCAACTATTCCTATCGCATCAGACAAATCGACCTTGACGGGAAGTCAGAGATCTTCCCAGAAATGGAAGTCAGCGTTGGTGTGGCTCAGGACAAACTCATCCTTGCCCAGAACTATCCAAATCCGTTCAATCCGAGTACAGTCATCGAGTTTGTAGTTCCGCAAGCTGGCCGGGCGACAATAAAGGTCTACAACCTGCTCGGGCAAGAACTTGCGACGCTGCATGATGGAATTGTCCAGGCGAACAGGATATACTCGACAGAGTTCAACGCTCTCGGCTTGCCAAGCGGACTCTACTTCTACCAACTCAGAAGCGCTGGAAAGATTGAGACAAAGAGGATGACGTTGATGAAATAGATTTTGATCTCAACCATTCCTGGCTATGAGAAGCCCCGCAGCGCGCCCTGATCTGCGGGGCTTTCTGTTTTTGTAGGTGACTATGTTCAGACATCGTTCTACACCTTTTGTACAATCCGTTGACAGTCGAGAGTCTTTTTCATAACATTCTTCGCCCGCTGTCCCATTCTAACAAAAAGGAATTCGATGGACTACGAGAGACGTATTCACTTCCTCATGGCACAAATAGCGACGAACCTGATCGAGATTCTTCTCTCTCTCCCCATGATGATCATTGACCTTGCCGAGTTGTTGGGTGTCAAGGATCCATCTTGCAAATTGCCGGCCTTTAGGTTCCAACCAGTCGTTCAGTACACCTGCAAATCGATTCTCAAGAGACGGTCACTGTGAAAATAGCTTCGGCACTCTCTGGAAGCTTGCTGATCTTGACGTGCGGAGTGCTGCTATTTGCTCCTCAGTATCTGTCAGCCCAAGAGCGGATAAAGGTGCAGCCAAGCGCCTCCGTGACATGGGATCAGCTTGTCCAGTCCGGCGCTTTCCAGAAGGCAGTCCGCCCCAGAGAGCCGATGGTCACTCCTTACATGCTGGGGACAGCGGAAACAGAGCTAAGTTCTTCACAGGCACTGCGACTCAATTCGAGGAGGCCAGCAGGCTTGCACGAAACCCACCCTAGCCCCAGCGGATCCCAGAGCCCGAGTTTCGCCGCGGCAACGCTGAGTTTCGAAGCAGTCTCCGACAACAACTTGGCTATTCCCCCGAATGCGCAAGGAGCCGTCGGACCTTCTCACGTAATGACGATGCTCAACACGGAGGTCCGAATCCAAAGCAAGACGGGGGCTGTCATGGGCACAATGAGTCTTGCCTCTTTCTGGGCGTCAGTGCACGGGACTCCTTTCGATCCCAGACTCCTCTATGATAAATCAAGCGGACGATGGATCGCGGCCTGCGACGCAAATCCTTGGTCTGATTCTTCTAAGGTTTTGCTTGCGATCAGTTCCACGAGCGACCCGACAGGACTCTGGAGCTTCTACTCCATCGATGCAGACCCGGGCGATACCGTGTGGGCTGATTACACATGTCTCGGTTTCAACAGCAAGTGGATTGCTATCACGAGCAATATGTTCAGGCATGGATCATCCACTTCATTTCGGGGTCCCGCAATGTGGGTGATTGATAAGTCGACTGTGCTTGCAGGCGGAGCGCTTACCGTCACTGTCTTCCCGCCGAAATTTGATTTCGTAGCAGGAATCAGCAGTTCCACACTCCAGCCCTGCGTCACGTTCGGAGAGGAGCCGACGCTGTACCTCGTGGATCGCTCGCCGCTTAGTTTTGGCGAGACAAGATTGCTCAGAATCTCGGAGTTGTCGGGAAGTGCCGGCGCACCTGTTTGGAGAGTCTGTGCTGGCTCAACTACTCTCCCCGGCAGCGGACTTTTCGCCGTCGCCAACAATTTCGACTTTTTCCAGACCAAATCACCTCAAAAGGGAACGAGCACACAGATCGAGACCGCCGATGCGCGTATTCTCAACGCTGTCTTTCGAGATGGGAAGATCTGGTGCACTCACACCGGCGGGTTGCCAATGGGCAACGTCGACCGGACTGCAGTGCTCTGGTATCAACTTGACCCAGCTCAGATGGCGGTAACCGGAGATCCGATTGTGCAGTCGGGGGTGTTGCAGGGCGGGCCGGGTGTCCATCATTTTTTCCCGAGCATCGCAGTGAACGCTGCCGACGATGCGTGCGTCGGATTCTCGCGTTCAGATGACTCGAAGTTCGCGGAAGCGGTCTATACAGGCCGATGGGGAACTGATCCACCGAATACGATGCACTCGATTAACCTTTTGAAGACGGGTCAAGGTGTGTACCGGAAGACATTCGGTGCGTCGAGGGTTCGGTGGGGGGACTACAGTGCGACTGTGATCGACCCAACAGATGATCTGACCTTCTGGACGATTCAAGAGTACGCCGACTCAAGTGTTGGACCTACGCCGAACGACGATCGGTGGGGCACATGGTGGGGCAAAGTTGTTCCTGTCACCCCTCTTTCTGCTGTGGAGGTCAGCGTGAGCGCTGCGCCTGAAGGATTCGTTCTGACGCAGAACTATCCCAACCCCTTCAACCCAAACACCCTCATTGAGTTTGCCGTCCCCAAAACTGGTCTAGCAGTGGTTAAGGTTTACAGCGTCCTTGGGCAAGAGGTTGCAACGCTTTTCAGCGCAGACGTCGAAGCAGGGAGGAAGTACAGAGCCCAGTTTGACGGAGCTAACCTTCCAAGCGGCGTATACTGGTATTCACTAAACAGTACCGGCAGAGTTGGGACGAAGAAGATGCTTCTCCTCAAGTAATACTGTACTAATCGGTCTGACTTGATACTTTCGCGCTCTGTGGCGCCATAGGGCTCTTCACTCTTTCCTCTTTCCATCCTCCAATTTCACTGTTGACTTTCCGAAAGCTGATCGCTATACTCAAGCATCCGGAGCGAAACTATCGAAGTGGCTGAGACAGGGAACTCGGGAGTCTCAGTCTCGGATCCTTGCAAGCCGTCTCAGCGGATATCTTTCCCAAGCCCTCAATGCCGCTTGCTTGTAACCGATAGAGCCAACAGCCCAAAACCGTCATGCTGAACTACATCTGGGTTTCCCTCATTGTGATCGGAGTCGTGGTCGCGATTGCAGTGGATCTGAGTGATCAGGCCTCAGACAAGTACCGCAATGGTGAGCAATTCCAGTGCGAGATTCAATTGCAGAAGCCATACGAACAGGGAGTCGGCGCCTCACAGGAGGCGGCACTGATCGTCTCGCGAAAAGAGTTCGAGGAGTTCTATGGTTCCGCGCCCGTCGGACAAGATCCGATCCTCCAGACCGGGTCGATCACTCTCTCGAGAGATGGAAGTGGTACGATTCTCCTCAGTGTCGATGACGGCGCGCCTTCGATCTGGAAAGAGATGAGTCGGGCTGCGATGACGAAGGACAAACTGTCTGGCAAGATTGTCTCTTCCACTCGGGAGGGCGACGGCAAAACTCTGAGGGCTGCCATCGTATTCGAGCCGATCACATTTGCCAGGATCAAACAGGTAACACAGGCGGCTCTTGACTATGCAACGATGGCGGTGAACATTGCGATTGGTCTCATCGGTATCATGGCACTCTGGCTCGGGATCATGAGAATCGCCGATGAAGCTGGGGCGATCAAGTTGCTTGCTCGCATTTTGCGTCCAGTTATGAAATTTCTCTTTCCCGATGTTCCTTCGGATCATCCAGCGGTCGGCTCGATGATCATGAACATCTCGGCGAATATGCTTGGGTTGAGCAATGCGGCAACACCGCTTGGTCTCAAAGCGATGGAAGAACTGGACAAGCTCAATCCCAAGAAAGGTGTCGCAACAAACGCGATGTGTACGTTTCTTGCCATCAACACTGCAGGTCTCACATTGATCCCCGCGACAGCAATCGCCGTAAGAGCCGCTGCGGGTTCATCAAATCCAACCGTTATCGTTGGGACGACAATTGTGGGAGGGCTTTGCTCGACGATTGTTGGAATCCTCGCGGCTAAGTTGCTGCAACGCCTGCCAGTGTTCAGAAGACAGATTGAGGTGACGAAGGGGGGCTCTGAACGATGACTGGAGAAATGTTGAAGAGCCTTGTATCATTCCTCTCGATCATTGCGATCCCTGTTCTGATCTTCGTGTTTCTCCTCTGGGGAATCTTCAAACGAGTGAAGGTGTACGAAGTCTTCGTTGACGGTGCAAAAGAGGGGTTTCATGTGGCAATTCGTATCATCCCGTACCTTGTCGCAATGCTTGTCGCCATCGGGATCTTCCGAGCAAGTGGTGCCATGGATTTCCTCACGATTGCATTGAATCCCGTCACGAGCTTGATCGGTTTTCCAGCCGAAGCTCTTACGATGGTGATTATGCGTCCGCTTTCTGGCAGCGGGTCGCTCGGCATCATGACTGAGCTAATGAAAGTCCACGGACCGGATTCCTTCATTGGAGTTCTTGCGTCGACAATGTATGGCAGTTCAGAGACGACGTTCTATGTGCTCGCGGTGTACTTCGGTTCTGTGAATATCAAGAGGATTCGTCACTCGCTTCCAGCCGGACTTCTAGCCGACCTCGCCGGTATGCTCGGTGCTCTCTTCATCTGTCGCTTGCTGTTCTTCTGAAAACCATCTTTTTGCAGATTAGTATTTTACTTTCACGGTCCTTGTTTTTGAGATTAACCGTGCCTCTCACCTGAGGAATACTACTTTTGTAGTATTGCTTCTATTGTGGAAATCATCTACGTTCAGATCGAGAACACAATTGCGTGACATCCACAAACTGAGGGAGGGATTTCAGCCCCTAGCACTATGATGAGCCAGAACATCACACACGGTAGAAATCTCGAAATAGTCAGCAACAGGGCAATGCGCGTTGTCTACAGCTTGGCAATCATCTTCACTCTGCTTGTCCAATCGAAGGCTGTTTCACAGGCTCATGACGTTAGATTTGAGCACCTCACAGTTGAACAGGGCCTGCCGAGTAATAGTGTGTTCGGCATTTTCCAGGACAGCAGGGGATTCATGTGGTTTGGAACCGGGGATGCTGGGTTGTGCAAATTCGATGGCTACAGCTTTACCGTGTACAAACATGACCCCCTCGATTCAAACTCAATCCTTGTCAATAATATCTATGGAATCTACGAAGACAGATCGGGTACCCTCTGGCTTGATGATTGTATTAGGTTTGACAGAGCAATTGGGAAGTTCACCGAGCCTTTGACGAATACTGGCGTCTGGAATATCCATGAGGATACGTCTGGCGTGCTCTGGTTTGCAACGCAAGGCAGAAGCCTCAATAAGTTGGACCGAACGAGTGGGACGGTCACCCGGTATAGTCTGAGCAATGATACTCTCTACTCGATCTGCGGGGATCCCGATGACGGGAGAATTCTCTGGATCGGGACTGCTCGCGGACTTGATAGATTTGACAGGACAAACGGAACCTTTACGCACTATGAGCATGGTTCCAGAAATCACGTGTATACAATTCATGGAGATAAATCCGGCGTGTTGTGGATGGGCACCGACGAGGGATTATACAAATTTGAGAGAGTAACCGGAAAGTTCACACATTATCTAGTTGACAAGAGAATTTCTGGAAGTTTCAGTCGGAGTTTTTGGGGTCATGAAAGAAATGACGTCCACTTAATCTATGAGGACAAGAGAGATTTACTCTGGATCGGCACGGGAGATGGATTATTCCGGTTCGAGCGATCAACCGGAACGTTCAAAAAGTACGAAAGCGGAGCTTCTCCTGCTCGTTCAGCTAACGAAAGCGTCGAGTCAATCATCGAGGACAGGAGGGGGGAGCTCTGGGTCGGCACTATCGGCGGGGGAGTGGGCAGGTATGATCGTGCCAAAGACAAGTTCACTTTTTACATCAACGATCCCAAGGACCCTCACAGCCTGAATGATAACCTTGTCACTAAAATTTATGAGGATAGGTCAGGAACGCTGTGGATCGGAACGTGGTGGGGCGGCCTTAACAAACTCGATAGAGCACAGAAGGCTTTCAGCCATTATACACAAGAATCTGCTGATCCGAAGAGCTTGAGTAATAAATCTGTCACGGGTCTTGTTGAGGACAGGTCAGATGCACTGTGGGTTGCGACAATGGGCGGCCTGAACAGGTTCAACAGAGAAACCGAAACGTTTACGCATTACATGAATGATCCTGACAACCCCCAGAGCTTGGGTGGCAACGATATCCGGTGCCTGCTCGAAGATAGCAAGGGTACGATCTGGGTTGGAACCTTGGGGCGCGGCCTCGACAGACTTGATCCCGTCAAGAGCGGCGGGACAGACCGGGCAGGAGGGAGATTTACACACTATACTCATGATGCGGGGAATCCCAAAAGCTTGGGCAGTAACTACATTCTGTCACTCTTTGAAGATAAGTCAGGCAGACTTTGGATTGGAACCCGTGATGAGGGGCTTGATGAATTTGATAGGGACTCTGGGATATTTATCCATTACAAACATGACCCCAAAGACCCCAACTCATTGGGCTCGCCCTGGGTGAACGCCATCTATGAAGACAAGTCGGGCACACTATGGGTTGGCACCGCAACCGAGAAGGCACTTAATAAGCTTGACAGAGCCACAGGAAAATTCACGCGTTACCTGTGGGACCCAAAGAACATCAAGAGTTTGAGTTTCTACAGCGTCCATTCAATCTATGAAGACAGCAGGGGTGCGCTCTGGATTGGCACTGCCGCCGGTCTCAATAGGTTTGAGCGGTCAACAGAAACGTTTACACACTTCACAACAAAAGACGGCATTGCGAGCGACTTCATTGGGGCAATACTGGAGGACGACAGCGGCTGCCTTTGGTTGAAAACCCTTAAGGGTGTGTCGAAGTTTGACCCGCGCACTGGCACCTTCAGAAATTACGACGCGAGTGATGGGGTAAATATCAATCCGGGCTGGGGGAAAGCCTCTTATAAGAACAAGAATGGAGAAATGTTCTTTGGCGGGACGAATGGCTTCGTTCGTTTTCATCCTGATAGCATAAAAGATAACCCTCACGTTCCTCCGATTGTGATTACGGCGTTTAAGGTGTTTGATAAACCTGTGCCGCTTGATACGGCAATCTCGGAGAAGAAAATACTGGAGCTTTCTTACAGAGACGATGTCTTCTCGTTTGAATTTGTCGCACTGAATTGCACGAGTCCGGAGAAAAACCAATACGCCTACAAGCTCGAAGGGTTTGATAAAGATTGGATCTACTGCGGCACACGGCGGTATGCAAGTTATACCCACCTTGATGGCGGGACGTATGTCTTCAAGGTCAAGGGGTCAAACAACGACGGTGTGTGGAATGAAGCAGGGACTTCGATCGTCGTGATCATCACGCCGCCCTTTTGGAAAACCTGGTGGTTCAGGACTATTTCCTTCCTGACAATAGCTGTCTCGATTGGCGGCACTATTCGGTATATCGAAACCACAAAGTTACGCCGGAGACTGAGAGCCTTAGAGCAACAGGAGGCTCTTGATCGGGAGCGCCTGCGTATTTCCCGGGACATGCACGATGAAGTGGGTGCAAATCTGACAAAGATCTCTGTCTTGAGTGAACTGGCCATGAGAAAGACCGAGAAAACAGATGGAGCGACAAAGGAATTGCTCAAGATCTCACAGACAGCTCGAGAGGTGATCGATAACATCGGCGCAATCCTTTGGGCGATCAACCCCAGAAACGATAGGCTGGACAACCTTACGGGCTACATTCGAGAGTCAATGTCTGAGTATCTTGAGATGACACCTATTAAATACAGCTTTGATTTTCCGGAACAGATGCCTGGCCATTCGCTGTCTGCTGAGGCTCGTCGCAATATCTTCTTGACCATGAAAGAGGCGATCAACAATGTCGTGAAGCACTCAGGCGCAACATCAGTGGAATTACACTGCAGGGTCTCGGATCACGAGGTTGCGTTCAGCATACAAGATAATGGGAGGGGTTTCATTATCGAGGAGCTTTCCGGACGGGGGAACGGTCTGCTCAACATGAAAAAACGTATCGAGGATATCAACGGGAGCTTCCAGATTGAATCACAGCCTGGGTGTGGAACTAGGATCAGGTTGACTGTGCCTCTTACTTGAGAGATACTCCATTTGTAGAAATCCCATACGTTGATATCAGGAACTGGATGATCGATGTAGCCATAGTTGAAGATGAGGACGATGTCCGAGAGGGGCTCGCTGTGCTCATCAACGGATCTGAAGGATTCCGCTGTGTTCAAAGATATTCAAGCGCTGAGAAGGCACTGCCCGATATATTGAAGAACAAACCCGATGTCGTGCTTATGGATATCAACCTGCCGGGAATGTCTGGAATTGAGTGTACACGCCAATTGAAAGCACACCAGCCGGGTCTTCCCATAATGGTGCTCACCGTATACGACGACGATGAAAAGATCTTCGAATCGCTCAAAGCGGGTGCCAGTGGATACCTTCTCAAGAAGACACCTCCGGCCAAGATCCTCGAGGCGATAGTCGAATTGTATAACGGCGGCTCACCCATGTCAAGTCGCATCGCTCGCACAGTCGTTCAGACCTTCCAGGCAATGGGCCCATCATCAAAGGAGACAGAGAACTTGTCAAAACGTGAGCACGAAATTCTTTTCTACCTGGCCAAAGGTTACCGCTACAAGGAGATTGCTGAGACAATGTTCATTAGCATTGAAACAGTCCGCACGCACCTCCGCAACATCTACGAAAAGCTGCACGTCCGGTCAAGGAGCGAGGCCGTGCTCAAAGTTTATCCGAAATAGTACGGTGCCTCCCTTAAGTTGGGAACCCCTGCTTCGGCTCACCATTCAGTCTTCAATAGTCCCCATCCCCCATCTCCTCACACTAAAGTAGTACGTCCTCCCTGCGCGTCGCTCCACTTTACTACCTTCATGTGATTGTAACTGCCCTGCTCCCTGTTTAAATTAGGCGAGTAACATTTAATCCACTCACTTATTCACAATTCTATTGGAGGTCGTCATGAGACGCGCAAGCATCCTTCTGGCGGTTTGCTCTCTGTGGATTGTGCTCACAGTGGCAGCCTGCGATCAAGGCGTCAACACGCCTGTTGAAAATGTTCTCAATCCGATCAACACCAATGCGGGGCACAGTATTAACGGAATGGGAGGGGTAACACTAGATGGGTCGTCTACGGCGGAGGCTGTAGTGTCAGCTAACCAGACCCCCGAAGGTGATGTCGAGGGTATCCTTGAGCTCAACATCGATCGGAGGGGAATCAGCGGACTCCCTGACAATGTCGAAACATTTCAAAAGGTCACTTGTCTTAAGGTTGAGGGAAATAGCGCCTGGATTAGGTCGGAGATATTCAAGACCTCACACCCTAATGAAGAGCTTTTCAAAGTGGGGACCGAATATATCACCCTGATCCGTGACTTTGGTGATAAAGGGACGGACATTATGCATCCAATGTCCCTGAAAGTGTGTCAGAGCGAATGTGGTAATCCACAAGCAACCTGCTCTGACAAACCCTCGCTCTCGTCAATGGAGACTGTCGTTTCGAGCGGCGACTATCAGGTGCAGTGAAAGGAAGAAGATGCTGCTCTTGCGGTGATCATTTTGGCGACCTCTCGACTAGAAAGCCAGACCCTTGTACGTTGGATCTGGCTTTTCTGTTTCTTTCAGTCTTTCTAAGGCTCTTTGCAATTCATTGGCGTATTCTCCAACGGAACTTGCACTGTCTGATGTCTGGAAACTCATCCCTATATTCCCTTGCTTTTATGAAAGTCGATAGGTATATTTTGCGGCGAACCTGGGCCTGCTTCACATCTCAAGTCTCAGCTTTGTTACGCCGCACTTAATCTCAGTCTCATGAGTTTGTTCAACAACCTCATCGTATCATCCCTTCCGATCATCCCCAAGCCAATCGTAGGATTTGTCGCAGGTCGATACATTGCAGGTGCTGAGTTCGAGGATGCGTCGCGTGTGACAAGGAACCTGAATGCGCAACGGATCATGGCGACCATGGATCTTCTTGGAGAGGATGTCCTTGATCACTCGGAAGCGGTCACTGCAAAGGATGCGTATAAGGAGATACTTCGGTCAATTGACCGCGCACACCTTGATTCGAATCTCTCTCTGAAGCTCACGCAAATTGGATTGAAACTCGACGGGAGCTTCTGCGAACAGAACCTCCGTGAAATCCTTCTTGTTGCCAGGGAGAAGAAGAATTTCATACGCATTGACATGGAGGATCACACCTGCACGGATGCAACTCTTGACTTGTATAACAGCGTGAGGGGGGATTTCGACAATGTTGGCGTTGCGATCCAGGCCTACCTTCGAAGAAGCCCGGCCGATGTCCTCGAGTTAGTGAAGAAAAGGTCGAATTTCAGACTGTGCAAAGGGATCTATGTCGAACCGGAAGCCATCGCATTCAAGGATCGGGAAGAGATCAGGAGGAACTTCCTCACGTTGCTGAGGATAATGATTGATGGTGGCGCTTATGTCGGCGTGGCTACCCATGACGATGTGTTGGTCGACGCAGCGTGTCGGATAATCGCCGAACGGAGGCTTAGTCCAGACAAGTATGAGTTCCAGATGTTGCTCGGGGTGAAAGAGAAGCTCCGTTTGAAGCTGAGAGAGAAGGGCCATCGCGTGCGAGTCTATGTCCCGTTCGGGAAGCAATGGTACCCCTATTCGGTTCGCAGACTGAAGGAGAATCCAGCGATTGCCGGATATGTTCTCAAGACAATTTTCTCAAAGGACAGCGTAAACTAGGCTCGTCAACTTCCCGTTCACCTACCACATCTGGAGGAAATCATGGCAGAAGTGAGTGACCAGAAGTCGGGAACGCAGTTTCAGCCGTATGTCCCCGCGTCGATGGACATGAAGGAGTTCACGATCCGCGCGCTGATCATAGGTCTCGTGATGTGCGTGATCTTTGGCGCGGCGAATGCTTATCTCGGTTTGAAAGCAGGCATGACGATCGCGGCCATCTACCCAGCGGCTGTCATTGGTATGGCGGTCTTGCGGCTCTCCAGGGGATCAATACTTGAAGAGAATTTTGCCAGAACTGTCGGATCAATCGGTGAGTCGGTGGCGGCGGGCGCTATTTTCACGATCCCCGCGTTCGTCGTTCTCCAGTTGTGGAAATTCGATGCTTCGAACATGCTGCAAGAGTACTTGACGGCTACCGCGTTGATGATTCTCGGTGGAGTACTCGGCATCTTGTTCGTCACGACACTGCGTCGGGTGATGGTTGAAGATCGGACTCTTCCGTTCCCAGAATCAGTGGCGGCGGGTGAAATCCATAAAGCAGGACAGCGAGGTGCGGAAGCGGCGATGCAGCTCTTTAGGGCGATGGGGGTCGGTGCCTTGGTCAAATTGCTTTCGAGGGCAGACATCGCGACGAGAGATGGACTGGGAGCCTTTTTCTACCAGAATAGTTTTCAGCTCCACGTGGGAAGACTGAAGGAGAGTTTCGTTCGGTTAGGTCTGACCAAGGATGCCAACACCGTGACGGCGGGTGGAATAACGACGTTCTCCGCGCCTGACATCACTCCTGCTTACATTGGTGTCGGCTATATCATTGGTCCGGAACTCGGCGCATTGAACTTCGCAGGCGGACTTCTCGCATGGGGTCTCCTTGTGCCGCTCCTGGTATTCTTCCTTGGCCCGCATATGATCGACAAATACACCGCTGCAGATGGAACGCAAAACTGGGCGGCACTGACTGGTCATCTCTATAAGTTCATCGTTCGGCCCATCGCTGTGGGAGGCATGCTCGTTGGAGCTTGCTATACCCTCTGGCGAATGCGGAAGAATCTCGTTCTCGGCATCAAGCGAGGGGTGGCTGATGTGCGGAAGGCAGCCGCGGCGGAGGTCACGACTGCTCGAACCGACCGTGACTTGTCGTTCCGTGTTGTCCTTCTGGGCATCGCGGTGGTCTTCGTTCTTATGATCGCGCTCTATATGTACTTCACTGAGGTCATCGGGGGCGCAATCTTGGCGGCAGTGGTCATGCTTGTCACCGGATTCTTCTTTGCGGCGGTCTCTGGCAACTTAGTCGGCTTAATTGGCTCCTCAAATAACCCAATTTCCGGATTGACCTTGGCGACCACCGTAATCGCGGCCTTGACCATGGTGATTGTTGGAGTCACCGGAGTTCAGGGGGTCGCGGCCGTGCTTGGAGTTGCTGCTGTTGCTTGCGTCTCGTCTGCGGTTGCGGGAGAGATGCTTCAGGACTTGAAGGTCGGTCACATCCTGGGAGGCACGCCGTGGAAAATGCAGGTCGGAGACATCGTTGGGGTGATTCTTGCGGGTCTGGTGATGTTCTTTCCGCTGTACGTGTTGCATAACTCTGACGTCGCACTCAATCCATCGACTGGCGGTTTTGGGAGCAAGAATTTGCCGGCACCCCAGGCGGGCCTCATGGCTGCTCTTGCACAGGGGATTGTAGGAGGAGAGATGGCTTGGCCGCTCGTGATTGTCGGTATCGCGCTGGGGATCTCTATGATCCTTATCAAGGTTCGAAGTCCCATGCTCTTTGCGGTCGGGATGTACCTCCCCCTCGGGACAACATTTGCGATATTCATAGGTGGCGTTATTCGTGGCATCGTCGACAGAGTGGGCAAGAGACGGGGTCACAACGATGCTCAAAAAGCTCGCGTCGAGAATGCTGGAATTCTTGCTGCCTCAGGACTGATCGCGGGAGAAGCACTCATGGGGTTGGTCATCGCCGCTGTTGTCTTCATCAAAGACCGGATGGGCTTGGCACCGGAGTTTTGGGTGCTGCCAGGCTTTGACAGTGTCGCTCCGTGGCTTGCGATCCTGTTCTTTGCAGTCTTGGCGCTTTACTTGATTCGCGTCCCGCTACGGAAAGCAGGAAGAGCCGATGAGCCGGCACCGCCAAGTGCAATCATGTAGTTCCGGTTGATCGCGCTCTTTCTGAGAATGCTTGTTCGAAACTGGTGTGTGATGTCTGATGTCAGCGCTTCGGTGTATAGGGGAGGGGTAACAAACGATGACAACTAACCATGACGAAAAAGGAGACAAACCGTGTCAACTGCACTTGAAGGTCTGAAACCTGAGTTGGTCTGGAAGTACTTTGGGGAGATTGCTCTGATTCCCCGTGGCTCGAAGAACGAAGCTGCCATCGCAAAGTACGTGATGGAGACAGCCAAACGTCTTGGATTGAGTGCAAAGCAGGATAGGTTTGGGAATGTCGTTGTTAAGAAATCGGCGTCACCAGGTCGTGAGCACGTCCGCAGCATCGCACTGCAAGGGCACCTGGACATGGTGTGCGAGAAGAACGCCGACACGGTTCATGATTTCACAAAGGATCCGATCGAGATTGTGCGGAAGGGGAACACCTTGATGGCGAACGGAACGACACTGGGGGGGGATAATGGGATTGCCGTTGCGACAAACCTTGCCATCATGGAAGATAGATCGCTCGTGCACGGCCCTCTCGAGTTCGTTTTTACCGTCGATGAAGAGACTGGGTTGACAGGCGCGAGCAATCTGGGCACTGATTTCGTCGAGAGCAGAACGCTCATGAACCTTGATTCAGAAGAAGAAGGTGCTCTGTACGTCGGATGCTCTGGCGGCAGGGATAGCGTCGGGACGTGGAGAGTCGATTTCGAAGAGGCACCTGCTCAGACGATTGCCGTGCAGGTGAAAGTTGCCGGGCTTCGCGGTGGACATTCGGGTTTGGAGATTGACAAAGGCCGCGCCAATGCCATCAAGATTGCGAACAGAGTCATTGTCGGTCTGAGTGATCTCGGTGCTCGACTGTCGAGAATCGATGGGGGAAACAAGCGGAATGCAATTCCACGCGAGACTGTTGCTGTGCTTTTCATTTCAGCGAAGAAGTTTGAGGATGCACAAGCCCTTGTTGAGAAGTGGAATTCCATCATCAAGGCGGAATTCGCAACCGTTGACAAAGACCTCTCGATTACTCTGACAGAACTGAAAGACTCAAGAAAAGGAAAGGTCATCAGGAAGCCTCAGCAGAAAAAACTTTGCCAAGCCATCATCGCATTGCCGCACGGTGTCACGAAGATGAGCGCCGACATCCCGGGCTTGGTGGAGACCTCCACGAACGTAGCCGTGATCAACACGACTCGGACCGCGATTGTTCTTGCAACAAGCCAGAGGAGCTCGGTGGCATCTGAGCTCACAGAAATGGTGGAGACAGTCGTCGCAACCTTCGATTTGGGCGGGGCAAAAGTAGAATCGTCGGATGGCTATCCGGGTTGGAAGCCGAACCTTGACTCTCCAATCCTGAAACTGGCGAAGGACACTTACAAATCGCTGTATGGGAAGGAACCCGAGGTGAAAGCCATCCACGCTGGACTTGAGTGCGGGATCATTGGGGAAAAGTTTCCCGCGATGGACATGGTCTCATTCGGTCCAACGCTTGAGGGTGTGCACTCACCTGACGAGAAAATCTACATCGATACGGTGGAGAAGTTCTGGAACTTTCTGTTGGCGATATTGAAGAACGTGAACTAACGTTAGTGTTGCCAACTCTTTCACGGAAGTGACCGCTGCTGTTAGAGCGACGGTCACTTCTTTTTAGCGCACAAATGTCCTGCGGTGACCATATGGCAGAGACTTTCCCTCAAAGTCAAACAACGATTCGCCCACAACCTCCTCGCTGGTATCGCTGGATGATGCTTGTCCTCATCAGCCTCGCGATGTTTGGGAATTACTACATCTACGACAGCATCAGTCCACTCGCCGACGTGCTCAAGGCACAGCTGGGCTTTTCTGATTCGAACATCGGGTTGCTCAATGCCATCTACAGTATCCCGAATGTCTTCATGGTGCTCATCGGCGGATTTATCATCGACCGGCTGGGTACGAAGAAATCGACAATCATTTTCGCCGCTCTTTGTTTTCTTGGTGCAATCGTCACAGTCTGGACGGGGTCGCTTGAAGTGATGGCTGCAGGGCGCTTGATCTTCGGTCTCGGTGCAGAATCGCTTATCGTCGCTGTGACGACTGCGATCGCGAAATGGTTCAAAGGGAAGGAGCTTAGCTTCGCTTTTGGCATGAACCTCACCATCGCGCGCCTCGGTTCATTTGCCGCGCTAAACTCTCCCTCTTGGGCTTCCGCCTACTACGCTCATTGGCAAACTCCGCTGCTCATCTCGGTTGCTGCTGGCGTCATCTGCATTGCCGGCGCAGTCATCTACGGAATTCTTGAACGGGGTGCAGAGAAATCCTATCAGATTGGTGCCGCCGGACAAACCGACAAGGTCGTCTTCGCCGATCTCTTCAAATTTGGGAAGTCATACTGGTTCATCGTCGCACTTTGTATCACTTTTTATTCCGGCATCTTTCCCTTTCAGACATTTGCAGTGAAGTTCTTCATGGAATCTCACGGGACTACGAGAGAATTCGGCGGGTTCCTCTCCAGCTTGCTCACGCTCTTTGCTATGATCTTCACTCCACTCTTCGGCTTGCTCGTGGACAAAGTGGGTAAGCGTGCGCTCTTCATGATGTTTGGTTCTTTCCTCCTTATTCCTGTCTATCTCATGATGGCCTACACGCACATTTCGCTGTATGTACCGATGTCGCTGATGGGCATAGCCTTTTCGCTCATCCCCGGCGTAATGTGGCCGTCAGTTGCGTATATCGTCGACCAATCGAAGCTCGGGACAGCATACGGCTTGATGACGATGATTCAGAATATCGGCTTGGCGGGTTTCAACTTGCTGATTGGCTGGGCAAACGACTACTCCGGTGCCAGTGCGGCAAACCCAGCTGGTTATAATCTTGGGATGTGGATGTTTTCCAGCCTCGGATTGTTCGCACTTTTGTTTGCCTTTCTGCTCCGGAAAAGTGAGACAGGTCCCGGTGCACATGGCCTGGAGACGATTACAGCGTCGAGCCGTTAGAGCTTCAGCTACTCCGTTTTGCCACTTCTCGTTTGCATCTCCTGAAGATTTCCCCTATTTTTCGTAGGAGGGATGTTCACCGGGCGCTTTTTCCAGATGAATTAGGGTGGATCTGGTGGTCCTTTGGAAAATGGAGCACGAAGATTTTGAATTTCCAGTTGTGATCCCCCCTGATTTTCGATTGCCGATTTCCAGTCTGCAATTTGCTTCTTAAACATGGACAAGGAAGAACTCAAAACAAGGTCCAAACAGATGGCATTGAGAGGGATAAGACTCGCAATGTCCCTGCCCAAGAGCAATGTGAGCGATGTCTTGGGACGGCAACTGATTCGGTCGGCAACCTCGGTGGCAGCAAACTATCGGTCTGCATGTAAGGCTCGGTCGAAAGCTGATTTCATATCAAAGTTGGGTATCGTTGAAGAAGAGGTTGACGAAACGCAGTTTTGGCTCGAACTTGTGGTTGAGACCGGACTAGTCAAGGCAGCACGGATTCAGAACCTTCTTGACGAGGTGAGACAGCTCGGTGCGATCTTTGCAGCATCACGGATCACAGCAAGAAGGAACAGATCATTGACTCAACGAGCGTGAACTCGGAAATTGGCGATTGGCAATTGGAAATCGCAAATGCCAGATCTTCTCCACAACAAACACTTCTCTCTCGCCGACGCTCGTCGCATCCTTGCAGAAATCACTCCCCTCGTCGAGGAGATCGTCTCGCTGAAACAAAGACTGGATGAACGGGGCTACGATGTCTACCGGCATCAGTACTTTGGGGGGAGCGGTCCGAACGGTGAGAAGGTTTATCCGCCCGAAGTCGAGCGCCTCGTCGAAGTTTCTCAGGACATAGAGTCAAAGGGTATCCTGGTTAAGGATCTCGGTCAAGGTCTCATCGATTTTCCACACATAAGAGAAAACGGAGAAGAGGTCTATCTTTGCTGGAAACTTGGGGAAGAAGATATTGGTTACTGGCATCGTATCTCCGACGGTTTTGCAGGAAGAAAGGGGATTCAGGAATTGTGAATTCTTGTGTGCGGTTTGCTGAAGTGCTTTTCGTTGGTTTTACCACGCTTCAAGTGGAAGCTCAATCTGTGGCACCATCTGATCAATGGAGTGTCTTGCAGCTTGTCGAATACCACCAGCAGCTCAGGCCACAGGTGCAGGTTCGAGACATCTACAAGTTGCTGTATCAATCGAACTTCGGGGTTGAGCATCTCCTGACTGACACAGCGGGTGTGAGGAAATACCTTTCTGATGAGCTCGCTACAATGGACACCACGAATCACGGCGAGCAGCTTATCGAGCGGATATCACTGAGTGATGACATTGTTAGGATCAACCTGAGACCTTTCAAGCAGCTCCAATTGGATCAAGAGAAACTCGTCCACGCGATGTTTCTCTCGGCCTCGGAGACGAAGCCTGACACAGAGGGACTCTATCACGATTGGAATGAGTTCGTCTCACTTGTCCGGTACGGTTTTCTGGACTTCCCGATGAAGGACGTTGAGGAATGGGATGCACGAGTGTCTGCGGGGAATCTTCAACCCGCGCATCACTCGCAGAAGTACGGAGAGCTGTACAAGCCCGCGTATCGTGTAGTCAAGCGGACTGTATTCGAATCAACATTTCGGAACAGCGGTTTGGGAGAATCTACTGAGGGGAGAAAGAAATAAGAAAATGTTTGTTCGGTCGAAGCGTTGTGCCGGCGGACGGAAATGGGTGGGTGCCGTGATTATTCAGCGTGTCGAACTTCGCCCGGCGCAGGAGGACATCTTTGGGGGCGCCGTACTTGAAAAAGGCCTGGAGGCTCTAAGAAAAAAAATCATTGGGGATTGACTGCATCCGCCCCGGGACGCAAGCGTCAAGATGACTCAAGCTGCGCGTACGCGGTAGCGATTCTTGACGAGCGCACTCGCGTAATGAATGCAGCCGAGGACGTCCTGCTCGCTGATCGCTGCGCGATGTTTTATCCGGATTTCGGCTGTTGAGAGGCCGGATGCAAGAAGGTCTAGGACTCGGTGGACGGGAACTCTGGTCCCTTTGATGACCGGTCGGCCAAAACAGACTCTTGGGTTGATCGATATGTTCTTGAAGTTGCTTTTCATTTGTCACCTCTGCATTCAATGTAGGCAATTATTAGACAGGAGTCAATTATCTTGAATTCAATCCCATTGGGATTCCAGAGAGCGGGACGAGACTTTGGTTGTTTTTTCCCCCTGAATGCGTGAATCCTCAAGACAAAGCAGCATTATCGAGGTGAAGGAATATGGCTTTTCGTTTAGTCTCAGACTACAAGCCAAGCGGCGATCAGCCCGAAGCGATTGAGCAACTCATCGAGGGTGTTCGCCGTGGTGACAAGTTCCAGACGCTTCTCGGTGTAACCGGGAGTGGGAAGACATTCACGGTTTCCAACCTCATCGCGAAGGTGAACAAGCCAACGCTTGTGATGTCACACAACAAGACCTTGGCAGCACAACTGTATGCAGAGTTTAAAGCCTTCTTCCCGCAGGACAGAGTGGAGTTCTTTATCTCATACTATGATTATTATCAACCAGAAGCATATGTCCCGCAGACGGACACATACATTGCCAAGGATGCTTCGATCAACGACGAGATCGACCGGCTGAGGCTGAAGGCAACGAGTGCACTCCTCAGCGCCGATCAAAATGTCATCGTTGTGGCGTCTGTGAGTTGCATTTACGGTATCGGCTCTCCAGAAGAATGGCGCCGCCTGGTTGTGCTCGTTCGAAAAGGGGACAGGATTGAGCGAAATAAGCTTCTGTCTCAGCTCATCGACATCTATTATGTCAGGAACGACTTTGAGTTCACCCGAGGCACGTTCCGAGTCCGCGGAGATGTTGTAGAGATCATCCCAGCATACGAAGACGAGGAAGCTGTCAGGATTGAATTCTTCGGGGACGAGATCGAGCGAATCTCTCTCATCAATAAGCTCACCGGGGCCATGACTGGATCGGCTGAGAGCGTGTTCATTTATCCAGCCAAGCACTTTGTCACAACGCGTCCGACACTCGAGCGTGCGTTGGTCGATATCGAAGCTGAGCTCAAGGAGCGTCTTGCCGAGTTGAGGGCTCAGAACAAGCTCCTTGAAGCCCAGCGTCTCGAGCAGCGTACTCGGTACGACATGGAGATGATGCGGGAGATCGGCTACTGTGCGGGCATCGAGAATTACTCGCGGCATATCGGTGGACGAAAGCCGGGAGAGCGGCCCTACTGCCTGTTTGATTACTTCCCAAAGGATTATCTTCTCGTAGTGGACGAGTCGCATGTGAGTGTTCCTCAGATTGGAGGGATGTTCGAGGGTGACCGGTCGCGCAAGCAGACCCTGGTCGACTTCGGCTTTCGTCTTCCATCTGCTCTCGACAACCGTCCGCTGAAGTTCCCTGAGTGGGAGCAGCTTGTGAACCAGGTGATTTTTGTCAGTGCGACCCCGGGCCCATACGAACTCCAGAAGTGCAAGGGAGTCTTCGTCGAGCAGGTCATCAGGCCGACGGGGCTTGTTGACCCAGAGGTCGAAGTCAGGCCGATTAAAAACCAGATTGACGATCTCATTGCTGAAATCCGGGATCGCTCTCAGAAGCGCGAGCGAGTCCTTGTCACGACGCTGACGAAGCGAATGGCAGAGGATCTGTCCGAGTATCTCGACAATATCAAGGTGAAAGTGAGGTACATCCATTCTGACATCGGTGCACTTGAGCGAGTCGAGATCCTCCGTGATCTCCGGCTCGGAGACTTTGACGTCCTCGTGGGTGTAAACCTCCTCCGTGAGGGGCTCGATTTGCCGGAAGTTTCAATGGTGGCAATCCTCGATGCAGACAAGGAGGGTTTTCTGCGCTCCGAGCGTTCACTGATCCAGATCGCAGGTCGAACTGCGCGGAACATCAATGGGAAGGTGATTCTATATGCTGACAGGGTCACAGGCTCGATGCGGCGGATGCTCGACGAGACGAACCGGCGGCGGCAGAAGCAGTTAGAGTACAACGAGGAGCATGGGATAAAGCCCAAGACGATCTACAAGACAGTGGAAGAGGTCCTTGCTGCAACCGCAGTGGCCGACGTTCGAGCAGGACGAGAAGAGCACGGACATCGTGCGAGAGTCTCGATTGTCGCCGATTCGGTTGTGCGCTATCTGACGAAGGAGCAGAAGCAGGACTTGATCGAAGAACTCCGCACTGAGATGACGAAGGCGGCGAAGGACTTAGAATTCGAGCGGGCGGCTGAGTTGAGGGATGAGATTGAAAGGCTGGAGAAGGTGTAACTACGATTTGATAATTTTCAATCTAGGGATTGTTGAGGAAGAAGCAGATGAAACGTTGTTCTGGTTCGAGATGCTTCTCGAGGCGAAGAAAATCAATGAAACAGAGGTCATAGATTTGATACAAGAAGTGAAAGAGATTGTTGCCATCTTCTCTGCTTCCCATAAGACTGCAAGAATGAATCGCGCCAAGTAGATTATCACATCGAACTTTGAACATCGCTAGATCCATCCTCGAGCCGATCCTCCAGTTTGTTTATCCTCCCATCTGTCTCGCCTGCGGTGGCACTCTTCAAGAGAATGACCGCCTCGTTTGTGGAAGCTGCTGGCAAAGCATCGAGAGTGTGCATCCTGAGGATGACTTGTACCAGCAATTCCTCGCAAAGCTGACCGGCGACGGTCTGATCTCCAGACTCTTCTCACCATTCTACTTCGAAAAGGAGGGCAAGCTCCAATCCATCATCCACGGGCTTAAGTACCAGGGATACACGTCTCTGGGAGTCAAAGCTGGCCGTAAGATCGGCGAGGTGATCGAAGCAGCGGACGATTTGCCGAAGGCCGATGTTCTTCTTCCTGTACCATTGCATCCCCTGAAGAAACGTGAGAGAGGATACAACCAGAGTGAGCTTATCTCCCAGGGGATTGAGGAAGTGACGGGAATCCCTGTTCGAACTGATCTCCTGCGTCGGAGGAAGTACACCGTCTCACAGACTCAGTTATCGCTCGAAGAACGAAAGGAGAACGTCGGCGACGCGTTTGAGATCAACGAAAAGAGACGCGACGAGGTCACCGGCAAGTCTTTCATCCTCGTCGACGATGTGATCACCACAGGCTCAACGATCAACGCTTGTGCCAAGGCGTTGCATGATGCCGGTGCGAATCGTGTCCACGCTGCTGCAATCGCCCTCGCGAAGTGAACGCTTGATGGTATCCTGGTGTGAAAAACTCTTTCGGTGGGACAGGCATTCCTGTCCCGTTGTTCGGGATCCCGAAAAGCGGGACCTGTCGAACGTGTCAGACAAGAATGTCTGACCCACCATTGGAGTTGTTGGCTAAGAAAGCATCGAGCCCCTCTCTTCATTGACTTTTCATGAAAATCTTGCTACCTTTTTGCAGTTCTTCTGTTCATGTTCTCCGTTTAATCCTCATTTCTCAACAACAAGACTTGGTGAACAGCCATGGCTATCAAAGTTGGAATCAACGGGTTCGGTCGCATCGGTCGGAACATATTCCGTGCGGGTGCCAACGACCGTGACCTCGATTTTGTAGCGGTAAATGACATTACCGACGCGAAAACGCTCGCTCACCTTCTCAAGTACGACTCTGTAATCGGGAACTTCGCAGCCACCGTCGAAGTCAAGGATAATATGATTAGCGTCAATGGGAAGGCTTTCAAAGTTCTCACCGAAAAGGATCACACAAAGCTTCCCTGGAAGGACCTGGGCATCGACATTGTTCTCGAATCGACGGGCTTGAAGCATTTCACCGATGGTGATGAGTCACGAGTTCACCTCAAGAATGGGGCGAAAAAAGTCATTATTTGCGCTCCGGCAAAGACTCCAGACGTCACAATCGTCCTCGGGGTCAATGACAGCGTGTATGATCCAGCGAAGCACAACGTCATTTCCAACGCTTCGTGCACCACGAACTGTCTCGCACCCGTGATGAAGGTGCTGCTCGAGAAATTCGGCGTAAAGAAGGGGCTGATGACGACGATCCACTCCTACACTAATGACCAGAAGCTGCTCGACTTGCCGCATAAAGATCTGCGAAGGGCTCGTGCGGCAGCGCTCAACATGATTCCGACCTCGACAGGAGCGGCAAAAGCAATTGGGCTTGTCCTTCCGCCACTCAAAGGCAAGATGGACGGCTTAGCAATCCGCGTTCCGACTCCGAACGTGTCGCTCGTTGACGTTGTCATCGAAGCTGAGAAGTCGACGACGAAAGAGGAAGTGAATGCTGCAATGAAGGAGGCAGCGAATACGTACTTGAAGGGGTATCTTGCTTATACGGAGGAACCGCTTGTCTCTTCAGATTTCAAGGGCAATCCATATTCATCGATCGTGGACGGGCCATTGACGATCGTTGTCGACAACCTCATCAAAGTGTTGTCCTGGTACGACAATGAGTGGGGATATTCGTGCCGTGTCATCGATCTGGTGAAGAAGATCGCATAGGGTCTTGGTTGAAGTTGCGTTGTTTCTGAATCACGGCTAACGGTCCAGCCCGAAGGATTCCTCGGCAAGCGGCTCCCTCGGCAAATGTCCGTTAGCTTTTTTTTCATCTCAAGGAGAAAAGACAATGAGCAAGTTGACTATAGACGATCTCAAGCTAAAAGGGAAGCGCGTCCTCGTGCGTGTGGATTTCAATGTCCCCTTTGACGACAAGGGGCACATCTCCGACGACACTCGGATCGTCGAATCACTGCCGACAATCAAGAAGATTCTTGCTGACGGCGGGCGAGTAATACTCATGAGCCACCTCGGGCGACCCAAAGGAAAACGGAAACCCGAATTCAGTCTCGAGCCCGTCGCTCGGCACCTCTCGACGCTCATCAATCAGAAGGTAGAGTTTTGTTCAGACTGTGTCGGGCCGGAGGCGCAGAAGATGGCCGCTCAACTGAAAGATGGAGAGTGCCTTCTTCTTGAGAACCTTCGCTTCCATGCCGAAGAAGAGGAGAACAACGAAGCGTTCGCCAAGCAGCTTGCGGAATTGGGCGATGTGTATGTGAACGACGCCTTTGGTTCTGCACATCGTGCGCACGCCTCGACTGAAGGTGTGACAAAGTTCATCAAGCAGTGCGCTTCCGGTTACCTGATGATGAAAGAGCTGGAGTACCTCGGGAGAGCGACGGGAAATCCAGCCCGGCCGTACATTGCCATTCTCGGCGGAGCGAAGATCTCCGGCAAGATTGACGTGATCCAGAACTTGATGGGAAAGGTTGACGCACTTCTCGTCGGTGGTGGAATGGCGTTCACATTCTTCAAAGCGCAGGGTCTGGAGATTGGTGATTCACTCCTCGAAGCCGACAAGGTAGAGCTTGCGAAGTCTATCCTCAGTTCTGCCTCACAAAAGAGGGTCCGCTTGTTGCTGCCGGTTGACTGCGTTGTCGCGCAGGCCGTCGAAAACACTGCGCCGATGCAAGTGTCGGATGTTCGCCAAGTGAAGGCGGGATGGCGCGGGCTCGATATCGGACCCAAGACTGTCGAGCTCTTCGTCTCGGAGATCAGGAAAGCAAAAACCGTTGTCTGGAACGGACCAATGGGAGTGTTTGAGGTTGAGAAATTTGCAGCAGGAACGAACGCGATTTCCCGAGCGTTAGCAGAAGCGACGAAGAGTGGGACTGTGACGATTGTTGGTGGGGGAGACTCCGCAGCGGCCATCGCAGCGATCGGTCTGGAAAAGGCTGTTTCCCACGTGTCGACGGGGGGTGGTGCTTCGCTGGAGTTTCTTGAGGGGAAGGTGCTTCCTGGCGTCGCTGCGTTGAGCGAAAAGGGTTCGTAGAGACTCAGGACGCCTGATTTGCAGATTGTCAAGATTTTGCGTTTCTTAGAGAAGAACATGGAGATGATTCGGATCTGATGCCGAACGGACGCAATACCTGGTCGAGTGCTTATGACGCAAGGCGGTTTTACAGACCGTCCTTCTTCGGTGGATTCCAATTCTTCCCACCCGTCATCAAAGGGCTGCTGATCGCGAATGTCGGGGTGTATCTATTCTTTCTCTTCTTCGGATCTGTCCACATTCGTGGAGTCTCGCTCACGTACGTCTTCAATAGTCTGTTTGCACTTTTTCCTCTCGGGAGTGATTTCTATCCATGGCAGTTGTTTACGTACATGTTTATCCACGGCGGATTCATGCACCTCTTCTTCAATATGTTTGCGCTGTGGATGTTCGGGATGGAGGTTGAAAACACGTGGGGGTCCCGAAAGTTTTTTCTCTATTACCTCATCTGTGGCGTTGGCGCTGCCCTATCGAATCTCTTCATTGCCCCACTCTTTGGAGCGACCGGGCCAACGGTCGGGGCTTCGGGTGCGATCTATGGTGTGCTTCTCGCATTCGGTTTGATGTTTCCCGACCGGTATATCTTCCTTTTCCCGCTTTTCGTTCCGATCAAATCCAAGTATTTTGTGGCGGTCTACATTCTCCTCGAGGTCTTCTCGGGTGTGACCGGGACCAGTGATGGCGTGGCTCACTTTGCCCATCTCGGAGGCGCTGCAGTCGGCTACATTTACTTGTTAATTGACACCCGTCGGCTCCCGTTTGAGGGAGTTCTCAACCGTGCGCGGTCTATGTGGAGCTCGGGGGGACAACGCATGCGAGCGATACCCAGGTCTGGATTTTATGGGAACGTGACAGATGCGAAATTCAGCGACATCCAAGAGCCAAATGTGAAAAACGAACAGGATGTGAACCAAGAGA
>JBAWAH010000038.1:0-57150 GCA_049589195.1 Bacteroidota bacterium | reverse complement strand
GGGCGCTGCACAAGGAAGTTGAGCCGTTCTTCTGCCTTTTGATTCATTGATTCGATCGTCGAGATCTCCCGATCTCGACAAGTGAGCTGGTGACTTGAATTCATCAAGGTCGGGAGACTTTGATGATCAATTGGCGGGTGGACATATAGCCAGCCCGGTCCCGTTGAGTTGGGGTCGGGCTTTTTGATTTAGCGAGCATTCAATCCTGGTGAAGCCCGCTGTGTTTGCACTGTCTCTCCACTTCGGTTCTGGTTTCCGAGAGGTGGGAAAGGCAATGTGTTACATTCGAAGGCATTCTTGATTTGCGATGGCTTGCCGCAGAAAAATTTTTTCAAACGTTTGACATTTCCTGCTTAATGTTTTATATTCGCAACTGACTCACCTACCTCACAAGCTCATCCATACCGAGTCCCGAAGACCATGAAGCGATGGCTTCGCCAGACTCCTTCGGAGGACGTCATGCTTGAACATCAGACGATCCTTTCACATCAGCTGGCCAGTCTGTCTCGCACACAAAGCCCAAATACGCGACCACGGGGACTTGTAGCGTCGGCCCTCCATCTGAGAAGTGTCTTTGTCAAGTCAACTGTAGCACCGCAGTTGTTGGTAATTGGCTTCTGGGTAAGTAGTTGGGTGGTGCTTCTGAACGGTCCAGTTGCTCTTGCGCAAACTCCCGAAAGTTTTTTCCCATATCATGTTGGGGACACGTGGGTATACCAGTATCTATCTCCGCCCTATATCGCTGGTCGAATCGTCTCTATGGCATTGACACGTGACTCAATTGGAGCGGACGGAAGCCATAACCTTTTCTTCAATAACCAGTCAACTCCGGAGTACAGAATCGACACATCTTACAGCGTATTCTGGCAGCCACAGAACCCGTTGTTGAATTACCTGCAATACAAATTAGCAGCTGATTCCTGTGAGGCGTGGGAAAATCAGACTGGACTATCGCGTTGGGCATGGGTGGCAAGAGTCGGTTGGGCAATTGTCTTCTCTCGACCTACTGTTGTGAAAGTTTTCAGGTACTCTCCAGGGAACCCTTGCGGCCTCGGTTCCTTGGAGGAACATTGGCTCGCAAGTGGGTTTGGTCTCATATACAGATGGCAAGAGCCATACGATGTAATGTACCTGCGAGGATGTATCATTGGAAAGGATACTTTCGGCATCGTTACCTCGGTGGATGAACATTACGCAGGTGATTTTCCTAAGAATTTCGAGCTTCATCAGAATTATCCGAATCCCTTTAATCCGTCTACAACAATAAGATATTTGCTTTCGGAGAGGACATTCGTCAGACTTGTTGTGTACGATATACTAGGGAGAGAGGTGAGAACACTCGTTGATGGCTTTAATGAAGCAGGCATTCACAAAGTTGTATTTGATGCTCCAGATCTACAAACTGGTATTTATCTTTACCGCTTGATGGCAGGAAATTCTGCTGAAGTCAAAAAGATGATTTTGCTCAGATAGAATCAAATACAATGCACCACTGAACAATGAAAAAAGATAGAGCACCACCCAAAATCTGAAGCTATTGAAAACACAGAAAGCCCCCAAGGCTTCTGCCCTCAATAATCTCCGGCAAGAGATGTCATCGAAGGACGAGAAGGTCTTCTAACGGCTTTCAAAGGAGAATTACCCGGTTAATTTTAAGGTCAATGAAATGAGAACGGCAAAAATTTTTCTCTTGCTGATTTCGATCACAACAGTTTATACAACCAGTTTCGCACAAACCGATTCGCTCGGTTGGTCATACTTCCCGTTCAAAACTGGGGACATGTGGGAATACCTTGTCTACGATGGTATCAGGGTTGACACCGCTCAAAATTTCAATACCAAAGACTCGGTTTCAGTGGACGGGAAGATACACCTAACACAACAGTTCAGATTCATCAAGCCGGTGACAGTGGGTTCTTTTTCTGAATACACGTTGGACACCCTCACCGCCGAAGTGATTGGCCCCTCAGGCGAACTTGGGTGTGTTTCGGTGTATCGATTCAATGCTCAGCCAGGAGACCAGTGGGTAATGAAAGCGTATAAAAGCGGAGGCTATGAAATGGCAAGAGTGAAAGAGATCTATGAAGGTGTGCTCTTTGGCGCAAATACAACGTTTATGCAAATCCGCTATTACTTAGCCCAAGATTCAAGTGATACAATAGGATTGAGCAGGTACGGGGACATTTTGGCAAAAGGCTTCGGATTGGTTCAGAGGTTCGCTACAGAGGGCGGTTTCTTGTACTCTCTCAAAGGCGCCGTGGTCAATGGGGTTTTATATGGGGATACAACTTACTTAGTGACATCTGTTGATGGTAATTACGAACGGTCGATCCCTCGCGGCTTCGAGCTTCACCAGAATTATCCGAATCCCTTCAATCCATCAACACAAATCAAGTATGCTCTTCCCTCCAGGAGTAAAGTAGTTCTGAAGATTTTCGATGTGCTTGGGCGGGAGATAAGAACACTGGTGGAAGATGTGCAGGAAGCGGGGAGCTATACCGTTTCGTTCGATGCAAGAGGATTAGCCAGTGGTGTGTGCTTCTACCGCCTACAAGCAACTGGCGGAGGCCAGCAGTTTGTGGGAATCAAGAAGCTGTTGCTGTTGAGGTAGTTCGGGAGGAAGGTGCTTGCTCTACTGTTCACGATGTGTTCAGACTGGAGATGATTTATGACTCAGGAAGATAAACCTTCAAGGATAGTTCCGTTGCTAGTAGCGGCTTGGTTGTCGTTGTTATTTTCTAACACTGCTTACCCGCAGATTGACTCGACACGCTTGGAGTTTTACCCTCTTCACATCGGTGATCTCTGGCAATGGAGAAACGAACAGGGCCTACTTGGCACCGACGAGATCGTCGGTGATACAATTCTTCCAAATGGACATCGATATTTCCACTTCCGAGGCAGCGGTTATGCTGGACCTCGGACGAACTTTTCAGGGTTGGTTCGTATCGATAGTCTATTTAGGGTTCAGACATTTTTCGGGGACTCATGTGGCGATAGTCGCGATGAGGCCAATTTTTACCGACTCGGCGAGAGCGAAGGAGCCGTCTGGGATATCTGTAGGGATCCCTCAGTGACACTCTTCCCGCACAACGTTTTGAAGCTGAGTGCCATCTATCCCGAGCCAATCTTCGGTGAATGGCGTGACGTTATGTATTTTGATGAGGCTGGAGTAGCGGGAAGCGATACGGCCTGGATGTTCACTTTCCTTCTAGCAAGAGGCATTGGAATATACTATGAGCAATACGAGGCCCAATCGATCCGACTCACGGGAGCTATTATCAATGGAGTGAAACATGGGACGATTGTCAGTGTGGAGAACGATCAAGAGCTTCCAAGGGAATTCTCTTTGAGTCAGAATTTCCCGAATCCCTTTAATCCATCGACACAAATCCAATATGCCCTTCCTCGGAGAAGCAAGGTAGTTCTGAAGGTTTTGAACATTCTTGGACAGGAGGTTAGGACGTTGATTGAAGAGTTTCAGGAAGCGGGGAGCTATGGCGTTTCGTTCGATGGAAGAGGCTTAGCCAGTGGAGTGTACTTCTACCGCTTACACGCAACTGGCGCGGGCCAGCAGTTTGTGGAAACGAAAAAGCTGTTGCTGCTGAGGTAGCCTGTAAATAGCTCAACGAAATTCTCGGAGGTGATTTATGAGAACAAGAATCCTTTTCCGAGCAAGCGTGCTTGTCCTCCTCATCTCACTCTTCCTCGCAACATCCGCACGTGGACAGGAGCTTGTCTGCTCTATGACAACCGGCGGGAGTCAGGGGGTGGAACAAATAATTATAGGCGGAAGATACCGCACAAGCACTGGTGTGCTCAGAGTACTCGTAGTCTTCGTTCGATTCAAAGGTGACAACGAGACCACTTCGGCATGGCCCGATACGAACGCCCTGCCATATTGGGCTGCGAATTTCGTTGACAGTTCTGTGTCAACCATTGGCTCCACCGACGCGAAGAACCTCAGTACCTACTTTTACGAAAACTCCTACGGCAAACTTAAGCTCATCGGCGACGTCTATTACGTCACAACCGATAACAACGAATCCTACTATCACAATTATTCAACTAATGACGATGCGGTTAGGGGCCACTTGAATAGAGAAATTCTGTTAAAACTGGACGGTGCTCCCTACAACCTGAACTTTGCTCGTTATGATAAGTGGGGCGACCCTTCTGAATACAATCACACCTATTCAGAAAATGGAGATGGGAAGATTGATATGATTTGGATGATCACAAGGAACTATCATGATGTCAGCACACGGTTTGGCAGAGCCGCCGCCGATTTTCAACTGGAAGGTGGCAGTCTCACGTTGGATGGCGTCACGATTTATCACACTGCTGACAATATGGACATGACTTCATCGGGCATCACATTGTTTGGTCCAAACATGTATACACCACGATACATTTATGACCCCAGTGCCCCGACTGGTGTCCCAACTCTGGTGGGCACGATGGCGCATGAGATGACGCACTATTTCTTTGGTCTTAATCATCTCGGTGAAGGGACAATTGCAACAAGACGAGGGAACGGCAATTTTTCTGGATATTCGGGAAACGCTGGTAACTGCTTCGGCCACTACCTCGCCTATGAAAAATACCGACTCGGGTGGTTAACTCCGAAGCCTTATACGTCAAACATTGACAATGTCATGCTCTATGATTTGGCAACCACTACTGACACTACCAAAGACAGGTTACTGAAGATACCAATCTCTGGTACAAATCAGTACTTTCTGATCGAGAATCGGCGCTGGATAAGCAACTTCGAGACCCGTTATTCCCCGTACAACCTCTCTCACGCGGTTTTGTCGTCAGGTATCATAATCTATCATATCATCTATGAAAACTCCGAACTTTCCTCGACGGAAGGGCAGATTCGGTGCGCTGATGGGCGCTTTGTCTGGAAATTCATTCAGGGTGGAGAGACTCAGACCAAGTCAGATGACGTGATTGACAAGGACTCTGCTGATTTTGTGAATGGATATGACGAACGAGAGAGTATTTATTTTCCAAACAAAGGGCCCGGCGAAATCTGGCTGGCAGAATACGCAGGGAATGATAGATGGTACCCTAACGCCACAAACTACAGAGATGCAATGACGGATGCATCAGATTACACAGGTGACAGGTTTGATGTATTCGATGTCGGATATGTGGTCAATCCTTGGTCAAACCCGGGGAGCCATAGCTGGAATGAGCAATCAAGTACCTGGAGCCAGACTACTATTGGTGTGGAGGTAACAGGCTTCAATTCGACGACGCAAGCACACACTCTCAGCATCCGGGTTTCCAGTCCAGAGGATCTGTCTCCATCCAAACCTCAAAACTTGAAGGGCGCCTACGCAGGCAACGGTCTAGTCAATCTCACCTGGAGACCAAATGGAGAACCAGATATCAGCCAATACCGCATTTACCGTGACGGCCCGTTGGTCCAGACGGTGGCTCATCCACCCGCTTCTGATCCTGTCACGCCAAACGCCCAAACGGTTGTCTACGCAATCAAAGCTCGTGACACACAGGGGAAAGAATCTGTGTTGTCTGATGCAATCTCGGTCTTGTTGCCTCCTGCAGCCCCTGTCTTGGTCTCTCCTTCCAACGGTTCAACAGGTGCTTCCACTTCTCTGACACTTAGCTGGAACTCTTCGAGTGGGGCGACGTCCTACGGTGTTCAGGTGTCAACCGATACGTCTTTCTCGACAGCGATTGTGAACCAGACAGGAATTACCACAACCTCATACGCCGTCAGTGGCCTTGCGAACAACACCACCTACTATTGGCACGTCAATGCGACGGGAGTAGGTGGCACGAGTAACTGGTCATCCAGGTGGTCCTTCACGACAGAGCCACTGCCGCAGTACTATCTGACGGTGAACAGTCCTTGCGGTCTGCCGACGTCGGGTTCAGGCTTGTATAATGCTGGGCAGACAGCGACGGCATGCGTAACGTCCACAACCGTCTCAGGAGGAACGGGAATTCGATATGTGTTTACAAACTGGAGTGGCGATGTGGGCGGGACGAGCAGTTGCGTGAACCTGACGATGGACGGTCCGAAGTCCGTCACTGCCAACTGCAAGACGCAGTACTATCTGACTGTGATCAGTTACTTGGGCACAACAACTGGCCAGGGTTGGTACGACGCCGGCTCAACAGCGTACGCTGGCTTGACTTCAAATCCGGTGTCAGGGGGAACCGGTATGCGTTACGGATTCACTAGCTGGTGGGGTGATGCAAGCGGATCAAACTACGCTCAATCAAACCCTATTATTATGAACGGGCCAAAGACTGCAATCGCGGGTTGGCAAGCGGAAAACTACCTTTCAGTCAGTTGGAACGCGGGCGGGTATGTGAGCGGAACCGCGAGCGGCTGGTACAATGAGAACACTGTAGTTGGTGGATGGAGTGCAACTGCGAATTCCGGCTATTACTTTGTCAGTTGGCAAGATGGCTATACACAAACATACAGACCTGCATTGCAGATTTACTTACCCATAACTCTCTACGCGTCGTTCGCCCAAGTTCAGTTGAATCCGCCAAGCGGGCTGTACACAATATTTAATGGATGTGCTGTTCTCAACTGGACTGCGCCATCACCGCCCCCACTCTACTACAACATCTACCGGCACAATACGTGCGGAGGGTCGTGGGAGCAAGTTGCCAGCGGCGTTACATCCACTAGTTGGCAACATTGTCCAACCTGGGAAGGGTGTGAATGGTATGAGTATGGTGTCACTGCGGTGTACTCGGGCGGCGAAAGCTCGATGACCATCGCCTTGTTATGGTTCGTGTGAGTTCAAATGAACGGAATGATATTTCAGCCTGAGGCTGACCTGTCCGCCATCTGTTTGGAGGATGAGCCTCCGGCTCAAAGGAGGTTGCCCATGAAGGTACGAAGAGTTTTAGTCAACTCAGCACTCATCCTGGTGCTGTACACCCTTGTCCAAGCACAATCCCCAGAAGACAAGTATCCGGCAAAAGCAGGAGAGAACATGATGCGGGTGGTGGTGTCCAATCGCACTCAAACGCCGCTCTCAGGACTCACCATCAGATTTGCAGAGAGCCAGCCGCAATGGTTTGCAGGGCAAGGGGGGGAGCAATTCGACCTCGACTCAAACTGTGCTTCCTTGATTGAACTCCCTTTTCAGATCAATCCCCCCATAGGCGGGACGCTTACCGAGGCCGTCACGCTTCAATTACTTGCCCAGGACAAGGTGCTTGGGACCATCTCCGTGAAGCTAAGTCCCGAAGGTGTCTCAGGGAAAACCGTTGTGAATGGCTCAATTGCCGGCAATCTAGTAGAGGAGAATTCGATGGGCAAAACAGCAGAGACCGCAACGGTGCCGACGGAGTTCGCGCTAAAGCAAAACTACCCCAATCCGTTTAATCCTTCGACGGTCATTCAGTACGATCTGCCGCAAGGAGGCTCGGTTCTTTTGGAGATATACGATCCGTTGGGACGCATGGTGCGAACGCTGGTTCGGGCCGAGAAAGCCGCGGGATCGCATGCGGTCTTTTGGGACGGGACAAACGACGGCAATGAGTTTGTCCCCTCCGGCGTTTACTTCTATCGACTCGTAACGCCAAGCTTCGTCCAAACACGGAAAATGCTCTTGGTACGTTAATGACAGGAGGCGACCATGTTGAACCAAGTGAAATCCCGGCTAGCGGGAAAACGAATTCTGCTAGGCATAGCAATTTGCATTGCGGCCCATCATGGGTTGATCGCTCAGCAGGCCCCGTTAACGGGGCAAGTAACCGGCAGAACAACGCCCGGATCAGTGGGCATCGTGATCGAAGCGCCAATAGATAGCAGCCAGCTCCAGCCGTTTCTCAGTGCGATCCGGCAAGATCCGAGAAGTGCAAAGGCAGCCGAGGCTTATCTGGCCATCGCAAAGCTGAAATATGACAACCGGGCCTACAACGCAGCGCTTGAAGATCTGAGGAAGGTTGTTCGGGACTATCCGACAGGCAGCTACAGTGAAGAAGCAGCCTATTACCTGACCTCGACTCTCGCTCGAACGAATCATTTCGAGGAGGCAATTACTGAAGCGAAGAGGGCGCTTGCTGCCTATTCAAAAGGTCACTGGAGTGATGGGCAGCAGTATTATCTGGGGAGAGCATACTATGCCCTGGAGCGGAGCGACCTTGCGCTCGGGGAGCTAAACAGCATTGTGGAGAAGCATCCGAACTCCTTATATCGCGATGATGCGCTCAAGCTCATCGCAGACACCTACAAGCGCGCCAAGCAGTATGACCGGGCGATTGAACCGTTAAGGAAGATAGTCGCTGAATCGAAAGATCAGAGTCGCCGAAACGAAGCGCAGCTTGAGATAGGTTGGTTATACTCCGTGAACAACCAGATCGAAACGGCGGTTGCCGAATACCAGAAGGCTGCGAGCATGGATAACTCAGTAGCAGCACGGGCGGGGCACGAGACCGGGTATGTGCATGTTAACCGGGGAGACTACAGAAAGGCGAAGGAAGCCTTTCAGAAAGTGGCGGAGCAATATCCGGCAGATTGGTTCGGCCAGCAGGCCTCCTTTCGTGTGGGGTATTGCCTTGCTGAGCTGGGTGAGTATAAATCAGCGCTTCAACAGCTTGCGGAAACCGATTCCGCATACCCCGGCTTTGAGCAACGCGATCTCTTGCTGTGGTACAAGGGGATTTCGCATGAAGGACTTGATCAACTCGAGCAGGCGAAATTGATTTCGCAAGGAGTAGCCGTATCCGATAGTATCCACTCCAAGTCTGAGCTGAGCGGTTTCCTGCTGTGGTACAAGGGAATCTTGCAGAAAAGACTTGAGCATCTGGGGCAGGCGAAGTCGGTTTTGCAGGAACTCACTACCCGTTATCCAAAGAGTGCCCTCGTCAAGGCCGCAGAAGATAAGCTCGCGCAGATCGAGCATGCGATCAAAGAGTTAGAAGGAGAGAAAGAGAGAGTGTCGAAAGAGTTAGAGAGTCAGGGAACTCCAGAGCAGTGAATCCAAAGCCCGATCCGGGAGCCAACGAATCGGGCTCATTCGTTTGGAAGGATGATCCAAGAGTCGGAATGATCGAGGCTTCTTGATTTAGGAGCGTGGGTGTCCGAGCTACAAAGTGATTTCTTTCAGTCACCCGCCACCACCATAATCCCCGTCAGTTCAGACCTCTACCGCAGGTCGTGTTACCTGAAGAAACCGCGCGCTGTCTCTGATTGACAATCCCGTCTTTTTTTGCTAATTTTGGGAAAACAGACGGGATTGTCAGTGACTGATCACCTCGAGTTTATCCTCTTTAGCTTCTTTGGTTTTCTTGTCCGTTTGATGCCCCTCCGACTCGCCCAGTCATTTGGCGACAATGTTGGATCGCTCGCCTATCTCATCGCATGGCGGAGGCGCACCATCGCAATTGACAACCTGACCCACGCATTCCCTGAGAAAAATCGGGACGAGATCAAGAGGATCGCCCTTGGTGCGTTCCGAAACTACGCGATAAGCATCTCAGAGCTCCTCTGGTTTCCAAGATTGACTCCGGAGCGTTTGAGGAAATTCGTTCGCGTGCTGGATGTCGATCTCGCTGAGAAGATGTATTCGAGGGGAAAGGGCATCGTTTACATATCCGGACATTTCGGCAATTGGGAACTCACCGCCCTCGCGGCGGCACATTTCACTGGTTACCCTGCAACGATCATTGTCCAGAACCAGAGGAACAGACTTGTAGATAAGGTGATTAACGGATATCGATGCATCTGGGGGAATTCCATTGTCCCGATGGAATCATCCGTCCGTGAGGTTCTCAGGCAACTGTCTCAGGGCAAAACGGTGGCGATGCTTGCAGACCAGAGCGCCCCGATGGAAGGTCTCTTTGTCCCTTATTTTGGTCGCCCCGCAGCAACGCATCAGGGGCCGGCGATCTTCAGTCTGCGTACCGGTGCCCCGATTGTAATGGGACTGCTGATTCGCAAAGAGAAGGGGAAATACGAACTCATCTTTGTGGAAGTCCGAACAGATGACCTCAAGGAGTACAACGATGAGAATGTCGCAGAGTTAACAAGACGGCACGTCGCCCTCCTCGAGAAGTACGTTCGCATGTATCCCGATCAGTGGCTTTGGATGCATCGGCGATGGAAACATGTTGATAAGGCGCCTGCGACGGAACTGGCCTCGACGGGTTCGGTATTCGCTGGCGTGTCGACCGCCCGCACATCGGAGGTCGAGCCCACCGAGGAAGTGCATCATCTATGAAGAGTTGCCTCGTCATTCAGACTGCGTTCATTGGCGATGCGGTCCTTACGCTTCCTCTTGTCCAGGTGTTAAAGAAGGCTGATGTGGACGCGTCTGTCGATGTCCTAGCAATTCCTCGTACGTCAGAGCTCTTCTCCACTCATCCAGCGATTCACCATGTCCATATTATTGACAAGAGAGGGAAGGACAGCGGCCTTGCGGGGTTGAGGAGGTTCGCTCATTTGATTGCGGAGGCAAAGTATGATGTCGCTCTTATTCCTCATCGCTCGATACGTAGCGCAGTGCTCCCTTGGTTGGGGAGAATCCACTCCCGAATTGGGTTTGACCGAAGCGCCGGTTGGTTCTTGATGACCCAAACGGTTCGATACGACCCGTCGGTGCACGAAGTCGAGAGGAATCTAAGTCTCCTGCGCCCTCTCGGAATTCAATGGGCAGGAAAGGAGCTGCCGAATCTTTTTCCAACTCTTGCAGACGTTCAGGCAGTGGATGCGTTTCTGGAGAACTCGGGATTGCCGAATTCTTCTGCCTTGATCGGGATTGCCCCAGGTTCAGTATGGCAAACGAAGCGATGGCCGAAGGAGAGCTTTGCGGAAATCACGAAGACTCTCAGTCTGGAAGGCTTTTCTTCAGTTCTGATCGGAGGGAAAGAGGATGAACAGCTTTGTCGGGAGATCAAGGGTGGGATTGCATCAGACCGTGTCGCGATTTCTGCCGGACGCTTGTCGGTCATCCAGTCTGCAGAATTGATCCGTCGCTGCAGAGCACTTGTATCGAATGACAGTGCCCCGATGCATTTGGCTGTCGCCATGAGAACGCCTGTCCTGGCGATTTTTGGGTCGACAGTGCCCGAGTTCGGCTTTTCCCCATTCGGAAACCATAGTGCGATATTGGAGGCGAAGGGTCTCCCATGTCGTCCCTGCAGCGTGCACGGGAGCCAGCGATGCCCGATAAAAACTTTTGACTGCATGGTGAACATTTCGGCCAGCGCGGTGTTTAATAAAGTGCGAGAGATGGTGGCCTGAGAAATGGCGAGAATTCTGAAGATTGATCCATCCAACCCTGACTTTGACGCCGTATGCACTGTCGCTCATGAGATTATCCATGGACGAGTGATTGTCTATCCGACCGACACTATTTATGGCATCGGTGCTGATGCCTGTAACTCGGACGCAGTAGAGAGAGTCTTTCGTGCGAAGAAGCGAGATCCTGCCAGGCCGATATTGATTTTGGTGAATTCTCTTCAAATGGTTGCTGGGCTCGTGGACAGCATTCCAGACCCCGCGAAGGCGCTCATTGATGAATTCTGGCCGGGCCCGCTCACGTTGGTGTTCAGAGCTTCCGCCTCTCTGCCGCAAGGACTCACAGGAGGGTCAGGCACAATTGGGATCCGCTGCCCTCAGCACCCATTTTGTCTCGAAGTTCTCAAGGTATGTAACCGGCCGATCACCTCGACGAGCGCGAACATCTCTGGAGAAGATCAGTCAATCTCGATCAAAGGGATTGCAGAGACCTTTGAATCCGCTGTTGATCTCATCGTCGATGCTGGGGACGTTCAATCTGCTCTGCCATCTACGATTGTAGATGTCACCGGCTCCACGCCGAAACTCCTTCGTGCTGGGAGTCTCTCTGAATCAAGACTTAGACCCTATCTCTCATGAATTGCACGCTCAAAGGCCACAGCTCCTTTCTGTTTCTGAGTCTCTCATTGCTGATCGTGCGGCCAGTGCTCGCCCAGCCGAACGTGGAGCTTTCACAGTTGTCACTCGATCTTTCCAACGTCTCGGTGCTTCTTGCGCTGTCAGCTCATCCGGACGATGAGGATGGAGCAACACTCGCATATTACAGGATGAAGTATGGAGTCAAGACATACTCGGTCTTCTTCACTCGAGGTGAAGGGGGACAGAATGAAATCGGTCCTGAACTCTACAAAGATCTTGGCGTGATAAGAACTCATGAGACAGAAGAAGCAGCGAGCGTTCTCGGGAGTGAAGTCTATTTCCTCAATTTCATAGACTTCGGGTTCTCCAAGACTGCAACGGAGACTTTCAAGGAATGGGGCGGGCGGCGGACGGTGCTTGAGCGGCTTGTCTACATTATCAGGAAACTCAAGCCCGACGTTATCATCACCAACCACAACACAATCGATGGACACGGAAACCATCAGGTAGTCGCGATCACTGCTACTGAAGCATTCGATGCAGCGGCAGACCCGACCTTTGCACCCGAGCAACTTCGAGAGGATGGAGTGGATCTGTGGCAGCCAAAGAAGCTTTTCTGGAGGTCATGGACTGCCACACGTGAGCCTGTCGATGTCGTGAACGCCGTCGGCGAGCGGGACACGCTCCGGCATCAATCGTACCAAGAGATGGCTCTTTCGGCCCTCTCGATGCACAAGTCGCAGGGAATGGACAGGTTTGCACTCATGCGAATGCTTTCGCCTTCAGCGAAGACATATTATCGACTGATTCGGTCGAGCAGCAGATTCTCCAACGACTCCACTAATCTCTTCGGAGGCATTGAACCTCTCCGTGATGATCCTGCGTTGGCTGGAGTGGGAGAGGAACTGCACAACCTCGTACCATCGGTCCTTCCCACTGACGAAAGTGAGAGGGAGCATTTCCTCGATCAGGTCCATGCCACCCTCGAAGATTCAAGCATGATGCTGTACCGCCACGTGGAAGCGACCATGGAATCGAATTCATGTTCAAGATCTGTTTCCCCACTCCGATGTCGCACGGTAGGCATCTGGGATCAGGCTCTGCAGCGCTTGGTGGGCAGTGTTCTTGGTCTCTCGATCCATCCCGAAGTGTCGGACTCCATTGTTGTTCCGGGAGAACGATTCTCCGTCAAAATCGGCGACGTCTCGCCGACAGGGTGGGACCATCGAATGTCTTTCAATATCGACGCGCCACAGGGTTGGTTTGTCGAGAAGAATGGAGATGAGTTCACCTTGGGCGTTCCCCTGTCGGCAACACCAACGGTTCCCCTCGCAGAGGGCCTTTATCGGACTTACCGGTCATCTTCTCCGTTGAAGATCGAAGTGACCTTCACAGACATCTCAAGGTTCTCAATCGGTGTACCTGTGACTATCTCCATAGCTCCTCAGCAGACTTTGACGGTGGAACCGAAAGCCTGCCGCTACAAAGAGCGAGGAAACGAGTTCCAATTCACCGTTCATAATTACTTCAACAACAAGACTGCAGGTCGGATCGGGCTTGATCTTCCGAAGGGATGGACCTCAACATCGGCCGACTTCATCATTGACAAGGAGGATGGAGATGCCACGGGAAAGCTGACTGTTTACCCCGATCAGAACTCTCCGGACGGGGACTACCGGATCGTGATGCACGCTCACGGCGCTACGGACACTGTTACTGTGCGGAAATTCGGCGTTCAGGTAGCGCAGGACCTCACTGTGGGAGTCATCAAGAGTTATGACAACACCATTGAGAGTGCGTTGCAGGAATTGGGAACAAAATTCAAGTTACTCGATGAGAAAGACCTGCAGAGCGATCTCCAGAATTATGCTTCTGTGATCGTCGACATCCGTGCCTATCTCGTTCGCAATGATCTCAAGAGGAATAACGCTCGACTTCTTGAATACGTCAAGAACGGCGGGAACCTGATTGTCATGTATCAGAAGGACTTTGAATGGAAATCGGAGTACGCGCCGTATCCATTGAAGATCTCCCGTCTCCGTGTGGTCGACGAGACTGCACCAATTCGCGTTCTTGTTCCAGACCATCCTCTGTTCAGCTTTCCTAACAAGATCTCCACGTCCGACTGGGATGGGTGGGTTCAGGAGAGAGGGCTGTACTTTCCAACTGAATACTCCAAGGATTATCTAGAGCTGCTTTCATGTAATGATCCTGACGAAAAACCGCTAACGGGTGGATACCTCGTTGCTCACTATGGAAAAGGAACGTACATCTACACGTCTTACGTTTGGTATCGGCAGTGGAAGGAAGCACACCCGGGCGCACTGCGAAATCTTGCAAACATGATTTGCCTTCCCTTATTTCAGTCGCACGGTGCGAATAGTCAGTAGCAGATTCCTTCCTTTAGCTCTTGCGATCGCTGTTATTCCACTTCTCGTTGGTTGTGGTCGGAAGGGCGTGACGAGGAAGCTCATCATCTATTCTCCGCATGGCAAGGAGATGCTCAGCGAATTCCAAAAGCAGTATGAACAGCGCCATCCTGACGTCGACGTCCAGTGGATTGACATGGGCTCGCAGGACGTGTATGATCGCATTCGCACTGAAAAAGACAATCCGCAAGCTGATCTTTGGTGGGGAGGGCCATCGACGATGTTCCTAAGAGCGGAGAAGGAATCCCTCCTTGAACCTTACACGCCATCATGGGATAGCGCAGTTGACCCGCCGTGCAAGAGCAAAGGTGGGTTTTGGTACGGGACATTCTTGACGCCGGAAGTCATAGCATACAACAGTCATCTCCTCAAGAAAGAGGATGCGCCGCAAGATTGGAATGACCTCCTCAATCAAAAATGGAGAGACGAGATTCTTGTTCGCTATCCTCTGGCGTCAGGCACGATGCGTGGTGTCTTCACGTCGATAATCGCAGGATCGTTTGCGCGAACTGGCAAGCCAGACGAAGGGTATTCATGGCTGTTAAGACTCGATGCCAACACGAAGAGCTACACCGCGGATCCTACGCAACTCTACCTTGGACTCGCTCGCGGCGAAGGAGAGGTCACGATTTGGGATATGCCAGACATCGTCCTCCAGGAAACGCAGAACGGGTATCCGTTCGGCTATGTCATCCCGAAAAGCGGCACCGTTGTCTTAACAGAAGGGATTGGAATCGTGAAAGGCACCAAGAGCAAGGAGCTTGCAGAAGACTTCTATGAATTTGTCACAAGCAAACCGAGTATGATTCTTCAGGCGAAGAGTTTTTACCGCATCCCGACTCGAAAGGACCTAGATCAGAGTGCGTTACCATCATGGATGACGCGAGAGAAGATTACAGCGCTCGACGTGGATTGGTCGTTTGTCCTCGAACATGAGCAGGAGTGGTTGCGGTATTGGGATGAGAAGATAAAAGGAAGAGGAACGGAGTACGTGGGGGAGAGCCGATGACAAACCAAATGACAAAGGTCCGTCGTGTCTAAGCTGACGCTAGCTCGCATCACAAAAAGATTTGGCGACTCGAGCGCGGTCAAAGATGTGTCCCTCGAGATTCAGTCCGGGGAATTCTTTTCTTTCCTCGGCCCCAGTGGCTGTGGCAAGACTACACTGCTCCGCATCATCGCAGGCCTTGAATTCCCGACGAGTGGTCGAGTCTTCATCGATGACGTGGACGTGACTTCGTTTACGCCTCAGAGACGCGACACCGTCATGGTCTTTCAGAACTATGCTCTTTTTCCGCACATGACGGTGTCTAAGAATATCGCTTTTGGCTTGGAAGCAAAGCGTGTTCCATCTCCTGAGATCAAGACGCGGGTCTTGGAAGCTCTTTCGCTCGTTCAGCTCGAGCACAAGATCAACGCGGCAATCCAGGATCTCAGCGGGGGGGAGCAACAGCGTGTGGCACTTGCGCGTGCTATTGTGGTTCGTCCAAAGATTCTCCTGATGGACGAACCCCTGAGTAATCTCGATATCACGTTGAGAGGTGACACGCGCACGCAGATCAAGCGTCTGCAATTAGCGACAGGCATTACCACGATCTACGTTACGCACGATCAAAGTGAGGCTCTCGGGCTTTCAGATCGCATCGCTGTTCTCCATAGCGGCCAAGTTGTCCAAGTCGGGACGCCAAAAGAGCTTTACACCAAGCCTGCGCACGTATTTGTCGCCTCGTTCCTTGGAAACGCGACTGTCCTTCGGGCAAGAGTCTCGAAGCTCGAGTCCGGAATTGCAGAGGTGGTTGTGAATGAAAAGCTTCGATTCGGTGTCGAAACGAGCGCCAGTTTTCTGCCCGGGAGAGAGGTTCTCGTTGCTGTCCGGCCGGAGCATGTTCGATTAACAACAGCCAGCGAGCCTTTCAATTTCAGGGCAACTGTCGAATCAGTAGAATATCAGGGTACAACAACGGAGTATCGAATTCGGGTAGGTGACCAGGTGCTGCGGTCTGTTATGAACGGCTTCCCGTCTTTAGATGCAAGTCCCCGCGACGAAGTGGGGGTTAAGGTTAATCCACACTGGTGTTTCATTTACCCTGCCTCGGAGGAATAGCATGCTGCCTAAATGGATTCGAGCTGAAGTTACCCAACTCCGACTGGATAATCGATCGGGCGCCGCGGACATCACTCTTTCAGCTGTTAAGATTGTGCGGAAGTATCTTCGAGCGACGACTGTGCAAGACAAAACAGAGTTCCTCGAGGACCTCAGGGAACTCTGTGGTGGACTGCTGTTTGCTCAGTTGGCGATGTCGTCAGTCCGCAATGCCTGTGTCGACATTTTGAGCGCTCTGTCGGGTTACAGAAACGGGGACAGCCTCGAGAAAGTGCGCCGTGAGTTGGACAAGAAATTGGCGAGTCTTGAGCTGCACATTTCTCTGGCGCCCAAGAAAATTGCTGATCGCCTCTCAAGAGTGCTACCGAGCAGTGGCCGTGTCTTGACTCTCAGCTACAGCTCAACGGTTACGGGAGTGTTGAAAGAGCTGAAGCGTAGAGGTAAGAGACTCGAAGTGGTGGTCATGGAATCAAGGCCGATGTTGGAAGGTCGCCGGACTGCTCAGGAATTGGCAAGGGCGAGGATCCGGACTACACTTATCGCAGATGCCGCGCTCGGCGAATATACGAGGAAGGTGGACGCAGCAGTCGTTGGTGCCGACACGGTGTACGGTGACGGGTCGGTCGTGAACAAGGTTGGGACTTTTCCTGTCGCGCTCTGTTGCCGTGAATTACGGAAACCTCTGTTCGTGGTTGCCGATTCGTCCAAGATAACCACTGAACGTGCCGGTTCGTTTACCATCGAAGAGAAGATGCCGGGTGAATTAATGAGAGGTCGTTATCCAAGGTTGACCGTGAGGAACTTCTATTTTGAGCTTACGCCCGCCACATATGTGACGGCAATTGTCACCGAGAAGGGGATTCTTTCGCCTTGTACGATGAGAAGGAAATCTTTATGAATCGGCACTTCACATCTTAGACATGAGGTATGAACGACCGACTACGCATCTTCATTACTAGTCCTTTCCCGAGAGAGGCACTTGAGGTTCTGAGGCCCTACTCCTCGCGACTCACAGTTTGGAAGAACCATCTAACCCTTGCGAGGCGACGGCTGTTGAACGAGGTCCGAGATGCCGATGGGTTACTCTGTCTCTTAACTGACGAAATCGATGAAAGGCTAATGACCGCCGCTCCGCGATTGAGGGTGATCGCAAACTGTGCTGTCGGATTTGACAACGTCGATGTCGCCGCTGCGACTCGGCATGGGATTATGGTTACGAACACTCCTGGAGTATTGACCGAAGCGACAGCAGATTTGACCTGGGCGCTTTTGATGGCCGTCGCGCGCCGGATACCGGAAGCAGATCGATTCCTTCGCGCGGGACAATACGAAGAATGGCAACTATTCCTCATGATTGGAGCGCCTGTCTATGGGCGAACTCTAGGAATCGTCGGCAGTGGAAGAGTGGGAACAGCTGTTGCTCTCCGAGCGAAAGGCTTTCAGATGAAGATCCTTTACACAGATACGATTCGGAACAGGCGGATCGAAAATGAAGCCGCTGCAAAACGCGTGAGCCTTCAAACTCTGCTTCGAAAAGCAGATTTTGTGTGTGTCCATGTGCCATACGACAAGAGCACTCACCATCTCATTGGAAGAAGAGAACTCTCGTTGATGAAGCCATCGGCCATCTTGATCAACACCGCTCGCGGCGAAATCGTCGACGAGAGGGCGCTTGTTCAGGCATTGAAGAGCCGTCGCATTGCAGGGGCTGGCCTTGACGTGTATGAGCATGAGCCAAGAGTCCCGGCGAGCTTGAGGAGATTGTCCAACGTTGTCCTCCTTCCCCACATCGGGAGTGCCACTCTGGAGACGAGAACAAAGATGGCCGTCTCGGCGGCCAAAAACCTCGTTGCAGGACTGGGAGGTCGAGTGCCCCCAAACCTGGTAAATCCCGAAGTTCTGAAAATGCACAGATGAAGCGAGCCCGCAGCGGAGACTACCTCCTCTTACTCCTCCTTGCAATTGTCCTTGTGGCTTTTGTCCTCTATCCCCTCGCACAGACGGTTGCAGAGAGTGTAAGTTCGAGCGGAGGTATTACTTTTCAAGAGTATCGCAGGTTCTTTGACTTCGACAGCCCGTCGGATTTGGAGGCGCTGTTCAATTCACTTCTGCTCTCGGTTTTCTCTGTGTTCTTCAGTGGGATTGTTGGGACAGGGCTTGCTTACCTCATCAGCGAATTTGACTTCCCGTTGAAGGGCCTCTTGAAGCGAGTAGCTGTCTTGCCGATTGCACTCCCACCTCTCGTTGGGGTCATCGCTTTCTTGTTCTTGTACGGCGAAACTGGAATCATTCCCCGTGCGCTAAAGGAGGTCCTCGGGCTCCAGAGAGCGCCGGTTTACCTGGAGGGATTTGCGGCGATCCTTTTCGTTCACACCTATTCTTTCTATGTGTACTTCTACCTTTTCGTTTCATCATCGCTTGCGAGGATAGATCCTGCAGTGGTCGAAGCAGCCGTGAATCTGGGCAGCTCGCGGTCGCGCACATTCTTGAAGGTCATTCTGCCACTCCTCAGTCCTGCGCTTGTCGGCGCTTCACTTCTCGCATTCATGGCGAGCATGGCCTCGTTCTCGGCGCCATTCCTGTTTGCGGGTGCGAGAAGGTTCGTGACGCTGCAAATCTACAATGCTAAGCTCAACGGCGACTTGGCGCTCGCTGCAACTCATTCAGTTGTTCTTGTCATCATTTCAATGATCTTTCTGCTCTTCCTTCGGAATTATACTCGCAGACAAAGGTTTGTTCTCGCGATGAAGGGTGTGTCCAGAAGAATGGCTCATAGAACGGCGAGGCTCACACGAGGCATTGCAGGACTCACTGCTGTTGTTGCCCTGCTGTTCATTCTTCTTCCCGTTGCTGGAATCCTCCTCATTTCTTTCGCCCGGGAGGGGAGCTGGACATTGCAGCTTCTCCCTTCCGCGTACACGATCGGGAATTACACAAAGTTGCTGACGGACGAGCACGTGTTTCGTCCAATTGTGAACAGTGCGAGCATGGCATCAGTCGCGACGGTAGCGAACGTATTGTTTGGCGTTGCAGCGGCTTTTCTTCTCACCAGGAGGATGTTTACCCCCCGAGTCGCAGCGACAGGTCTCGACGTTGCAGCGGCGCTTCCCTTTGCTGTGCCGGGGACTGTCATTGCATTGGGTCTCATCGTTGCGTTCAACAAGCCAACACTATTCACTGCAGGAGAAATTCTCGTCGGCACATTCTGGATATTACCGCTTGCGTATTTCATCCGGAATATCCCGCTCGTTGTTCGTTCGACTGTCGCCGGCTTTCAGCAGTTCGATCAATCTCTGGAGGAGGCCGCGCTGAATCTTGGGGCGAGTGGCTGGCGCACCTTTTGGAGAGTGATCATATCATCCATTCGGCCCTCGATAATCTCCGGTGCCCTCCTGGCCTTCATCGCTGCCTTGGGTGAGTTTGTCTCCTCTGTTCTCTTGTACACTTATGACAACCGGCCCATTTCCGTGGAGATCCTCGCCCAACTCCGCCTGTACAACTTCGGGAGTGCTGGCGCGTACGGCGTTCTCCTCCTAGTTCTTGTGATCGGCGTGACATCGCTTGCAGGGATCTGGCGTGGAGAGGAGGAACAGGGAAAATCATTCGTGTTCTGATTGCTGAGTTGAGAATTGGGGGAGAATTTCGTAGATTGTGGTGTCAGTTCGCGCTGATAGCTCAATTGGACAGAGTACAGGCCTCCGGAGCCTGGGGTTGCGGGTTCGACTCCCGCTCAGCGCACTGTTGATCGTTTTTTGTCAGTTTTTCTACCGAACTAATCACTAGTGAGCTCAAGCCCATGCTGAAACCAAAAAAGAAAATCACCAAGAGGGAGCTGAAAGAAGACAAGCTGGTCTCGACGTATTTCAAGGCAACTGAGTTTTTCTATCAGAACAAGAGATACATGAGTTGGGGGATCACCGGACTGGTTGTCCTCCTTATTGCGGCGGTCATCTACTTCAACAACCGGGCTGCGAACGATGAGAAGGCCACAACTGCACTTGGAGAGATCCTCCGTTACTACGACAAAGGCGAGTATCAAACCGCGATCAACGGTGTTCCTGAGAAGAATGTTGTGGGCCTAAAAGACATTGTAGACGAATACGGCGGTACGCATTCGGGAGACCTTGCGAAGTTCTTTCTTGCCAACTGCTACTACTCACTGGGCAACTATGACGAGGCACTGAAGTACTTCGATGATTTTGGTGGCAGCTATTCTCAGTTGCGTGCTTCCGCTGTTGCAGGTGTTGCCTCTTGCTACGAAGCGAAGGGAGACAGCAAACGAGCTGCAGAGTATTTTGAGAGGGCGGCCTCAAAAACCGAGGACCCCCAGTCGTCTCCCGAGTATCTGCGCAACGCCGCGCGGAATTATGCCCTTTCGGGGAAGAAGGAGCGAGCCATCGAGCTCCTTAAGAAGTTGAAAAAGGAATACCCAACCTCAACGTACGTGCGCGATGCGGACCGCATGCTGGCAGAATTTTCAAGCTAAGCATGGTTCCACGTCAGAGTTTGCCTCGTGCAGTTCGGATCAGCGTTTGGTACGGGTTCCGCGCAAAAGCGTCTCCGATTTTTCGAGGAGAAGAGCGGCCTTTTAACAAGTGCCCGTCTGATTGGTTCTTGCCCTAAAATTCTCTACTTTGGAGTGAGCCTGCAAGGCCGAGGCGTCCTAAGTAACCAGGGTTTCATGTAACTTTCGTATCAGGAATTCGAAGAATAGATAAACATAAGTTTCAAGACCATCACAGTTTTGTGACATCTCCGCTAGCTCAACGAATGAAACGCGTCTTAGGCGTCGGGGTGCCGCTCTTTCTCTTCGTTGTTGTCTTTCTCGTCGATATTATCCGTAAGGGAATCGAGATTGACATCTTTTGGGTACACCTCCTCCGTGATGCCATTACGATCCTTGCCTTCTATCTCAGTTACGTCTATCTTTCTTCTCTGAAGGGCAGCGCTGCCCTAGACCCGGTGAAGATTCAAAGAATCATGCTGCTCGTCGGTGTGACGATTCCCATCTCTTACTTCTCTCTCTCGCTTTATAGGCACGGGGGCTTTGAGGCCCTCGAATACCGTCTCGTCCCGAAAGATTACTCGACACTCTTCCTTGCACACATGATTAGTGTGACAGCAGGATTGTTGATCCTGCTTATTCTTCTCTACGCGAAGGACCTTGTGTTTTTCAAACGAAGAAAGGGGACGAAAAGAAACTTCGTTGCTTTCTTGATTGCGGTCTTTGCCACTTCTGCTTCCACGTTGAGCAATACGCCTCTCGACACTTCGATCATCACATATATTCTCCTTGCTACAGCTATACTGCTGGGAGTGATCAATTCGTTCCGTTTACCATGGATCGTCTATCTTTCGAAGCGCGAGAAAGTGTTCTCGCTCCTTTGGAGCCTTGCCCTCTTGACGACTTTCGTTGGGATCACGGTACAAACAAGCGGTGGTTCGTTTTTCAATAATGCGCTGCTCTACTATAGTCCTCCGCTGCGCTATTTCATATCCATCGCAGCTACCTTCTGCTCGATTTACTTCGGTGTCGCTTTTATTAGCACACTTTTTCACTTCCCGACTGCGGAGGCCTTCGAACGGAAGCGCGCCGAGCTGAGTTCGCTCCACAATTTGAGCAGGCTTGTCGCAAGAGTCCTCAACTTCGGCGAACTCGTTGATACTGTCACGAAGATGACCATGGAGGTCTGCGATGCCCAAAGTGCCTGGCTGGAGATCGTGCGGAGCGGTGCAGGCGTACGTTCGGGAAACGGCTCCACCTCTGGCCGGAGAATGGAGGTGGTGTCTTCGAAGAACATCACAGACGAGGAGATCAGTGCGATTGCGCTGACGAACGGCTCATCTCTCCGTGAAACGGTGTTCAGTTCGAAGAAGGTGCTTCTCATCAACGAGGTCGGAGGAGACAAGCTCACACGTCACATGAAGGGGATGAAGAAGAAGATTGGTTCCCTTCTCGTCATCCCATTGGTCACCCATTCTGAAGTCACAGGAATCTTGTACGCCACAAAAGAGATGCTCTACGGCTTCGATCAGGAAGACATCGACGTGCTCTCTGCATTTGCCGACCAGGTGAGCATTGCGATAGAGAATGCGAGGCTGATCAAGGAGTCCATCGAGCGAGAGCGCCTCCAGCAAGAGATGATGGTTGCGCAGGCGATGCAACGAAAACTCCTTCCTCAGGAACTTCCAAAGTGCGCGAATTTCGATATCGATGCAATTTCAACAATGGCCCAAGAGGTTGGGGGAGATTACTACGACTTCGCGTTCCTCGATGAGGAGCGACTCGGGATTATCGTTGGTGATGTTTCGGGGAAAGGTGTTCCCGCCGCTTTTTACATGGCCGAGGTGAAAGGGATTTTCCAATCACTCAGCAAACTCTGTCGGTCGCCAAAGGAGTTTGTCGTCAAAGCGAACAGCGCGCTGTTTGGGACGATAGATAAGCGATCGTTCATCAGTATTCTGTATGCGATCTTGAATATAAGGACTGGACAACTCATTATGGCTCGTGCTGGCCACTGTCCTATGCTCCATGTCACAGGCCACAAGACAGAGTACATTCGGCCCACGGGTTTGGGCTTGGGTCTGACAGCTGGACCGCTCTTCGAGAACGCCACACAAGAGCAGTTGCTCCACTTGAAATCGGGAGACATCTGCATCTTTTATTCTGATGGCGTCACGGAGTCTCGTGGGTCAAAGGAGGAGGAGCTCGGCTACGAGCGGCTCAGAGAGATTGTAGGGAGGGTAGAGCATGGATCGGCTCGCGAGATAAAGGAAGAGATTCTCAAGAGCGTCCGAGAGTATGCTGGAAGTTCAAACGTCGAGGACGATATGACGCTCATCGTGCTAAAATGGGGGGCATGATACGATTTCGTCGAACCACACGCGCCGCGACGTTCGCGTGTCAAGAACATTTATGGAAGGAGAAACTTCACCATGAGTGATTTCAAAGTACTGACGAGGGAGGAGCCGCCAGTTTCGGTGCTCGAGATCAAAGGGTACCTCGATGCGCACACGGCGCCGGATCTGGAAAGCGCCATCGATACACTCGTCAAAGAGAAAAAATACAACATCATTGTGAACTGCAGGGATCTCACGTACATCAGCAGTGCAGGTCTCGGTGTTTTCATGGCGTACATCGAAGAAGTCAGAAAGAACCAAGGGGACATCAAGCTTACAAACATGTCACCCAAGATATACAACGTCTTTGACCTCCTCGGATTCCCTCTTCTGTATGAAATCTTCAAGGATGAGAAGGAAGCGATGAAGAAATTCGTAGACAAGAGATAGGGGAGTCTGAATTGGCTATCCGAGACAAAGAACCTGTGAAGGGAAGACAAAGAGAGACGAGCGATAGATTTGATCTCACTGTCCCGAGTCAGACGGCGACGCTCAAGCGAGTACGCCGGTTTGTGGCCGCAGCCGCTCGTCGATTTGGGTTTTCGACTGAAGATGCAAGCAAAATTGCTCTTGCGGTGGATGAGGCCTGCACGAACATAATCAAACACGCGTACAACTTTGCCGATGATAAGATCATCCATCTCAGCATTCTCATGCGCGATGGCAAGTTCGAAGTCCTCATTACCGACCACGGTAAGCCATTCGATCCACAGACCGTAAAACTGCCAGTGATGAAGGAGTACCTTAGTCATTACCGGCACGGCGGCCTCGGAATGTACTTGATGAAATCACTGATGGATAGGGTTGAATACCGGATACGACCGGGTCTTAAGAATCAGGTTAGCCTAGTGAAGTTTCTCCGACAGGCCCAATAAGCGGTACCATTCCACCTCCGTTTCATGCCTTCATCGCCAAAGAATTCCAACCTGGCAGACCGAAAGAAGAGAGAAAGCGCGTTTGAGGCGAAATCCTTGTTCGAGTTCAGCAAGGTCATCAACTCATCGCTTGATCTTTCCTTCATCCTCGGGGACATGCTCCTGACGGCGATGGGGAAGATGATGATTACAAAGGGAGTTGTGCTTCTTCGCTCTACGAACAACGTCTTCCGTGTGGCGACCCAGAAGGGGTTGACGAACACACCGCAGGGAGGTGAGTTTGAAATCGGGCGACCACCACGCACGATCATTCTCGTTCGGAGGAGAAAGAGTCAACTCCATCACTGGATAAAGCATTTGAAGGAGGACGGAATCGCGATCTTCTTTCCTCTTGTGTCTCAAAGTGGTGTGCTCGGCTATGTCGGGCTTGGGGAGAAAATTGCGAGGGACAACTTCTCTGAGAAGGAGATCACGTTCCTCCAATCGCTGTTCAACATTTCAGCGACATCGATCGAGAACTCCCTCCTGGTGGAGAATCTGCGTCAGACAAATCGACAGCTAGATCTGAAGATTCAGGAGCTTAATACGCTCTTCGAGTTGAGCAAGGAGTTCAGTGCTGTCCTCGATGCCGAGAAGCTTGTTAAACTCCTGATCTTCTCGCTCATGGGACAGGTCGGGGTGAGTCGCTATGTCGTGTTCTTGCGTGATGGCAAAGCAATGAAGGTGGCTGTCTCGAGGCTCGAAGGAGAGTTTGACGACGAGCGATTCTTGAAATCTCTCGCTGAAGTGGATGCCCCTGCCAGGATCGGTGACATCAAGAAGAAAAACCTTCAGTCTGCCAGGGAGAAACTCGAGCCATTGGGGGTGAAGGCAATTGTTCCCATGCAGATTCAACAGGAGCTTCGAGGAGTCCTGTGCCTCGGCGAGAAGATGAGTCGCGAGGAGTACTCAACGCGGGATCTCGAATTCTTGTACTCACTAGGAAATCTGGCCATCATCTCACTCGAGAATGCGCGTCTCTTCAAGGAAGCGATCGAAAAGCAGCGCCTGGAGGATGAGCTTCTCATCGCTCGTGAAATCCAGAAGGGCCTGCTCCCGAGTCGACTCCCTGAGATTGCGGGCTTCGAAATTGCGGCCACGAACATCTCATCAAAGCAGGTTGGCGGCGATTACTACGATGCCATCTCGCTGGGAGATTCGCGGTACGTGCTGGCCATCGGTGACGTGTCCGGCAAAGGAACGCCAGCGTCTCTGCTTATGGCAAACCTTCAAGCGAGTATCCGCGCTCTCGTTCCTTTCAGTTTGTCCATGTCTGAGCTCACGAAGCGCGTGAACGACTTGATGTTCGAGAACACAAGCTCAGATCGGTTCGTGACGTTTTTCTGGGGATTGCTTGATGCCAGGAAAGGATCTCTCAATTACGTCAACGCGGGGCACAACCATCCTTACCTTGTTCACGCTGACGGGAAGATGGAACGGCTCGAGAAAGGCGGGATGATTCTCGGTATCATGAGCACGCTCGTGCCCTATGAGGAAGATACCATCTACCTCAAGTCTGGGGATTCTCTCGTGATGTTTACAGACGGGGTCTCCGAAGCAATGAACAGAAACGCTGAAGAATATGGCGAACCCCGCCTCGAGGAGGTGCTCAAGAGGGTCCATGGAAAACCCGCGCAAGAAATCCTGGACGCAATTCACCTCGACGTGAAGAAGCACACCGGCGACTTTTCACAGTCGGACGACATAACACTCCTTATTCTGAGGGCGTGTTGATTCAAATGAGAAAGGCGCTTCAAAAAGGCGGACACTCGTCCGCTTTTTTTGTGTACGACCGGATGATTGGTTGACAATTGTCCGGGAAATGAGTAGATTTTCCATAATTCAGAGTTCTTAGGAGCAGAAACCATTGAGATATCCCCACGGAGATATTGAAGCAAAGTGGCAGAAGTACTGGGAGACTAACAAGACCAACCAGCCCGATCTCCAGAACGCGCAGCGACCGTTCTACAACTTGATGATGTTTCCCTATCCGTCCGCTGAAGGGCTGCATGTTGGAAACGTCTTTGCGTTTATCGGCTCGGACATTTACGGACGCATGAAACGCCTTCAAGGTTACGACGTCTTCGAACCTATCGGCTTTGACGCGTTCGGAATTCATAGTGAAAACTATGCCCTCGTTGTAAAACAGCACCCGAGTCAGCTCGTCCCGAACAACATCCGCAACTTCACCCGACAACTCAAGCAGATTGGGTTGATGCAGGATTGGTCTCATGTAGTCGATACCACAGACCCGAGTTACTACAAGTGGACTCAGTGGATTTTCGTACAGATGTTCAAGGCTGGACTCGTGTATCGGAAGAAGGCTGCTGTGAATTGGTGCCCAAAGTGTAAGACTGTCCTCGCCGATGAGCAAGTGATTGATGGTGAATGCGAAAGACATCCAGGAACGGCAGTTCTGAAGAAGGAACTCCCACAGTGGTTCTTCAAGATTACGGCATATGCACAGAAACTTCTTGACAATCTCGGCTGGATAGATTGGTCCGAGATCACGAAGCAAGCCCAGCATAAATGGATCGGACGGTCAGAGGGCGCGGAACTGGACTTCCCGGTTGGCGGATCGCAGGACAGAATCAGAGTCTTTACTACTCGGCCGGACACCGTCTTTGGTGCCACGTATATGGTTCTCGCTCCTGAACATCCCCTTGTCCAAACACTGACTTCACCCGACTTGCGCAAAGCTGTCGAGGATTATGTCACGAGCGCCAAGAGAAAGGACTTCGTCCAGCGGACAGACATCACGCGAGAGAAGACGGGTGTGTTCATTGGTGCTTATGCCGTCAACCCGGCAACTCAGAACAAGATCCCTATCTGGGTTGCCGACTACGTATTGATGGAATATGGCACGGGCGCGATCATGGCGGTTCCAGCGCATGACCAACGCGACTATGAATTCGCCAAGAGGTTTGACCTGAAGATTGTGGAGGTCATCTCACCCGATTGCAGTGAAGGCCATGTGTCGAAAGAAGCATACGTCGGAGAAGGTGTGCTTATTAACTCTGGTCAATTCAACGGGACAGGCTCGAGCGAAGCTATCAGCAAGATCACCGGATGGTTAGCGCAAAAAGGAGGTGGCCAGTTTGCCGTCAACTACCGCCTCCACGATTGGTGTATCTCTCGACAACGATACTGGGGACCTCCTATCCCCATCATCCATTGCGACAAGTGCGGCCCTGTTGCCGTCTCTGAGAAAGATCTTCCTGTTCTCCTTCCTACGATGGACAACTACGCGCCTGATGACAGCGGGAAAGCTCCCCTCGCTCGCATCGATTCCTTCGTCAACACAAGATGCCCACAATGTGGTGGCGCAGCCCGTCGTGAAACAGATGTGTCCGATAACTTTCTCGACTCAGCATGGTACTTCCTCCGCTACCCTTCAACTGATCGCAAGGATGTTCCATTCGATCCAACACTTACCAAGAAGTGGCTGCCTGTGGACATGTACATTGGAGGGAACGAGCACGCTGTGCTCCATCTCATGTACACTCGATTCCTCTGCATGGCGCTGCACGACATGGGGCATCTCCATTTTGAGGAACCCTTCAAGCGCTTCCGGGCCCACGGCTTGATCATCAAAGACGGCGCAAAGATGAGCAAGTCAAAAGGGAACATTGTTGTCCCGGATGCGTACGTCGAGAAACATGGAGCCGATACCTTTAGGATGTATCTGATGTTCCTTGGGCCTTACCAGGATGGAGGAGATTTCCGGGATAGCGGCATCATCGGACTCTTCAGATTCTTGGAGAGGGTGTATGAGATGCTCAATGAACCCACCGTCGACGAGCCGCTGACAGACGGCGAGTTGGTCTCCACCATGCACGAGACCATCAAGCAAGTGACATCGGATATTGAGTCCCTCAAGTATAACACGGCCATCGCTCGACTGATGGAGTATGTGAATGCACTAAAGAAGAGCAACGCGCGGCAGAAAGTCCTTATGGAAACACTTGCTCTTCTTCTAGCTCCCTTTGCTCCCCACTTGGCCGAGGAGTTGTGGGAGAAACTCGGCCATCGAGACAGTATCTTTACAGCCCGGTGGCCCGGTTTCGACGAAGAGAAGATGAAAAAGGAGACCGTTACTGTCGTTCTTCAGGTGAACGGAAAGGTTCGCTCGACGGTGGCTGTACCCATCAATAGTGATGATGAGAGCTTACGGGCTGTGGCGCTTGCCGACAAGAACATCCAGCGCCATCTTAACAATAAACAAATCCAACGAATGATTATCGTGAAGAACAAGTTGGTCAATGTCGTGGCGCGGTGATCGATGAGGTCTGAGGAATCGCCTTCCGAAGTGGCAACAGAACATGACTTGACACAGAAGTCGAGCGACCGGATCTCAGTGACTGTAGTCGCAGGCAATGTTGAAGCTGACATCCGTGAGTGCCTCGTGACAGTGAAGTGGGCGGACGAGATCATCGTCGTAAGCTCGGGAGTGGATCGGACGGCCGCGATTGCTCGCGAGTACACGGACAAGGTGCTCGTAAAAGAGTGGGCTGGTTATGGTGCACAGAAGCAGTTTGCGCTCGGGGCCGCTACCAGCGAGTGGGTGCTCAGTGTGGATACTGACGAGCGCGTCTCCATAGATCTTCGGAGAGAGATTCAGAGTATTCTCACGAATGGTACGACGTACGCTGGGTTCTGCATTCCGCGGCGTGGTTATTTCCTCGGGCGCTGGATCAAACATTGCGGCTGGTATCCGGACTATCAACTGCGCTTCTTCCGGCGAAGCAAAGCGAGGACTGATAGCCGCAAGGTTCATGAGAGATTTATCGTGGATGGTTCCGTGGGTCATCTCAAGAGCGATCTTATTCACTACACCCACCCAACCATCGAGAAAGCAATTGCAAAAGCGAGAGAGTACGCTGCCTTGGAGGCAATGGAGAAGGCTGGAAAGAAGCGCGTCAGTGCACTCTTTGTTGTTCTTCATCCAATCTATGAGTTCTTCAATTGTTTTCTTCTGAAGCAAGGTTTTCGTGACGGGACGTATGGCTTGATGGTAAGTCTGATTCACGCAATTTCGGATGCACAAGTGTACATGAAGATCTGGGAGTTGCAGCATGTCCGCCGGTCTTCATAAACTGTGAACGTCAACTCGAGCTTTATGACAATTTTTCTGCGCCTCTTGAAGTATGTGAAGAAGTACTGGCGAAACCTCACCATTTCAATTGTCTGCACCGTTTTCTTTTCTCTGCTCAGTGGCGTCTCCATTTATCTGGCCATCCCACTACTCCAGATTCTCTTCAACCAAGGCACGCAGACTGTTTCCCCTCCACGATCGGAAACATCCCCACCCGGCGCTGGTGGTTGGGGATCGGGATTAATAAACCAGGTATCGACGTCATTTCAGAGCTTTATTTTCAGCGGGTCGCAGTCAGAGGCTCTCCTTCGGATCTGTGCTATCATACTCATTGCGTTTCTTTTGAAGAACCTCTTCGACTACCTTCGAGCCTATTCTCTAGCCTATGTTGAACAGGGCGTGATCAAGGATCTTCGTGATGGCCTCTACAGCCACATCCACCAACTCTCCCTTGGCTACTTCACGAACGAGAGGACGGGAAATCTCATCTCAAGAGTCACGAACGATGTCAACGTTTTACAGGGGAGCGTGGCAGCGAGTTTCCTCAACCTCATCCGAGAACCTCTTCTCATAATCGTCTTTGTCGGAATTGCAGTTTACATTAGCTGGCAGCTGACGCTCCTCTCGTTTGTTGTGTTTCCCTTTTCTCTTCTCATCATCAGTCGGATAGGGATTAAACTCCACAAGGAGAGTGGCGTAGTGCAGGAGAAGATCGCGGATATCACGTCGGTTCTTCAGGAGACCATCAGCGGGGTGAAGGTCGTCAAGGCATTTGGAATGGAGGAATTCGAGAACCGGAAGTTCGCTCGTGAGACTCGAGATTACTTCAGGCAAGTCCTCAAGATTGCCAGGATTCGGAACCTGGCATCCCCGACGACCGAGTTTCTCAGCGTTGCAGCTGGAGTGGTGATCATTTGGTTTGGGGGAAGACAAGTTTTGGGAGGCCAAGGCCTGACCCCAGCGGAGTTCATCGGTTTTCTCCTCGTTGTCTTTCAGCTAATGCCGCCAGTCAAAGAGTTGAGCAGTGTGGTGAATCGCTTCCAGGAATCGAGCGCAGCGGGAGAACGCGTGTTTGAAATCCTCGACACTCAGCCAAAGATCAGGAATGCTCCAGACGCCATTCGGATTCGCGACTTCAGGGACCAGATTGAGTTCCGAGGCGTTTCCTTCAGTTACGACGAGTTCTTATCGCAGAAGGAAATGAATGGAGTCCCCGTGCTCAAGAATCTCAATCTGTGTGTCTGCAAGGGAGAGGTATTGGCGATTGTCGGCCCCAGCGGCGGTGGCAAGACAACACTCGTTGACCTTCTTCCTCGATTCTACGATCCGACAGATGGGCAGATCTTCCTCGATGGAATCGACCTTCGAAAGCTTGAAATCAAGTCCCTGCGCGACCAGATCGGTATCGTTGCTCAAGAGACCATCTTGTTCAACGACTCGATAAGAAACAACATCGCTTACGGACTCGATGACTGCTCCATGGATCGGATCGTTGCAGCGGCCCAAGCAGCTAACGCTCACGAATTCATTCAAGAGATGCCCCTTGAGTATGACACCTTCGTAGGGGAACGCGGCACGAAACTCTCTGGTGGGCAACGCCAGCGTATCTCGATCGCACGTGCATTGTTGAAGAATCCGCCGATCATGATCTTTGACGAAGCGACTTCCTCTCTCGACTCTGAATCCGAGATCCTTGTCCAGCAAGCCATCGAACGCCTCATGAAGAACCGCACAACGTTTGTGATCGCTCACAGGCTCTCGACGATCAGGAACGCCGACCGGATCATCGTGATCGATGATGGGGAAATTATCCAGGAGGGAAGACACGCTGATTTGATTAAAGAGCAGAGCGGCTTGTATCGGAAGCTCTACGATATGCAGTTCAACATGTAGGCACCTTCCTCGTTGGAGGAGGATCCATCTGAATGACCGTTTCTGAATCCCTTCCTGACAGCCGATTTTCTTTGCAACTCAGTGGAATTATCTTCATTGCCCTGATTCTCGCCATCGTCGGGCTTACCTTCTCCATCGCTGCTTCGAGCATCGGATTGACACTGGCGATTGTTGGTTGGATCGCCGCATCTCTCTATGAACGAAGGCGGTTGATCGAGAAGACTCCGCTCGACTACTTCTTCATCGCCTATATCGTCGTCGAACTGCTTTCTTCCGCACTTGCAGTTTACAAGTGGGATTCCTTTGTCAACTCAAAACGGCTTCTCCTCATCTCAGTCGTCTACCTTGTGACACGGTATGTAACCACGGAGAAGAAAGCTATCGCGTTTGTCAGTTTGTTAGGAGGCGTTACCGCCTTGCTTTCCGTCATCGAGCTTTTCGATTATTTCGAGCTTCACCCTGAGCGCTTGTTTTTGTTCCAGCACTACATGACGACGGGCGGCATCAAGATGATCGTCCTGCTCTTGTTTCTTCCCTTCCTTCTGCACCGGGATACGCCGAATTGGTTCAGGGCTTTTGGGCTCGTGGCAGCAATTCCGATTCTTCTGGCCTTGGTCCTCACTTTTACTCGTAGTTCATGGCTTGGGTTTCTTGGAGGTTGCATAACGATTGGAATACTGAAGAATAAATATGTGATTCCAGTCCTCGTGCTGGTGGTGATTCTCTTTCTCCTGTTTGCCCCTTCTCAGCTTCGTGAGAGAGCGTACAGCATTGTGGACCCCAACCATCCAAATAACATCGGAAGGGTGCACCTGTGGACGACAGGGATCAAGATCTTCCATGATCACCCGATCCTCGGCGTCGGTGATAGCGACCTCCACCGAATCTATGACCGTTACAGATCGCCTGGAGACATCGAGCCAGGTGGTCACCTTCACGATAACATCCTCATGTGGCTAGTCACTCTTGGAATTGTCGGATGCATTGTTCTCATCAGCTTATTTGTGAGAATCTTCTCCCTCGAGCTTTCGGCGTTTCGTGCCCTGAAGGACCATTGGTTGGAGGGATCGCTAGCACTTGGCGCAGTTGCAGTCTTTGTCGGATTCCATATCAATGGTCTCTTCGAATGGAACTTCGGCGACCAAGAGATCATCCTCCTATTCTGGTTCACAGTGGGAATCACACTCGCTGCTCAACGGTTGCCCAGGAGTGGAGAGCTGCGCTTTCGGGATGGAAATGGCGCCAGATCCTCTTGAGAAGGGGATTGAATCTCAACTATTTATTTCTTAAGATTTTCCGGCCTAACGTCTCAAACATTTGGTGGCATGAATTATGGAAGACTATGAAAAGAACAAGGTTCTCTTCACACAGCTCATTCTCATGCTGCATGGGGCGGCAATGCAGCAGATGGGCAAAATCAAAAACCCTGTGACCGACAAGATTGAAAGGGATCTGACCCAAGCCCAGTTCTCGATCGATATGCTGGATATGATGAAGGAAAAGACCAAAGGCAACCTCAGTCCTGAGGAGGAGCGCTTTTTGCACTCGCTCCTCCAGGAGTTGAAACTCAACTACGTCGATGAGGCAGGTAAGGATCAACGGCAGCAAACTCAAGAACAGTCTTCGACAGAGAGCGCGCAATGAAGGTCGGCATTATGGGGAATAGGGCGAAGAAGGATCTTTGGCGGGTTGCAAAGGATCTTGTCGGAATGCTTACAGACGGCGGCGCCCGCTTCGTGGTCGACGAAGAGCTTGCACGCTGGGTGAACAAAGAAGTGGGGAACAAAGTAGTGGGGGCCAGAGAAGCTGCACCGCTCGAGACGCTCCCAGGGCGATGTGACGTGCTTGTTGCATTCGGAGGCGATGGAACGATCCTCTCTGCGGCGCGGCTAGTCGGAAGAAGAGGAATACCGATCCTCGGAGTCAACCTTGGAAAGCTCGGGTTTCTTGCTGAGTTCGCGGTCGAGGATATGGAGGAATGGGTGGGCGCGCTTCTGAGGCGGAAGTACAAGGTTGAAGAGAGAATGGTTCTTGAGGCGAGTACGAGAGCCAGTCGCAGAAGACGATTCTATGGCTTAAATGATATCGTGATTGACAAGAGCGGCTCTTCTCGTGTCATCGATCTGCAGACTTTTGTGAACGATGAGCACCTCATAACTTACACCGCGGATGGATTGATCGTGGCAACTCCGACTGGCTCGACTGCTTACTCGCTTGCCACTGGCGGTCCTATTGTCGTCCCTGAGAGCAAGGCTATTACTCTCAGTCCAATCTGTCCGCATACGTTGACAGCGCGGCCCGTCATTGTTCCCGATAGCAGCTCGATTCGGGTAGTGATTGGGGGAGGGACGAAGGCTGTTCACATCACAGCGGATGGACAAGTGGAAGAGATTCTTCATCCCCCTTTAGAATTCCTCATCCGAAAAGCAAACTACTCTGTGCGATTGGTAAAGCGACTCGATCGCAGCTACTATGATGTGCTCAGGGCGAAGCTGATGTGGGGGAGAGATGTAAGAGTAGATGTGACGCGCGAGTAGATTTCGTAAGACGAATTCGCTGCAGGGCTTCAGCCCCTTCAGGACTGCTTACCTAGTTGTTCTTTGCTCCTTCATCTATCCATTTTTTGATTCCGTTAATCTGATTTGAGGTCAGCGTGATTGGAACGGGATCGAGATGCGGATTCCTGCCGTCGATCTTCTGTGCAAGAACACTATTGTTGCTGTTTCCAGGTACGACGATTCCCGAGTGAGCGGTGAGGGCAATGTACGAGGTCAGACTCAGGCCCCCTGCCATCGACTGATCGTCGTGGCACCCCACAAATGCGCATTTTTGCAGAAACAACGGCTGGACGGACTGTGCATAGCTGATGTTGGACGCAGGGAAAACAATATCTGACGGCGTCGTCGGATTCGAGTTCTTCCCGCAGCTTGAAAAGAGGGACAGCAGAGGAATGACCACGAGGAAGAGGAACGTAGCAAGACCGACGACCTGTTGCTGATGACCTTTGGTAATCATGCGGGGTTTCCATGCGATTCGATCTCGGCCAGAAGGAGCTGTCCCGTCAGGTGGGCCGAGACAAGTCTTGCGTAGAAACTTGTGAAGAAGACGCCGATGATGCAAAACACGATCCCCACTGCCGAGAGAATGTTCACCCCGAGCATAATCAGTGCCAGGATGATTACATTCTGCCAGTTGTTCGTGAAGAACCTCAACACCGCAGCAAGGTTCAAAGCATCTCCTAATCGTTCGTTCCGGGCAAACTCAAGGTAGACTACCGGCAAGAGAATGCTCACAAACAGGACATATGGTAACACGATAAAGATGACCGCGCTGACAAGCGTGAGGCCGCTGAAGGCCTCCACCTCATGAGAGTGCAGCGTCGAACTGAGCCCGATCAGAAACATGAACGGGATGAAGATGAGCAGGAGCGGCAGATAGTAAACGATTGAAACTAAGAACAACTTGATCCCCCTCAGAAGTTTCTCCGATAGCCTGTCCCATTCGGGGAGCGGAGTTGGGTCTTTCCTCATGACACGCTGGATGACTTCAACCTGATATCCCATGACTATCCAGGAGCCGATGATGAGAATTGAAAGAAGCTCGAACAGGGCTCCGAGGAACATCTTCGAAACCCAGTTCGGGTCCTGAAATTGGAATTTGAAAGCTGCGCCGATGTCTTTCATTCGATGACCTCGAGGAGTGTGGAACTGCCAGAGCAATTGTAACCAAAAAGCGCTTGATTTGCAATGAGAAAATCCATTGACTTTAGTCGGTTCAATGCCTATATTCGGTATGATTTTTTGACACAACTTTTCTGGGGCTGTAGCTCAGTTGGGAGAGCGCGTGAATGGCATTCACGAGGTCGAGGGTTCGATCCCCTTCAGCTCCACGAGAATCAAAGCTACAAGGTCCCCCGCCATCTCACCTTCATATTACGTTTATATCCTCGAGTGCGTAGACAAGACCTTGTATGTCGGACAAACGCAGGATTTAAGAAAGCGATTGTTCCTACATGAGAAGGGCTCAGTCCGCTGGACGAGAAGTCGCCTTCCCATCAGACTTGCATATTTCGAAGAGCTCAAGACGAGGAAAGATGCGATGTGGAGGGAATGGGAGTTGAAAAAGAAATGGAATCTTCAGCGGAAGCGGAAGATGATGGAGGGAACTGACAAAGCAAGATTACTGCCATTCCTCCGGAATGAGCGCGCGTGAATGGTCTACGACCCTATCGGGTCGACCTACGGTCTCGTAGAGAAGACCCGTAGGGCATTCACGAGGTCGAGGGCCTACGGCTCTTCGATCTACGATCCCGTAGGGAGCCGAAGGCTCGTAGAGCTCGATCCCCTTCAGCTCCACAAAGGTGCAATGCCCGCACCGCAAGCCGGCCCTTATCTCTGCTTCCCTCAAATCTCTTGTGATTTCATGCGCCCAGTTCAAATAAAGCAGACCAGTCCCAGTGAGCTCTTTGTCAAGTGGGATGATGGACATGAAAGTGTCTACACACTTCAGCTTCTCCGGGAAGAGTGTCCGTGTGCATCCTGCAAGGGCGAGACAGTTCTGCTTCACTCCTACGCGCCTGTGAAGCTTCCCGTCTTGACACCGGGGAAGTATGAACTGAAGAATGTCCAGCAAGTTGGCAATTACGCGATCCAAGTCTTCTGGGGAGATGGGCACCAGACAGGAATATACTCGTGGGAATATCTTCGTGGACTTTGTCCCTGCGATGAATGCGAGGCAGGCAGGAAAACGTCAGGGTGAAGTCTACGCATGGGTGCTAACGTGATAATGAAAAGCCCCAGTTCGAGTTGCGAGCTGGGGCTTTCGTACTTGGTGTCCAAGGGATCACTTCATCAATACCATCCGCTTTGTGTCGACGTTACCTCCGCTCCTCAGCGTGTAGAAATAGATGCCACTTGGAAGGTTCTTAGCGTCGTAACGAGCGGTGTTGATTCTTCCTGCTTCTGCGTTTCCCGAGAACGCAGTTGCAACCTCCTGTCCGAGCAGGTTGTACACCTTCACTGACGTGTATCCGCTCTGTGGGACGAGAAACTCAATCGCCGTGCTTGGGTTAAACGGATTTGGATAGTTCTGAGCCAGTAGGAGCTTATCGGGTGACACTCCTACATCCACGTGCATGTCTGGGAATGTCTCAGACTTCCCATTGAGGTCGATCTGCTTGGCGCGGTAGGAGTACTTTCCGAAGGACACACCATGATCGACGAATGTATATGAGTGGGGCACGAGCGTTGTCCCGTGTCCTTCGAGAAAGGCGATCTTCTCCCACTCACCAGTCTCGCCGCGGCTTCTGTAGATCTCAAACCCGTAGTTGTTCGTTTCCGAGACTGTCTTCCAAGCTACCTCAACATCCTTGTCCCTCACTACAGATGCTGTGAGCGAAGAAAGCTGAATTGGCAGAGCAGCATTCACGGCTGCATCCGCCTGAATGAGACCGAATCCGCTGTTGTTATCGAATCCAGGCACACCCATGTCAATTGCAGTTTCTTCGAGGTTAGAATAGATCTGAGCCGGTGTTGCCGTGCTCTTTGCATTGAGCAGGAGTGCAGCCACTGCAGCCGCATGCGGCGCGGCAGCGGAGGTACCAAAGAAGTTAGGATACGTATCAATATCATTACCAATGTCTGAGCCGAAAAACGTTGTGTTCGTGCCGTCCGGCGCCGTAATTTCTGGTTTCTGTGCCCGGGGATCTGAGGTACTCACACCCGACGTGGTGAAGCGGATTGCCGTGGGACCCGCCGAGGAGTAGGCTTCCAAAACAGGAGGTGTCACACCGAATTGAGGGGTGTTATAGTATGCCGCCGCTCCGACTGCTTCTGCACCGGCAGCATTTGCATGGCCATAAACTGTGCTGCTGTTTGTGGCATATTCCAAACTTCCTTGAGCATTTCCACTATTAATGTATTTCAAGAATCCTGGATCAGAACCCGTGTATTTTACGATCATAAGAGTCAATGAAATAGGTGATGTGCCATTGTTGGTAACCCCCAAATACTCATACGCATCTGCATTGATATTGTCGTAAGCAGAACTAAAGTATATATAATTACCCGCAGAATTTAGCAAATACATGTCGAGATCATTAGAGGAGCCGGGACACCCTGTACAGACTGAAGCAAATGGTGAATCCCACTGAAGCATTATGCGGATAGATTGTAGACCGCCCAGAGTAAATGCCTGCAAATAGTCTACACCAGGACCGGGATCAAAGTCGAATGTCGTACCCCCATAGAAGGAATAAGCACCCGATATTGATCCTGCCCCAAGGACTGGTCCAGAGCGCCAAACGCTCTCGTAACTTTGCTGTCCCTGGTTGCCTGCCGAAGAAAAGTAGGGGACCCCAGCTGCTACTGCTGCATCGACTGCCTGCGCAATCACACCATCCTGGAACATCGGTTCTGCAAAGTAAAATACATCATCAACAATGATCTTTGCCCCGGCATTTGTCCTCAAGTTGGTAATATTATTCGCAAAGGCTGCCTGTCCTCCGTTGGCAGTAGCGAACGCCAGAGCCGCCCCAGGAGCCACATCGTGGACGATCTGCAGCATTGCTCGCCCCTCATCGGTGGTTCCATCGTCAGCCAAAACGTTGACCGGCGTGGTGAACCCATTCGGATTGCCGGTTCCCGGTAGGTCGCCGCTTGAAACGTCTGACGACGCTCCGCCAAGATAGTTGTAGCTGTCAGATAACACTCCCACAGTGACACCCGCGCCGTTGTATCCGAGAGTTGTCCGAACGTTGTCCGAACGCATGGACACATCACCTTGACTCGTCGTCAAACCCATGTTCGTGGCCCACATTGCTGGACGGACGAACCGAACACCTTGCAGGCCCGCGACAGCCTCAATGGCGGCGATGGGCAGTCGGCCCGACACAATTGGCCCCGCCTTTCCAGTGATCTGCATTCCCAGTTCATTTAGCGCCGATTCCACGGCAGAAGCTTCGCCTGTAGCAACGACGTCTACGACGACTCGATCATCCGAGACCCTCAGTGACGAATTACTGGGCACGAAAGGAGCAAGCGGGTGCAGGGTCTGGTGTTCATTATATTCCTCACGAAGTAGCGCCAGATCGAGACCGGCTTTGACGAGTGGCCCCTTCTTCTTGCTCAGATCATTTCCGGCAAAAGCCCTCAGCGCTGCCTGCATAGCAGTCTGGCTGACCGTTATTTGCCCAACAAGGAGAGGCGGCGTGATGCACTGAAGCATAAGGATGAAAAAGAGATAGAAGTGACGATACATCTGATTCATATATCCTCCTGTCGGAAAAGAGCCATGTTATTGTCTAGCCGGACTGCCCAATGGCAAGGTTGTAGCTCCAGCCCGCGAAGCGGACATCTCCACGAGTCTGGATATCGCTTGGCAGAGCGACTGGCAAGTTTCAGTGGCTGGGTAGACAAGGTCTGCGTGGCAGTGGAGAAACTGACAAACGTGAACACGAAGACCAGAAAAAGGCGAGCAACCTGGAGCACGTTCGATTCCGTAGGCGCTCCACCGATGTTTCGCTTAGTGAGAGATGTAAGCTACCGAAGGTAACACAGCAACAGACTGCGGTTTACGAACGGACTGTCCGGCCCAGCCTGATCGGTAAACCCAGGGAGATGTTTGAGATTTCCGGTCGCTGGTACATCCCTCCTGAACTCGGGAGTTCCCCTCCTGTCCCTGATCTCTCTCCCAGGTCTGTGTGATACTATTTGAGAACAGTAAGCCTTTTTGTCTCGACCGATTCCCCTGCAAGCAGTCGATAGAAATACATGCCGCTTGCCAAATCTGAAGCATCAAAGAGTGCTGTGTAGATCTTGCCCGTCTCAGCATCGCCCTCAAACAGAGTTGCGACCTCCTGACCAAGAAGGTTGTAAACCTTGAGGGACGCGCGTCCACTTTGCGGTATAGCAAACTCAATCGTTGTACTCGGATTGAACGGGTTCGGATAGTTCTGCGCGAGAGTGAACTTGCCCGGAGCGATGCCCACCGTCACATCTGATTCCGGAAACGCTTTTGACTTCCCATCAAGATCAATCTGCTTGATCTGGTACGAGTACTTTCCAAATGTGACTCCTTGATCAACATGCGAGTAGGATTGGGGAGTGAGGGTCGTTCCATGTCCATCGACAAAGGCGATCTTCTTCCACTCACCCGTCTCTCCGCGTTTCCTGTAAATCTCAAACCCGTAGTTGTTCGTCTCCGAGACTGTCTTCCATGCCACCTCGACATCATTATTGCGAACTACAGAGGCAGCAAAGGAAGCAAGCTGGATGGGGAGAGGAATACTTGAGGGATCTGTGAATGTTCCTTGTGCGGTAATGTCAAATTGTGTGAAGTTTGGAGGTGCGTTGGGCGTTGAGTTATAGATTACCGTATTGTTTGGAGAGTCTAGTCTCCATTGTAGATGCGCCGACCCGGAGGGATTTGAAACGCCACTGATCTTGACAACTGCTATCAACGTCCCTGGACTCTCGGTAGAGATGACCTCTAACCTAGTATCAAAATCATCTTGATCTCCGATGACGGGTCTGCTGAGATTTACAATCGCCCTATTGGACGACTGGATACTTGCCTGGAAACCGTAATACGTTTTCAGTCTGCTTCCAGGAATCCCCTTCTGTACGAATGAGAACGTCGGTGAGGTGAAGCTGGTATTGTCAAAAGTTAAGACAAAGTCCGAATTTCCCAGATAAATGTCAGATGATCCCGTCCGTTGCACATAGAGTTCAAATATAAAATCTGTTCCGCTTAAGAGTTGGTTTTGCACGGTGCAGGTGAAACTCTGAGCATTAATGGGAGAACTGGAGAACATCGCCAACAGAAAAAAACAAATCGCCACTACTCCCTTTCTTGAATTGAATCGCCTTTTCATATTTCCTCCGGTCGAATGATTGTACCCTGAAATTAGGGAACTTGAGATACACGATTCAAATTATTGTCGACCCAGGTTCTATCTGTGGCATTCACTTGGCCATCTAACGAGACATCTGGTTTCATATAGTCACCCGTTAGATTAAGACCATTATCGACGCTCGATCTATCCGAAGCATTCACTTGACCATCAGCAGTGGCGTCGCCAGCGTACATCGCGTACTTGCCACCCCCTAGGTTAATCATAGCTGTCGCGTCACCATACGCCCGCTGGCCCCCGCTCCAGTCTGTGAAATCATACAGGCTGCTGGAGCTGCTCAGTGCCACAGCATTCGCACTCATCACTCCCAGGTGATTCCGATGTCTGATGATAATATAATAATTTCCTGCAGAAATGCCACCGAATCCAACAGCGCTTGTACCATTGAGGTCCACGATTGAGCCGTCATTCTTGAGGAATGCCGCCCGCGTTGCGACTGTTGTGGTTGGGCCGGCCCTCAACTGGACAAGTACCCAGTCTACGACCCCTTCCGGGATGCTGCTTACGCTTTCAGTGCCTGCGTAATTCCACGGGGCAGTGTTGTATGGCTGCGCCGTTGGGATGATCCCCGCACCTCTCAATGAAGTCCTCATACTTCCACTACCAAGATAAGGTCCTTCGAGGAAGACCCTGCTTGCCACGCGTGTCGGTTCACAGAAAACTTCAGCTTGGGGTGAAGGTGCACTCTCGTTCCCATGGATGTCTCTAGTCGTAACTCGATAGTAAATAGCTGCAGCGTTAGGCAGGCTCAAGTCCGTATATGTGGTGTCGACACAGGTTGCCAGTCGCGTCGAGTCACCAATCTCGAAACCGTTTATGGTGGAACGGTAAATGACACAGTCGCCAACGTCTTGGTCAGTTCGATTCTTCTCCCACGTAAGCTTCACACCAGATGACGTGATCTCCAGCACGGACCGCAAGCTCTTCGTGTTCTTCAAAGTGCTTGAGTGTGCACTAGGATTCTCGAAAAGCTCTGCCGAGAGCCAGCCGGGACTTGCTGGCGACAGATTGTCCACCGAGTGGCCGCTGTCAACGTTTGAGTCGTAGTAGACATACGGATCACTTGTCTGAGCTGAGACAAGGAAATAATGCTGACCGTTTGTGGTCGACATCGAGTCGTACAGCGTCGAGGCTGTGTATGAGTAGGTGACAAACCGATGAGCAGGCTGATCTCCAATCCATTCCCACGCGTAGTCGACGCCGTTGAACACCGTGACACGCGTTCTCGCCTTTCCCGGTCCCTCGACAACATTTGCCTGAACCTGTTTTGGCACGATGCCCATCAGCGTTGACCGACGTCCAGTCTTCGAATCGACAACATCAACTGCCGATGCCTTCGCCAGCATACTCTGCATAGCTTCGGGAATCGCCCGCCAGATGCTGTAGGAGGGAAGGTTGTGAATCTGATCGTCCAGCATCGATGCACTCCACCTGATCGTGACGTGGCCACCTTGATCATTAGGAACATCTCTAACTGAGAGTATTGTCGCCTGAGGTTTAAACTGCACTGCATGGGCAACGTCCGCTGTAGCCTGCAGGTCAGTGAGAGTCGTTCCTGCCACTATCGCGAACATGACGCGAAGACTTCTCCCTGCTGGAATTGCGTGCGGGCCGGTACCGATTATGGATCTGAAATCCGCTGTCTGTGGGGGGATGGTCCCAAACGTGGTCATCCTTTGGTACAACGCGGAGTTGGCTGAATCACTTTCTGCTCCGTTGATCCATGCGGCATGACCAGACACAGTTGAATTTAGCGGAGTAATCCCGTAGTAGTTCGGGTTGGTTCCGCCCGTTGCCTCATACACGTAAGACAGCTTCCTAGAGTCATCATAGCCTGCCCGGTCATTGTTTGCTGATCCCACGTCGAGGTCAGCGGCCAACCCGACGTAGAGACCCGTCAAGTCCGATCCGGAAGTGTTTGCGATCTCATAGTCCAGGACAACGTAGTTGCGGTCCGGTGCAGTCGACTTTGAATGAGAGCGCTGGATTACACTGACCCCAATGGGATTGCCACTTCGCTGGTCGTTGAACCTCGATTCAAAGGCCTGGTCAAACCCGTTGAGATAGCTTGTGATCGGTTGAACAGTACTCTGGATCCCGAACTCTCGAAAATACAGAGTCCCCGAGACCTGACTGGTAGATTTGCCGATTACCACGGCAGCTTCATAGAGCCCATTCAGGCCATTGAACTGGAACCCCGTTGTCACTGAATCCCGACCCAGCATCCCGTTGTTGCCGACGTAGAGGACGGTGTTGTTGTCATTGTGCGCTTTGAATTCAGTTGTGTAGGGGTCTACCCACACCGAATAGATTGTGTCAACAGTACGGACGGAATTCGTCGCTCTGAAGCCGACATTGTTGAAACCTGTCTGCGTACTGGATGGCGTCCACCTCACCGAGTCGGTCACAGGATCAAAGGTCATTCCGCTGGGTCCATACACATATGAGACGGAGGGTGTGGGCCATCCGCTTACAAAGGGGGCGAATGCGAAAGGTACGTTGGCAACGCCTGCAAGGGGTCCACTTGGTGGGAACTCCGGTGCTAGCGCAACTGTCTCTCGGGGGATCGTCATGATGAACTCAACGTCCCTGTTCACTCTCAGATCATTGTGGTTTGCAGTGCGATCAACTGTCACCGGAAAGATTCCATTCACGGTGGTCGCCTCATCAAGAGGCCAGTAACCCCTCAGTCCAGGTTCCGTCCCAAGAACTGTGCTCTCCATATACGTCTGGAGTTGCTCTTGCGTCCGTGCGATGTCCCAGAGCCGCACCTCATCCAGAAGGCCATGGAAGCTTGAACCGACATAGAATCCATCGCTTCCTGCAACCAGAGATTGACTATAGGGGGCGCTGGAGGCCAAGACACCGTCGACATAGAGCTTGACTTGAGAGCCATCGTACGTCACAGCAACGTGCTTCCAGACTCCAGTGGCGGCTGGAGCAATATCGCTCACGATTGCTGTATCGGCTCCATTTCCTACCTTGAAGACAATCCGAGGGTCGTCGGACGGACCTACATTTCTGATGCCAAACCAGTATCCTCGAATTGGAGATGTACCACCATTGCGCCGTGCGACTATTTGATCAACTTGTCCGACGCGAGGTACACTTATCAGAAAAATCCAGGCCTCAACGGTCATGGCGTTGCCAGTGATATCATAGGCGGACTTGTTCGCTGCCGGGTTGACTGGATAGGCGTCCCAAGCCTGGATCCAGTTTGAATTCTTGAGATAGGCTGAACCATGATTTGATATCCAAACTCTCTTACCAAGGAAGCTCCATCGAGGATCACCAACCGCCTTTCCGTCAGTGCTAACAGGCGTTTCACTCGCATAGTACGAACAATTCACCGAGTCCTGCAGCCATTGGTATCCCTTGCGGTCGTAGTCATAAGGATCAGCATAGGGATGAACGTTGACGTCGCCATATACCCATGCACCCGGGGTATTCTTCGTCTTATTGCCTCCGGACGGTGACCGGTACCAGCGCATCAATTTCGTCATGAGATTCGGTACTTTGCTCGGGGAGATGATAATCTTCTTGAAGGCGTTTGTGGAGTCTGATCCCAATCGACCGTTAATATGCCAAGTCAAAGGCGAACCTTCTCCCGTCACGCCGGCAGAGGCAAACTGGTTGTAGAACGCTTGCCCTGAATCAGAGACACAATAGTAGTTGTTCGATATTGTCCATTGCGTTGTGAGATCGGGGATTGAAAATATCCACGTCATACGGTTACCGCCATAGGGATCTTTTTCTCCACTCGGTGCAAATTCCAGTTGACGTGTGGCATCCGTATCATTCCCCAATGAAAACGGGTTAATAAACAGATTATTTGTTATTGTAGCTTTTCCTCCCAGTGAGCCCAAAGAAAGCATTCCGTGATACGACATGCCGTTGACAAGCGTGTTATGGTCGAACTTGAGATAGCCAATTGGACCGGTTGGATCAGTATAATTTGGAATATTCAGGTGACGAATAATGCGCTCCTGCCAATTGATAAATGTGCAGTTTTGAATTATCAACGAATCGATTGAGTTAGCGCGCAAGTCAATCGCTTTGCCGCCTCCCAAACTGCCTCTGCCTAGGTACCCCATGTTCGCAAAGACGGTATTGGTGATCCTGATGACTGAGGGAGCCCCCTCCGTCCGAATGTGATTGCCATTTGTGTTCGAGAGAATGCAGCTATCGATAAGAACACTCACACCCGTTCCTGTGGTCGGCAGTAAAATAAGTTGACCCTGCAAGTTTCTGAGATTTGTATCGACTGGTTCGTAGTATCCGGTAATAAGAAGATTCCTTATCTCCAGATTCCCCTGCAATGAGAAGAGATTGCCGGGTGGGTAAGCTGGGTTCGCACCTGATCCTGTCGGGTAGAGCATAACAATCGGTTTGGCGGTCGTCACACTGTCATTTGCCCGAATTCTCAATGTCCAATTATGGGGAGTAGTCACCGATGCATTTGCAAGATATATGCCGCCTCGGTTTAACACATACACACGGTTCGGCAGTTTTCCATTTGCCAGCGTATCTGAAGCGATTTGTTCGTTGAGGTATTGCCCTGACACAGCAAATGGGGCAAGGCGAAGGATGTCTTCTTCTCGAAATGTGAGGTATCTGTCAGCCTGAACGTTGACGGCAACAGTAACAGCACCATTGGGCCATTGTACTATCACGCTATCAACCCTGGTCGCCGATCCAAGTCCGAAGTGCGGCCACAGGTAACCGTTCGTTATTCCTCCGGCGCCGGCTTGGACATCACGACTTTGCTTGAGGGAGCCTGCCACAACACGGATACGAGCACCGATGCCGGCGGTATTACTTGTAGTCCCCCTAGGTTTGATGCCTATCCAGTGGTTCGAGTTGCCCCCATTGTGGAGCAGCCAGTTAGGTTGGCTTGAACCTGCACAAAACAGATCCAGGGAACCATCAGTGTCATAGTCAACAAACGTTACGCTGCGGGAAGAACGTCCCACAATTCCCGCTCCGGTTTCTATTCCAACTTCGACAAATGTACCGCCATCATTTCGATACAACCTCTGAGGATTGAACATCCGTCCCATCAGCAAATCCTGATCACCGTCGTTGTCATAATCGCCCCAGCACACCCCTCTTGAATCATTAAACGATACGTCCAAGCCTAGACTGTGTGCAATGTCTGTGAACGTGCCATTGCCATTATTCTTGTAGAACTTAGCTACACCATCATTGTCACCCGTGTAGGGGATAAGGAACAAATCCATATCTCCATCGTTGTCAAAATCTCCCCAGGTCGATGCGATAGCAGATCTCGCCTTGATACCAGTGATGTTCGAGTCAGCAACGACAAATGTGCCACCTTGATTGAGAAGCAGCTTGCATCCTTGACTCGTCGCTCGGATAGTGGGCATCCACAGATCCAGGTCTCCATCATTGTCGATATCTACCCAAGTCGGGTTCCACGATTCGAGCGAGGGAACGGAAGGAGACACTACTGCATTTGCTACATCAGTGAACTTGCCGTTGTCGTTCCTAAGGATGCGCATAGGAAGCGCCATGCCTGTAGCCCCCGCCGATACGACATCCATATCCCCATCTTTGTCATAGTCTCCTGCTGCAGCCTGCAACAGTTGTTGTCCTGGATCAATATTTATCAGTTGAGATTCCGCCGACACATCGGTGAACAGAGACCCATCATTTCGGTAGAGCTTGAGTCCATCATCTGCGAAGACCAGGTCCAAGTCCCCATCTCCATCGAAATCCCCCCATATTGCCCCATTTGCATGGTTCCCTGTTCCATCAGCAAGAACTCCCGTTGCGGAAACATCAACGAACTGTGTTCCACCATCATTTCTATACAAGACACTTGGCTGGTCGCCTCTGGGAACGAATAGATCAAGATCCCCATCTCCGTCGTAGTCTCCCCAAGCAAAACCTGCGAAGCCCACCGGGCTGGTGATGCCGAGATTGTTCTGGGTTGGCGTGAACACTGACCCGACTATGACTGTGGAGCCAGCTGCATAGCTTTTCGCACTCTCAAAGCCGGTAGAATCTACCGCGCTTACTCTGAAGTAGTAGGTTCCAGGAAGCAACCCTGGGTTCACATAATTGGTGGCGGTTGTCGAATCGATGAGCGTGACGTTCATAGAATCTGTACCACGATAGATCCTGTAGCGCATCAGCGGCACGGCCCCGCCACCGTTTTGCCATAAGAGACTGATTGCATACGACGCTGAAGTCGCAGAGAGATTCGTAGGCGGAAGCTGCAGGTTGAACTCCTGAGGTGAGCGGGCCATGTTGGAAATGCGGATTTCATCCATCAGTCCCTGGTACGTTCCTTCGTTTGTCAAAAAGCTGTAGTACCCATCCCTACTAATCCACAACTCTTGAGAATTCGTAAGCGCGTTCCCCAAGTTTTCCACGGTAGAGTAGACCTGTGATCCGTTCACAAAGAGCTTGATCGTCACCTGGCCAGAGACGATGGAGCGAGTTACCGCAACGTGCTGCCACTTGTTGAGGGCAATTACTGGAAGTGCTGTCCCTCTGTTCTGGTAAGATCCTGATGCAGAGTAGTAAGCGTCAAGCGAAAGAGCTCCATTGTCACGAATCACCAACGTGTACGGTTCGGCGGAGTTGTAAGTTCGTTTCGATATCAGTGCCATCGCCGCGTCAGCTCCTGTCATCACGAGTGAAGGCATCGTGGGGTATATCCACATCTCCAGCGTCACATCCTGCAAGTTGAGCAGGTCGTTGTGGGGGACTGAGACGTAGCCCTGATTGGAGAAATTCAAGGCATTGCCGAACCTTCCGCTTTGCCACGTCGCCGTGTTGACGATCGTGCCGCCCAATGCATTGCCGCTCGCGTCGCTCACGGTCGAGCCACCGGTTTCGTTCATGTGGAGAAGAAGGACCGTGTTGGCGTCAGGATTGTATTCTTTTTGCGCAGTGAGCACCGACGGGGTCGCGCTCACTTCATTGGAATACCCATCCCAATTCCCCGCACTATCCACTGCCGTGATACGGAAATAGTACTTTGTGCCGTTGATGAGACCAGCAATAGCTTTGACAGTGTCAAGTAGTTGACTCGTTGAGCCGATGAGTGTTGATGCTGGACTTGTTGTGCTGCCATAGATTCGATAACAAAGGAAGTCGGCTTCGGTATTCTTGTTCCACCTAAGTGTGACCTGTCCATTGCCAGCAGTAGCGGCGAGGTTTTGAGGTGCAGCCGGGGCAGAGTTAATTTCTATTATACCGTTATTAAGCCATTGGGAAATAACTCCATTTTCCGTCGCTTCCTGTGCTTTCCATGTAGTATACTGTGGTGGCTGCCAGTGGTATAGGTCGCCTAACGGGAAGCCCCCCATTCCAGCAGTATTCAACGTTGTGTTTGTGTACGATAGGTCCTCATTCATAGGCCAAACCCCATCTATATCCGCATTGGGGTTGTATGCCCAGTTATTATTAGTATTGTCCGTCCATTTTCTCAGCAAGAAATCCTTAATAGCATCTATGTTCGTTGGGGCAAGAACAAAGTCTGGGTTTGTCACGTCGTAGAGGTCAGCCATCGATATATACGGCCAAGTTGCTTTGTTGTGGAAAAATGCTCTCGTTTTTTCACTCATCATAGGTTGAGGAAGCGGCTTCTTATCAACACTAGCTGTATCGCTGTAAGGATTATTTGCGTACCAGTCGAGAAGCCATGGCTCCACGCTATAACTGTTATTTGCGAATAGTATGTGGCGATTTGCTTCAGTGAAGGGGACATTAAATCCAAATGTTGATATACTGTCGATGTTTATTGTACCACCGAAAGGACTCGGAGGATTTGTTCCCCAACGCTCTGTGGGAATATCTCCATACATGTATGCATTCACAAAAATACTATTCGTAACAGAAAGCCAATACCAATAACCCGATTCCAAAGTGACCATCATTGTATTAAGGAAAGTACAATGGTTAAATGAAACATAGTCTCCGTATTCGTTGCTCTCCTGCATATAGACATATCCCAAGTTTGCGAAAGTACAATTTTCAAATGAAACACTATCAGTATGCCATCCAGTGGTGTTATAAGGAAAAGAGACAGCTCTTCCATAGTATCGCAAGTGTGTGTCGGTGCAGTTCCGGAAATAACAATTCTTGAATGTCCCTTTGAAATGTTGAGCAGTTATACCTACGGCCCCGCTGCCGTTCTTGGGAGCACGTGAATAATCAAATATGACACCATCGAATTCTCCAACTTCTCCTTTGCCACTTGCATTCGCTTCGGCATTATCTTCTATCTGCAGACTTGACATTATTTGAGCGCCATTCGTGTTCGCATACAACAACCAGATGTTCTTTAGACTGATGTCTCCGAAACAATCGAAATTAAAGGTGGTATCTACACCACCGTTGGAAGTCCACACTATCCGAGGAGGTGCTGTTGCTTTGGTTGTTCCTGGGTCCGGTGCAACTATAGTAAGGTGCTGTCCAGCTGGAACGGCTATCGTCGCACTAAGAATGTAATAGCCTCCCGCCTCCAGTTGGAAAACAGTGTTGGAGAGAGTGCCATCACTAATGGCAGTTTGGATAGCATTATTGAGATTCCCTTCGCCGGGAGGAACGTCACTGGGAACATTTATGGTTGTCAATAGATTATTCGGTGTTACTCCTACCGCCCAGCTCTTTGCCCCTTCAAAAGAAAACACCGCACAGGAGAACAGGATCAGCACCGCTCGTAGAGTTGTTTTCATTCTGTTGCCTTATTGGGATTCATCTCGGTTGGGATACTTTCTACCACAGCGTTAGTGAGAGTTCCTTGCTGAGGCCCCCACTGCTCTATTTAGTGCAGGTGACAGGCACACTACTCCGAAGAACTTGAGTCAGTAAGCTTTGCATGATTGTCAACAGACTGGCCAACGTGAGCGGGACGGTCAAGAAAAGATGAGCGAGATGGAGCGCTTTCGAGTTCATAAGCACTCCCCCTGTGTTGCACCTAGTAAGAGATGAGAGCGTGCGAAGGTACGACCAGCAACAGACTGCGGTTTACGAACGGGCTGCTCAGCCCAGCCTGATGGGTAAACCCAGGGGGATGTTCAAGACTTTCTGTCGCTGGTACATCCCTCCTGAGCTCGGAGTTGAAATGTATTATGGTTCGATGCTAAACCTACGAATCAGAAGGTGCAATGTCAAGAGTGTTTCTTCAATCTCGTATCCTATGTATTGACATAAGTCACTAAACGGCCTACTTGCGTTCCTATCCCCAATTGCCACAATTGGGAAATTGAAAAAAGTACCCCCCGAGCCCTCACGGCCTTTGTCTGCCCCAGGATCCATTCTGGCGATCTGGTGTTTGAGAGACGCATTTCCGCTCGTTGCTTCCGGCAGAAAAAAATCATATTTTTCTCTTGAAGTCTGCTGGATGACCCCATTCCCACACTTAGGAAATCCTGCCATGCGCTGCTCATATCTCTCAATTCTTCTTTCTCTCATGTTCATCATGTATTCCAGTGCCGAAGAAAACTACTGGCAGCAGTACGTTCACTACTCGATCAAGGCAACGCTTAATACGAATAGTCACAAAATCGGTGGCTCAGAAACGTTGGTGTATACGAACAACTCACCAGACACGCTCCGGACAGTTTACTTTCGACTGTACTGGAATCTCTTCACAGAGAGAAGTCACGGATACAACATCGCTCGGCGGCACAAGCAATATCACTTCAGCACATCCGGTGGAATCAGTCTCAGGAAGTTCTCGATCGTTACCGGCGGTCAAGAGAATCCCCTCGTGTACAAGATTGATGACACGATCTTGCGTGCTGATCTCCCGAATCCGCTGAATCCCGGCGATGAGTTGAGTTTTTCGATAGAGTGGACGGAGAATGTCCCAGTGGAAGGATGGAGGACAGGTCACCAAGGACGAGACTATAACATCGCTCAATGGTATCCACAGATTGCCGTTTATGATAAGTATGGATGGCACACAGACCAGTACACGGGCGAGGGAGAATTCCACGACGATTACGGGACATTTGATGTGGAGATCACACTGCCGAAGAGTTTCATCCTCGGCTATACCGGGACGCTTCTTAATCCAACGGAGGTGCTCCCGGACACTGTCCAGCGAAAGCTGAAGGAAGCGGAAGGAAAAGCCGAGACGACTCGAATAGCTGATTTCTCTGATCGTGCGATTTCAAAGGAAGATACGGCGAGCGTCTTGACGTGGAAGTTTCATGCAGAGAATGTCAGGGACTTCGCTTGGACTGCCAACGAACACTACATCTGGGATGTCAGTCATTGGGGAGATGTGACAATTCACTCGCTTTATTTTGCCGACAAGGCACAATTCTGGAAGGACGTCGCTGACTATGGGAGACATGCTATCGACTTTTTCAGCCAGCACTTTGGCCGCTACGTCTATCCGAATGCATTTGTTGTGGAAGGGGTAATCGGCGGCGGGATGGAGTATCCCGGCATAGTCTTCATCGGGCATATCGGTGACAGGAATAGTCATGGTCTGTTTGGGGTGGTGACCCACGAGCTTGGCCATGAGTGGTATCCCATGATGATCAGCAGCAATGAGACGGAGTTCGCATTCCAAGACGAAGGATTCAACACATTCATCACGACTCTTGCTCAAGAGGACTACTACGGTCGGCACAACAATTCGTACACCTGGACAGAATGGTGGCAAAAGCTTCTTCATTATCCGAACGCCGACGTACGTACTCAAAACATGATGGAGTATCTCATCCTTTCAAAGATTGGATATGAAGAGCCGGTTGCTACCCATTCTGACAGATTTGAGGAGCCGGCTTTGTCTGGAATATCTGTGTATCCGAAGACTGCGACGGTGATGTTTATGCTCCAGTATGTCCTCGGTGACTCCGTCTTTTCGCGTTTGATGATGGAATACTACAATCGCTGGAGATTCAAGCATCCGTATCCAGAAGATTTCTTCAGTCTTGCCCAGGAGGCAAGCGGGAACCGGGATCTTCGATGGTTCTTCGATGAGTGGTTCAATCGGACGTACCAATGTGATTACTCGCTGAGGAGAATTTCTTCAGACGAAGTCGTCCAGGATGGCAAGAAGATCTATCGCACGACCGTGACGGTCAAACGTCTCGGTCAGGCAATCATGCCAATCGACGTAAGACTCGATTTGAAGGATGGATCCAAAACTACTCTTTACATCCCTGTTGACACATGGAAAAATGGGGTTGTCGAGTACGAGGGTGAGATCGATCTTCCGTCAGAGCCAAGGCGGGGAGAGATCAATCCTGACAGGCGCATTGCGGATGTAAATCGTCTCAACAACACGTATCCGTGGCCAAGGTTCGATTTTCGATTCGAGAACACGATGTTCACAGTCTACAATCCTTTTGAGTACGTCGTCCAGTGGAGGCCGTCGTTTTGGTACAACGCCGTCGATGGTGTCAAGCTCGGCGCAAAGCTTAGCGGTCGGTACCTCGATGACCTCCGTCAATTCACGGCGTGGTCGTGGATCGGGACTGGCACCAGGAGGGTCGATTTCGATGTCTCATGTCGTACAGAGCTACCGTGGCTTACTCCACTTGCGACCTTCGGTTGGCGTGGGTTCAGGATCGAAGGGAGGCAGGGATTCAGTCTGAGTTTCACGAAGCAGCTTCGCCATCACTATTCATATCCACCGTATCACACATTTGAGTTTGGGTTCTCGCACTTAACGCTCAAGGAGAGCGACTATCTTCTACAACCCTGGACATGGGAGTCTGGACTGCTGAATCGTGTCTTCTTCAACTATGCTTACGAAAACCGCGGGGAGTTCTGGGAGACATACGCGAGATTCAATTATGAGGCGAGTGTTTCCATCCGTGCTCAGAGTCGATTTAATTACAGCAAGCGTACCTTTGACGTGCGGCTGTTCTATCATCTGCCTGAGGATTGGAGGCTCGCGCTGCGAATCTACAATGGACGTGCAAGCGGAACGATACCGATCCAGACTCAGTACTTCTTCTCAAGCGGATCTCCGATGGACCAATTCAGTAATCCATTCTTCCGGAGTAGGGGAATGCTCCCCGCGACTGTCAGGGATCACGCCTTATATCAAGGCGACGGAAATCTGCGAGGTTTCTACAACCAGTATCTGTATGGAGACAAGATCGATGCTGCAAACATAGAGGTTCGGCTGCCGGGCTTGATTCCCTTCATCAATAACGTCGGCTCTCCATTTCTGGATCATCTCATCACTTTGGTACGTACCGTGGGATTCATTGATATCGGGAGAATTGCATTCCAGGATGAGGACTTCTCGAGGAAACGAGTGCTGGTCGATCTCGGATTTGGTTTTCGCATCAATATGCCGATTTCGTCGACATCACTCTTTCAATCCATTGGGCTCACGACCTTGAGGCTGGATTTCCCACTCTATGTGAATAATGCCGCCCCCGGCGAGTCTCGGACGAAATTCCGTTGGGTGATCGGTCTGAGCGAGACGTTTTGAGACCTAGCCCGTCAAGAGCCAAATTGATAAGTTAAGGTGAAAATGCTATATTTGAGTCCCGCCAACTTGCGGGACTTTTCTTTTTCGTGCTTGTGAATAGCGCATGATTGATTCCACGGGCGTCAAAAAAATCCTGGTTATCAAACTCCGGGCAATAGGAGATGTTTTGCTCTCGACGATCGTTTTGAGAAACCTTCGTCACCATTTCCCCGGTGCTCAGATTGATTTCCTCACGGAGCCCCCGAGTCGCGAAGTTCTCGAGGGAAACCCCGTTATCAACGACCTCCTGATCTCTGATCGCGCAAATGATAACGCTATTGCGTTGCTCTGGAAACTCCGGAACCGGAGCTATGATCTTGTGATCGACCTCTTTGGGAACCCGCGCACGGCTCTCATGACCTATTTCTCGAGAGCGACGTACCGCGTTGGGTACGACTTTCGCGGTCGACGATATGCCTACAACATCATTGTTCGACCTCGGGGGGGAGAGATCCACAACACGGAGTTCAATCTCGATGCATTGCGAGCGTTAGATTTGGAGATTGTTGACAGGAAGATTCCTTTCTCCATCTCAGAAAGGGATGAAGATTACGCTGCTCGGTTTGTTGACTTGGAGCGCCTTGACGGGCAACTCATCATCGGTCTCAATCCCAGCGGCTCCTGGTACACCAAGCGTTGGGGACTAAAGAGCTTTGCCAGATTGGGAGACAGTCTCGTCGGGAGTTTCAAGGCAAAGGCTCTTATCCTATGGGGGCCAGGCGAACTTCAGGATGCCCGCGCGATCCAAGGGATGATGCGCCGTCCTTCGATTATTCCTCCGAGGACGACGCTCAAGCAGCTCGGAGCATTGTTGAAGCGATGTTCACTCGTTGTCAGTAATGATGCCGGGCCTATGCACCTCGCCGCCATCCTTGGCGTCCCGACGCTCGGAATCTATGGGCCCACAAATCCTCACCTTCAAGGGCCGCTCAACGAAAAGAGCTCCTGGGTGCGACTTGAGGGCCTAGAATGCCTCGGCTGCAACCTCACTTCTTGTCCCATTGGCCATGTCTGCATGGCACTCTTAAGTGTCGACACTGTGCTGGACGCAACCCGCAGGATCCTTGAGAAGAATAGAATAGCTACATCATCTGGAATCTATGTCTAAGAAGAAAAAGAACCCTCTCAAGATACCAGACTGCAAGCACTTCACGGGTTACAGGCCATGCTTCCCACATGTGGATTGCACTCGTGGTTGTGTAGACAATGTCCCTCGAGGCAAGCGGATTCTCATCATCAACCTCGATGCAATGGGGCATGTGCTTGTAACGACCTCGCTTCTTCAGGCGATCAAGCGAAAGTATCCCAAGAGTCACATCTCCTCGATAACACTGCCGAATGCAGCCGGACTTCTGGAGAATAATCCGTACATCGATGCCGTCTATGTCTGGGAGCCTGAAAGTTGGTTGATCCTGCAATCGATGAGGTTCGATCTTGTGACGAACGTTGACAAGTCCCAACGTGCAGCCTCCTTGATGATGAGCTTGAACGCGAGGGAGAGATTGGGATTCGGGATGAATGGCGATGGGGTGATCATTCCCTTAAACAAAGAAGCCGAATACCTCTACCGACTTGGCCTCGACGATCAGCTGAAGTTTCGAGTCAATCAGAAGACGCTTACCGAAATTCTCCATGAGACCTTCAAGCTCAAATTTAGGCGTGATGAATACGTTCTGAATCTGTCTGCGGAAGAGTTGGCCTTCTGTCAGAATTATAGGAAGGAAATTGGAATAGAGGATTCGGACTTCGTCGTGGGATTCAACACGGGTTGCTCACCGCTCTACCCAAACAAAAAGATGACGGTCGAGCAGCACGTGAGCCTCATTGAGAGGCTTTCGACTCTCGACAGGATCAAGCTCCTTCTCCTGGGTGGGCCGGAGGACGCAGAGCGGAACGCGGAGATCTCACGGATCGTGGGTGACAAGGCCATCAGCACACCCACTCGAGATGGCCTTCGACGGGGAATCTGCTATGAGAATCTCTGCGACTTGGTCATCACGGGGGATACGTTTGGTATGCATCTCGCTATTGCTCTCAAGAAGTATGTAGTTGCCTGGTTCGGTGTGAGCTGCTGGAGTGAGATCGAGCTCTACCGAAGGGGAGTGAAGCTGATTCCGGACGGCCTTGAGTGCTCGCCCTGCTGGAAACATCAATGTCCCTACAACCTCGAGTGTATTCAGATGATTGATCTGGACAGGATTGCGAATGAGACATTGAAGTTCGTGAGAGGACGGGTTGGCACTTTGAAACAAACGACTCTGGAGGCTTAACCTCTCGCTGGTGTCTCTTATGGCTGAGGAGCTGTCGCTGCTTCGGCGGATTGAGAGACAAACCTGAGGACTGCGCGATACACACTCTCTACCTCGATCCCTCCCAACGTACATTTCTTCGGATCAATCTCGCACTTGACCTGGCAGAATCCTTCCGGCGGACGAAGAACCTCCGACTGGTTTCCTTTGGGGCCCCAGAGTTCAGGGGAACAAGCTGGAAGGGAGGTGAACAGGGAAACCGTTGGCACTTTGAGGGCCGCTGCAATGTGCATTGGGCCGGTGCTTGGTGAGAGCAGACAATCGTAGTGGGAGATCGTTGACATGAGCTGACGGAGAGTAAGTTTCCCAATCAGATTGACGATGTTCCCCGATCTCAGCCTCTCGAAATGGCTCCAGAAGTGCTGCTCATTCTTCCCGCCCGTGACAACGGTCTTGAGGTTTGCATAATTGATGAAGCGTGCTGCAAGCTCAGCGTAACGTTCTACGGGCCAGTTGGGTGAGGAGCGACCACTTCCTGGATGAATCCCAAGCAAGGTGTCTGTCTCCTTCACACCGTGTGAAGACAGAAACTCCTTGCCTTCCTTTCTTTCCTCCTCGGATAGAAAAACCTCCGTGCTCAGGTCGTTCGTGTGCACTCCAATTCTTCTTCCGAGATCGAGACAGTAGTCAGCCTCATGGCGAATGGGGTTGTATTTGTGACGTAACACAGATCGCATTCCGGTCAGCACAGTGTAGAGTCGCATGCTAGTTGTGATGCGATGTTTGACGCCTGCAAAAAAGAGCATCCACGCTGCGCGTTCGGTCGGAAGGAGAAGAAGTGCTGTGTCGAACCTGTAAGCCTTCAGTCGTTCCACTTGTCTCCAGAACCTTCTCGCACCCTTGTCCTCACCCTCGTAGTCATCCTCGATTATCTCATTTAGATTTGGGTTGCTCTGCAGCACTTCCTTCGTGTACGGTCGAACCATCGCCGCGATAAATGCGTCGGGGAAGCTCTGTCGAAGCGCGCGAATCAGAGGGGTGGCGAGCACGACATCGCCGATGCGGTCCGTTCGGATTACGAGGATGCGGTTATGACTCGCCATGGAACACTCGTCGGAGCGAATAAAGGATATACCGCTTTGTCTCGAGGACTCTTTCGTAGCGTGTGGCTACAAGCCGCTCGACTTTGAGAAGCTCATCGCTCTTCTCAGGACGATCAGCGTAGGTCTTCTCAATGATGATGAGAGACATTACCTGATCAGCTCTCGTGTCAATGAACATACCAAGCGAATCGGTCCTTGCTCGACTGATATCAAGAAAGCGCTTGTCAGGTTTCCAGCCACAATTAATGCCATCAAGGTAGTATGCGAGCTGCGGATTCATTCCACCTGTGTAGTGAGGCGTGTGAAGATAGATGATCTCGTTGCATGGCATGGCGTTCACTTTCTTGGAAAGTGCCTCCGCGCCGTCAACGTAGTCTGATTCATTGAGAAACGTTACCTGGTGGATCAAGAAGAGAATGGAGATTATGAGGACCGCGGGTATGAGGTATGCCAAAATCCGTGCAAGCATTCTCTCATTTCTCCAGATTGCTATCAAAACGACAACGACGATGAGCGAAAACAGGAGTGAGCCAACAACAGAAAGCTGAGTCGCGGGGTTCGAGGCAATGGAGGCAGACAGGCTGAAGAGATTCTTCAGGGAATTTCGGGCTTGGTCTGAGAGCGACCATAGGAGCGAAGCTCCTATTGCTCCAATAAGAAGAATGGAGAGTTTGCGTCTGAACTCGCCTCGCCGAAGTCTTTCGACCACAGAGGCTGTGAGCAAGGAAATCGGGATTAGCATCGGTAGCACGTAGCTGATCACCTTCGTGCGGAGAAGACTGTAGACAAGAAAGACAATCAAAAACCAGATAGAAGCCAGACGATCGCTCCGGTTGACGTTTTCCCTAGAGCTTCTCTCGCGAATCAACCTTACAACCATCAAGATGATGTAAGCAAAGGCTAATCCACAGAGTGGAAATCGCACGAGGAGCTGATTCGGGAAGTAGAGGTAGCCAAGCTCCTTCACATTCGTTCCGAGTCCGGCTGCCACCTCCTGAACGCTGCCCAAAACGTGTGAGACAAAAAATCCATTCCTCAAGCCGGGGTGAGGTTGGCTTTCCATGTAGAGGTACCACGGAAGGACGATCAATACTCCGATAATGGCGTAGAGAAAATGAGCGATCCAGATTTTCGTTCGCTCATTTGACTTCATCGGCTTGTAGAGCAATGACGCAGCGATGATG
>JBAWAH010000037.1:0-70706 GCA_049589195.1 Bacteroidota bacterium | reverse complement strand
CCCCTACTGCGTATTCAACTGCTGCTGCCAGTTGTCGTCTCGGATTTCGCTTCGGTGGGTCGAATTAACGAGGATGTAATCAGAGAAACCTGTTTTGTCAATGAAGTCGAACTCAACCCCCCCCTGGATGCTGTGGTAGTGCCATATCTCATAGGCTTTGGTATCGATCTCGTTCGGATGTCTTTCAAACTCGTCGGGTGGACCATACATGATGTAGACGCGACCGCGATCAGTCTTCCAACCCTCCTTCGTTCCTGCATGGAAATTGAGATTTACATATTCGACACGCGCAAGGTACTCTTTCTTCAGTTCGTTCTCGATGGTTGTCGGATCGGGATCGCGGTGCTTCCAGAACTCGTACATGAACTTCTTCTTGGCATCGGCATCCGTCAGGTGCTCAAAGCGGCTCGCTTCATCGTCGAGTGCAATATAGCGCGCGTACTCGAACTCCTTATTCAGAGCTTTCTCATCCATGAGTGCATACTCACTCGAGATGTACTCTCCACGAATGCCGGTCCCGCCTTGCGCTGCGGGGCCGGTGACACCTGGATTGTACACAAAGAACTTCTTCGATGAAGTGGCCTGCCGCTGTGCCATTGAATCGCTAAGTGAGAATCGGAGGGTATACGTCCCACTCCTCAGTTTTCCTAGGTTGACCGTGCCGACTTCGACGCTTGAATCGTGGACTCGCTTTTTTGTATGATTCTGCCCGGTCACCTCATGGCCCGCCGCATCCATGACTTTCACTGCATACGCGTATTCGCCCCCCTTAACTTTGCTCATGAGGCTGTAGGCCTCCACGTAGTAATAGAGAATCGGCAACCCAACGCCATAGAGCACGCCAGGGTTGGGAATCACCTCGAGCGTATTCTTGTAGAAGATGTTTGACGTGTCGGCGGGGATCTGCTTGATCGAACTACAGAGTTCAACGTCACTCAACGAGAGCGAATCGATCGGGAATGACCAGAGGTTCATCGGCACGTCAAGACTGTCCCGGTTCTTCTCGTTGTTCATATCGAGTCCAGTGAGATGGAGAAGATAGTGATCCGGTTTCACCCACACACCGAGAACGCCGACCAGACTCTTGTTCCTATCAAGCACAGCAGTGTCAACAACTGAGTAAGGGACCCTCCAGGTCTTCTGAAAAACGAGTTCCTTGGTTTGCTGCTCGAAGATCTTCAAGTCGAGTTTGGCCCCAGAACTAAACTTGCCACCATCCTTAGAGTAGTGAAGCTGCCCAACACTAAAGCAGTAGTAGACTTCTACAAACGATCTGGACGAATCGCCGCGAAAGTGAGCGAAGTCCAGGCTGAGGAAGAGTCTCTCGCTGCCGCCTGCTGGTGAGGCACTAAGTTGCAAAGCACCGACACTGAGAAACATTGTCGAGATTGCCAGCAGGATCCAGCCAAGCCCAGCCCTCGGACGGGCAAGCCTGCGCATCATCCATGTTCCCTTGATCTCTTTCATTCCTTTATTCTCCCATAACCTTGATGATGACGCGTTTCCGGCGTTGACCGTCGAACTCGGCATAATAGACTTGCTGCCACGGCCCGAAATCAAGTTTGCCATTTGTAACTGGCACCACGATCTCATGGTGGATCAGGAGACTCTTCAAGTGGGAATCGCCGTTTGTCTCTCCTGTCCGATGGTGCCGGTAGTTCAGGTTGAACGGTGCCAGTTTCTCCAGCCACTCGTCAATATCCCGGATGAGTCCATCTTCCGCATCATTCACATAGACTCCAGCAGTGATATGCATGGCAGAGACAAGAACCATCCCCTCACTAATCTTGCTGCGTCCCACGACGGCACTAACGTCTTCAGTGATGTTGATATACTCGCGGTGTTGCTTTGTGTTGAACGTCAAGTATTCCGTGTGGAATTTCATAGGAACGGCCGCAATGAATTGGAGGCTTCCTCTAAGCTGGAAAAACTCTTGGGAATGGTGCGAAGAAAAAAAGAAAAAGTCAAATTGGAGGTAAAACGAAAGACAATCGAGAGTCTATTTCGGAGGAGGGACTACTGCGCCAACCGCTCTAAGCAACAGCTCACGATCGAAGGGCTTGGGAATGAATGTGTCGAAATCAACCCTCCTTACCTGACGGAGCATATCCTCGCCGCCGAAGCCGCTCATGGCGATGCACTTTGTCGAAGGATTGATCCCTCGAATCTTCATCACAACTTCATCTCCGCCGATTCCGGGCAACCCCATGTCCGTTATGACCAGGCCGATCTCCTTGGAGTTGGTCGAGAAGATCTCCAGTGCCGCTTCGCCTGTCGTTGCTGCAAATACTCGGTAGCCTGCGTCAGACAGGAATTCAGTCGCGAGTTCAAGCAGAAGTTCGTCGTCGTCGATGATGAGTATGGCACGGCCCATGTTAGAAGCCGGGTGATCATCAGCTTGTGCGATCGGCTCCATTTATCGTGCTGTCGAAATGATAAGCTTGTCTCCGGCGTTCAAGGTGACCCCTGACGAGAATTCGATTTTGATTTTTTCCCCATCCGACTCGAGAGTATTCGCCACCGCCTGTCCATTCTTCGTGACCATGACTCTCTTGGGGCCTCGCGAGCTTCCTGCGAGCGCTATGGACTTGATCGTCTGCGAACCGTACTGCTGTGAGAAGGCAGCGACCAGTTTTTGGCCGACCATCCTCTGCCGGAACTGACCCCACCCTCCTCCCGTACTGTAGAACGACCTGAACGACTTTTCATTAACCCGCGGTGTGAATTCAATGTGCCCGGCCACCCCATCCCATCGAAATCCCGAGAGAGCCAAAAGAACCGCCCAGCTCGCCATCGCCCGAGCGTAGTGGTTCCCGCATTCGACTTCATTCCATGGATTGCGGCGTTCGCCATTGTAACGATCCCGTACTCCGTGAACGATCGAGAGACCTTCTTTGACAAACCCTTCGTAGATCAGGTGCGAGGCAACCTGGTATTCGATTCCAGTCCAAACCTCGTCTGAGTACGGAAACGGAAGTGACGGCCGTCCTCCCTTGGGCCATGAGCAGAGGACGAGGCCTTTCTCGTCATTCAACGCGTAGACGCGCTGAACATTCGCGTGATCGCTGAAGTCTGTCCGCCAGTTGTACTTGAAGATTGAGCCTAATGCTTTCCGTATGTGTGCAGGATCCAGAAGGTATCCGACGCCGGCCACAGTAGCAAACCATTGACCAAGGACCTGATCGGAGAGGCAACCTTCACCGTACTGGTAGCGTTTCGCTTTCTCAGGATCATACTTCTGAAAGTAGAACTCACCATTGAAGAGTTCCTCCTCCACCTTTCTTTTTCCCTTCTCAAAGATGTCTCTATACCTCTCGGCACTTTCCGCATCCCCGAGGTATCGAGCCATCTCCCCTCCAGCCTTCAGTGCCCCGAGATAGAAACCGCTTGTCATCGTCGTCCAACCGAGAAACTCGATATCGTAGGTGTTGTGTTGTTCCCCCTCGAGTATTCCATTCCTATCCTTGTCCCAATACTCCCATGCGTATTCAAGTGCACGCTTTGCCTCAGGCCAAAGCTCCTCGAGGAATTCCCGATCGCCGGAGAACTTCCACTCCCGATAAAGCTTCATCACTGTTCCCATTTGACCGTCTGCGGCTGGGCGGAATTTCCATCGCACAAGAAGCACGGGCAGCTTCGTGCGAAAAGCCATGTCCCCTTTCTCGTCGGTATTCACCTTGAAGTCGGTTTTCCGCATTGACCGCTCCAGATCTGGAAAAAGATGCGCAACCGCCTGCTCATAATTCCAGACGTGGGTGCAGTTCATTGGGCAGCAGCCACCCTCGTCCGCGCAACCTTCGAAAGCGAAAAAGCTGCCATCGTCCGTGCGGAGACATGTGTTCGTTGCGACAATCGAAGCCTGACTTGAGACCGCATCAAGGACATACCCGGGCAAAGTGCTTGAGAAGAGAGTGCCATGAAAACGACGTGTGTCACGTTCAAGTGCACTAAGATTTTCAACAACGTACTTCGCCACAGCCAGTGCGTCAGGCCAGAGGGAGGCATAGTAGTTTTTCAGCGGCTTCCCTTTCACTTCTGGTTCGGAATCCCAGTAGTTGACGCGATTCGGGAAGTGCCATGTCAGAATGAAAGGAAGCTCAGTGGTTTCACCCGGTTTCAAATGGAATCGTAACCCAAGCGATCCGACGTCGGTGCGTCCGTCTGGAGTCGGTCCTTCATCCGGCAAAGGCTTCAAGAGTCCATCATCAGAAAAGTCATCCCAGAATTGCTGAATGTCATCCCACCATCCTGTCCGCACCCAATGAGTGGTGTATGTGATATCCTCGTGAGTTGTGACAAGCGCAACGCTTCCAAAGCGAATGTCATCCGATGGATGTTTTTTGCCTGACATGACCAGCCCGCGCATCTCGGACTCATCAACAAATTGATTCAAATTACTCCCGAAGTAATTTCCGAAACAGTTACCCGGCTTCTCACCTTCTTTTGCCACGCCGATAGGATTCAGCATGGAGAACACAAGCGTGCCTTGGACGGGCTTCCGAGTCCTGTTCTTCACTCTCCAGCGAACGATCGCTGCGGGGATGCTTGAGTCTTTTGAATTGTGGGGGATAAAGGGAGTGAACGCCTCCAGAGACACATCGAGCGGCAGATCATCGTCAACAAAATCAATCCAAGCGAACGGGTATTCACCACGAAATCGTGCTTCCTTCAGTCGAGGGAGTCCAGAGACTTCGCCGGTCGGGAGACCGAATCCAGGTCCATATGGCGGCCTTCTCTGGGCTTCGAGCACGCGTGCCACAGGCTCGCCTCCCTCCCGCTTCGCCCAGATGGCGAAAAAGGTGTACGGCAGGGTTCGTCCCTTCGCTGGCCGATTGAAGATCTCCCAATCTCGGAGATTCCCACGACCGCCGAGGGAAAAGTTTCCTGCGCCGATACCGCCAAGTGGGAAAGCGATCTCATTCAGGGAGTTTCCGGTAAAGGTTCTGACATGAGAACTGGTGAATAGATCCTTTGCTGCGTACCGACTTCGTTTTGAAGTCACTTGATCTCCACTTCGTGGCATCCCTGATCCCGACAGAGCGCTCTGTCCAAGAACTGGAAGCGCAAGCGAGAACCCAACGAGCTTGCCGAAATCGCGTCGACTAAGTTTCCTGGGAGAGTTTTGCTTTCGGTGCCTGGGCATTGGACTCCCGTCATTGCCCTATACTATAATCTGTTTTCCCTCTTGGAACCGAGCTTACAATCTGTCCCACGACAGCACAATCGGTTGAAATGGTCACCGGTGAAAATCGAATCGATAAGGTGCAGAGCGTTGGAGAGGAAAACGGATGAGGAACCACTTCGAGCCGCATCAAAGAGCCGATTCAGTTTCCTGGATACAGGGAATCTTGTGTTGCTCGTCGTTTGATGGTTGAGCAGCGTTGTATCAACTTGACCCGGGACCCATCACACCCAAGGCGAAGGATCTTCGCCAACCGCGCCACTGGGTCCTTAATGTATCACTTCGTCCACCCCCACTTCTTCTTGTTCTCTTCTATCTCTTCGGCAGTTGGGTGTTGCTTTATCGGATGTGCTTCGATCGTGAAGTGGTCGGCTGGGTGGTCCTTGAAAATCTGCGCGTTGCGCTCAATGTCCTCTTTGAACACTTCTGGAACCTGGGCGTCTTCGAAGATCGCCTGCCATGGACACGCGGGCTCACACGCTGCACAGTTGATGCATTCGTCGGGATGGATGTAGAGCTGATTGGCCCATTTCTCATCGGGGACGGTCAACTCATAGATGCAATTCACTGGACAGACCTCGACACATTCGATGTCTTTGCAGTCGATACACAGCTTTGTGATGACCCACGTCATTTCAGGTTTCTCCTTTCGCTAGTTGGTAGGTCTACTCAGATGAGACTCAGCACGCTCGGCCGCAGCAAACTGCAGCAACCCAACCGATTTCTTCCTAATTTTAATACAATATTTCAAAAATGTCAAGCACTAGTGCACCTTTTGCAGTGATTAAGAGCATTCTCCGGCCGTCGGCAAGAGTGCAGCTTTCTTCCACATGCAAGAGCTAGAGTTTTCCGAAAACGTCAAGGAGTACCATCGGGCTCCTTGCACCAAGTCCAATCTCCACTCTCCGATTAAGCGCTGGTAGTTCCTCTCCCGGATTCCACTTCCCCCTCTCACCACTGTTCGTGAACTTGTAGAGGATCTCGCACCCTGAGGGAAACGTCAATTCGACCGTCCAGATCCCATCTCCTCTGCGCTTATCGCCGTGCGTTCCGTCGTCGTACATCCGGACCTTGTTCGGCACCCAACCACCGAGGGATGGGTGATTGCCAACAATATAGATCGCATCCGGAACTCTAACATGACGTGCGTCGCACTGGAATCTCACGGTCACGGGTGATGATTCACTTTTTCGCATGGTGCCGATCGTCGATCCAGACTTGTGCGCTGGATTAAGAAGAGATTCAAAATCGGGAATGGCAAGATTCGCACCTGCATGGTTCGCATACTCATAGCATGATCGAAGATGTTGGACAAAGAGATAGGTCATTGGCCCGGGCTTTTCACCGTCATTCTGGTCGCTTCCCATCCACCAAAACCAATCGGAGCCCTCCGCAGCCAAGAGTTCCATCCAAGACTTGTGAGCAAACCATTTCTTCGTGCCAGGAGCCGGAAGCTTCAAAAAAGAGACTGGCTTGGGAATGCCCGACTTCGTTAGCGCTTCACGGGTCGCTCTTAGAATCTCCCAAGCCAAATTCTTCTGCAGACTTCCTATCCATGTATCGTAGTTCGCATTGATCCACGAGCCAGGCCATAACTTCCGAATCCTTGGGAGTGACTTTGGAGGATGTGGAGGAACACCGCGCCTGGGGTTCCCCTCGAGATACTCCCTCGGCGTAACTGTGATTACTCTGCGCTCTCGGTAGAGTAGAGTCAATCCCTCATAGAGAGTCCGGAGGAAGATCCGCCCTTCGGCGTCGTGGCGATACCATTCCCATGCGTTCTCTCCGTCGAGTATTACGCTGAGAATTCGATCCCTACCGCCGGCCGGCGGTGAGTGTTTGAGGAGCGTTTGGATGAAGTCGTCTGCAGCTGCCTCTGGTCCGTATTCTTTGTAGACAAATCCAACCTTATCCGAGAGCTCCGTATCGCGAAAGAAAAGGACAATACCTTCCGTCCTCTTTTTCCCCAGGCTGACAACTTGCGGCGAGTATTTTGACGATCCTCTCGGTTGGCTCAACGCCAGGATCTTTTCGTCGGTAGCCAGCCATCGGATTCCATGCTTCGAGAGCATGGGCAGAATAGCCTGCGACACGGAACCTTCCGATGGCCAGAGTCCCTGTGCTGGCACCCCGAAGATACTCTTGAAGTATTCAAGACCGAAACGCACCTGCAACTCAGCATCATCAGGGGCATGGAATCTTGCCGGGAGGTTGGTCGGTGGTTGACAGATTCTGGCGACATCGGAATCATGAATCAGAGGCAAAATCGGATGGAAGAATGGGGTGATGCTCAATTCTGCTTGACCTGTAAACTCCGAGCCGCGGCCCCGATCCGACTTGCCTTTGTACATGAGCGATTTGTGGATTGGGAGAGTATTGCTCAGGACTTTGAACGTGTCAACAACAATCCTCTCGCAATCCTCCTCGGTGATTTTCTTTTTGAGATAGTGTAACCCATTCTCGCGACGCTCGACAAATCTTGTTAGATCTATTGAGTTCCCATCGTGCAGTTTCACTCTCTTCTCCAAGAAAGCTGGATCGAAGTTCGCTAGGAAGAACAGGAATTTGACTCTGCGCAGGTCATTTATCGTGAGGGAGGCGGGATCCTTCGACCATTTTGCCTTGAGATGCTGGTAGTCTGGAAAACGACTCAATATCACGTCGCTAATGCTCCAAGCATCCCAGGAGCCATCCAGTAGATGGCTTCGATCATCTTTGTCAAAGTGTCTCGTGTCTTTGAGCATCAGATCAATCCAAGGGTCTGTCTTGTTCCCGAATTTCTTCAGGAAGGCATCTTTCTGCATCCGACCCGCTCTCAGGTCTATAAAGGGCTTCAGACGCGCCACGTAATGGTCCTGCAACTGATGAATAAGTACTGGGGTGAGATTAATCGTACAATGCACGTCAGGATACTCGGAGAGCAGCGCAGCCATCGCATAGTAATCCTTTGTGCCATGAATACGCACCCATGGCGCTTGGAGTTGGCCTTTCATGGGGTCCTGGTACAACGGTTGGTGTTGATGCCAGATCAGGTTCAGGTAGAGACGCGGCGCATTCCGCATGGAGAGCCTAGAATTCGTTTGCACGTCACGGTTATGAAAGTGAGCCAAAGATAAGAAGAAATGTCTTCTCACGAAAGAGAATTCTTTGCGCAAATCTTGCTGGCATCATCCGATTCTGGTCGAGAGGAATCAGATGCATGTGGTTGACTTTTTCGCAATCTCTGATAGATTACTCCTTGATTTGAGGATTTGACCACCGGATGGAAATCCAGAGAATACGTGCGATTGACTCCCCAGAACTCCAGCCATACCGGACGCTGAGGCGCGCTGTAGAACACATCAAGCAAGGGATCTTTGTCGCTGAGGGCGAGAAAGTTGTTCGGAGACTCCTCGAGAGCCAAATCGAGATCGTTTCTCTTCTGCTCACAGAGGAATGGTTGGATGGTCTCCAGCCAGGTCTGAGACGATTTTCCAATGGTGACGTCAAGGCGTGGGTAGCTCCGAAAGCATCACTCGAATCGATTGTCGGGTTTCATCTTCACCAAGGAGTAATGGCCATCGGGAGAATTCCTCAACCGGCCAAGCTCGAAGATATCTTCCGGACAGCATCGAGCCAACGCTTGCTCGTGGCTTTGGATGGATTAACAAACGCAGACAACATTGGCGTGGTGGTTCGGAATTGCGCCGCATTTGGAGTCGATGCTCTGATCGTTCCGAAGAACTCAGGCAGTCCGTACCTCCGCAGGGCTGTGAGGATGTCGATGGGCTCTGTGTTTGAGTTGCCTATCGTGCAAGTAGACAAGCTTTCAGACACCCTGAATGAACTCAGGGATCGATTTGAGGTGCGCGCCGTTGCAGCTGACCCGAAGCCAGAGGCAATCCGGATTGAGGATGCCGACTTCCAAGGGAATGTCTGCCTCATCCTCGGAAGCGAAGGCTGGGGAATCTCTGAAGAGGTTCTCGGTGCCTGCTCAGAGCGTATATTGATCCCGATCAGACAGGGAACTGATTCTTTGAATGTCGCGACGGCGAGTGGAATCTTCCTGTTCGAAGCCCAACGTTCGAGGAAGAACTTGGTGAAATAGAAAAGCGCATCGTCAGCAATTGCATCACTGTTGGGAAAAGGCCTCTTCGAGTCACTGACTCTGAATCCATCTGGAATTTGGATAGTATGACAAGAGAATCGATCAAGAAAAGTCTGGGAAATCACACGAGAAAAGAAGTTGCTCTTTCCGAGTTCCCGGGATTTCGGAGAGCGGGGGTACTCATTGTGCTTTTCCCTTCCCCAGAGGGCCTTTCCGTCCTCCTTACAGTTCGGACCGAGGAAGTTGAGTCGCACAAAGGGCAGGTTTCTCTCCCCGGTGGCGAGATGGACAAAAGCGACAAAGACATCGTCGAGACCGCGCTACGCGAGTCAGCTGAAGAGATTGGGTTAGAAGCAGAAGGCGTGGAGATTCTTGGTCTCCTCGATGACACTGTGGTGCCTTCCCAGTTTATCATCACACCTGTCGTGGGTTATGTAACTTCCAAACCAATGGGCGAGCCAAGCGAAGATGAGGTGGCCGAGATCTTCGACGTCCCACTTAGTTTCTTCACAGACGAAAAGTGCGTCAGACGGGAAGACCGGGTGATCAAAGGACAGAGGTTTCCTCTCTGGTTCTACGATTATGAGGGGAAAGTGATTTGGGGGGCTACAGCGGCAATCCTGAGAAACCTGGCGAAACTGCAGGCAATCGGCGACTAAGACTGCTTTTCTCTCTTCAAGCGTCGGACAGCACCCCTGCAGTTGGTGCTCCTCCCCCGAGAAGAATCTATCTTTTCACTTGCAATTCTTAGAATAGCCAAGTATCTTAGAATTGCAAACAACAGTACACCGTTGATCCGTCCGCCCAAGGCGGAGGAGCTTTGCGCGCTTTTAAGATCTTGCTGATTGACCGTCTGTAGCCTTTAAGCTCTAAGGTGAGTGTCGCTCGACGAGTCGATTCGTCGACCAGCAACGGGAAGTCGCCGCGAATGGTGTCGAAAGTTGCCATTCAAAGCGATTTTGCATTTTAAGAGGCAAAGTGATCGGCGTACACCTGTCCCAGGTACCGGGATAACACCTAAGTCGAAAGGACATGTTCCATGGAAAAAGGAACAGTCAAATGGTTCAACGGAGCGAAAGGCTACGGTTTCATCTCTCGCCAGTCAGGCGAGGATGTGTTCGTACATTTCCGCTCGATCGTCGGTGACGGGTACAAGACCCTGAACGAAGGCGATCAGGTTGAATTCGAAGTCGAGCAAGGTCCGAAGGGCCTTCAGGCTTCAAAGGTTACAAAGGTCTAAAGACCCGTCAGCTCCGCAAGGGGTTGCGTAACAACAAAGCCTCCACAGCTAGTATGCTGCGGAGGCTTTTGTTTTGGTGGAGTTCGACCGGGGTCTTTGAGGACTTTCTCTCTGGTCTCCTTAGATCTTCTTTTCCACGCCAAGGGAGAACGCCATGTCCAAATCATATCGTGAGTATACACGGAACGAGATCAGCGTCTCTGATTTCTCGATCCCTTCGAGCCTGCGAATGCGATTCGTGACTAACTCGGCGAGCATTTCGTTCTCTTTTACCCGGATGATAGCCACCAGATCGTACCTGCCTGCGACCGAGTACACTTCGGTGATTCCTTCCATGTCGGCAAGTTTCTCAGCCACTGAATTCACTCTATCTCTCTCGACGCGAAGAAGAACAAGTGCCGTAATCATCTGACTGTCTCCTGATGTGTCACAGTTGAATGGTAAGGTGAGCCCGTCGCTCTCGGAGGATGTTGAGAAAGGCTCTCAACCGGTAGAACGAGTATTCCTGCATATCCGAAATGCCAAGACTGGTCCGACACGAATGTCTGACCTACCATATTTGTGCGTTCTTCAATTGTCTGCCAGACCTCCTAGAAAAAAACACAAGCCTCATTATCGGCAGGAGTTAAACCACTGAACAACTCACTGAAAAGATTGGAGGGAGCCATTGGGCCAGAGTTTCCCATTTCTTCCCTTCATTTCGGCTGTAGAGGATCTGTCCTCCGCTTGTGCCGACGTAGATCCCACAGGGGTCACAGGTATCTGTCCCCATTGCCTGACGATGAACGTGAACATAGACGTTCTGCTCTGGAAGACCATCTGAGAGTTTTTCCCAATGTTCTCCACGATCACGGCTGCGATAGATCCCAAATTCACCGTTCACAGGACAGCGAAACTCCGCCCCTTCCTCTGGACACACGTAGATTGTGTCCGGATCGTGCGGATGAATCTGCAACCCAAATCCGAATCGAGATGGCAGTCCTTCGCTAATGTCAATCCAATCTTTTCCTCGGTTGTCGCTTCTGTACACACCACAGTGGTTTTGCTGAAACAGAACCGCTGGCTTTGACGGATGATTCTCCAGATGATGCACGCACTGGCCGACTTCGGGATAAGTCTCTGGAAGAAAATCAGCGCGCACTCCCTTGTTCCTCGGCTCCCACGACGTGCCTCGATCCTCAGAGTAGAAGACACCAGCTGCCGATATCCCAACAATCAACCTCTTGGGATCTTGCGGGTCTAGACAAATGCTGTGCACCATCATGCCGCCCGCCCCGGGAGTCCACTTTGCGCGTGTCGGGTGATTTGTGAGTCCATCAACACTATTCCATGTTTGCCCCCCATCTTCCGATCGAAAGAGTGCCGCTGGGTCAACGCCCACATAGAGGGCCTTTGGTTCTGAAAAAAGCCCCGGGGTGACACACCAGACCCGCTTCACCTCGTTCCCGGATCCTTCAGGAAATCGGATCCCCGATTCAGTCTCGACCCAAGTTTGCCCGAAGTCCCTGCTAGTCCGAAAGTTTGGTCCCCACCAAGAGGAGTTGACGCAGGCATAGATGGTCGGCTCATTCCTCGTGTCGAGCACGACTTGATTGACATCCGCGCCTTTTAGGAACGGACCGTTCATCTCCCAATTCTTTCGATCCAAGTCACTCACAAATACAAATGCGCCCTTGTGTGTCCCGACAAGAAGATAGACTCTGTTCTTTTTGGTCTGAGCCATTCTGCGCCTCCTGATTTAGATTCTGGCTTGCGGACTGTTTGGAATTCCCTTGAGGTCATGGGACAAACCTGCTTTTGCCCTCCTGCGAGAGATCGCCAAATTCTTCATTTCGAAAAAATCATCTTCAGGGCAATGAGGAGCAACGCAACTCCGAATACCTTCTCCAACACCTCGTTCGAGAGGCCACTCCCGAGACGAGCACCGAACAAACCGCCGAAGAGAAATCCAACGCAGATGAAGGCCGCGATCTTCAAATCAACAAAGCCCTTGCTGTAGTAAGTCCACGCTGCGAGGATCCCGATCGGGGGAACCATCAGAGCGAGTGTTGTCCCTTGTGCTTGATGCTGAGAAAGACCAAAAAGAAAAACAAGCGCAGGGATGATAATGATTCCGCCGCCAATGCCAATCAATCCGCTCAGAAAACCGGCAGCAAGACCAAGCAGCAAATATAGAAAAATGTTCACCATTCTCAATGACCTCCAAAGGGTTAAGAAGAAATGATCGTATCCAGTCCTCTGGCCGCTCGAACCAGTATTTGGCTCACGCCGGAGAGTCCGAGGGACAAACCATAGTACATCTTTTTCAAAATTTAGTCAACAGATTTTGTGCGGGAAAAAAAGAGAGACGTCCCAAAATATAAGGGAAAGTACAGCGCAACAGATTCGAGGAGTGATAGAGGGAGACGTTTGGGATGTATTCAGCCTCAAGGTTCTTACAAACGCAAAGTGCGGCTGTAAAGCCGCACTTCTCGCGTTCGTCAAAGCAATCCAGTTCTCGTGCCACTAGTTCAATTCACACTAGCGTTGGAGATGTGCTCGTCAAGCTTGGCTTTAAGAGTCCTCTTCGGCACAGCACCAATCACTGAATCGATCATTTCACCGTTCTTGAATATCCCGAGCGTCGGGATGCTCATGATGCCGTATTGCACGGCAGTGTTCATGTTCTCGTCTGTATTCAATTTCACGAACTTGAACTTCCCGACATACTCATTCGCCAACTCCTCGACCACTGGCGCGACCATTCGACAGGGTCCGCACCATGGCGCCCAGAAATCAACGAGCACTGGTGTGGAAGCTTCCAATACCTCTTTCTGGAAATTTGCGTCAGTTGAGATTACGATGTTCCCATTCATTGCGTCAATCCTCCGTTTAGATATGTTCCTGAACAGTTTCTTCTGAAGAAGCTTTCTCAGCCGCCTCGATTCGATACGTGTGAGTGATTTTCACGCTCGGTCTAAGCATTGCGGACACCGCACAATATTTCGTCGTTGACAATTCAATCGCTCGCTCGATGTCGACCGGGTCTATTCCCTCACCATAGAAGATGTATTCGATGTGAATGTCGGTGAACACCTGTGGGTGCTCTTCACGGACATCGCCTGTCAAATGAATCTCAAATCCTTGAAGCGGCACTCGTTTCTTGCTCAAGATCGGGATCACATCGCTTGCAGTGCAGCCGCCGAGCGCAAACAGGAGAAGCTCCTTCGGTCGGGCACCCGCATTGCCCCCGCCAAAGGTCTCTGGCCCATCCATGATTACCCAATGATTCGAATCGGACTTGGCCGCAAACGTAATCCCTTTAATCTGCTTTATCACCGCCTTCTTCGTTGCCATCAAACACCTTTTGGTTCGATCAGACGCCTATCCACAGCTTCACTGTTACTTTTTTGTTGTTGCGATCCTGAGCGGGACATAGAACGGACAGAACCCAACAAGACTTGTTAACAGAAAGAGCAGTGCAACAACGCCGACCACCGTCCCTGGCGTCCCAGAGATCTGATCACTCAAGTATAGCCCAGCAATGACAACGGCAGCGACAATCCTGATCCCCCGGTCTAGCACTGCCATGTTCTTTTTCATCCTTCTCCCTCTGGAGCTAAGTAGTGAAAGTAATGAAGTAGCGTGTACCTACCAATTAGATGCACGTAATGACAAAAGGATTCACAAACACGGATCTAAAGGTAGGTTGAAGAACTGTTCACCTGTCACTTGCCAGTTGTCCAGTTTGATGGTCCGAGAGCGGTTTTTTGACTCGAAAACAAGCGAACCAGCGCCTCAGTAGATCGGGCGACGTCATTGCGACTAGTGCAGTCGTTCGGGATGATCGACAATTGTTCCGTTTAGTACAGCGTGCACAGCTTCATCTATCGTTCGGATATCAGTGATAATGGGTCTAATGTTGTGCTGACGCATCCCCTCATAAGCACCTGCACCCATTCCTCGAGCGAGCATCACCTGACAATCCTTGATGGTTTCAGCCATTTGGGTGTGCTTTGTTGTGGAAGCCGATTCGAAGCCGTGACGAACACCCTCGCGGGCTTCATCGTGATGTTCCTGCCCAGCGAAGGAATGGTGGCCTGGTTTCTCGCGGCGTTCCTTTTTCGTAATCGCACCATCCTGCACAGTGACGACCTCGAAATAACGTGCTCTCCCAAAGTGCGAGCTGATTGTTGTACCATCATCGGTAGCAATAGCAATGGTCATTGACGTGCTCATGGTAATCGCCTCTTCTCTCATTGAAATGGAATGAAAACGACAGTCCCCCGAAGCAGAGCGCAACTGAGGTCCTACTCTCTCTCTACCAGTGACGATACTCGGCGCCTCAAGTTCATGTGCAGCCTCTTGCGCACATTAGCCGACAACCGAGGATGCGAATATCCCCGGTAGAGCTCGATGGTTTTCTTGAGGCTGTCGAGATATGCCAGACAATTGGGACAGCGCGCGAGATGGCCCCGGATTTCCCTGCACTGAGGCGAGTCTAATCTCTCGTCGAGATTGTCGCAGATGTACTTGAAAACTACCCTACACTTGACAGTGGTTTTCCTCATGATGTCATGTACTCATTCAACTGTTCCCTGAGAAATACGCGCGCACGCCGCAAGCGAGACTTCACCGCGGGAACCGTAAGCTTCAAGATCTTGGCTGTCTCCTCCGCTGACGCACCCTCGACATCACGTAGAACAAATACAACCCGGTGGTCAAGTGGAAGTCTCTGAATTGCCTTGTCGAGCAAATGGCGGAGTTCCACGTTCATAACACGTTGTAACGGAGAATCCTTCCACGATGGGATTGTTTGCACCTGTGTCCTCGTTGGTTCTCTCTCCTCACCTTCGTGGAATGCAACTGGCTCTTCAATGGAAACTGTCACCTCACGCATCTTCCTCCGCCGCCGTTTCATCAAGCAGTTGTTCGTGGCGATTCTGTAGAGCCAAGTGGTGAACTTTGACTTTGCATCGAATTGCTTGAGGTTTCGAAAGACATTGACAAAGGTATCTTGAAGTGTCTCTTCTGCCTTCTCCTTATCCCGACAGATTTTGAGGGAGAAGGAGTACAGCAGACCCTCGTATCGGTTCACCAACGCCGTGAAGGCACGCTCGTCGCCCCTCTTCGCCTTCGCTATGAGAAGTCGATCGTCGAGTGTCTTCTCAGTGAGTTTGGTCATTGGATTAGATGCAGCAAGTGCCTAAAGGATTCAGACGATGACCGATTATCTGAATCAGCCCGCTCCTTCCGTAGTTTCTTTTTGCCTCAGGTACTCACTCATGACGACACCCAGAGCGATTGAATGAAGTCTGGCCTCGGCTTTGTCGGCTCTCGATGGGATCAAGACCGGCACACGACCACCGACGATCACGTGCGCCAGGGGCAGGCCAGCAAAGTAGGTTGTGCTTTTCGCCAGGCTGTTTGCTGATTCGATGTTCGGGGCAACGAGGATTTCTGCCTTCCCTGCTACCGGAGACGTGAGGTTTTTTTCCTCTGCAGCTTCAGGAGAAATAGCGCAATCAAGAGCATACGGTCCATCCACGACGCACCCGCGAATTTGCCCCCTCTCGTTCATCTTCGAAAGCGCAGCCGCGTCCAAGGTTGAAGGGAGATTGGGCAAAACAAACTCGGTAGCGGAAAGAATGGCCACCTTTGGGTTCGCATTCCCCAGCGCGTGAGCAACTTCAACGGCATTGTGGATAAGCTCGACTTTGGTCTTTAAGTCCGGCGCCAGCGTTATGCCTCCGTCTGTGATCATGAGGAACTTGTTGGTTACACGCTCAGGGAATTCGAGGATGAAAACGTCGCTGAGGATTCGTCCTGTTCTTATCCCAGCCTCCTCGTCGAGAACCGCCTTCATCATGGCGGAAGTGTCAACACTTCCTTTCATCAAGATGTCAGCCTTCCCATCCTTCACCGCTGCGATTGACCGCTGAAGGGCCTCTGCCATATTAGTCACGTGGATGACCCCGATTTCAGTCATGTCCGCATTTGCATTCTTCAAACCGTCCCGGATGACTTTCTCATCTCCGACAAGAAGGAATCCAGCCACTCCCATGTCGCGAGCCTGTTTGACGGAAAGAAACGTTTCTTCGTTGGCCGGGAAGGTAACTGCGACTTTCTTCTTTCGAAGCGTCTTCGATAATGACACGAGTTCCTGGAAATTATGAACCATCATGCACCTCGTCAATATTCTTTGGCTTGCTCAGTCCCATTTAGCACTCTGAGGACACCCAGAGCAAGGGCTTTCATCTCTTCTTCTTCGGGATAGACCAACACTGGTGCAAGAAACTGCACTCTTTCGGTGATCATCGCGACGAGAAGGTGTGAGGCAGTCAATCCGCCAGTGAGGAGAACTGCATTCAGGCCGCCGCGAAGGACGGTCGCCATCGCTCCAACCTCCTTGGCAACTTGATACGCCATTGCCTCGAAGACTTCACGAGCGAAACCATCCCCGTTCCCGATTCGCTTCCCCACATCCTCGACTGAATTCGTCCCGAGATACGCGACCAAGCCGCCTCTTCCCATCACCATAGACCGAATCTCACCCTCAATGTACTTCCCTGAGAAACACAACGAAATAACCTGTTGAAGAGGTAATCCACCAGATCGTTCTGGCGAAAACGGCCCGTCACTCGAAGCATCATTGACATCGATGATCTTTCCACCCAGAACTGGAGCGACCGAAATCCCTCCACCCAGGTGAGCAACGACAAATGCCGAGTTGCTAAAGGGGATGTCCAATTCCTCAGAGGCATGCCGGGCAGCTGTGTGAATACTCAGTGCGTGCGAGAGACTACGGCGGCTGATCAATGGATGACCAGAGTATCGGGCGATTGGCTCCAGCTCGTCCACAGAGACGGGATCAACAACATAGGACGGACAACCAAACTCTCGTCCAAGTTCATACGCCAGCGCGCAACCCAAATTCGACGCGTGTTCGCCCTGCAGGTTCTTCCTGGCATCGTCGACCATCTTCGGGCTGACGGTGTATGTCCCTCCTGCCATCGGGCGCAGCAATCCACCGATTCCCACAACTGCCGACGCAGGGACACGAAATCGCACCCAATCACGACAAAGGCCAAGTCGGAACTCAAACTGACCCCACACAGATTTGTATTCTGCCAGCTCGCTGGCACTGTGCCGCAGGTTTGTGCTCTCGGCTTTGTCCTCGTCAGCGAACAGGGCAAGCTTCGTCGAGGTTGAGCCGGGATTGAGGACTAGAACTCGGTGGCGATTCATGCCCGTCTCTTTCAGGATCCCGACAATCGCGCGATCTCGCTTCTTAAGTTAACGAATCTTGTGCCAAAGGACAACCGCTCGGAGAGTTTGCAGTCTGGTGGATCCACTAGACCAACCGCCAGCCAGCTTCTCTCAGTACTGCCAGCCGACAGGGTGAAAGAGGCAATGATCGAGAATAGAGAAACCATAGCCAAACCAACAGCCATGGGTGTGAGGAAGGCGTGTCGATGAAGTGTGCAGAGGAAATGGGGCGGAAGGGCGGCTCTGAAATCCCTGTCGCCTCCCAAGAAAAAAAAAGCGAGTCCGATTCATCGAACTCGCTTCTCGCATCTCTCTACGAGAATGCCAACATCAGAGCACGAAGTCGACACCAACTTTCAGGTATGTAATACCGAACCCGGCCTGTCCATACAATGCAACACTCGGCGATACGAAATACCGAAGGCCAGCCTGGCCGCCGAACACGAGCCCGCTAGATGAAGCTGAGTAACCTGTGAAAACTTGATTGTCCCATTTCCAGGAAATGTTCTCATATCCGAGGACAAGACCGGCAAAGGGGTCCAGCTTGCTATCCCACTTCAAGAGTTTTCCAAAGTGGTAATTTCCCTGTGCACCGAAAACAATATAGGTGTACTTCCCACCGAAACCAGCGAATGCTGTGTAAGACCATTGGTAATAGTCAATCAACGCACCGACGCTGATATCCTCTGTCACGCCGTATTCATATCCCGCTCCGATTGCGAGTGAGCTTCCATTAACACCTATTCCAATTCGGGGTCCGAGATAGCTCTTCCCCATGACATACTGCGCCTGCGAACTCGCCGTCACCATGCATAATAGCACCGCCACTACAACAACAGATGTTAAGTTTCTCTTGCTCATCTTATTCCTCCGCGATGTTTGTTAGTTAATCTGTGATTTGAACACTACAAGCGACTGTGAACTGCCCAGTTTCAAGCAAGATCGTGATGGGTACCGGATAGCAGCCAGTTCGAGATCAGAACCTTGAGATTGGCAAGATCAAAAGACGAATCGTTGGTGGTACCTTAAAGCTGCGGCGGTCGACAAACCCACGAAAGAAAATGTCCTGATTTACTTTCTCCAATTTAAGAAAAGATAAAACCGATGTCAAGGCTTTTTTCGGGATAGGTCGAAATCGGTGCCACCGTCTTACATGGCGATCCCGAGTCTCCAGCAAAGTACGGAGTCTACTGAACTAGCACCGACATCCCGCAAATGTCAGCGAATCAGATCCCGAGCCATCCGCCGCCTGGACTCAAAGCTCAACCAGTGGCCAATGGACGGAATCCAAGCATGCAGAGAATGGTTCACCGAGCACACCAAGGCCACAAGGCTCGACGCATTCTGGCATCGAACCATGCTTGTTTCAGCAATTGACGGGCTCTGCACGCTTCCCATCATCACCCTCTGGAAACCAATTATTTGCTGGCAAGAGGCTAATCCCGCAGTCAACCTTAGTTTTCCCGCATTTGAGAAACTCGCTTGGATGAACAATTTCGCCGCTTTTTGTGCCCATGATCCCAATTTAGTGCGTTTTGCGTTTCTACACAGATCATGGCACTCCATTTGATGAAGTTAGCACATAGTATTACCTTACTTGTAACGCGAAACTGTAACCGAGAGGGGCGGAGATTCGAGTGAAGGAAGCAATCTCATGCGTTCGAACCCAAACCAACAAAGGAGGATAGTCATGAAAACCATCGGAGTTGCACTCGTCTCCCTCATCTCCATTGCGTTACTGTTCGGGGGCTGTAGCAACCGAGCTGAGCAACTGGAAAAGGAGAAGGCAGAGCTTCAGGAGGCGATAAAGTCAAGAGACCAGTTCATGCAGGACATCCTGGCATCTATCAACGAAGTCCACAGCAAGCTTGAATCTGCTCGGGCACGAGAGAACACAATCATGCAGCAAACCAACGCCTATGCGGAGAAGAAAGGAGCGGTCAACGTTGCAGACCGCGAGAGCATCATGCGCCAGATTACAGATATTGACTCCTCTCTCTCTGAGGGCCGACAGAAACTTGCTGATCTTCAGTCAAGACTTAAGTCCTCCAAGATACAGTATGCCAGCCTGAACAAGATGGTCAGCGATCTCAAGGAATCGCTTGAACAGCGTGAGCAGTCAATTGCTCAACTCAATGAAAGGGTCAGCAGCCTTGAGAACGAGGTGGCCGAGAAAACCAAGCTCGTCGCGGCAAAAGACTCCGTGATCGACCAGAGAGATTCTACGGTTAGAGCCCAGATCGAAATGCTGAACACCGCGTACTACGTCGTAGGCAAGAAGGACGATCTGGAAAGCAAGGGCATCATCAAGAACGACGGTGGATTCATGTGGGGCTTGATCGGCTCGACAACCGTGCTGGCTAATGGGTTTGACAATACATACTTCAAGCCCATCGACAAGTCGAGAGAGATGACCATCGAGATCGCAGGGAAGATTGACAAGATCGTCCCGGAGCGAAATGCGAGTTACTACGTGAAGGAAGAAAAGAGCGACTCCCTGAGCACCTTGCAAATTGTCCGGCCAGACTACTTCTGGCAGCAAAACCTTTTGGTAGTCGTGACAAAGTAAGCTTCATTGCACGGATCAGTCATCGATGCACTCACTGGCCACAAAACCAGAAAAGGGGGGCTTCGTCATGAAAGGAAAGATCTCAACTGCTACTCTCGTGCGTTTAATAGTGGCGATCGCAGTGATCGTCCTTGCCCCTGTTCTTCTGAGGTATTGGAACATGAGCTCGGAACCACGGTCGGATCAGATCGCTCCGGATAGTGCAGCCGCAGGAAATGGGGCAATCGCGGCTCAGGCAATTACTACAGGGGATGCAAGTGCCTCAGCGGTCCCTGTCGTTCAACCCTTCAAGCCGGTTGAAAGAAAGCCGAGACTCTTGAGACAGCCCAACCCAGGGTATCCGGAGTTCGCACAGCTTCTTCACATGGAAGGAACCGTGGTCGTGAAGGTTCTGGTGGACAAACAGGGACACCCGAGACGGGCTTTCGTGGTCAAGAGCGATTCTAAAGTCTTTAACGACACAGCCAGGAAGGCGGCTATGGAAGCGCGCTTTCGGCCAGCGGTCATGAACTCCGGACCAGTAAACTGCTGGGTCTTGATTCCCTACAGATTCAAAGTTGGTTAAGAACAGCATACTTCAGTCCGCGTCGATCTAAGCTCTCCTTCCGCCGACCCTGCGGCGAACGGGAGAACCTGTTACGACGCGGAAAGCTGTGAAGGAGATAAAACCACCTCCCCTTTCGTCCCCGACAGGGTCCGCCCGCTTCGCTTCCTGAAGCAGGTCGACATCTGAGCTCGGCAAAGGCGTAGACTCGTCGAGGATCCGGGGGAGGTTAATTTTCTGATCTGCGGGACAAAACTCTCTAGCACTGACTTCGAGAATCGTTTTCCGAGTGTCTCCATGCACGATTGCGGCATCTAGTCGTTTCCATCCACCTCTTCTTCGGCGTGTCAAGAGCCGTCAATCTCGTCTCCCGAAGGGAATCCCTGTGGGATTTATTTAAGGAGGAGATTCAGGGGTGGTTAAGGATTTGATCTTCGAAGCAACACTCTCCAGCACCGACTGCATGTCTTCATAGATCTCATCGTTCTGAAATCTCAAGAATCGTATTCCCAATGCCTCGATGTACGATTGTCGCATCTTGTCGTACTCGACTGCCTCTTGTTCCGCGTGACTCGGCCCATCGATCTCAACGGCGAGCCTGAGCTTAGGGCAATAGAAGTCAATAACAAATTGATCCACTCCATGTTGTCTGCGGAATTTGTACCCGAGCATTTGCTTTCGAGAGAGATGGGTCCAAAGTAGAACCTCGGCCTTGGACATTGAGCGGCGCAACATACGCCGTTTATCTGTCTCAGAGCTTTTGTTATAAATTCTGGTCATGGCTCAAGCTTCGATTCCCCCTACTTCCACCTCCCCTATTGTCCCCTCCTCATTTGAGGAGGGGATTCAGGGGAGGTCAGACAAAACCTAATCTCGTTCCGCCGCTCCTGCGGCAGAAGGGAAAGTCTGCTGCAAATCAAATGCGTGAGAAAAAGGAAGGGACCATCACCAGGCGGGGCCTAGTCTTCTCCATATTTTTCCCTTTGGCCGGCTAACGTCTGATTTGGATCATTCAAAAAGGCAATCAGTTCCTTCAAGACTACGAGATCCATCTCTCTCTGACCCGTTGTGAGGTCAGTCAGTACGTGAGTGATTCCATGGTACTGACGAAGATGCAGGTTATTCTCATCCATAAGGGAAGTAATCTTGTAGTTCCCCCTCCATTCCTCTCCCGTTTCCCATACAACGACCAAGCCAATTTCGTTTGAGTTCTTAAGTCCGCTTTCAATGTCTTCTATCAGCCCATCAAGGGAGTACTTATATTCCAGTATCCTTGGCCTTGACTCAAAAGGGAGTTCCTTATGTTCTTTTATTATGTCTTGCAGAATACCAAGCGGATTCGAACTCTTCTCATAGGCGTGGTTCTTAACTGGTTCGGTGATTGTAATTCTGAACAAGCCATCGTAAGTGAACCTCTCATTCGTTGACATTATTTTGATCCCACGTATTACTCCTCCTGCAAGGAGCTGATTGAATAGCGCAATCACATCTTGCTCCCGAGTCGGTTGGGAGGTGATTGGCACACACTTCATAGGTAAAAAGAAATTCTCATTGATCAATGATAACGGGTTCTGACCCTCGTACCTAGCCATCTCCTCTTTCCACTGCTCGACTCCTTCTTCTCTTATGATGTCTGCGGAAGCGCCGGTGGACGCCTTAAGACACTCATGATACCTTGACATGACATCGACAAGTCTCGATGAAATAGTCGCCGCTAGAGAGACTATTTCGTTCTGATATCCTTTTCTCCCAAGGTCCGGACTACAATTTCTAAAGTGGATAAGGAAATGAGCATTGTTCTGCCTACCGATATTTCTCTTTAGGGGAATCTGTATCAGTTCTCCTTGGGGCATATTATTTGCGGCTATTTGAATCCCGCCGTAAAGTATTCTTATGTTTGCCCTAACCCCGAGTGTCTCGTTGAATCTGTCCCAGAATTTTGTGGAGTATACATAGTCCCCGAAAATCTGAGGCTGATACTTCTCACAGGCTTCCCGTTCTTCGTCACTGAGAGTCAGGATATCCCTTAACTGTTCGTGACCCCAGTTTCCGTAGATTACTTCCAGATTCGTCAGATGAGGGGGCAAGATATTTGGATCTTTTTCTCTCTTGTACAATTCGTCTTTTTTCGCCTTTATATCTCCAATGGAGGCACACTTTCCAGCTGCCTTGTGTGGTCGATAGTATTCGATCCCTCTTGTGTTTGCAGAGGTTCTGTTGCCTAACCCGTCAATTACATCCACAAAGACTTGGAGCTCAGGGTTCGCGTCTATCGCGCCCAATCCTGTTTTTACCAACAGGATTCGAAGCCAGGCGTCTGCGGTATGGGCTTTTATCCAACCCAGGTCTTTTGGATAAGTATTCTTCCCGAACTTGATACAAATGCTGACCCCTCTGCCGATTGAGTCAAAACTCCGGTCTACGACGCCGCCCTCATCTGGTTCAATCTGCGGATCTCCGGCAGGGTTGTCGCTCTGCACCCAATCTCGCGCATTTATCATTCTTCCCACTGCCGAAAAATACGGGGATTTGGTCGCAACTTGGATGAAGTTGAATCCATATGCGAGATATGTAGCTCCAACCCCTTTTTGCCCTCTTGCCTTTCCAGACTTGAATGAAAAATCGGGTGCCAGGAAAGACTCAAACTGAGTCTTATCCAGTCCAAGACCATTGTCTGTGACGGTGAAGCTATTCTCTTTGATGTCTATGGTTATTCGAATCGTCGGTCTATAGTCAGCATCTTCCTGCAAGGCTCGCTCCTCCACCGAATCAAGCGAATTCTGGAGCGATTCAGCAAACGGATCGAACCAACCGACATACGAACCCAAGATATTCCGGATTTCTCGCTTGACAGCCCGTGTAGCCGCATCATTTGAGGAAGAAATCTTCACGGCCAAAGGATTGAAAGGGGCAAATTCTATCATGTTCTGGTCCCTAAACCTTTCTTTTCAGTTGCAGCAGCGGTTGAGGTGAACCTTCGCTAGTAAATCAAAAAGATTCTTTGGGTGGGCTTGCTGATGCCCGATCCCTGCGACGAGGAGTCGCTTCAACAAATATAACGAAAAATCTAAGACAATCAATTTCCATCTTCTTCCTGTTTTCGTCGAACGCCTCTTGCAGAACCATCCGCATCGCAACCAACTTCGAGGGGCCTCCAGCCGTTTCCAGACGTGGCACCCCCCGCAACATTATTAAAGAACATTTCGTACCTTCCAGCAGCGCATTGTAAGTCATTGGCACTCCAACCCATATCAAAAAGGAGGCTCGTATGAAACCTTCCTCAAGCATCCTTCCAAAGATGCTTCTCTCGTTGTTGCTCGCCGTCACTTTGTTTTCGTGCAGGAGCTGGGACACCTCTCATGACCGAAAGATGAACAGGGTGTTTCTGCCCGCGGGTGAGGTCCATGAGGGATGGTTTTTTGGAGCAGGAGATCAGGTGGTGATTGAAGGAACGGTGAACGGCGATGCCTATGTGGCTGGTGGTGTCGTCGAGGTGAATGGGACAATCAACGGTGACCTGCTCGTCGCAGGAGGCCAGCTAACCATCAACGGCACGGTTTCCGATGACATCCGTGCGGCTGGTGGGAACATCCAGATCAATGGGAAAGTTGGAAAAAACATTTCTGTTGCAGGCGGAACCATTGCAGTCGGGAAATCGGGCTCGGTCGGTGGGGGCATTCTGGCAGGCTGCGGAAATCTCTCTGTCTCGGGGACGATTGCACGAGATGCAAGAGTCGCCTCGGGAGCCATGAGCTTAACCGGGACGATCAACGGGAACGTCGACTATACGGGTGATAATCTTTCGGTTCTCCAGGGAGCGAAAATTGGCGGCAATCTCTCTGCCTGTGTAAAGAAGACAGAGCACGTGGACGTTGCTCAAGGGTCTGTGCTTGGCAAAGTGGATATCACGACGCAGGAGATGAAACCCGTGCAGCACATCCTCGGCCTTCGACCGTTTCGTTTTTGGGCGAAGATTGCCTGGGCATTGAGTCTCCTTCTCGTGGGCTTGTTGCTCGCCTTCGCCTTCCCGAAGCAACTCAGGAATCTAGGACTGACGATAAACCAACATCCGGGAAACAGTTTTCTCTGGGGCATCGTTGGGCTCATCCTGATTCCCATCGGGAGCTTGATTCTCCTCGTGACGGTCATCGGCATTCCGTTGGGACTTCTCGCCCTGACGCTCTTCCTGTGGATGCTGTACCTCACACAGCTGACCTTAGGAGTCCTCGTTGGTCATCGCCTCTTTGGGATTGAAGAGAAGAAAGGCGGGAATCTCTTCTGGGCATTTGCGGTCGGGCTTATTATTGTCCAGGCATTAACGTTCATCCCGTACGTTCGGTTTCTCGTTGTGCTGGCCGGGTTGATCTTTGGACTGGGTGCGATTCTCCTCGTTCTGAAGAGTGACCTTGCGGCGCATCGAACCGCATAGCAGCATGCTTGAAAAACCAAGTTGAACTGTCATTGCGGTCCTGCTCGAAGAGCGGGAGAAGTGCCGCTTTGCGGCATCCCGGACAGCGGGACAATCTCTTTTCTTGACATGAAAAGCAAGATCGCCACGTCGTCCCGATTCCACCGGGACTCCTCGCGATGACATCGAGAGGAACTTCTTCAACACGGCGCGACAAGCATTGAGAAACTCTTGCGCGAAGCGGAAGGGGGTCAATCACACTGTCAGGCTAGGGACATCAACCCAACGACGTTCTTTCCAGCTCTTCAGAGCTAGCTCGGAAAGCTGTATTCCTTTGGCTCCCTCGAGGAACGTCCAGGGGAACGGCTCGTCAAGGACAACATGTCGGAGGAACAACTCCCATTGGATCTTGAACGCATTCTCGTGACGCTCATTCGCGAGGACTTCCTCCCAATTGGCATAGTAATCCACTGGGGTCTCAACATCTGGATTCCATACGAACCTCGGTGTCGCTGAGGTCGGCTGTGCTACGCATCGCTGCAGGCCCGCGACCGCAGAGCCATCCGTGCCATCCACTTGGAGGACGAATAAATCATCGCGCCGGACGCGGACAGCCCACGACGAATTGAAATGGCACACGACCCCGGTGTCACAGAGAAACGAAGCATACGCTGCATCCTCTGCAGTGCAGCGGTACTCTTTCCCCTGCTCATCGATACGATTGCTGATGTGCGTGGCACCTAAACAAGAGACAGACGTTACACTTCCAAAGAGATTGTCGATGAGATAGCTCCAATGGCAAAACAAGTCAGTGATGATTCCTCCGCCGTCTTCCTTTCGATAATTCCACGACGGGCGCTGGCACGGCTGGTGTCGGCCATCAAACACCCAATACCCGAACTCTCCCCGCGCGGAGAGGATCTTTCCGAAGAACTTTGATTCGATGAGATGCTGCAGCTTGAGCAGCCCGGGCAACCACAACTTGTCCTGCACCACTCCGTTCTTCAATCCTGCACCAGAGGCTGCTCGATACAACGCTATCGCTTCATCGAGAGTTGCCGCAACCGGCTTCTCACAATAAATAGCTTTCTTTGCACTGATCGCTTTGTGTACCGCCTCGGCCCGTTGAGTCGTCGTCTGGGAATCAAAGTAGATTTGGTTGAAATCATCGGATAAACAAGTGTCGAGATCAGTCGAGAACTTTTTGAGACCAAGGGTGTTCGCAAGCGTCCTCAGTCTCTCTGCATTTCTTCCCACCAAGATGGGGTCAGGCATAATCACTTCACCCGAATCTGTCCTCACACCTCCCTGCTGACGGATAGCCAGGATCGAGCGAACCAAGTGTTGTTGGCTGCCCATGCGCCCTGTTACTCCATTCATAATTACGCCAACATTACGTGTTTTCGAACTTGCCATTTTCCTTAGCTCCGGGAAGAATCTTGATCTCGTGTGATTCTGCTATATCTTAGGTTTCTCAGTACATTGTGGCCATGCGCCCTCGGGCAGCGGCGGCGCATCGACTCCTGCTTTCGGGAGTGTCCCATCAAGTTCCTGGCGCCAATGAGCGACATCGCCTGCTGGTCCGTAACAGTAGATCATACGAAGCGGCGTATCACCAACGTTTGTTAGTTGATGGAAAACTCTCTTGGGAATATACACAACCTGTCCTGCGCTCACCGTCTGTCGCTCTTCCCCCAAGCACATCTCTCCCGTGCCTTCCAGCACAAAATAGATTTCCTCTTGCTCCTGATTGTGCCAAGGCACCTGGCCGCCGCGAGGTTCCAGAGTCACATTCCCAAGACAAAAGCTGTCTGCTTTTATGGGCGAAGCGCCCCCGACCAGGTTTTGGGTTTTCCGCCTCGCCGGATACACGCGACCGCCGATTTTGCTCAGGTCAGCAATGATCATTCAACTATCTCCAATCGGATTGACTGAGTTTAGGACTGCGATGGCTGGCGACTAAAGATCATAGAGGAGACCAAAACTGTTGCGTCACAGTAATCGAGAAGGGGACATGAATGCGATCAGGACGGTTCATCGTGCTGCCAATATACACTCCCTAATCCAGATAATCAAGGAGTGAAAACGACTTCACGAGGTTTGAAGAAGCCGGGAAGATGTCTCGCGCAGTACTGAGGATATCAAGAATGGCTGAGAGAGTCCTCAGGATCGAAAACTGATCGCGGCAGGACAACCAATGAAACGCTCGTTGAGCTCCTTGGTCTCCGATGGGAAACAAGTTCTGCTAGGAGGCACCGCGACCGGGGATCCGGTTTATAATTGGAACAAACCTGGCAGCGATCAAGCGATGGATAGGAAAACTCATCAGCATGATCCACGTTCGACGACCTCCTCGCACGTCGAGGCAGACAGAATCTCGACACTGCCGGCCCTCGCGAAGGGTTCCATGAACCGGTTTATGGTTGCCTGATCTGAGGCCTCAGCAATCAGATAGAACGTGTGCCCACCCTGTATTACTGCCTCACTCTGGATTTTGATCCCATGCCTCGCCGCATTCGAGGGTGCGAGATGATTGAGCAGCATGGAACCCATCTGTAAGTCCTGAGCTGGACAATTCTCAGGATCATGCCGATGCTTCACAACATAAAGTGCCATACGGATTTCCCCCTTTCACTCCACGTCCTTCCGAGTGCTTGTCTACTCACAACAACTAAACAGTCGAATCCGCCTTCTGGTTTCCTTGGGGAAAGAGAAATGATGTGCTCTTCGTTTTGAAGGAGTCAAGTGGGGGGCACATCGCAGCGTTTGAAAGCGCCTCCAGAATATTGAAATGCCGTGCTCCCAAACTCAGCCGGAGCGCCGCCTTGCTGCCGATGTATATGCTACACGATCCTGACTTTTATTGTGTGGTCAACTTTCTGAAGGTCGTCAAACAAAGAATCCTTGTACTCCTTGTCGACGTCGGCAATAACGTATCCGATGAGTTCATTCGTCCGGAGGTATTGCGAGAGGACGTTCACGTTGTTTTTTCCGAAGATGCCGTTGACCTGTGAGAGGACGCCGGGGACGTTTCTGTGAACGTGAAGCAGTCTGTGCAGCTGCGGGTCGATATTCTTCGTCACGTTGATCTTCGGGAAGTTGACGCTCGTGAACGTGCTGCCAGAGCTTAAGTAGTCAAGGAGTTTGTTTGACACGAACTCCGCAATGTCTTCCTGTGCCTCCTCCGTGCTGCCACCAATATGCGGTGTAAGAAGGACGTTCGGCACTCCCTGCAACGGTGTGAAAAACGATTCCCGCCCATCTTTCGGCTCATTGGGAAATACGTCGACTGCGGCACCTGCAATTTTTCCACTCTTGAGGTTCTTGACAAGCGCTTCGATGTTTACCACGTGTCCTCGACTGAGATTCAACAAGAAGGCCCCGTCCTTCATTACCATGAACTCTTCCTCATCAATGAGGTTCGTGTTCGCAGGGTTCCCATCGACGTGGATTGTAATGACGTCCGCAATCTTCAAGAGTTCATTCAAAGTGGACACTCTTGTTGCGTTGCCAATGTTCAGCTTATCGACTACATCGTAGTAGTATACATCCATCCCCATTGCTTCCGCCAAAGTCGACACCTGAGAACCAATATTCCCGAACCCGATGATGCCAAGCTTCTTCCCCCTGACCTCTCGCGCATTGGCAGCCGATTTATCCCACGCGCCCTGATGTGCCCACACCACCTTGTCGTAAAGATGACGAACCAAGAAAATGATTTCGGCAATCACCAACTCAGCAACGCTGCGAGTGTTGCTGAACGGAGCGTTGAACGCTGCCACGCCATGCAGCGAGGCGGCTTCAAGGTCAATCTGGTTCGTGCCAATGCAATAGGCACCAATTGCCATTAGGTCACGTGCATTGTCCAGTACACGGCGAGTGACCTGTGTGCGTGAACGAATGCCGAGAACGGACACACCTTGGAGCGCCGAAATGAGTTCGTCCTCACTCAGGCTCTTCTTCTCCGACGACACACACATCTTGCCGTTTTCCAGTGTGGAAACAGCCTTGGGATGGATGTTCTCAAGCAATAAGGTCTTCATTCTCTCTCGGATTCCACTGACAAACGCTTTTATTTATACGTACGAATACGATTGAAAAAAGTCAAGGGCGAACTCTCACACAGAACTCAAGGAATGCAACCCGCACGTTGAGTCAGCGTTGGATGCGCGCCGAGCCTCCCTTTGCAAACGAACGCACCTGTTCCACTGTTGCCATCGTGGTATCGCCCGGGAACGTGGTCAGCAGCGCCCCGTGCGCCCAGCCAAGCTTCACGGCCTCCTCTGGCGACTCACCGGCCAGCAGGCCGTAGAAGAAACCGCTGGCGAAGCCATCGCCGCCACCCACACGGTCTAGCACGTCAAGCTCGCAGGTTGGAGCAGTGTACGTCTTGCCGTCGATCCACGCCACCGCACTCCAGCTATGCCGGTTCGTTGAATGTACATCGCGCAATGTTGTCGCCACCACTTTCACGTGTGGGTGTTTGGCCACGACTTTGTCGATCATCTCGAAGAACGCGCTCGGGTCGAGTTTCGACTTGGCCGCCACTTTCGGGCCGGGCATACCCAAGCCCTTCTGCAAATCCTCCTCGTTGCCGACCAGGACATCGGCATTCTCGACGATGCGGCCGATTACCTCGACCGCCTTCTGCTGCCCGCCCCAGATGTTCCACAGCTTCTCCCTGAAATTGAGATCAAAGCTGGCTATCGCCCCAGCTTTCTTGGCCGCCTTCATCCCCTCAATGATGAGCTCGCCAGTCGTCGCCGAAAGCGAAGCGAAGATACCGCCGCTATGGAACCAGCGGACGCCTCCTGCAAAGATTGCGTTCCAGTCGAAATCACCAGGCTTCAATTGTGCCCCGGCTTCATTCGACCGATTGTAGAACACCACCGGGCCGCGGACGCCCTGACCACGGTCGCTGTACACTGTGGCCATGTTGGGGCCATTCACTCCATTGTGCTTGAAGTGCTTGTAGAACGGCTTCACGCCCATCGCCCTTACCCGTTCAGCAATCAAGTCACCGATCGGGTAATCTACCATTGCTGTCGCGATGCCAGTGTTCAGGTGGAAACAATCGGCTAAGTTAGCGGCGACGTTGAACTCTCCGCCGCTTACATGAATCTTGCACTCCGTCGCCTTTCGGAAAGGAATGATCCCCGGGTCCAGACGATGCACCAGCGCACCCAACGAGACCAGATCGAGAGCACCATCCGGACGGATATTCAAACTACTGTTCATCTTTTGCTCCTTTCTCTCCTACTTTATATGCGAGCTGCAGAAGGATGACTGACACGCGGTCGACCTGACGGTGAGCGCATTCACTCAGTCTGTGCCGCAGCAGACTCACGAAGACCATGCACTTGCTGAAGGCACATACCTTCATTGCTTTCGATTTGATCCTCCAAAGCTGGTTTGTCAACTTGGATCGGATTCGAAGAAGCGTTTGCCGGAAGCCACCTAATTCCGCAAGCGATACAACACCTGCCCTGCTTCCTCAACAACGAGTTGTTCATCATTCTGCTGCCGTCGCCATTCATCAACATTGATCGAGCGAGGGTCCTGATATCCCAAGTTGATGCTTTGACAAACTCCCTTCGGGATAGCTGTTGCGAGAGTCACTGCAATTCGGGGACGCTCGATCCCATCCTCGAAAGTGCCGACGCCGCGGACGTTTGTAGAGTGAGCGAGGATGAGTTTCGGCTCATTGCGGAATCTGTCCCACTGCTTCACGAAGTAATCTCGCACGTGGTATCCGATCCGCTTGATCTTCTCGCCATGAACAAAAGAGATTTCACGTATCTGAGGCCCGTAGATGATGACCTCGCCCCCATCAGCAACGATGGGCTCCAGCTTGTACATCGCCTTTCCACCCACCCAAATCTCTTCGTAAATGTCGGGTGTGACTCCGAGGATGCGGCGGTACGGCTTCTCTACGTATTTGATATGCAGCTTCGCCGAGTAATCAGCTGCACGCGACCAGGCTTCTTTTGGGTCGCCAACAAACAAACAGGCAAGTTGGTGGCGGTCATCCACGGCAAATGCAAAACACGTGCGAGGGACTTGAAGGAACGACACCGCCCGATCAATCACTCTTCTCGTTGGAGTATCCTTGACTCCGTTTACCACCGGGTTGGTGATAATTGCAGCCAACCAGTGGAATGTTTGGATGATGTCCACGCCACCAACACCCGGAAAGAAGTACTTGTTGCCACCAGCAAACCCCATCGCTTCGTGAGGGACAACCGGACTCACGATGAGCACGTGGTCATACTCCAAAACTCTTTTGTTAATGGTGACGTCGAGGTCTTCGTTGAATAGCCCGTTCGTGAGAGCCTGGATCTCTCCTGCAGGAATCGTCCCGATTGTTTTCAACGCAGCCGGATTATCATGCTCGTGATTGAAGAAGTTAACTTTCGAGAACTCCTCCTTATGCTGCTTCGCCGAGATGCCTACACGCCTGTAGATGTGTTCCAACTCCATCGATTGATGCGTGCCAGTTGCGACAAGGTAGTCGAGCGCTTTCACCTGTCCTCCGATGAGGCGGTAGATGATTCGGAAGAAGAGGTCAATCGGGGCATGACGCGTGTGATCGGGGATAAGCACGAGGACTCTCTTTCCAGACAGCGGGATAGAAGAGAGTGCCTCAGCGCAAAGATCAAAGACCTCTTGCGCCGTGAGCTGGCCTTGCTCCGAACCTTTTCCAACCACTCGTTGCATCAAGAGTCCCTTCCTCCTCGAGATTGCTGAAATCCGACGGCATCAATGACATCTCTCATAGATTCAAGACCTGGAGGCACCTCTACACGCACACTCGAGAACTCCCGCCGGACACGGTAGCGACTCCTCAGCTTCATGAAATAGGGTACCCTCTTTTCAGTCCGAATATCAAGTATCCCGCGGAGTTGCCGATCATCGAGTTCGATGTCATAACCCTGGCGTACCGCCGCGTGAAGCATTTCCTCAAGGCCCCCGCTTTCATCCAGATGGATATGAGTGGTCTCCGGCGGCGGCAACTCTCCGCACGGATCCCACGTCGATGTGTCGGCGAGAAATCCGCACACCGCCTCACGGATCATCCTAACAGCATTCACCTTTCCATCCATTGAGTAGCCAGCAATGTGGGCCGTGCCAAGGGAAGCAAGCTTGATAAGCTCGGCATCAATTGAAGGCTCACCTTCCCAGACATCAATGACTGCTGCAGAGAGATGTCCCCGGCGGAGTGCGTCCTTCAAGGCACTGGTCTCCACCACAGCCCCGCGTGCCGTGTTAATGAGAATGGACCCCGGTTTCATTGCGTCAATGCAACGACCGTCGAAAAGGTGATACGTAGCATCTACTCCGATACCCGTGAGTGGAACATGAAGCGTGACAATGTCCGCACTCATCAACTCATCGAGAGAAAGAAACTGAGGTCGACCTGTCTTCCGAGCAAGCGGAGGGTCGTTTTGGAGGACAGTTAACCCGAGAGCACAGGCCATCTTCACGACCTTGCTCCCGATATTCCCTACGCCCACGACACCCAAGGTTTTCCCGCGCAGGGTGAAACCGCTCCGTCTAGAGAGCACGAGCAGCGCTGCAAGGACATACTCCTTGACTGAGTTTGCGTTAGATCCTGGAGCGTTAGCGAACCCGATTCCTTGCGACTCGAGGTAAGGCAGATCGATGTGGTCAGTCCCGATCGTAGCTGTGGCCACAAACCGGATCCGACTCCCCTCCAACAGTTCTCGACCAACTTTCGTCTCCGATCTGATCACCAGGATCTCGGCATCTTTCGCCGTCATGCTATTGATCTCTCGAGTGTCCAGCAACACCAAATCCCCAAGATTCTTGAACGCGGATGCAGCAAGCGGGATATTCTTGTCGATGACAATTCGCATAAGATCCGGGATTGGCTAACTTCGAGGACTTTGCAGCGAGACCTCCCGCCTATTTCTCTTCCCACACCGTGTGGAACACTCCCTCTTTGTCGATGCGCCGATAAGTGTGGGCCCCGAAGTAGTCTCGTTGCGCTTGAAGCAGGTTTGCCGGGAGTGTCGCTGTACGGTAGCTGTCGTAGTACGAGAGTGCGCTCATGAATGCTGACACCGGGATGCCATGCTCAACGGCCATCGCGACGACTTTTCTCCAGGCAGATTGATTGGAAGCGAGCACGGTGGCAAAGTATTGGTCAAGCAGGAGGTTGGCCAAGTCCGGCTTCCGGACGTATGCCTCCTTTATCCTGCCAAGGAACTGTGCCCGGATGATGCAGCCGGCACGCCACAGCATCGAGATGGTCCCGAAATCCAGATTCCACTTGTATTCATCGTTCGCGGCACGGAGGAGTTGAAAGCCCTGTGCATACGAACAAATCTTGGAACAGAACAACGCCTTGCGAATCATCTCCACGAATTCCTTCTTCTGACCAGTGAACATCGCCTTCGGGCCGACAAGCACAGTCGATGCAGCTACTCGTTCTTTCTTGAACGAACTCAACATTCGCGCAAACACCGCATCGGCAATGGTCTGAGCTGGTACTCCCAAATCGAGTGCGACCTGGCTTGTCCATTTGCCTGTCCCTTTTTGTTCTGCTGTGTCGAGAATGACGTGAACCATCGGCTTTCCCGTTTCAGAGTCCTTCTTCGCCAGAATGTGAGCGGTGATCTCGATGAGGTAGCTGTTCAACTCGCCTTTGTTCCACTCAGCGAATACCGCGCTCATCTCATCAGGAGTCATTCCGAGCAGTCGTTCCATCAGGAAGTACGCTTCGCAAATCATCTGCATGTCACCGTACTCGATGCCGTTATGCACCATTTTCACAAAGTGACCCGCTCCGCCATTGCCAACCCACTCGCAACACGGCCATCCGTCGCTGGTCTTCGCCGCAATTGACTGGAGAATAGGCTTGACCAACGGCCAAGCTTTCGGATTCCCACCCGGCATAATCGACGGACCCCACAGCGCTCCTTCCTCTCCTCCACTCACACCTGTACCGATATACAGGATGCCTGTGTCCTCCAACACTTTCATCCGCCGATCAGTGTCTGCGAAATAGGTGTTCCCTCCATCGATCAACACGTCGCCAGCTGAAAGATGCGGCTTGAGGTCGTTGATCACAGAATCGACTGCCTTGCCCGCAGGAACCATGATCAATATGCGCCGCGGCGTTTCGAGAGCTTGCAGGAATTCTCCAAGCGTAGACGCACCAACAACCTTCTTGCCTGTGGTCTGCTTCCTGAACTTGTCCACCTTTTTCGGATCAGCATCATATCCAACGACGGAATGGCCGTTGCGTTCAATGTTCAGCGCAAGATTCTCTCCCATCACTCCCAGACCGATAATCCCGAAGCTCTGTTTTTCCACAATGACTCCTTTGATCCTTTTCTAGACTCCACTATAAGCCGAAAAACCGCCGTCGACCGGAACAACGATACCCGTTACAAACTCTGATGCTGGAGACAATAACCATAGCACTGTGCCGAGCAAGTCCGCCGGTGTACCGAATCGCCCCATCGGCGTGTGCTCGATGATCTTCTTGCCACGAGCTGTCAACTCACCAGTTACCTTGTCAGTGAGCAAGAATCGATTTTGTTCTGTGAGAAAGAACCCGGGCGCAATGGCATTGACGCGGATTCTCGGTGAATACTCCTGCGCCAGATGAACCGCGAGCCACTGCGTGAAGTTGCTTACCGCCGCTTTCGCTGCCGAGTAGGCAGGAATGCGTGTCAGCGGACGGAACGCATTCATTGAAGAAACATTCAGAATGACTCCTTCCTTCTCTTGCGCCATGTACTTTCCAAACACTTGGCTGGTGAGGATCGTGCCCTGCAAATTAAGATTGGAAACAAATTGCAGTGCCTCCGGCGGGATATCGAAGAAGCTCAAATCGGCGCTCGTCGTCGCTTTTGGATTGTTGCCACCCGCGCCGTTGATAAGACAATCGATCTGGCCGAAGGCTTTCACGATCTCTTCTGCTGCCTTTTGGATGCTTGCTTTGTTCAAGACGTCAGTCTGTTGGATCAAGCTCTTGCCGCGGTTCGGCTCGAAGGACTTCACGACTTTCTCTGCTAGCGACACGTCGAGGTCAAGAATCGCAACGTTCGCATTGCATGCCGCAAGGGCACGCGCCATCTCGCCACAAAGCACGCCGCCGCCGCCAGTAATCGCCACGGTTCTGTCCGTGAAATCATAGGCCTTGGTCACTGCCTGCACGTTCATTTCGCAATTCCTTCCGCGAGAAACTACAATTCGACTCGTCTCATCTTTGGTGCCAAGAGGTTGAAAATAATCCATGCAACCAAATACAATGAGCCGCACATAATGAACATTATATAATAGCCTGTTTCGATGGAACCTACTGCTTTATAGTGATCAAGCAATGCACCTGCGATCTTGGCAATGAGAATACCGCCTATCGCACCAGCCATTCCTCCAAGCCCTGTTACTGAAGCGACAGCCTTCTTTGGGAACATATCTGAGGTGGTTGTGAAGATGTTGGCGGACCATGCTTGATGTGCAGATGCTGCAAAACCGACAATAAGGATTGCAAACCAGTGGCTATATTCCCCCAACGCTTGAGCGGTAACCACCGGCAATACACACAAGGCAAAAACAAGCATTGCACCTCTCCGTGCTTTGTATACTTCCCATCCCCTCTTAATCAGGTTTCCGGAGAGCCATCCACCAAAAACACTGCCAACTGTAGTCATCGTATAAACGACTGCGATTGGAAGCGCGAGATCTGTTTTCGACATACCATACTGCTTGTTTAAGAACGAGGGCAACCAGAACAGATAGAACCACCACACTGGATCAGTGAGAAATTTCCCTGAGACAAAGGCCCACGTTTGTCTGTAGGTGAGCAACTTGAACCAACTAACCTTTTCATTTTGTTTTGCAGCATCAGCAATCTCATCCTTATCGCTATGGATATAATCATATTCTGTTTTTTTCAGTCTGCGATGTTTGCTTGGAATTTCATACATACTGAACCAGAATATCAACCATAGAAGTCCGATGGAGCCCGTAAGAAGAAATGCCCATTGCCAACCCCACCAGAGCGCAATCAATGGAACTGTCAGTGGTGCAATGATAGCACCAACGTTTGTTCCAGAGTTGAAGATTCCCGTTGCTAACGCCCTTTCCTTTTTGGGAAACCATTCCGCGACGGTTTTTATTGCCGACGGGAAGTTCCCTGCCTCGCTCACTCCGAGGACACCACGCGCAACCATGAACCCGAAGGTACTTTTGGCGAAAGCGTGGCCGATAGCTGCAAAGCTCCAAACCAAAAGGGACAATGCGTACCCTAGTTTCGTCCCGATTCTATCTATGATCCAACCTACGCCGAGCATTCCAATCGCATAGGTGAGCTGAAAGATTACGACAATGTTTGCATAGTCTGTTTCCGACCATCCGAATAAAGGTGCAAGGTAATCATCCTTCAATAAACTGATCACTTGACGGTCAAGATAATTGACTGTCGTTGCAAAGAAAACGAGTCCGAGGATTATCCATCTGTAACCTCCACTCGGCTGGTTCGCTTGGTTCGACGCTCTGTTCTCGGTTGTCATAGGGATTGTTCTCTCAGGTGCGGATGACTTGTTCGTGCGATGACACATCGCTTACGTTTTCATCACACACCTTTCTCGGTATACATGAACCTGAGACCCCGGCCTTTCCGTCTTCGACAAGAATCCTTCTCAACCGTTCTGTCCCAGGAACAAGGGTTGAATGTGTCTGTTGAAGATGTTGGTGGTAACCTTGACTTCGATCTCGCTCCGATACCGCTGTAGCAGGCTTGTGAATCGCCCGTTCATTTCCGCGGCGACCTTGTACCCGACGTGGACAAGCTGCCGAAAATGGAGGTTATAGTTCTCGCTTGACTCGTCGTGTTGCAGTGCTTCAGTATACCGAACTGCATTCCACGAGTTGACCTGCTTCGGCTCAGGAAGTCGCCGATTGTCTATGTCGACGACAGTAAGGTACGGCTTGCAGAGTTCGTCAACGCGCTTGAAGGCCTCAGCATAGACTTCCTTTGCGAGCCTCAATCCGTCGCCGTCAGATGCCGCAAGTCCGATAACCTCCTCCAGCCAAGTCGTGCCGGATGTCTTCAGGTGAAGTCCTGCATCAAACTTTCTGATTGCCTGGTTGATGATTGGATAGAGCGAGAACTTGTCGCTGCCGGAGTGAATGCTCAGCTTCAGATTTCGCGGCAGGCCGAACGTTTTCACCGCAAATGCTAGGACCGCGAGGTCATCGTCGAACTCATGCTTGAACTTGTCGATTTCCCCGACGTAGTCGACCCCTTTCAGGAATGAGCCAGTGAACTTCGGCGCAATGGTCTGAAGGGGAATACGCTCGCGTGCAATCGCTGCAAGGATGAAAAACAACTCGTCCGGTGTCTGCGGATTGTTCGCCTCGTCTAGAGAAACTTCCGCGACGAAGCGACCCACCCCCTTTCTGTCTGCAATGTAACGATACACTTTGCCTGCTTCCTCGGCTGCGTGCAAGTACTTCCGCGCAATATTCTTCAGAAGCTCGTCTGTGACGTTGAATGGTGCCGCGATTCCCGGAATGATCAGCGTCCCCTTGAACGGTTGCATAGCTCTCAAGAATGATGCGGTGGCGTCTCGATTTGCCAGCTTACCGAGATGATCAGCAACGTCAATGGTAAAGAAGTCACTGGAACTCAGAAAGCCATCGACTGTCGGAAGGCCGATGTGGTCAGCATCGACGTAATAGGACCGCTGCCAATTGCACGCTTTCACTGCCTCGTCAGCCTCGTGGCGCGTGTCCTCAGGGGATGTACCGATGATGGCGTGTTCACGGTTTGACTTGTTCCACACGGGCACAATCTGCACTCCAAGCTCTTCCGCTTTCTGCAATGCACGCAACTGCGCTGCACCCTCAAAACCGAATCTGTCTCCTATACCGATTGAGTATTTTTCAAGTTCCATGTCTACACTTGTCGAGTCATGTTATTCTTGAGAAGAACGCCCTCTCAATGACTGAGCCACGGTCGCTCAGCGCAGGTCTCGCATGGACAGCGCATCCATGTCCGTGAACTCTTGATTTTCGCCTGCCATTGCCCAAATGAACGAGTACTTCCTTGTCGCTGCGCCGCAGTGAATCGACCAACTCGGGGAAATCACCGCTTGGCGGTCTCGGAGGATGACGCTTCGCGTCTCTTCAGGCTTGCCCATCAGGTGAACTACAATGGAATCGGGATCAAGATCGAAGTACAGATAGACTTCCATCCTTCGCATGTGAGTGTGCGGCGGCATGCTGTTCCACACGCTGCCGACTTCAAGCTCGGTTAGCCCCATAACAAGCTGACAGCTCTTGACTCCACCTGCGTGGATGTACTTGTTGATTGTCCGTTTGTTCGCAGCCTCTGTGGAGCCGAGATGGGTCCTCTCAGCATCTGCTGAGCGTCCAATGGCGACCGGATACGAAGTATGCGCCGGGAACGACACCAGGTAGAACGCTGCTGGCTGCGCCGCCCGAGCGCTGGAAAACTCGATGTTTTTCACCCCTCGACCTATGTATAGCATGTCTTTGAACGCCAAGGTGTACTCCTGTCCATCCGCCCGGATTGTCCCTTCACCACCGATATTTGCAACGCCGACCTCTCGTCGCTCGGTGAAAAACTCAGCTGCCATTTCTTTCTTTGTCGCCAGAAGTTTCAGAGGAGTATTTGTGGGAACGGCGCCGCCGATGATTGCGCGGTCCACATCACAATACACCATGGAAATCGTTCCCGGGTTGAAGAGACGGTCAAGCACGAATGCCTTCCGTAACTCCTCCGTGGTAAGGCGTTGATATGACTCGTTGTTTGGCAGGTATCGGACTTCCATGAGTCTATTCCATTGTGTTGTTATTTGCTAACGCCCCAACCATCCTCCGTCAACGACGAGCACATGGCCGTTCACATAATCGGATGCGTGTGACGCCAAGAACACCACCGCGCCCTGCAAATCTTCGGGCTCGCCCCATCGTCCGGCGGGAATACGGTCGAGAATTGCTTTGGAGCGCACCGGGTCTTCCCTCAACGCCTTGGTATTGTTGGTGGCCATGTAGCCGGGGGCAATAGCGTTGACTGTTATCCCGTGCTGGGCCCACTCGTTTGCGAGCGCCTTCGTCACTTGTGCTACAGCACCTTTGCTTGCTGCATACGAGGGAACTATGATGCCGCCTTGAAACGCCAACAGCGATGCGATGTTGATGATCTTGCCGTACTTCCGCTTCATCATGTCGCGGGCAGCGGCTTGAGCAAGAAAGAACACAGTCTTGGAATTCAACAACATTACGTCGTCCCAATCCTTTTCGCTGAAGTCAATGGCGGGCGTACGGCGGATGATGCCAGCGTTGTTGACGAGGATGTCAATCTTGCCGAGTTCGCCAATCGCTGTCCTCACTACGGCTTCAATAGACCCGGTTTGCATCAGGTCTACAACCATCGTCACCCCAAGTCGGTTCATCGCCCGGACTTTCTGTGCAACTTCGTCGCTCGGGACATAATCGACCAGAAGAACATCAGCGCCTGCAGATGCAAGGGCCAGCGTCATTCCCCTCCCGAGGCCTGTGCTCGCACCGGTGACGACTGCCGATTTTCCTGTCAGGTCAAAGAGTGGGTTCATCGTGCAATCCGTCCTCTCGCCTTGATCGGACCTGCCAGCTCTGGCGAGTCTGAAACCTTGCTGGCTCCGAGTGCAGGGAAGTTGAAGTACCGCTTTGCATTGAAGTAGCAGATATCTCGGACCATTCCACCTACCAGTTGTAAGTCGTTTGGAATAAGACCTCTCTTCATTTCACCACCAAGAATATTGCAGAGAAGCCGCCGGAAGTATTCATGGCGCGGGTACGACAGGAAACTCCTTGAATCAGTCAGCATCCCGATGAACTGGCTGAGAACTCCCATGTTGGAAAGAGCCTCAATCTGCTTCGTCATCCCGTCGATCTGATCAAGGAACCACCAGGCCGAACCGAATTGCATCTTCCCTGCGACCGATCCATCTTGAAAGTTGCCGATCATCGTGGCGAGTAATTCGTTATCGCGCGGATTGACAGTGTAGATGATTGTCTTTGCCAGCTTGTTGTCCTTATCGAGCTTGTCCAGAAACTTCGCCAGCGGTCGCCCGACTTCGAAATCCCCAATCGAATCATACCCGGTGTCAGGACCCAGCGAGTGCAACATCCGCGTGTTGACATTCCGCAAGGCCCCAAGATGGAATTGCTGTGTCCATCCCTTTTGCCAATCCATGACAGCCAACTCGTACAGCATCGCTGACTTGAACTTGAGGACTTCCAGATCGCTGAGCAGCTTTCTCTGCATCAGCTTTTCAAAGACCCCTTTGATTTCTTGTTCACTAAGCTCTTCGACATAGACAGTCTCGAGACCGTGGTCTGAAAGACGACAACCCATATTGTGGAAGAAGTCGTGACGCCGCCCGAGCGCGGACAGGAGATCAGCGAAAGTGCGGACTTCCAAGGACGCTGCCTTGCCTAGTTTCACTACATACGAAATGAATGCGCTCGAATCTTCGACAGCCATCACTTTGTCCGCCCTGAATGCCGGATAGACCCGAGTGCTGAAGCGGTCATCAGCAGCAATCATCTTGTGGTATTCCAGGTTGTCAGCGGGGTCATCCGTCGTGCACACAACCTCGACGTTCATCTGCTTCTGGATTCCACGAGTGGAGAATTCCAGCGTCGCGAGCTTCGCTCTGCATTCTTCCCAAATCCCCTTGGCTGTTGTTGGACCCAGGAGCCTGTCGGTAATTCCGAACGGCCTCTTCAGCTCAAGATGAGTCCAGTGGTACAGCGGGTTACGCAGAGCCTTTGGAACTGTGTCTGCCCATTTCTCAAACTTCTCCCAGTCCGAAGCGTTGCCAGTAATGAATCGCTCATTGACACCACAGGCTCTCATTGCCCGCCACTTGTAGTGGTCTCCGTACAACCAGATCTGTGTGAGGTTGTCGAATTGCCTGTTCTCCGCAATGTCCTTCGGAGGCACATGGCAGTGATAGTCGATGATAGGCAGCGATTCGGCGTAGGTGTGATACAGCTCTCTCGCTTGAGTGCTTTCCAAAAGGAAGTCATCGTGTATGAATCTGGTCTTCATGGTTTCGTCCTGAAACTCCACAACTCTCCCGGAACGACTCCGTCGGAGGTCACCTCATCAACCCGCCAGAAGTACGTTGCGTTTGACTCGAGCCTCCCAGGATCGAACACAAGTCCCTTCTGATTGCCTAGGAACTCCGGAGGATCGGTCTTCCCAAAATACAGGTTGTGTGAATCTGCGTTCCGTCCCGCCACCCACGTGAGTTTCGCTCCAGCGGCACTGACATCAGAGGCATTTCGTTTTGGTGAAGGGAGAAAGGAGAACGGGAGAACGGATGTCATCGTCGCTTCAGGATCCCACTTCCCGTCGAACGTCCACTTTGCTGTTATATCATCTGCGTGTGGGGAGTTCTCAGCCTTTTCAAGGTTGTCTTTGAACCACTCGTAGTCACCACCATCACGGTGGCAGTTGTGGAAATAATGCCTATCCCCCCACTGCCATTCCCTTGGACTTGAGGGTGGGCGATAGAATGGGCGGTTGGCCATGCTCTCCGAGAATCGACAATCAATGAGATAGATCTGCCCGTCCAAATGGTTTCGACCAAGCGGGAATCCAGGCACTCCATCGAAATATGAGTCCCGGATGACAAACTTCTGGTTCTTGTCATTGCTGCCGTCGTGCCAGATGCTCGCGCTGGGCTTGTTGTGACCAAAAAACCTTGAGTTCGTGATGTAGCACCAGCCACGCGGACAGACAAAATCCACCCATCCTTCAAAATAGCAGTCGGCGTGGTAGTACATGCCAGTCTGTTTGTTCCAGAGGCTCAATGCATCCCCTCCATCAGACATCACTTTGCAGTCGAGAAGCATGATGCGGGTGCCGTCGCCCCTGATCGCGAATTGGTGTTTGTTGAACACGCCCTTCTGCCACCCGTAGTTGTTGTAGACTGTCAGGTTAGCCAGCGTTATATCAGTAACACCTGTATTGATGTTGACGACGCCAGCACCCCAATCACTTCCACCGTGATCCTTGTTCCAGTTCTCACGCAACTCGGCGTAGACTATCCGCGTGCTGTCCCGATCTTCACCCACGAGCGCTACGTGGCTTTTCTGGATGAACACTTTCTCGCTGTACAATCCGTTGCGGATGAGGACGATCACATCCATCTTGTTGTTTGACGGGATTGCGTTGACCGCCTCCTGAATAGTCTTGAAATTGCCGTTCCCCGCGGCATCTACGATGATGTTTGCTCTCTCGGTTGCCTTTCCCGTCGCGCCGCAAATAGCTGTCAGGAGGAAGACGCAAAGGTAAATGTATGATGGAACCTTCATTTTATCTTCTAGCAACAGAGACGCGGGTCGCCCTACCTCCGAACAACTGCGTCGGGCCTTACATTCTCCTCCAGCACAACATCTCTCTTCGCATTCGTGCGATCGATTCCCACAAGCTGTATGTTTTCCGATTTTTCTCCTGCAACTTTGAGGAATACATCGGCTGCCGAGGGAAATGTTCCACCATTCACCGTTATGTTGCGGCCCTGCAGAACGCTGATGAAGGGCCCTGAGTGGACGACGATTCTGCAGCTACCTAGCGTGATTCCTTCGGCATCGGCGAGGATCACGCCTCGCTTCGCAGTCACCGAGACGCTATCGAGAACGATGTTCTTAATTGGCATCTCTGGCAGCCCATTGATTACCATCGCCCGTCTCGCTCCGCTGCACACGACGTTCTTGATGGAAAAATCCCGGAACTGTGGTGTCTTGTCGGTCACTGGCTCAGCTTTCCGTAGTGTGAGGTCCTTCGTGGCTTCCACGTCCGGTGCTCCTCCGGCATAGTACATATCGAAGAGGATCGCGTCAGTCTCGATCGCGCGCATTTGGATTCCGTCGAGAAAGATTTTCTCCACCACTCCTCCGCGCCCGCGAGCCGACTTGAAACGAAGACCTACGTCCGTTCCGACGAACACACAGTTGCGCACCGAAACGTTGCGCGCTCCGCCGTGGCTTTCACTGCCAATGACAAACCCTCCATGCGCGTGGTAAACCACGCAATCGGCGATGACGATGTTCTGGCACGACGGACCCGGCGCCTGGCTGTCTGCGATGTTTCCCGGCTTGAGGCAGATCCCGTCGTCACCCGCATCCACAGTGCAATCGTAGACCACGACATTGCGACATGACGAGAGGTCGATGGCGTCCCCATTCTGTGCATACCACTGGGTGAGAACCTTCACGTTGCGGATGATGAGGTCTTCGCATTGAACTGGATGGACATGATACCTGGGTGAGTTCTCGAATGTCGGACCGTCGAGCAAGATACCGTTGCATTGAACAAGATGCAGGAGGTCTGGACGCAGAAACTCCCGTGCTTTTTCAAAGTCTCTCGCTGTGAGTGTCCTGCCCAATCTCTCGATATCCCTGAGATACTGCTCTCCCCCCATCGCTGCCCTCGATGGCCACCACTCTTTCCCATCCGGCGTCACCGCTCCTCCTGAAGCGGTGAGGTCTTTCCACTGAGAGTACGTCAGCTTTTCCTTCTTCACGTAGCGCCAGACCTCCCCAGCACCGTCAAAGATGCCGTCACCCGTGATGGCGATATTCTTTGCTCTATAGCCGTATATTGGTGGAGTGACGATGTATCGTTTCGACTTACCATCGAAACCCGCGATCAACGGAAAGTCGTCGATGTCACGGCTGAACTGGACAAGCGCACCACGCTCAGTGTGGAGGTTTATATTGCTCTCAAGCTTTATCGGCCCGGTCACCCATGTTCCGGGCGGAACGATGACAGTCCCGCCACCCGCTTTGGAGCAAGCCGCAATCGCATCGGCAAATGCTTTGGTGTTCAACGTGTGGCCGTCGGGAACCCCGCCGTACTCAAGAATGCTTACGGTATACTCAGGAAACTGCGGCTCCCTCATCTCCGGCATGGAGAAAGGGAGATTGGTGAGATAGTGCTGAAGGTCTTTCGAGCCTGAAGTGCCAGTCTCTGCCGTGCAAACCGCGCCTGCAAAGATCAAGGCACCGACGGCGAGTGTGAATGAGGAGATGCCTAGGGTTGATTTCGAGGAGCCTTGGTGACCATCTTGTTTGTGATCTGATTCTTTCACTTGAGCAGCAGAAGTTTCTTGACACCGCGACTTGTTACGCTCGAATCCGCAGAAACAGACTCTGCGTGGGACACTCGTCTACCATCCACTTCGAAACCTTGAACCAGTCTCCCTGCCTCTTGCACCCTCCTGATTCACGCTAACTTGCCCCAGTTTTGATTCATCCTCCTCAAGGCTGGGGATCCCTCCACTTTTCTATGGACTAACAGGATAGAGCAGCAAGAAGGGAACGTTTCACTCGAATTTAGATCAAAATAGCGAGAATTCAGGGTAATGTCAAGCCCCAGAAGTCGGTTCGGCAAACATCTTTACAATCCGCAAATGACACCTTGGTTGAAAAAGCGCTCCTTTGCGTCTATGATGTCCGTGCACTGGCGGGCTATCAAGGGGATTCTTCTTGTGGCGTCCGTGATGTCCCTTGCTACAATCACTGCGCAAGAAACGTGGCAGTCACTGAGCCCTGCATAAAACCAACGGCCAAGGATCGTATTTGACCCTTGGCCGTTGTGGCACAAGAACGCAATCAAAGACTACTTCGCAACGATTAGCTTCTTCGTCTGAACATAGTTGTCCGCCGCCAGTCTGCAGAGATACACACCACTTGGTGCGCTCGAGGCATCCCATGCGACAGTATGTCTCCCTCCATCCAGCGGACCACTCACTAGTGTAACCACATGTTCTCCGAGCAAATTGAACACCTCGAGCGAAACGTTACCAGCAGCAGGCAGCGCGAACGCAATCGTCGTTCTTGGATTGAATGGATTCGGATAGTTTTGCATCAGGCTGTACTTGGTTACCACCCCGCCAAGATCAACTCCTCGCGACATCTGGACTTCGACTGTCCAACTGTAGTGTATAGCGCCGTCCAAGTCCAGCTGCTTTAGGCGATAGCACCACTTCCCTGGCTTCAGCCCTTCGTCTGTGTAGGTGTAGCACCGCGGCAATACCGTCGTGCCATGACCGGGCACGAAACCGCGGGGAAGTTCTTGGTAGCCCCTTTCCTCCTCGCCTTGCCGCTCGACAAAGAAGCCATAGTTGTTCACTTCGCTTAGTGTCGCCCATTTCAGTCGAACTTTGTCTGGCGCCTGTACATCCCCCACGAAACTCGCCAACTGAACAGGCAACGGAACACCCACAGCCACCTGACTTGACTGAACGCTTGCGGTAAAAGTTGAGATGCCGTCTCCCCTAAACAATGTAACGTCATCCGGAGCAATCGGGGTGACTCCAATGCCCACGGCTGTGAACGTGATAGAGAACAATACCCCGGTTCCGGAGATAGCGTCGGGACCAAGAATCGCTTGAGTGACGGTTACACTATCCGTGCCGGGACCCGGAGCGGGGTAGTTGTGGAAAAACGTCCCAAACGGTCCAGTCTGCAGATAGGGCCCTTCGGCCACGTCGGTGAATTGAAGGATGGAATTGTCGAAACGCACGCATACCTGATAGGCATGCAGACTATCTGTCGTAGCAATGCATACACTCAGCGTCAGTGTTTCGCCCGGCGAAATCTCGCGCGTCGCTGGAAGCACGCTCACCATCGTCTGACCCCAACCTACTTGGACAAAAAGCAACATCAAAATCCCGATCATCCCTTTGATGATGCAATTTGTCGCACTCATGAGTCTCCCTCCTCTGGTGTCATCTGACTAATAGCACTCTTGTCATCGCTGTGCTGCGAGCTGTCTCAATGAACACAAAGTACACCCCACTGGCTAACCTCCGCCCTCCGTGGTCTCTGCCATGCCATACAAATCTGTGTTCGCCTTGGTCCTGATGTTCCTCGAATTGGGAGAGCACCTCTCTGCCATTGAGCGTATAGACTTGCACCTTCGCATAACCTGCCCCAGCGCGATTGTAACGAATCGTTGTGGACGGATTGAAAGGGTTCGGATAACAACTCCCAACCACTGTCACGTCCGGAACGGTATGCTCTCTTTCCTTCACCACAGTTGACCGTCCAACCTGGATTGTCCCGCCACTGGTGGTCACAGCAATCGTCTGGTTGGCGCCATCTCTAAAGTCAGCATTAGAGAATGACATTGTGGTACTGCCATCCCGCAGGCCGACAAACTTCAGTTCCGCAAGATCGCCTGTCCCGTTCTGTCCCCCTGGACCGAGCAGCGCTTCGTCAATAGTTATTCTTCCGTTTATGCTGTCATTCAGCGCCGAGAAGAATGTTTGGACCGGAAAGAACTGGAGTTCCCGCACGGACCTGCAGCGAGCGATTTGCGCATCGTACGTTACTTGCACCTCATACGCGTGGCACGCCGGCAGACTGCTGACCCTGATACGCATGACTGCGATTGAATCTCTTTCAATCCGTTGAGTGTCAGGGCTGATGTTGAGTGACGGAGTCTGTGCCTGCAAACCTCCAACAATCCCAAGCGCCATCCCAAGGAATCTCCCAGCCTTCATAGCATGGACCAATGAGACTGACCCGAGGTGTTCCTATTTTAGGAACAACATCTTCTTGACCCTCGCAAAATCGTTGGCATACAAACGGTACCAGTAGATACCCGTAGCGACTGAGGCCCGGTTCTCATCCTTTCCGTTCCAGTCAACTCGATAGAAGCCGGCTTCCTGCACTGCATTCACGAGTGTGATTACACGCTTGCCGAGCAAGTTATAGACCTCCAATCGTACCTTCCCCGACTGTGGCAAGTCATACGCGATCGTCGTTGTCGGGTTAAAGGGGTTCGGGTAGTTCTGAGCAAGCCTGTAGGCTATCGGCGTCATTTCACCGGCTTTCTTCTTTTTCACGACTTCAAGCATCATATTCTGGCTGTTGCGGGCTTCGGCGAATGCTACACGGACCGAGGTCTTTCCGGTAAAGCGGAGAATTACGACTTCGCCAGCCTGCTGAATACCCTGCGCATCCAAGCCCATCACTGCACAGTCAATGAATACGCTTTGCGCTGCTGACCTGCTTAACACCATCACTGGCGAGTCGTAGTTCTGAAGCAGGTGACCCTTCTCGGCTCCAAGGAATGCACCGAATTGTCCGGTCACCTGGATCTTCATTCCACGAATGTCTGTCACACAACCCGCAACCATCACAGGGACACATGTCTCGTTGCCATTTGTCATTGGCTCTCCCAATGAAACTTCCACCGGATCCCTGGAAACTGCCTGCAGCTTAGGCAACTGGTTCGCTGCACTCTGACCAAAACTTATTGAAAAGATCAAGAGGTCTTCAAAGTCGATCTTGGAATCCACCTGCGGCAACGTGAAGGGCGTGTGATCCGCTGTCGGGCCGATGTCGTATTTCACCTTGTAGTTTGCCATGCCGGGGCCACCAGACACGCCAGACCAGTATGAGAGCGACCATGGGGAGAGATCCCAAATATCGATCTTTCCGTCGCCGGCGTTGGGCTCACCCGATTTTCCAAAGTCGCCGAGATATGCCTTCACCTCACCGTGATAAGGCGTCATAAACACCGTTGCTGAAGCTTGGTTCTGGAAGCTTGCACCAACGACTGCAAGGAGGCTGTGTCCGGGTTTCAATAGTCTGAAGCTGACTTTGGCAATGTAGTTGCCTGAAGCGACCGTGACATCATTAGTGCTGGCAATCTGGATCCGCAGTCTGTTGGGCGCTGGCGTTGCGACTGCACCTGTACTAAACAATCCCCCAGTAGCAAACTCCGAGCTGGCATATGTCATGACAGTGTTGTCCCACTCGAGTGTGATGTCCCCAGAGTTGAAGCTGGCACCCGTCTTTGGCACAAGGTAGAAGTCGAGAGTTTGTACGCCAGTCCATGACCAGTCCGCTGGCTCATGGGATGTTGACGGTCCCCAGTTGGTGTTCGGATAAACCAAACAGCCCCAGGTAGCTGTCGCACTTGCTCCAACATAAAGATCACTGGTGGCACCGGGGGACGGATTGAAGAAAGTAAAGTCGCTGAAGTGATCAATTGTGAAGCCGTACACCGAGTGCAATGGGTCGAAATAAGCGCTCGTGCCCGCGTACACACCGGGGACTGACACCCAACTCGATGTCGCCGTCTCGTAGGACGCAAGACTTGATGCCGAGCCGAACCCGGCGATGCCACTCATGTCAACGGTAACCTGAACGCTGAACGAGTGCGCAGGCATGTTTGTCGTCATCTGCAGATAATATGCAAGCGCACCCGGTGGTTTGGTGTGCCCAGTCGGCGGGACTCCAAAGTACTCAAAAGCAGAAAAGATCCCACCACCGATCGGAACGGTCGTGAAGTTCAGTCTCATATCATAGGTGCCGTCACCATTGAGATCGACCCAGTAAACGCCGATGCCAGAAACTGTATAGGTGTTGTGCGCAAACATTGCATGGATCGTATGATTGGCACCAACGTTTGAAAACGTGTACGGATTCAACGACGGATCCACTGGGGCAGCGTCAACAATCAATCCACCAAGATGGTACCCCGGATCAGGCGTCATCGTGTAGATTCTGTTCTGTCCAGAGTTGACATCGCTGACTCCGGGAGGAGTGATTGAGCCATTCGCTCCAGCCGTGGCCGTTATCGTGTAGACGTCGACCGCGAATGAGGCAACAATCGTGTGGTTGGCTGTGACATTCAGGAACTCGTAGGTTGTCACAGCGCCAACGGTCACGCCATCAACTAGCACGTCAGCAACGTGGCAACCTCCGTCGGGCGTGATGTTGTAGCTCTGGCTGTTGCCATGGCTAACGTTGGACACGCCGAGCGGCGAAATCGAGCCGTTCAGGCCAGCGCTCGCAGCAATCGTGTATATATTGATTGTGAATGTTGCACTGATCGTGTGATTCGCCGTTACATTCGTGAAGTCGTGGCTTGTCACTGCACCAACTGACACGCCGTCAACCAACACGTCGACAATATGGTATCCAGTGTTGGGCGTGATGGTGTAGGTGAGATTGGAGCCATAACCGACGTTCGTGACGCCGGGAGGTGTAACGGACCCGTTTGCCCCTGCACTCGCCGCTATCGTGAAGACATCGATCGAGAATGTGGCGCTGATCGTGTGGTTGGCGGTTACATTCGCGAAGTCATAGCTTGCCACTGCACCCTGTGAAACGCCATCAACCAACACATTGAGGACATGGTACCCCACATCAGGGGTGACGATGTAGCTCTGGCTGCCGGCATAGCTGAGAGTGGTAACCCCAGAAGGAGCAATCGAACCGTTCGCACCAGCGCTTGCCGTGATCGTGAACTGGTCAATTGCGAACGTGGCGTTGATCGTATGGCTGGCAGTGACATCCGTGAACGTGTAGCTCGTCACTGCGCCAACTGATGAACCATCCACCAACACGTCGGCGACATGGTAGTGCGCATCAGGGGTGATAATGAACATCCTATTCGTATGAGGAGAAACGACAATGTGTACGCCCGACGCCGTGATAGAGCCGTGTCCACCCGCCGATGCTTCGATAACGTAGTTCACGGTTAACACCTTCACATTCGAAGTTCCGCCTGCAGGTGAGGGGTTGGAAACCGTGATATTGTACAACCCACCAACGACGACGTCGTTCGCGAGAATGCCTACTGTCAATTCCGTGGCGCTGACGATCGTCGTTGCACGAGGAACCCCTGCGAAATTCACGACGGATGTTGGGACGAAGTTCGATCCGTTGACTGTCAGCGTGAAAGCCGGGTCCCCAGCGTCTTTTGTGTCCGGTGAAATCGTGCTAACACTTGGGACCGGATTATTAATCGTCACGCTGCCCGGGGCTGTCGTCACAGCTATCTCGCCGTTCAAGGGATCGCGGAGCGTGACTAAAGGGATCGTTATCGTACCCGTCCCTCCCTGAAGCGCTGTGAAGCTGATCCTGAAGAGCACACCGCTCCCAGTCAGCGGCGTGCCGCCAGCGAGCGCCTGATCAACGTACACGGTGCTTACTCCGGCACCTGGGGCAGGAGTCGATTGGAAGATACTACCGGCTGGGTAGAATGCGCCGGGCATGACGCCGTCGAAACGAATGAGTGAGTTATCAAATGAGAACTGGACGTGTGATCCCTGCATATTCGTCACGTTGTTGATCTGCACGTCGACGGTGAATGGATTTCCGCGCTGCACAACGCTCGCGGGAACTGTCACATTGGTTTGCGCCCACGCAGAATTCAACGACAGCACCGCCAGGAAAATCAGGCCGATGAGTTGGAGTGAAAACGCTCTGGGTTGCATATGCTTTCTCGTTAGTTAGTGGTGAGAAAGGTTGGTGGTAAACAGAGACGACATTTGATCTTCCTACTTCAATACCACCATTTTCTTCACGCTTGTGAACCCACCCGCGTGCACACGATAGAAATACATGCCGCTTGCAACGGCTCGCTTGCGCATGTCTCTCCCATTCCACTGGACTTGATAACGACCGGCCTTCTGCCTTTCGCTTACGAGTGTCACAACCTTTTCACCAAGGACATTGTATATGTCTAGCTCGACCTGTCCCGTGACCGGGAGTTCATACTCAATCGTAGTCGTCGGATTGAACGGGTTTGGGTAGTTCTGAAGGAGCGTAAAGATTGGCGCCTCCGAATCACCAGCACCTCTCACCTTCACCACGTTTAGGGCTTTGTTGTCGCTACTCCGCGCCTCGCCCGTCAGCAGATGGACACGTGGCTTTCCGCCAAACCTGAGGATTACGATTTCGCCCGCACGACTGAGTCCCTCAGCATCGAGACCCATCACTGCCAAGTCCACACAGATTACACCCCCTTCTGCCTTACTCATCACCGCTACCGGCGTGCTGTAGCTCTGGAGTAACTCCCCCTTCTCCGCTCCCAGAAACATCCCGGAGGATCCCTCTATCACGAGTTTCATCGCCCGGATATCAGACACTTCTCCGCCCACCACCACCGGGATCCGCGTCTCTGTGCCCAGCTCCACTGGTGAACCAAGCGAGACCTCCGCGGGTTGCGTCGGCGTCCCCACAACCTTCGGCAACTGACTCGTACTGCTCAAACCGAAACTGATCGAGAAGATCACCAAGTCTTCAAAATCTATCTTAATATCCGGCACCGGCAAGGAGAAAAGATACCCGTTTGCTGTCGGTCCAATATCATACTTCACTTTATAGTTCGCCAGGCTCGGCACTGTCTGTGTCCCCGACCAGTACGAAAGCGACCATGCCGACAGGTCGTTGATGTCGATCTTTCCGTCGCCTGTGCTGGTGTTGCCGGGAGACGTGAAATCCCCGAGATAGACTTTTGCCTCTGCCTGATTCGGAAACACATGCGTTCGAACGGGGGCCCCGACGCCACTGAGTTGCTCGAAATCTGCACTGATGATGTTGATGGCGCTGTGGCCAGACTTCACGATCGTGAGGTTTACCTTTGCGATATAGTCTCCTGCACTTGTCACGAAGCTGCCGTTATCAAGGCGAGAACAACTAAGCGTCAGGTGATTCCCTGCTTGCAAAACTTGGGGCGACATGATCGGGTATGAGTGACCTGTGCCGAACAAACCGTTCGGACTTCCAGCCGAACCGAAGTCAACGCCTGTGTAGCTCAACAGATTCGCATCCCATTCAAGCGAAACGTTGCACGCCCCGAACTGTGTCCCTGCTGCGGGCACAATGTACACGCTCACCTGTTGGCTCTCCGGCCATGACCAGTCATCCGTTCCGTGGTACGTTGGACCGAGAGGCCGCCATGTGTTGTTCGGATACACCATGTTCGCTGACGTGTTCATGGCACTCGAGCTTACAAACAAATCCATCGGTGCCGTGGTCGATGTAATGAACGTGTACGGCGTGAAGTGATCAGTCACGAACGTGAATGATGAATGCCCACTGAACTCCGCATCGCCCGCTGCATACGTCCCCTTCATCATCAGCCAACTCGCCGATGTGACATTGTAGTACATCAGATATGAAGTCGGACCAAACCCGCTGACACCGTTCATATCCATCTTCACTGTCGCTTTGAAACTGAAGTTCGTCATGCTCGATGACAAACGCAGATAGTATGGAAGCGCACCTGAGAGTGGAGCTGGTGAGCCTGTTGGTGTAACAGGAGAAATCAGCACATCAACCGTCCCGCCATTACCTGGCAGCACGCTGAACGTGAGTTTCATATCGGACGCCCCGTCGCCGTCATTGTCAAGATTGTACAGCGTGTTGGGAGTGGTGACAGGCACGTCACTTTGTGCGAATGTTACCGCAATTGTGTGAGGAGCTTGCACGTTGGTGAATGTGTAGCTCATCACTGGCTCCACCTGTGTTCCATCCACCATTAGCGTGGCAATGTGGTATCCTACTGCCGGTGTCATCGTAATGGTTTGATCTGAACCAACAGGCACTGCCACCGACGGCGAGATTGATCCGTTGGGTCCCGCCGTTGCTGTGATCCAGTACCCGCCCGTTGCGCCAGTGAAGTCTTGACCCGTTACAGGCCCTGACACATTATTGACCGTCCGTGTGGTTGGACTAAACGAGTAGCCTCCCAGACTCGGCGTGAGAACAATCCCCGTTGCGCCTGATGGAATACTACCGATCGTGTATGCTCCGGTCACATCGGTCGTCGCATTTCCCGTGAACCCGCCACTGGCAGCTACTGAAACATCCGCTAGTGGATTCGTCCCATCAGTGATCATCCCGCTGATAGTGAAGAGTGTGACTTCACCAACAGCAAAATCACTGAATGTGGTCATCCCCGTCGCCTGGATGCTCGCTGCGTGGGGATTGACAGTCGTTGGCGAGCTCCATGTGCCGCTATCGTATTTTCTCACCAAGAAGTTCGAGGTGTTCGCTCCTGCATCCACATCACCGGGGACGAAGTTGAAAGTCGCGTCGTAATGATCAAGACCAATCCCGCTGTTCGTCAGTGTCCAGTATCGATTCACGCTTTTTGCTGCATTGATACCCGACCCAGATATGCTCGGATGTTCGCTTCCGGTCGTCCGGGCCGTGAGTGTTCCTCCTGCGGAGAGATTGTCGAGCTCAACCGATACCGGCGTGAAGTTCGTCAAGTCGCCAATGTCATATAAGAGAGTCGGTGACCCAGAGGGCGGAACTGCTCTTGCAAGGTTACCGTAAACGTACTTGCCGTTGCCAGCCCCTTCGAGGCTGGCCGCTGTTCCGAGGGTGAGCATGTTCTCTGCGGTTACAATCTTCCCAACGGTGAACGTCAGCATACCATTGATCGTCCGTGATGCATGCAGTTGCACGCCAGAACCGTTGTTGATTGTGATGTTCAAGGGTCCGTTTGATGCCGGGAATTCTGCATCAGTAGTAGTCTGGCTTGACGTGCCGTTGTAGACGAGCGAACCGGCCGCTCCGTAGGAGAGCGTGTACCCTCCGAGCGTTAAAGCGCCGCTGGTCAGCGTAAGCGTGCCACCAACGTTGACATCGCTTTTGAGGAGCACATTGCGTCCTGTCATGCCCCCACCGTGCAGGGTAAGGTTGCCGAGTTGAATGGAACCAGAGAGGGCAATAAGAAAACCGGTTCCTGCCGCAGTCTTTGAACTGATTCCGTCTCCTAGGCAAAAGGTACTACCCGCAAGGCTGACTGTCCCGGTGCTATTGATCCTCAAATCGCGACCTGAGCGACTATCATCTCCAGCGTTTGGATCTACGAGTGTCACCGAACCCGAACTGAAGATCAAGTTAGCGCCGCTGGTGCAGTCAAAAGTGTTGCCGCTTGCAGCAAGGTCGCTGGACGGCGTTGATCCTCGTGGAGATATGCGAATGCCTGCCCCATTAATTGTTGTGGTCCCTCCGCTCATGACCAATTTGCCAAGAATGGTCACAGTACCAGAGGCGAACGTCGCCGTACCCCCGGTGACAGTGAGACTGTTGGCTCCGGCTCCCAGGGTTACCGTACCACTTGTGTTGACCGTCAGGTTTCCACTCACAGTCGGAGATGAAGATGGGATCGCCAACCCACCGCTTCCAGAAACAATGATTGAGCCAGTGGATGGTATCGTCTGGCTGCCGCTACCGATCGTGAAGACATTAGCTGTTTGCTCCCAAGTCCCATTGGTGAATGTGATTGCTCCTGGGCCTGCTCCGGCATCAGAGACATTGATACTACATAGCACTCTATTGTTGGGAGAGCCTTTATCAAGGGTGATACTCCGGAATCGTGTCAAGCTGCCGACTCCAGAAATCGATTGGTCACCAACTTTGATAAAGATCACAGTGCAGAGAAACGTTGTTCCACTGCGTGACATGTCAAACGTACCGTTGTTCGACAGATCGCCCCCGAGGGATAAGCTGTGCGTTTGCGTCCCTGTAGACTGTGTAATGAAAGTCCCACCAGCAGCCACAGTTACATTTCCTGTCACTGCAACTGCCCTTGCAGCAACACCATCGAACATCAATGTGCCACTCGTTCCCTGTCCAACTGTAATCGAAGCGACGGAGACGTTCTGATCGATTGTCACCGCATGACCATCTGCAATTATAACATTGTCGGTCGCTCCGGGTACTCCTGGTTCACTCCAAACCATGGTGGACCAGTTGCCACTCGTAGTGCTTACAAATTCCGCAGCGGTCGCTGTGTGGTTCTGCGCGAGCAGATCCGTGGAGAGGTTTGTGTGCTCGGCGCTTGCCAGGCTAAATGCATGCCCAGCCTTGCTCGGCCTCGCCGTTCCTGCCTGGACCCCTGATGCCGGTAGGGGAGGTTCACCGGGAACGTATCCGAGGGAGACTGAAACTCCTAAACATAAAAGGGGAATAACGAGAAGCGTTCCGACGCGCGATAGAGCCTTCATATGGCCTCCACATGGTTTTTTGAGGCACGAGGTGTGCACCGTGTTTGCACACCCTCATCAGCCACAGGAATGATGCGTGCTAGTGCGTGGTAAGCAAGATGCGCAGCGTCTGTTGATCGGTCAAATTACTCTGGAAGCTCGCATTTCTTGGAACCGTCGGTCGTGCTCGACGCGCACGGTTTCCGTTGCGACTTTAAATCGTCTGCAAGCAGACTCTACCAAGTTGAGTGCTGAGACCGCGGTAGGCCCCCGTCGAGCCCTTTCGAAAAGCCTTGTGACTAAGGTGAGATACTAGGTGAGGCACGCTGGAATGATTGTGAGAAATCTATTACTGTGCCGCGAAAGGAATATACGAAGAACAACAGTTGATGTCAAGCAATATTTTCGAATAACGAGCGCAGAGAACTTGCCGAGCCTCGCACGAACAGAAGCTTCCCTTCATGCATTTGGATAACTTACGCCTGAATTCAGGGTGGGTATACGGCAGGTGGGAAACACCTCAGAGGGGTACGTTTAGGGTCACTTTCATTCTTCATGTCGCAGTCGTGACGCTATCGACGTGAGGTATACTGCAGAAGCCATCTGAAGAGATTGTCAGCGGCTCGGGCGTTGTCATACCCAGGTGGCAGTCTCCGCTGGTCCATGTATTCATTGTAGAACCACGGGTCGCCAACGGCGAACACGGCTCCCTTGTCAACCTTTGAGAATGCCATGAGATCGTCTCCACCTTCTGAAAAAACAACCGTCGCAGACTCCTGTACCCGTAGGGTACTCATCTCTTTTATAAATATCCGTTTGACTCCGACAAATAAAGGATGCTCTGGAAACTTGTCAAACGTGCCCGTCTGAAAATCGTCGCCGACCACCTTGTTTCTGCTGTCTTCGTTGAAGTGAATCCCAAATCGCTCAGCGAGCTGGTTGAAATGCTCGAACTCAGCATTACCCTTGTCGTTGCCCATAAGAACGAGCACGACACCTGCACGCACCCAATCCGCGATAACGCCGATAGCGGGCTCTTCAAGATAATTCGGGGATTGTGTTTCCTGTGGAGTATCTGGATCGACGATGATGTAGATAGTTGCGCGCTCCAATGCGCCAGGGGCAGGTGCCTGGCAGAGAGTGTCGACAGCAGCACCAGCTTGCGTGATGATAGCGGCTAATTGTGAATAGCCTGAGTTGGTTGTGTCCTGCCATAGATAATGGTATCGGACGAGATTCCCGGTTGAGTCTTTCCTCCATTCGTTGTTGTAGTAGCAATCCAACAACACAAGTCCTCCAGTGTGGGACACTGCCTTCCCCACCGAATCGCTCATGGGCAGGACTTGTGATTTTGCCCGAGACGTCGGACCCAGCACCAGCGACGTGAGTGCGATACATCCGAGCAGTGGTTTCAATTTCCTAAGCAGCTTCATGTCTAAACAGCCTCCTTCAAGGCGCGAGGGGGTGCATTTTTCTGACCATTGCCTTTTTGAGCAACCACTGTGTTCTTGCCCGTGCACGTCTCCCTTATAAGTAAGTCTGCTGGGAGAACAAGGTGCTGCTCTCCCGCCGAATCCGGATGGAGAATCGTTTTGAGCATTAGCTCAGCGGCCTTTGATCCTAGCTCAAATGAAGGTTGGGCAACACAGCTTAGAGCAGGGGAAATCACCCTGGTTACGTCGCTGTCCCCAAAGCTGATGAGGTCTATATCGTCCGGGATGCGAAGCCCAAGTTCCTTCGCGGCTTCATAGACACCCAAAGCGATAGGATAGGTCATTGCAAATATGAAGTCCGGTGCCCGTCCACTGCTGTGAAGTTGCATAAAGCCGTCGTAGCCGACATTCTTTCCAAAACCTCCGGTGATGATCCACTCCTTCTTGATTGGGATGCCATGCTGCTTCATTGCCGTTTCGAATCCCAGCAACCGGTTCTTGCCGATATTGATGTGGGTGTTGCCGCCGATGCAGGCGATCTTACGATAACCGACCTTGATTGCCTGCTCTACAGCTTTGAACGCCCCACCCTTGTCGTCGGCAAGCACGCTGTTAAATCCCGGAAGCGGTGGCTCAGGGCGGCGGTCGAGGAACAGCAACGGGAAACCCATCTTACGGATCCATGTGAAAACACCCACATCTCGCGTCGTCTGGGAAATCGAGATGATGATTCCATCGACCCGCATGGAAACCAGTGTCTGAAGGTGTTTGCGTTCCAACTCGGCATTCTCTTGCGAAACAGTCAAGATCGTCTCGTAGTTGTTCTCGAGGGCCATGTTATACACACCTTCGATCACCGAGCCGAAAAAGAAGTGAGCGATCTTCGGCACGACGAGCCCAATCATGTTCGAACGTCGGGCTGACAGACTCCGTGCAATGATGTTGGGACTGTACCCCAGTTCCTCTGTGACCTTTCGTACACGTCGAACTGTCTCTTCAGAAATATCTGGGTGGCCACGCAACGCTTTCGATACTGTCACGCGTGACACCCCCAACCGTTTTGCAATATCGTTCAGTGTAATATGTGAGTGTCTCTTCACAGTTTGGGTCCTTTCAACAATGTTCCGTTCAAGCAGGACAAATAGATCTAGCGTCTCTCGCCTGATGTCTTCTCTATCGCTCTTCCTTTTTCCAGTTCAATCGCCGCGAGCAGGAATGGACCAATGCCTTTCATGTCATTCGTCCGCTGCGGCTCGCTGATATAGTATTCGAAGCTACCATCTCTATATGGGTTGCCTCCGAGGCCAGCACCCCGACATGTTCCATGCAAGTCGACGAACCCGTTTCCATCGATCGTGACCTGCCTCTCAATCAGGCCCTTAAACGTTTGCTCGGCAGCATCTATGAACATCCCGTCGAGGTAGCCCTTGTTCGCGCCTTTAGCGAAGGCGTATGCATACATACATGATGCCGATGATTCAAGGTAATTCCCTTCCCTCTGTCCTTGATCTACAACTTGATACCAGAGAGAAGTCTTCTCGTCACGAAACTTCAACAACGTCGCACAAAGCTCCCGGAGAATCGAGATCAACTCCCTCCGCTGCGGATGGTCAACAGGGAAGTAATCCAATACGTCCACGAGCGCCATTAGATACCACCCCATTGCTCGACCCCAGAAGTTAGGTGAGCAGCCGGTTTCGGGGTCTGCCCAGCTCTGCTTTCTGCTTTCATCCCATGCGTGGTAGAGCAATCCTGTCTTTGGATCACGTGTATGTCGGGCAATCCAGATGAACTGGTTTGCGATGTCGTCGAACGCATGGGGGTCGTGGAACATCACCGCATACTTCGCGTAGAACGGCTCCGCCATGAACAGCCCATCCAGCCACATCTGGTTTGGGTAGATCTTCTTGTGCCAGAAGCCCCCCTCATGTGTCCGGGGTTGCTCTCGCAGTTGTTGTCGCAGGGTGTCAGCCGCGGCGCGGAACCTTTCCTGTCGTGTCGTCTGGTAGAGAGCAAGCAGCGACCTCCCCGGCCCCACATCGTCGAGATTGTAATCGGTCAGTTTGTACGTGCGAATGGCTCCATTCTCCCCCACGTACTGATCAAGGCTCTTCCGGACGAAGTCGAAGTACTTCTGGTCACCCGTATGTAGAGCCACTCGCTCCAACGCCACAAGCATTATTCCCTGCTCGTAGTTCCACTTCTGATCGGGAGAAGAAGAATCATACGTCACAGCGTCGGGATGACGCAACACAAAGGAGTCTGCGATACGGCGCGCCCATGAAACCGTTGATGGGATCGTGTCGGGTACAGCATTCCTGCCTCCGCAGGCTTGGGCGGACGCAACCATGAAAGCGGCAAGGGCCAGCTTCGTTAGCCATTTCATAGAAATCACTGGTTAATACCGAGCTTCATCTTAGCAACATCATTTTGTGTACCTGATGCGTTCGCTCAAAGAGCACAACGCAGAGGTATACGCCAGTCGACACGGACTGTTGGTGATCGTCAGTTCCATCCCACTCAACCACGTGTGTCCCAGCTTCCTCATACGACTCGACAAGCGCGCGCACCTGTTGTCCTAAGGCATTGAATATTTGGACTGCCACGTCTCCTCTTTTCGGAATCGAATATGATATTCTCGTGCCAGGGTTGAAAGGATTGGGATAGTTGCCGTTCAGTTTGAAGTCCGCGACCCCGCCAAGATTTTCTGCGACGAAATCGATTCCTGTGTCACCGCTAATACTGTTGAGATATTCCTCCAGCATAGTGTAACCACTGGCAGCAAAGGTGTTTCTATCCGCCGGATCACCGGGATTAAGGCCATGTGCAAGTTCCCATGCGTCTGGCATGCCATCATGATCAGAATCGAGCGGAGCAGTTCTTGAATTGAGCATCGGCCATCCACCGACGTCGGTCTGCGAGTCGAGAATGCCGAAGACATGGACTGTATCTCCGCCCATGTTGTCTCGTCCGTATGTCTTTCCGCCATACGTCACCGTTCCGTTTCTCACCTCGCTGAGAATCCTTGTGTCGACAATGTCTTGTCTTGGCAAGGTGGCACCCACATCGGCAAGAACTGAATAATATGCGTCCACTGCTGTCTGCGTTGTCACTCCTGAAAAAGGAAATGGGGACAAAGCTCTTACTGTCGAATCTGTAGCGTAAATCCCTTGCACACCACCTGCCCAGTTGTCGCTTGAGATAGCCGGGCTTCCATCCACGAAATTGTCTGCAACATACCATCGGCCGAGGCTGGCACCACCGCCACCATTGTTCGGACCGTAGGGTTCGACAATCCTATTCCGAGTGCTTTTTGTTGCAGTCCCTGGCTTGTAGTAATTCGCAACGATATTGATGCTGCTGCTTTCGCCCCCATATGAGCTATTCGATCCCCAGTTGTAGATGACATTATTCCGAAAGTCGACATACTCACTCGGCACCGTGCCATTCGACCTTGTTGGCAATCCCCCTGAGAAGCGCGGATTCCGGCTGTCGTGGTGTGCAAGCAGATTATGGTGAAATGAAGTATACCTCCCACCCCATATTCCCCCGTACCCATGCTTGCCTTTAGGATGATTGGAGTTATACAGGCTTTCGGAAATAATGCACTTCTGGACCGTGGCACTGTCATTCCCGTAGAATGAAAGTGTCTCATCTTCACTCCAACTGACGGAGCAATGATCTACAATAATATGATGCCTGTTGGCGCGGTTCACGAAGGATGTGTAATCGTTTGTGAAACCACTGAAGGCATCATCCTCTCCTCCCGATTCGTCCCCGAGCCTCAACCGGAGATAGCGAATGATGACGTGATTCGCGCTGACAACAAGGGGGTATTTGCGCAGGCATATTCCGTCGCCCGAAGCTGTCTGTCCTGCAATCGTCACTGAGTCCTTGGTGATTTTGAGTGCAGAACCCAGGGCGATCGTTCCTGAGATTCGAAATACGATCGTTCGCGCACCAGAGCTTTGTACGGCGTCTCTGAGGCTCCCCGGACCGGTATCGTTTAAGTTTGTCACTTCAAGAACTTTTCCACCGCGGCCACCAACAGCATATGCACCGCCGCCCTCGGCCCCTGGGAATGCCGACTGTTGACCGTCAACTATGAGCGGGAAAGAAACAAGCCCAATAACAAGAGCACCAATCCATTTCGTCATGCCATCTTCAATTCCCGTTCCTTGAGCTGTGTAACACCTTTCCTGTAGCTTTAGATGCGTGGACCCGACAATAGTGGATGGCAATCGTTCTATGCAAATCGACCCAGATGACCCGATATCGGGAAAAGAGTCTCACTCTTCGATAAGAACTGCACGCTTCGACACATCGGGTCCCAGAAAAATGGTCTGCCTGACATTTGGAATATTGATATTCCGGATCTTGATATCTGCAGATTTCGCTCCATCGACCCGAAGAAGCTGATCGACTTGGTTTGGGAGGTCGATCGAATCCAACGTGATGTCCTCACCATCAGTGATTGTAATCAGAGGAGGCGTCTGCGCGTTGAGATGAGCATGCCTGACTTGCACAACTTTAACGTCAGTGCAAGCGAAGCCCTTCTTCGTACTCATCTCAATACTATCGATCGTCACGTTTTCGATGGGCATTTCCGGAAGCCCGACCATCTCGACTGCAAAGGTGTTCCCCGAGGTGCAGGTAATCCCCGCAAAATTGATGCTACGTATTTGCGGGGTTGACTCAGTGACCGGTTGAGCTGGGAAACGGCTGCCTGTGTAGAGCATGTTGAGATGAATCGCTTCCTGTTTGATGTTCTCGCCGAGGAGATCCCGGAACCACATCTTCTCGAGGACGCCTCCCCTCCCCCGCGCGGTCTTGATTCTCACAATGCGATCTGTGCCGTTGAATTGGCAATTCACAGCATAGACGTTCCTGACACCACCGGAGGTTTCACTCCCAATCACGATCCCTCCATGACCACGAAAGCCGCGGCAATTCCTTATGACCACATTCTCCGTCGGCTTCCCTACACGCAATCCATCCCGATCCCTTCCAGCTTTGATCGCAATGCAATCATCGCCAGTGTCAAACTCACAGTCTTCGATCAACACGTTCTTGCAAGACGAGGGGTCTATGCCATCGCCGTTGGGTGTGTGCCCGTAGTCACCTTCAGTGACGATGTGAACCTTTCTAACGATAACATTCTCACAGTACGTTGGTGTGATTGTCCAGAATGCACCGTAGAGAAATGTCACTCCTTCAACGACGATGTTCTTGCAGTCGATCGGTTGAAAAAACGCTGGGCGTAATTCTCTTCCGTTCTCTCCGTCGAAGATCCGTTCCTTCACCGGTACGCCCGAACTCCCCATCTCGTAGAGGAGCTTTTCGATGTTCTTCTCCTTGAGGCTCCACCAAGGTTTTCCCTGGCCGTTGAGAATGCCCTCACCGGTGATTGCAAGGTTTGTTTTTCCGTTAGCATAGATGAACGAGGAGTATTTGTAGCATTCGATGTCCTCATGACGGGAGAACACGATCGGCAGATAGTCATTGAAGTCCTGGCTGAACAGTAGCTCGGCGCCCTTGGAGACGCAGAGATTGATGTTGTCATCGAGACGAATCGTACCTGTGAGCCACTTGCCCTCCGGGATTACAACAATTCCGCCGCCCGCTTTCGCCGCGTTTTCTATTGCAGTTTGAATGGCGATCGTGTTCTCCACAAGTCCACCCTCCTGAGCACCGAAGTCACGGATATCGAAACGGCGCTGGGGAAACTCAGGGCGCTTCAATTGCGGCATGTCAAAAGGTGCAGCTATCGGTCCAATCCCTTCCTGAGCAGACGAGAGTGCGATAGGAGTGAACAGCAGACATACAACAGCAAGCAGGCGGGCACATTGACGCGCCCAAAGATTCTTGCCGATCAAGAATGCCTCCTTAAATCTCAGGTTGAGACGCGCCATAAAGAACTCGCATTCCATCAATTTGGTGGGCTTGGTTTGGATCTTGCTCCGCAGCCAGTTCCCCGTCGATCCCCATATCCACCTATTGACGCCTCACCGTTTCCTCCGGTCAAATATAATAGAAGCATCCAGTCTCCAAGGAAGCAAAGACCGGATGCTTCATTGAAAACGATCCCTCTCCTACTACCTAAGCAACATCATCTTCTTCACGTCGGAGTTCTTTCCTGAATCCAGCCGGTAGAAATAGACCCCACTGGGTAACTTGGATGCGTCGAAGTTCAACTCATGGTATCCAACAGTTAGGATCCCAGCGATCGGCGTGGCCACTTTTTGTCCGAGGATGTTGTAGACGGTCAGTGTTGCGTAGCCCGGTTTTCCCAGACTGAATGACAGCTTGGTCGAGGGGTTAAACGGATTTGGATAGTTCTGATCCAGCGCGAATCTTCCGGGCACGTCGCTCGGCGGATTCCCAACAGCGACGACACCGTTGAACTTCCAACGTGCGTCACCAATAACCTTGCCATCCGTGCCAGCTGCTGCAAGGTTCAAGCTGGCTGTGTAAGAACAATCGAGCGTATCAGCATAATACTCCAGGTGGTGCCGATGAAAGTCATACGTCCAACTCCAATTTGCGGTGACGTTCAGAGTGGGTTTGTTCTTATTATCCAAAGATTTATTCAAAACCCATCTGATCAGTTCTGTCATCAGGCCAGGGGCTTTTGTAACCTTGGCAGAAACCGGAATAAACGTGTTCAAGGTATCCTTGCCTTGAGAAGCCAATATCTTATTCATATTCAACGTCAAGTAAGGAGGACCCTGCTTATGGTAAAAAGGTCCTGCATAGATATTGTCGTTCGGTGGACCCAGAGCAAGCATCGCCGCGCCGGAATCTGAGGAAGCATAATAGTTCTTCTGGATGTTCCATTTCGCAATATCGTTCTTGTTTGTCATGACCCATGTCATTCTTGGCAGCCCATTTGTCGGGTCATTCTCACCCGGATCGCTGAACTCCACCTGCCGAACAGCAGCTGTGTCCATACCCAAGGCAAAATGATCAATGAACAGGTTATTCGTTATTTGAAGAGTGCCATTCCCAGTGGTATCTACTGTGCCTAACGACAAAAATCCATGGTAGGACATGTCATACAGCACAGTGTTATGATCAAAGATGAAATTCCTGATGCTGTTGGGGTTAGTGGCCTGATAGTGGCGAATGACACGATCATACAGATTCACAAACGTGCAGTTCTGGATGATGAGCGAATCGACTCTCACGTTTCTAGCATCAATGAACTTGCCTGCGCCGAAATTCGACGTGGGGTGTCCCATATCTGCAAATGTCGAATTCGTCACCTTGATAACAGCTACGGGTCCCTCTGTTCTGATAATCTGGCCTGCAATTGTTTTCATTACACAGCTATCAAGATATATACGGGTATTACTACTGGTCGACAGCGTCCTTATCATCATTGTGTTCGAGTATTTGAGAAGCGAATCCTGCTGCTCATTATACCCGGCTATCATGATGTGGGTCATCCTCAGCGTTACGTTGCTTGCCAATTGGGACATTTGCCCAGGGACCGCACCGCCTCCGGTAGCTGTCGGGTAGAAGTAGATGATCGGGTCGAAATCCCCGTAGTTCCCGTGCTCATACGCAGCCCGGAATGTGACTGTCCTGCCTGGCTGGTAATCAAGTGAAGCATTCCAAGCATATATTCCATCCTTGTGTAGGACGTAAACACGCGTGCCTGCCTTGAATGCAGCACTTGCCGTGTCTGTCGCAATGATGGCATTGAGGTATCGAGTTGTGGTGTACCAATCATCAATTACCAAGTCCTGACTCAATGCCTTCATGGGGAGAAGCAACAACAGGAAAACAACCATCCTGTAGAGTTTCGCACTCATGGCATCCTCCTTCTTCCTGTTAAGAGATTTGTTAGTTGGGAAAGGGTTAGTTAGTTGACTTCATAACAGTATTCTCACTCCAAAGTCTGCTGTGACACCATATAAGTCAGCCCTGCGACTCAGGTGCCAGTCCCTCACCACATTCACTCTTGAAGTGGTTTCCTGCCTGTTAGTAAAGTTGTTGACGTTAAGAAAAAGAGAAACATTCTTGAAGACTTCTTGTTTGAGTGCAAGATCCCACTTGGTAAAACTGTCAACGTGAGTATCGCTTTGACCGTCTGTCGAGTATTGTTGGACATACTCACCTTGATAGAAGACTGATATCCTTCCAGAGAATCCACCTAAGTCATATCCGAGGGCTGCATTGCCATAAAGCTTCGGTTGATTCTCGGACTGTCTCTTGACATCTATGGCTGTGTTATACGGAACCCCAGGAACCCTTACCGAATCGCGGGTCCGGGGATTTATCACCCAAATTGAGTCTTGTCTCGATACACTCTGGATTATATATGTCTCGGATCGCGTAATCGACGCGTTGTAGGACAACGTTATATTTCTGAGATACCCGGGGAGAAAACTGAGATTTATTTGATGTTCAAACTCAAAGCCCCAAGCATATGAGGGGCGATTAGAATTATAAGGGACATTGACGCTATAATTATTATTCTTGGCTATCAGGGACTTGAAAGGCTCAACGGTTTGCCACCTCATCCCGAGGGCAGTCAACAATGAATCGAAGCCGTGGCTTATGGTGACAGCTTCCATCTCGTGGTAAAGGTCATCAATCTTCTTGTAGAACGCAGAGACCGATATCAGACCGATTGTATTGCCGTACACCTGTGTGTTTACCTCATAGTTCCACGCTTTTGTATCCCTCAGATCAGGATTGCCAAGAGTGATTGGAGTGGGAGTGCCCGAGACCAGCTCAAAGCGCGGTATGCGGAAATTATAGTCTGGGCGTGCCAACGCTCTATACCCCGCAACCCGAACAGAGAGAAAATCTGTGGGCCTGAAGGTCAACTGCGCGTTAGGAAGCCACAGAGTCTCTGTGTGTGTGGCAGTTGTATCCCTAAGTCCTGATGATGCGGTCACTATGATTCCAATGGTGGAGAGACCGCCGGGGGCGTACGTCGCTTCATAGTCATTTCTTTCTTTTTCAGCCCGTAATCCAGCAATCAACGTGAACATCTGTCCAATATTCAGTGTATTCATGAGATAGCCGGCAGAGACTCTTTCATTAACGTTGTACCCATCCATCGCCGCCTGGTCATTGGCATTGTATTCCAACGACGATCCGGACTTGCCATTTTGATTGAGGTCGTACCAGAGCTTTAATGCGTTTACGTCGATAAGCGGGTTCATCCTATACAAGCCCAAGAGATCACGCCCCGGCGGCGGTTGGCTAATGAAGTCAGATAGTGACAGAGCCCCGATAGTTCGATGAAGATAGTAATCCTCAAAGCGTGTCCCCAAGAGATTAATTGTCGATCCATCGGCATTCAGGGGATAGAAGGGATGAAGATAAGTATTGTCATCGTACTCGACCTCGCTCAGCCATCGCGACCGATCTCTGTACTTTCCACCAATTCGAAACTCACCAGAGAAAAGATCCGTCAACGTGTATTTCCTTGACAGATTCAATGATGCAGTTCTATCCCGTTCGAAATTTTGCTTCTTAAAGCGAGACGCACTGCTACAGGTGGCAGCTATATAATTGTTTGCTGCATACGGTATGATGCTCAAGTTTGGGGGATCTTTAGTGGGCACCAGTGACACTCCCGGTTTTACCCCTGGAGTCTCCGTGAATATCAATTGATAGTCAAATGGATTGTTCACCTTGGAATGAGCATACGATGCACTCCAGTCAACTTCAAATCCAGAGAGGAAATTCTTCCCCTGCAACACAGTATTGACAGTGCTCAGTTCCAATTCGGTATATCGATAATTGTAGTCCCAGACAACGCCACCCGCGCCCGCTGGATAGACCCGGTTATAAAGCGATATATTTCTTTGCGTACCGCTGTACAAGCCGCTGAATTTTACCACACCGCTGTCCGGAGTATTCACATCGAGAATTACTTGTCCGCCGTTCCTCTTCCGGATCTCGTCAGTGAAATCAACTCTAAACTGGTTTATGTTATAATCATTGTCAAGTCCGGTTGTACTCGGATCATATCCGGGGAGGTCTGGATTCTTGAAAGTCCCGTAGCCATATCTGATCTCTTCTCTGCTCCGGATTTTTCTCTCTGCATTGCCCTGTAATTGCACACCAAGGATGCCGTTAAAGAATCGTTCGCCATAGCGACCCGAAAAATCATACTGATTAGTCGACTTCATGAGATGGTTGTAATCACCCTTGAGATCAAAGCGAAGCAACCGTTCGGAAGGGGCTTTTCGTGTCACCAAGTTGACGGCACCTGCAATCGCATCCGCGTCTTGATCGGGAGTGAGCGTCTTATATAATTCAATGCCGGCTAACGATCCCTGCGAAATCATGCTGAGGTCAACATCTCGAGAGGTAGAATCGGTCGCCGGTATTCTGACACCATCAACTGTGATAGTGCTAAATCTTGAGCTGAGGCCCCGCAACACAACCCCTGTTGCTTCGCCTCCAGAACGGATTATTGATACGCCCGGCAGCCGACCTATCGCCTCGGCGGCATTCGCATCTGGCAGCTCCTGGATTTTCTCCTCAGAGACAACTTTGATGATTGTGTTCGATGTCACTTGTTGGTTGATGGCGGCTATTTGACCACGCGCCTGAGCGGTCACCAAAACTTCTTCTGCCTCTATTGCAGCTGGCATTAATCGGAGACTCAATGACATTGCCGCATTCTCTGAAACATCTATCTCCAGCTCTTTTGCTTTATACCCTACGTAGGAAACTCTTAACTCGAATTTTCCTGCCGGGATTCCAGTAATCATATACTTGCCTTCTCGATCAGTTACGCCCCCGAGAGCTGTGCCTTTCAAAAAAACATTCGCTCCAATCAATGGTTCATTCGTCACCGAATCAGTCACTGCCCCTCGCAATGTACTCTGTCCAAAAACAGAAACTGGAATTAGCAGACTGATTAGAGTTAATATCCGAACGGAAACTCTCATGAGAGTCACCTCCTCAGTAGACCAATTTGGAGACATTCCCGCAGGCTTTTGCTTCTCCGCTGGGTAGTTGACTGTGCATCACCTTCGGAAGTCAAAAAGAGAACGGACTGGATACACAAGCTGTAACGGCAAGGAATCAATGGCAAAGCGTGATCAAGGTCTCATTGCTGACGCAAAACAACGTTCAAGTTACAGATGGGAATCGGTTACTTTATCGATTACTTTACCGATGCACTAATATAGAAGATTGGAAATCTTTTGTCAAGCTTTTTTTTTGAGACTGCAGAAATGGCGAAATCCCACGACGCTTATCCTCAACTGGAGTGGCTCTGAATAGAGAGGTTGGGTACCGGATGCCTGAGTTAATGCTGAGGGCGGGAGACAGAAAGAAACCTCAAAACGATGTCTTTTTGCGGGGTCGACGGGACTCGAACCCGCGACCTCCTGCGTGACAGGCAGGCGTTCTAGCCAGCTGAACTACGACCCCAAACCGCTCATCCCACGAACCAAATATAAGCATAAGTGCACGCATTCGCAAGCTGACTCACCGCGTGACTATTCCTACGGAACGGTGATCTGGAGAAGGACTGGTTTATTCCTTCACTCTCACAGTGTCCTCCCAATATCGCCACTTTGAGTATCCAATCCGGTCGGGGGCCCCATCGAGCTGCAAGCCAAATGTGTTCGGCAGTGCTTCCATCAGCGTTTGACCCTTGTAGAGGACCTTCGTCATCGTGGTAGCTGAATAGCGCACGTCTTTCTCTGATCTTACTGCAAAGAGATAGTAAGCATCTGTCTCAAAATCACCATACTTCACTTTTCCGAGATCGTAGAGATAGCGGGGACGAATATTCTCACTGACGATCTCACTCTCAAGGTCGAGCTTGATGCAGAGAGCAGATTTCTTGTTGCCATCGTCGATCTCAATGCCGACGGCCCGCGAAAACTTATCCACCTTCACGACACTGAACTGCTGCATGAGTTCTTCAAGGTTCCGCCCTTTTGCATGAGGGAACAGAACCGTGACAAAACACTCCATGTCTCCAGTTTTGTACTGGCTGGAAATGGTCTGGTAGATAGCAGTCTCTTGTTGATAGTGCCGTTTCTCTTGATAAGTCCCAATCTCTTTCGCAGATGTTTCTGGGAAGTACACAAGGAGAGATTTACTTTCAGGCAACTGCTCGGTTCCGATGCTATCAACCACACAATCATAATACTGCTTGCCTTGAGCCAGGACTTTCTTCGTGTGCCAGAGATTCGTAAACGTGAAGTAGTCCCTGCGCAGAGCTTTGATGCCGTCGACCGCGACAAAGAAGTCTCTCTCCTTCACATATGTGATAACTCTATCCCATTGATATCCCAACTCTTGATCGACGAGACGCGTCCGACTCATGTCTACATCTTTCAGATTAAGAAAGTCAATCTTTTGGGTCCGGACCTTTCGATACACACCTGAGTTTCGGAGGAACTCAAACATATCCTGCTTCACATCACGCTTGTTCTTACGAGCGACAATCCGGTTGTGGTAGTAGTCCGCCCGATACGCACCCCATTGTCCACTTGGGAGACCGTCGCGGTAACCAGCATCATGGAGAAGGACAGAGCCTCCGCTCATTAGGAGACAGATGCTATTCTCATCTGAGTGGCCGTGATGCATCTTCTCCTCTTCGACCGATAGCGTGTTCCGCAGATAATCTCGATGCAATAATCCACCGTCTCCCTCATCGCGATAGTTCAGAAGCATGAACGTGCTCGTCGCCTCCCAGCCATTTCGGAACACCACTTTCTTCCCCACAACGTCCTCGAGGACTTCCTGGCTGAGCGACGTTGGCTTCTGAGGGAGGATGGAGTCATCGGCCCACCGGTAGGTGTCTGTTAGCGTCGAGCCAAACCCGGTCCCGGCCCAAAGCATATTGTACCGGTTATCCGCACTCTGGAGAGGAGACTCGCCATGCTCCTTTGCAAGTCGCTTCATCGCACATCTCACCATCTCGCGCGCGACGTACTTGTAGTAGGGATTTCGATACACGGCTGCAGCCTTCTCGTAGACAGCCACAAACCGATCCCAGCCCGAGTTCCAATTGGCGTCTCCGAAATCGACAACGTTCCCGTGCGGTGCCAAGAGCTTGAGATAATACTCCATGTAATACTTCACAATCGGCGAATCAAAAATTTCTTTTTGTCCACTGGCTTCTGCGTACGAAAAAAGCGAATACAGCCAGACGGGATGATAAACCGTTGCGTCCTCGATCTCCCACTCCTTGAGGTTGTCGCTTGCCAGAGTTTCTGCCATCTGCTTCCACCTTGGAGCATGCGGGTCCTGGGGAAGGGCAAGAGCGCCATAGTAGAGTCCCTCTGCCCGAAGCATTGCTCGATTCATAGCTCCCCACTCGGGAAAGAAGAAAATGAAATCCAGGCTCAACGCCAAATCCTTCTCGATCTTCTCCCGTGATCTCGCATCGAGAACTCCACTCTCCCGGATGCGCAGATATGCCCGAGAGTATGGAGGCAAGAAGAAGAAGTTCGACAGCGGTGGAAGCCCGTCTCGGTATTCAATCCGCGTCTTCCAGTAATCCTTCGGGTACGCGTTCCGCAGATCACCATACGAGGTAAGAATGTCGCGAGCTTTCTCTGCGTATGACTTGTCCTTTGTTTCCTCATAGAGAAAGCCGAGCACATCAGCCAGATAGATGGGCTGAGCAGGTGCATCGTATCCCCAGAGGACACTAGGGTTGATATTCTTCTTCCACTTATCGATGACCTCCGGATACTCTTTCCACCCCAATTCGGCGGCCTGTTTGATATAGCGCAAGTAATCGCTTTTTAGCGTCTGGGTTTCAATTTTGCCTGTCATGAGAATGAGGAGAATAGTGAACGTGGTTCGATTGGCGAGCATAGGGATTCCTTCAGGAGTTGGGCAGTACAATGCAAGGATGGTAAGTGGGAACCGTTAGAAGTAAGTTGTCTCCTTTCAAGATTGCGTAATGTCACTTGATGTGGAGACACACGGAAGAACGTCATTCATCAGCGCAGCGGGCGAAGGAGATTGTTGTCGATCACAAATCTCGAGGGGCAATCTAAAGAACATTTGCCGAAACATCAAGCATGGAGCGACACTCCTTGATTCTCTAGTCCGAAATCTCTATAATGAAGAGAGACTCTTGCGGAATAAATGAACAACCTCCTGAAAAGTTTCAAAACCTCAGTAAGAAAAGAAACTTCTGGTGTCGCGATTCCTTTCATCGCGTTCGGAGCTGCCCTCAACC
>JBAWAH010000036.1:0-36609 GCA_049589195.1 Bacteroidota bacterium | reverse complement strand
ACTCTATCCAGCCTAAATTTATTAGGGACACTGCCAAATCGTTGTGCCTTAATTGAGGTACGTACCATGCATCTCTCATCGGGAACTCCATTGCTGGACGAAATCGACCTGAAGATCCTTGAGGTTCTTCAGAAGAACGGTCGCGCCCGCAGAAATGATTTAGCTGAGACCGTCGGACTGTCACTCCCGTCAGTCAGCGAACGACTGCGCAAGCTCGAAGAGACTGGTGTCGTCACGGGTTACTATGCGAAGCTCGATCCCAAGAAACTTGGGAAGGACGTTACCGCATTCATTCGAATCACGGTAGATAGCTCGCGGCATTTTCCGTCTCTCATCGAGCACGCGAATGCAACCGATGAAGTCCTCGAATGCCACGCCATCACCGGAGAGGGAACTCATCTGCTGAAGGTGAGGACTGAGAATACCTCATCGCTCGAGAAGCTCTTGGCAAAGATCCAAGCATGGCCCGGTGTTACCGGAAGCCTCACGAGTGTGATTCTCTCGACTTCAAAGGAAACAACAAGAATAAAACTACCTTCCACAAAATAACTTTCAATTGCCCAAATCTGAGAGGAGCCAACATAGCCAAGAATTCGCTGAACGGTGTTGCCAAGGTCTTCAAGACGATCAAAGATAACAATGTGAAAATGATCGACCTCAAATTCCTTGACTTCCCTGGACAATGGCAGCATTTCTCCTTGACGCCCACTGAACTGACGGAGTCCGCGTTCTCGGAGGGAGTGGGTTTTGATGGATCGAGCATCCGAGGGTTCCAGAAGATCCACGAGAGCGACATGGTTCTCATCCCTGACCCACAGTCAGCTTTTTTGGATCCCTTCACTTCAGTTCCGACACTCAACCTGATCTGCAATGTGAAGACCCAGTGAACGGAAAGCTGTACTCACGCGATCCGCGCTATGTGGCAGAGAAAGCGGAAGCATATCTGAAGAAATCTGGGGTGGCCGACGCCGCGTACTTTGGACCCGAGGCCGAGTTCTTCATTCTCGACAGCATCCGGTTCGATCAATCATATAACTTTGGCTACTACTACATCGATTCAGAGGAAAGCTTCTGGAACAGTGGTGACAACGGAAAGCCGAACCTGGGCCATCGTCCTCGCTACAAAGAGGGCTACTTCCCAAGTCCGCCGATTGACAGCTTGCAGGACGTTCGCTCTGAAATGGTCATCACGATGGAAGCGGCCGGCGTGAAGGTCGAGGTGCACCACCATGAGGTCGCCACCGCAGGACAAACAGAGATCGACATGAAGTATGACTCGCTGACAAGGATGGCGGACAAGGTTACAATGTACAAGTACATCACGAAAAACGTGGCACGTAAGTATGGAAAGACTGTCACCTTTATGCCGAAGCCGCTCTTCAATGACAATGGCTCCGGTATGCATGTCCACCAGAGTCTCTGGAAGGGTGGAAAGAATCTCTTTTACGGGAACGAATACGCGAACCTGAGCAAAACAGCGTTGTACTACATCGGGGGACTACTCAAACACGCTCCAGCGCTCTGTGCACTTGTCGCCCCGACGACAAACTCCTACAAACGATTGGTCCCGGGCTTCGAAGCCCCGGTCAACCTAGCATATTCACGTCGAAACAGGAGCGCCGCTGTCCGCATCCCGCTGTATTCGAACAACCCAAAGACGAAGCGAATAGAATTCCGCTGTCCGGACCCGTCTTGTAACCCCTACCTCGCGTTCGCAGGGATGCTCATGGCTGGCCTCGACGGAATCGCGACAAAACTCGATCCGGGTGACCCACTTGATCAGGACATATACGAACTCCATACCCAAGGATCAAGCGGCATTCCATCGTCCCCCGGTTCGCTCGAAGAGGCTTTAGTCGCTCTCGAGAATGATCACGAGTTTCTCCTTCGCGGAGGTGTCTTCACGGAGGACGTCATCCAGACGTGGATTGACTACAAGAAGGAGAAAGAAGTGAAGCCGATGCAGCTGAGGCCGCATCCGTACGAGTTCGCGCTTTACTATGATATCTGAGAGACGACCGTCAGGAACCGGTCTGACGAGCCTGCCCATTGTGAGCGAAGACGAGGTGCAGGATCAGTAAGGAATTCATGCGAAGGACTTGACATCATCAGCTAATTTGCCTAACTTGATTTGAAGTTCTTCTCTTGCCGATTGAGGGTGTCATACCCGAGCAGAGAGCGCCTGCATCGGAAAGACGCGCGCGAAGTTTCACTTTCCATTGTCGGATTATACAGGGGGACGTCATGGACAAGAAGAGCAGGGTTGTCGAGAGAAGGGTCACTTCTTTTGGTCCAGGTAAGAGGTGGAGGTTTGTGAAGACGAAGCTCGGTATAGAGTACTGTGTCGATGGACTGCGCTTCAGAGGCAAGAAGCTTGAGGAGCTTGAGTGCTACCGCATCGAGGAGAACGGGACGGTCGACTTTGTTCATCTCCGTCCGAGTGAACTCGATGACGTGAGTGAGATCGCTGAGTTCCTTACTCCAGCGCAGAACTGAGAAGTTTTGAAATCATCACCATAGCGGCACAGCGTCCTACTCCTTGAGAGGCCGCTTCTGCGGAGGATTAGCAGAACGAAAGGCAACATGATGTTGCCTTTTGCTTTTTTGGACGCGGCCATTCAGTCCATCGTCGATGATTCTCTGCCAGAGACTCGAAAACCCTCTCTTCCTCTGAGGCTACATTCCTACCCATCCACCTCTTCGCTTGCTTTTCAGGGGCGATTTTGGTAACATTCCCACGCCTTGCCACTTCGGAATTCACCGAGCCTTCGAATGGATTTCACACGAATTGCGGTCGAGCAGTCTGGTCGGTCATGCACAATCACCCTGAACCGACCTGAAAAGCGAAACGCGATTGATGAGGTTATGATCGCGGAGCTCAGGCAGGCGTTCACCACTGCTGAGAGAACGGAGGAAGTGAGAGTCGTCATCCTCACAGGGGCGGGGTCAGCGTTTTGTGCGGGAGCAGACGTCGACTATCTCTCGAAGCTCTCTTCACACACGTTTGAAGAGAACAAGGAAGATTCCCTGAACCTGATGCGGATGTTCTCACAGATCTACACGCTCCGAAAGCCTGTCATCGCAAAGGTCCGAGGTCCCGCCGTAGCGGGAGGGTGCGGCTTGGTAACGGTCTGCGATTTTGCCTACGCAGCTGAGGAGACAGCCAAATTCGGCTATAGCGAAGTTCGAATCGGGTTCTTGCCCGCGATCGTCATGGTATTCCTCATCAAACGAATCGGCGAAGGGAAGGCGAGAGAGCTGGTTCTCGCTGGTGAACAGATCAATGCAGCGCAAGCCGAGAAGATTGGGCTGATCTCCAAGAGCGTTCCTGAGAGAACCCTTGACGAGGAAGTGGAGAGGCTCGCACACACGATCTCAGAGAAGAACAGCCCTTCGTCGATGGCGCTCTCCAAGGAGATGTTTTCAAAGCTCGATGGCCTCAACCTCGTCGATGCGCTTGACTATGCTGCGAACATGAATGCCTTGACCAGAATGACAGAGGACTTCAAGAAAGGACTCACCTCTGTTCTGAAGAAAGAGCCTGTGCCTTGGTGAGAAATGCATTTCCGCAAAGGGTCGGGATTCTCTCCTCCCGAATACACGACACGGCGTGATCCCGAGCTGATTCGCCATCATCACTTTCTGGAAGACACCGATGCATTTTGATTTGAAAGATCGTATTCGTAGCGTCCCCGACTTTCCCAAGAAGGGGATTGTGTTTCGGGATATCACGACGCTCGTGAAAGACAAAGAGGCGTTTGGAAGAGCTATCGATGTGTTCTATGAGCGTTACAAAGGCCAGAGAATAGACAAGATCGTCAGCGTCGAATCTCGTGGGTTTATTTTCGGATCTGCACTTGCCCAGAAGCTTGGAGCAGGCTTCGTCCCAATCCGAAAGCCAGGCAAACTACCAGCCGAAACGATCCGTGAAGAGTATCAACTTGAGTATGGAAAAGACGCTGTGGAAATCCACAAAGACGCGATCTCTCCCGGTGAGCGCATCCTTGTTCACGACGACTTACTCGCTACAGGTGGCACAGTCTCGGCCGCGTGTCGGCTTGTCGAAAGGCTCGGAGGCAAAATCACAAGTCTCTGCTTCTTGATCGAGCTGACCTTTCTCCATGGGCGCGAGCCATTGAAGGACTACGACATTTTCTCAATCATCAAGTATGATGCAGAATAATCACAAGGAGAACGAGTCTTGCAGCGTGAGGGGAGACCAGTTCATCCATTCCTATTGATAATCTCCACCACAGAGACTCTCTCCCTGTAGCACATCAGAACCGATCACCTCGCACAATCCTCCCTTCAACACGAGGGGAGAACGATTTCGCTATGAAAACGATCATCGAACCTTTCAAAATAAAGTCTGTAGAACCGATTCGGTTTACTACCATTGCAGAACGAGAGAAGATTCTGGAAGAGGCGGGGTACAATCCATTTTTCATCCACGCGGATGATGTCCTGATCGACTTGCTCACCGACAGTGGAACTGCGGCGATGAGTGCAAAGCAATGGGCGGGGATGATGGAGGGAGATGAGTCCTACGCTGGCTCGCGAAGCTTCTACAGGCTCGAACGAATCGCTAAGGAGCTGACGGGCTTTCGATTTATCATTCCAACGCACCAGGGGCGTGCCGCGGAGAAAATCCTCTTCACTCTTGTTGGAGGGAAAGGAAAAATCATCCCCAACAATACTCACTTCGACACAACGCGGGCGAACATCGAGTTCACTGGCGCCGAAGCAGTCGATCTGCCTGTAGAGGAAGCAAAGCACCCAGAGATTGTTTGTGACTTCAAAGGGAATATGAACCTCCCTTTGCTCGAGAATCTCATCCAGAACAGAGGTGCTCAGAACATCCCTCTCTGCATGATAACAATCACGAACAATGCACGCGGCGGCCAACCGGTGTCGATGGAGAATATCAGAGGCGCAAAAGAGCTTCTCTCGAAGCACGGGATTCCACTATTCCTCGATGCCTGCCGATTTGCAGAGAACTCTTTCTTCATCAAGAAAAGAGAAAAGGGATTCGGAGACAAGAGTGTAAAAGAGATCGCGCAAGAGCTTTTTTCAATTACAGATGGTTGCACATTCAGTGCAAAGAAAGACGCGCTCGTCAACATGGGCGGCTTTCTCGCTCTGAATGACGATGAGCTTGCAGCAAGAGCAAGGAATATTCTCATTGTCACAGAAGGATTTCCGACGTACGGCGGGCTCTCAGGCAGAGATCTTGAGGCAATAGCTCAGGGTCTGGAAGAGGTGCTCGACGAGCACTACCTGACGTATCGGATTCGTTCCGTTGAATACCTGGGGGAAAAACTGACGGCCGCCGGTGTTCCCATTCTCCAGCCACCGGGAGGCCATGCCATCTACCTCGATGCAAAAGCTTTTGCCCCTCACATTCCGGTGCATCAGTATCCCGGTCAATCGATTGTGTGCGAGCTTTATCGGCGGGGAGGGATTCGCTCGGTCGAGATTGGGAGTGTCATGTTCGGCAAGTATGATGAAAAGACACACCGGCTCGTATCGCCATCTTTGGAGCTTGTCCGACTGGCTATTCCTCGAAGGGTCTATACTCAGAGCCACATCGACTACGTCATCGAATGTGTTTCAGAGGTACATGCGAACCGAGCGAACCTTAAAGGATTTGAGATCGTATATGAAGCACCGGTCCTCAGACACTTCACAGCCAGGTTTCGACCCCTTTAGAGCACGATGATGACGACGATCCATTGCCCCAATTGCGGAGTTGAGAACAGCGACCTTGTGATCGTCTGCCTCCGCTGCGGCAGCTTCATTCAGGCGCGTGTTCCGACACTTGATCTGTTTGACACAATCTGGCAACTGATCGAGACGCCGCGTAAGGCGATGAGGAAAATCGCATTAGCCGTCCACAAGAACTATGTGTTCTTTCTCTCTTCCTTCTACGGCATTGGGCTGGCGTTCTTCCTGCTGTGGATTCTCAACCTCGGGGAGGTATTCAACAACCTCCTCTATCTGCTCTTCACGGCTATCCTCATTGGGCCCGCACTAGGGATCATTCACGTTTTCCTCGCGAGTCTCATCGGTGTTCTCGTCGGCAGACTGTTGAGAACTCGAATGCGGTTCTCCAATTTCCTAGGTGTTGCTGCGTACGCCACTGTTCCGGTGAATCTGTCAATTGTATTTGTCTTGCCCATTGAGCTAATGACTTTCGGGCTGTTCATGTTCGCGCAAAACCCCTCGCCGTTTGTTATCAAGCCAACCGCATACATCATCTTCATGATCCTCGATGGATTGGCTGTCGTCTGGTCGTTGGGTCTGTTTGTGATGGGCATTCGTGCCATCAGCAACATGAGACTTCTGAGAGCTGCGCTTAGTGTTGCTGTCTCCGCTGGTTTGTCTCTTTTCTTGCTTGTCGAAATAGTGAGGTTGATCGTTTGACCAATGGACAAGAAAGTATTCGAAGAGATTGCTGAGAGAGCATTCCAGGCGCTGCCGAAAAAATTCCGCGATGGTATCGAGAATGTCGAGATTGTCGTCGAGGACGAACCTTCCTCGAACCCCCAGCTCTCGCGCTACGGCGTAAAAAGAAACGAGATGCTTCTTGGACTCTACCACGGCGTACCGCTGACAAAAAGGGGCACATGGTACGGCATGACGCCAACCCTCCCTGACAGGATAACGTTGTTCCAGAAGAATATCGAAGCAGTGTGCACAACAGAAGCGGAGGTGGAAGCAAAGATCTATGAAGTCCTCTTCCACGAGATTGGTCATTACTTTGGAATGGATGAGCAGCAGATCCGCGCTGCCATGCGCGACTGGAATTGACTGGAGGAAACATGCTGAGGAAACGCTCGACATCATTTCGCTAACCGGTTACGTTGACCTCAACCAACTCGCATTTCGAAGCTCGGACGATATGCACGTCTCACGATCTTTTGAACATCATTCTCCCTCGATCCACTAATGGCTCGGGCGAAGCCCACACCCAATGTAATTGAGAGTCCGACTCTCAAGCTTGAGTTCGATACAAGATTCAAGCAGTGGACTCTGTACGAGCAACTGGCTGGTGACTGGACACCTACTATTCGCGTCGCCTTTACTGAGCTGACACTCAAAGACGGAAGAACCCTTCGGATTGACGATCAACATTCGACTCCAAAGGCCGTCAAGAAGAAGGTCACGGACTTCATCGGGAAAGGAAAGAGCCTTGTAATCGGAAGCGTGCACAGCGGAGTCGAGCTGTTGGCCAGATTCACACTTTACACCTCCAGCAAGGCGATGGGCATTCAACTGGAGGCCAAGAACAGAACGCAGGAGGTCATTGAGTTCAAAGAACTCAACCTCCTGACATCTTCAGGCAACAGCAATTTGCTCTTCACCGGCGGCCGAGTTCACATGCATGTCAATGGCTACCAATCCTGGTCTGAGTCCGATGTCGCCGAACCCGACACCGATGCGATTACGAGCTACTGGAGCACCACACTGTACTCGCCAGCAAGAGAGGAGTCGATATTGCTGGGTTTCGTCACAAATGCGGTGGCGGTGAACTCATTCGAGGTTAGACGTTCCTCATCGAGCGGCAACGAGTTTGAGATCAAATCGATTTCCGATCTGAGAGGACTTCAGGTCCGACCGGGCAAGAGCGCCGTCTTTGATCGACTGCTGATCCAGTTCTCCGAGTCGCCGCTGAACAGCCTTGAACGTTATTCAGACGCCCTCTATAAATTCTCGATCGGAAAGAAACAGAGTTTTCTCACGGGCCATACCCCACGGAAGGGACCACCAACTGGATGGTGCTCCTGGTACTACTACTACGCGAATGTCAAGGAATCTGATGTCATCGAGAATCTGGAGTTCGCCGAGGAGCACTTCAAGTCGGCCGGACTGCGGTACATCCAGTTGGATGACGGCTACCAGCGAGCTGCAGGCGACTGGGAGATGAACGAGAAATTCCCTCATGGACACCGTTGGCTGACTGATCAGATCCACCGACATGGATTTCTTGCGGGACTCTGGGTTGCTCCGTTTGCAGTCGGAGAGAGGAGCGATCTCTTCAGAGAACATCAGGACTGGTTGTTGAAAAATCCAGATGGGTCCCTGAAGAAAGTTGGAATAAATGAACCTTGGGGTGGCGACGTGTATGTCCTCGACGCGACAATCGCAGACGTTCAGAAGTGGCTGCAGAAACTGTTCCGCAAGGTCGTCCATGACTGGCATTACGACTACGTCAAGGTGGATTTCTTGTACTATGCTGCACTCGGACCGCCGTATCAGGAAGCAGGAACCTCTGGGCAGGCTTGCAGAGCGGGATTGAAAGCGATTCGTGACGGCGTCGGGTCGAAGAACTTCATCCTCGGTTGCGGTGCACCTCTTGGACTCGCTGTCGGGCTTGTCGATGGCATGCGCATAGGCCAGGATGTCGAAGCCACTTGGACCGGTGTCCAACCCTGTGCGGCAGCCGCTGCACATCGCTTTTTCTACCACAACAATGCTTGGTATGATGACCCCGATTGCCTCGTTGTGAGGGAACCGCTTACGATTGATCAGGGGAGGGCGTGGGCAACACTTGTAGCCCTGTCGGGTCAGATGAATCTCTTGAGCGATAACCTTCCTGCGCTTCCGCCTGATCGCGTCGACCTGCTCAGGAGAACTCTTCCTGCGTACGAAGAGGCCGCCGTTCCCATGGACTTGTTTGAACCTGCACTCGATACGGGGATGACCATCCGGAATGCTGAAGGAGCGGAACACCACCTCGCGCGGTTGGTAGACTTCAAGGCCGGTGACAATCTGGAATGGAAAGAACCTGGGTTCGACGACAGTGGATGGGAGTCTGTGGCAATTCCTCAACCGTGGGAGAACTATGACGGGATGGAGAACTACGATGGGTTCGGTTGGTATCGACTTCATTTCTATCTGCCTCCGGACTGGAGTCCGTCAGACCTCACCCTCTCGCTTGGCAGGGTCGATGATTGTGACGAGACTTTTCTCAACGGAACGATGATTGGATCTGGCGGCATTGTGCCGCCACAGTACCAGAGCGCGCCAAACCTCTTTCGCACATACCGCATCCCTGCAGAGCTGGTCGACTGGAAGGGTCAGAATGTGTTGGCTATTAGAGTGTACGACGGTGGGGGAAGGGGCGGCCTGTACAGCTTGAGAAGACTTCACCTGCCGAGGGTTTGGAACCTCTCGGTGAAAAAGAAGTCCACGCACTGGAATGTCGTCGGTGTTTTCAACTGGGACGATACGACTCAAAAAATCGAGATACCTTTTGAGAAACTCGGGCTGTCGAAAGATGAACAGTATCTTGTCTATGAATCCTGGAGTGACGAGTTTCTCGGAGAACTCGAGGGGAGCATCCAGCTTGAGACCAAACCGACCTCTTCAAAGATACTCTCGATTCACAAGCACGAGGGGAGACCCGTTATCCTCTCGACATCGCGCCACATCACTCAAGGTGCGATTGACCTTAAAGAAGTGAGATGGAACAAGAAGAAGTTGACTATCGAAGGACAATCGGTGAACCTCATCAGGGGAGACTACACTCTGATTGTTTGGATACCAGCTGAGTACAAATTCGTCAGAGCAATTACTGCCGTAAAGTACGAGACTGCTGAAATCTCACCTTCGCTTCTGAAGATCACCCTGAAGCTCGGCAAGGATAAGCCGCTCGCCTGGAAGCTCCAGTTCGAACGAAGACCTGACTAGTCCCTCGCCTCACGAAAAAACTCGCCAGCCCAGCATTTCTTGCCACTCCCCCTAATGAGCTTTCCCTAGAACGGCTGAAACATCAGGACAAGTGGACTCTTCGACCCGGGATCGCCGGCATGCACTACATAGACGCGGCCATCTGGACCAAAAGCAATATCTGTTGCCCGGAACACCTGACCGGGATTCAGCTTGCCGACGAGACGAGTGCTGCTGCCTCGCCCAAAGACGCGTACCAACTTTCCGTCCTTATCGAAGACGGAGATGCGTCCAGCCTCCTGGCGATCTTCACCTTCCGTCACATAAACTTGACCGGTCGCGTCGACACGACAGCCGTTTGGAGTGGTGATGCTACCCAAATGCCAGTCCGGGCCCGTCCCGATGCGCTTGCCATTCTTGCCCGCGATATCCGATTTGAAAAAGGAGGTGCTGGTGCAGAGCCAGATGTTTCCGTCTGCGTCTATGTCAAAGAGGCGTGCTCCGATCCGTTCACCCGCAACCTGCGAGAGCACTCTCCCAGCTTTGCCGTTTACAATCTCCACAAGGGAACCACTCATGTCACTGTAGAGTGTACCATCCGAACTGACGCGCAGGTTGTGCGTCCAACCCCGAAGACCGTCTTTTGCTTCGATCTTACCTTTAAGCTCTCCGCCAGACGAGAACCGGAAGATGGCCGCGTTGTTCACTGCCGTCGCATAGATGTCTCCGTTTTTTCGATCAACCGCTACCCCAAGGCTTTGATCCGGCAACTTCACGACGGCGACCTGATCAGAGCCATCTGCTTTCGTGCGAACGACGCTGTGTTCAGTCACATCGACGAAGTAGAGGTTTCCCTGAGAATCAACATCCATCGCAGGGACTGCGCGCAATTTGATCACCTCAAAGCCGCCCAGATAGTACAGACCGGAGAGAGCGCCATGCACCGATAGCTTCGTCGTCTCCGGGTTGAACACCAGTCCGCCAACTTCCAGAGACGCCGAATCTGCGTCCTGCCCGTTAGGGACGTCGCCAAACAGCAGGGGACTCGGAAGTGATGCACTCTGTGGGCGAGTCATCAGAGTATCTTTGCCCTGAGAGGTGAGGCCCTTGTATTCCTCGGTCGCTCCGGTAATGTCCAGTCGCACACCTTCTATCACGCTGCCGCTCGCATTCCGAAGATGAACGGTTCCTTTCAACTCGCCATTCTCGAACTTCAAGCCCTCAAAGGAGAGTGTCGCACTCCCCGTCCACTTGGCACCCTTGAGGTCAAAACGGTTTGGTGCAATGGTGGCGCCTCTGTCTGTCAGAACCAGAGTGAAGTGTAAACCAGTGGCAACGCGACCGGGTGCCGCACCATTGAGCATATAAGCCGACATCGGACCAGCAAAGTGGAAATGTCCTTTGGATGCATTCTGAGCCTGGCAAACGCCCATGCAGAATTGGGCGAACCCGAGGGCTAACCCGATCAAGAGAGATGCTCGCTTCAAGAGACTCCTCCTTTGTTGCTTTACCTTTTAGTTTGACACAAATGTTGTCACGCTTGATGGGTCCAACGTAGCAATGAAACTACCGCTCGATGCGGCAATAGGACTCCCTTGAGCGCAATTCTTGGTACTTGATGTGACATACGGGGTAAAGGTACTTACGGCCCCACTCCATATTGAGAATAATTGACTGATTGAAGAAGAGCTACCGTTTAGAACAACAATCACCACCCTGGAGCCGCTCTTATATGCAGTCACGTCAACATTCGTCTGAGGCTTGGCTGTGGCACTCACCCTGATGAATCCGGGACGGATGAATCTGGAATACTGGGACATGACGTAGCCTCTTTTGGTGACTTCACCAGTCTCGTCGATCGGGCCATAGTATCTTACTGTATACCACCATATATACGCGCTCATATCTGCATCCATACAATCATTTATCTCTTTTCCTGTCGCCAAGGCGCCAGGCCAGTCGGTATCAAGCACAAGATGCTCGGTCATCCACACTTCTTTGCCCATGATGAGTGCAAGAGGATAGCTCGTGAGCCCACCACCGTAGATGTGTCCCCCAATGATCGAGACGTTGGCAGCGGCGGCATGATCATTGAGTATAGGGTCTGACAAGGCGTGGTTGAAGTCTCCCGACTCAGGCACGATGATCCTGGCGCCGATGGCCGACGCATTGTTCTTGACGAAGCTCAATAACTGTGATGCATTCCAGCTGCATGATTCGTAGGTCACCGTAACTTCTGGTTCATTCTGAACCGATATTGCATACAACGGGACGCCGTTGTTCGACATAGTTTCGGCAAATGCTTTCAGGTGAGCCGCGTAAGCAGCGTAGGAACCGGTGTTGAGCGTGCCCCCAACAATGTTGTTGCTACTCTTCATCCAAGCCGGAGGCGTCCAAGGCGATGCGATGATTATTGCTCCCAGCAAATAGGCCTTCTTGGCGGTGGGGACTTCCAGACCAGATTCTGATGAATCATACGGGACACGTATACGAAGAATGCTCATCCCAATCTGACCATTCCCTGAGCCGAATGCCGTGTTCACTTGGTCAGTGCTCATATCGGGCCTCCAACCACGTATGTTTGCGCCGCCAAAGCCTCGGATGACTTGTCTGGTATTATCCAGGTAAATGACCGCTACATTTGGCAGTGTGAATGATGGTCCGGTGGGAGAAGTTCCTTTCTCTGAACAACCTAGTATCATCAAGGCAAGTATTAGTGTAAGGATGACTAATCTGCTTTCTGCTGTAGTTGGGCACATGACAAAACCCTCTCTCTGGGTTCGTTCCTTCAATTTCACGCTCTTGAACGTGGCTGAAGTGCTTACACAAATATCGTGCAAGCACCTCTTTTCACCCATCACCGCCTGCGAGAAGATTTTCTGATTGATTCGATCTCATCCAGAAAATCCAGTAAGTTGTCCCGGACAACAACGAACGACGGCCCTCCACCAAACTCGACTCCTATCGCAGCCGCCTCTACCACTTCTTCTCTCGTCGCCCCGGCCTCAATCGCATTAGTAGCATGGCTAGCAAGGCACGGCACACATCGAGTCGCCACGGAAAGCGCGACGGCCATGAGCTCTTTGTATTTTCGCTCCAAAGCCCCGGGCTTGTAGTAGTGCTTCATCAGCTCGTTGAAGCCATTATAGAGATTGGGAGCTTCTTTTTCAAGGCGTACCCGGTTCTTCGCTCTCTTTTTCAGAATGTCTTTGACGGCACCCATGTTCTTTCCCATTATTGTTGTCTTAAAAAGTCAACCACGCTTCGTGATGAAGGCGTTCAGAATCTCCCACCTTATGCCTGACGAATCTTTGTGTCCGTGTTGTAACCACGCTTGCCGAAGGGCTGAAGTTTCTCAAGCCAGATCTGCTCGAGCAGCGTCAGCTCATCGCTCACATTAAAGTCAGGATCGTCTTTGACCTTCACCACCTCCAGAACTTCGAAGACGAACTTATCCGGACCGTATTCATCCCAATCCTTCTGAAGCGCTTCGTTGCAATGCCGTCCGATGCTCAGCATGAACTTGTGACTGTTTAACGGTCCTTCAAGGTTCAGGCTGCTTCCGAGAAGCACCTTGCCGTTCGCGGTATTCTTCACCTGGAAGACGCCGGCCGGCTTCTTCCGTTCTTTGTATTCTCTCTTGATATCCTGTTTTGATTTCACCAGCGTTGTCCTCGAGAGTTCGTTTCCCTCTTCGACTGGCGCCGCACACGGCTTGTGGCGTGATGTTCTTCAGACTCGTCTGGTACTATTGTGTGAGATCAAAATCTGAATCAGGATCGCCAGACTTGTCGCGCCACTGATGAACAGACCAAAGTAGATTATGCGTGGGTTGTTGTGAAAGTAACCGTACGCCATCACAACTACGCCAACGAATAGAGTGACGGCTAGAACCACGATGCTGGTCTTTATTTTCGATGGGCCTATTCCCCTTGGTCGCATGAGTGCCTCCTTGTCGTTGCAGGTCAAAGACGCCCGACGGACTGTAACCAAGCTAAGGAGTAAACTGGGCTGGTTCGTGCTGCCCGCGCCTACGCCGCTGGCCTTTGTTTCCTCCAAACATTTACTGCGACGTAGAATCAGAGTTTGCTGAGGCTCAATCCGCGAACTTGGGCGACTGATTGCCCGGATCAACCCTGGATAATCTCTAGAGCTGACAAATAACGTGGTTACCTTTCCGGGTTCAGATAGGACAAAGCAATCTCTAGTGAATGTATGGGTGATGTACGAATCATCCCCGATAGCTGAAATGGAAGAGGGAAGAAGAAAAAGTAGTAGACAGCACCGTAGCAAACTAGTATAGATCAAAGTGGGGAGCCTCCTTAACGTACCAATAGAACCTTCTTCGTCAACAGGTGATTCCCACTATGGGCAACGATGAAATACATGCCGTTTGCTAAGGCACCAGGGTTCCATGTTACACTATGCAACCCCGGATCCTCCGGTAGATCATTAAAGCGAGCTACTTGCTGTCCGAGGATATTGTAGATAGAAATGTTTACACGAGCGTTCGTATGCAAAGAGTATTGAATCTTCGTTGAGTACGACACGGGGTTAGGAAACGCGGTGACATATTCCCCTACCGAATTCGATTCTGATTCCTGCTGTTCTTGAACTGACGTTGTTACTGCACCTCTCATGATTGCATCCAATGTGCCCTGATCAAGAACCGCTCCATTGTTCCGATCAAATATTCCGTTATCCCAACAAAAGGGGATCATACCATACCGTAGAGCCGCATTGGTGACATATTGAAACCAGTATTCCCTGGAAGCGATATGGAGCGCAAGATCGTCTCCCGTAAGAGATGTACGTTTAATGGCGCCATATTCACCGAGAATCATGGGAATTCCCTTATCCACAAACTTGGCCTTCATCAATTGAAAATAGGATTCTACCGTACTCTCCTCACCCCAGGTAGCGTTTCGGCTTGGATTTGCCGTCGAATGATAGTCTTTCCCCCAGAAGTAAAACATTTTGCCCCAGCTGGCATCACTCATCAGCCCGCAAAAATTCCATGGTGTATAGTAGTGAACTTCCACCATCAGCCGGTCATTTATTTGATCAGTCGGCAAAGTGTTCATCAGGCTGTTGGTTTTTTGAATATCAGTCGACGGGCCTTGAATGATCAACACGCGCGAGCTATTATTGCCGCCGGTGGAACGGACTGCATCGATAAATGTCTGGTGATAGGATAAGAGAACAGACATCTGGCTGGCACTGTCAACATTGGGTTCGTTCGCACCGGCAAAAAGAAGATGTTCATCATAGTCTCTAAAGTAATTAGCGATTTGCGTCCAATACGCCTTCTGTCTTTTGTTGACCGAATCCTTCATTGCTTCCGTGACATTATTTTCCAGCCAGCCGTTATCCCAATGGCAGTTGATGATGACATACATATTATTCGCATAACAATAGCTAACCACTTCACTGACACGTCTGAGCCAAGCCGTATCGATCTCCATCGTCGATTTGTTTGCATGGCTATCCCATGCACAGGGAATTCGAATAGTATTAAAACCTGCATTGCACACGGCAGTAATCAACGTCTGGTTGACCTTTGGGTTACCCCAACCGGTTTCTGCGTTAATATTGTTGATAGGAACTTCCAGAGTGTTAACAATATTCCAACCAATTTTCATTTTGCGTGCAATCTCAGATGCAGATGGCAGCTGTGAAAAAAGCGGTGTGGCAAAAATGAATCCTAAAAGAATAAAGAGTACACTTTGCTTCATAAACAACATTTCAGATAACGACTTAGAGGAGGTTCTAGTCTTCATTTTATCTCACGGTATTATCGATCTGCCTGTCGCAATTGTCTGGGTTTGCTCGGCCAGAGAAAAGATGTTTTATTTTTGTAATTCAAATATGATGCCCCAAATCGAATCTCCAATTCTCGTTCTTCATATGTTTTCACGAAGAAAAATATTGCCGGTGCAAATAAAATGAGTACCCAGAACACAAACAGTGCTGACTGAAACCAGATCCCCAATGACAGGAAAAAAGCAAGACCTGCAAGCACCATGGGATTACGCGTCCAGGCATACAACCAATCTACCGCCAATTTCCGACTGAGTGCAATGCCGGGTGCACCGAATCCTCTCAAGGCAAGGTTTATCACTACCAGCAAAGAAGCCGCTCCGGTGATCATCACCAAGGCCAGCCCAATTCCGGATGGTACTGGGAGCACCCAGCCAGACCAATCTTGATGCGTGGTTAACGCTCGAACCAAAGGTACACCAATAGTAAAAACCAGTCCAAAATGCACGAACGTTGTTACCCAGACGGCACGACTCATAGTTGGCAGTTTGTCGAGCATCTTCCTCCCGAGCCAAACCATGGGGAATGTCAACAATACCCCTCCCACGATGACAGATAGATTCAGAAGATTTGAAAGTGATGCTATTTGGACCAACCAGAAGATATAACAGATACACGCTAGAAGGGCAACTCTGACAAGAGATTCAATAACATGTTTCATAACAACCTCCTTTGACTTTGCGAAGCCGCCTAACGGTGCGGCTAAGCGGCGGTGGGGCTGTTGCCCGCCTCTTCCCACAAGAGCCGTGCCGCGGACGCACTGTCCGTTTGAGTCACCTGTTCAGCGGCACTATGCTCTCAGCCACTCTGGTCTGCCACCCCGCCGACGGCGACGGTCCAGCCTCGAATCCTCCAAGCTGTGACGACGCCGTTCCTCACGTATGGATCGCTCCTGATGAACTCCTCGATCCGAGTAGTGTCGGAAGTCCGGAATACAAATACAGCTCCGTCGACTGGATCGGTTAAGGCGCCTGCCATCACCAAGTCACCCCGCTCCAGTGACTCCCGAGCCAGCTTCAAGTGACCTTCTCGATATGGCGTGCGTCGCTCGATTACGTTCTCGCAGTAGTCATAGAACAGAAGGTAGTACATCCGTCACCTCACGCATCTACATGCCCGGGGGCTCAGCTATGCCAAGTGCCCGCCGAACGGACTCAGACTAAGCTGCACACAACGTGAACATATTATTTGCACTGCACCAGCCAAGATTCTCTTGCGGAATTCATATCGTACCCGCGCTGTTCGCGTCAGCTTCAGCCGCTGGAGGTCTCCATCCTCTTGACTTTTTCCTTTTTGAAGATGTTAGGTGGCACTTAGGATTGAAATACGACTGTCAGCCACCCTGCTTCCTTGATAAACGACTTGTAGGTTCTTAGGGAATCTACCCACATCATTTCCTTTCCCACGGGAACGCCAATGATGCCCCAGTGAACTGTGTCGTCTTGAAAGTGGGTGAAGTCTACTGGAGTAAGCCCGAGGTCGCGAACGAAAGACAAGGCCTGTGGAAGAGAAACCGTGTCCACGAAGACGGCCTCGACTTGGCCTGGAGTGGAGTATGCGTGAGGAGTCTCGTGTGGTGTCACTGGAGATTCAGTGGGTTGGCCCTGATCTCGACATGATGAAACGCTCAGGAGGGCAACGGCCATCACGAAAACAAGACGAGTATTCATGCAATATCTCCTTATGCTGGGTGCAGCCTAACTAGTGATTATATGGTTTCCTCATAACAATCTTAGGATGCTCTTGCCAACGGCACCACTTCGTGGCTGTCGGCCTAAGACATTTCTAAGCAGCTACTTCACCTGCAGAATAAGCTTCCCGAGTTTTGCAAGGCTATCTGCATCCTGAGTCCTGTACAAGCCGGATTTGTCAGGTGCGGTGGAAAGCAGAATGTTGCTGCCTCCTCTGTCAAAGTTCTGCTTGATATAGTTATACAGACTATCAACCGGATAGAAATGACTGTCAGGGTAGGTGAACCATACCGAGCCTTCCATGAATCCATGTCCTAGTGAACGAGAATCGCATCGCTGAGATGTCAGTTCATATTCAAAGGGTAGATAATATTCTTTGTTGTCAATGACCCGGTTGGGGTTATGACCGCTTTCAGGAGGGATACGTTCTTCGCCATTGAGTATGTCTGTCGGAAAATATTTGATTGTTGTTCCATCTTGCACTTGCTGGTTGAGATGCACGACTGATTTGGGAGATATCGATTTCAGATGGCGATAGAGTTGCTGAGGTGTAATACTTGTGTCCGCCCAGCATGGCATATCCAACCAGAATTCAAATATCTCTCCATAATTCTCAGCTAGTTCTCTCAGTTGAGTTTCTATGATTTCTTTTGGTGTATACTTTTTCAGTTCTTGTTTTATAATAGGATTCCAATCAGCAGGATCCCATGCTTTATTGCCCCAGAGGCAATAGTATAAGCAAGGTTTTATTTCAAATTTCCGACAAGCATCGACGAAGAGTTTTACCACGTCTTCCGTATATGCACTATTTCTTACATCAAATTCAGTTACCTTGCTATCCCACAAGCAAAAACCGGACGTATGACGAGCTGTGAGAACCGCATACTTTATTCCTGCCTGTTGAAAAACCTTCATCATCCTTTCAAAGTCAAGTCGGGGAGGATTGAATATTTTGGGATCTGTGTTTTGTGAAATTTCCTTCCCGACAAAGGTGTTGTCATTGAAACTGACAAAAGCACCAAAACGAAGTTTCTCCCATTCTCCAATTGAAGCTGATCTTTTTGAAGCGGTCGAGTCAGCCGGTTTTTGTCTGGCATACATGCAGGACGATACAAGAAAACAGATTGTCAAAAACTGTCTTAGATATACAAGATCTTTCATGGTTAGCTTTAGCCTCATTTAAAAAGCGTCAGATCAACCGCCTCCGCCATCATCCGGTGGCCTGTTTCACTCGGATGGAGATGATCGCCCGAATCAGCTTCAGGCAAGAGGTGCAGCGGATTCGCCGGATCACGCAGGGCAGCATCCAGATCAATGACAGCATCAAAGCGCCCGCTGTTCCGAATCCATTCGTTGACTGTCTTCCACGCTGATTCGCGGTCCGGCGTATCGTAAAACGAGCCGCCAAAGGGAGTCAGTGTCGCTCCATAAACACGGATCCCCTTAGCGTGGGCGCTGTCGATCATCTGTTCGTATGCGGCGATCAGATCATTTGCTACGGCACCTGCGACCTTTGCACCGTCCACCTGGCCGATGTCGTTTATCCCCTCCAGGATGATGAGCCAGCGAACCTTGGTCTGATTCATCACGTCGCGCTCAAAGCGGCTCAGGGCAGAGGGTCCCAGACAATTACGAAGGACACAATTCCCGCCAATCCCCTCGTTCAGAACAGCCACGTGCCGAGTGTCGCGGTCTTCCTGAAGGCGGCGTGCCAGTTCATCCGGCCAGCGATTTTGTTTGTTTGTGCCCGAACCGCGCCCATCGGTGATGGAGTTACCGAGCACGACAACGGCAGCTGCAGAGTCCGGCGCCACGACATCGATGCCGTTGATGATGTACCAGTGATCTGTTTGGACGGCATCGGGGAAGTCCACTGCGGAAACCTCATTCCCGGGAAGCAGGTATGAGGTAGCTCGCGATCCCGGATGTCCGGTCACATCCGGCGATGTATCGCCAAAGTGAATCGTGATTGCTACGTCGGTTCGCGGCTTCAGTGCGAACCGGAAAGGATCTGACGTAACAGCAGTACCTGGCTTAATGGTGACCTCCGGCTTTCCATCGAATCTCAGTGCCTGATCAGTATTCGGGTCAATCGCGCTACCCCCGGCCGAGACTGCAATATGCACAGCAGCAAGTGTTACAGGGCTCGTGCCGAATTCGTTGGAGAATCGCATCCGCAAGCTGTCTCCGCCGAGCGAAACGCGGACGACTTGCCGGAGTGTGTTGTGGCTCAACCCCGGTTGCGGCGGCATATTGCGCGGTTCAACGAGTTGTGGTGCTGTGCTCCAGGTTCCAACCCATTTTCGAGCAGCAGCGGATATTCCTGTCGGTTGACTGTAACAAGAAGAAAAAAAACTAATAGTAAGCAGTACCATAATCAAAACGAGTGAACCACGAATCATATGGTGCAGAGACTGAAAAAGTCTATTACTAGAAATATTATGCGTTGCAGACTTATAGGCCATTATTATGTTTTCTCCGTTTCAATCTATCTATAGAATTTGTTTCTACTTCATTAAAACCATTTTCTTTGTTTGAAAATAATCCCCGGACTTAAGCGTGTAGAAATAAATCCCGCTTGGGAAATTGTTTATATCGATATTTATTTCATAATAGCCCGCTTGTAACTCTCTGTCTATTAGTGTCTGTACTTCTCTACCAAGCAGATCGTAAATAATCAGTCTTGTTAATGACCTTTGCGGCAAAGCAAATCCTATCTTTGTAGTCGGGTTGAACGGGTTGGGATAGTTCTGACTTATTGAATACTCGGTTGGTATTTCTCCTTCTCTAACATCTTTGACGTCTACAGTGAAATTCGAAGCGCTCCAAGGACTAGAGCCTTCAACATTTTTTGCTTGGACTCGCCAGTAGTATTGTAGTCCCTCGGAAAACCCAGCTACAGTTCTAGAGGTATCTGACGCAGTAGAATCTGAATAAAAGAGAAAAGAGAAATCTTGCGTGTGAGATAGTTGGATAAAATACTGATCAGCGTTTTGTACTTTATTCCATTTAAACGTAACCCAGCCTGGTTGACCTGGAGATGGAAAGGCACCAATTAATTGCGGCATGGCTGGCAAAGGTACATATGTGGTGAAGGTCCACACTTCGCTAAATGGACCTGAAGTACCAGCATTATTTTCTGCTTGAACACGCCAAGAGTATCTTTTGCCATCTAATAAGCCAGTGATTGTTTTTACTGTATCCAGAGTTGTTGAATCACTTGCGGCAGTTTGTGTAAATGTCTGGTCGAGTGATAATTGGATAAAATACTTTTGAGCATCTTCTACCTTGTTCCATTTAAAGGTAATAGTTTTATCCAGATCTTTTTGAAGATTGGAAGGATAGATTAACGATGCCCATTTAACAAAGGAAGTACCGTTGGAAAGTGTTGGTGTTGTCCACGTAATCCAGGGGGAAAGGTCTGTAGTATACGGAGTGTCAGCGATGTTCGTATTCACCGTATCAATCCCAAGAAGGAACTTGTCCACAAAGGCTCCAATTTCCGGTATCTGGTTGCTTGGGACCTGGCAGTGGTTATGTCCACCCACAACGGAAAAGCCGAACCTGTCGGCTATGCCTAAAGTACTATAGACCGGCTGACAAGCTTTACTACAGACGTAGCACGACGGATTTGACAGCCATGTAAAATCCGGGTTTGCCGTAACGTACAACGCACGGGGTGCACACATTGCCATTAACTCATGGTGATCCTCTGGGAGGCGCGAAACATTGTTGCCGGAGAATTGGTTCATCGAATTCCTAAACCAATTATAATCTGTATTATCTATCTTCTCCACGGTACCATTAGGCTCGGATTGCGAGTATCGCCACGACGTGGCGCCACCGCCACCCGACTCCTGGGCAATTGTAAGTGCAACACGCTCATCAAGCGCCCCAGCAAAGAGTGCCATTTTGCCACCACGGGAGCAACCGCTAACGGCTATGTGCTTTAGATCTATCGGGAGAACATTCTGAACCAGCTCCAACCCGTCGATTATTCGGCTGACTCCCCAAGCCCATGCACTGTATTGTCCCGTATTATCAATGTTTAGATAAGGGTAAAGCCGGTAGTAGGGATTCGTATTGTTCGCACTGCCATCAGTCGTCACCTGATTATAGTTGAAAGTGATTTGTGCAATATTGCGACTGCTAAAGACGGTAGACGGGATACTTTGAAGCATACCGATCACTGCAGGGAAGGGGCCGCTCCCCGACGGGAGGACAACAGCGCAAGTCAGCGTGAGCGTCTGTCCATTCGCAGTTACATTCACCGTGAGTGTGTTACCAGAGTAGCTGGCAGTAACTTGTGATGCAATATCAACAGCCGGCTTGGTTCCAATCTCATAGTTTTCGATCTGAGCTTTGATCTCGGCACGCCGGTACTGCCAATCGGAGAAGTTCGAAATGCGGCCTCTACCATCGGCCCACTCAAACGGGTCGGGTAAGGCCTGGATGGTTGGGAGTTGATTAAATGATGGTATAGGTGGATTAGGATAGTCCGCACCCGTGTTCTCAACGTCATAGACGAGAGGCATTGTTTGAGCTAATAAATCAATAAACATAAATGGGTTCAATAGAAGTGTTAATAGGATTATTTTTGTTTTCATTTCGATCCTCCTAACGGCTTTGCAACTAACCCACCGCCCAACTTGTCCGCCGTAGTTCTAACGAGGGCAGAAACAGGGAAGCCAGACTCTTTGCAACCGCCGATGATTAAGCAAACTGTTTTTTTTTGTAAGCGCAGTTTGCAGCAATGTTATTTAGGACTAATGCCTTCAACAAAATGCCGAGCGAAAATACAAACACCAAAAAACTTTAAGTATCACGAACCGATCTTGCGGTCAGCTTTTCCGTTCCGAAGGTCCGTCCCAAAGGTCCGAAGGACTCCTCTGGAGGATCCCTTCGGGAAAGGACTCCTTTGGAGAATCCCCTTGGGAAAGGACCCCTTCGGGGAGGCGCTGGTTACGTTGCAAAGTCTATCGCACAGTTAGGTGTCTCACGGTCCTTCCATGGGTATTCCGGTGTTTGCTACCTGCCGAACTGGAGCTAACTCCGACCCGAGTTCATCGGCCCGAGATCTCTGTCCGCTTGTAGAGAATCTCGCCCGCTTCTCGAGTAGTGCAAGGGTTCCGCTCTTCGTAGGCGGGGACTTTTTCCGTTTCAAAGAATCTTATGCAGCTAGGCGAAGCGTTCCGCCAGTGACCTAGATTGTAGACCTGATCTTCTTGCAGAAATCAAAGAGGTCGGTTCCTTCAAGATCCGAATCAGCCATGTGACGCATGATCCGGGAAATCCTTCTAGCACTCTTGAGTTCACCCTTCCACCAATTCTCATCGTGAATTGCATCTGCCAGTTGTTTCCAAGGTGGAATCTTATTGTCAAGTGCTTTGACTTCGCTGGGGATGAGGTCTCCGAACGTCGCGCGAAGTGCATCAAGTGTGTAGTAGTTTTCTATGCAATATCTGGTGAGCTGCGTAGGAATTAGACTTATCTTATGACAAGCTGCCAAAAAAGCTTTTTGCGCGGAACTGTTCGTCGTGTCGCGGTCCAACAATGCAAACGTATTCCGATTTTCGGCGAATGGCGTGGGATCGAAATACATCATCATTGACCCAGAAAGGAACACTGGGGAAATGGATGCGGCAGGAGAAGCACTTAACCATTTCCTGACAATATGCTCAATGACAATTATGTCATTTTTCCCTTCGGTCATGAGAACAACATCTGAAGTCAAATTATCTATCGCCAGCACTCCAATATCGGACAGAGCATCCATTCGGCTTGTGTGATCATCAATTTTTATCTCTGCCCCCTCATATTTGCACAAGTAAATCCGATCGACCATGGTTGGATTGAGGAATACGGGAGAGTGTGTGGTAAGAATGAATTGCCGATCCTCAACTGAATTCAAGAAGGAGAGCAATCTTCGTTGAAAGTCGGGATGGAGATGATTCTCAGGTTCTTCGATTAGCAACAACTGATGAGTGCCGTCGAGCGAATAAAGGAGGATTGATAGGACTTCCGTAAGTCCTAGGCCTTCATTTTGCGCAACGATCCAAGAACCACCTATTCGTCTGAACTGTAGCTGAATCCCAGGAGGATGCCTGTCACCAAGCACTTGAACGTGAAATTCACTGCCTGTGATCTCACGGAAGCTTTCATGAATTTTATCGAATATTCTCCTGTCGAGGCTATCCGGCATTTGGTTCTTGAGATAGAACAATCGGGATAGTGCACCAATTGCCTCAGAGTCAAGCTTGTGCATCACATTTGCTTCAGTTTCGTAGGGTAGGCGTCTCTTAGGAGACAGCAGCACCGGCTTACCACCTTCTGGCGTCAGAGAAACGAGAGCATTTGCTATTTGACGAACAGTGGTGACGAGACTATATCCGCTCGCAGCGGATGATTTCTGAGCTTTGTCCACCAATTCATAGGCCTCGTTCACAGAACCTGCAAAGAGTGTCGTCCCGTCAAGAATGTCCAAGATCTCGGACACCCAGTCGTCGATGTCGCGTTCACTAGGTTTAGTATAGTCGGGGATTCCAGAACGGATTCTGGATTCTGTCTCTGGCAATCGTCGATAAGTGATCCCTGCCTCGGGTTTCTCCAGAATACTCCTCAGGATTGTCGACTTTCCGCTCGAGTTGCGCCCCGTCAGGATGTTCACTCGGCCCAAGTCAGACAGAGTCTGAGAGTTTATAAGTGGTGGCTGGTCAATGCGCAGGTGCTGAATCATGATTTCGAATCTCGGACTAGTTCTCGGTTTTCACTGATCCCTAAGACAGAAACATTCCCTGAGCTGTTTAGCGATCACGTTGAACGAAACCCACGGTCCAATTCTACTCGAAGGTACACAAACCTCCGCTGAAGGTCAACCACTTCTCTGCGTTTCTCACCACCAGCTTCCGAAACCTGAGAGGAATAACGAGCAACAGGAGGGATGCGAACAGCAGGTTGAGTCACGCCGAACTTGGTTCGGCGTCTAGGTATCGACAAGGAAAGGTGCTGAAACGAGTTCAGCACGACGCTTGATAGGGGAGAAGTGCAGTCGTGGCAACAGGAGGGATGTAAACAGCGGGCTATGTCAGGCTGAACCTGGTTCGGCGTCTAAAAGGGGACAGAAAGAATGGTCACCGCGGAGAGGAATCAGAATGGATTTCTTTTATCTCGAGGACTTCGACAATCTTTCCGACCATACAGACGCTCTTGAGGTTGCTCCGCGGCCTAACAACAATCTCGGCTCGGAGACCTTCGCGCAACAACTCCTTGGCGGCTTCTCCTGTCAACTCGTAGTTCTGGCCGTCGGCTGTCCTGAAAACCCAACAGCCGCCTTCCACATTGGTGTGGTTCATCACACCGTCGATTGTGAATGAACCGGCAGGGTACTGCTTCGTGGAGGCGCAGGAGTTCAGGAAGATGAGAGTAACGCAGAGAAGAACTGTAGGCCAAGCTATCTGGCCCCCGGTAGCAAATCTGGCGAAGAGATTCCGTGAGCTTGTCCAAAAAGAAAGATCTCCGTCAGCCTGAGCGCAGCGAGCGATGTCCGCGAGCGAAGTCGAAGGCGATTCCACGCAAGATTCTGCACTTCGACTCCGTCCCGACTGTGCGGCGTCGGGACTTCGCTCAGTGTGACAAACCGCTTGGTAAGCTTCGCCACAAGGAGGGAGAGGCATGGAGATGGTCAGTCTACTAAGGCTTGACAAAACTCTGTGCCTCATACGCGTCTCCAGTCTTCCCCATCGATCCGTCCGAGGCGAGGTAGAGATAGACATCCATCGTCTCCTCAGGTTTCTTTAGCTTCGATTGATCTTCGTCAGGATAGGCAGCACGTCTCATCTCAGTCGCCATTGCGCCGGGATTTACGGAGTTCACTCGGATGTTGTAGGGCTTGAGCTCATCTGCCTGTACTTGAGTCAGCCCCTCCAGCCCGAACTTGGCGGCAGCATACGCTCCCCATCGCGCACGACCCTGTCTTCCCACGGACGATGTAACGTTGATGATTGATCCGCTCCTTTGGTTCATCATCACTTGTGACACTCGCTTGGAGACAAGATATGCCCCAAACAGATTCACCTCGACGATCGTGCGCCACTCATCTTCCGGGTATTTCACAACCTCAACACGCGGTCCGAGAAGAGAGGCGTTGTTCACGAGGATGTCGATTCGTTTGAACCGGGCCAGCGCATCTTCAACAAGCTTCCTGACCTGCTCAGAGTTGCCGACATCAACAGGGAGGAGTAAATACGAGGATGTAATTGCGGAAAGCTCGCGTTCCACCTTGCGCAAGTTGGCAGGGTTGCGTGAGCACGCGACAACTGAAGCACCCTCACGAGCGTAGGCGAGCGAAATTGCTTTGCCCAGACCTTTCGAGCCTCCGGTGACGAGAGCAACCTTCCCAGACAGTGTCACAGACTAATCCACCCAATCTGCTATGAAGACATTAAACTCGTACCGCGATTTTGCGTTTCTGCTCGAGATGAAGATCAACTTCTTCCCATCATGCGTGAACATCGGGAAAAAATTATACCCGCCAGCGAACGTGACTTGCTCTAACTCACTTCCATCTACGTTGATCTTGAACAGGTTGAAATTCCGCCCCTTCGGGTCATTCATATTCGAGGAGAAGATGATCCGCTTGTCGTCGGGGAAGAAGAAGGGACCGAAGTTCGCCTTGCCATTATCCGTAAGCTGCCGGATGTTGCTTCCGTCCGAGTCCATGAGGAAGATATCTACCTTCTCAGGCTTGACCAAACCGTTCGCGAGAAGAGACTTGTACTCCGCGACCTCAGCCGAGTCTGTCGGATGATGAGCGCGGTAGACGATCTTCTTCCCATCCCATGAGTACCACGGCCCGCCATCATAACCCAAGTCATGCGTCAATCGCTTTTGATCACTGCCGTCGAGGTTCATCGTGTAAAGCTCGAGATCCCCGTCACGAGCCGAGCAGAAAACAATCTTGTTTGCAGCGGGGGAGATCACAGCCTCAGCATCGTAGCCGTCGGTATCAGTCAAGCGTTTGAGGTCCGTGCCGTCGCTGTTTGCCATCAAGATGTCATACGACTTGTAGACGCCCCAGACATAGCCCTTCGATTTGTCGGGCTTTGGAGGGCACTCGTCTCCGCCAAGGTGGGTAGATGAATACAGGATGTGTTTCCCATCCGGGTAGAAATATGCGCACGTCGTGATTCCTTTTCCGGTGCTCACCATTTTCACGTTCTGCCCATCGACATCCATCGTGAAGATCTGATCGCATTTCAACGAGTCGCGCATGGACATGAAGATGATTTGTTTCTCATCAAATGAAAAGTACGCTTCAGCGTTGATGCCGCCGAACGTGATCTGCTTGATGTCTGTGAAATGTTTCTCGTTCGGGAAGATCAAAGTGTCACCCATGGTCTGTCGAGCGTGAACGACCGAAGCGACAGAACACATGATGACAGAAAAAAGAAGATTCCGAACTGCTCGCTTCTTCAAAAGCCGTTGAATCATGGTCGGTTTCCTGGATGGTGGTTTCTAGGTTGGTGCACGCCTGTGCTTTAGGAATGAAACTCCGTGGATGTGCCGCTCGCCGCGAATTACGCTTTCATCCTCTCAAGCAACAATCGTTTTTCCTCTGCATTGATCGAGATATCAATCCACGGATAGAGTATGTTTTCCTCTTTATCGTCGTGTGATGTCAGTACCTGGGCGAGGTCCCTCTCTAAATCATCCGTATTTGTGTCGTCGGCAGATATCGAGGTCTGAATTTTCTGGAGATAGTCCTTGATCTCGCGATGTTCCATTCGCATGACAAATGTGGGTCCGCTGCTATGCATTCCTGTCCGCAGTTCGAAGATGGGGAAGAGGATCGATTCCTCCATGACGATGTGCTTTTCCAGCCCTGACTTGAAGCGAGAGAAGACGTCTCTGGCGCGATTCAGGTCTTGATTCTTCAGAGCCCGGAATTGTTTGAACATTTCATCCAACCGCGTATGATCGTTTCCCATGAATTCTGTTATCTCGTTCATGCGCTTCATCCCCCTTCCAGATTCTCAGTTATCGGCTTTCAACGTCGAGCGAGTGCCAAACGACTTCAGTGTCCTTGCAAGTGTTGCAACGTCGTATGCGGGCGGTGCACAGACAAAGCTCGTGCAGACATAAGCAACAGGTCGGCCTGCATCCGTGATCATGCTCGCGACGACAGATGGGAGCTTCACGGTTGAGGATTCTTTTGGATCATAGGACTGCACGATCACATTCGGGCGATGTGTCCGAAGCGCCACTTCGTGCAGCTCAAGTGTCCTTGGGTCGTTCTTGTCTCCGATGACTACAACATGTGGAGGGGGATTGAGGAAGACATCGAGAGCGTGAAAGAAAGTCGCGCCAAAGATCCCGTAGTCCTTGCAGACCGGGACAAAATGCTTCAGAGCTCGTTCGGCAGTGGTTCGGTATGAGTCTTCCCCGGTGAACTGATTTAAGCGGATTAGAGCGAAAATCGCCACGGCGTTGGCTCCAGAGCTAGGCGAGTCCTGAATTGGCTTGTTAGGAAGCTCAAAAACGGCCAAAGTCGTGTCCTCCTGAGGCACATCGAGGAATCCGCCAGCTTCCTTGTCCCAATACCGTTCGATCGTTCGCCTCATGATTTTCTCAGCCAGGGAAAGGTACTTGTCCGCGCCTGTGACTTCATACGCGTCGAGAAGGGCGGAGGCTACCTGAACTTGATCCTCAAGATAAGAACTTTTCGTCGCTTGTCCAACCGAGTGGGCTACATCGAACGTCGGGCTAACTCCCTCGCTGATGATCCGATCCAAAGTCTTCAGGGCAAACTCAAGATAAGATTTCTGATTGAATGCCTTGTAGGCTTCCAAGTAAGCCGAGACCATCATGCCATTCCAGTTAGCGTAGACGGTCGGATCAACAAACGGGGTCCTCCGCTGCAATCTCGCTTTCAGGAGTTTTTCCTTCGCTGAATGAAGAAGGCTTTTGACCTCCGACTCGGCTTTCTTCAACGAATCAGCAATCTCCCCAGCATCCTTGGCCACATAGAGCACGTGCCGATCCGACGTGTGCATCTCGCCGGCACCATCCAAGTGGTAGTGCATTGAGATGACTTCGAGTTCGTCGGGAGTGAGGACATTCCTCGCTTCTTCGTTCGTCCACGTGAAGTAGTCCCCATCATCCTTCATGCCGATGTCGGCATCCTGGCTGGCGTAGAAACCGCCGTTCTCCTGATCCGAGAGAACTGTGTTGACGAAAGAGATGAGGCTAAGTGCTGTCTCCTTGAAGGATTCATCACCCATTGCTTGATAGGCGTGAACGTAATTCTTCAAAAGCTCGGCGTTGTCGTAGAGCATTTTCTCAAAGTGAGGGACGATCCATCGCTCATCTGTGCTGTAGCGATGAAAGCCACCCGCCAGTTGATCGTACACGCCTCCCTTGGCCATCGCTTTGAGCGTGGAATCAACAATCGTGAGCATCCACTTCTCACCCGTCAGTGAGTACCGCCAGAGAAGGAATTCGATTGCACTGGCATGAGGAAACTTCGGAGAGGAACCGAATCCACCATTGCGGATGTCGAATGCATTCGAGATGCTGCTCAATGCACTGTCCACGATTGTTTCTGAGAGTCCCGTCCCATTCAGCGAACTCTCGCTTGATTTCTTGAGGTTGACGTAAAGCTCCTCCACACTCTCAAGAATCTTTCCTCTCTCAGTCCTGTACTTCTCGGCAAGAGTCTGAAGAACTCGCTTCAGCCCGGGTCTGCCATACCGATCATCAGGAGGGAAGTACGTTCCGCCATAAAAGACCTTGCCGTCTGGAGTGAGCATCGCAGTGAGCGGCCAGCCGCCTTGGCCGGAGATGGCGCTCACTGCAGTCTGCAAGCGTGCATCAATGTCGGGGCGCTCATCCCGGTCGACTTTTATGGGAATGAAATTCTCGTTGATGACCTTCGCAACCTCTGAGTTCTCATAACTCTCGCTATCCATCACATGACACCAATGGCACCAGACTGCCCCGATGTCGAGAAGGATAGGTTTATCCTCGCTCTTCGCCCTCCGGAACGCTTCGTCACCCCACGGCAACCAATTCACAGGTTGGTGAGCTGCCGAGAGGAGATATGGACTTCTTTCGTTTCTCAAATCATTGGGCACGGACTTGACCTGGCCAAGTGTCGATAGTTGGAGTGCCACCGCGCTCCATCCTCCTCTCGATGTAACGAGGAGAAGGATGCAGACGCCGGCAAGGACAAAGCTCCGGGGGTTGCGGATCCGCATTCGAGAACTGATTGCACTCACGCGCAGATCCAAGAGGCTGTTTACTTCAAGCTTGCCAGGACTTCTTTGAGTTTCTGGAAGTCATCAGGAGTTCCGACGTTGTACTGGAGGTTCATGTATGCAATCTTTCCAGTCTTATCAATAACGTACACTGTCCGCTTATTGAACCCAGAGAGATCATTGTAACTGCCGTACTTCTTTGCCACCGCATGACTATGATCACTCAGCATCTTGAACTGGAGATTGTGGTGCTTCGCCCATTCCTCATGCGTGAAAACATAATCTCCGCTGATCGGGAGAATCTCCGCATTCAGGTTCTCCAGGTTGGAGAAGTCGTCCCGGATTGTGCACATTTCCTTCGTGCACCCTCCGCTCCAATCAGCCGGGTAGAAGGCAAGGACGATGTTTTGCTTCCCAACCTCCTCGGAAAGCTTGAGAGGTGGCGCGAAGACAATCGTGTCCTTCGTCGCATAGGGGAGAGCGAAGTCAGGTGCTAGGTCCCCGACTTTCAACGTCGACGCTGTCTGTGCCTGCTGCGCGACCGAACCGGCAGAGAACAGAACAGCCAGAACAACTGCTAGGATTAGTTGACGCATAGTGTTACCTTCAAATTATGGATTATTCAGATGGCGGCGTCATTTCGACAACACATCTCACTGCCAGGTGCACGCCCGTCTGCAAGTTAAACACTATCTTGCCAGAAACCGTTTCGTCTGAGCATCGAACCCAACCCGGTTGCGGTTCTCTTCCCACCACTTCTTCACGCCACCAACATCGCCGTCCTTAAATTTCGGGTCGACGTGCTTCTGCAACTCGTCGAACGCATCGCTCCCAAACAGACCGCCTGACTCAGCTAAGCCGATCAGGAGAGGGATTGCTCTTGCCTCGCCAAGCCCAAGTGCGGTCTCCAGAAACTCGATCTTCATTTCCGGGTCGTCTTCCTGACTCGCCGAGGAAATGAGAGCGCCTGCAACCGATGTATCACCAAGGACGCGAAATGTGTTGACGACTTCGTCCCTAACATCGCTCGAGCGGTCGTGTAGAAGGGGAATCAGTTGGGGAATGGCAGTGCGATCTTTCGCCACAGCAATCTCCACGACAGCAGCCTTTCTAACTTCAGCATCATCATCGCCGAGTCGCTTAAGAAGAAGTGGGAGCCACTCATTCTTCCGATCGGGAAAGGAACCGAGCTTGCCGATTGCGATCGTCCGATCAGTTGCCAGCTTGCTCTCCAACATATGCACAGTGTGCTCGTACGGATCCTCTTCTCGCTTGGCAAAGAACAACACGCCAGCGTAGAAGAGCCCAAACAAAGCTGCGGACGCAATGAGATTCAAGACTGCTCTGGTCCGGCTGGGAGCCACGCGCAGATACCTGATGACTGCGGCAATCACAAGAGTAATCGCAAGTAAGCAGACAATCAGTGGACTGGTCGGTAGCCCCGTGTGCCACGAGAGCTTCACACCAATGAAGCTGATGATGGCACCGCCAACCCAACCTATGGTCAACCGAGTGCTGATTTTCTCTGCCAACAGCATCGCACCGACAGCAGGAATGACGAGATAGCTGAACACCAAGAAAACCCCTGCAATTGCGACTGAACTTGTGATCACAAAACCGAACGACATGTAGAAGAGGAAATCCCACAATCGCACATTGATTCCGTCTTGTTCGGCTTTCTCTGGGTGCACTGAGATCGCGATGAACCGCTTCCGGAAAATGTAATGGAAGGTGCCGACGATTGCGTAGAGTATCGCGGTCTTGATGACGAGGTGTCCTTGCACCCAGAGGAGCTCTCCTTTGATAATTCGATCAAGTTCCTGAGGGCCAAGAGGACTCCGGGCGAGGACGAGGATCGTTGCTGCAAAGGCTACGGCATAGACAATTCCGATGATCGCCTCGTGAGGGACTTTCTCTCCCCGCATCCGAGTCATCGAAAAAACAAAGGCACCAAAGAACGTGAAAGCAAGAGAGTACAGGTAGAGCTGGTTTATATCCTTCCCAACCTCGTAGCCCAAGAGAACTCCAGTTACAGTGCCCAGGGCAGCAATTTGAGCGAGTGCCAAGTCAACAAAGATGACTTTACGCGCGATGACATGGACTCCAAGATAGACGTGAATCCCGGTGAGGACGAGACAGGCCAGTAATGGCCAAATCATTGTCTCCGGAAAGTAGAAGATCTGCTCCATTATCTCCTCTGGTTCAAGTGGGTTTATGCAAGTGCCGCTGCTATTTGCTCGAGTAAGAAGGTAATAAGATTCTCGTACGTCTGGGTGTCTTCCGACCCGCCGACATCGACGTAAGTGATGACAACCTTTGCCCCGGTCTTGCTGGCAACATAGTCGGCAGCCTCCCGGGAATAGAAGTTGTCGTTGAGAATGACTTTCACTCCCTCACGCTTGATCAACTCGACGACCGCATCGCGGTACTGCGGGGGAGGAGGGATGCCGGGCTTCTCTTCCAGCTCACCGACAATGTTCAGTCCGAAGCGATCCGCGAAATAAATGTAGGTCTTGTGATACGTTACCACCTTTCGCCCCTCAATACGCATCGCCGTCTTCATCCATCCACCCAGCTTCCCGTCGAGTTTCCGAGACACGAGCCAATCCATCAGTTCATCGTTGCGAGTCTTTCGCGTCAGGATGTCCCCGGCTTTCTTTCCAATGATCTTCATCAGTTCTTCACCATAGAGTGCAACGTCAAGTCGATACTTGAAATCATCAAGCTGTTTCTGATAGTAATCCGAAGCAGACGGGTCGAGCTGCTTCAACCGATTTGCTATGTTCTCGGCAACAATCCTGACATTCAGGGGATCGAGCCAGATGTGCGGATTCCCCTGTGGATGGATATCACCCCACGCACGCGAGATCTCGGTTGGAAGCTCCTTCACCGGCACATTGATCGTGGCGACGAGATGTCCGGAGTTTCCCGGCTGAATGCGCGGGTTCCCCGAAGCGTCGATGACGTTCTTCGCCCATAAATCAAGGCTCAAACCGTTCTCGATGAAGAAATCGGCTCCGTTCGCGACCTCATTCATCCGCGGCGTGGGAGTCACGTAGTGGGGATCCTGTTTCGGATTCGCGAGCGCCGTAACGTCAACACGATCTCCACCGACTTGCTCCGTGACGTATTTCAGATACCCTAGCGTTGTGACGACTTTCATCTTCTTCTGAGCGGGTAGGCCTTGACTCAAGCCGACGACGCAGAAGCTAAGAGTGACAAACAGCAGAATGAGTTTTCTCATCTTGTTCTCCAAGGCATTAAATGATTATCGTGATACCCAATAGGGCTCCGTCGGATGAGAGCCGAAAACGAAGTTGATCTCAAACAGACCCGAGGTGACAGTCCTGTGCTCGGGCAGGTCTGTTATCCGACGCTCGACACCCAGCCGGAACCGAAGAAACTCCGTAGTGTAATAACTCAGGTAGCCGCTCACAGCCTTTGTGTTCAGCTTATCATTCGTCGGCTCGTCGACGACTTCGTATCTTCCGCCAAGATAGACCCACCAAGAGAGCTGGTACTGCGCATACGCGAACCATCCGAGGGGCTTATTGGTGACATCTTGAATTAGGTCCGGAACTCCATCATGATTCAGATCCAGTTCGTTTCTCAGAATGTTCCGGCCCAGGAAAATCTCGCCACCCAGCACAAACGAATGAATATCACGACGCTCCACTGGGCTCCATTTGTACGTAATGTCTGCACCATACAAGTAGGTTGAAGGCGATCCATCTTCGCGATATGCGCTGAGACCCAGCGTGAGCAGATGGACGTTCTCCCAATCACGGGACCAATTCAGATGAGCAAGATAGGCAGGCTGTTTGCCGGAGGTCCGTTGTGAAAGACCGAGATCCCCTGCACGAAGGAGATCGAGATTCATTTCGAGAGTCGACGACGGAATCGGATTCGGAAGAAAGAAATCGAAATCGATCCCAATTGGGTTGAATCCTGATTCGAAGAACTCTCCGTGTTCCGTCCCTAAATACTTTGTGACAGCCAAGGGGCGCGTTGTCCACGGCAGGTCGTGCATGTGAAGCATGTTGTCCACGCCGAAGGGTGCTCGGAATTTCCCCACTTTGATCTTCACCCCAAGCGGTGCGGTCTCGAGGACAGGTATTCGCTTGATGAGACCATAGGCTTCTTCCGCATCGATCCCGAATCCTTTGCCGGCTTCATCCTCAAGAGAAATGATCGCTACCGCCTCGGCAAACGGATCGACGGGCGCGCGCAGATCAAGTTCAACCGTTCTCAGAAAGGGACGATTCTGAATCTCCGTCTCCCCCTGCGAGTCATAGACGGTGTTGTCGTCAGCTCGTGCTGCAACGTTCAGGGAGGCAGTCATGCGAGGGTTGAACGCTGTTGGTGCACTGGCACGTGAAACTGCATCGATTTTATTCTCAAGCTCACGCAAGCGCCGATCGAGGCTGTCTTCCAATCGCTCAAGCTCATCGCTCTGACTTTGTGGTATAGCGGACTGAAGACTCCTCAGATCAGCTATCTCTTGTTTCACCTGATCCAACTCTTTCCGCAAATCCTCAATTCGCTTTCCCACAGAATCGGCTGAAGCCTGAGCCATCAAAGAGGTTCGGCCAACCACTAGGCAGAACAATCCCACAACCAAAATCAAAAATCTGTAGCGCATCCTTTTGTTCCTCCATTCTTGACAACTGCGGGACTAAAGGAAAACAGCTTCCCACATCAGGTGGTCAGACAAAATGAAAACAGGCACAGCACTTAGGCAACGGGACCAAGTGGAGGAGCTCTGAGATCGACAGAGCGGAAAAGGAGCAAGGAAATTGTGGTTGTCTCGGACGGATGGAAACTCTGCGGAAACTTCTGTAGAGAGATCAAGCTCGGATCGAGCTGAGGCAGACCAATGGAAGTCAGTCGCGAACAGAGCTGGCACGATGTGGACTCAGAGACATCAGAGGTTGCGTGCTGGGACCCTGCTGTCGCGACAGAGAATGCTTGAACGCCGCTCCCGATCCCCAAGGGGTGGATGTGAACAGCCAACAAGACCGGAATCGTCAGCGCGTAAGTTAGAGCTAGGAGGGCTGCAAGAGTCTTTCTGAACATCGGTGATATTATACGCCTTTGACCTCTAAAATGCAAGCCGATTGCATGCTTCGGCTAATGAGATTTTGACAAATTGCCTATTATACTCTATATTCTCTAACGGATCAGACTAGCGCGCAAACTCACAACAAAATATCATGGTAGAAAGGTTCAGCGGAAAGGTCGCTTTTGTGACAGGGGGGACGGGAGCGTTGGGACGTGTCGTTTCCGAGGCTCTTTACACAGAGGGGGCGGCTCTCGCGATCACATACATCCATGATGAGCAAGCAGCCTCTCTTCCTGGACCCCCAAAGGCCGAGAAAACAAAGTTGGCGTTGTTCAAGGCAGATGTCACGGATGAAGAGCAGGTCAAGTCGGCATTCCGTGGTACGGTCGAGAGGTTTGGCACCGTGGACTACTTGCTCAACATTGCTGGCGGGTACTTGGAAAAAACTCCCATCGAGCAGCTTCAGTTGAAAGATTGGGAATACATGATGAATCTGAACCTGAAGTCTGCATTCCTGTGCACTCGAGAGGCGCTCAAGATCATGCGGAAGAAAGGTAGCGGCCGGATTATCAACATCTCTGCGATGGCCGCCATAAGCCCTTCTGCAGGCCGCGGAGCATACGGCATCTCGAAAGCTGCAGTGGTCACTTTGACAAAAATAGCAGCAGAGGAAGTCAAGGGCACGGACATCACCGTCAATGTGATTGCTCCAAGCGTCATTGTCACTGAGGCGAATGTGCACTCTACACCCGATGCAGATTACTCCAAATGGGTGAAGCCGGAGGAAGTTGCGGGACTCATCACTTTTCTGTGCTCGGATGAAGCTCGTTCCATCAATGGAGCTCTCATAGAGGTCAAGGGAGGCTTCTGATCCACAAGAGAATCGGCCAATGGCGACGAACGAACAACTCATAAAGACACTGCAGGCAAGCTGGCGCAGAGAGATCGAGGGCGCAAAGACGTACCGCGCTCTCGCAGACCGAGAACAGAACGCGGATCGAAGGAAGATTCTGATCAAGCTTGCAGAGGCTGAGGAACAGCACGCAGAACGGTGGCAGGCAAGGCTTCGAGAACTTGGCAGCGAAGTGCCTGAATTCAAAGAGGCTCTTGCGAACCGATTGCGGCGATGGATACTCGTTCGGAGCGGGACTCAGAATGCGGCGAAACGCCTCGAGGAGACGGAAGACCGTGATACTGCAGCCTATGAGAAGGAGGCTGCACTTTTCGAAGAGAAGAAAGACAAAGTTGCAATGGCTGAAGTGGAGCGTGAAGAACGAGTCCACTCAAAAGTCCTCGCCTCGATGGCAACACCGGAGGCTCCTCAAGTCCGCCTCGATTCCATCCTCAAACGCGAAAAGTGGCATGCTCATGGTGCAGGGGGATGGATCGGCCAAGCTATTTACGGTGCCAACGACGGGCTCGGCGCGACGTTTGGAATTGTGTCAGGCATGGCGGGATACACTGGTGGCAGTGAGGTCGTACTCATAGCCGGTCTGGCAGGGATGCTCGCAAGTTCTCTCTCCATGGGCGCGGGAGCATACCTGGCCTCCAAATCAGAGAGAGAAATATACGAGGCAGAGATCGAACGTGAACGGCGTGAAATCGAGGAGAATCCTGAAGAGGAACAAGAGGAGCTTAAACTGTTCTATCAACTCAAGGGGTTTACTGAAGAACAGTCGTTGATGCTTGCCAAGCAGCTTACGCAACAGCCTGATCAGCTATTGAAGACGCTCGCGCACGAGGAGCTCGGTCTCTCAGAGGCAACATTTCCGAAACCATTGAAGGCTACGATGTCCGCTGCACTGTCCACAGCAGTCGGAGGGCTCATCCCAGTCCTGCCGTTCTTCTTTGCCACCGGAATGACTGCGGTCATCGCCAGCTTCGTCATCAGCACACTGGCACACTTCATTATCGGTGCATCAAAAACATTTGTCACGGGGCGGAACTGGATCGCGAGCGGTCTCGAGATGACAGCCGTTGGGGTCATCGAAGCAGCGATCACGTATGGCCTGGGAACACTCTTCAGCCCAGGAACTCACGCGTACTAGAATATCGATTGATTTTGAGAGGGGGAATCTTTATTTTCGTTGTGATAGGAGACTAGTGAAGA
>JBAWAH010000035.1:0-62253 GCA_049589195.1 Bacteroidota bacterium | reverse complement strand
ATCTAAGGAGCCTGGTCGTCTCGCATAACGGCACGATCATGAGGGAGGCATATTTTCACGGCGGTGGCGCTGAAGTCACTCATGATGTCCGGTCAGTGACAAAAAGTGTGACCGCGCTTCTCGTCGGCATCGCTCTCGAGAAGGGATACATGCAGTCAATTGATCAACCGATGGGAGATTTTCTACATCCCATGTACCCCAATATGCCGCAAGACAAAGCGAGCATAACAATCCGACATCTGCTCAGAATGAGTGGGGGGTTTCTGTGCAATGAGCTCGCAGTACCCTCTGAGTATAACAACTGGGTGAATTCGGCGAACCAAGTTCAATATATGCTCGATCGACCGCTCGTTGCTCAACCCGGGCAGGTCTTCGCATACAACTCAGGAGCTCTCCACCTCTTGTCTGTCATCGTATCTCAGGCCACCGGAAGGCAGACGAAGGATTTTGCCCGGGAGTATCTGTTCGATCCTCTCGAAATTGGAGAAAGAAACTGGGAGGTGGATCATCAAGGATATAACAACGGCGCTGCTGGATTGGAGATCACGCCTCACGACATGGTGAAGATCGGCGAGCTCGTTCTCAATCGCGGTGAGTACGGAGGCAAGAGAGTCGTTTCTTCAGAATGGATTGACCAAATGACTCGCTCTCAGATTTCTACAAACAATGCTCAGCCGTACGGGCCGGGATACGGCTATTGTTGGTGGGTCGGACAGAATGATGGAGCGAGCTATGCATTCGCAAATGGATGGGGAGGACAATTCATTGTTGTCGTACCTGATGCGAACCTTGTTGTTGTAGCAACGAACCAGTGGTCGGGAGTCGCAACGTCCGTGGCGAACGATCAATGGTACGGAACGATCAATCTGATTATGACCAACATCCTCCCGGCTTTCAGAGAGACAAAGTGATGAAGAATGAATATCAATACACCCAGCCGGTGTAGTTGGAGCAGCGATGCGGAGTTTCTCTCCCCTACCATCACGATGCTTTATCTGCGCCTTCACGTGACGGGAGATAGATGCCGTTCTTCGACGGCATAGCAATTTCGCTTGACTTTGCGAGCCACTCTTCGTAACATCTCGCCGAGTACCACCCCGAAAGATTCGGGGGTTTCATGGTTAGAGGGGTTTGCTTTCCTTGGCTCAGAACCAAACTGCCTTTCAGACCTTATACTGCTGATGCCTACCACGGACATACCAACGCGGAGTGGCATCGAAATAGTGAGAGGCAGCGGCAAAGGCAAGACGGGAGGAGCTGCCAAAACGAATAGCGACGCAATATTGCTTTGTTGCACTTGTTCCGCAACAAACAGTTCGCTGCGAGAACGTCGCGGAACTACGGCCCCAAAGAGATTCCCGTGGAAGAGGTACTCCATGTCTGCGACTGCAAGCGCTCGCAATTGAGGTTCACGTTTGCGCGCTCGTCGTGCATCTCACCAAAGTGTGGCGAAGTCTGACGAGCGGTGCCCCGTTATGTGCAATTGCCCTTTTACAATTCTGCCAGAAAGGGTGATACTCCTGTGAAAAGACTTGCCTCTATTCTCACATTGTATGCTGCTATTTGCGCAAGGTCCAGCCCGATTTTCGCTCAATGGGTACAAACCAACGGACCGTATGGTGGCATTGTGAATTGTTTGGCGACTAGCGGTACGAATCTCTTTGTGGGGACTTTTGGCGGCGGCGTGTGGAGAAGACCATTGTCAGAGATGATAACTTCTGTGGAGCGCGGGAACAGTATGCCTTCACGGTCTGTTCTTGAGCAGAACTATCCGAACCCATTCAATCCGACAACAGTGATCAGCTATCAGCTTCCAGAATTCGGCCATGTTACTCTCCAGGTCTATGATGCGCTTGGCAGAGAAGTAGCGACGCTGGCTAATAAGGATGAGAGCGCCGGATACAAGTCGGTGACATCTGACGCAAGCAAGCTTTCGAGCGGAGTGTATTTCTATGGCCTTCAGGCTGGGAGTTACAATGCAGCGAAGAAGCTTTTGCTTTTGAAATGAGCAGGTTATTGCACCAAATAGCGGCAACAATGACGTACTTATCAGATAAGAGAGTCACGTTGATCAGACCGGGAAACGAACAGGTATACGCCTGGATAGGTTTAGCACATCTTGACAGAAACGCGACAATCCTCGCGCGCAAAGCATTCGAGAAAGCGTTGGAGATCAATCCGGATTATGGTTGGGTGAAACACCTTCTTATGAAAGAAGCAGTAGCTTTTGATAGTTGTTCACACTAGTATATTGATAGATGGATAACAGAATAACGAAAAGAACCGCCTCTCCTGTTGAAATATCGGGAGAATCTTCCAAGCCGCGTATTACGAAGCGAGGAGTAACCCTTGTCATAGGTATGTGGTCCATTTATACACTGCTTGATGTTGTTCCACATGTTCTTCAACCTCACCATATTCCTTTCTTAGAGGTATTGTTTTGGGAAACATGTCACGGCGCAGTGAAGTTAATTACAAGCGTACCGGTCTGGTTCATTGTTATTCGTTGGATGCATGAAAAACAATGGTACTGGAAGGTCCTTGTGCATATTGTTCTTTTCCCTCTCTACGGAATTGTGAACAGCGCGTATCAATATTATGTAGATGTGTGGCTTAAAACCGGATTGTATGGTGGACCGGTACGAAACGTTATGAGTTGGATTTTATATTTCAATTTGCTCGCTTATATCATACAGTTTGCTGTGTACCACGGATATGAAATCCTAAGGGAGCTGCGTATTAAAGAGAGAATCGCATTGCAGTTGTCAGCTCTTCAGAAAGAGCAAGAGCTTGCAACATTGAAATCGCAAATTAATCCTCATTTTCTCTTTAATACACTAAATAGCATTAGTGCGATGGTTTCAACAAATGTTGAAGAAACACGTACTATGATTTCACAACTTGCCGATTTGCTCAGGTACGTGATAGAAGGTTTTAAGATTGACTTGGTGCCGTTAAGAGCGGAATTACAGTTTATTAAGGATTACGTTAATTTGGAATCGAAAAGAATGGGAGATAGACTCGAAATTGAATTTAAGGTCGATCAATCACTCACTGCATTTCCATTACCGTCGATGATTCTCCAACCGCTTGTTGAGAATGCAATTAAGCACGGAATTGCACCGCTTGAAGAAGGGGGTAAGGTTACCGTGCAAATTCAAAAGAATGAAGATGTAGTTGTATTTCGAGTTTCCGATACGGGTGTGGGTTTATCGTCTACTGATCCGTTGTCGGAAGTGAACGGTATCGGTTTGAAAAACATTGATGTTCGATTGCGAAGGATTTATGGTGATTCAGCCAGGCTTAAAATTAGTTCAATCAAGAATTCCGGATGTGAAGTTTCTTTTTTTCTGCCCTCAAAATGAGGAAATATTATTCAACAATAATAGTTGATGACGAGCCTTTAGCCCGAAAAATGATTAAAGAATATCTCCAAGATTTTCCTGAAATAAAAATAGTTGAAGAGTGTAGAAATGGCAGGCAAGCGGTTAAAGCAATCAACGAAGATAAACCCGATCTAGTGTTTCTCGATATTCGCATGCCAGGTATGGATGGATTCGAAGTTCTAGAACATATAGATTACATACCCCAAATCATTTTCACAACAGCATATGGTGATTATGCGCTGAAAGCGTTCGAGGTAAATGCAATTGATTATCTTCTTAAGCCATATGATAGGAAAAGATTTTCTGAGGCGATTCAAAAAGTAATTTACCGAAGCGCAAAACCCAATAACGAGATAGAAAAGATTTTGCGTGTACTGCAGCAATCGAAGGAGCCGGAAGATTATCTAAAACGCATCTTTGTCCGTGTTGGAAGGAAGATTATTTCGGTTCAGCTGCATGACATTTTATGGATTGAAGCTGATGGAGACTATACCCAATTACACACCAACAGTGGTACTCATCTCTGTAACTTTAGTATGAATGCACTCGAACAAAGATTAGATCCTAACCAGTTTGTACGTATACATCGTTCCTATATTATTGCAGCAAACTCAATCGATTACTTTAATGGAGATGGCGAAGGAGGGTTTGTGGTTTTTTTGAAGGATAAATCTAAAGTGAGGGTAAGTCGAACATATGCAGCGAAGTTGAGAAAGAGTATCTGGTAATTTTTATTTTGTGATCTTCAATATGATTTTCCGCAGTTGGGCGATTTATTCCGCAATTCAGCGAAAATTAATGGAAATGTTGAGAATTGTGGTGTACGTTTTTGCGAAACAAGGAGGTTCTTATGAAAAAGGTACTATTACTTTTCACGGTGTCTCTTCTTCTGCCGATAGCTTCGGTTTTTTCCCAAACCTTGAGTGATTATGTCAATCAAGTAAAAGGGGACACCCTTGTAATCAAAGATTATTATGATATGAATAATCAACAGAACTCATTGTACTGGTCAATGACTTTGGATACCGGAAATGTTCCGGCAGGGCGTGTCTATGAGCTGAAGGCAAATGGGTATTATCCACTTGGAAAAAACCCAACAACACTTAGAAATACTGTTATTGTTGGAGAGGACAATACTTCAATAGTAAAAAATGAAAATGCGGCTTCACGTCCTCCGCTGATCTGTGGAGTTGATTCAACGGAAGGGTTTCTTTCCCCGAATGCTGCTGCTATAAATGTTACTCACGACCTTATCGTAAAGAACTGCAATATTATGCAATTGTCACCGAAGGGATTTATAAGCTACAGCTTTATAAATCCGGTTAGCGAAAACTTAAATATAACTTTTGATAATTGTTTGATTGAACATTTAATAAAAGACTTCCTTTTCATTACCAAAGCAAATTATAACGTGACTTTAAGAAACTGTTATTTTGTAAATATGAATGGTTGGCCCTGCAGACGTAGCGGCGGCGTACTTGATTGTTTTTCCGATTTGGATACATTGCTTGTTGAAAACTGCACACACATTATGGGTCAGGGCAGCATTTATAGATTGAGGGATTATCTAGCTTCTTATTATTCTTTTCATTTCAAGAGAATAATTTTCAATCATAACACCTTTGTTAACTGTGCCGGTTATACATTCATGAATCCCGGCTACCAGAGCAATGTAAGCCTTACCAATAACATGTTTGTAAATTGCAATGTACAATGTTTTGCCCCTATTCTTTCGACTCTGGATGTAGGTGAAACTGATCCGGATAACCTGCCTATGGGTCTTGTTAATGTTTATCCCGATAGTGCCGATGTTGCAAGCAATACACCTAGAAAATTCTTATGCCAGGATAATCTTGTTTATTGGGATCCATCGCTAGCTAATATGGATTCGATATTGAATGCCAATAAAGTTAACGGTGCAACTAACTGGCGATCGCAAAAGATAATAATGAATACAAGAACCGATAGTATGTTCAAACATTTAGGGCGTTTCAGTACTACACCATATTCTTATTGTGTTTCAGACACATGGAAGAACAAGCTGCCTACTTTTACCGATACAAAAGATCTATTTACAACCCAGCTTGCAAATTTAAAAACTTTTGCTCTTGCAACTGTAGATTCAAACAGTGTGGCTGCATTGCCAACCTGGCGACTGATCAACACAGGCTCGAACGATTTTCTCAAATCCGACTGGCCGACCCTTGTCGATCTTTCTTACAGTGATGCTGACCTACAAACAGCCGGTCTCGGTCATTTCCCTCTTGGTGACTTGAACTGGTTCCCGGCTCAAAAGGCAGCGTGGCTCGCTCAGAGAACTGCGGAATATAAGAGCATGGACGAGGCGTTGAATGCCGGCAGGTTGGTCACTGCTGTGCACGATCAGGGTAGTCTGCCCGCTGAGTTCCAGCTTCAGCAAAACTACCCGAATCCGTTCAATCCGAGCACGGTTATCAGTTATCAATTACCGACGAATGAGCTTGTCGTCTTGAAAGTATTCGATGTTCTCGGAAGGGAAGTCGAAACATTGGTCAATCAACGCCAAACCGCGGGCAACCATTCCGTGAGATTCAACGCTGCCAATCTACCGAGCGGAGTGTATTTCTACAGACTGCAGGCTGGAACGTACCGTGACACAAAGAAGCTTCTGTTGCTCAAATGAGCCGGGCAACCGCAACTCGCGTGCACAAAGAAGGCGCTCGATTTGCGCCAAGGGCGCATCAGCCTCTGGCTGAATTGTGTATCATGGTGCTCGCTCCATGGCGCGCTCATTGTACGTTTCATAGAAGCGCGCCACGGGGTGGTTCGTGCGGACGTTCAACATCGTGCTGTTAGACACACTCACCACAGGCGAGCTTGTCTAGCGCCGACGGCCATCGAGGATATTCCCACCAAAAAGAATCAGTCCTCCTCCCTGCTGCACGTGGATTTCTCCCTTGACTTTGCAAGCGATTCGTCGTAACATTCCGCCGACTGCTGCAATCAGGAACTCATGGGCTTGCCGTGACACGAACCATCATGGGTTCAGCTGCCAGAGATGGATGTCTGACATCACTCGGCTGAGTTCTTCGGGCCGGGCGGTGGAACCGTTGACTGCCTAGGGGTGATCGACTCGGTGATCCTGTCCGTAAACCAGCTCTGACGACGGACAGCTCACTTGAAACTGGGACCAAAGTGAACACTGCTATACAGCATTGTCACTTGCTATCAACCCATTTTTGAGGTACTATATAGCAGGTAAAAGATCAGCTCTGACATTGTTAAATCGAAAGGATATGAAAATGAAACTCCTGATCAGCATGTTGTATTGTATCGTCATCGGTGCAGCTAATACTGCTGCAGTCGCACAGCAACAAACTCCAACATCTAAACACCTAATGAGAGAAGATTCAGCGGCTGTAAACGCACTGGTGATGTATCCCGACACTATCCGCCTTCATATTTTTGAGGCATGCGAATACCCAGCAGCTATAGTTAGCATAGCAAGTTTGCAGAAAAATACGAGCGACGAATTTGTCAACCTCATCAGCAGTTATTCGAAAAATGAACAGGAAGATTTCTGGAATTTGACCAGGTATCCCAGCTTGATTTCAAGCCTGGCACAGGGAGGCAAAAAATCCGAAGACCAGATCAACGCCATTCTTGTCGACTATCCTGCAGACATCCATGAAACCGCATTGAAGTATGGAACGGAGTACTATGACCAGATCCAAGAGATGGACGAGATCCAGTCGCAATCGGATGCTCAATTTGAACAGATCATTGCAGATTATCCTACGGAGACGCAAGAAGCGTTGAGGGACATAATCCAGTTTCCCGAAATCATAAGCCTTTTGAATGATCATCTTAGCCTGACAGTACGGGTAGGCGATCATTTCAGACGCAATCCGCAGGGAGTAATACACAGAGCTGACTCATTAAATCTCGCGGAGACCAGGCAGAAGGCCGAAGACGCGGAGGCATGGAAACAGACTATTGAACAAAACCCGGATGAAGCGAATGATCTACAGAATGCCGCCAAGGACTACGCTACTGAAAATGGGTATACACAAGAGGAGGTAAACACCTCGCCAAATCCGGATGATGTATCAAATTACACCTGCAATCCTTATTCTTATTGGTTCGGTTATCCTACTTGGTATCCATACAGTTATTGGTATCCTTATCCCTACTGGTTTGATTGCGGATTTTATCATGATCGATCCGGAAGAATAGTGATCATAGGTTCTCCTTCACACTACTTTACCAACTGGTATTTTTACTATCCTGAACACTGGCATCATTACCCTAACCTGTGCAACGCGTACATAAACCATTATTATGGACCACGGAGATCGACCGGCGCCAACAGTCTTATTGTGCATAATTGGGTGCGTAACAACAGAAATTATCTACCTAACGATTTTATCACCAATCATTCAAAAAGGAATGAGGTAATACGACAAGTGGGGCAATTAAACATGGACGCTCAGAAACAAAAAGGAGGTAAACCGGTTTCTCCAGCAGTGCGGGACGAATATTTCCAAAAGAATAAATCTAAATATCCATCCCTGAATGCTGGACAAAGAACAAGGATGCAACGGGGAAATCAGCAGCCTAACATACCGGATGTTATACAGCAACCGGTAAAACAACCGCCTGTAAGAATTCCTACACCGGTGCAACAACCCGTCAGGAATCCAAGACAGCCGTCCGCGCCGCCCACTGGAAGAATTCCTAACCCGGTGCAACAACCCGTCACGAATCCAAGGCTACCGTCCGCACCACCCGCTGGAAGAATTCCTACACCGGTGCAACAACCCGTCACGAATCCAAGGCCACCGTCCGCGCCACGTGGTTACAATTTTAATAACATAAATAAAGCTCAGGAATATCACAGGAATGTTTGGGACCAAACGCAACCGACTGTGAAGCCGCAACCTCAACAGGCGCCCCGTACTCAAACGCAACCCACCGTGCGACCGCAACCTCAGCAGGCGCCTCGTACTCAAGCGCAGCAACCTGTGAAGCAGGAACCAACGAACCGACCATCTCCAGGAAAAAGGAAGTAACTGCATTCACAGATGCGGGCAATGAATTAATAACGAGTTCTCATCATTTCAAAACAGTGGCGTCAAACACCTCTACGATCTACGATCCCGTAGGGAGGTCGTAGACCCTCGCCCAAGGCGAGCTTGCCTGACACCGACCGCTCATCAAGGATTCACCTGTCAGAGAGGCCTGCTCGCCGCAGACGAGGGTCTCCGTACGGGACAGGTCTGACAGCACTCGGTTGAAGATTCATTTTGAAAATGGATCTTGCGCCAGTGAGCACATAGCACCAGATCACTGTCTTACCTAGAAACCTAGTTCTCGCTCATTCTGCAAGAGGACTAACAATGGAATTCAGAGACTTCTCAGTCGTCAAAGCACAAGCTGAGGCTGGTGATCCTCTCTTCCCTGGAACCTACAACGGTACTCTCTCAGATAGAGAGCGCCATCTCATAGGGATCACCGTAGCAGTAACGAAGGGTTGCCCAGACTGTACGGCAGCTCGTCTAACCAAAGCACACGAGGTAGGAATTCAGGACACCGTCATCAAAGAAGCCATTAATCTTGCTGCTGCGATCAATTCAGGTTACGTAATTACAGCGGCAGTGAAAGGATCGCAAAAGAAATAACAAACTTGGGGGGACGAAGCCAGTGCCGATACATCTGTCAGAGAGGCTCGCCTCAGCGAGTCGCCGAGGCGACGTGCCCGCCGCAGGCGAGGGCCTCCCTACGGGACCGTAGGTCTGATAGCACTTGCACTTGCAACCAAGGAAAGGCGAAACGATGAAGCAAAGACAATCAATATCGCGTACCGCAAACCTGATTCTGATCGTCCTGGCAACTCTGCTCGTCTGGAGCTGCAAGGACAACCCCGCTGAGCCTCAGGACAACAGACAACTGATAGTCCAGGGCAACGCAATCGCGGCTGGGACAATTGTCCAGGTTGATGACTATCCTTTGTTTGTGATGAACTTCTCCGGCGACTATGGGTTTTCAGATTTTCTGAGAACGGGAACGGCATCAGTGTCAGGCATGCCCTACCATGAACCCTTCGCGGTGGGATCACCCTCGTGGGGATGCACGTGCTTCTCCGCCATGGGCAGCACGGACAAGAATATCTTCGGACGGAATTTTGATTATTACCATCATGTGTCCCTAGTCCTGTTCACACATCCTCCGTCCGCTTTCGCTTCCCTCTCAACTGTGGATATTCACTACCTTGGTTTCTCGGAGCAAACCACACTCGACCAGATCAGGAATTCGTCCAACCTTCGAACGAGTCCCTATCTTCCATTCGATGGAGTGAATGAGAAGGGTGTCGCAATCGGGATGATGGCCCTCCCCCTTGCTGAGCCTCCACACGACCCACGGAAAGTCAATCTGACCAGTCTGCAGCTCATCCGGCTGGTGCTGGATTATGCTTCCTCCGCGGAGAGCGCGGTATCCCTCATCTCTCAGTACAACTACGTGGTTGATGAAGAACCAGTTCACTTCCTGATAGCAGACAGGAATGGGAGGTCAGCCGCGGTCGAGTTTGTCAGCGGCGAAATGAAGGTGATGTACAACAACGAGCCGTTTCAAGTGTCCACAAACTTCATCATTTTCGGCTCGGGCGCGCCTCAGACAACGGACTGTTGGCGCTACAATCGAGCCTACGCCGATTTGAAAAATGCGAGCGGACGAGTTGACGAAAACACTGCGATGGCCATGCTTAGTTCAGTTTCACAGAGCATTACTATGTGGTCCGCGGTGTATAGCATGAATTCGTTCGCGGTGAAGATCTCCCCGGGAAGGAGATTCGACAAGGTGTATGACATCAAGGTCAAGGATTGAGTGCGTCTCTCAGAAACCAGCCCACGCAAACGAGGGAAACATGAACGGCTTACGACGTGCATTCAAAGTTGCTGCCCTCCTTCTTTTTCTGCTTCCCGCTGGGATTTCATTCGCGCAAAGCAGAACCGAGCTACCGAACGATGTGACTTTGGATCTCCTCGGACGGTGTCTTGTGTATTCATTTTCGTATCAACGTATTGTCACACAGAATCTCGGGATTGAAGGTGGCCTCTCGATCTTAGGTGGATCGGCAGCGAGTGTCGTGTTCATCAGCGGCGGGGGCAGGATTTATCTATCGCCCAGGGATGCAGCACCGTGCATCTCTGCCGGTTTTGTCGCAGTCTCGGCACAAACCGGGGCTGGACCTTTCTCGAGCGATGCTTCGACTGCCTTCCTTTATGCTGGGCCAGGGTTTGAATATCGTTCTTCTGGAGCCCTGGTGTTCAGAGGATCGCTATATTTCCTGATTCGCGATGGCTTCTTTGTGTGGCCTGGAGTGCAAATCGGAATTGCCTTCTGAGTACAAGAGTCGCCGAGTCGGCCTCTGCTCTGCAGGCGAGCAACCTCAACAGAGACACGCTCGCCCAGAATTCCTCGGGGCTTGGGTTATCAGAGATCTCCAGGAATCATGCTGAACTTGCTACTCATACTGCTCGTCCTCGGTCCAGCTTCGGTTAGGACACAGACACCCAGCGATTCAGCGAAGAATCATCTCCTTTTTTCCTACTTCAAAGGTAACGGCGAGGACGGACTGCATCTCGCGTACAGTGAGGATGGTTTGGATTGGAGAGCCCTCAAGAACGACAGCTCCTTCCTGACACCAACAGCCGGCAGAGACAAGTTAATGCGCGATCCCTCTATCCTCCTCGGCCCGGACAGCACCTTCCACATGGTGTGGACGGTGAGCTGGAGGGAGAGAGGAATCGGGTATGCCTTCTCAAAAGATCTTGTGCATTGGTCGGAACAGAAGTACATCCCCGTCATGGAACACGAGAAGGATGCAGTCAACTGTTGGGCGCCAGAACTGTTCTACGACGATTTCAGCAAGCAGTATCTGATTTTCTGGGCAACGACGATTCCCGGCAGATTCCCGGAGACTGACGGCCAGAGTTCGCTCGGGCCTTGCTCTCCAGGGTTAAATCATCGGATTTACTACGTCACGACAACAGACTTCCAGACATTCAGCAAGGCAGCCCTCCTTTACGAGCATGGCTTCAACGTGATCGATGCGACGATCATCAAGGACAGCGGACGGTATGTGATGCTGTTGAAGGATGAGACGAACAAACCCTTCACGCCGCAGAAGAACATCCGCCTCGCCTTCAGCGACCACGCCGAAGGACCGTATAGCGCCCCGACCGAACCCATCACCGGAGCTTATTGGGCAGAGGGACCGACAGCGATAAAGATCTACCCCGAAGAATTCGGGGTCAGCGGGCGGTGGTTCGTCTATTTCGACAAATATCAAGAAGGAACGTATGGCTTGGTTGTGTCGGATGATTTGAAGAAATGGACAGACGTCTCAGATCAGCTCGTAGTGCCCAAGGGGATGCGGCACGGGACTGTATTCAGAGTGCCGGAAGAGATCCTGAAGGAGCTCTTGAGGTTGGAAAAGGAGTAGTCGCAGTGGTTTCTTGTCGTCGTCCAACCGCGAGAATTACACTGACGGCATTCATCTCTGTCCCACCCGAAGTGGCTTTCAACCTTGGAAACTTTCAGAACCAGATTCTGGTTGTTTCTTTCCAGTTGAGTCCCTAGATTTGCAGACCATCTCGCACCTTAATCCAAGGAGGGAACCATGAAACTCCGCATTGGCGCTATCGCCGCACTTGCTCTCGCAACAAGCACACTCTTCGCACAGGAACAACCGAACGCCCAGAAGACTTCGCCATCGTTCGATAGGCTCAAATCACTTGTCGGGGTTTGGACTGGGAAGTATGCTGATGGGTCTCCAGTGAAAGTGACTTATCGAATGGTCTCCGCGGGGAAAGTCCTCATGGAAACACTCGACATGGGCGACTCAAAAGAAAACATGGTCACCATGTACCATCCCGATGGCGACAACGTGATGATGACCCACTACTGCTCGATCGGGAACCAGCCACGGATGCGCGCAAGCATTGATCCGAAGAACGACTCCACGATCACCTTCTCTTTTGTTGATGCTACCAACATGGCCTCGCCTGACGACCAACATATGCACAAGCTCGTTGTAACTTTCAAGGACAATGACCACTTCACGCAGGAGTGGACGATGCGTGCGAAGGGAGAAGACGTGCATACCGGAGTGTTCCAGTATGAACGAGTGAAGTAGTTGGCATCTTCAAGGTTGTTCAAGAAATCCTCCATTCACAGTTTTCCTTCCTTGCTTCTTTTTCCACCTCTATCTATATTGCGCGCGATCATCACCAGATCGCTTGGGTGTTCTGAGAAGAGGAGAGAGAAAGAGACAGGAACAGGTCGTCCCAGTATCTGAACAATCCCACAAGGTCGTCCAAGTCTGCACATGTCTAGTCTATCACAATCAGATCGGTCATCTCAGGGCTTCCGTCCTGTTCTAACCATTCTGGCACTCATCTACGCTGCATCCATGCTTTTGTACAGCGTTCTTTGGATGGCTGCCGTTCGTCGGGGTCCCGAACTTCCATCGGTTGAACTTGGCTTCAACTTCGATTTCACCAATGATGAACGCGTTTACTCCGTCACGAGTGTCTATCTGGGGAGCCCAGCCGAGAAAGCTGGAGTGCTGACAGGCGACAAGATCTTCACGATCAATGACAGTGCTATAGCAGATGCTAACTATTGGAGCAACGTATGGATGCGAAATCATCCCGGTGACACGGTCAGGCTAGGCATCCATCGTCCTGGTGTGAAAGCAGCAATTAGCATAACGGGAGTGTTCCGCCTCCGCCAATCTGCGACGAGCGAGGGAAGCTTGGAGTACTTTGCGAGTGAAGTCCGCAACTCATTTCCTGTTCCTTTCGTGCTTGTCGGCCTGACAGTTCTGTTCCTCCGTCTCGGAGACCCGACAGTGTGGGTCTTAGCTCTCCTGTTTGGAAGCTTCGCCGCGACGCCGAGTATTCCGAATGAACTGGCAATAAGTCCCACGTTGCGTGCACTTGTTCTGGCCTACAAGGCAATCTTCTCGAGCATGCTGGGTCCATTATTCTATTTCTTCTTTGCTGTGTTTCCAACTCGATCATTGATTGACCGACGTCTCCCCTGGTTGAAATGGGGGTTGATCGCGATTGGGATGGGACTCGCGCTGCCCGGACTGCAAGCCGGCCAGATGCAGCTTCCCTCACCCCTCGTGAAACTCCTCGGGACGAGCGCCTCGGGGAAGGTCATTTTCATCTGTACATTCGTCATGCTGATCCTGGGTCTGGTCTCCTTTGCCCTGAATTTCACCCGTACCCGTGACGCTGAAGCGCGCCGCAAGATTCGCGTGATTCTCTGGGGCACGGGAGTCGGGCTCGCGCCGATCCTCGCCGAGGCTGGGGCAGAGAGCCTCTTCAGCTTTCAGGCGCCTACGTGGTTATCGACAGCGCTCATTGCAGTCCTATTCCTCTTTCCTCTGTCATTTGCGTACGCCGTCGTTAGGCATCGCGTCCTGGATATTCCGATCCTGCTAAGGCGGGGCGCACGTTACCTGCTGGTACAGCGTGGATTCACTTTTCTCCTCTCTCTCGCCAGTATCGGCCTCATTTTGATATTTGCATTGTCATTGTCCCGTTACCTAGAACCTTCAACCCTGATCACCGAGCCATATGCCATCGCGCTTGGCTCCGTCTTTGGAACCCTCCTCTTGTGGGGAGGAACGCGAGTGCACAGGAGAGTAAGTGGTAGGATCGATCGTGCTTTCTTCCGGAACGCATACGACGCCCGCTTGATTATGGAGGATCTGGCAAGAAGCACCGCAATTGTGACGGATCGTGATGAACTCGCGCGGTTGCTTGAGCAACATCTGAAGGAAGCACTCCAGCCCAGTTCTCTGTTCATTTACTTCCGGGCAAATGACGGTCACCTGGTTGCCGCTTCTGGTGCCGTCCCTCCGGAACTTGAGACCATCTCCTCTGAGTTGCCTCTGCTGGTCGAATTGGCAAAGCGTGACCAGCCGTTGGAATACCGGTCAGAACGGGAGCATGTCTCCGTGCAAAGATCGTCGTTGGACACTCTTCAACCTGATTGTCTGGTGCCGATGGTTGGGCACGGTGGCCGACTGCTGGGCCTCTTAGTTCTGGGCCAGCGGCTTTCGGAAGAGCTCTATTTAGGCGAAGACAGACGCTTGCTGGCCTCCGTAGCGAGCCAAGCGGCCAGTGCTCTCGAGAACATTCATTTGGCTGAAGAGATCGCCGGACGAATAGAGACCGAGCGGCGCGTGGAGCGCGAAATGGAGATTGCCAAGGAAGTACAAAGCAGGCTGCTTCCCCAATCGCCACCGCGCTTAAAGACCTTAGATCTTGCTGCACAGTGCGTGCAGGCGCGATCTGTCGGGGGTGATTATTATGATTTTCTCGATCTCGGCCCGGACCGCATGGGTTTCGTGCTTGGCGATGTTTCTGGAAAGGGCATTCACGCGGCATTGCTGATGGCGAGCTTGCAGGCCCACATCCGTAGCCAGACTGGCATTGCGCCGAATGACCCCGTGCGTGCGCTCCAACAAGTGAACCGCATGTTATGGCAGTCCACTTCGTCGCGTCACTTCGCTACTCTCTTCTTTGGGATCTATGAAGAAAGTACCCGCAGAGTGGTCTACGTCAACTGCGGTCAAAACCCCCCTGTTCTGCTGCGGCGAGACGGAACAGTACAGCGGTTAGCACCGACCGCCGCCGTGATAGGCGTGTTCCAGAAGTGGGAGTGTTCTGTCGGCGAAATCGAGCTTGCTCCTGATGACCTCCTCGTTGTATACAGCGATGGAATAACCGAGGCTGCCAGCAAAGAGGATCAGTTCGGCGAGGCTCGACTGATCGACGTGTTGCGGGCCAACCGCGGACTCCCTGTGAACGAGATTGTCGCGGCCATCTTGACCAGCGTGCAGCGATTCAGCGGCGGCACACAATCCGATGACCTGACGCTCCTCGTCGCCCGCGCGCGATGATGACGAAAAGGTCGGCTTCAGCGGTGGTTGGAATTCTCCGGCTGGTCTGAAGATGTCAATAAAACAGGCCGACTCAGGCTGAGACAACCATATGCACCGCGTAAAAATCATGGAGATGAAAAGTGTCACAGACTTCCTCACGACCTAAGGGCATTATAACAATAGCACTTGTTAACAGCATCGCTGCGATCGTCACTTTGATCTTCTGGCTGCTCGTACAGCATCGGCTCTTCGGCAGCCAGAAGTTGCCCGATGCCGTAGATCGGCCTTCCATGGCGACCACGCTCGGTTTTATGATCGCTGATATTGTCTGGGCACTGCCGTTGTTGATCCTGAGTGTCGTCGGCCTTTGGTACTCAAGGTTTTGGGGCTGGACAATGGCGCAAATGGTGAACATACTTTGGTTTTATGCTCTGACGATCACCTGGGTTCGCGACGTATACCTTGGCCGTATCAGTCCAGGAAGTGTCCTCTTCCTACCGTTCACACTCTTCGCCGTCTGGGCGACACTCTATCTGTGGAAACATCGAAGTTCGTTTGGAGTTGTGAGCCGGTAATTGTCGGCAGTGGAGAAGCTGATCGGCATTTGCCCGTTCGGCGTAATCATCTGGAGAATGACTCAACTGTGGCCCCTGCAATCGTCCAAGCAGGCTTGGGTAGTGGGGATTATCTGGGTAGGCATGACGATATGCTTTGAATTCATATTCGGACACTATATGATGGGCAATTCGTGGGAACGACTTCTCCACGACTACAACATTTTCGAAGGACGACTCTGGGCGGCAGTGCTTGTGCGAACCCTGATTGCGCCATACCTCTTCACACGACTCAGTCGGAGAAGACTGGAATCCTAAGGAGCTAACAATGACTCACGAAAGCAAACCTCACGTCTGTCCCTGGTGGATTGGATACTTCCTGCTTAGCCCGCTCAGACGTATCGCTCAAGACCCAGGCACAATTCTCGGCCCTTACGTCCGTGCAGGAATGACGGTCCTCGAGATCGGCCCGGGAATGGGTTTCTTTAGTCTTCCACTCGCACGACTTGTTGGAAAGGAAGGAAGGGTCATCTGCGTCGACGTTCAAGAGAAGATGTTGAAGAAGCTGAAGAAGAGGGCGGCAAAAGTCGGCGTGCTCGAGCGTATCACTGCGACGCTCGCGGGCGAGGATTCACTCCGCATTGACGAACTAGCGAATAAGGTCGACTTTGTGCTGGCATTCGCTGTGGTCCATGAGGTGCCAGATCAAGCACGACTCTTTGAACAAATTCATCGCTCGCTCAAACGCGGTTCTTTACTCCTGCTTTCTGAGCCGAAGGGACACGTGACGGAGAAAGAATTCCGGAGAACCATAGAAACTGCCCGCGCCAAAGGGTTCACGGTGGAGTCATCACTCAACATCAAGAGGAATGTTTCCGCCTTGTTGAGGAAGTGACCGAACGAGGTCACCCATTCCCTGTATCAGGAAGTCCATTGCAACGATGTGCTTGTCCCAACGTGTCGCGTTGTCTCCAGACTTTCTCAGTCTTAGTAATAGGAAATCAGACTTCTCAGAAGCGACGCCGGCATCAGATCTCCAGTAGCGCTTTGCACTATGAACGTCGATTCTCTTTTTCTGCCATGATGTCTCATCACTCCTGCAACATAACTGACAGACGGACGTAAGAACTGGTAGCGCATGGATTGCAGCGCATCTCACGCCAACAGCGTGACTCTCGTCGACTGAAACCAACCTCAGGTACCACAATGAAAATTCTCGCTCCGCTTCTTTCCCAAACTCTTCTGCTGCTGTTTGTCGTCCTGCTCGCATGGAGCTGCCATGACGTCGCAACTTCCCCCGATCAGATCGTCGGCTCAGGTCGAATTGTGCCGCAGCAGCGGACGTTGGAGCCATTCAGCGGTGTGCATCTCACTGGTATCGGAGCTGCGTACGTTACCCAGGACACAACCCAGAGTTTTCGACTCGAAGCAGATGACAATATTATTGACCGGGTGACCACGACCGTAGACAACAACGTTTTGACCATTGGCCTTCAGCCGGGTTCTTACTCGAAGATCACGATCAATGTGTTCGTTTCGATGAAGTCAGTCGAGTTACTGCAACTGACCGGCACTGGGAGCTTCACCACGACCAACCCTCTGCATGCAAACATGTTGACGTGCAGAATCGATGGCGCTGGGAGCATCACTCTCCGCGGAGCGGCAAACGAACAGATCGTGCAGGTTCAAGGCACCGGTGAAGTTCACAGCTTTGATCTGACTTCTTCACGGTGCACGGTCGCCCTTTCAGGGACAGGCAGCGTTGAGGTTACGGCAACGCAGCGCCTTGATGCCGCAATCTCTGGAGTAGGAAGCATTGTCTATGGTGGGAATCCGCCAGACCTCACCCAGCGGATTAGCGGAGTCGGAACAATCCACAAAAGACCCTGAGAGTGAAATCTGGCGGACGTGCGTAAAGCGAGCTCAAGAAATTCGCAGCAGCGGCAACTCCTTCCCACAATGATCCTTTCAATCATTTCAAAGAAATATCGATTCTCGTTCGATAGGAGAAAACAATGAGACCGAAATCACAGTGGAAATTCAATTGTCTAGTCATGGTTCTTTTCCTGTGTGCTTCCCTCCTCTCATCGGAGAGCGTTCTGTCACAAGTGAACAAATTAGATGACAAGAATCTCGAAGAGACGATGAGGAATCCCTGGAAACCTGATAGATCAGTATTTCTCCAAGATTGGTTGGTGCTTGGCTCAATTCCGATCAGCGGCATAGGAGATATCGACAAGGATTTCCTCGTTGACTACAACGGCGAAGCGAACATCCGGCCGGTCGAGGGACAAGCAATGAAAATTTCGGGCACCGAGCTGAAATGGGTGCGAACGAAAGCCAAAGACATCGTTGACTTGCGAAAGCTCTTCCAGGGAGGCAGGACGGAAAATGCAGTTGCCTACGCTTACACAACAATCAAACGGAAGGAAGCAGGCAGAGTATACTTCTCTCTTGGCTCGGATGACGGAGTAAAGATCTGGCTCAATGGGAAATTGATCCATCGCGTTCTCATACAGCGGGCCCTCACGCTGGATGAAGACGGAGTGGGATCGGATGCAATTGCCGGTGAGAATCACTTATTGCTCAAGATCCAGCAGGGCAACGGTGACTGGGGATTTGCAGTACGAATGTCGGACAATCCAAATGAACTGACCGTCATCACCGGTGACATAAACTTCTCACTGGCTCCAGGTGCTCCGAACGAGAACACGCTGGCGGTTTCTTCCCAAGGAAATCTGAATCAAGCTTTGCTGAAGCAAACAGTTCAGATGGAAGTCTACACGACCGGAGGAAAGACAGTAGCGACGAAGACTCTCAATTGTGGTGATCCCGTCGTCCTCAGCTACAAGGACTGGCCGGATGGGGTCTATGAATTCAGATTCAAGTACGACGACATCCACGGTACGCCCGCTCTCAAGTACATTACCTGGTATAAAGGAGATATTCTGGCTGCTGCCCGTGAGATTGTCAACAGTGCTCCCGACAAGGATGTCAGAACTCCGGAGGCAGCCACACACAGAATGCTTGCCGACATGATTCTGAATCGCTTGGGCAACAATATCCAGAATCCGGATTCATCTAGACTATCCGCGTTACATTCGCCGTTGATGGAGTTTACAGAAATCAAGGCGAACAAACAAGTGCACGCGGGCGGATTCGTACGACTGGCTTATATTGACGACATCGACAACACACCTCAATTCTGCAGATCGTACTTGCCTTTGAACTACGATCCCGCAAAGAAATGGCCGCTGGTTGTCTACCTTCACGGATACAATGGCGACAATCCTGAATACTACAATTGGTGGAGTGCCGACAAGAGACACGACGGCGCAAGCGATAAGCATGACGTTATCTTCATCGAGCCGCACGGGCGTGGAAACACGCAATACCTGGGGATCGGCGACCGTGATGTCTTGAAATGCATCGAGATGGCAAAACAGAAATTCAATGTCGATGAAGACAGAGTGTATCTCATGGGCTCATCGATGGGAGGATTTGGTACGTGGAATGTGGCCACACGGCACCCCGAACTCTTTGCCGCGATAAATCCGATCTACGGTGGCAGCGATTACCACGTGTTCCTTTCGAAAGAGAATGCCGCAAAAATGACTAGCTGGGAAGCGTTTCTTAATGACAAATCAAGTTCCACTGCCCAGCTGGAAGCTTTGGTGAATATGCCGATCCTCGTCACGCACGGCGATCAGGATCAGAGTGTTAACGTGAATCTTTCCCGCTACATCGTGCGGCTGCTCCAGCGGTGGAACTATGACGTTCGCTACATCGAAGTGCCTGGAAAAGGCCATACCGAATTAGGCTTGTGGGATCAGACAATTTCTTGGCTGCTGCAGCACAAACGCAATGCCGATCCAAGGCAGGTACGTGTTAGAGCAGCAGATCTGCGAGCAGCGTCTGCATACTGGGTGAAAGTCACTCAAAAAAGCAATCCATTTGAATTTGCGGTCGTCGATGCTGAGGCACTCGAGGGGAACATCATACGTGTTGATTCGAAGAACGCCGGTGAGTTGATATTGACCCCGGGCGAACCGTTGATCGACTACAGCAAACCGGTTACGGTGGTGTGGAACGGTAAGACCATCTCAGTGGACAACCCTCAGGAAAAAAGGATCGTACTGAGGGAAGAGGATTACAGACCCCCGTCGTTATTCAAGACTCCTCACTTGGCGGGTCCGCTCGCTGATTTCCAAAACACTCCCTTCATCATCGTCATCGGCACGACTTCGAACGATTCCTTGATGAAGAAAGTAATCCGCCAAAAGGCCGAAACACTGACAAGCGACTGGAAAGCATCTCAGAAGTATGAGCCACGTGTAAAGAATGATGTTGAGGTAACGGAAGCTGATATGAAGAACTGTTCGCTTTTCCTTCTCGGTGGGCCTGAAGACAACGTGATATCGAAGCAGGTGTTTGACAAAACTCCTTTCCAGGTCAGGTCGGATGAGATCCTCCTGGATGGAAGGTCATTGATAGCAAAAGATGCCGTTCTGTATGCTGTCTATCCGAACCCGTTCAACAGCGAGAGATATCTAGGTGTTGTTGCGGCGACATCCTGGCCAGGGTTTTACTTTTTCGATTCTCGCCAAAGGGATCCCCTTGAGTACGATTTCTGCATTACAGATGGAAAGCTGCCGAACTTCTCAGTGGGAGCCAAGAATGAAAAAATCCTGGTTGCATCGGGGTTCTTCAACCACGATTGGAAAATCGACGATGCGTTGCTGAAGAAAGGCGATGACGAATTGCGCTCAAAATGCGCTTACACTGTCGTGAACAACGATCTGACAACAAAGATCGTCAGCTCTGCGCAACCCTCAATCGAACTCCTGAAATCCTACGTCGGGACCTATCAAATCGAGAATGGCCCTCAAATAACCGTATTCCTTGACAAGGACACGCTCAGAGCAGCACAAGGCCCCAATAATCAATTCTCAGTCAAACCTCTAGCAGTATCGGACAATGAGTTTTTTGTCAAGGAAGTGAATGCATCGATTTCATTTGTTAAAGATCAAGCGACAAATGATTATGTCATGATTGTGTATCAAAGTGGAGGAGAGTTCACATCTAAGAAGGTAAAATAGACTGATACGTCAGGATGGTGAAGACTAAAGATGGTCTCGAGGTCTGGGCTGACGCGTGCCGGTAGCGAGACCTTGTCGAAAGCCACCTTGTAAGCAGGCGGAAGCAGGTTCTATGCACGATTGTTGAGAGCGGAGCCCAAGGAACTACCTCAATCTGCCTACCGATCCAATCCCCTCGGGTACGGCTTCGCTCTTCGAATGCAGAGGGAATCCATGAAGTTGTCTCGCCGACATTCTCCCAGATTTGCCTCGTAGTTTTTCCATTTGACTTCGCTCAGGGTTGTTGTTATATTTGCGTGTTGTTGTGTGGGCGAGAGATCACTCCCGTGTTGTAACGAGGGAGCGCCACTACGGAGAATCCTGTCGTGAAAAGCTTCATCTCACACGCACAAACACCGGCACGCAGCAGTTCGCGACCAGTGGTCACACCCAGCACCAATACCACCCCACCGAAACCCAAACTCCTAGATCAGGTGTGCCTGGCACTCCGGGCGCGGCACTACAGCCACCGAACGGAACAGACCTACTGCATGTGGGTGAAGCGGTACATCTTTTTCCACGGTAAGCGTCATCCTGCGAAGATGGGCGAAGCGAGCGACCTGTCACACGCTCCGGCATTCTTTCGCTGCTCATCTGCTGGAAAGCAGCTACGACATTCGTACGGTTCAAGAGTTCCTGGGGCATACCGATGTACGCGCTACGATGATCTACACCCACGTACTCAGCAGCGGTGATAGAGGGGCAAAGAGTCCAGTGGACAGCTTGTGGTGAGGAAGCGGTTGCCTGTTATCTGGAAACCAGATAACGCGCAGGGAACTTGACGCACAGCGTCCTAACACATTTACAGCGCACTTTTTAGACAGGTAATTCGCATTCATCTTATCCCGAAGCAAGACCAGAAAGCGGTTTTATCTGGAAACCATGTAGTCAATAGTTGGGCCTCTGGTAATCGAACCAAAGGAGATTGACCATGCGCACTTTCGCACAGAAACCGAAGGTACCTCAGCAGGTTACATCTGCCCTGTCTACCGTACTCGGTCGGGCACACTTTGGGCAAAGCTGTGAGGTGAGCCCCAACCTTCAGTTGCAGCGCTCGATTGGAAACCACGCCAGAGGACGACTACCACAGACTCACGCACAAGAACCTGAAGATGAGTCAGGAACCAGTGCATTACCCAGCTTTGCCCACGACTTCAGCCGGATTCCGGTCTACGCCCCTACAGGCACACAATCGACCTTGATGCCAATGGCCGCCAGCGAAGGCTTCGAGCACGACGGGGACCGCCAGCAGAACGCGACTGGGATGCCGGCTTCCGTGCGGAGCAAGATGGAGCACACACTCGGCGCCGACTTTTCCGACGTCCGCGTGCATTCCGAGTCGTCACGCGCTGCTGAACTCGGAGCCACTGCTTTCACCCAGGGAGACGACATTTATGCAGCGCGCGATACTTGGACACCCGAAACAACGCGTGGGCAGGAGATCCTTGGGCACGAACTGGTGCATGTGATGCAGCAACGAGCAGGAAGAGTGGGGACGACTCTTCAGATGAACGGCACACATTTGAACGATGAGCCGACGCTGGAAAGGGAGGCGGATGTGCTCGGGCGCTTCGCAGCTCGTTCGAGCCCACGTCCGACTAACACGAATCACCACACGACGCGTCCAATGCCGGAATCCTACCAGAGCGCTTCGCCTCGCTCGCACGATGGTGCGGAAGGTGTCGCGCAGCGGACGCTATCTCATCGGCATGCCCCAAAGCCGCACCGGCCGCAGGTGGGCGGAGTTTGTCAATTGCTTGGTGCGTCGGCGTCTCCCTGGTGGCCGGTGACCCAAAGCACGCGTACGGTCACGATCGATGATCACGACTTCGACTTCAAACCGGGAGGCATTATCGACGGCCCATTGTCCCATAATGGGGTGTACAAGATCCTCGAAAACCAACTTAAGACCTTCAAAATGGAGTTACATGTCGGAACGGATGACGCCCAGAGCGATGATCTAAACGTGACCCTCTTGATCAAAGACGGCCAAGCCACGATTACCGGGAGTGTCAAAGCCAAGAAACTCGAGCCTCCGGCGTCGGCGTCTGTCAAAGGTAGCGGTACGAAGAGCAATCCTTTCCACCTCGACTTCGCTGACAAGGATAAAAAGAATCATAGCATCGTGTGGCAAACAGCCTAATACTCAGTTAAAGAATTGGCGGATTCAACTTCAAAGTGCGATAGTTGATCAAGCGAAGAATACTTCATGTAGCGTTTTGAATCCGAGTAGTTTGCGTGGCCGATGATTGAGTTCGTGGATGGCGAAGTCGATCTCCACCGTGGCGCTCGGGGGACAACTCTGCCGCGAGTTCAGCGTGAGTGAAAAGGGCGTCGACATGGAGATCGAGTTCAACGATGACGCAAACGAGGCCACGGGCGAGAAGCTCTACCTCCAACTCAAGTCGGGCGATTGCTGCCTGCGCAAGCGGAAGCGCGACGGCACGGGGACATTTACGATCAAGGACGAGCGCCACGCCCGCTACTGGATGGCGCGGAAGTTTCCCCTGCCGTTGGTGATCCGCGATTCCGAGGGCGAGGTCCGCTGGATGGAAGTGCGCGACTGGCTGAAGCGGTCCAGTAACAATGGGAAAAAGCCGGTCAAGCAAATCGTCTTCAAGGGCGAACGGTGCGATGTCATGAGCGTGCGCCGGTGGCGGGAGAGGGTGCTGGGCGGCGATCCGTCATAGCAACCCTAGAAGCTAGGGCATGCAGAGCAGACTGGGCACTGCGGCCGTCTTCTGGATGCGAGCTTGGGTCTTTCAACCTCGACCGTCCTTGTGCAAGCCAGCTATGACACACTTCAGTATCTCTGTTGAGATTCAAGCGTCCCCCGACAAGGTGTGGGCGGGTCCAGATGCCCGACGCTCTGGACCGCAAATATCCCCACGCCCCTACTGATTGGCGCTGGCAATGGGTCTTTCCGCAAGAACACCGTTGGACGAATCCCAAGACCGGACAGCAAGGGCGGCATCACATCGATGAATCGATCATCCAGCGCACGGTCAAGGAAGCGGCGGCAAGGACAGGCATGACGAAGCGTGCGAGTTGCCACACGTTTCGGCATTCCTTCGCCACCCATCTGCTTGAGGAAGGATATGACATACGTACAGTCCAAGAACTGCTGGGACATTCACCCCGTGAGATACGCCTATGCAACAGCATTACTACATCTATGTCCTAAGATCTCTCAAGGACAAACAGTTCTATGTAGGATTCACCAAGAATCTTCCCGCGAGAGTTGAGGCTCACAACAATGGCTTGGTTCCGTCCACCAGAAGTAGATTGCCCTTGGAACTTGTCTACTGGGAGGGATGCCTCAACCAGACAGACGCGACGCGTCGAGAAAAATACTTGAAAACCGCTTGGGGAAAGCGATACATAAAGACAAGGCTGAGGAACTATCTCACGGGGTAAAGGATGTAAGAACAACTATGGTCTATACGCATGTGCTGAATCGTGGACCATCTGGTGTTCGGAGTCCAATAGATTTGATTGAGGGGGCTTATGCTGATCGGCATAAGACTCCAGAACACGGGCAATGTATTGATGGAATGCTTTGATAGCAAAGTGGTTGGGACAAGATCCTTGACCAAACGGACAGCGTGTTATGTTGACAAGTAAGTCGGAAATAGCTTCTTATACCGATCCAGCTAATCAATAGTTAGGTGGTGAAAATTTATATGCTTTTATTAATTTCTTTTTTCCTTAATAGATTATGGTTGTTATGAATTTGCTTAAATCTATAAGAATAGTTGTGATTGTATTTATTCTTGTTTTTTCCTGCTTGACGTGCAAACATGATGCCCACGATAAGACTACAGAAAAATCCGAACAACAAAAAAACGTTTTGTGGGTTTGGAACCGACCGAGCGATCTGCGATTCTTGGACAAAAATGATTTCGAATTTGCACTACTAACAAAGACATTAGAATTTGATGAATCTCACGTGAAGGTCATTTCTCGCCAAAGCTCGGTGCTCGTTGCAGAACATGCTATGGTCTTTCCCGTTATTCGGCTTGAAAGGATAGGAATATCTACACGATTCAGTGCAAATGTCACCAATGAGTTGATTGATAGGATTTGCGCCGATGTCAAGAATTATCCAGGGGCTATGAAAATTCAGATTGATTTTGACGCAAGGATGTCGGAACGAGAATGGTATAAAAACCTGATCAAAACCATTCGGAATTGTCTACCGATAGATTGGTCGCTTTCTATTACAACCATTGCATCCTGGTGTTATGATAAGGATTGGCTCGAATCGCTATCCGCCGACGAAATTGTGCCTATGTTTTTCCGAATGGGCCGCGATAGCAGCCATATGAGGCAAGAGTTTCATAATTTTTTTTCATCTTTCAATGATGACCGGAAATATTGTCCGGGGATTTCTCTCGATGAACCACTACAAATAGCCAGCCGCACACAAAAATTGTATGTTTTCAATCCAAAGCCATGGGATAAAGAATCAATCGCATTGTTAAGGAGTTATCTCGCTTATGAAAAAAAAGATTAAACGAATACTCATACCTACAATATTTTCTATCCTCCTCATCTACAAGCCCGTCAATGTTTATGCGTGCGGGCCATTTTTTACGGAAGTACGATTTGCTTTTAGTAGCAAGCCTGGGGAACCTACGAAACGTTTTGTGCAAGGTCAGGTAGGGCTTGTGTTTCCGAATTTTGACAATCGTTACCTGGAGCTTTCCTTCGAGTATCTTGCAGGGAAGAAGTATACGCCCATTCAGCAAGATTCCATCTTTACAGCGTGGAATCCGCCGGAGGAAAATTATTTTGATAGACACAAGACGGATGCGATCGAGCAATGGAAAGCAGCACGAGCAAAGGTGCCAAATCATCAATGGGTAGAAATTCAGCAATATTTCTCTGGTCAGTTACGTCCAGGAGAATATATTGAGTACTTAAATATTAATGATGATGCGTTTGCTCATGCTGCAGAGGTGTTAGAGGCCAGAATTCGGGAATTCGGCATCGATCATCCTGCGATTGCAGATTGGGTGCATGCGCAGGATCAGGTTTTCGCACTCGGTAAAGGTGATAGCTGCATTCCAGTTGAATGTGATTCTCATTACCCTCTTGTGTTTCACTATGATCGTTTTTATCAAATTGCATCCGCAAATTTTTATGCCCGGAACTTTGACCTTGCAAAAAATCAATTTATGGATTTATCTCGTAACCAACAGAACCCATGGGCGAAACTTTGCCGTTACATGGCTGCTCGAACTCTTATTCGTAAAGCTACATTAGCGTACAGCCAATCGGGAGTTGTCGATACGGCAATGATGGAACAAGCAAAAATTCACTTGCAAAAAATGCTGAGTGATACATCAATGGAATCATTTCGGATGCCAGTGAAGCGCTTATTGAACTTTGTACTGTTTCGTATTGATTCGGATGAACTTCTCAAAGAGATTGGAGACACACTACTTGCCTGTTCGGATCGTGAACTTGCACGTCTTGTGAATGAAATGTCACCGGATTATTATGATTATTGCATGCTTTCTGGAAAAAGAGATTATCGAAACTCTCCCAAGTATCTTCACATCGAACGACGGGTTGTGGAGGCACAGCGTAATGTTGCTCGCAGTGAAGAGAAAACGGATTGGATTTGGTGCTTCCGAAGCGACGACTCGCTTGATTATGAACACGCCATGAAACGATGGAATAATCGTATCACATCACAGGCATGGTTCGTGTGCGTTTTTGCAAAGACACGCGCGTCCGATCCACGTATCAATCAATTACTTGAGCATGCACGATCGATTCCATCTTCATCTCCGTCTTATCCGATGGTTCAGTATCATCGCATTCGTTTATTGCAAGACCTTGGCCGAGTCCAAGAAGCACGGTCTATTAGTGACGTTGCACTTAAAGCGATTGGCATGAAATTGCCGAATTCATCGACAAACTATTTTCTCGTCCAACGCGCAAATTTATCAAACTCGCTCACAGAATTACTCACCTATGGACAATTACATCCCGTTGGTTATGATTATCCCGAATCCAAACCGCGCTCAATGGACGTTGTAGGCTATCGGTTTCTTATGTACGAATTAGCAGAAGTCAACAACCATGTTCCCATACAACTTCTTGCAAATGCAGCAGCTCAAGGAGTCTTCAAAGAAAACCTTGCAGCCGAAATTGCTTTACCTCTATGGGTGAAAGCCATTTTGCTGAATCAAGATTCCATAGCGATGCAGCTTGCGTCAATACTTCAGACAATTCTGCCAGAGCTCAAAGAAGAATTTAGGACATACATAGAAACTTTAGATTTTCATGCTCGACATTTTCATGCAATATACATGATGATGAAGAATCCCGGAATGTCGCCTTATTTGCAAGTCGGTTATGGACGAAGTGACCGGGTTGGCGAGCTAAACAACATTCGAGATAATTGGTGGAGTGAATATCATCCTCGCAATTATGAAGATACACCCTCCTTGGACGGACTTAGGGTAACTCGAAGTGTGACAGAATTTCTCTCTGAAAATCAACGACAACAAGCAGAGAAAGAGTGGAAATTATTGGGAGACCTTCCCCCGGTCTTTTCGATTTTCACAGCAGAAGCGGTGCAATGGGCAAATGCACATCCGACAGATCCCCGTTCCCCCGAAGCTCTGTACCTAGCTATTCGTGCTTCTCGTTATTCTGCGGCGGCTGTTTCAGATTCGTTGAATGCAAGAGCAGCATTTGTTCTGCTGCATAAAAAGTATCCAAAAAGTTCTTGGGCTAAGAAGTCGCCATATTGGTTTAAGTAGCAGTCTTAAGAAGTACCGCTATTCTGCATGGCAGAAACAATTATTCCTGTATGCGATATTGTAAACAAGGATAACAAGGGAACAAAAGACATGGATAATAATCTAAATTATAAAGAAGAATAATATTTCACCACCTAACCTCTTTAAAAAGGAAAAAGTCAAGAGGATAGAGACCTCCGCCGGCAAAGCGGAGTAGAGCTTTGCCGACGTTGTTCTTTGACTTTCGCTTCATCCGTGTCGGGTGACGCAGCCATTGGGCTATCAGAGTTTTCTAATCACTGGCAAGCAGTGACCGAGCAAACCTCTTTTCGGACTTACGATGACATCCAGGTCATCGGCGTCTCTGAAGAGACGATTCCAGATAGCGGCCAGGCCAAGCGCCTGAGTCCCCAATCCAGCGGTCGAGGATGCTCAGAGCATCAGTTAGGCGTTCGGGTTTCTCAGGCGCGGCCACTGTATCGATTTCACACGACTGATCGGTTGTCCCTAACATACGAAATCGGGAGGTCCCTTTTTGGTAATATCCAGCGGCTCAAGCTGACCGAATGAGCGTGGGTGCATTTTGCATTGCGCGTAAAGGTTTAGTGTTGGATTGAAAGTGAAGTGAATGAACTTGGTTCGTTTAGTACATTTTGAAAATTATCAGTGCGGCAGCTTAGCCGCCATCCGTTGGGCGGCTTCGCCAACAGATAACAGGAGGTTGTATTTGCCATGAAACATATCCTTGAGGCATTTGTTCGGATTGCTCTTTTCGTTCTCATCATATTTCTCTGGTCGTGGGTGCTTCATCAACGGCTTTCAAACATCATGGATATATCAATCATTGTTGGAGGAGTCTTATTGATATTTCCAATCGCTTGGCTTGGGAGAATGATGCTTGACAAAAAGCCAACAACAAGCCGTGCCGCTTGGATAATCACGTTTGTCCACTATACCGTGGTGATTCTAGCTGGCGTAGCCGTCATTCGAGCAATAAAGACTCATCAAGATTGGTCTGGCTGGTTACTCCCCGTACCAACTGAAATCGGCTTACTGTTGGTCATTGTCACTGGTGGTGCCACGCTGCTGACCGTGATAAACCTTGCCGTGAAAGGACTTGGTGCACCTTTTGCAGTTGCGCTTAGTCGGAAATTGGCGGTAGATTGGCTTTATGCGTGGACGCGTAATCCCATGGTGCTTGCAGTCCTGGCTTTGGGCCTCTCATTGGGGGTCTGGTTTCAATCAATATTGTTTGTGCTCTGGGTCCTCATCCTGTTTGCCCCGGCATTGCTTGTCATTGTGAAAGTCTATGAAGAACGAGAATTGGAGATTCGATTTGGGGCATCGTATCTGGAGTACAAATCCAGAACACCGATGTTGTTTCCAAGAAGGCCAAAACGCTGAACGTTGTGCCGCCCAACAAAGCGTGCACAGGACAGGTGGAATTCGTCGCCATTTTCGAGCATTTTTCTGGCTTCGAGTTTTTTCTGCTCCCAAGCATTGTCCACGCCCGCCCACCTGCCAGTAACGCACACCGTTAGGCACCAAGTAAACAGCCCTAGAGTTCGGCAAAAACCGGTTGGGCAATTCAATTTTACTTAAGGACATGAACAGAACAAACACATGGAAGTCTTTTTGGGAACCGGTCACGATCCCGAATTGTGCGGCACTCTTTTTCCTGATACTCACTCTTATCACAGCGAACCGATATGGGTTCTTCGGTGATGAGCTTTACTATTTTGCGTGTAGTAAGCACCTCGATTGGGGATATGTAGATCATCCTCCGATGGTCGCGCTCTTGACTTTCCTGAGCACTCATATCTTCGGCGAGACAATGTTCAGCCTTCGTCTCATGTCTGGACTAACGGGTGCCACTACAGTTTTTCTTGCTGCGCTAATTGCCAAGGACCTAGGAGGAGGCAAGTTTTCGCAATCTCTCGCCGCTCTTTCCATATGCTTCGCACCGGCATTCCCGGCTATGAGCAGTTTCTTCTCCATGAATCCGGTGGACATCATGTTGTGTGCTCTCTTTGTTGTGCTGTTCATGAGGGCGATTAAGGCACCTTCCAGGACGAAATGGATTGGTCTGGGTATTCTCCTCGGAGCGGGACTCTTGAACAAGTACACCTTTCTAGTGTTGGGCTTTTCATTACTGGTTTCCCTCGTTATCACAAAACAATGGAGCATATTGCGATCGCCTTGGCTGTATGCCGGCGGCGCCTTGAGCTTTGTGATTTTCGTACCGCATATCCTGTGGCAGATGAATCATGGTTGGCCGACTCTTGAATTCATGCGCAACGCTACGGAATACAAGAACCTCTCACTTTCCCCGTTTGCCTTTCTTTCTCAATTGGCAATTGGTCTCAACCCTTTCACGCTCCCACTTTGGCTGTCAGGATTGGCGTATCTCCTCTTTGTCAGGCATGCGAAGGCATTCAGGTTTCTTGGGTGGACCGCCGTAGTCTTTCTTTTAGTCTATATGGTGCAGAAATCAAAGGTCTACTATGTCGTTCCCATATTTCCAATTTTGCTCGCCGCTGGCGCAGTCCTGGTGGAACGATTCTCACAGGCAATGCAGACAAGATGGATACGATGGGCCTCAGTCTCGCTCTTGATCGTTTCAGGTACAGCACTGATGCCACTTGCGGTCCCGGTTCTTCCGGTGAACCAATTTGTCGTGTATGCGAAAACGCTTGGTGTTTGGAACATGATTAGGATGGAAAAGGGAGAGGGGGATGTACTCCCGCTCCATTTTGTATACAGGTTTGGTTGGGAAGAACTGGTCGATACAATTGGAAATGCATACAAAGCATTGCCTCAGGATGAACGAGACAGTTGTGCGGTGCTCGCTTCATGGTATGGACTAGCAGGAGCAATAGACCACTACGGCCCGAAGGTTGGTCTCCCCAATGCAATATGCCCGCGGAATAACTATTGGCTCTGGGGTACTCGCGACTATTCTGGGAAGGTAATTCTTGCGGTTGGATATGACGCAGGTTATCTGACACAGTTTTTTGACAGTGTCGAACCTGTAGCGCACTTCGACCAGTCGTATGCATATGGTGCAGATGTCTATTTGTGTAGAAGGCCCAAAGTCTCACTCGATCAAATGTGGCCACGGCTCAAACGTTTCATCTGATCATGAGAGAGACCCCTTTGCGTGGCGTCTAACCAGGCGCTCCCCGAAGGGGTCCTTTCCCAAGGGGATTCCTTCGGAACGGACGAGCTGACGGTTGGGAGCTGGGTACGTTAAACATGGCGAGCATAGGTCGGCTGCAAAATTGAAAATTATCGGCGTGAACTCACTTTGCTTGGTGCATGTTGAAAGTTTTCAGCGCCGCAGCTCCCGCTTCAACGGGATCCTCGATTCGACCACAATCCCGCCAAACGTCAGCGGGATCTGTCGAATCGGGATTAGCCGCCATCCGTTAGCTTGAACTCCTCGGAAACTACGTTGGAAGTAGGCTGGAGTGGGAATTCCTGCAAAAATACTGACGACGAGAGCCTAGAGAGTTAACGGATCATTAACGAATCCCCGCCTTTTCCAAGCCTGGATATATTCTCTTGTAGTACGCAAACAGCTGCTTGTATCTTCTGTGGTTTTGCTTATCCGGCATAATTACCCTCTTCGTCCGCGACATTCTCCGCGCTGCTTCTTTGAACGTACTGTGCCAACCTGAGCATACTGCAGCGGCAATTGCAGCGCCCAGAGCCGACGCTTCGGTGTTTTCTGGAATACAGATGTTTCTTCCAGTTACATCTGCAAGAATGTGGCACCATAAGTTGTTGCCAGCGCCTCCGCCGATTGCCGCAAAATCACCTACTCTCGTACCGATAGTTCCTTCAACGGAGTTAATAGCAAACAACTGCTCGAATGCAATACCCTCCAGGATGGAGCGATACAGATGTCCGCGACTATGGGATGATGACAGACCGACAAATGCTCCCCTCGCATTTATGTCCCAATATGGATTCATGACACCACACATATACGGCAGGTGCAACAGCCCATCGCTTCCGACAGAAACTCGTCCTGCCTCTTGCTCCAGTTGCTTGTATATATCAGGCTGTTTTGCCGGATCGATTTTCAATACCTTTCTGATCAACCAGTCAACTGCAAATGTACCTGCTCTCAAACTGCATTCGTAATAGTACCCGCTCTCTGAACAGCTGCTCATCGTACGAAACGCCTTGCTTATCCTGTATTTCGTCCCATAGACACCCGCCACCACCGCAGTGCCCAGGTTAAGATATGCGCGGTGCGACGTGAGCACATTCGATCCCAATCCGGCAGCCTGCCCATCTCCCCCGCCCGCAACAATCAAGGTATCTGTACTCAGGCCAGTCGCCTTCGATGCACCTTGAGAAAGTCTCCCCAGAATAGTACCGGGACAAAATGCCTCGGGCAACTGGTTCCCTTTCAGCTCCAGTGCCTTAAGGATCATCGGAGACCATCTCTTACGTTCTAAGTCGAACAGTCCGAGTGGGTCAGCGCTTGCCCAACTTGTTTTGAACGAGCCTGTCAGTTTCCAGACGAGGTACGTATGCACGTCACAGACCATGCCGATTGTTTTGAACAACCTCGGCTCATTCTTTTTCATCCATGCCAGGCGATACACGACCGGCGCATAATCTGCAGGCTTGCCAGTGATCCGATGTATTCTGTCTTTTCCAATTCTTCGCGCGAACGGTTCCACTTCATCCTTGCATCGCTCATCCAGCCACACGATGGCAGGCCTGAGGTGTTTTCCATCTCTACCCAGCGGCACAAACGTCTCTCTTTGGTTCGACACGGCAAGAGCTGTAATTCTGTCCGGGTCGACCTGGCGAGTTATTCTTTTCAAGGCTTTTTGAGCGGAAAACCACCAATCGCTCGGGTCCTGCTCATAGTAATTTGGTTGCGGCGAAAGGAGCGCGATTGCTTCGCTCGCGTATGCTGCCATCTTTCCAGTCTTGTCGAAGGCGATTGCTTTTGTACTCGTGGTACTACAATCCAAGCCGACGACGAGAGCGCCGCTCTTTCTTCTCTGGATCTGTCTCATTCTGTTCGGTGGACTCAATCAATGAGTATCATCGCCTTCATGACACCATCCTCATAATTCTCCACGAGGTCGAAGGCTTTTTGTGTTTCTTCCAGTGGGAAGCGGTGGGTCACCAGCGGATCCATGTCTATTTGACGCGAAGCAAGAAGATCGATTGCTTTTTGTGTGCAATGAGCTTGCCTGCGGATGTTCACTATTGTGATTTCCTTCCGCCTGAGTTCATGTATGGGGAAAGAAACTTCGTCCGCTTCGGTGATTCCGACAAGCACGAGAGTTCCTCCCGGTTTCAGCAACTGCACTGCCTGACCGACCACTTCACTGTCACCACTGCATTCGTAAACAACATCCAACAACAATGGCTCGATGGCCGATATCTCTTTCACGACATCCACACGGTCGGGATTTCCTGACCATCTGGGCTTCAACTTTTTTGAGAACGCCAGCCGCTCTTCCAACTTGTCCGTGACATAAACATTGGCGACGTTCTTCGTGCGTAGGACATGGAACACGCACATTCCGATCGGCCCAACTCCGAGGATAGCTACATTGGCGTTAGCGGGCAGCATGGATCTTTCGACAGAATAAACTCCTATCGACAACGGCTCTGACAAGGCTGCCTGCTCAAGCGTCATACTCTCGTCTATCGGGAAACAACATTTCTCAGGAAGCACGACGTATTCACAAAGACAACCCTCCAGTTGCCCAGGGCACCCCAGAAAAAGAAGCTCTCGGCAGGTATTCTCCCTGCCTGCTCTGCATTGATCACATCGGCCGCAGACTACAGCTGGATCGATAGCAATTCTCTGGCCGGGTTTCACTTTCGTCACTTTCTTCCCCGTCTTCTCTACAACACCCCCGGCCTCATGCCCGATGATGAAAGGAAACCGAACAATCTGAGAACCGATTCTGCCAGTCGCATAGTAATGAATGTCCGATCCGCACACACCCACAGCTTTTATCCGGATGAGTACATCGGAGTCATTGACGATTTTCGGATCAGGCACATGCGTTGTTTCGAAGTGTCTTGTTCCAGTGAGTGATATTGCTTTCATTGCGTGACCCTGCAGAGTGATGATACTCTTTTCTCGACCAAGTCTTTCCGTTTCTGTCTGCACCTGAGTTCAATATGCGAAAAATTTTGCTCAAACATTACAAGTGCCAATTCAGCATTTTCGCTTTGCTGATCCCATTTGTTTTTCCCTCAACCTTGTTGAATTAAACTGTTTTTTGTGTCATATTAGGACGAACGAAAATGACCATTCCAACTCAAGAAGGATCTTAGAAGATGAGGACAAGGCTACTAAGTTTATTTCTATGTTCGAGTATGTTGCTTCTCTCCTTCTGTCTGGCTCAGGAAGAACTCTCGGCGAAGGTGACTCCATCCGCTATCGACGCGCGAATATCCAAAATACGGATGGGTGACATTATCGTCAAGACCAAGCCGGGGGCTGATGTGAAGGTCCAGCAGGTGCGCCACGAGTTCCTGTTCGGCACGGCAATCCCAGATGAATTGGTATCAAAAGATTCAATTGCGTTGTCACCCGAGAACAAACAGATGTTTATCAAGACACTGAAAGAGAATTTCAACTACGCTGTGCACGAGAATGCCATGAAGTGGTATGATTGTGAAAAAGAAGAAGGTGTCGTCGATTACTCCTTAGCTGATAGTATATGGAATATTTGCCACGCGCTCAACATCCCGATGAGAGGCCATTGCATCTTCTGGGAAAAAGACAAGTACGCAATGCCCTGGTTGATGAAGTTGGATAACGACCGGCTCCGAGCGGCAATTCACCGTCGTGCTATTGGTGTCACAGAGCACTTCAAAGGTCGCATCCGGGAATTCGATCTGAACAATGAAATGATCAATGGCGACTTTTTCCGCCGTCGCCTCGGGTACGGTATCGTCAATGAGATGGCCTACGTGGCGAAGGCAGGAAATCCTGATGCGATTCTCTGCGTGAATGACTATGGCATCCTCACTGACGGTGGCTTTAACGCTGCAACTTACGTGATGCAAATCAGGAACCTCCTCGCCAATGGTGTACCGATCGGTGGAATTGGGTGTCAGGGTCATCCTTCCACTTTCGTCATACCTCCCATGTCGCCGGAGCATGTTCAGAGGACCCTCGACACACTTGCTACGTTCCATCTGCCGATCAAGATCACCGAATGTCTTTTTATTGCTGCCAATGAGGAAGCCAAGGCGAAAGAACTCCAAAGGATCTTCCCTATCTACTTCGCGCACCGCGGAGTCGAGGCGATCTTGATGTGGGGCTTCTGGGAGGGTGACATGTGGAAACCTGAAGCGGCAATGTGGAAAAAGGACTGGACACCCAATCCGATTGCTTTGGCATTTCGTGACCTTGTGTTTAACAAATGGTGGACTCAGGTCTCCGGCAAAGCAGACGACAGCGGGCGATTCAACGCTCACGCTTTCTATGGCGATTATGAGATTACATCAGGCGGACAGACAAAGAGAGTCACTCTGAGTAAGAAAGACAAATCGATCGAGGTGACTTTTGAATAACAAAAAGCAATCCTTTTGGCTGTTTCTTTTGAATACACAGAGATCTTTTGATAGAGTCCTAACTCAGAAATTTTTTCGGTAGGACAGGCATTCTTGCCTGTCAGACAGGTCAGACACGAATGTCTGACCTACCCAAGCATCCTCTAATTAAGATACACCTCAAATTTGGACAGCACCGATCTTTTCCTGTATTTCCTAGCTGCTTCTGCATCATAGGACAACAGATCAAGAAAGCTCATGCGTAGACTCGCATTACGTTGTTTGTCAGATGCCGTTTCTCCGATAAACAGAGAACCATATATAAGAGAGGACTGAACAGTGATCGTCGTCAAAGATTTGTGGAAGACATTCAAGCTCGACCGGCAGCATCTGAAGGAGATGAAAAGAGACGGGCAGAATCGAGCTGTACACGCTGTAGCCGGAATCAGTTTCGCGTGCCAACCGGGAAGAGTTTTCACGCTCCTCGGACCGAACGGGGCAGGGAAAACGACAACTCTCCGCATGATTGCGACACTGCTCAAGCCAACTTCAGGCTCGATCACCGTCGGAGGGTTCGATGTTTCCAAAGAGCCACAGAAAGTGAGGGCAAAAATCGGATTTCTGACCGGCACGACCAAACTGTACGAGCGTCTGACAGCGGAGGAGCTTGTCAAGTACTACGCAGACCTCCACGCTATGGACTCTGGCCTCTACCGCAGACGTCGCGATGAAATCTTTAGCCTCCTCGGGATAAATGAGTTTGCAGGTCGCCGCGTGGGCAAACTCTCGTCCGGAATGCGGCAGAAGGTGTCCGTCGCCCGGACGATCATTCACGACCCGGACGTTATCGTGTTCGACGAGCCCACCGTCGGTCTGGACGTGATCACGGCAAAACACATCATCGAGTTGATTCGAAGCTGCAAGCAGGCCGGGAAGACAGTCATTTTCTCGACACACATCATGGGAGAGGTGAGCCTCCTGAGCGACGATCTCGGCATCATTCACAACGGAAAGCTCTGCTACAGCGGAACGTACGAAGACTTTCGCAAGGGGATGCAGAGAGAGTCTCTCGAAGAAGAGTTCATCAGGCTCGTAGAGGGGGCATCGCAATGAAGACAATCATCGTCATCTTCAAGAAGGAATTGATTGATACACTCCGCGATCGCCGGACATTGATCAGCATGATAGCGATCCCGCTTCTCCTCTTTCCCATCTTAATTGGAATCTCGTCGCGAGTGATGATGAGCCAGATGAAGCAGGCTCAAGAGAAAGTGCTGAAGGTTGCGCTTCATACGTCCGGCAACGCCGAGGAATTTCGACGTCTCCTTCTGGCAGACAGCCGTGTGCAACTCGTCGAGAATCTTTCCGTTGATAGCGCTCGCTCTCTCGTGGCCAGTGACAGTCTCGACGCCTTCCTCGACTTCGCTCCGGACTTCGACAAGCAAGTGGCTGGCCTCCAGGCGGGACTCGTCACAATGTATTTCAAGGCGGCTGAGCAGAGAGATATCGAGAAGAGCCGTATGCTTGGGTTATTGAAGGAGTTTGAGCAGGAACTCAGGTATGCTCGATTCAGGAGCCTCAACATCAATGAGTCGGTGATCAAAACGCTTGACGTTCGGGAAATGAATCTTGCTTCCGCAAAGGAGAAGATTGCCGAAATCATTGGCGGGTTCCTCCCCTATCTGTTCATCATTTTCTGCTTCTTAGGAAGCATGTATCCTGCGATCGACCTTGCGGCGGGTGAGAAAGAGCGCGGGACCCTGGAGACGCTTCTCACTTCTCCTGCAAGCAGGCTGGAGATACTCCTTGGGAAGTTCGGCGTCGTCGTCTTGACGGGACTAATCACCGCTGCGGTCGCCATGCTTGGTCTCTACCTTGGCATCGTTCAGGTGAAGGAAATCCCTGCTGAGTTGCTGAGGACTGTCCTCGGAATTCTTGAGCTGCGCTCGATCGCACTCCTCCTTTCCCTCCTGCTTCCGCTCACCGTGTTTTTCGCGGCCATCTTGCTCTCGCTCTCCATCTTTGCCAAATCCTACAAGGAGGCCCAGAGCATCATAAGTCCGATGATGATTGTCATCATTGTCCCTGCGTTCCTCGGACTGATGCCCGGCATGACCCTGAGCACCACTACCGCGCTGATACCAATTTTGAATGTGTCGCTTGCGACCAAGGCAATCATTGCCGGGACGATCTCCCCGATGATCCTTGTGGAAGTGTACGTCTCGTTGATAGTCTTCGCAGGCGCGAGCCTCTATGTGTGCGCGAAAATCTTCGGTCGCGAGGGAACGATCTTCAGAGGATCGTGACTCGTGACCAATTGTAAGTGTGAAGAACATTGCGTATTTTGGACAAAGAAAACGGGAAACCTCAACCTGAATAGCACCAATCATAGATGAATGCAAACCCTTTAGCTGAAGTCTTCGGATACCCAACTGGCAATCGAACTCCAGAAGCCGAGCGCTACAGAAAGAACAAGCTGTGCCCGTTCAACAACAAGGTTCCGTCTTGCACAAAGGACAAAGCAAATGATCCCCTCGGGGTCTGCAGCATCTTTGAGGAAGGACGGACAATCATTACATGTCCAGTGCGCTTTAGAGAAGGCTGGCTCATCGCTGAAGATGCAGCTCGGTTTTTCTTCAAGAGAAGCGTTTCTTGGACGTCCATCGCTGAGGTGAGGTTGGCTGACAAAGACGGAAACACAGCCGGCAACATTGACTTGGTTCTTGTGTCGTATGATGAGCAAGGTCAGGTTTTGGATTTTGGGTCACTTGAGGTTCAGGCCGTCTACATATCGGGAAACATCCGACAGCCGTTCAAGCGGTATATGTCCTCTCGGCAACGTTCGACCGACTTCATCTGGAGCGGCCCGAATTTTCCGAAGGCTGATTTCTTATCCTCCTCTCGGAAGAGATTGGCACCACAGATGCTCTACAAAGGTGGAATATTGAAGGCTTGGGACAAGAAACAAGCCGTCGCCTTGCAGACATCGTTCTTTGAAACACTTCCGAAACTGAAGGAAACCACGCCATCGAAGGCAGACATCGCCTGGTTGCTGTACGATCTGAAAGTTGACAAGAGGAACAACAGATTCAAGCTAACGCAGAACAGAATCGTCTATACTGAGTTTGGAACCGCCCTCAAACAGATAACAACAGCTGAGCCGGGAAAGGTTGAGGATTTCATAGGTGTACTCCAAGAGAAACTTGATGAGAAGCTCGAGGGAAACCCGCCTGACGCGCCGACGCTCACGGACATCACACTCACTTAGCAAGGGGCAAGTGAGGGAACAACTCGTTCTTTTCGGAACGGCGAAACCGAAAGTAATAAACGTCGCGTCCGTGCCTCAAAGAAGTCCATTTAGATACCCGGGCGGTAAGACCTGGCTTATTCCCTACGTTCGCCAATGGCTCGGTGCCTGCGAGTCTCGAGACAAGGAACTCATCGAACCATTTGCTGGCGGGGGCATTGTCAGTCTCACCGCCGTTGCCGAGAGAAGGGTGCGACAAGCCTTATTGGTGGAACTCGATGAAGACGTCGCTGCCGTTTGGCAAATGCTCCTCAGTGATGATGTGCAATGGCTTGCCAATAAGATTCTCGCTTTCTCTGTCACAAAGTCAAACGTCGAATCCCTTCTTGCAAGACACCCGTCGAGTCTGCGTGAGAAGGCATTCGCAACTTTGCTGAGGAATCGGGTGAGCCATGGAGGGGTTCTTGCACATGGTGCTGGTCTACTCAAACACGGTGAGAATGGCCGGGGTCTTCTTTCTCGCTGGTATCCGGAGACGCTCAGAAATCGAATTCTCGACATTCAAAACTACAAGGAGAATCTGAAGTTCAAGCAGGGCGATGGGTTCCAGATTCTCAAGCGCAATGCTTCTCGAACCGACGCTCTCTTTTTTATCGATCCTCCCTACACAGTAGCTGGAAGGAGACTCTACCGCTACCCCGACATAGACCATTCCGAGTTATTCCGTGTTGCAGCAACACTTCAAGGTTCCTTCCTGATTACCTACGATAATGCAGATGAGATCCGGAAGCTTGCTTCAGCCAATCGGTTTCAGATCGCAGAGATTCCAATGAAAGGTACTCATCACTCTGAGAAGACGGAGCTACTTATTAGCAAAGACCTTCGTTGGCTTAAGATTATGTGATCTGAATCACTGCCCGGACGCTGTACAACAACCTCTAAAATGTCAAAGCCCTCAATGAGTCCCCCTTTTCGTCCCGCAAAGCAGGACTCGCTCAGAACGGCAGGACGCTTCTCGACGAGTTGACCTGCGCTCCGAAGGGAGTCATCAACCGGCGTGGCGTTATAGGTCATAGCTGTGGCATTATTGGAGATAATTCGAAATGATATCGAACAGAACCATCGCCATTTGTGACATCCTTGGCTTCCGAAAACTGGTGGCTGACAATCCATTGAATGATGTCGTACAGAATGCTTTAGGATTCTTCAGGAAGACACTCCATCACTCCATTCACCAAGATAGTTTCCCAGAGGATTCCCCATCTTTGAAGCAGCTGAAAAATGAAAGCAGAGTTGGGATGGCTTGGTTTTCCGACACAGTTCTTTTCTATTCATTGGGAGACACCGATGAGGACTGTCGAAGAGTCATAGAATCCACTGCATGGCTCCTATTCGAGACAATGTCGTTCCCCCATACACGTGTTCGCGCAGCTGTATCTTATGGCGCCGTGTTTGTCGACGATGAGAACGGAATTTTCGTCGGGTATCCTATCATCGAGGCATACGAGCTTCAACATTTGCAAAATTGGTCCGGTGGTGCTCTTGCACCATCAATCGAAAGTAGAATCCCACAACACATCTTGTCCGAACAGCCACTCCATTGGTATTTTACGGATTATCCGGTACCTCTCAAGGATCTCGACCGGAAGTTTACCGATGTCCATCTGGCAATAGATTGGACGAGAGGTATTCACGACTTTCAACCTTTTCCATGGTCCAAGAAATCCGCTGAACCAACAACGGAGGACAAGAACAAATCGCCTGATGTCGTCGCAAAGTGGAATAACACTCGCGATTTTCATTCCGCAAAGTGTAGATTCTGTGGCAGAAGGCAGCGGCAACCAGCACCGGAGCATGAGTAGCGCAGGCGTTCATCCGACATCCGAAACAACGGAGATCTTCATGTTTGACAAAGACCGTGCATCCAGTATCTTCCCCAACCACCTGACAATTCCCATCATCCTGGCCGTCCTCCAATTTACAGTCCAAATGGTATTCCACGGAAACTACGGTTACTTTCGTGATGAGCTTTATTACATTGCCTGCAGCAATCATCTCGCATTTGGGTATGTCGATCAACCTCCGCTCTCAATCGCGATCCTCTGGGTCAACCGCATGCTTCTCGGCGACTCCCTCTACGCATTGCGATTTTTGCCATCGATTGCCGGTGCTTGCGTCGTTCTTTTGGCGGCATTGATGGCTCGCAAACTTGGAGGAGGAAAATTCGCCCAGGGATTCGCATCGCTTTCGGTCGTCACTGCCCACGGTATCTTTGGGCACGGGCAATTGTTCTCGATGAATCCCTTCGACGTGCTCTTCTGGGCCCTCGCAAGTTACGTTGTGGTTCAGATACTCGCCGATGAGAGGCCGAGGCTGTGGATTCTCTTCGGCCTTGTCGTGGGGCTCGGCTTGCAGAACAAGTACTCGATGGGATTCATGGTTGTCGGACTCGTCGTTGGATTGCTGCTCACACGACAGCGAAGGCATCTTGCCACGAAATGGTTCTGGCTTGGAGCAACAGTCGCCGGAGTTGTCTTTCTCCCGCATGTCCTCTGGGAGATCGCTCACGGGTTCCCCTCGCTTGAGTTCATGCGCAATGCAAGCACTCTCAAGAACGTGAATCTTGGCCCCCTCAGTTTTTTCCTGTCACAAGTCCGGGAAGTGAATATCTTCAGTGCGCCACTGTGGCTTGGGGGAATCTACTTTTTCTTCAAGCATCAAGAAGGTCGCTATCGTCCACTGGCCTGGATGTATCCCGTCGTCTTCATCGTGATGGTAGTTGGGAGCGCAAAAGTCTATTATCTTTCTGCCATCTATCCGATCTTCCTTGCGGGAGGCTCCGTTCTGTTTGAGAGATTTGTTTCTAAGAAATCCATCAACTGGCTGAAACCCGTGTATGCAAGTTGTCTGAGCCTCCTCGCAATCGCCATCCTCCCCTTCGCATTGGCGGTCCTGCCCGTTGATGAGTTTATCAAATACGAACACTTCCTTGGATTGACACCGCGCGCGGAGGAAAGATCCTCGGTTGGAGAGCTCCCCCAGTATTTCGCCGACCAGTTTGGCTGGAAAGAGATGGTTGACACGATCACAACTGTCTACAAGAAACTGACGCCGGAAGAGCAATCACAGTGCGTCATCTTCGCCCGCAACTACGGTGAAGCGGCCGCAATCGACTTCTTCGGGAAGGAATATGGACTTCCCAATGCTCTCTGCGGTCACAATAGCTATTGGTTTTGGGGACCCGGAGAGCGCACGGGCAACATCGCAATCATCATCGGACACAGCAGAAATCTCGAAGACAATCTTGCTGATCTGCGGAGGTCTTACAGCCACGTGGAGCTTGCCGCGACGACGAACGCCAAGTACTGCATGCCGTTTGAAAACGGTCGAATGATTTTCATCTGCAAAGGAATGAACACGACATTCCAGAAGATCTGGCCCAGGGAGCGATTTTACATTTGAGTCGAGCAGGAGTCACGAAGTACCGAAAGGTGCGGTTCAGAACTCTGTTAGCCCACCACGGTTGAAACATTTTCGTCTCCAATCGCGTTAAATCCCAACGTGCACCCAGACAGCAATTCTTCCTTCCATTCTCTCATTTAAGGAGGTCCATGATATGATCCGTTCCCTTATGGTGTTCCTAGCAATTTGCCTCGTCTCTATCCCACTCGAGGCGCAGGTTGATGCACGGATGCTGCAGTATCCCGATGTATCACAAACACAGATCGTGTTTTCGTACGCAGGGGATTTGTGGGTAGTGCCGAAAGAGGGCGGTACGGCACTTAAGCTCAGCTCGCCTCGCGGACAGGAACTCTATCCGCACTTCTCGCCCGACGGCACACAGATTGCATATAGCGCGAGCTATGATGGCAATCTGGAAGTCTATGTGATTCCAACGATGGGCGGTATGCCGACGCGGGTAACGTATCACGGGATGAGCGACCGAATCATCGATTGGTATCCCGACGGAAGTAAGCTACTCTTCGTGTCGTCGATGAACAGCGGGCGACAGCGATACGACCAGTTCTACAGCGTTCCGCCAATCGGCGGGTTGCCAACGCAGCTTCCTATCCCCTACGGCGAAATGGCCTCTCTCTCGCCGGATGGCAAGAAGATCGCCTACACCGAAATGACACAGGCCTTCCGCACGTGGAAACGCTACCGCGGCGGTTGGGCAGCCGATATCATCTTGTTCGATCTGGAGAAGAAGACGTCGGAAACCATCGCGCCCGATCCTGCGAACGATGAATTCCCAATGTGGCACGGCAACACACTCTACTTCCTCTCGGATCGCGGGCCAGAGGAACGCTCCAACATCTGGTCGTACAGCTTCGACACGAAAGAGACGAAGCAGATCACAAAATTCACCGACTACGACATACACTTTCCCTCTATCGGTCCGTCGGACATCGTTTTCGAAGCGGGCGGCAGGTTGTATCTCTTGAGCCTCGGAGACGAATCCGTCCACGAGGTGAGCGTTAAGGTGGTTACGGACGAAATCACCGTTCTGCCGCGTGTTGTGAACGTCGCCAAGATGATTCGGAACCTCTCCATCTCTCCTGATGGCAAGCGAGCGCTCATCGAAGCACGTGGAGAGATCTTTTCTGTACCCGCGGAGAATGGTCCTGTAATCAATCTCACACGCAACTCAGGCTCGGCCGAACGCTATCCTGCATGGTCGCCCGATAGCAAGTACGCAGCGTATTGGAGCGACAAGTCGGGCGAGAATGAACTAACGCTGCTCGACCTGACGAAGGCCGGGTCGGAGAAGAAGCTCACGTCGTACGGTCCCGGCTACCGATACAACCTTTACTGGTCGCCAAACAGTAAGATGATCGCTTTCGTCGACAAGGCGATGAAGGTCCAAGTGTATGACATCGACAACGACAAGACAACGCAGGTCGACAAGCTCCTCTACTTCTACGAAGGCGACCTGGAGACATACCACATGAACTGGTCGCCGGATAGCCGCTGGCTAGCATACGCACGCGACCTCGAAACCCGCAGCTCTGCGATCTACCTCTTCGACACAAAGGAGGGGAAGACAACGCAAGTAACTTCCGGCTACTACCAGGACGTGGAACCATCCTTTGATCCGGACGGGAAATATCTCTACTTTCTCACGAACCGCACGTTTGTCCCTGTCTACTCGGAGATGGATCTCACCTGGATTTATCCGAACATGACAACGATTGCCGCCGCGACGCTAACGGAGGATATCCCGTCGCCGGTCGCCCCAAAGAATGACACGACGTCGATGAAAAAAGAAGAGCCAAAGAAGGAAGAGTCGAAAGAGAAAGACAAGGAGAAGGAAAAGAAAGAGGAGAAACCCAAGGAGACAAAGATCACTCTCACAGGATTCGAGCAGCGGGTTGTGATGCTGCCTCCCGCCGCTGGGAAGTTCGGCAGGATACAAGCGCTGTCCGGCAAGATTGTGTTCCACCGCATGCCCAACAGCGGCTCCTCAGACAAGAAGAAGGCACTGATGTATTATGATCTCGAGAAGCGTGAGGAAAAGACAATCGTTGACGATGCCGATATGTTCGCCGTAAGCGCGGACGGAAAAAAGGTGCTCATCGGCAAGTCCGAGAGTTATTCGATCGTCGATGTCGGTGAGAATCAGAAGCTCGACAAGAAAATGCCGACAGCACAGCTTGAGATCACTCTTGACCCAAAAGCCGAGTGGAAGCAAATCTTCAACGATGTCTGGCGTTTCGAGCGCGACTTCTTCTACGATCCGAACATGCACGGTGTCGATTGGAACGAAATGAAGGGCCGCTATGGCAAATTGCTCGACAATGCTGTGACCCGCTGGGATGTGAACTACGTTATCGGCGAGCTCATCTCGGAACTCAACGCCTCGCACACGTACCGCGGCGGAGGTGATGTGGAAGAGATCGAGACCCGCAACTTCGGCTATCTCGGTGTCGATTGGGAAGTTGCCGATGGCGCCTACCGGATCAAGAATATTGTCGCCGACGCGCCGTGGGACACGGAAGTCCGCTCTCCTCTAACCCAACCGGGGATCAATGTACACAAAGGAGATTGCATCCTTGCCGTAAACGGTGAGCCACTCGACGTCACGAAGGCGCCGTGGGCCGCGTTTGCAGGGCTTGCCGACAAGACGGTGGAATTGACCGTCAATTCCAAACCGACAATAGAGGGTGCCCACAAGGTAGTCGTACAAACGCTCTCAGACGAGACACGGCTGCGACATCTTGCTTGGATCGAATCCAACCGCAAGCGCGTCGACGAAGCAACGAACGGCCATGTTGGATACGTGTATGTGCCGAGCACAGGGATTGATGGGCAGACGGAACTCGTGCGTCAATTCGCAGCCCAGTTCAGCAAAGACGGTTTGATCATCGACGAGCGCTTCAACAGCGGCGGACAAATCCCTGACCGCTTCATTGAGCTTTTGGACCGCAAGTCGCTGGCGTTCTGGGCTGTGCGTGACGGCAGGAACTGGCAATGGCCTGTTATTGCCAATTTCGGTCCAAAGGTTATGCTCATCAACGGGTGGAGCGGCTCGGGCGGCGATGCATTTCCGGACTACTTCCGGAAGGCGGGGCTCGGTCCGCTCATCGGGACGCGCACGTGGGGAGGACTCATTGGCATTTCCGGTGCGCCGGGGTTGATTGACGGCGGAAGTGTGACTGTTCCGACCTTCCGCATGTATAATCCCGACGGAACGTGGTTCAAAGAAGGCCATGGGGTCGACCCCGACATCGAAGTCGCGGGTGACCCCTCGCAGCTTGCGAACGGCGTTGACCCACAGTTAGAGCGTGGCATTCAGGAAGTATTAGCACTAGTGAAAGCGCATCCGCCCGTTTCACCGAAGCAGCCAGCGTATGAGAAGAGATGATCGATCGGGATACCTGAGATGCAGCGAAAAAGTGAATGCAGCCAGATTGGTCAGTTCAGACTTTTCGAAGGGGGCGCAATCCGACAAGGACGACTATCCAAACATCCGTCGGGCCTCGCGCGCAGAAAGCCCGATTGAATAAGTAACATTGTCTCAAGCACAAGGAGAACGCCATGTATCACCGCATTCTGACAACACTCTGCAGTGCTACTTCGCTGGCAATTGTCTTCACTCTCGTTTCCAAGGCACAGCAACAATGGTCCTGGCCAGAACAAACGAAGAACCTCCAGGTTCTGCCCAAGGATACACCAAGCTCAAAGTTGAGGCCGCTCATGGGCGGTTTCACGAGGGCACTCGGCGTACGCTGCTGGTATTGCCATTCGGGACAGGAGGGCAAACCGCTGAACACTTACGATTTTGCCTCGGACGACAACCCCAACAAGAATCGGGCTCGTGAGATGCTAAGAATGCTCGGCAGCATTGAGGATCACTTGAAGAAGATCGAGCCCAGCGGTGACAGGCGAGTCGAAGTGGGCTGCTCCACATGCCATCGCGGCCGCCCGCGACCGATGACGTTAGAGGAAGAGCTTGGAGAAACATATCGGATGAAAGGACTCGACAGCGCCCTTCAGCACTATGCTGATTTGAAAGAGAGCTTCTATGGCAGGGGCGCATACGATTTTGGGGAAAGAGCCTTGAACAATTTCGGGTACCAGGTTTTGGCGAATGATGCGACGGGCGCGGTCCGCGTGTTCAAGTCGAATGCCAAGGAGTTTCCAAAGTCGCCAAACGTTTGGGACAGCCTTGCTGACGCATACATGAAGGCTGGAGATCCGAAGCGTGCGAAGCAGTGCTATGGCAAGGTTCTGAAGCTGGATCCTCAGAATGAAAACGCGAAAGAAATGTTGAAGAAGATCAAGGCAGGTGCGGAAAAATGAGTAGGGCAAACACTGTCCTCACTCAGCTCCGAATTTCTATACTGTAACCGTCAGTTAGTCAGCCAGAGACAGGTACCTCCATGAAACTAGACGTCCTCGCAATCGGCGCGCATCCGGATGACATCGAGCTATCCTGCAGTGGGACGATAGCAAAGCTCGTCAAGCAAGATCGTGCTGTCGGAATCCTCGACCTCACGCGTGGAGAACTTGGCACGCGCGGGACACCCACGCTTCGAGCCAAAGAAGCCGCCAACGCCGCCCGCATCCTGGGAGTCAGCGTGCGTGAAAACCTAAGCATCCCCGATGGGAACATAGAGATCAGCAAGAAGAATCTCGCTAAGGTCATTACCATCATCCGGAGGTACCACCCGCAGGTTCTACTCATCCCCTATTCCTCTGAACGCCACCCGGATCACGAACACGCTCATATTCTCGCAAAAGAGGCATGGTACTATTCCGGTATCGCCAAAATCCGGACGACTGATCGCGGAAAACTCCAGCCGCACTTCCGCCCGGACTGCTACTTTGAGTACATGATGGTGCACACCTTCACACCCTCATTCATCGTCGATGTTTCTGAGGTCTACACTACAAGAGTAGCAGCAATCGGGGCGTTTAAATCGCAGTTCTTCAACCCGGAGAGCAAAGACCCGGAGACGTTTCTCAGCACAAAGAGTTTCATGGATTTCCTGGAGACTCGGGCAGAGTATTTTGGGCATCTGATCGGGGCTAAGCACGGCGAGCCGTTCTTCTCTATCAAGCCAATCGGGGTCACTGACCTTCTCGGGCTTCAACTTTCCAAAGGATGATGACGGCATTCGCCAAGGTTTCACTGTTAAGCCGAGGGGAGGCAAAGAAGGTTTTTGCAGATTTGGGACAGAAGCTTGTTAACATTACCAGTCTTGGGATTCGTCGAGCCCCCCAAAGCGGGAATTCGCTTGAATCAAGATGGCACAAATCTTGAGGCTTGGGGAATCTATCAAGGTAAAGGTGTGTTCTTAACTGCAGCATGAAGCCCAGTCACGTCAAAATCCTGCCCCGAGTTGTCATCGCGCTGGCATTCCTCGTCTCGAATGTCGGTCTGCCCATCGTTCTTGTCGCCTGTCCAGCGGCGGAGAGGCCCGGAATGGACTCCTCATGTTGCCAGGCTCAGACCGAGCAGCACGCTGTGAGACTCTCAGCTTTCGACATCCGTACTTGCTGCGAGAAGACAATCGCTGTGCCTCCCTTAAAATTCGAATCTATCGAACTGAACTCAACCACCAGTACCGTACAGAAGCTCAGAATAGAGCTTGGTCCGCCAACAGGAAACCTGAGATTCACGAGCATCAGGCCCTTCGTTTCGCTGGATGCTTTAGCCGGCGACGTTCTGCTTCTTCCAAGGGATAGCCATCTTCTCACGTTGCCGCTTCGGATTTAGTCCACTCTCTTTTTCCTAGCTCCTTTTTCCCTAATCTGTTTTTCATTACATTCTTTTTTGGCATTCAACGGCAACAGCTTTTCTTGAGCCGGGAATGCGGAAGATTCATTAGTTCATAATGACTATAGAGGTGATTATGAAGAAGCACTCGCTCTGGTTTGTGCAGCTAGCTACTTTCATCGCGATCCTTTTTGCTGGCGGTGTCCATGCAATCGGCCAAACCAAAAACGAACCCGTCCTAAAGCTCGACAGTCTCGTCAGCGAGGCAATCGAGAATAATCCTCGGCTCCGCGCTGCAAGGCGTCAAGCTGAAGCAAGCTGGAAAAAGGTTGATCAGGCGACGGCATGGGAGGCGCCGCAGATCGGCATGGAATTCTATAACACGCCGATATCGTCATTCCCCAATCCGGTGAAGAATGGAATGGAGACGGATTACTTCATCCAGCAAATGTTCCCATTCCCGGGCAAACTCTCTGCTGCAGGCAGCTCCGCTGAGAACAATGCACGAATGACTGATGAAGGCTACAAGGCCCTCGAGCGAAAGACGGTCAGCGACGTGAAGTCGGCGTACTACGAGCTTCATCTGGCGCAGGAGAAAATCCAGATCAACGCGGAGAACCAGAACCTGATGCGCCAGTTTGTGCAGATCGCTACGAAGCAGTACGAAGTAGGGACTGGCCAGCACCACGAAGTCCTTCGCTCTCAGGTCGAGCTTTCCACACTTGTGAATGAGGGCATCACACTGCAGAAGGAGAAGAAAGCTGCCGAGGCAGTGCTAAACACACTTCTCAGTAGACCAACGGATGGCCGGCTGGGATATGTTCCTGAACCAGACGTATCACTCCCCCCCCTCACGTTTGAAAAGCTCAAGGACCTTGCACTCGACTCGCGTCCGGAGATCCACGCGATGGGCTACGCTATCGAAATGAACCGGTCGGAGCTTCGACTTTCTAAGCAAGAGTATTATCCGGACTTCATGCTTCGGGTTGCTTACAAGAACATGGCCAACACGAAAGACGACTTTTGGTCTGCGATGGTGGGAATCAATATCCCCCTCGCGTTCTGGTCGAGCGGAAAGTACACCGCAAAGGTCGAAGAAGATGAACTCAATGTGAGGAAGGCAGAGGAAGAGTTCAGAAACATGAGGAATATGACCCTGTTCGAGGTGCAGGATGCGCTCGTGAAAGTCCATACAAACCAGAACCTCATTCTTCTCTACAAAAACACTGTGATTCCCCAAGCGCGCCAGACGCTCGAGTCTACCATCATCGCCTACCAGACAGGACGGGCGATGTTCCTCTGGTTGATCGATATTTACCGAACGCTGTTCAATGCTGAACTCTCATACCACCAATCGGTAATGGATTTCATGAAGAGCCAAGCGGAACTCGAGCGAGCAGTCGGACTTAGTATGGAAGAAATCCGCGAAAAGATTCAGTGAAACATAGAAGGAGACTCATCAAGGAGAAAAGGAGTCATGAAAAAGATCACCGTCACAGCAATCGTCTGCATCGTAGTAGGTTTGGGGGCCGGCTGGCTCCTCTTCCACCCATCTCCGAACAAGGGCAGCTCCGGTGAGCGGAAGATTCTGTACTATCGCGACCCAATGAACCCCCAGATCACTTCTCTCACGCCGAAGAAGGCACCGGATGGGATGGATTATGTCCCTGTATATGCAGAGGGGCCTTCTGCCCCTGGAGAAAGAAAGATCGCCTATTACAAAGACCCGATGCACCCCTGGATCACCTCCGACAAGCCGGGCAAGTCGCCCGACTGCGGGATGGATATGGTTCCGGTTTATGAAGGAGAGAGTGGTGCTAAGGGCATCAAGATCGATCCAGTCGTTGTCCAGAATATCGGCGTGAAGTCCGAGGAGGTCCATCGGCGTCAGCTGACGAGAACAATCCGAACCGTCGGCAAGGTCACATACGATGAGACAAAGCTCTATAACATCAACACGAAGATCACGGGCTGGGTTGAGAACCTTTATGTCGATTATGCTGGCAAGGCTGTCAAGAAGGGGGATAGCTTGCTTGACATTTATAGCCCCGAGTTGGTCAATACCCAAGAGGAATACCTTCTTGCGCTTCGATACAGGGATCAGCTCTTGGCAAGCAACGTGGAAGAAGCGAGAAAAGGTGCAGAAGACCTGATCCAGAGTGCAAAGCGTCGCCTACTCTACTGGGATATAGCTCCTGAAGACATTGACGCGATAGAAGAGGCTGGCGCCCCAAACAAGACCATGACCATTTACTCCCCTGCTGACGGTGTTGTCATGGAAAAGATGATTGTGAACGGACAAAGCATCGAAGCTGGGATGACGCTTTACAAGATCGCGAACCTTTCAGAGGTCTGGGTCATCGCAGACATCTACCAGTACGAGCTGCCGTGGGTTAGGCTGAATGAACCTGCAGAAATTGAGCTTTCTTATCTGCCAGGAAGAATATTCAAAGGTAAGATCACGTACATTTATCCCTTTTTGAATGAGGACACAAAGACGGTCAAAGTCCGTATTGAAGTGCCGAATCCAGATGGCGAGACCGTCCTAAAGCCCGAAATGTATGCAACGGTGAATATCAAGTTTCCCCTCGTTGTCAATGCAGTTGCGGTGCCTGACGAAGCGATAATTCGCTCGGGTGAGAGAAACATCGTCGTTGTCTCGCTCGGAGGCGGATACTTCGACCCTCGAGACGTGAAACTTGGAGTAACGGCTGATGGCTATGTCCAGGTCATCGATGGGATCAAGGAAGGCGAGCACATTGTAACCTCCTCCCAGTTCCTCATCGATTCCGAGAGCAACCTGAAAGCGGCGATAGGGCAAATGGTGGGACACGAAGGACTCAATCTGAGCAAGCCAATGAAAGAGGAACAGCCAACACCCGAGAAACAGAAGGGACATGAAATGAATAAGATGCCACAAGAGAAGAAACCTAAGGCGCATGAGGGCCACACGATGTGAAGAACGAATTGGAAGACAAAGCGTCAATCCCGAACCTTCAAGATTCGAATGAGAGTCCAATTCTTATCCCCTCGTTTCCCCTCTCCATTGCACGGAGAGGGGGATGTCAGTCCGCCGGAAGTGGATTGACAGGGGGTGAGGCACAACGCAGGATAGCCTTATTCTCCTGACCTAACGGAGCCAATCATGCTGCAGCGAATCATAGAGTGGTCAGTCCGCAACAAGTTCTTGGTCATTCTCGCGGTCGTCTTTCTCACCGGATGGGGAATCTACTCGATGCTCAGCACTCCCATCGATGCAATTCCCGACCTGAGCGATGTCCAGGTAATCATCTACACTGAGTATCCCGGCCAGTCGCCCCGCATAGTCGAGGATCAAGTCACTTACCCCCTAACGACCGCAATGGTATCAGTTCCTGGCTCGAAGGTGGTTCGCGGGTACTCATTCTTCGGCTATTCACTTGTCTATGTGATCTTCGAGGATGGGACGGACATTTACTGGGCTCGCAGTCGCGTGCTCGAGTACCTCAACTACGCACAGAAGAGACTGCCTCAGAATGTCGTCCCAACCCTTGGACCCGATGCAACAGGAGTCGGTTGGGTGTTCGAATACACGCTGTCATCAGACAAACGCTCCCTGCAGGAACTCAGATCAATTCAAGATTGGTACCTGAAGTACGAGCTGACCGCTGTCGAGGGCGTTGCCGAGGTTGCCAGCGTCGGTGGCTATGTGAAGCAGTATCAGGTGACCGTGGATCCGACAAAACTTCTCGCCTACAACATTCCTTTGAACACGGTGGAGATGGCAATCAGGAGCAGCAACAACGATGTAGGCGGCGAGGTCATCGAGATGGGTGAGGCGGAGTTTATGGTGAGAGGTCTAGGATATATCAAGTCCATCGATGACGTCAGGAACATACCCGTCATGGTAGACAAGAAGAGCGGCACGCCGGTCTATGTCAAAGACATCGCCGATGTAGCTCTTGGACCTTTGATGAGACGTGGGCTTGTGGAGAGCAACGGCGAGGGGGAAGTCGTTGGTGGCATCATCGTCATGAGGTACGGTCAGAATGCCCTCGAAGTCATCGAGAATGTGAAGAAGAAACTTGAAACCCTCAAACAAGGGCTACCCGAAGACATCAAGATCACCACTGCCTATGATCGCTCTGGGCTCATCGAGCGAGCCATCGACACACTGAAGGAAAAGCTGGCTGAAGAGATCATCATTGTGTCCATTGTGTGCATCATCTTTCTGCTCCATGCCCGCAGTTCACTGGTCGCGATCTTCACCCTCCCGACGGCAATTCTCATCTCATTCATCGTAATGAAATCGCAAGGGATCAATGCCAACATCATGTCTCTCGGCGGGATTGCAATAGCCATCGGTGCGATGGTTGATGCTGCAATCATCATGATTGAAAATGCGCATAAGCACATAGAAAATGAACATCAGAAGCCGCCAGAAGAACGCAAGGAACACTGGCAGGTCATCCTGGACGCTTCTAAGGAGGTAGGCCCAGCCCTTTTCTACTCGCTGCTGGTCATCACGGTGTCATTTATCCCCGTGTTCACGCTTGAGGCTCAAGAAGGGAGGCTGTTCAAGCCGCTCGCATTCACCAAAACGTACTCGATGGGAGCAGCGGCAATTCTCTCGATCACTATCGTCCCGATTCTGATGGGATACTTGATCCGTGGGAAAATTCTTCCCGAGGAGAAGAACCCCATCAACCGCTTCTTGATCAAGATTTATCATCCGGTTGTCGAATTCGTTCTGAAGTATAACAAGTGGATTCTCATCGGCACGCTTCTCCTCCTGGGACTGACGTACATACCATTTAGCCGTCTGGGTTCTGAATTCATGCCACCCCTTTACGAGGGAGACCTGCTCTACATGCCAACGACACTTCCGGGGATGTCGATAACCAAAGCGCGAGAAGTGCTGCAGCAGACCGACAAGATCATTCGTCAATTCCCGGAAGTCCACCACGTATTTGGGAAGATTGGTCGAGCAGAGACGGCAACCGACCCCGCTGGCCTGGACATGGTTGAGACCACCATCATGCTAAAACCGGAAAGCGAATGGCGACCCGGAATGACAGTAGACAAACTTGTTGACGAGATGGATCGCGCGATTCAGTTCCCTGGGCTTACCAACGCATGGACTATGCCAATTAAGACGCGGGTGGATATGCTCAGCACAGGGATCAAAACGCCAGTTGGGATCAAGATTTCCGGACCTGACCTAAACGTCCTCGAGCAGATTGGAAAAGAAGTTGAAGCAGTTGTCCGCACGGTTCCCGGAACGCTAAGCGCTTTCGCTGAACGTTCAGTCGGCGGGAACTACCTAGACTTCGACATTAACCGGATGGAAGCTGCGCGGTATGGATTGACCGTTGGTGATGTTGAAAACGTCATCGAGACTGCGATGGGCGGGATGAGCATCACTAACACTGTGGAAGGTCTCGAGCGCTACAGCGTGAATCTGCGATACAGTCGCGAGCTTCGGGACAACGTCGAAGCATTGAGGCGTGTCCTTGTTCCCACACCGACAGGAGTGCAGATTCCCATTGGAGAGCTGGCCACCATCACGCCGCGAAAGGGCCCCATGGTCGTAAGAAGCGAAGACACGCGGCCAAACGCATGGGTGTATGTGGACATCAAGGACATTGATGTCGGCACGTATGTTAAGAACGCAATGAGAACAGTCGCCGAGAAAATCATACTCCCCGCTGGCTACAACATCATCTGGAGTGGGCAATACGAATACATGCAGCGAGCCCAGCAGCGACTGATGTATGTCATCCCAATGACACTCTTCATCATCTTCGTCATCATTTACCTAAACACGCGCTCAGTCACCAAGGTCGCCATCGTGTTTATGGCAGTGCCGTTCTCCCTCATTGGGACATTCTGGCTGCTCTACATCCTCGGATACAATCTCAGCATCGCAGTCTGGGTTGGTATCATCGCTCTCGCTGGTCTCGATGCCGAGACGGGCGTCGTTATGCTTTTATACCTCGACGTCGCTTTTGATGAGTGGAAGAAGAAAGGTTTGATGAGAAGAATCCAAGACCTGAAGGACGCCATTCATCACGGTGCGGTAAAGCGTGTGCGGCCAAAGATCATGACAGCCTCTGTGATCATCGCCGGCCTCCTCCCCATCATGTGGAGCCACGGCACGGGTGCCGATGTGATGAAGCGGATCGCTGCACCGATGGTCGGAGGCGTCGTGACATCAGTGATGATGGAGTTAGCGGTCTATCCCGTGATCTACTTTCTCTGGAAGAGCTGGAAGCTGAAGAAGGAAGCGGTATTTGAAGGCATACAGCCAGAGAACTGAAGTGATGATTCCACGGAGAAAAAAATGTATATTTGAGCGGCCGTCGTGTCAACTTCGGCCACTATCGATGCAAATCTCATCACTCAGGAGCAAATCGCATGGCAATAGACCCTGTTTGTGGAATGCAGGTTGAAGAGAGTCGGGCCGCCGGAAAGTCAGCGTACAAAGGGATAACGTACTACTTCTGCTCAACTCACTGCAAAACGGCTTTCGACGATGAACCGGAGAATTATCTTGAGAGATCCAAAGCCGCCTCCGAACACGGAAATGATCATGGCCACGGAGACCACGGACACATGATGCCCGAAATGCACAAGGGACATGAGCATTCGCACGTCGATCACTCGATGCACATGAGTCACGGAGGCCACGGTCACGGCGGTCATGAGCACCATGCGATGATGGTCGAGGATTTCAAGAAGAGGTTCTGGGTGTCGCTGGTCGCAACAATCCCAATCCTGCTCCTCTCGCATATGATTCAGATGTTTTTCGGGCTGGAATCACTTCAATTCCAGGGCGATTCCTATGCCGTCTTCGTACTCTCGTCGTTCGTGTTTTTCTACGGAGGATGGCCTTTTCTCACAGGTCTTGTGAATGAACTGAGAGCGAAGCAGCCCGGAATGATGACGTTAATTGGTCTGGCTGTCACGGTAGCATACGTATATAGCAGCGTGGTCGTCTTTGGATTAAGAGGTGAGGTTTTCTTCTGGGAGCTTGCAACCCTGATCGATATCATGCTCTTAGGTCATTGGATTGAGATGCGATCGGTTATGGGTGCATCTCGCGCATTGGAGGAGCTTGCCCGACTGATGCCTTCGGAAGCGCACGTCGTCCGACCCGACGGAGCCATAGTGGATGTCCCTCTCGAACAGCTAAAGCATGGCGATAAAGTCCTCGTGAAGCCCGGAGAAAAGATCCCTGCAGACGGAACAGTCGTGAAAGGAGAATCAAGCGTTAACGAGGCCCTCCTGACCGGGGAATCAAGACCTCTGGACAAGAAACCAGGCGATCGGGTTATCGGAGGCGCCATCAACGGAGAGGGTGCAATCACTGTCGAGATGAAGAAGACGGGTAAGGAGACGTATCTTTCTCAAGTCATTGAACTCGTCCGCCAGGCTCAGGAGTCACGCTCGAAGACACAGGACCTCGCCAATCGGGCAGCGATTTGGCTCACTGGAATTTCCATCACCGCAGGTGCAATTACCTTAGCTGTATGGGCATCGGTGGGTGAGCCATTCGCGTTTGCGATCGAACGTACAGTGACGGTGATGGTTATCACCTGCCCACATGCACTCGGCCTTGCGATACCGCTTGTCGTCGCCGTCTCAACGGCAATCTCCGCACGGAACGGTTTGCTCATCCGGAACCGAGTCGCGTTCGAGCGCGCCCGCAATCTCCAGGCCATCATCTTCGACAAGACTGGAACACTTACAGAAGGACGGTTTGGAGTGACTGACATAGTCGTGTTTGATCACACCGTCTCAGAAAAAGACCTGCTCCGCCTGGCAGCGTCCGTAGAGTCACGCTCCGAACATTTTATCGCGAGAGGGATACTCGCAGCGGCGAGGCAACATGCCATCAGTCTTCCGGAGCCGCAAGGCTTTAAGAGCATTCCGGGAAAAGGAGCCGAAGCGGTTGTCGACGGTCGAATGATAAGCATTGTCAGCCCCGGATACCTAGCCGAGAATCACATTACTCCTTCCGACAAGAAAGTGGATGAACTGTCCGCGCAAGGAAAGACCGTGGTGTTCGTCTTGTCTGACCGGAAACCTTTGGGGGTCATTGCCCTTGCGGACATCATTCGCTCAGAATCAAGAGATGCTGTCAGTCAACTCAAAGCGATGGGAATCAGATGCATGATGCTTACTGGAGACAACAAACAGGTGGCTGAATGGGCGGCGCGAGAATTGGGCCTCGATGAGTATTTTGCTGAGGTTCTCCCCCATCAAAAATCGGAGAAGGTAAAGGAAATTCAGAACCGAGGATTTACCGTCGGGATGGTCGGCGACGGCGTGAATGATGCACCCGCGCTGGCTGTGGCCGACGTGGGGATCGCAATTGGAGCAGGCACAGATGTCGCCATTGAGACAGCCGACATCATTTTGGTTCGAAGCGACCCGCGAGACGTCGTTGGAATCGTGAAGCTGGCGAGAGCAACGTATGGGAAGATGGTTCAGAATCTCTGGTGGGCAACTGGGTACAATGCCCTTGCGATCCCGTTGGCCGCTGGGGTCCTGTACTCTCTCGGGATCCTCCTCTCTCCCGCACTCGGAGCCGTGTTGATGTCATTGAGCACAGTCATCGTCGCAATCAATGCGAGGTTACTGAGAATGGAGAAGCGATGACTCAGTTTTCGGACCTCACCCCGCCCCGGCGTGCGTCGGGACACCCCTCTCCTGAGTTTAGGAGAGGGGGCGGGATTGAGGTCTGCCAAAAAGCTTTCTTCGAAGGAGAAACGGAATGAAATACGGCGTATCCAAATCAGTTTCATATCCATACGAGAAAGCAGTCGAGAGAGTTACTGAGGAGTTAAAGAAAGAAGGCTTCGGCGTTCTCACGACAATTGACGTCAAAGTAACCCTGAAGCAGAAGCTCAACGTCGATTTCGACAAGTATGTGATCCTGGGAGCATGCAATCCACGATTTGCCTACCAAGCCCTGCAAGCAGAAGAAGAAGTCGGCCTGCTCCTCCCGTGCAATGTGACCGTCCACGAGAAGGAGGGCAAGACAACCGTTGCTGCCTTCGCTCCTATGACTATCGCCCAATTGAGCGACAACAAGGACCTGAAAAGGATAGCGGAGGACGTGGAGAAGAAGATAGGGAAGGTTCTGGAAGCGCTTTAAGGACAGGCGCTTAGCTAGCAATCGCTAAGGTTGATTCAGAGGCTGTCGAATCCTCGCTTCCCTCGATCGCCTGATGATGGTCATGATGAACCCGATCAGAATGGTAAACGTACCTATCCAGAGTACGTTGATGTAGGGCTTGATACTTGCTTCGACTACGAGCGTTTCGGGCTTACTCTCCTTGGGAGCATTCGAACTTTGAGTCTCAACACTCATCTCGACTGAGGACCTCTCCGGATCCTCACTGTTCGGCTGAATCCGGACGATATTGAATTTCATCCCCCCTGCAGAAGCTGGTTCGTACGTCATCTTCCCATTTGAGTTCTTCATCTTTGCGACAACACTCGACCTCTTTCCATCCTTTTCCACTAGGAGATTGGCTCCTATTGCAAAGTCTTTGCCCTCCATCATTTTGCCGCGCTCTTCATCACTGAAATCGAAGCCCTGGAAGGTCACCTTTGTCTCTCCGATCTGCTCGGGCTTGCCCTTCATCAACCTCACGTTTTTCGCATCGCCACCCTCAGGGGTATCGAGCGAGACCGGCGAGAGGTAGAAATCCCTCGTCCACAGATTCGCGATGTCTGGGTTCCTCATGATCCCCTTGCTGTAATCGCTGTAGTACATGATCGGGGAAAGCATGAATTTCCTTCCACTCTTCTCGACTTCAACAAGAAAGGCATAACGCTCTTCATCAATTGGATGGTAGCCAACGTATTTCAAGGTGCAGCCAAAGCTCTCCACTGGACGACCGCGCTCGAGTAACACTGTCTCCTTCTCACTATAGTAGGAAGACCCAATTATCCCAAACAGAACAAAAGCTAATCCAACGTGTGCAATCGAGCCCCCGCCAAGGAGCGGATTTCCTCGGATGATAGTATACGCAACAGAAAGGTTAGCAACAAGCGTGAACGCTGCAGCAAAACTTAATAGAATTATAGGAGCTTGTCGCAATCCCAAGAGAATAAGCACCAAGGTAAGCACAACAGCGGCTACAAAGGGCAGGAGAAGATTCCTTTGGAGGGAATGTTTCTTAGACTGCTTCCACCAGACTAGCTGCCCAACGCCAGAAAGAAGAGCTAGCACAACCGCTATGGGCAATGTCGTGTTGTTGTAATATGACGTGTCAACCGCTGATGGTTTCTGGCCGAAGAGTCCCGTTATCAACGGTGAAGACGTTCCGACAATAACGAAAGTGCTGCAGACAATGAGTGCCAGTGCTCCCAGGAACAGCGCAAGCTCGCGAGATATGATAGTGTGCTCCAGCCTGACCTTTGGCATTTCCTTCATCCGTTTCAAGAAAAGGCCAAACCCCAGACCCGTGAAAACTACAATTACCGCGACAAGGACCACGTACGCCCACATGCCCGGCTCAACAAATGAGTGCACAGAGGTATCCGCCAGGACTCCACTTCGGGTGAGGAAAGTGCTGTAAAGAACCAGCACAAACACCAGCAGACTGAGCACGAAATTTGTCCGCACGAAGCTTCCGCTCCTTCGTTGCGACATCATCGTGTGCACCGAAGCAAGACAAACGAGCCAGGGAATCAGCGATGAGTTCTCAACCGGATCCCATCCCCAATAGCCGCCCCAGCCAAGCGTCTCGTAAGCCCAAAAGCCGCCCAGCGTTATGCCCGTGCCAAGCGCAGTGACAGCAAAGATTGTCCACGGGGTTGCAGGGACAATCCAGTTGTGGTAATCCCTCTTAATGAGCGCCGCGACAGCATGGGCAAAAGGAACGGACATGGAGGCAAACCCGAGAAACAGAATCGGAGGATGGATGACCATCCAATAGTTCTGCAGAAGAGGATTCAACCCACGACCGTTTGCGGGAACAAACCCAGCCTCGACTTCTTTTGGGAAGGAGTCCCAGACGTATTCAAAAGGATTTTTGATGATGAGCATGAGCAACAGAAAGACCTCGATGAGCCCAAAGACAGCCATGATCTCCGCCTCGTACCCTTTCCTGGCAGAATATTGCATGAGGAGAAGACCGATGATTGCAGTGTACAGAGCCCACAACATGAAGCTTCCTTCCTGTCCAGCGTAAAATGTTGAGATGAGGAAATGAATAGGTAGGGAAGTCGAACTGTAGCTCCAAACATATGTATATTGGAACTGGTGGGTAAGAATGAAATACATCAAGAGTGCCGCTGCCAGGAACGTCCCGAGGGCACCGACGTAGAAACCGTACCGAGCTCGTACAGCCCACTTCTCATCTCTTCTCGAGAAGGAGAGGAAGTAAGCAAGCGTGGAAAAGAGAACCCCTGCGAACGCAACCCTTACAATTGAGCTACCAAGCATCAAAGCCCCCGTTCACTTTATGAACTCCGTTTGACTTCACTCCCTGATGCTTCATACTTCGACGGGCACTTCGTCAATATCTCGGTGGCGTGGAAATACCCGTCCTGGTACCTTCCTCTTACGACGATGCTGGTCGCAAGCTCAAAGTTGTTCGGCTTTGCTCCATCAAATATAACCTTCATCGGCGTCTTACTATCATCGACCATGTAGAAGACAAACTGGTTTGTCGAGGCTTCATAGACAGCCTTCTGATCCTGGAGCCACGATCCTTTCACCTGGACCTTTTTTGATGTTGTCTTTGCATGATCGAAGTCAGTGTACTCAACGTTGCTCTGGAGAAACGAGTACGCCCCGAAGATGATGAACACGACAATGACTACAGCGCCGATGATGATCTTTACCTTCATAACCTTCCTCCTCTACGCGGTCGTGGGCCCTACTTTTGAGTTGTTTCCTCGAGACGCTTTACCCGTCGATCAAGCCGAAAAAGATAAAACAAAAGACCAAACCAAATCAAGAGAACAACAACCAACACTGTATAGAGGGCATTCTGACTTAAGAAATCGTACAAGATTAACCTCCGGTTTGTTCAGCAATGTTGAGATGACGAAAATTGACTCTCTCCGCCCGAACCCTGACACTCCACATCCAAAAGTACAGAGCTGTGAAGCCAATCAGCGCTCCGAAAAAAAGAACGGCCATGTTGGGATCGATTCTCATTTGCACGATGGGGCCAGAGCCTTCCGGATCGCCTTTCGATCCCGGATGCAGACTCGGCACAACTCGCGGCATAATGAAAATGAAAAAGGGAACGGTCACAAAGGCGATAATGGAATAAACAGCTGCCAGCGTCCCGCGCTTCTCCTCGTTCTCCACAGCTGTGCGAAGAACAAAGTACGCAGCGTAGATGAGAAGAAGCAGGAAAATGGAAGTCTCGCGTGGATCCCAATTCCAGAAAGACCCCCAGTTGAACTTTGCCCACACGGATCCTGTGACAGTGGCAAGGAAACAGAAGAGAAATCCAAGCCCTGCCGACGAGACGGAACGGACATCGTCAATGGCATCCTTCCTGACTAAGTACCGGATGCCGTAAATCATCGAGACGAGAAAAGCAATGACAGTTACCCATGCCATCGGAACGTGGAAAAACATAATCCTTGCACGCTGCTCCAAACCTCGGATGTTCGGCAGGTCATACCAGTGTTGAGGTGAATCGACAATCGGAAATACGAGCGAAGCGATGATAATGAGAGTGAGCCAGAGCGCAATTATGACTTTCCAGGTCATCGTCAATCCTTCCAAATGAAGTCAAAGAGCAAATAGGATGCGGTGATCACGACAACGGAATAAGATAGGAGAAGCTGGAGATCGCTTATTGCTTCAGCGAAGGGCATCCCTTCCATCGAGAGCTTCGTCGAGTGAATTACAGCTAAGAGAAGCGGCAACAGGATCGGGAATGAAAGAACAGGATACAACGTGCCCTTGGTATTCGCCTTGGCGATGATCGCTGCTATTACTGTCGAGGCGCTCGCCAATCCAACACCTCCCAGCACAAGAGTCGCGACAAAGATATCGTATGACCGAATAACAAAGTTCGAAATGAAGATAAAGTAGAGAACAACAATGAGCAAACTCAAGGAAAGAATGAGAACAACATTAAAGCCAAGCTTGCCGAAATAGACACTGCCCGGTCGTGCTAACAACTGCAACGTCATCGTTGTTCCCCTCTCCTCTTCGCTCACAAATGTCCGCGAGAGCCCAGACATAGCAGAGAAAAAGATCACAATCCAGAGAAGCCCAGCCAAAACCTCCGAGGAAACATTCTCTCCGCCGAAAGCGAATAGGATGATTGACAATGTTGTAACAACAAACATTATCAGAGCGTTCACCGCGTACCGCGTGCGCAATTCAGACGCGAAATCTTTCTTCAGCACTGCCGCAGTGGAGCGGAGGGCAGAGAATGCCTTCTCGGACACGTCAATGTATCAAAAATGAGAATAAGAATCAAGAAAAAGCGGAAGGGAGAGGTCTTTTTGTCAAATTCAGATCGAGGTTATGCCTGCACATCTTTGCCTCTTCCGCGTCGTTCGTCGCTACAACCACGATACCGATTTTCTTCTGTTCCTCGATCACCTCTTTGACTACCTGAATCCCAGCCTCGTCGAGGTTTGACATGGGTTCATCGAGAACGAGCAGTGCGGGTTTATGAAGCAGAGCAAAAGCATACTTCAGCCGCTGCTTCATCCCTGACGAATACGTCCCGACTCTATCATCCCGACAGTTGAAGAGCCCCACCCGTTCGAGAAGTTCGTCCACCTCGGTGTCATGTCGTCTGATACCTCTAATTCGGATTGCAAGCAGTAGATTTTCAGAACCGGTGAACTCATCATATAGCTGAAGATACGGTGCCACAAATCCAATGTGGGCTCGTCGCTGCTCAGACTTGATCACGGCGCCTTCAAGCGTCATCAATACTGAACCTGCCGTTGGAGTAAGAACACCACATAAGATCTTCGCGAGCGTGCTCTTGCCGCTGCCGTTCCGACCGGTGATTGATAGGGACTCACTGCGCGAGAGATCGAACGAAATATGCTCGAAGATCACGCGTCGATTGAAATCTTTCCTGATGTCCTTTGTAGCGACCGAGAACTTCACCATCATCACCTCACGACTGCTATCTTGCCTTTGTACTCCTTGTCTCCCGAAACAATCCGGTACACATAGATTCCACTTGCAACAGGACTTCCACTTGAGTTCTTGCCATCCCAAAGAACGACCTGCTTGCCAAACTGAATCGTCGAGTCTTCCACTTTCGAGCAGACCAAATCAAAGCTTGAGGAATAGATATTGAGCGTTACTGTCGTGCGCTGAGGCACGTCAATTGGGAACGCGACACCGCTGGCCCTGCCTGCTTGAAAGGGATTCGGATAAGGCGCGCTCTCGGTGGCAAGGGTTACTCCCGAGTTTACGATTCCGATGCTCTTCCAATTCATTGGATCAGTGGCAATG
>JBAWAH010000034.1:0-188702 GCA_049589195.1 Bacteroidota bacterium | reverse complement strand
AGCTTCTGGTGACGCTTGCACTCGTGGGCGGGATCAAGCTTGTTGTCTTTTGCCTATCGGGCCAGTACAAAGGGACATTCCGCCATATGGGAATTGGAGACGTGGTAAGGACGGTGAAAACGGTCGTGCTCTCCGAGCTGATCGCTGGGGCCGTGCTTGCTTTCCTCCCGGATCCATGGCGAGTTCGCAATGTGCCTCTTTTGCTGTTTGATTTCTACTTCCTCCTTTCGTTGGCCGGTGGCATTCGGATTTCATTCCATGTCCTCACGTATTTCTTCCGCCGAGAGCACAACGGAGGAAAGCGAGTCCTCATCTATGGAGCAGATGGCCCCGGAGACTTGACTCTCCAACATATTCTCAGCGATCAGACACTGAATATGAGTCCCGTAGGTTTTCTCGACGACTCACCCCAACTGGAGGGGAAACGCCTTGATGGCTATCCCATCTACGGCGGGCACTGGGTTCTCCCCCGGCTCCTGAAAACGATGAAGATTGATCAGATTCTCATCGCGGATGGCACCGTGAAGCCCGAGGTTCTCAGACGGTTGAAGGACACCGCAAGGATCTATGGCATTCCTCTTCTGCAGTTGAGAATGAAACTGGAGGACGTGTCTTCCGTCACGCGTCAACCCGAACCCACACAAAGTTTCGAGATCCCAGAAGAACAAAGACATCCCGCATCGGAGGTTGCTCAACTTATAAAGTAAGCGTGTTTGCCTTCCTCCCGATCTTCGCCTCCTGTCTAGTGAACAATCCCCGATCCCTTCGGCGTAGACTTCATCTCAAATCGTTCCCTCCGTTGACCTGGGCTCTCCTACAAAGCTCCTCAACACCCCGGTAAGCTGTTTGCAGCCGGAAGGTATCAGATCCTCTCCTCTCTCCCATTTCCTGCCTTTACTGCATCGCCCTAAAGCAATAGAATCTCCCTGCGAGTCCTTTGCCTCAAGAGAAAACTGCTAAAAGATTTTGGACGGCAGACCGAACCGGACGTTTCAGTATTCAAGAGAAGGGAACACGCAAACATAACTGAAACAGAATGCCGAGCCGGGTTACCTATGAACTAACATCGCTCTCCAGTATTTTCCAAATCCATTGACCATGAGGCAGCCTTGTGATTAAATTACCACAGCAAGATGATGAACAATGAAATGGCCGCACGAAAATCAGCATCACGCGAAACCGATGGAACTTGCAGCGCGGCACCGACAGACGAGGCAGTTCTTATGAGCTAGATCTCACCGAAGCTGCCGCTCCACCATGGAGTCTCTATGATACAGGACTCCATGGGAGTGGCGGCGCTGTCACGGGACCCCGTGGTGGCTCAGCACGCCACGGGGTTTTTGTTTTTACCGGTATGCTAGTTGAAAGCGAAGAGGTTCTGGTCACCAATGAACGCACATCGCTCTTATCTATTTCCCGAATCCATTGACTTAGCTTCGTGCATAGTATAAATTTGTTCGTGCAACTGCAGAAGAAGGTAACAAAACTCTAAGAGCTGAAATGCAAAGGTTCTTCCACATCATTCTGGTCAATGCGGTCAAGAGTCCGTCAACAGGGAAGCAGATCCTTGTTGTTTCTTCCTGGATCATCTTTCTTTTTTGATTTTTGTGTGTCGATTCACCTATCAGCGAAGATAATGCCGGGCTTTTGCACGGAATTTGGAGAAGCGGGAAGTGTTCTCTGGAAATGCGACAAGAGAAAAACGATAAGGGTAACGAAATGATCAGTCAAAGTGTCTATGCGATTTGTCTAGTGATTCGTAATCAGAAAACCAAGGACTAATTAACTAACTCACCATTCACAATCTTCCGAAAGGAGAATGGAAGATGAAAGCGATGTTAAGAATCTCGGCTGTCCTTCTTGTGCTCGCTATGGTCCTCACGACAACGAATGCCGCAACGAAGACTTGGACAGGAACTAGCAGCACAGCTTGGAGTACAAGCGGGAATTGGAGCCCAAGTGGATTACCTGGGACTAGCGATTCCGTTTATATTCCGAATGTAACTAACGACCCTGTAATCAGCGCAAATGGAACCTACCAAATCACCAGTATTTATATAGGGCCCGGGGCATCATTGACCATGTCGAACGCTCGAACCCTCACGGTGACCGGCAATTGGGCCAACGACGGCACGTTTAGTGCAGGTAATGGCACTGTGGCTTTTTCTGGCACGAACAAAACGATTGGTGGAAGCAGCACAACCACCTTCTGGATTCTCGCAATGAGCAGCGGCGCCTCGCGGAGCTTGAACGCCGACATCATCTCTGATTCTTTGATTTCGTTCAGTAGTGGTGGTGGAACAATAACCCTGAACAACCACAGCGTTCTCACCCGCGATCAGTCAACCACTAGTTACGGCACGTTTATCACGAATGGATCTGGATCGTTCACACGAGAGTACACTGCAACGGGCAGGAAGACCTTTCGCGTGGGAGATGCAGGCGGAGCGAGCGCGATGCGAATAAACGTCACTGGAAAGAATGCAGGCACGGTAAGTGTTACGGTTCACGTAACTCCAACCGCGCATCCGAATGCCGGTTCAGGAAATCACCTGAATAGATACTGGACGGTCTCCGTTTCAGGTGTCACCCAAGCGGACTTGACTTTCGAATGGCGAGAAAGTGACGTTAGTGGCGGTGCTAACCAAGATGCTTCGTATGATATCGCCAAGTATAATGGAGCCTGGAGTTTCCCCGGCGGATTTGTCGACCCTACGGCTGATACTGCAAAGATCAACGGCGTGACGTCTTTCTCGGACTGGACGCTTGGTGTAGCCGGTGCTCTCCCCATCCAGATGGCTTCTTCCGTTGCCAATGTTGTCCGCGATAACGACGTCGAGGTTTCGTGGAGAACAGTGAGTGAGACGAACAACTATGGCTTCGAGGTGCAGCGAAAGCGCGGCGATGCCGGTGAATGGATGAAGATCGCATTCGTCGAAGGACATGGAACAACGCTTGCTGCACAGTCCTATTCGTATGTCGATCGTGAGCTGAGCTTCGGGCAGTACTACTACCGAATCAATCAGGTGGACCTTGACGGGAAGTCACAGACATTCCCTGAGATGAAGGTGACGGTCGGTGCTGAAGCAGACAAGGTCGTGCTCGCACAGAACTATCCGAACCCCTTCAACCCGAGTACGGTGATTGAGTTCGTCGTACCGATGAGTGGACATGCGACAATGACTGTGTACAATGTATTAGGTCAAGAAGTGGCAAGCCTGTTTGAAGGCAACGCTGAGGCTGGGAAGATCCAGACAGCGCGATTCAATGCGTCAAACCTTCCAAGCGGGATGTATTTCTACACGCTTCGATCGGCCGGCAAAGTCGAGACCAAGCGCATGCTTCTTATGAAGTAAGTCCAAGTGGATACAAGGCCCCGTGGTTGCCTTGATCGCCACGGGGTTTCTTGTAGATGGATGAACGTCTGAACCGTGGCAAAAGATTCCAAACCATCTGAGACAAGCATGAGAACACTGATACGAGTTGTGAGCATCCTTTTCCTCCTCCAAGGACTCTTAGGGCAGAGTCTCTCGAAGGATAAGCCCGACGTATATTCTCGGGTGAGAATCTTCGCTAAAACCCCCGACGATATACAGACCCTGCAACAGCGGGGGATTGACATCGAGCATTATCAAGGCAAGGTTGGCGAGTACATTGAGGTCGAGATAAACCGGTATGAGCTTGACCAAGTTCGGGCAAGCGGCATCCCATATGCTGTCACAGTTGCGAACATGGATGATTACTACGCTCGGCGTCCGACAGCAACCTCCGCGGAACTTGAAGTAAGCAAGGCAATCCTTCGGCAAAACGGCATCACGAGCTTCACCTACGGATCCATGGGAGGCTTCTACACATATGCACAAGTCGTTCAGAAGCTCGATTCGATGCGGATGCAGTATCCCAACCTTATCACAGCGAAGGAGTCTATAGGCGTGAGCTGGGAAGGGCGCACGATCTGGGCTGTAGAGATTTCAGACAACCCTGGCGTCGCGGAACCCGGCGAAGCTGTCGTTTACTTTGACGGGCTCCATCATGCGCGCGAGCCCGAAGGGATGGAATGCTTGATGTACTACATGAGTTGGCTCCTCGACAACTACGGCACAGACCCGGAGGCGACGTATCTCGTGAACAACAGGAGAATCGTCTTCGTCCCCATCACGAACCCGGATGGATACGTTTACAATCAAAGCACGAATCCCAACGGCGGAGGTGACTGGCGCAAGAATCGCCACAACTATAGTGGAAGCTACGGGGTCGATCTGAACAGGAACTATGGATACAAGTGGGGGTATGACAACAGCGGATCGAGCGGAACCCCCTCATCGGATACGTATCGCGGGCCATCGGCATTCTCAGAGCCCGAAACCCAAGCAGTCCGGGATTTTGCCTCAGCTTTGCATCCGGCGATTGGTTTCTCGATGCACTCCTACGCCGGACGTTACCTCAACCCCTGGGGTTACATCGATACCCCCGCTGGGTACGAGTATTATGCGGAATTTGCCAGCGACTTCTCCCGGCAGAACGGGTATTTGTACGGTACTGTCATGCAGATGCTCCAATACACTTCGAACGGGACGACGCGGGACTATTTCCATCACGATCTTAATTGCCTTATGTGGACCCCCGAAGTCGGCGGCAGCGGGTTCTGGCCAGCACAGTCTGAAATCATCCCCGTAGCTCAGGAGAACCTGCTGGGGCTGAAGTACCTCTCATGGGTGGCAGGGGCATTCGCTGACTACCAATCATCTCACCTCGTGGGCTACCAGAACGCCCTCAGGGGCGGCACGCTGCAGTTTGCTGTGACAATCCGGAACAAGGGTTTGACACTCAATGCGAACTCCGTAAATGTGTCGGTGCAAGCGTTGTATGCAAATGTGACACCCGTGGTTACATCGGCATCATACGGTTCTATTGCGCCACGGCAATCTGCTTCGAACGACAACGCTCCGTTCGTCTATACGATCGGATCGGGTGCCTCGCTATTGGACGAGATGAAATTCGTTGCGACAGTGACACAAGAAGGTGTCGTGACATCTGTTGACACGTTCTCGATCATTGTCGGAAATCAGCGGGTGCTGTTCTCCGACGATGGAGAGGTAGGAAGAGGCAACTGGACACAAGGTGGAAGCGGAGGGCAGTGGGACACGACATTCGTTATGGCCCATGCCGGAACTCACTCGTTTGCGGATAGCCGGTATGGGAATGTGACAAACAGCAAGACGTACACGTTCACGACCACAAATTACATCAGCCTTACGGGGACCACAAATCCACGATTGGAGTTCTCTGCACGGTGGGCTCTGTTGAGCAGCACTTATTACGTCCGGATTCAGGTAAGCACAAATGGCACTTCCTGGACAAACCTCGCTGGACGATACACGACGACGGTGTCGAGTGCGCCGGGTTATACTGGTATGAAAGGGACATGGGTACCGGAATCCATAAACCTGAACTCGTATATTGGCGCGCAGATCAAGCTGCGATTCAGCTTGACAACCGGCTCGGGTGACCAGGCTGACGGATTCTACTTCGATGATTTTCGCGTCGTGGATTATGTGAACCCGATTGCAGTGAACGCAAAGGTCTTCCTGGAAGGCCCATTCAATGCCGGCAGCATGAGCACGACATTGAGTACCACCGGACTTGTCCCGACGAGCCAGCCATACAACACTACACCATGGAGTTTTGCAGGAACAGAAAAGTTTGGAAGCATCGCTTCGACTATAGTTGATTGGTTGCTTGTCGAACTGAGAACGGGGACTGGCGCGGCTACAAAAGTGGCAACACGCGCAGCATTCCTGAAGAACAATGGCTCAGTCGTGGATCTCGACGGGACGAGCCCAGTCGGATTCGGCGGGCTTTCTGCAGGAAACTACTACATTGTCCTCCGACACCGCAATCACGTTCCCGTCATGAGTGGAAATGCTGTCCCAGTGAGCAGCTCCAGCAGCCTGTACGATTTCACGACAGCCCAGTCTCAGGCGTTCGGAACGAACGCATTGCAGCCTTTGTTGGGTGGAGTGTTTGGGATGGTCGCGGGAGACGTCAATGTCAACGGTGGCATTGGTGCCAGTGACATAGTCAGCATACTTGGTGTTGTGGGATCTGTCGCCTACGACATCAACGATGTCAACATGAATGGTGGAGTGGGGGCCAGCGACCTTGTTTTTCCTATTTCCCATGTCGGTTACACGAGCCAAGTTCCGTAGTCTCAAACATAACAATCCGTAAGGAAACCACACCATGAGAAAACTGTCACGCGTTTTGTTGATCCTGATGCTCTGCCTGGCATGGACTACTCTGGCGAACGCTCAGGTCGGTTTTGAAGTGCGGCTGACGCAGATATTCCGCGTTCCTGGCAAGCTCGACGTCGATGTGGAGATCCGAAGCACCGGTTCGCCCTTTGTCCTCGCTACGAGTACCTTCGTTTTCAATTACAATACGGCAGGACTTGGTAGTCCCACGAAGGTTTCGACAAATGATGGTCCCTGGGACAACCCAGATGCCGATTACCAGAACGTCTCTCTCAATAGTGGAGCCATTGGTGGAACGGCATGGGCCGGTCTCACGGTGGTCTTTCTGGGAGGAGATGACAACAACGGAGCTGTGGTTCCCTCGACCTTTACGAGGATAGGTACGGTCCAATTCACCATTCTGGATCCAAGTCAGAGCTCAAACCTGGTCTGGAGAGCCATCGGAGCCGTCACAGAAGCGTATGAACTGACGAACCCGGGCGTGAATTCAGCCCAAGACCCTATCACTTTTTCCGGAACATTTTCAGACCCTGGCAGCGCTCCTCTCCCGATCCAGATGACGTCCTTCAGTGCTTCGATTGTCCGCGACAACGAGGTCGAGGTAGCATGGAAGACTGTGTCTGAGACGAACAACTTCGGATTCGAGATCTACCGCAAGCGAAATGAAACTGGAGAGTGGAAAAAGCTGGATTTCGTACAGGGGCATGGGACGACGCTTTCAGCGCAAGCGTACTCCTACACTGATAAGTCCGTGGGGTTCGGAAAGTACCTCTACCAGCTCAAGCAGATTGATTTGGATGGAAAGTCCAAGACTTATCCCGAGATGGAAGTCTTGGTAGGAGTAGAACCCGACAGATTCTTCCTTGCGCAGAATTATCCGAACCCGTTCAACCCGAGCACAGTCATAGAGTTCGTTGTCCCGACGTCGGGATTTGCGACCATGAAGGTTTACAACGTACTCGGTCAGGAAGTCGCGACATTGTTTGACGGCAAAGCAGAAGCGGGCAAGATCAATAGTGCTCAATTCAACGCCTCAAACCTGCCGAGCGGACTGTATTTCTATGCTCTTCGTAGTGCGGGCAAGTCAGACACGAAGCGAATGTTGCTGGTCAAGTGACAAGACTCCAAAGATGCCGCGGGCTGTGAATCGGCCTCCCCTGCTTCTTCAGCATAGTGGACGGTATCTTGAAGTTTCTTTTAGAGAGTTCAGCAAAACCCCATAGTGCTTTCGCGCGCTACGGGGTTTCTTGTTTCGCTTCCGATGGCGATTAGAGATTCTCAATCAAGTGACCGATCAGCGGACATCGGTTTCTGGTTTCTTCCAAAAGCATTGACCTTCGGGAGTGTATACCATAAATTTGTTACGTGATCTTCAAAGAGTTGACTCACTATCGAAAATGAAACAACCAATAAAAATCCAAAATGAGGGAAAAAATGAATAGAATGCTAAAAGTCTCAGCCGCTCTCCTCGTGGGGGCATTCTTCTTCGCTTTCATCGGCGCAACGGCCTCCGGGCAGCTCCAGAAAGCTTCGGGGACAGGCGTTAACCCCAGCATCTCGGTTACGTTCGCGAATACACCAACCTCCGGCAATTTCCTCATTGCTATTGTTGGCGTTGGCAATGCTACAATCACTACACCATCAGGCTGGTCAAGCGCGATTAACCAGGCTGGGACATCCTCATCGCCTGGGCAGGCAATCTTCTACAAGGTTGCGGGTACCTCGGAGTCAAAGACAGTTACCGTCGCCGTAACAGGGACTTCTTACCTTGGCCTGCAGATTTTCGAGTATCAAAACGTAGCTACAACTTCATCTGTAGACGCCATCAACTCTAACACTGGCACTGGCACTGCCATTACCACTAATAGCGTCTCTACGAGCCAAGCCAATGACCTCATCATCGTGGGTGTTGTCACCAACGCCTCTACGAGCTTCAGTTCGTGGACAAATTCATTCACGGAACAGAACGATTTCCAACAGACCAATTACAGAACATTTGGCAGTGCTTCCCGGAGTGTAACTTCGATAGGAAGCTACAGCTCGGGAGCCACGGCGGGCCTTTCAGGTGCTTGGCGATCCCAGATCGTTGCGTTTAAGGATCCGGCTCCGCTTCCCATCCAAATGGTCGCCTCTGCCGCCAATGTCGTCCGTGATAACCAGGTCGAGGTTACCTGGAAGACAGTGTCCGAGACCAATAACTATGGCTTTGAAATCTACCGTAAGCGCGGTGAGTCTGGAGATTGGTCAAAAGTCGACTTCGTCCAAGGGCACGGGACTACGCTTGCCCCCCAATCGTATTCCTATGTTGATGCCTCGCTCTCGTTTGGGAAGTACTACTACCAGATTCGGCAGGTAGATCTGGATGGAATATCGGAGACGTTCCCGGCAATGGAGGTAACGGTGGGAGCCGCATCGCAGACGCTCACGCTTGCACAGAACTATCCAAATCCCTTCAACCCGAGCACGTTGATTGAGTTTGTGGTACCGATGAGTGGACATGTGACAATGACGGTGTACAATGTACTAGGTCAAGAAGTGGCCACGTTGTTCGAGGGGAATGCAGAAGCGGGCAGGATCAACACGGCACGGTTCAACGCATCGAACTTGCCCAGTGGTTTGTACTTCTACACGCTTAGATCGGCAGGACAAACGGAAACAAAACGAATGCTTTTGACGAAGTAACCTCCCCCTGCTGTCGTTTCGCCATAGATTCCCCTCGCGAGGGGAGTCTATGGGAGCGGCAGTGTAGATTTCAAAACCGAAAGCATACACCGGAAGGAGAAAACAAAATGAAAACCTTGAAAAGAAATTTGACCATTGTCTTCGCTCTCTGCTTGATTGGGGCGACGGCGGTCGGTCAGACAACGAAGACATGGAGGGGTTATGTGAATAGCAATTGGAGTGAGCCTGGCAACTGGTCGCCGTCCGGAGTGCCTGGCCCATCCGATAGTGTGATCATATCACAATTTGCCCCCCGCAACCCTAATCTTGATATCGATGACTCCTGCGCTTATGCTCGCATTGAGTGGGGTCGCACCCTGAACTTCAGCAGTGCTGGAAAAACTCTCGCTGTCCTAGGGGACTTCGAAATCTATGGTGGCGGCTCGGCTTCTTTTGGAGCAGATGCAACCCTGAAGATTGGAGGGTATTTCTTCAACGGCAACGCTTTCACCGCCAGCATAGGCACGGTTGTAATGAAGGGGAACGGCTTTCATGGATCAGGCCCAACCGCTTTTAACAACCTCACGATCGAGAAGGCCGGGTCGGCATATGTTTGGATGCCAATAACAGTGAATGGAGCACTGACGTTCAATGGCGGGAAAATGATGCTTGGGAGTAACAATCTCACCATCGGCTCTGGAGGCACAATCTCAGGAGCATCATCGAGCCGCTACATTATCACGGATGGCACAGGTGTAGTTACCTGCAATGGCGTGGGCACGTCCGATGTGAGTTTTCCCGTCGGAACCGCCTCCTCGTACAATCCAGTGACGATCAGAACAGAACATGACATGGATAGTTACAGCGTACGGGTCATATCTGGCGTTTCTCCGGCAGATGCAGACGGCAGTGTCGCTGTTCAAAGGACATGGGTGATTTCCCAGGAGAACCCAGGATCAACAGGAACCTCTACATTCACAGTGCAGTGGAACAGTGGAGAGCAGGGATCAGGTTTTGTGAGAAGCGCTGCCGACGGTTGGGAAAACAACGGCGGAGGTTGGATAGATAATGGCCCTGTGGTGTCGATTACACCCGAGCCTGTCTACCCTGCTGTCGCGACTGTCTCAGCCACGACCATGGGCAACTGGACCATCGCGGGAGGCGGCGCTCTTCCCATCCAAATGGTCTCCTCTGCCGCCAACGTCGTCCGCGATAACCAAGTCGAGGTTACCTGGAAGACAGTGTCCGAGACCAACAACTATGGCTTTGAGATCTATCGCAAGCGGGGCGAGTCTGGAGATTGGCTAAAGATCAACTTCGTCCAGGGGCATGGGACAACGCTCGCTCCCCAATCGTATTCTTATGTTGATGCTTCGCTCACGTTTGGAACGTACTACTACCAAATTCGGCAGGTGGATCTGGATGGAAGATCGGAGACCTTTCCTACAATGGAGGCAACAGTAGGAGCCGGGGCGCAGACGTTCACCCTTGCACAGAACTATCCAAATCCCTTCAACCCGAGCACAGTGATTGAATTTGTCGTGCCGCAAAGTGGGTTTGCGACGATGAAAATATATAACGTCTTGGGACAAGAGGTAGCGACATTGTTCCAAGGGAATGCAGAAGCAGGCAGAATCAACACGGCACGGTTCAACGCATCGAATTTGCCCAGCGGCCTGTACTTCTACACCCTCAAATCTGCAGGGCAGACGGAAACAAAACGGATGCTTTTGACGAAGTAGTCTCTCCCCCTACTGCCGCTCCGCCATGAGTTCCCCTTGTAAGGGGAATCCATGGGAGCGGCAGTGAGAAATGGGAATCCACGGAGCCCGTAAGCTCCGTGGGTCTCCCAAATCATCGCTTGTGGGTGTTGGATGTAGTCATCAGAGATTCTGAGAGAGCTTCTCTTGAGAGGCTCGGTTCCACTAGTCTTTTGATCGATTGCGACACAATAAGAAATGAGAAAACTGTAATTTGGAGATTCCCCCATGGAAGCCGAGTCCGTCCTGATCCTTCTGAACGACAGAACTAAGAAGCTCTACACTTTGGCAGTGACCACCAACCACCACCAAGGCGCAGAACAAGAGAAGAATGGAATCTCACGCCTGAGTCCTTGTTATGTCGCCTTCGGGGCAATCTGTCAATGGACCTACTTGTTTCTTATCACCCTCAGTACATAACGCCGGAGGACGCATCATTGAGATAAAGCGGACGATTCTGATGATCTAGGTGCAAAGTGTGCGTTTTGCCGAAACCCCGTGGATTCTGGATGTTCACGGGGTTTCTTGTTTCGGACGCACCAAGTTTTCAGTCCGACCCCTGAGTCCTCTCCCCACCCCAAAAGCACACAAGCCAAGCGATCTCGACAAACCGCATTGTACACATTGAATTGGATGGAGAGTCAGAACTCTTCCCGGAAACGGGTGCAACGATGAGTGTCTCCCCTGGCGAGTTCGTGTTGACCCAGAACTTTCCAAATCCATTCAACCCGAGTGCTGTTATCGAGTTTTTTGTCCTGCGGGGTGAGTATACGACGCTGAAGCTATACAACGTCCGTGGTGAAGAAGTAGCGACATTCTTCGAGGGATCTCCCGAAGCGGGCAGGATACACACAGTGCGCTTCGACGCATCTAATCTCCCGAGTAGCCTGTATTTCTGTAGGTTACGGAGTGATGGGAGAAGTAGGACGAAGAGAATGCATTTGATGAAATAGGAGTCGTCGTCCGCAAGTATCCGTCTGCTCGAAGAATGACCACTTATGGCCAGCCAAGTACTGAAAGCCACGAAGGCATTCTCGTTGAGTTCTCATTGTTTGAAAACTGTTTCCGATTTTTGAATTCGTCATTTTTTTTGATTGATAAGCTTGAGTATTCCTGCTATATTGGCTTAGTGAATTCAAAGAAGACAGATCGTGGTGTACAGAGTAGACTCAGAAACATTCCCTCATCGAAGAACGCCACTATTCAGGGCGCTCCTGTTGAATTGGTTTCCGCTTGGCGAAGTTGCTGCCCAAATGGGGAAAGGAATGCCAACAATACAGACCTTTGCCGTCTTGAACAGCTCCCAAAACTACGGTCATCTAGCGATCGCTGGCTCTGGCACAAAGACACTTGCTGGCATCGAGAGCGTTGCCGGGAATGTCACCATCTCAAGCTATGGAGTGCAATAATGATGTTGTTGCATGCAAGATCATTGATTTAGCGCTCCGAAAAGTACCGAGATGAGACGGAGGAAAAAATGAAAAGACAAAGTATATCAGTAATCATTGTACTGCCGCTTCTGATTGGCTTTACTGCATCTTTTGCACAGGCAGCAGATCGCTATTCTGTGGCGACCGGTAACTGGGGCTCAACCAGTACCTGGTCGGCAACATCGGGCGGATCATCGGGCGCGAGTGTCCCAGTGGCAGGTGATAATGTTTATATTGAACGCACATATACCGTTACCATCGCTGCTAATGCGGCTTGCGCCACAATAACAATAGGGACTGCGAATGGAGCCGGAACATTAACTTTCAGAGGCGCTAGTAGTACTAACTACACTCTAACTGTAAGTGGAAATATTAGTGTAGCTAGCAATGGTTCTCTTACAGTTACAAATGTCACCAGCTATAACTATCAACATACACTTAATATTGGCGGCAACCTGACCGTTGATGGCATATTTAACATGACCACTGCCAACGATGATGGAGCCGCTACGGTCCTCAATGGAAGTTCACAGCAAACAATTAGCGGATCCGGGACCACGTGTACTTTTGAAGTCCTCACAATAAGTAATGCCAACAGCGCCGGCGTTGTCTTAGGTAGGAATATTGTTTTGGCAACGTCAACGCAGGCGACTACCAATTCCGATCTTACTATAAGTGCGAACGATGTTTTCGACCTTTCCAGTTATACCGCCGACAGAGCTACAGGTGGCAGTGGTACGCTGACAGTGAATGCCGGAGCCACCTTAAAGATAGGTGGGACAGGCACTTTTCCAGCCAACTATACCACCAATACCTTAAATGCTTCAAGCACGGTTATCTACAACGGCACGACTCAGACAGTAGGAACCCAGACATACGGTAATCTGACACTTTCAGGTACAGGGGCAAAAACTTTTCCAACAGGAACAACAACGGTAAATGGCATCCTATCCATAGAAAATGCAGCCAATGCCAATACATTTACTGGAACACTTGCTTATGGCACAAATGCAACCTTACAATATAATACAACGTCAGCGCGAACAGCGTCAACTGAATGGGTAACCCCATTTGCAGCAACCGGCGGCGTAATTATTGCTAGTACCGGAACGATAACCCTGAATGCTGCCAAAGCATTTAATGCTTCAGTCCCGCTCACCATTAACAGCGGTGCAGCGTTAGCCACCGGAAACTTTCAACTGACCTTTGGCGGCAACTTTGCCAATAATGGCGGCACGTTTACCGCTGGAAGTTCTGCGATTGTCATCGGCACTGGCACTGCAACACAGAGCATCGCCAGCTTCACGACAACGGGCGCCGTTTCCATGACGAAGACGGGCGGTACGGCGACATTTACAGGCAATGTGAACGGCGGTGCACTAACCATCAACGGCTCAGGCGGAACACTTAATCTCGGCACCAGCAGAACGCATACATTTACCGGTACCTGGACAAGAACCGCAGGCACTCTGGATGGTGGCTCCAGCACGTTGAATCTAGGCGGCGCACTGAGCGGCACGGGCGGAACATTCACCGCCAGCACCAGCACTGTTAATTACAACGGTTCTGCACAGGCCATTGCCGCCGTAACGTATAACAACCTGACTATCAACCAGTCAAGTGGTGATGCCACCCTTGGCGGTGCTGCAACAGTTGATGGTACTCTCACACTTACCAGCGGAAACCTGGCGATAACAGACCCTAATGAATTGACCATGGGTGCATCAGCGGCTACCGTTGGGGCAAAAGACGTGACCGGGATTGTTACACGGACAAGCTTCGTTGCCGCCACTACATATACCTTTGGGAATCAGTACTCGACAGTTAACTTTCAGAATGTGGGAACATTACCGACTGGGATGAAGGCAAAAATCACCATCGGCTCGGCGCCATCGTGGAAAACGGATGCTGTCCAAAGGTATGTCGAGATGATCCAGAGCGGAGCAAGCGGCTGCTATGCCACTCTGAACACGCACTACCTTGATTCCGAACTTAATGGGAATACCGAAAATAAGCTGGTTCTCTGGGGCTACCCTACTGGGGGGCCGGCGGTAGAATTTGGCAGGTCAAACTATAACACGACGGAAAATTGGGTTGGAATATCAGGTGTCGATGTATCTCAAATTGCGTCAAGCTTTGGCCAATTGGTCAGTGCACTTGGTGATTCTAAACTCAGCAACGCTACCTGGAATGGCTCAACTAGTACAGCATGGATGCTCGCGGCTAACTGGACTCCCAGCGGTGTTCCATCAGACTTGGCCGATGTCGTAATTCCTGATGCTTCGACAACCCCCAATGACCCGACACTACCCCCTGACTCCGTCAAAATCGGAAGACTGACAATCAATAGTGGCGGAGTTTTGAACTCAACGGCAACCTCCACCTTGACCATCTCTGGTGCTAGCGGCGCGTGGAGTGACAACGGGGGTACATTTAATCCCAGCACAAGCACGGTGATTTTCACTAACGCAGCGGCCACAGTATCCGGTGAAACGGAATTCTACAATGTGACGATTAATTCCGGTGCAGCGTTGACGATGGGAAGCGGTGGTACGATGCGGATTGGCGGGACGATGACCAATAATGGAACATGGCATGCAGCGCTGCTAGCAAATAATACCGTCGAGTATAATGGTGGAAGTCAGACAGTATTGAATCCAAACGGACTGACTCCAGGCTACGATAACCTCATTTTGAGTGGGAGCGGTACGAAAACACTTCCCGGAACTGCTTTGTCGATTCATGGAGATTTCTCCATGTCGGGTACAGCCACGGTCACTGCGGGTGCCGCGATGACTATCACAGGCAACTTTACCCTCGGCTCAGGAACCACGTTTACCACGGGGGCATTGAGCCATTCCATCGGCGGGAACTTCTCAAACAACGGCGGCACCTTTACTGCCACCGGAAGCACCATTACTTTTGACGGTTCTGGCGCTCAGGCGGTTGCGGCAGCGACCTACCATAATCTGACCATTGCAAAGAGCGGCGGCACAGCAACATTGAGTGGGTCAATCACGGTCAATAGTGATCTGACGGTTTCCTCCGGCGCGCTTGATCTATCCACGTTTACAGCGAATCGCGCCTCTGCTGGTGGAACCTTGACGGTCTCCAATGGTGCGACCTTGTCGATTGGTGGGGCGGGAACACTTCCCTCCAACTACTCCACGCATTCGATTGGTGCAACGAGTACAATCAACTATGCCGGCACGACACAGACCGTCGCTGTCTTGAACAGCTCACAAAACTATGGCAACCTCACCATCTCTAGCTCCGGGGCAAAAACCCTCGCCAGTAGCGAGACAGTTAGTGGCACACTTACGATATCTGCAGGAACTCTAGCAGACGGTGGTTTCACACTCTCTGTGAATGGAAATGTCGCCAATAGCGCGAGCCATACAGGTACAGGAAAGATCTCGTTGACGGGGGGATCGGCAACTCACACGCTCTCTGGCGGCGGATCCTATACCAATCTTGAAGTCAACGACGTCAATGGGGCAACCTTGAGCTCCGACTTGACAATCAACGGCACTCTCACCTTCACGAGCGGTGAAATCGCTCTTGGCTCCAACAACCTCACCATCGGGTCCTCAGGTTCTATCGGTGGCGGCTCATCGAGCAGTTATATCGTCACCAACAGCACGGGTGTTTTCACACGCAACGGTGTCGGCGCGAGCAATGTGGCCTTCCCCGTCGGGACATCTTCCACCTACAACCCCGTCACCATCAACAACGCTGGAACTTCAGATAATTTCTCCGTCCGTGTCCAGTCGAGCTTTGATACTCCACCGACTGATGCCGACAAGGTTGTCAACCGGCAATGGACAATCACGGAAGCCACTGCAGGTGGAAGCAATGCCACGATCACTGTTCAGTGGAATACCGCTGATGAAGCTACAAGCTTTGTTCGAACAAATCCAATCTACATCGGTCGGCACGATGGAACCCTGTGGATTCAAACAGCAGCATCGTATACCGACCTCGGCGGAGGAGTCTATACAGCCTCTGCTAGTGGGTTTACGGACTTCTCCCCCTTTGGTGTTGGCAACGATGCCGCTCTTCCAATCCAGCTTGTTTCATTCACTGCCTCTGTTGTCCGCAATAACGACGTCGAGGTGACATGGAGGACAGTCTCTGAAACCAATAACTATGGCTTTGAAATCTATCGCAAACGCGGTGACGTCGGTGAATGGGCCAAGGTTGGCTTTGTCCAAGGTCATGGAACAACCCTTTCTCCTCAGTCCTATTCCTACGTCGATCGTGCATTGACGTTCGGGAAGTACTCCTATCGTACCAAACAAATCGACCTCGACGGGAAGTCGGAGATTTTTCCTGAAATGGAGGTGACGGTTGGTGTCGCACCCGGCGCATTCGTATTGACTCAGAACTATCCCAACCCATTCAACCCGAGCACGGTCATTGAGTTTGTCGTGCCGCAAAGTGGGTTCGCAACGATGAAAGTGTACAACGTGTTAGGCCAAGAGGTAGCCACATTATTTGAGGGGAACGCAGAGACTGGCAGAATCAATACTGTGAGGTTCTCCGCCACGGGCGGATCCGCCTTCGGCGGAAATGCCTCAAACCTCCCAAGTGGACTCTACTTCTACACACTCAGATCAGCCAGGCAGATTGAGACAAAACGGATGATTCTGATGAAGTGACCTCAAGGTGTAGGTTCTGCTAGGACCCCGTGGATTCTGGATGTTCACGGGGGTTTTTGTTTAGAGCGAATTGGATGGTCAGCCCGACCCTGGAGCTCTTCCTCCACCCACAAGCACACACACCAAGCGATCTCAGCGGAGCGTAGCAAAAAGATTGACTGAGCCCCGTTTCACCTATGTGCCTAAAGATTCGCTAGCAAAGGAAGGCTAGCCCCCCACCTGCCCAACCGCAGCCGATCAGCGCCTGCCAAGACACATCTGCTCTGGCCATCATACCTTGGGGCCCCCATCTCCTGGTGACATGTACAGTTAGTTCACTCTGAACAAAGTGATCAATCTCCATGTTCGGCCCGTCAAGATCGCGGAATTGCCCTACAAGTAACACCCAAGCGTGGAACTCAGTATCTGTGCCCTAATCCCACACATAGGTAACCTGTCTGAAGAACGTCCGAATCCCGAGCCATCTGACGGAACATCGAGCGCCTTTTACGATTGAACAGGCTTCGTTTCCAGCCCGTTGAGAGGAACTTTGACAAATCCTACAAAATGCCCTTCCCCTTTCTACAATCCTCGCCTCGTGAGTTGGGATGAGACTCCCAAGGTGCCTATTCGAGCGTGCATTCAAGCAGAGATGGCTCTCAAAAAAGGCATACCAATTGAGGGATTCTGCGAATAGCTCGGAGAATAACGATTCCGAAGGCCTTTGCTCTTCAGCAAGGACGAAAACCTGGGAAGGTCTTGACCAAGATCCTACGGAGGGAAGTGAATGGTGAAGTTCTCGTCCTCAGGGCCAATATCGATTAAAGATCATACCGAAGGTAAATGCAGCCTTCCGAACGCAGTACGTGTGAGACAGCTAAGAGAAGACGTGTCTATGTTCCTGGGGCCGCTGATTTCCTCCAGAAGTCTGGAATCCTCTCCTGCTCTTACGTTTCTCCTTTCTCGACGTCAACCCGATACGCAAAGCTAAACAATCGACGCAGACCGATTTCAACCATCGGTTTGAACTCTCGTAGCAGCCACGACTGCGACATTCAGTTACGGCTAAACGTGACTGAGAGCGCCTTGGCTAAGAGCGAAGAATCTCGATCTAACTCTTCTACGGCGGAACCTTACCTCAAGACGGAGATCCCGACAGAAATCAATGGTTTGCCGATATTTTTTTCCTTCGAAACGGGCAAAACTGTACAAAGTGGGCAAGTGGAGGATCGTGAGGTTTCATGATGAGGCGTGATCGAAAAACCATCGAGAACTCATACTACTCGACCCGACAGCTAGCAAGGCTACTTCGCGTCGATCAGACTACTATCAGGAGATGGGCTGACTCCGGAAAGTTGAAATGTTTCAAAAGCCCCGGCGGTCACCGCAAGTTTACGCCCGAACATGTTGGAGAGTTCATCACCAAGTATCATTATGAGGTCCTCTCCTCGAGGTCTGGGTCTTCCTTTGAGCTGGGAAAGGAAAGCTTACTCTCCCTTATTTCCTCAAGAGAACTTCATACCCTTAGTGAAGTGTTCTTCGCCGAAGCCCGACGAGGAGACACAGATAAGCTGCGGGCCATGCTGTTGGACTGCTACCATGCCGATATTCCGCTGGTTGAAATCTATGACATCATCATACGAAAAGCTGTACGGAGAATCCTAAAGCTCGAGAAAGATGGAAAACTCTCCGAAGCAGACAAGCATGTCTGCCTTAGCTCGATGGTTGAGAGTCTGAACCAGTTCCAATCATCTACCCAGAAAGCCATTGCGAGCGGAAGAATTGCCACTTGTGCCTCACCCGTGAACGGATTAGAAGAAGTGCTTTTCCTTGGTATGCACCATGTTCTTAGGGCGGCTGGATGGAAAGTGTTCGATCTCGGCGCCAATACTCCAGTCAATGTGTTCATCAAAGCGATCGTGAACTACGAACCCACATTGATCTGTGCCTCAGTCGCATATTCTGCTGAGACAGAAGGCCAACGAGACTGCGTAACGTTGGAAAAAGCCGCCGAATCATTGGGTGCCGAGCTGCTCTACTTTAGTCTGAACACCGGAGAGATCGAGACTCTCGAGGCAACCTCCGTCGGCCCCACAAGAAAGATAATCTCAAGTCTCAAAGAACTCGTGCCGTATGCAACAAAGCTATTCCCTATGATTGGCGTCCAGAAGAAAGACCTCAAGGCGACATTGACTCCTTCAGATGCTGTTGAGAGCATAGATGCACCGAACGAGTAAAAGAACAGTCATTCTGGCGATAAGCCTTTGTCTGTGGCTCTTGGCTGGTGAAGCCTTAGCACAGGGGTGGTACAACTTCTACGCCACCACCAACGGGAAAGAACTTGGGGAGGGTAGTTCAATATAATGCTACTTCAGGTGGGTAAACAATAATGGCAGGTACCTATGATAATCTGACATTACGCAATACAGGCGGGACTCAAACGGCCAGCGGCGTTTTAACTGCTAATGGAACACAACCTTATGGAGTGCAACAACGATGTTATTGCATGTAAGATCATTGATTTTGCACTCCGAAAAGTACCGAAATAATGCAGTGGAAAAACTGAAAAGACAAAATATATCAGTAATTATTGTACTGTCGCTTCTGGTTGGTCTTATGGCACCATTTGCACAGGCGGCAGATCGCTATTCTGTGGCGACCGGCAACTGGGGCTCAACCAGCACCTGGTCGGCAACATCGGGTGGATCATCTGGCGCGAGTGCCCCAGTGGCAGGTGATAATGTTTATGTTGAACGTGGCTATACTGTTACAATTGCTGCTACTGGTGCGGCATGCGCTTCATTAACAATAGGAACTGCAAATGGAACTGGAACATTAACTATCAGTATAGCTAGTACTAATGTTACTTTTGCTGTATCTGGAAATGTTAGTATAGCCAGCAATGGTTCTTTTACATGTACAAATGCCACGGGTATCAATGCACATACAGTTAATATTGGTGGAAATCTGACTGTTGATGGTACATTTAACATGACCACTACAACTGATGATGCTGCTACTGTGGTCTTTAATGGAAGTGCACAGCAAACAATTAGCGGAGCCGGTACCACCTGCACTTTTTATAGTCTTACAGCAAGTAATACTAGCAGCGCCGGCCTTGTATTAAGTAGGAATATTGCTCTGGCAGTGTCAGGGACTCAAACTGCTACTAATCTTACCGTAACTGCGAATGATATTTTCGACCTTGGCAGTTATACTTGTAATAGATCGGTTTCAGGTGCTGGCACATTTACAGTGAATGCCGGAGCAACCTTAAAGATAGGCGGAACAAACACTTTCCCAGCCAACTATACCACCAATACCTTAAATGCTTCAAGCACGGTTATATACAACGGCACGACTCAGACAGTAGGAACCCAGACATACGGTAATCTGACACTTTCGGGCAGCGGCGTCAAAACACTTGCAGGCACAACTTCGATTGTTGGCAATCTTACTGTTTCAGCCGGCACATTTGATTTATCAAGCTATACAGCAAATAGATCAGCAGCAGGCGGCACGTTGACCGTGTCCAATGGCGCATCGTTGAAGATTGGTGGTAATGGAACCATCCCCTCGAACTACTCAACCCATTCCATCGGCTCAACAAGTACAATCGACTATGCTGGGACCAACCAGAGTGTTTCTGTCTTAAACAGCTCCCAGAACTATGGCAATCTCACGATCTCTGGCTCAGGGACAAAAACTCTCGCTGGTGCTGAGACAGTCGGTGGCACACTTACACTGTCTGCAGGAACCCTTGCCGATGGTGGGTTCACACTCTCTGTGAATGGGAACATCGCGAATAGTGCAAGCCACACGGGTGCAGGAAAGATTTTGTTGACGGGAGGAGCGACAACTCACACACTCTCTGGTACTGGATCCTATACCAATCTCGAACTGAACGACGCCAATGGAGCAACACTAAGCTCGAACCTCACGATCAGTGGCAACCTTACACTCACGAGTGGGACCTTTGACCTAGGAAGCTACACCGCAAACCGTGCCAGTGCTGGAGGCACCTTGACAGTCTCTAATGGTGCAACATTGTCGATTGGTGGAACCGGAACACTCCCTTCAAACTATTCCACCCATTCAATCGGTGCAACGAGCACAATCAACTATGCCGGTACAACACAGAGTGTTGCCACATTAAACAGCGCCCAAAACTATGGCAATCTCACCATCTCTGGCTCTGGAACAGCAACCCTTGCGGGCACTGTCGGTGTTGCCGGGAACCTCACTATCTCTTCAGGGACCTTTGATCTCAGCAGTTACACCGCGAATCGCACCTCCGCTGGTGGCACCTTAACGGTCTCCAATGGTGCAACACTGTCGATTGGTGGAACGGGGACACTCCCTTCAAACTATTCCACCCACTCGATTGGTGCAACGAGCACAATCAACTATGCCGGCACAACACAGACTGTCGCGACCTTAAACAGCTCACAAGACTACGGTCATCTGACGATCTCTGGCTCTGGCACGAAGACACTTGCCAGCACTGAGAACGTTGCCGGTAATCTCACCATTTCCGCTGGCACCTTTGACTTAGGAAGCTACACGATAAACCGAGCATCCGCCGGTGGAACACTGACAGTCTCCAGTGGTGCAACACTGTCAATTGGTGGAACCGGAACACTCCCTTCAAACTATTCCACCCATTCGATCGGTGCAACAAGTACTATCAACTATGCCGGTACAACACAAACCGTCGCCACGCTAAACAGCGCCCAAAATTACGGCAACCTCACGATCTCCGGCTCTGGTACGAAGACACTTGCCGGCACTGAGAACGTTGCCGGTGATCTCAACATCTCTGCCGGAACCTTTAGCTTAGGTGCCTACACGATAAACCGTGCCTCAGCAGGTGGCACCCTAACTGTCTCCAATGGCGCAACGTTGTCGATTGGTGGAAGCGGAACACTCCCTTCAAACTATTCCACCCATTCAATCGGTGCAACGAGCACAATCAACTATGCCGGTACAACTCAGACCGTCGCGACCTTGAACAGCTCCCAAAACTACGGTCATCTGACGATCTCTGGCTCTGGCACGAAGACACTGGCCGGCACTGAGAACGTTGCTGGCAATCTCACCATTTCCGCTGGCACCTTTGACTTAGGAACCTACACGATAGACCGAGCTTCCACAGGTGGAACCTTAACGGTCTCCAGTGGTGCAACACTCTCAATTGGTGGAACAGGAACACTCCCCTCAAACTATTCCACCCATTCGATTGGTGCAACGAGCACAATCAACTATGCCGGTACAACTCAGACCGTCGCGACCTTGAACAGCTCCCAAAACTACGGTCATCTGACGATCTCTGGCTCTGGCACGAAGACACTTGCTGGCACTGAGAACGTTGCTGGCAATCTCACCATCTCTGCTGGCACTTTTGACTTAGGAAGCTACACGATAAACCGAGCTTCCGCAGGTGGAACACTGACAGTCTCCAATGGTGCAACATTAAAGATTGGCGGTACTGGAACGATACCCTCGAACTACTCCACGCATTCCATCGGCTCAACAAGTACAATCGAGTACGCTGGGACCAACCAGAGTGTTGCTGTCTTAAACAGTTCCCAAAACTACGGCAACCTCACCATCTCTGGTTCCGGAACAAAAACTCTCGCTGGGGCCGAAACAGTCAGTAGCACACTGACAATATCTGCGGGAACCTTAGCAGATGGAGGTTTCACGCTGTCTGTAAATGGAAACATCGCCAATAGCGCCAGTCATACAGGTGCGGGGAAGATCTCGTTGACAGGAGGATCGGCAACTCACACACTCTCCGGTGGTGGATCCTATACCAATCTCGAGTTAAACGATGTGAATGGGGCAACACTAAGTTCGAACGTAACCATCAACGGCACTCTCACCTTCACATCCGGCACCATCACCACGGGTTCATATACGGTCTCGATCAGTTCAACCGGCACTGTCTCGCGCACGAGCGGACATGTTATTGGGAATCTGCAGAAGTACATTACCACGGGAGCAACATCCGCCACCTTTGAGATCGGCGACGCGAGCAACTACACGCCCATCAATGTCTCATTCGCGAGTGTGACGACCGCAGGGAGCGTGACGGCATATACCACCGCGGCTGATCATCCAAATATCGGCTCTTCTGCCATCAATCCTTTGAAGAGCGTGAACCGATACTGGACACTGGCCAACAGCGGGATCGTGTTCACAAACTACAGCGCAACATTCAACTTTGTCTCGGGGGATATCGATGTCGGGGCAAACACGAGTGCCTTTATCGCCGGTGAATACAACGGAGGCTCATGGACGTATCCCACGGTTGGGACAAGAACAGCGACCAGTACGCAGGCGACTGGTCTCACCGCCTTCGGAGATTTCCAGGCTGGTGAATCATTGACAAAGACATGGGATGGTGGCGCTGGGACAAACAATTGGGGCGATGCGGCCAACTGGAATCCGGATGGCGTTCCCACCTCAAGCAATGACGTCAACCTTACCGACGCTAATACCATCAACATCAACGTGGCCGCGACGGCGAGTAACCTGACCTTGAACAATTCCAGCCTAGTGCTCACGATCCAGTTCGGTTATTCGCTGACGGTGTCGGGGAATCTCACCTTGACTACAGGCACACTGAACACCCAAGCCTCGTTCCCCACCATTAGCGGCACCATCAGTATTGCGAGCGGAACCGTTGGCTATACTGCCGCAAGCGGCAGTCAGACAGTTGTAGTACAATCGTACAGCAATCTCACGATCAGCGGAGGTGGAACGAAAACCCTCGCTGCAAGTATCAGCCCAACTGGCGATCTGACAATTTCTGGCGGGACCTTCGATCTGGGAAGTTACACTGCGAACCGTACGAGTGCTGGAGGTACCTTAACGATTTCTAGTGGTGCAACATTGTCGATTGGCGGGACGGGAACATTCCCCTCAAACTACTCCGCCCATTCTATTGGCTCAACCGGCACGATTAACTATTACGGTACAACACAGACCGTCGCCGCCTTGAACAGTTCACAAGACTATGGCAACCTCATCATCTCCGGCTCTGGAACAGCAACCCTCGCTGGTACTGTGGGTGTCGCCGGGAATCTCACCGTCGCTTCAGGCACCTTCAACCTCGGCAGCTACACGGTGAATCGCACGACTGCTGATGGAACCCTCACGGTCTCCAATGGCGCAAGATTGTTGATCGGTGGAACAGGGACACTCCCCTCAAATTACTCCACCCATTCGATTGGTGCCACCAGTACAATCAACTATTCTGGCACAACCCAAACTGTGGCCGCTTTGAACAGCTCACAGAACTATGGCTATCTCACAATTTCTGGCTCGGGAACAAAAACGCTTGCAGGCAACTTGGGAGTCGTCAACGATTTGACGATCTCCGCTGGAATCTTTGACCTGGGGACAAGCACCTGCAACCGGAGTGCTACAGGTGGCACCCTCTCGGTTTCAACAGGTGCTACTCTGAAGCTGGGCGGCTCAAGCGGTGGAATCACGGGAAGCAATTTCCCGATTAATTACAGCACGATTACCCTGGGTGGGGCAGTCGAGTATAGTGGTGCAGGTGCCCAGGCGATCCCTGTGCTCGATTATACAGATCTAGCTTTCAGTAATGCCGGGATAAAGAGCATCAATTCTTCGATTACAGCCACAGGAGCTGCCACCATCAATTCTGGTGCACCTGTATCGATTGCCAGCGGGGCGACGCTCTGGGTGAAAGGTAGTATGAGTAATGCAGGGACAGTGACAAACAGTGGAACAGTTCTACTACAACATTAGAAGAATAGAATGAAACACCACAATCCACGAAGTCTATTCACATGCCCTCTACGAAAGGAGGCCTCCATGAATCCCTACGAACCCCGACCGCCGTAGCCCGAAGGTGTGGCGCACCCTTAGAGTGCCTCACACGTGATCGGCAAGTTGTTCTCCGAGCAAGTCTACGACTTGTCGTGGACAAGAACAACAGCAGTGCAAATAATTTACAATCAACAGTAAGAAAAAGGAGCAGTCAGCATGAAAACGCAGAACGCAGTATCTCGAGGCGACAGAGGTGTCGCAAGCATCAAATGCAATCAACCAATCCACCATGTTCAACAGTTCAAAAAAAGGAGCAAAACCATGCGTAACTCAAATTCAGTACCTCGATTCCTGCTGAAGGGAATGATGGTGCTTGTAACTCTCTTCCTTGTTGCGGGATTGGCACTTGGCCAAGATTTCACCAATACTGGTACTTTCAGCAACAGGGGTGCTACGTTGACGGTGAAAGGGGTGTTCACCAACAGCGGTAGCGGTACCGTTGACAACAACGCTGCCGGAAGGATCAACATCGACAGCACGTTTGACCAGAATGCTTCCGCGAGCAGCTTCGTTACCGATAGCGGGCTCGTCGCATTCAGGGCAGTCAGTGCCCAAACGATCACCGGATCGGTGAAGAACACTCAATACGGAGCGATCATTATCAGTGGGAGTGCGACCAAATCACTCGGCTCCCGCCTCGCAGTGATGGACACCGTGCAGTTGGGTTCAGGCTCAACTCTTGCCGTTAACGGGAAGCAGCTCTCTGTTCTGGGTGCTTCTGCGTTTACTGGGGCAGGCACACTCAGTGCCAGTGGATCAACGGACACGGTCAACTACGCTGGTGATATCGCTCAGTCCATCTATGCAGCGACGTACGGAAATCTGGTGACGTCGGGCGCGTCCGCAGCACGCACGAAGACGGCTCTTGGCGACATTGTCGTCACCGGCTCATTGACAAACGGAGCGAACCACACTCTCGACTTCGGCACCCACTCATTCAATGGTACAGGTGCCACGTTCAACAACAGCGCTACGCTGCAGAGTGCCGGCGCAGTCACGCTCACTTCAGGCGCGTCAATCAACGGCACGTTTGTCTTCAACGCCGCAACTGGCACCCAGTCCATTCCAGACGCGAGTTTTGCAGATCTCACGTTTTCGGGTGGGTCAGGAGCTACCGGCCAGAAGAATCTCGCTTCTGGGACGACGAGCGTCTCCGGAACGTATAGCGTCGCAGGTGCCAATCGGAACTACGGAACCGGCACTTTCCGCTATAACGGCACGAACCAAAGTGTCATTGCTGAGTCTTACAACAACCTAACGTTGACAGGGACAGGGCTCGGCGATGTGAAGACGGCCGTGGGAGGCCTTACGGTCGGTGGCGCGTTCTCGAACCTCTTGGGAACGACAAACATGTCGACCTATACGCTTTCCATCACTCTCACCAAGACCAACACGGGCAAGATGCAGTTTGCCGGTGCTACCAATGGTCTTGTGTTCACCGATGGTACAGTCGAGTATAACGGAACGACAACCGACGCTGCTCAGCAGACGATTGCACTCGGTACATACGCGAGTTTGCTGTTTTCAAACAACTCGCCGAAGCAGATTACTGGCGGCCAGGTTCGGACCACCTCAGGCCTGTCGATCAGTTCTGGCGTCACGGCGAATGTCCTTAATACAGGAATTCTCCAAGTTGATGGAAGCCTGAGCAACGCTGGCACAGTTAATAACTCTGGAACAATCCAGGTTGGCCAGTGAGTTCGTGAACAACACGAACTAAGGGGGACGAAGGTGTGAAGTGTAAATTCAAATAAGCAGGTTTAGACTGTCACAAACGTGTTGAGAAGTCATGGGAGTGTGCGATTCTAGGGAATATGGAGTCTTTGTCCCGCTAAACCTCGGTAGGTCATTCCGACCTAAAGAGACGAAGAAGGACGGACTCTGAGAGACTGGATCGATCCCTTGTTGGGACGAGCGCCTCTCACACCCTGAAACGCTCTGGCTCGCGTTGGACGGCCAGAAGTTGATTGTGCAAGTCTGAATCCTGGAATGACTGAAATGGATTCGAGCAAATTGATGGGGAGTCAAGAAATGCGATGACATCGCAACTGCTCTTGGCTGAGACAAGGATGTGGAGACGAGGATGGATTCCGCCGCCACGGTGTGATCTGTTGAAGCTCCCCGGTCATCAGTTCAAGTTAAGGATGATCGGCAAGGAGAATTCAACTGGGTCTGCCCCGAAGCATTCGGGGCCTGGTGCCGGAAGATCCATCTACATCGGCGGGTATCCTGGATTGAGGAGAGCTCGTGAAGATTTGAGCGCTCTTGCTTGTCAACATCAAGGAGTAAACGCCCCAAACCGAGATGTCGGTGCCGTTGAGGAGCATCCCGGCCCGAGCAGCATTCTGAAAAAGATGAGAGAGCCAAGTCCTAGACTGGCGAGAGGTCGCCCGACAGACCATGGTAAAGACTGTCGACGCGGGTGCATTTCCTCGCAAAGGATGAGGAGAATACTCATGTGAGACATAGAGTCCGAAAATGGATCCATGGTAACGACCTTCGCGGTATAAGGATGGCTCGGGAGCATCTAGGCCCAGAACTCTCCTTCCAGAGGTGGACAGGGGAGCATAACCTGGAGCTCATTCATCTACAAACTGATACAGGAAATGGAACGTGCAAATGAGCAGATCTGGCATAGTCGCTCTTTCATCGGACGACGAACAACAAAGTAGCTCTTCCAGGAGTTGACATGGCCGTATTGTCCCTTGAATCGGGGGAAATACACTACCAACTCAAAAGAGGAAAGTGTGTTCGACAAAATTGGACACTACGATCTCTGTTCACATATTGGAGTCCAAGGACACGGCAATGAGGCACAAGCGCTTGAAGAGTTTGCTCCTTCTCTCTCGCGCAGAAGACCGCGCCGTGGGCTGGACTGGAGAAATTGAGGACGGATGACTCGACGATATCTGTTCGCCTGGCGCATATCAATAATCAATGGGTTCCGCAGTTATCTGCTCAATAACTGCCTTGGATCACCACGTCGTGGCGGAGAGCGTGTTTCGCTCCTTCACCTCTTCGCTATGTGTGCGCAAGACTCACGAAGGACGTCAGAGGGTCAAAGTGAAGAAACACGATGGAAGACCTGAAAGGACGAGATTCATGAGAGTCAACGGGAGGGTGCAAAGCTTTGCTGGAGATGGAACAACCGAGCCCATACACTTTGAGTAGGGCAACTTGAGTGAAACGCTAGAGGAAAGTTATTGAGGGCAAACAGAAATAGCGGTGTATTCAAAGGGAGATCATTATGGTCGCGATGAGATCAATGGCTACAAGCGCCTTGAAGATCTTAACTAAGACAGGGGCTCACTTAGCACGGGCGGTGCTCGCAGGTCTATCCCTTGTCATTCTTATAGATCTCGCCGGTGCGCAGAATCTGATTAACAGTGGGTCGATAAACAACACGGGTCTTATAAGAGTGAAGGACCAAGCTGTAGGTCTCCCTCCACGCATCGATGGTGTGTTTGAATACTTTGGCGCTAACCAACAGGTTCCCGCGAGACAGTATAGCCATCTCGTGTTGAGTGGATCTGGGACAAAGACAACAACAGGCGGGAGCTTCACAGTCACCGACAGCATTTCCATAACCCCTGCAGTCACTCTTCGAGTCGAGTATGGCAGCTCAATCACATTGAATGGAACCCTGACCGAGGGAGGAAATTTCGCTGGCATCATCCAGAAGAGAGTCGATCTTTCTGGATCAACCCATTCGTCTGATTTCGGCAACATCGGGGCAACAGTCTCGTGGATCGGTCTGGCACCTGCTTCCACCAACGTAATCCGCGGTTCTGACAGTAGTCTCACGGGGAATGGCTATCAATCTATAAAACGGTTCTACAACATTATACCTGATACAAATAATGGACTGAACGCTACTCTCGTCTTCAGATATTCAGACAATGAACTCAATGGACAAAATCCTGCCACTCTTTCACTCTGGAGGTCAACGGACAACGGAGCTAGTTGGAGGAAACAAGGGGGTACCGTCGATGTGGCTTCAGGCACGATCACAAAGACGGGGATCACATCATTTTCACTCTGGACAGCTGCTGATAGCGATCACCCGTTAGGGCCTTCAACAATTGAGGGGGTGCCGACGAGAATCGCTCTCACTGCAGGCAACAATCCAACTGGGCCCGTCAACACATCTGTCAATCCCTTTATCCTGACTGTAACGGATGGATTCGGTGGCCCCGTACCAGGAGTCAATGTAACGTTTGCGATCACAGGTACTCCGTCTGGAGCAACAGGACAAAGCTTAAGTGTGACAAACACAACAACGGGAGCAAACGGTCAGGCGTCGAGCATCTTAACTCTTGGCGATCAGGCTGGAACTTACACCGTGACAGCAACTTCGGCCGGCCTGACGGGCAGCCCTCTGACATTCACGGCAACAGCAACCGGGAATCTCGCGGCAACGCTTGCAATGACTTCGGGCGATTACCAGAATGCACCGATCAACAGCACACTTCCCAGCCCTCTGGTCGTAGTCGTACGCGATGCCTTTGGGAATCCAGTGTATGGGGCGAGTGTGACGTTCACCATCACGAGCACTCCTGCGGGGGCAACTGGGCAGAGCCTAAGCGCCGGACTGGTCACTACTGGGCCAGATGGACAGGCATCGACTTACCTGAGATTAGGCAATAAGGTTGGAAAGTACATCGTAACCGCAACGGCGGGAAACCTGGCTGGAAGTCCCGTGACCTTCACTGCAGTTGCCAATCCTGCTGGCGCAGCTACAATTGCCCTGACGTCTGGAAACAATCAAAGTGGGGTCATAAACTCGACATTGCCCATGCCGTTTGTTATAACTATCGCTGATTCACAGGGCAACCCAGTCCCAGCTGTTGGAGTGCAATTCGCGATAGTGAACGCGCCAGATGGCGTTGTAGGTGCCAGTTTGAGTGCTGCGAATGCGACGACTGACGCGGGTGGACGAGCTGCCGTCACTCTGACGCTTGGAAGTAAAATAGGGATCTACACAGTGAACGCAACGTCAACTGGAGTGAATGGAAGTCCAGTCACGTTTAATGCGATCGCGCTCCATGGGAGTGCTGCGAACCTCTACAAAGTTGCTGGTGACAGTCAAGTCACGAGAGTCAATGGCGTTTTGAGAGCACCATTTGCCGTCACGATCACTGATGTCGGTGAGAACCCTGTTCCGGGTGCGACACTTATCTTTTCCATAGATTCAATCCCCGTGGCAGCCGCTGGGCAGACTCTGAGTGCAACGAGCGTTACCACAGATTCCACTGGTCTTGGATCAACAATATTGACAGTCGGCAACAGAGTCGGAAGGTATTGCGTATCTGCGCGTGTTCTCGGATCGTCAGCAAATCCAGTGCTCTTCACCGCGACAGCAACAGGTACGTCGCCTCAATTTGTCGCGACAAGAGATACCATGCTGGCTTACAAGAGTGTCCACTTTGAACACCAGTTGAGCATCCTGGATCCAGACAGCGCAAGCTATCCTCCGGGCACCCGGACACTTTGCTTCGATAAGTTATGGGGCCCCTCATGGATCAGCCTTGATAGCAGTTCTGGGCTTCTCTCAGGCACGCCCGGTCCAAATGACATCGGTGTATCCAGACTCGTCCTCAGAGTAGCAGACAATTTCGGACAGTCGTCTGTTGACACATTCTATGTCAAAGTTTCTCTCCTCGTGAGTGCTGAAGAAGTCTGGAGTGGAATTCCAAGAGAGTTTCAACTTCTCCAGAATTTCCCGAATCCGTTCAATCCATCGACCGAGATTCGCTTCGCAGTTCCAGCGGAAAGCAAGATTCAGCTCCTGATCTTTGACATCCTTGGGCGGCATGTGAGAACGTTGATAGACGGCTCCTTCTCACCCGGAAGGTACGAGACCATTTGGGATTCCCGAGACGATAACGGGGTGAAGGTTGGAAGTGGAGTTTACCTCTACAGACTTATTGCAGATCAAAGTCCAGGAAGTGTCTTTACTATGACGAAGAAGATGCTCTTGGTGAAGTAAAGACGCTCCGCTGCCGACACAATAGTGATGTCGAGACACCCCCGCCAAGGTGCGAAGGCTGCGGGGGTTCTTTTTTCTTCTAGTTGAAGAGACACAGATGGGTTGGCAAAGTCACCTGTTTGATTCTTCTCCCGACTCAAGGAGGATTGCAAGGAGTGGGGTATATTTCTATGTACTTCGTAGTGCAGGTAATTGAGACACGAAGCGAATCCAGCTTAAGTGAAAAGGCTCTGAAGAAGTAACAGTCCCTCTGCTTTTGCCCACACATGATGATCCATTGGAGAGGAATCACCGGTTGATTAGCGGAGCTCCCGATGAAATAATCTCTGATCTCAAAGTGCAAGAGCCGCAGGTAGTAGATCGATCTCCCTGCTGCAGTCCCCTGGCCAGCAAAACCTGTGAGTCTCTCTTAGAGGAAGATAGCGAGAGAGGGGCAGGAAGTTCAACCTAACCTCGTAACGCTTTCGAGCACTACGGGGTTTCTTGTTTCACACCTGATGACGATTAGGAGATTCCCAATTAAGTGACCGATCAGCGGACATCGCTCTCACCTATTTTCCAAAAGTATTGATCTCAGAAGAGAGATGTCATAAATTAGTCACACGAACTTCAGAGAATGCCAGCAAGAACATGAGACGAATCATTGATGTAACTGAGTGGTTTTCGAAACCAGAATAACTGACCGACAACGTCGTATCACAGGGGGATAAAACAATGAAAAGGCTACTAGAAATTACGACTGCTGTCTCGATGGGGATACTCTGCTTCGCTATCTGGAGCGCCACAGCGTCTGCACAATTTGTTCAGAAAGCCAATGGGGGAGGCAACCTTAAGTCAAGCGTTCAGGCTACTTTTTCAAGCACGCCAGTGACAGGCAACTGCCTCATTGCGATTGTAGGCGCTAGCACGACTTCCACCATTAACACGCCCTCCGGCTGGTCCTCTGCGATCAATCAAACCGGCGCGCCAGGTCAGGCCATCTTTTACAAATTCGCCGGTTCCTCCGAGCCGAAAACTGTGACTGTCACACTCTCAGATACTCTTTCTGTACTGGGCTTACAGATATATGAGTATCACAACATAAGCTCAGTTTCGACTTTGGATGGCACATCCTCTGCTACTGGCACAGGGACTTCCATATCATCTGGTACTATCACCACAACGCAAGCATCTGATCTTATCATTGTGGGTATTGTCACGAGGATGGCCACCAGCTTCAGCTCATGGTCAAACTCATTCAACGAGCAGTTCGATTTTCAAGTGGGAACAACTTATGTTAGGACGTACGGCGGCGCTGACCGCACAACAAGCAGCACTGGAACATATAGTACGACAGCAACGGCCGGCAACTCTGGCGCGTGGAGAGCTCAAATTGTGGCATTTAAGGATCCTGCTCCACTCCCCATTCAAATGGTTGCCTCTGCCGCCAATGTCGTCCGTGACAATCAAGTCGAAGTAACCTGGAGGACAGCGTCCGAGACCAATAACTACGGCTTTGAAATCTACCGTAAGCGCGGTGAGTCTGGAGATTGGTCAAAAGTCGACTTCGTCCAAGGGCACGGGACTACGCTTGCCCCCCAATCGTATTCCTACATTGATGCTTCGCCCGCGTTTGGTAAGTACTATTATCAGATTCGACAGGTAGATCTGGATGGAACATCGGAGACGTTTCCCGCAATGGAGGTAACGGTGGGAGCCGCATCACAGACGCTCACTCTTGCACAGAACTATCCGAATCCGTTCAACCCGAGCACAGTAATTGAGTTTGTGGTACCGATGAGTGGACATGCAACAATGAAGGTGTACAACATGCTTGGCCAAGAAGTGACAACACTTTTTGAAGGGAATGCAGAAGCTGGTAGGATCAACACCGCGCGGTTTAATGCGTCGAACCTGCCAAGCGGGTTGTATTTCTATACCTTAAGGAGTGCTGGCAAGGCCGAAACTAAACGAATGCTTTTGACAAAGTAAACCCCGCCTACTGCTGCTTCGCAAGTGAAATCCCCGTAAGAGGGGGTGTCACAGAGCGGCGGTGTGCGAACCGGAACCTCGCGGTCCCCCCCTGGCTGCGGGGTTTCTTATTTTCTGGCTCTGCTTCAGTCACACGAATTCAATAGAGAAGATTGTAGAGAGACCCGCTGCGGACACGCCCCCATCTGTACACTTGCCGTCTGTTCGATGATTGCCCAAACTCTGTCTCCGAGTCGATCATCTCACCTTCGCCAAGCGCTGAGTGACATTATCACTCTTGTCTCCACTCTTGAGAACCATCGTGTAGAGATAAACTCCATTCGCTATTTCATTTCCATCGTTATCTCTTCCATCCCAATAGACCCGGTTGAATCCAAAGCGGAGCGAGTTTACAGGCATAAAAAGCGTTTGAATCAACCTTCCCGCCACAGTGTAGATTCTGATCTTCAACTCATCTGGCAGCACGCTTCCGGTCAAGTTGAAGGTGAAATACGTCTCGGTTGAGAAAGGATTTGGGTAGTTGTAGACGTCTTGAAGCGTCGGCGCATTTCGCGTATTGAAGTCCACCCGAAATGGAGAGCTAGCAAGAGGATTTCCAGACGCATCCTGAGCATCGATGAAAAGCGAGTGCAAGCCGTCTGTCAACTGTGGCTGGAACTGTAACTCAGCCTTCTCACTCCCTGTTGAGGGCAATGAGTACGTCAACTGAGGGTTGTTCACATACGGGATCCGAAGATTGTCAAGTCTCAGCGAAACATTTGAGGTGTCTTGGATTGGGAGTGGACCGTTATCAAAAAGCTTAATGACAATGCTCGGTCTTGCCGAGACGTAGTCTCCGTTGAGGATTGAGATCCCGTCGAAGGTAACCTGAAGCTGCGGCGGGATCGTATCATGCTGGAGGTAAAACGTTCTTACAGCAACGTCGTTCGTATCATACAACTCAACGAGTGGCTTTGAATCAAGCTCGACCACTACACTTTGCACTCCACGAAGCCCAGCACTGTTGAGCGTCGCACTCACACTCTTGGACTTCTCTGCCTCAAGGTTGTATACCCGGGTGGATTGAAACAACATCCGTACATTGCTCTGATCTAAAACATAGAAGTTTACCTTCACACTGTCCGCTGTTGTGTACCCTATGTTCTGAATATCTGCTGTACACTCAATTGTCCCTCCTTCAAGAACAGAATCGCGTGAGAGTCGAACAAGCTCCGGTGCAATCGCCGGGTCTGGCAACCCTTCATATTCCACACTCCATGACTTCAAAATCGGTGTCGCAGTCCCGAACGTACTCCGCAAAGAGCTAACGAGACTCAACATCGGATAGGTTTTTGTGTCAATGGCGCTAAGGTCCGCCGATAAGACATTCTTCGGGAGAACCATGAGAGTATCCGGCGCCCCAGTGGATTTCGCACCCACAACTTCCAATGAAATGTCTGTGCCCGCTCCCGAGGCATCGTTCGTCCAGGAAACTGACCGCCAGCGACGAGCCACACCTATCGTACCCGTTGCGATTTTACCTGTCTTCACGTCGTAGAAACTGGGAATCAGGTAGTTGATCTCCGCCACCGCGTCCGTGCTGTAACTCTCCAGAGCAATGCCAGTTCGCTTCTGACCAATCAATGCCCACGACTCCCCGGGTCGGACTGATCGGATTTGCCTCGCACCGAGCATCTCAAGAGTAGAGTAAAGCGCTTCGCTATCGTTCGTGTACCCATCGAACACAACGGTAATCACGATAAACCGATCCGGCGAAACATTACGCAGATACTGAGCCATACTATCTGCTAATGCAGCATTGCTGGAGACATCGTACCCTCGATACTCGAACGTCCCATCCAGTTCGTTCACAGAAGCCACAATGAACCCATTGCCGACTACCCACCAGAATCCAAATACCGTCTGGTCACCAATCTTTATCACGCTGTAGTAATCTTTATCTGCGTTGTTCCGATACCCCAGGGAGCGTACATAAAGCGGCACTCCCCCGGCCTTAGCAATAGTTACACCCGAGTCAGTAACATCTGCTTGAAGCCTTTGATCACGAACAAACTGCCCTGGATATCCTTCAGCCCAGTGAACGATGCCCGCGGGTGGTGACGCAGTTGAAACCACAAATGAAGAGATCGCCCACGCCCCAGAGTCGCGTCCGTCAAACATTCTGCTTCGCCAGTAGTAAGGACCAACGGTAGTCAATGCAGGCGTGACCCACTCGGTTGTAAGAATCCCTGCATCAACGGCAGGAGAAGCGATCTTGGCAGTGCTGTTGAACCCCAGACTCGTATCTACTTCAAAGAAGTACTTCAGCGACCTTGATGCGGTTCCGCCCGCAGCAGTCACTTCAAGAGTCTGTTCTCCTCTTGCGACAGTCGATGACGCTGCTGGCTTTAGCGGTTGGACGAGGCTAGCAACGACTCCGATTGTATCACGCCGGACATAAAAGGTTCGTGTGGCGACATCGTTCATATCATAAAGCTCAACGAGTGGCTTTGAATCGAGTTCGACCACCATGGCTTGCAGTCCGCGAAGTCCAGCGCTGTTGAGCAGCGCGCTGACGGTCTTTGACTTCTCTGGCTCCACGTTGTACACCTCTGAGGATTCAAACAGCCTACGCACATTGCTCTGATCAAGAAGATAGAAGTTCACCTTCACACTGTCCGCTGTCGTGTAGCCTATATTCTGAATATCAGCAGAACACTCAACGGTCTGCCCTTCAAGTACGGAATCTCGAGAGAGTCGGACAAGCTCCGGTGCGATGGCTGGGTCTGGTAGCCCCTCATATTCTACGGACCAAGACTTAAGAATCGGCGTCGCAGTGCCGAACGTACTCCGCAAAGAGCTAACGAGACTCAACATCGGGTAGGTCTTTGTATCTACTCCGCTAAGATCCGCCGTCAAGACATTCTTTGGGAGAACCATGAGAGTATCCGGTGCCCCAGTGGATTTCACACCCACAATTCCCAATGAGATGTCTGTGCCTGCCCCTGATGCATCATTCCTCCATGAAACGGATCGCCACCGACGAGCCACACCGATGGCACCGGTTGCGACTTTACCTGTCTGCACGTTATAGAAACTGGGGATCAGGTAGTTTATCTCCGCCACGGCGTCCGCGCTGTAACTCTCCTGAGCGATGCCCGTACGCTTCTGGCCAATGAATGCCCATGATTCCCCGGGCTGTACAGATCGGATTTGCCTTGCACCGAGCCCCTCCAGCGTGGAGTAAAGGGCTTCGTTATCGTTCGTGTAGCCATCGAACACAACAGTAATCACAATGAACCGATCCGGAGAAAGGTTATGCAGATACTGAGCCATACTGTCAGCTAATGCGGCATTGCTGGATACATCGTACCCTCGATACTCAAACGTGCCATCGAGTTCGTTTACGGAAGCTACAATGAACCCATTGCCTACCACCCACCAGTACCCAGTCACCGTCTGGTTGATCACCCTGATTATACTGAAGTAGTCCTTATCCCCGTTGTTACGGTATCCAAGGGATCGCACATAAATGGGCACTCCCCCGGCCTTGGCAATAGTTACACCCGAGTCTGTAACATCTGCTTGGAATCTCGTCTCGTGGAGGAATTGCTTTGGATCTGTTTCTGCCCAGCGTATATTCGGCGTCGCGGACGTATCTGAAACAACAAATGAAGAGGTCGCCCACGCCCCAGAGTCACGGCCGTCAAACGTCCTGCCTCGCCAGTAGTAAGGACCATCAGTCGTCAACGCGGACGTGACCCATCGGGTTGTGAGAATCCCCGCATCAATGGCTGGAGATACCATCTTAGCGCTGCTGTTGAACACAGAACTTGTGTCTACTTCAAAGAAATACTTCACCGACCTTGAAGCCGTACTGGTCGGACCGGTCACTTCGAGAGTTTGTTCTCCTCTTGGGACAATCGACGATGCTGCCGGTTTTATTGGAAGGACTAGGCTGGCAGAAACTTCGATTGGCACATCCACCCTGTTGTTTACCTTTGTAACCTCGCTTATCTGATTCGACGGATCGATCTGCAGGGTGACGATGTGGTTCCCTGGCTTCCGCGCGACGTTCCAGATGACAAGCAGAGAGTCTCGCAAGAACACCGGTGCGAGGCGATAGGTACCTACCCCGATAGGCGTTGCAAGACCGCCGAACGTATCAGTCAATTTCACTCCAAGGCTATCGCTAGGGACCAGACCATAGTTCTTAATGTTCGCTTTAACCTTCACCAGGCTGTCGATTTCTGTGGGGATGGTTGGATCAAACGAAACATCCGTTTGTGCAATGGCAAGGTCTGGTTTCCCTGGTAGAGCAAGCATGCCAATTGGGTCACCAAGAAGCGGATGAAGTTGAACGCCCGCAATCACCCTTGAAGAAGCAGGTGAACTCTTCCAGAGGTCGATTCGTGCAGTGGTTGTAAGTTCCCCCAGATCCCGGATAGTGTCTCTTGTCACAGAATTCAAAAAGCTGTTTGTCAAAGCGAACCCAATGTCAGGGTATCCCAGACTTGAACCTCCCCAGCAGGCAATAGCGGCTCTACCGTCGGCGAACAGCCAATCTTCTGTGAGAACATTCGACTGTGGGGTTGCAAAGGCGCCGACGTTGCAGCTCACGCTGGTCACAAAAACGAACTGGCCACCCGTGTTCTTCAGATCATCCGGGCTGCCAGCGTCGACCCCCCAGATCCGACCGCCGGAATGCCCGATAAAATTTAGGAACATTGTCCCGTTACCAATGATATCCTGAATAAGCTGTTTGTTCTCTCCATCGATAATTGCATCAGTCTTTTTGTACACGCGGTACGGGAGCCCGCCGATTGGGGCGGGTGAGACGTACCTAGTGATCAAGTAGTCTGCTTGACTATTGAAGGTCGATTTCTCCGTGTTGTCATTTCCTCCAGTGATGAAGAGGAAGTCCTTCACCCATTCCCCTATTGGGGTCTGGTCATATTGTATCAACTTATCCACCACCTGCCCAGCTTCAGTGGGATCTTCGGCTGGAATGCGCCCGATCAGCATGGAAGGCAGAACCTTGTTTGCGGAATCGAAAGCGACAAACCAATTGTCAGTCGAAGGGTTTCCGTACGCAGGCACAAAGTTCTGCTTCACCGAATTTGCCATGTGGAATTTGAAATCCCATGATGCATCCCCAAAAAGCAAGACGTGGGTTGGTGCAGGGCGTGCCCATTGGTTAAACGCGTACAGAAGGAACGGCTTGATCGCTTCCGGACTGAAGACCCCATAGTTAAACTCGTCGTAGATATCCTGTATGTCGATGACGACTGACCGGACACCCATTTGAGAAGCCCTGTAGTTTGCGAGCCGGTCGGCCGATTGCCTAAAGAGTCGATGAGTAATGATGATATAGTCAGCACCGGAGGGATTGTTCCGGATGTCCTTGAACTGTTTCACCTCCATCCTTGCGGGCCTGAGCTTCTGATCGTCCGCGACGACGATGTACTGCTTGCTCACCGAGGCGGTGTCGTGAAATGTGACCGCGACGCCGCCATCAGGGCTAGGGGAAATCCGGACGTTTGTAAACTTCTTCCGGTCCGTCAGATTGTAGACGTCGATTGCCGCCGATTGGAAACTGTTGATTGTATATTGGGTTGGGGTGCCTCCACTTGACCTCTGAGAAGTAAAAGTGAGTTGATCTGAGATCGCCTTGAACGCACATTCATAACTCACTTCAAACCAATCGAGGTAGAATTCATTGACCTGAGCTTGCGTTGTCAGCGACTGGACAGTCAGGGTGTTGGTTCCTTCTTTCAAGAGTGTGCTGGGAAAGGAAACTGTGAAAACAGTGTCGGAAGTGAAGTCGAAGCCAACTTGTCCGAGGTCTGTACCGTTGAGTGTGAGCTTCGCGACATGATCTGGTGTTGCGGAGTGCTGACTCATGCCGTTGAATCGAACCCGAAGAACAGCATTCGTCTGGGCAGTTGCCACAACGTTCTGTACTATAAAATTGAAGCCCGTCGCAGTGCCGGGGTAGAAGTTGCTCCAGTACCAGCCCTCACCAGGAACGTTCTCGGGTTGGATGATCTCGGTCTCTATGTATCCGGAGTAATAAAGATTATCTTGCTCGAAGTGGACGGTTCGTTCGAAGGAGCGGGCGGGTGTCCCTGTTGTGTCTGTCGCCTCCACAATCATCCGTAAACCGTTTGAACCGCCATACGTGAGCCAGTACACGCTTGTGTCCGTATAAACGTCAAAGAATTCCCCTTTTCCATAATTCCGCTGAGCGTAGAACTCGACATAATCTGCAGGATCCATAGCCCCGTCAGATTCACCTGCCACGAAGAGCGGAACCTGAGCCCCATGGTTGAACACTTTGAAAGTCTGAGGATTGATCGTGCTTAGATTGATCCCAGCCGCTGAAAGGTCATTGTAGGTCAACCTGTAAAGCCCATCCTGAGTGATGAAAAGTTTCAGGTACGGCATTGCAGGGTCAAACCAACTGCGAGAAGAATCGGCAGACGTACCTTGTAGCGTTGTCCTAGACTGAACACCGCGCCATCTCTTTGCGTCATCATAATTCGCAATGAGGCTTTTGTATACTTCCTCAAAGCGCGGGTCGGCTCCGACAGACTGAAAAGTCTCCGACTCTCGTTGCTGGGTTGCATACGTGAACCGAACATTCAATGTCAGAGTGGTAAGCTTTCTGAGCTCATGTGTCGCAGGGTTGAACTGATATGGATGAACAAGGATCCGGGCAACCCGTTGGAATCTGAGCTGAGAAACTTCTGCGAGCCCAGCACTCGATGACGGATACCAAATGTTTCTTGAGTACGCGGCCTCATCCACCACATATTCCTGATGGGCGTTCATGTCTCCGTCAAACCGGTTGCGTGGAACCGGAGCAACGAGCTGAGATGGCAATACTTCGTATGACGAACCGCTGATTTCAAGAGATACTTGTGCCGTCGATGGAATGCCGAGGAGAATTCCCTGCGTTGGCAAGAGCGGCTTGCCTTCGTCTCCATCGGCTGCCACTACACCCTCAAAGAGAATGTATGCCTTGCCCTTGAGATTAATCGAACTCTGTGGCTGAAATCCTGGAATGATCTTCAGCGTTACCCCTGCCTGACTTGAGGACAGAATAGAGGTGGTGGGGTTCGCACCTGCACTTGACGATTGCTGTGGATTCACACCTAGCATGAGGGCGGGAACGATGAGGAGCTTCCAAATCGACAACACAGAAGGAGCCGAAGAGTGCTCGTTGCGTCGGTTGGCGTTAGACTTCACCTTTCTCCCCCTTGAGACTTGAATCTTTGAGAAGCTGCTGCCCACACCACACGGGCGACGAATAACGGGTTGCCAATGATGTAACGTCTGAACAATCTTCTCGGCTCTTGCACCAAACGGAACAACCACTCAAGCCCGTGGCGAGCCATCCACCGTGGGCATCTGCGCCTTCGCCCCGATACATATTCGAAGCAAGAACCAACAGTAAGGATTAACTTCACCTGAAGCCTATCACCAAACTCCATGAGCCACCGTTCCTGAATTGGCATTCCGAATCCTACAAGAAGCACATCGGGTCGTAGCCTGTTGATCTCAGCAATTACTGCATCGGATGGTGGCCCTTGCTTTTCAAAGTAACCGTGATGATACCCGAGCAGTCTCACATGGGGGAATCTCTCTCTCACTCTGCTGGCGGCGGCATCAAGCACCTCTTGTGTCGACCCCAAGAAGTACAAACTTGACGACTGGGTTTGACAAACTCCAAAAAGATCCCACACCCAATCAGTGAGCGCAATCCGCTCGGGGATTTGTAAGCCAAGCAGCTTTGCGCCAAGTCGGACCCCTTCTCCGTCGCAATAGACTATCTCTGCCTCTTCGAAAAAACGGGCGAGAGCTTTATCTTGATTTGCAAGATTGATGCCATGAACGTGGATATAGGCGATAATGCTCTTTGATTGGTTGTGAAGGAGCCCCTCTACTCGTTCATTGAGAGTTGCAAGCGTCAGAGGATCAACCCGCACACCGAGGAGATTCATCTCACCGTGTTGTCCATGACCCGACGGGTCGGCAGAGCCGTGCGGACTTGTCAACCCGGCAACCTATCGTGCTGTAAGGAGTTCGAAAGCAACGCTGCGCGTCCTGACGATCGTTTACTTCTGGAAAGGCAAAATTGGTTAACTTTATCAAATACTTCGTCCACAGAAATCAGCGACATACAAGGGCTCCACTTCCTTACACAGTCCACCTGATCACAGGGGCTGCATTCAACCTTCTTGTAGAGATAGGAATTCACCGATGCAAGCGGCCCGGTAATCTCTGGCGGTGCCGGGCCAAAGAGCCCAATACTCGGAGTCCCTACGGCAGTTGCGACGTGAAGAGGACCCGAATCCGCTCCAATGAATAGCCTGGCCCTCGCGATCACCTCGGCAAGTTCATTCAGGGGAAGCCCGATGCAAAAACGAACCCGGCGCTCCTCGCTGAACCGTTCCACGAGAAACTTAAGACGACTTCGATCGTGATCACCGCCAATGACGAATAGCCAATCGGCATGCGAGTCTAGAATGCGATGGATGAGCTGTTCGAAGTTCTCGATTGCCCAGGTTCGATAGGACCAACCCGCAAAGGGGTGGACAACGATGAACGAGACACCATCCCCGAGTCCAAGGGTACGAATCGCTTCCGCCCCATCGATAGAGCTTTTCCTGAGAAAACCCAGGCTAGGACGTGCATCGGGAGGTCTGATGCCCAGAGCCTCGCAGAGTTGGCTCGGACGTTCAGCAAGATTGGATGGTGGTCGACTAACCTCTTGGGGCATCCTGAAGCCGACGGAACGTATTCGGTGCGGTTGAAGATGCACAACTTTTGCCCGAGAAAACTCTAGATATCCAAACTTGTATTTTGCGCCACTGAGGAGAACGAGTATCCCGTGGCGAACAGAGGGGCTTGCACTGATGACGAGGTCAAACTTCCCACGCCGAACCAAGTTGACACTTTGCAGAATGCTCCAAAGATGCTGAGACAACGGTGATGAGAGAGCTGTACTGATTTCTGGAACAAGCGAGAGGAGTCCCTCATGATTGGGTTGCACCATCACGGCAATTGTCGCGTGAGGGAAAGACTCTTTCAGCGAAGTGAAGAGAGGAAGCGTTGACACAAGATCGCCGAGTTTTGTTAACTCGATGACTAAAATTTGCTTAACATTTTCTTTCCTCAGCGGACGCTTTCTGCTGAACCAAGCCAATCCTCTCACAATAAAGAAAAGAGTGATATAGAAGAGCCGTATCACGGCATCAGACACAATTTTCACCAATATAAGGATTCAGGCCAAGAATAACAATAGACATTGGACGCTGAATTCGCAAAAGAGGGTTTCGCTAAACTCGGAAATGAGCGACCAAGCAGAAGAAGATGTGCCACAAGGAGAAGTGGTTTTCAGCGTAGAAAGATTCTGGGCAGAGAATGTGGAACCGTCCTCATGGGTGGGTACTTGATGGGTTTTATCTCATCTTTATCATTCCTTCACGATCATTTGAAAAAGCTTTTGGTACTGATGTGCGACAACGGGGATTGAGAAACGCTCCCTTATTCTCTTCGACCCTTTCTCTGCAAGCTCGTGCCTCCGTTGTGGGCTCTTGTAGAGTTCTGAGAGCTTCAGAGCGAGATCGTCTTCGTCGCCTTCTTGGAAGATTAAACCCGCATCATCGATGAGGCTAGGAATTTCTCCGGAGCTCGAACCTACGACCGGGACTTCGCACGCCATTGCCTCGATGAGCACACGCCCAAACTGTTCCTTCCACAATGGCCCGGTGGAGGATGGAAGGACAAGCACATCCATCGCACACAAGAGGGAAGGAACTTCCGAATGTGGAACTGGATCTCTCCAGATGATCCGATCATCGATGTTCAACTCGCGTGCAAGCGCAAGCCACTCAGATTTTGCCGGACCGCCGCCAACAAGAAGAAGCTGATACCTGAAACTGAGCTTCCGTGCCGCCCTCAAGAGAAGGTCGACCCGTTTCAGGGGAATAAAGCGGCCTACAAACCCGATCGTGAACTCGCTAAGTCCAAGTTGTTCTCTCTTGGATCGCTCACTTCTCCTGAAAACGGATGTGTCAACGGACGGAGGTATAACTGTGACCTTCATGAAGCCATGCTGCTGAAGAATTTCTTTCGCACCGTCAGTGTGTGCGACGCAATGATCGGCCATTGAGAGAACAGCCCGCTCGGCTCGGGTATTCAGCCACGCCAACTTATACGGAAACCTCTTTCCCCGATAATCGATGTTCCTCCATGAGTCGATAATCACTTTGGCCTCTGGACAGATCTGTGCCCGGAGCTTCACTGCTTGCCATGCAAGGTACCCTTCAGGCTCTGAATTGACATAGAGGATGTCAGGCCGTAGCGCCTTCAGAAGCTTTCCCAGCGAAAAGTATATGACTCGATGGGACCGACTCGTGAACAGTGTCTTGCTTTTATAGACAGGCAAGGAACTCACCTCCGGCTGGAAGCGGGACGGCCCAAAATGTTCCTCCCAGAAAGACGGGACAAGAAGAGCTACCTCCAACCCGGGCATCCTGTTGAGCTCACGGTAGAGACCACGGTCCGAGGAACAGATGGCATTATGGTCTACAGCAAGTATCTTCATACCAGAATAAAACGTCTATGAGACTGGCCGTTCGAGAATACGGAAAACAGCTTGGCATACTTCGTTCGCAGATATCCCGGTCATGCACTCGTGCGTCCCGATCGGGCAGCGGGCTCCGCCGTGTGGAGTGCATGGCCGACACCACAACGCTTTCCGCTCAATGACGATGTGTTGAGGGCCGAAGGGAGCAAACCCGAATTCGGGCACCGTCGGACCGAAAATCGCAACGCATGGGGTACCGACAGCGGCAGCGAGGTGCATGGGCGCGGAGTCATTCGTCACTAATACCCGACATCTTCTTAGCATCTCTGAAGATTGAAGTGGGGTGAAGCGCCCACACGCATTCACTACTCTATCCGATGGAAAATGTTGGGCGAGACGCTCGGACAATTCCGCATCCTCTCGTCCACCGATGACCACAACCCTGCAGCCCCCTCCAATAAGCTCATCGACGAGTGACCTGAAATGATCAAGAGGCCACCGTTTCGTGGCCCACACAGAACCAAGAGCGACAGCAATCAGGTTCCCACTCGCCTCGTTCGACAGAAACTCATCCACCCGCTTTTGATCTGCTGAAGATGGGAAGAGTTTGGGCTGGAGTAAGGTCTCCTCGATCTGAATCCCAAGCGGAGAAAGAAGTTGCAGATGACGTCGAATGTTCTCAAACTCTGGGTTGAGGGAAACAACGTCGGTAAAGAGAGGTGACACAAAACTCCCTCTCCCCCCCGATGCCCGCCAGATTCGCTCGGCGAGGAGAACGGGCCGAGCATGAGGTGACGACTTCAACTCTTGAGGAAACTTCACCCTCTCTGCAAAGAGGAGAATTCCAGAACTCTGATCGGTGCCGATACGCCGAGAAATGTGGGCGAGATAGATAGCTAGTGCTGTACGGATGGAACCGGGCAACACGAATGCGAGAGAGTATTGCCTTTTCCTTAGTTCCTGTACCAATCTCCAAACTCCCAACCATCCCCCCTCTTTGCCTGACTTATCGTACGTGAGGACTGAAGAGACAGCCGGGTGTGAAGCTAACAATCTTTCCATCCCTTTCGCGACAAGGACGTCGATCTGCGCATCAGGACAGGCATGCCGGAGATGCTGAAGGAGCGGGATAGTTAAGACTAAGTCACCGAGGAAAACAGTTTGGGCAACGAGGATCTTCATCGGGAACCTTTGCATCCTGACACCCTCTTGATCTCCTTGATCCACAGATTCATCTACGGTGCCTTATACGCCACAAGGCTTGTACCTCTCATATGTCTAAGCGGAAGAGTCCTGCTCAGGTTATTCAGATAGTCAGTCACATCATTCCAGATCATGTAGTCATGCCAAAGAATCAGCCCATTGGGGGCGCACATTTCTAGAGCCCGCCGAGTGTCATTTTGGACATACTCATATGAGTGCGATCCATCGATAAAGATCATATCGATCTTGCCCCTCAGCGCAGAGTAGTCATACACGGCAGAATCCATGAGGATTTGTCGAATCTTCTTCTCAGCGTTTGTGCCGACAAAACGTTCACCCACTCTTGCTGAATCGACGAGAAGGCGCTCGCCGGAGTCGAGTCTCAGTCTCGTGCCGGGATTTGTGGACGGCAAATCGAGCGTGTATACCAGCGTGTCTTCGGGTGCGTTGAGAGCTAATTGGAGAGTGGTATTTCCGTTGTAGGTGCCAAACTCAAATATCGCCCGTGGCTTCGTTGATTTGACTATTGCAGCAAGAAGGGCAAGCTCGGAAAAGGAAACGTTACCTCCACGGTACGAGTACTTTTCGAATGTTATCCTGAGAGGTTCAGTCGCTGGAAAAATTTCTGTGAACTCCACCGAAGGAAAAATCTTGCTTAATTGCTGGCGCTTCTGAAAGGAGAGGACTGAGTTCACAAACGCTACCCGACGCGGACGATCGACAAAATAGCAGATAAAGAAGTTGTAGATGAATCCGCAGAGACCATCCAGGAACCGGGTAAGTTTTCTCATAAGCAAGCTCTCCCATACAACCATTGCAAAGCAACCGAGACTGACTCAAAGAACCTGCACAAAGCTGACGCCAAAACCTGCTTCATCCTGTCCCCCTTTTCAGGTTTCAGACCCGGTCTTACTTGGCAGATGGTCTGCAGTTGGATGATCATTACAGGCTACAGATGTATTTGCCTTCATACTTTTCGAAAGCTCTCCGGAGAAACGACAGAGCATCGCCGGGAGACATTCTGTGAAGCGACTCCATATCAGCGTTCCAAGGGAATCGTTTTAGTCGATCCGGTCTTGTGAGATAGCCCTTTCTGTATGCTTCATCGGGAGTCATTGAAGGCATTCTACACACCTCCCTCGAAACAAGAAAGACATTGTTGTACTCAAGCCACACTATCTCATATCTATGCTCAGACGCAAGGGCACCGAGTTGGGAGATGCTATGTCCGTAGAAGTGGTCTCCCTTCCAGACATAATTTGGATCCCACTTTACTGAGAACTTTATTGGCGGTGGAATCTTTTCATTTATCTCAACACACAGCATGAGCGGCCGAAAGCGAGTCAAGAGTTGTTCTAGCACAAAATAATCACATCCGTCGATATCAAGGCTTAACAAGGAGAACGTTTCCGGCACGCGATGGGCTTGCAACAGGAAGACAATATTATCTGGAGTGACAACACATCTACTTAACGAGACACCTGGAAAACATTCGTATTCATCGGCAAGCTCAGAGAACTTCTTAGGGTCTGATTCAATAGATAGCCCTTGCCATCCGCGGATTGCTAGAAGGCAGGTATTAGAATCTGTTACTCCGTTGCCGGCCCCTACATCTACGAAAAATTGAAGCTCGAGCTCTATAGTTGCGATCATTTGTTGGACTATATTCTCTTCATCGAACCGAGAAAATTTCGAAGCGCCATTGAAGCGCCTTATTCGTCTCAGTTGTTTTCTGCTCACGCCGAACAATTTCAACAATCCTATGATGCTTTTCTTTCCCATGATTTGCTTCTCTAAGCGGTTTCTTTCATCGCTAGGTTGCCTTGGGATTTCTGCACTATGAGCGGAAACCGGATCACAAACCATCGGAGAAGAGGAACGTGGCGCAAGATTGGCAGGAGCGGCTCTAAGATTCCTCTCATGGTTCGGATAAACAAGTCATTCCGAAGATAGGACTGCATGTCAGCAAAATCCACCAAGAAGACGACCCTGCAATCCGGTGGTAATCCGTGATGGTCTTATAGTACTCGAGAAGTTGGCGCCTCATGATGACTTCCAATGCCTAATCTCTTCGTAAACAGAAAGGGTTCTCTCTGTGACAGAATCCCATGAGTATGGCTCGGCACTTTTTCGAGCATTTGCACCTAGCTTCGTCAACTTCTCCTTGTCACTCAGAAGAACTGCTACTTTTTCAGCGATGCTCTCAGGATTACGACTTATGAAGTATCCGTTGTATCCATCTTTGACCAGCTCTTCCGTACCATTGACCTTCGTCACAAGAAGAGGCAATCCGGCAGCAGCAGCTTCCAGAGTCGCTACCGAGAAGGCTTCATAGAATGTTGGTAAGACGAATAGGTCACTTGCAGCATAGTACCGAGATATTTCTCGCACATTGCCTAGAAAGAGAATTTGACTTTCGACGCCGAGCTTTTGGGCGAGTCCGAGGTAAGGAAGATTGTTGTCTCCACCCAGCACAAGAAGCCTCAATTTTGGGATCTTCAGAAGAGGCAATGCCTCGATAATAACTCCAAGGCCTTTTCGATCAAACTCATTCGCGACAAAAATCAAGACGGGGAAAACGGAAGAAATCCCTAATTTCTCTCTGAGCGGATCCCTGAATCTAGGTCGATTCGCCGGATTAAACTCGTCGAGGTCTACGCCGTTTGGAATTACCACGATGTCTTCGCCCGGAACGTCGTAGTATCGAACAAGCTCACGCTTGACTCCTTCCGACACAGCGATAATCTTCTTGTATCGCCTCTTCCTATAGTTCTCGTGCTCAATCATAAGACGGATCCGATCGGCAACCCCAAAGTATATCCTTCCACCGAGCATCTTCTCTTTCAGCCTCCGTCTGATCTCCATTCCAGCACAATGACAGCTATGGGCGGTAATTACATCACAGCCCACGATGCCACCATGGGAGTGCGTGAGATCGTACCGACCCTGCTTCACGTCCCTGAAGCATAGCATAGCGTAGGAAAGGATTCGCGTAGAGTTGACTATATTGAGCGTCGGCACACGGTGAAATATGACTCTTGAGAGCGACGCATCCATCCACTTGGCGCAATGGAAATGAACCTCATGCCCTCTCGCGGCGATGCGGTCCGCTAGCTCAGCGGAATTGCGTTCGATGCCTTTCCGCCGGCTGTATTCGATATGGGCAATTCCGATCCTCATCTCACGTCAACGCAAAGTGCGATGCCCACTCAGAAAGCTGAAAATTGAACTTTTTGATGTAATCAATATCTTCTTTAGAGAAAAGCTTAAGGACGTACATCAGTGAGATCCAAACAGCGATATACATCAGGCCCATAAGAGCGACCCCTGCGACCGTCTCAGGGTGAAACAGGTATCTCCCAACAAGCGCACTGACGACGGAAACCACTACCGTCTTGAACCAAAATCCCACAGACACGACTGCTGAGAACCTACGGGCAATATAGACAGCCGACATAATCATCACGGCAGTGTTTGCGACACCCGTCCCGATGACTGCGCCGTATGCATGATAGCGCGGTATAAGCAGAACGTCAAGGAGGATATTCAGCCCTCCTGCCAGAACTCCAAAAGCCACGAGGACTTTCGGCTTGTTCACAGAAAGCAAGACATCGGCGTTGGTGCCACTCCCGAAGAGACGGGCTGCGATCTGGAAGAGAACAAGAAGCTGAAATAACCCGATGCTGCCAGCATACTGTGGGGAGTAAATCGCTGGAACAAGAACCTGTACGTGCACAGCCAGAAAGATTAGAGGCGGAAGCACCAGGAGGACAATCACCTTCACCGAGAATCTCCAGAGTTGACCTAAAGACTCTGGATTCGACGCTGCAACTCGGGAGAACGCCGCGAGCGAGATTCCACTAAACCCAATCGTGAACCCATAAACCACAACTTGCATCAATCCATACGCAACATCATAGTAGCTGACTTCCCGTCGGTCTCCGAGCAGATTATTCAGGAGGAAGATGTCTCCCTGCTTCTCGAGGATGAAAGCCATGATCGTGTTCAACCAGAACGTCAAGCCGAGGGTAATCACCGGACGTGCGTCTTCCCGTTCCTCGCCTCCCCAATAACTCGTGCGGGCAAAAATCAAAGACCCAAGGAGCGAATATGCTGCACCACCGATGATCACAAGAAAGATCGCTTCGACCCCAAAGCCATGAGAGAGAACGTAAACGGCCGCTGCAAGCTCAAGGATGCGGGCGCTCACGGAGATTAGCGTCACAATGCGGGTGTTAAACTGCGAGACAAACACCGCGATGAACAGCGGTACAGAGCACTTGAGACCAGCATAGAGGATGAGGACAAGGAAATACTCACTTGCCGTGTGTGAGAGTGAAAGGAAACGAAGAATATCCACTCGGAAGAAGTAGCAGAGGAGTGCCGCAACAAAAAAAGCAATAAGCCGCCATCCGATGAGTCTGCGGAAAACATAACGAAGCCGTGGAATCCCACCGGCCTGGAGAAGTTGTGCGGCCCAACGGGTGAGAGCGGTCTCAAACCCCAACCCAGAGACGATCAAGAGAAACTGAGCTAAGGTGTAGAACGTAACATAGATGCCATTCTGTTCTGCTCCAAGCCCTCGCGCAACAAGCACGGAGAAGATGTACATCAGAGCGTACTCGAGGATTTTCCCCGCATGATTCCAAAGAATTCCACGGAGAACGCTCTTTGCTAGTGACATTCGATCAGGTCCACAGTTCGCGAGTTGTTTGGACGGCCTTTCGGGAGAGAAATCAAGTAAAGTAGGAGGAGAAATTCAAGCTCAATGTAAGGGCCCAGTGATGATGAAACGGCTCTGGACTGCCGGGGAAACTAAGAGCGCGTGGATTTCATGAGATCATAGAGAATGAGGGCAACCGCTTCGCGAAGTGATGGCGCAAGTACGGGCTTCTTGTATGTCCATTCGGGACGATGGGGTGGCAATCTGGATGCCATCTTTTCCACAATCTTGACACCCTTCACCTTGACTGACCGGGCGAGATCAATATCTTTCTCCGAATCACCAACAAGGTAAGAGACAGATAAGTCGATCTTCAGATCTTTGACCGCGTTTCTCACCATTCCAGACTTTGGTTTCCGGCACTCACAGTTCTCCGCAGGAGTGTGGGGGCAGAAGTAGATCGCTTGGACCTCTCCGGCGTGCATCCTGATGGCATCAAGCATTTTCTCGTGGATTTCCAGGAGTGTGTCGAGAGTCATCAATCCCCTGTTGACTGCGGATTGATTCGTGATGATGATCACACGGATGTCGTTCTTCTTCAGAAGTCGCAGTGCTTCAAACACCCTCGGCAGAAACTTGAATTCCGACCACGACTTCACGTAGTCACGCCGGTCAACGTTGATGACGCCGTCGCGGTCGAGGAAGACCGCACCTTGAGGTGGCTTTCTCATCATTGGTCCAGAATGAAAAATGATACGACGACCTGCAGACTTGCCATGCTTACAAGTTGAAGAAACATTACACAATCAACCCAATATACAAAAGCGAATTCACTAATCCCACGGAGGAGACTGAATCTCATTGGAGTCAATGGGCAGAGTCACCTGACCGGTTCCCATTCTCTTGAGAAACTCCTACGCAACAGGATGATCGATAGTGCATTCAGAAACCAAGAACATGTAACTCGAAGGTAACCCAATCGTCTGTATCTCCGCGGAGACTCGTACGCCTTCACATCCTCGACATACTTAATCTTTCCTCTCCTAGCCAACCTTCGGTAGAGATCAAAATCCTCACCAGCGGCCAGCCGTTCATCGTAACCACCGACGCCGAAGAATGCACTGCGCTTGATCACCTGGCATTCACCGCGGCCAGTCCCAAAATGCAGAGCATTGAACAATCGCACATGGAGATTATGAATTCGATGGTAGACCTGATCAAGAAAGGTTTCCTCCTCGGCATAGACATGAACAGGGCAAGTCGCCGCCACAACATCCGGAGACCGGAGGGCTTCAAGCATTGCCTTGAAGAACTTTTCCATATCATTCACTCTCACATCGGCATTAAAAAAGAATAACACATCGCCGGACGAGCGACGTGCGCCACGGTTGCGACCTCCTCCAATCGTCTGCTTCCGACCTCTCATTTCATCAAGGATGATATGGACTTTCTTCTTAGCTATTTCGATCGTTTGGTCCGTGCTCCCACCGTCGCTGAGTATCAGTTCAATCTCATACTTCCGGATCAACTCGTCGGAGAATTGAGAGAGAAGCTTCTCGATTGTCGATTCTTCATTCAAAGTTGGGATGATGATGCTGATCATGAAGTGTTAGGTCAGGTGTGTTTGAGAGGTGAAGGCGGAAGACCGCTTCATCACGCTTCTACTGATTTGAACGTCACGTCTACAGGGAGAAATACAGGCCATAGAGAATCACGCTGGGAGAAATCCGGATGGCGGGACTGGGGAGATGGATGAAGTTCAATCCTTCCTTCAGAGCCTTCAGGAATCCGCTGTCTCCTGGAAGTTTTGTCAAATCATAATCTAAGGCAACGTACCATTCTAACTGTCCCCCGCTGTGCTCCAGGTCCCGAACGCCCAAACCTAACGCGATCTCGAGAAAGTCTGGCCACACAGACTTGACAGGATTTGGGAGAAGGTTTCCTACTTTCAAGCTAAGCCAAAATCGCTGCCCCTCGTAGTCATCGACGACGAGGCGCTTTTGATTCTGAAATGGACCGCTGCGTGGAGGCTCAGCGTTCGATGGAAGGTAGCTGAATTTCATGTCTACATTCTCGAGGAATGGAATGTAGTATTTTGCCACTGGGAAGGCAGCCCCAGCGACATCTGCCGCAAAATCAACGCGGTCGAAACCCCACAAGGTCGAAAACCCATCCTGGACTTCTACGTACAACTCGAAGGCGGTTCCGATGAGCGCACCGTACCACACTGCTTTCTCTGGCCGAAACCCTGACCATTCCATCGCTCTGTCACCGAGATAGGAAGTCAGCATCCCTGCGTAGAAATGACCAACCTTATCAACATTTCGTGCGTAGTGGAGATCTTCTCTGAAATGAAATGGCCCTCGATAATTTTTCCACCAAGCGTTCTGAACGTACAACTGGTGCACAACACCAACAGTCAGCAGACCACCGCCGAGGATTGCAAGTCGGGCGTAGTTGACGCTGTCTTGTAATCCAGAGATATCCGTCGAAGCGGGTGTTGCAGATCGAAGCGAGTCGGATTCATCCAGAATTCCAATGCTACGTCGATTACCCCTGTACAGTGTCGATGTTAGAAATTCCGGATGATCGAACCTCTTCGACAAGAAAGGAGTTGCCGAATCAGTCAAGGAAAAATCGTCTTGCGCGCTGGAGCCCGGAGGAGAAACCATAAGGAGGAGGACTCCACCCATCAAGCGGAGGCAAGATCTCATCTCTAATATGCTAGCGCCCTGTCAGTAGTCCAGACGTACAGTCGTCCAGAGGATTGAATCGGCGAGCTTTCGCCCGCTGTCGACGTAATTGAAAAACCGATGGAAGTACTGGATTTCGACGAAGTATTGCTTGATGGGTTCCCACTGTAACATGAAAGATAGGAGTGTCCTGTTAACACGTTGACCCTCCAGAAAGACATTCGGGTGAACAAAATCCCCATCGCCACGTAAAATGTCGGAGCCCGCATTATACATCAAAACTCCTCTCGAGTCAACGATGTTTTCTCCGGTCCGCTGAAGACGTATCTGGCCACTGAGCCAGATACGATAACTGACATCAAGGTCAAAACCAAAAAGCCATTCATCAGAATTCGGCTGTAGGAGAGGCCCAAGTGGAAGACCCGCATGAGAGTAAGAATTGGCAACCGATCGGTGTGAATACACGAAGGGATTGATCCGAGTGTACTCTGTTGTCAACGATAGATTAGGAAAACTGAAGGCGTCCGTCCAAGTAACGCCCCCTTGCCATCCAAACTTGTTGTCATTCCCCCGAACATCTTTTCCAACCGGTCCCAGGGTCTCGAAGTTGATGTCATCGACTAAGAGCGTTCCTGTAACTCGCAGGTCCTTCATGGGCAGGACTTCAAAATCAATCCCAAGAAGCGTGTTACTCGAACTCTCTGGGTCAGCTGACCGATTAGCACTTGCTATGAAAGAAAAAGGGTTAAGAAAACCAAAATTCACCGATTGGTTGCTGTAGAGAACCATCTCACTGATACCGACCCGAAGCTTAGAGGAGAGATCAATCTCTAACCGGTGGGCCCCGAGATACTTCGAGGACAACTGATGTCCTAAACTGTCCTTCCCAGTAACGCTCCCGTGAAGGAATGAATAGTGCAGAGACTTATAGTGAAGATCGAGCTTTCCAAAGTCGAACGGAATCGTATTGTCTGAAAGAATCAGCCTATCACTGTACCCCATGCCCCAGAGCACCTGTTCTCTGCCGACCGTCAACCGCAACCAGTCAACATCGTAGTTCAGATACCCAGTGCTAAAATCAAAGTACTTTCCTTTCTCCTGAAATTTGGTGTTTGCCTTCAGTCGGTAATCGAGCCTGGCAAAATTCGGATCGCCGCTGAAGCGCTGCCCGTTGGAAGCCTCTAGGTAGAAGCCGAGTCGGTCATAGAGAGTCCCTCGAACTCGGAAACCCAGCTGCCCTAGGAAGACATATGGAGACCCAATGGAGTCTCCATTACCCACCCGATAGCTGAGAAAGCCAAAACCATCAGCAAACAAGGAGGCAACTGAGTCTTCATATGCTGCAAGATATTTCTGCTGGTCATTGTCGAAGATACTGGAAAGTGAGAATCCGGGCAAGAAGGTTTTCGCCTTGAGAACTGTTTTGTTCATATCGTACTCAAACTCTGTATTGAAATCCTGTAACATTTTTATATCGACACGTGAGAGTTGAGATCTGCGGATTTCCAACGCATTGAGGAGCCTCGCCACATCTCCCCTCGAAAGTGGCAGCGTTCCCCAGTGAAAGTCATCGATGAGGCCGCGCATCTGCTGGCGAAGGAGAAACTTATAGACTGGGTGATCTACGGGAAGAAGTTCTCTCTGAGCGATCGCGCTAGAAACGAGAAGAAGAAAACAAATGAGTCCTGCGAGGAGAAGATTTTGCGCTTTTCGGAACCAGTGGATAAGACGACTATCTGACATTGAGCAAAGATAACAGTTGTGATTCCAACTCCTGCTGGTCAGCTGCATGGAAATCCCGACATTTCGAAAGCCAAGATAGTGAATTGAAGATGAAGAATCAAACGATCCGCATTCTTCCCTTTTCACTTTTTGGAGGTCAAATGTCCTTTACAAAATCGCCGACGCTTTCAACCCTCTCTGAGCTAGACATAAGCTTGCATGATGAACAGGTTGCGTCGACCGAAAGTGAGAACAATCTTTGAGATTGCTCCTCGAGTTGCCACCCAAGGAATCTCGAAGGAAACGTCCAAAGAACCTATGGCCAGCGAAGGGCGACTGCTGACGGAGGTAGTAATCGGATAGGACGGAACTCGAGGGTCATTCTACCATGGAGATGGACACAGGCGTCGTCTTATTCTGGGGATGTTTAAAAAAAAGAAATCCCGTCCGTCTGGATACCAACGCTCTCGAAACATAGAGTATGATCGATCTCCCGCCTTGATGCCAACTCCCAATCCCCCATCCGAGTACGTCGATCTTCAGAAGTGCAATGCCGCGACCAAGAATTCTAGTTTTTTCTGCTGTGCCTCGAGACACATCAATGATACGATTCTCCCAGAATCGTCCTCTGTCGTAGATTCTTACTTTCACACTCCGACCAGCTGGTACGTCCGTCACGCACGCGATGGTGTTAAGGGGAAAACTCTGGCGAGCAGCGGTCAACGCGTTCAAATCGAATACCTCACCGTTTGAAGTGGTCTTCCCATCAAAAGCATCAGCGTAGTACGAAGCAAATCCCCGCGTCGAGTACGGCACAGCCCTGGTTTGGGCTTCGGAAAGAGAGAAAGCTCTGAGCGGCTCATGGTCTTTGTTTGCCCTCCAGCACCAATAATCAGCACAGCTAAGAAAAGAAGTCTCATCTTTGCCATGTGTCCCCCCTTTTCTTCCGATACAGGGACGCACATTCTCGTACTCGCCCTCGGACATGAACTTGCCGCGAACATCTTGGTATACGATGATAGGGATCATGCCTTGCAAGGGTTCAGCGTTATTCCACGGCGGAGGAATCATGAGGGTGGAGATTTCAATTTGCTCCTCTTCCCGTGAGAACTGTGGGAATCGTCTCGAACAGGATTTCGAGATCAAGGAGGATCGAGTCAGAATCGAAGTAGAATGCACCTAAAGTGAGGTGATGCCTGATACAGCGCGTCTCAGGATCGCTCGCTACTTAATCGGTGGGCCCCTTAACCAGTCGAACTTAATTGCGGGGTCGTCATACGGCAAACGAATCTCATCCTGCGGGTTATAAACATGCGAGGTCACGTAGAGAATGTTTGCTGGCCCCTCGATGGTTTTGCAGCCATGCGCCACCCCCGGGGGGATTTTTAGAACTTGAAATGGCTGCAAGTCCCCCATGAGGAAATCCATTGTCTCTTTGTATGTTGGAGAATCCTGCCGCATATCACAGAGACCGACGCGTAGCACACCGCTTGTTATATACCACCAGTCAGTCTGCACTCGATGAAGATGCCATGCCTTGATTACTCCGTCGAACATCAGCGAATGGCTCCACTGCCCAAAGCCTTCTGCAAAGAAACCGTCCGTCGACCGGATGATCTCCCGGAAGAAGCCACGCTCGTCAGTGTGGGTTACAAGATCTTTAGCGACAACGCCACTTATCATCTCAACCTCCTTGATATCTCTGAAACTACCATTTTCTCCGGACTCCTGAGAGGCTTGCAGAGCCCAGAAGGCCGTTGCAAGCACACCCTGCCCGGCGATTAGAACAGCTAAGTGGTCTCAAGCAAACGTCCCACTGCACCGAAGACTCGATCAACACTCAGGTATTGCATGCAGTTGTTTGGGCACGTTGGGGAGTAGAAGCACGTGCAATCGAACTCAGGCTCTAGGATCTCTCCCAGTCCGTAGAGTTCAAACTCATTCTTGTTGAAGACGTTGTTAAAGAGAATGATCTTTTTGCCGAGACCGATGGCGATGTGAGCAGCCATTGTCACTGCAGTGACAACAAGATCGCACTGATCGACAAGGTTGATGAACTGTCTCAGCGGAAAATGACCGAGGTACTTCGCCCCGGAAGCTTTAGCAATCTTCAGATTCTTTTTGTGCTCTTGTTCCCCACCCAAGAGAAGGGGCAAATACCCTGCCTTCTTGAGCCTCTTCGCAAGGGCGATCCAATACTTCTCCGGCCACAGCCGCGACGACCAACGTCCACCACAACCTGTGTTCAACCCGACGATCTTGTTTTTTTTGTTCAGTTCCCACCTGTACCCATCGGAGGCAAAGTTGTCAAGTATATACCGCTCTCTGGAGAAACGAAAGCCACACATCTCGAATATTTCCTCCGGGTAGCTTTTCGTATTGGCCTTATTGAGATCATCAAATACACCCGTGAGAAACTTGTGCTCCGCATCTTCGTCCATCGGTGCGCACTTCCCATTTTGGAGGCAATAACCCTTCTTCGTATCCGCGGAGATGAGATTTGCCAGTGCACACGCTTCAAGCTCTTTGTCGAGGTTGTAGAGGAAGTCGAAGTGCGTTGCCCGAAGGGTGGTGACGCTCTGCGGAGAGAAATCAAGGATGACATCGACGAGGGATGGGACCACTTCTCTAGAATACGTCATCCACCAAATCTCTGAGCGCGGGTATTCATCCCGGAGTCTCCGGAGGAGAGGCGACGTTCGAATGACATCGCCGATGGCACCGAGCTTGATAATGAGGATTTTTCTGTCGACTGGGACATAGTAGCGGCAGGCACTTCCATCTTCATCCACGCAGTGGACGCCATGAAGCTTGTGCGGTTTGCATGGGACATCACCGCGGAAAAATTCGCAGTCTCGTTTAAGCTCCACCCTACGCTCACCCACGTTGACCCCCAGATTCTGAGACATTATTATAGGTTATACCCTGCTGCTCTCGCATCACCATAAAACATTTTCACTGTATCGAGAGAAAACTCGCCCAGGTCTTTCCCTATGAGAGGCAATTTCTTTAACACATCATTCGTCGCGGTGATGATATGGCACCCGATTGACTCAGCTTGGACAATATTGAGGGCTTCTCGAGGGCTAGCCCAAATCAGTTCTATTTTAGGAAAAGACCTGAGATAGGCGACGATCTCTGCCATGATCGGAACGGGGTCTGTCCCCGAATCTGCGATCCTTCCTGCAAATACCGACACATAGCCCCCGGGTCCATCTGCAAGTGCAGGAACAACTCCCATCACCTGTTCGAGCGTCATCATGGCAGTTACGTTGACCCTCACATTTGCCTTGGATAGCTTTGCTATCAACTCGACACTCGACTTCCCCCTCGTGTTGGTAACGGGAATCTTGACTGCAACATTCTTTCCCCAAGAGGCAATCTCCTTCGCTTGCCGCTCCATTTCTCCAAAATCATCTGAGAAGACCTCGAATGAGATGGGTTTGGCCTTTATCACCTCAAGTACCTCTCGTGCGAAACTTCTGTACTCTTTGACGCCAGCTTTTCTCATCAACGTGGGATTGGTTGTGAACCCCGAGATAATAGGATCATGATACATTTCCACCATACTTGCTACATCAGCGCCATCGGCGAAGATCTTAACGCGGAACTTTCTTTGGGCGCTTAGCATAGCGTATCTCCATTTGTAATTGGGGATGAGCAATAAAGAGTCAGTTCCTTACCTCATGGATTCCCATTTCGTCGCATGAAGCTGAATGTCCGGGTGTGATACAATCAGGTGCCATACGACAGCCTGCATTGCTTCCGTGTGTGGCGTGACCATTGAATTGTCGACGGTCGGCACGACAACACATGCATCGGAGTTCCGTGCCGTGAATCCCCCATCACGGCCGACGATACCCACGACCTTTGCTCCGGCCTCCTTCGCTGTCTTCACAGCATGGACGAGATTCATGGAAATGCTTTTCTCTTCACTCCCGCCTCCGACAGAGAACACAAGGACGCAATCCTTGGAATTAATCCGGCTGCCTCTGAGGTAGTTGGCGATTGCGGTTTCCCATCCATCATCGTTAATCCTTGCAGTAAGCTCTGTAACGTTGTCTGTCGGACAGTAGGCTTCGAATCCTGCAATCTTTCTAAAGTCACAGACTGCATGTGAGGCGTGTCCTGCACCACCCCCGGAACCTACTATGAAAAGGCGGCCCCCTAGATCTCGAGTTGCCCTCAGAATTTGGACCACCTTCTCCACCGACTCCGGAGGAATACGATTGATGACTTCTTTTGCTTGGTCCAGAAACTTCTCGCTGAAGGTTGTCATAGTCTTCTCTGACACTTACAGGACGTTCATGACTTCCGCATACGTACTGCAGTCGTAGTCGGCGATCCCCTGGATGTCCTTGTTGTAGGGTTTCTTGAGCAAAATCGTCTTGACGCCCGCCGTCTTTCCTGCCGCGATGTCTTTCTGGTTATCTCCCAGGAGAAATGAATTGGTGAGATCAACTTTGAATCTCTCGGCAAGCTCGAGGATCATTCCAGGATTCGGCTTCCTTCGGAAATCTGAATCATCACCAGTTGTACAGACTGTTATATCGTCAATTGAAAACGTCCCACGCAGAATCCGATGCATCGCTTCGACTTCGGCGAAATTCATAACACCTCTTCCAACATCAGGTTGATTCGTAACCACCAGCACCAGATACTCTCGCGCCTTACTTCTATTCACCAGGTCTTTTGCTTCGATGATTATCTCAAACTCAGACACCGACCGAGGCGAGCCAACCTGCCCATTCCTCATTACTACTTTATTGAGAATCCCATCCCTGTCAAGGAAGAGAGCTTTGTTCACTGCAGTCGAACGGGTTTGTTTATTCTCGAGGACTTATACAAAGCCTCCACGACCATGTTTGCCTTAAGTCCATCGATTCCGTTGCCAATTGGTTCGCGCTGCTCGATCACAGCAGAGCGAAACTCTCGCCATTCTTTCTCCCAACTCTTATCCTCAGCAGGGAAATCGAAGACTTTCATATCGGGTTTTCCTCCTTCCAACTTCCTCACCCCCCACTCTAACGATTCAGTCCCATAGTTTCCTCCCAATCCCTTTATTGATAGGAAGCCGTCTGACCCGAAGACCTCAAAAGAAAATATGTTTCTCCAATTCGTCCAACTTACATGAAATATCGCCGTGACATCCTGATTCGTTTTCAAGATCGCAAAAGCATTGTCTTCCACCTCAATGCTCCAGAATTTCGTTTCAACTTTGCCATACACCTCGGCAATTTCTCCGCCGAACCATCCTATCAAATCAATCAGGTGCACACCCTGATCGAGCAGCTCCCCACCTCCGCACGACTCTTTCGAGGATCTCCATTCGCTCTCCATCCCCGGCCGACCTCCATGACCATAAGCTGCACGGATTGTTACACATTTTCCAATCTTTCCTTCATCGAGTAGTTGCTTCGCCGTCCACAACGCTGGGTGAAAACGATGGTTGAATCCGGTTTTCAGTAAAACATTATTGTTCCCAGCCGCATTGACCATACTCCGCGCTTCCAATTCATTTCTGCCGAGAGGCTTTTCACATAAGACATGTTTGCCAGCCTGTAAGGCAGCCACGGTGATTGGCTCCATGACAGAGTTAATCGAAGAGTTAATAACGATTTGAATATCGGGCCGACTGACGACATTCTCCCAAAGTGTTTCATACTCGCATTCAAATTCACGGGCAAGTTCTTCTGCCCGTTCCTTGTTGATATCACAAACAATTTCGAGCCGATCTTCAGATGATGACTTCAGTGCTTGTGCTCGCTTTTTGCCGATACGTCCACAGCCAATGATAGCAACCTTCATGCTCTTTTATAGAATGCCTTATTATCAATGCGTCGCAACGTGGCAAAGTCCTTATCTTGTTTCAACAAAGCGACAAATGATTCTTCTTGCCAGGGATCCCATGCGGCGCTTATGAGTTTCCCGGTAATTCCGTTTGATTCTGCCGACGCCAAAAACAGCGATAGCTCTACCGCTTTATCGGGAGATGTACCTCCAAGCTGTAATCGCTCTTGTGCCTCGACGAATTCCTTTTGACCGGCTTTTTCCCCGGCTTGGATGATTTCATCAACCATCCTTGTGTTTACTGCTCCTGGGGCAATCGCGTTCACCTGGATATTGAATTCTCCTACTTCCTCCGCCAAGCTTTCTGTAAACCTTACGACAGCTGCTTTTGACGTCGCATATGCCGTAAAGCGCGGACGCGGAGAAACAGCCCCTCCACCGGAGAAGGTGATAATCTTACCGCTCTTTTTTCCAATCATCACCGGCAACACAATCTTTGTGCAGAGAAAAGTTCCAATAAGGTTCGTCTGGATGGTGCGTACCCATCCGTCAGTGTCTATCTCATGCAACGGGCCGATGGAGCCTTGGATAGCAGCGCAATTGACAAGAATATCAATTGTGTCAAACTGACGAACGGCTGTCTGAAAAAATGAACTGACACTCTCCAGACTAGATACATCTGTTTGCACACCAAGCGCAACACCACCATCGGCAACTATTCCCCGGACAGTGTCTTGGACCTCATCCTTCGTACGGGCAGCTACCACGATTGAAGCTCCTTCGTGAGCAAATCGAAGGGCAATCGCCTTTCCAATTCCGCGCCCAGCGCCTGTTATTACCGCCACTTTACCTTTGAGCCTCATCGTTCTTTCTCATTTCATCATAAAGCTCTATTGTATCGATTGCTTCCAACTTTCCCCTCATAACCACTCCGTAGAGTCCTTCACCACTTGAAATCAATCTTGGAAAAACATCCGTACCAAAATCGGAAAAACCAAATGGAATATACTCAAATATTTTTGGAGAAAGGACATAGATGCCAGCGTTAACGAGACGACTAATTTCCTGTTCTGGAGCCGGTTTCTCAATAAATTGGATGATTCTCCCCTGTTCACCGAGAACTGCAATTCCGCTCAGGGACACGTTTCTTTTCTCAAACAACGCTACAGTCGCGATTGCCTTTTCTCGTTGATGATAGTCGTAAATTGCACGCAGGTTGAAATCAGAAATGTTATCAGCGTAGATGACGAAGAATGGACTATCTGGTAGGTTGGCCTTGAAATTGTTCAGCGCGCCGGCTGTACCTAACAGTTCCGGCTCGTAGGAATAGGTGATCGAAACACCAAACTTCTTGCCATCACCAAAGAAATCTTTGACTTTATCAGCCCGGTAATGAGTATTGATGAACAGTTCGTCGATTCCATACTTACGGCACAGCTCAATATTGTGGAGCAATACTGGTTTTCCGTGAACTTCGAGGAGAGGTTTTGGAACGGACGCCGTCAAGAAACCGAGTCGCTTCCCGAGACCTGCTGCCAACAATACTGCCTTCAAATCCTTCCTTTCTCAAGTTCCTGCTTGATGAAATCGATAGAGGTCCTCAATCCTTCCTCGAGACCTATTCGTGGTGCCCATCCGAGTTTCTTCGCTTCTTTGATATCGGCAAGATTGGCAAAAGCTTCGCCGGGTAGATCGGGTTTATAAACAGGGCTGGCATTGACCCCAAGGATCTCCGTAATTATTCGATAGATCTCATTGATCGAATGATTTGCTCCCGAGCCCAGGTTGAACACCTTTCCGGCCGTCCTCTCATCCTCGATGCAAAGGAGATGAAAATCATTCACATCATCGACGTGAATAAAATCCCTTCGCTTCTCTCCATTTCCGTAAATGACAGGCCGTTCGCCTTTAAGAAGTTTAATGATAAAAGCGCTGAACACCGGCGGGATGGATCTCCTGTAGTCCTGGCGAGGGCCGTAAACACAGAAATACCGAAGCGCCGTCATCGGAAGGCTAAAATACCGCTGATACGCCTCCGCAAATACCATCGACGCGTACTTACTCGAAGCATAGAAACTTCGTGGGTTTGTTTCGTTCTCAGGCGTGGGGAATGAAGAACTGCCTTCGTACAATGCGGAAGATTCGGCAGAAATGACTTTCTTGACCTTCGCTCTCTGTGCTGCCTCAAAAACATTTACGGTACCAGTTACGTTGATGTCCGCTGTCTCGACTGGATCCATTTGGCAATCACTGATACTATTTTTTGCCGCCAGGTGGAACACATATTCTACATTCTGAAAAACGCTGTAGATCTCCTTCGACCGAATATCAAGCTTGTGGAACTCTACACTTTCTGGTATCTGTTCCCTGACCCCGTACGATAGATTGTCGATGCCGACGACCCGAAACCCTTCCTGTAGCAATCTATCCGAAAGATTGGAGCCGATGAAGCCCGCAACGCCGGTGATGAGGATAGTTGTCATTCGAAAGTGAATAGAGAACTGTGGATGGTAGATGGTCAAAAGGGAGAAGCAAGGACTAGTTTATTTCTCCAAATTCCTGCTTAACCCACTGAGCAACTTTTGAACTTCGATTAAGTTATTCACTACCGATTCATACGTTTCCTTAGCAAGATATTTTAGTCTAAAAGCGATTTCTACCTGAGTATCTATTTCGCTTAATGATGACTGCGATATATTCAAGAAATGCACCCTATCATTCTTAGACTTTCGCGTCAAACCCTCTGCAATATTCGATGGGACAGAAACAGCAGCTCGCCTCAATTGGGATTTCAATCCAAATTCTTCCTCTCGGGGAAAAGCGTTTGTAATATCATACATCTGGATAACCATGTCAACAGCTTTTTGCCAAACAAGCAACTTTTTGTGTGGTCTCTCGTTCACCATATTTTTCTTCTTCCACTATTTACACGTCACCATTTACTCTTCACTTTTCACCGTTTGCTATTCACTAAAAATTCACCAGCACCTTGCTTCCCTCCCAGTCGAATCGGAAATCCATGAAACGGAGGCCTTCTGCTTCCAGAGCAGAGCGGAGTTGTTTACGCTTTCCATTTTCAGTGCAAAAGAGGAAAAAGCCTCCCCCGCCAGCTCCCATGAGTTTACCTCCGATTGCACCATTGTGCAAGGCCTTCTCGTACCACGAATCTATTCTAGGATCAGACATCTTACTAGAAATCTTCCTCTTTTCCATCCAATGCCTGTGCAATAATTGACCAAATCGCGTAACGTCGCCTCCCTTTAATGCCTCCTTTATCTCATAACCCATTTCTTTTATCCTGTGCATCGAGTGAACGGCATCATTCTCCTGCTTCGCTTCTATCTTCTCGCCCTGCTCAGCAAGGATTGTGTTGGCGTCCCTTTCAATGTTCGTATAGAACATCATAAGACGATTCTCTAATTCATGAATGGTTTCATGATCAATGTTCAGCGGACTAACCTTCACGTCTCCTAATTGATCGATCTCCATCACAATGATTCCTCCAAACGCTGCGGCGTACTGGTCTTGTTTCCCGATCGGTTTCTTGATCAGATCAATCTCGACCTTACAGGCCTCTTCGGCCAATTCCTGCGTCGACACAAACCGCCGAAGCATTGCATTCAGCCCTCTCAAAAGTCCAACGGTGTAGGAACTTGATGAACCCATTCCTGTTCCCGCCGAAAGGTCTGCCATGGAGCTGATTTCTATCGGCCGCTTGATCTTAAGATACCGCAAGGATTCCCGAACGATCTCGTGATTGATAGAATCTATCTCATCGACGTCAACAATCTCGACCTTTGAGTAGTTGATTTTTATCTTGTTCACTAGAGCTGGCTCGTTGATATTGACGAACATATACTTGTTGATAGCGGCGGTGACAAGAAATCCTTCATACTTCTTGTAGTAGGAAGGCAAATCCGTGCCCCCGCCACCCAAGGGAAGACGAAACGGCGTCCGAACGAGGATCATTACCTTGCTCCTTTTCCAGAGAGAACTGCGGGGATTGTTTTACCCAGGATTTTGAAATCAAGCCACAACGACCAGTTATCAATGTACTCCAAGTCCATCCTTACCCAGTCATCAAATTTGCTGATTTCGTTGCGTCCAGACACTTGCCAAACACAGGTAATGCCAGGCTTGATACTCAGCCTCCTCCGATGCCAGCTCTCGTAACGCGCTAATTCATCTTGTCCGGCCGGACGAGGTCCAACAAGGCTCATGTCACCTTTTAATACACTCCAGAGCTGCGGCAACTCATCAAGGCTGTATTTTCTGAGGAACTTTCCGACTTGAGTAATCCGGGGATCTCCTCTGATTTTGAAGACGGGACCATCCATTTCATTCAACGCCATTAGCTGCTCTTTCAATGTGTCAGCGTTAGCAACCATTGTTCTAAACTTCCAACTTTTGAATGGCTTCTTGTTGAAACCGTAAACATCCCATTTGTACATGACCGGTCCGGGAGAGGTCACTTTCACGGCGATGGCAATGATGAGAAACAAAGGAGCCAGAAGAATAAGTGCAATCAATGAGCCAACAATGTCAATGAGTCGCTTCACAAACAACCTCCATTCGTCATGGGGAATGGGGACAATACTGATGATGGGTAATCCATAAACGACATCCGCACGGAAGCGCTTGGCGATCTTGCCTAAGAAGTCTGAGATGATCCTCACCTGCACCCCCTCCTGCTCGCAGACATTCAGAACATCCCTTATCTCACCAAACTGCTTGGTGGAGAGAGTAATAATCACTCCATCAAGAGGTTTTGAGTGCAGCACCGAAGCAATGTCGTTGTATGTTCCGAGAATCTTTCTGCCAAACAGTTCCTTGCCAATGTTTTCACTTTCCGCATCAAGAAAACCAACAATGTCCAATCCCCAGCTGAAGTTTTGCTCAATCGCTTCAACAAATCGCTTTGCTTCTTCTCCTGTCCCGACGACCAATACGGCTTTGCGATTTCGCCCTCGCTGCCGGATGATCTTTGCAACGTAGAAGATCAACAGTTTTTCAAGTGTCAGCATGGTGAAGTTCACCATCGCAAACAGCAGTACCAACGTCCGTGGAGTGTAGTCCGTCCGGAGCAGAAACACCACACCAAAAAGAATCAAAACTCCCACGAGAATGGTCCTGAGAACAATCTTGACCTCAGTCGCAAACGAGGTGAAGCGTTGATACGAGTACGCCTTCTGAGCGTTGAGCCCAAAGAACCAGACGATCAAGGAGGCTACCACGATGACAAAATGGCCAGAATCCAGCTTAATCTCTGCGCCAAGCGGAAGAGTCGGGAATTCCTTTTTCAGAAAATGCCAAAGGCCGTATGCGGCTACGAAACTCAGAAGAGTTGTGAGCGCATCGGCAAGCTGAGCGATTCGCCGATTTAGGATTGAACGCCAGAGCATGAACTGAGACAGATCTTTGGTCAGAAAGCGGTTTTACTTTCTTAGATTGAACACCTTTCGATCAATTCTTTTGTTTGTTTTATATGTGACTCTGTGGAAGCTCCAAAGAGAATTGATCTAATTCCTTTTTGTTGACAGACATATTCTATTGCTTCAGGAGGAGAAATTGCACCTGCGGCAAATACCTGCATGGCTACGCATCGAAAACTTTCAGTAGCGATTGTTTTTTCATAAATCTCTTTGCCACCAGACATCCGAAAACCGATCTTATTTATTGAACTACATACGATTGGATTTTCAATTCCGCAATCTTCTAAAAAGTGCAAAAGTCTTGGGAGATTCATCGTCATGAAGCCTGCTTCGGCATCATACTTTTTCTTTATGTAATTGTAGAATTCAACGAAGACCTCCTTCATTCCGAGACCCAAGAGCAGATCATTTAGATTGTTTTGGATGAAAACGACGCCAGTTCTTATCCCTCTGAACATTTTCATCTCCACATCAATTAGCATTTCCATAATCGAAATGAAATCCTTCGACGCCAAGGCCATTCCCCCTTTAGCCAAGAAGCCAAGAGGGTTGGCTGGCAAATACCTCCCTAAAGTGCCAATAACACCTAAGTCGCTTAATGCATTAGCATATTTGTGCACATCTGGTATCGTGGGATAAATCTCATAACCCTTATATCTCAACGGGTCGGCCCTTAGCTGATCCGCAATTTCCGAGACTCTTTGATTTGTAGTACAAACGAATGTTCTAATGCCAAGGTCGTATGAAAAGTCCAACACTTTCATGATATCCTTGGTGTCGCTAAACCTAACAGCAATTTGCCTTCCCTTTTCATCTGAGATATGATTCACGCCCCAAAACTGGTTATCACCAATAAGTATTCTGTCCATGATCAACTCCAAATAGCGTCCTTCCTTAGCATGTCGATTGTATAATTCGTCTTTATGGAGTTTTCAAAAGAATTCGTATTGGGGCGTCTTTCGCTATTCGAAACGCTGCATATGAAATGGTCTAACTGCTCTGTATATTCCTCGCCACGAACAAAAAAGTCCACTGGCTCGGTGAGATTAGTTATGTACTTGAAATTCCAACCTTTCTTCAAATTCGTGGTTTCGTTGTCCTCGGTCAAGAATATCTTGCACTCTTGAGAATCAACGACAATCTTCCCATTCTTCCCAAGTGCTGTGATCGTGATCGACATTCTTCTGAATGTCTTCTCGCTCCAGTTTACAGAGATGTTGCCTGTTAGTCCGTTTGGGAAAATCAGGTTCGAGAAAATGGCGTCCTCTGACTCAGCAGAGAATATCTTCTTCATTATTGTCCCCGTCGCTTTTGTCGGGACACCCCAATAGTAGTTAATGAGATTTATTAGATGTGAACCATAATCTAGCAAGCATCCTCCACCTTCAGCGGTCTTAGAACGCCACAAGGTCTTGTTTTCCTTGACAAAAGCGGGCCCATTTACTTCTGCCGTGAAATGAAATACCCTACCCAGGACTTCCTCGTCTAGCATTCTCTTCACATATTTGAAAGTCGCGACAAAACGGTTGTGGTAGCCAACCTGAGTGTGCAAGTCTCTCTCTCTTGCAATCTCGGTTAGTTCCTGTGCTCTCTGGTACTCTGTCCCAAACGGTTTTTCAACAAATGCGTTGACGCCCCTTTCCAAGAAGAATTTTGTGATCTCATAATGCGTGCTGGTAGGAGTAGATATCACAACACATTCGGGCTTTGCTTTTTCGGCTAACTCCCTATAGTCATTATAGCATTTGAAAGAGGTCAGTTTCCTCAAAGCATCAAGTACAAACCCTGATTTATCGCATACACCAACGATCTCAGCGTTCTCATCTTGATTCAGGATTGATAAATGTGATATTCCCATTTTGCCGAGGCCGACTACTGCTGTACGGACCACCTAATTCTCCTCCTAAGTTTTTCTTGCCTTATTAACCGTTACCACAAGCCACAGCCTACCCGCCATGAGAGCACTCCTCGTGAAGCACTCTCATGATTCTTTCGACTATGAAATCATATAGTGCTTCATTCTTAAGGGTAACCTTGCTGTGTAACGACACCTCTGCCAGCAGTGCACCCAATGAGTCGCCTACTTTGCTAATTCGATTTGTCCGATAAGCAACTTACCAAATCCCTTGTCGTGCGGACCCGCGGCATGAGTTCCTACAAAAGACTACACACAGAAGAGGCTTAACATGCTAACACAAGCCATAGCACCTCCAATATCATCCCAGGTCACTTCCCCAAAATCTATATTTTCTCGCAATAAATGCGCTGCATGTCATGTAAGTTTATATGTATGATAAATTTCTTCAGGTTGAACATTAGTGAAATACCTTCAAACAGTTTTGTTTTGTTTGTTACTATTCCTAAATTAGTAGACAATCTATCTAATCCTAATGTTCGACCAACTGTTCCATATTTCAAAACATGAAAGCCGCATTTCTCCACTAAACTTCTTAAAGTTCTTTCCGTAAAAAAATATATATGTCCATCAACCCTGACACTTCGCTCACGGTGCTTCAATATTCTAAATGAAGCGGAGTCATATGTTGGTGTTTCCAAAATCAAGATACCGTTTTTTTTCAATAAGATGTTTGCCTTTTGAACAAAGGATTTTGGATCATGGACATGCTCAATTACGTGCAATGCGATAACAACATCGATACTATTCTCTGTAATATCAGAATCTTCAAATGTTGTCGGCAGTATTTTTAAGCCATATTTACCCTCAGAATATAGTCTAGGAATAGATTGGGGTTCGATTCCTAGAACGTCCCATCCACATTGTTTTGCAGTGTTTAAGAATACCCCGGCATAGGAACCAACCTCGAGCAGAGCACCTTTCTCTCTATTGTCAAGAAAATCAAGAATTGTCATGTAGTCGTTCTGTTGGATATATTGTTTTCTTAAATATTGACAATTCTCGACAGTGAAATTGTCTGGGTTGTTCACAATTTGCTGAATATCAATTTTGTCTTCGCCTGATAAATATGTTTCGCCCGCCCATGACAAGGTGGTTTGTGGATTGGCATAAATCAAACCACAGTTTTTGCATTTTACAATCCTGTGAACCTGAGCTTTTCCCTCAGGAAATAGTGTGATGTAATCATCCGAGTTGCAGATATTACATCTGAGATTTAGAGTTTTAATTCGCACTTGCTCGATCAAAAATTTCTGAGAACTTCTTATGTACAGAACTGCTGATTCTTGATATAGAATAAACTCAAGAACTTGTCTATTCTCTCAAATGAATCTCCTCACCACAAGCAGCAGGGAGATTCATCTAGCATGCTTTTTCACAAACTCCTTCATGAAAATCAGGAAGAATCTGGGAAATCTTATCAAGTATCTTTTGAGAACATACTTTGGTTCCGTTACGAGACGGAACAGCCACTCAAATCCATAGAATGTCATCCATTTGGGGGGCTCAGATCTATTCCCGGAAAGTACGTCAAATGCACCACCTATTTCCAGTGCTACCAACGGTTTGAGCTTATGTTTATTTCTATGTAGCCATAGCTTTCCTTTCGGAGACCCAAATCCAACGAATAAAATATCCGTCCGCCTATCATTTATATCATTGATGACTTTGTTCGTTGATTCAACATCCTTTAACAGATCAAAATTGGGAGATAGGGCACCTACTATAGAGATGTTTCTGTAAATCGCTTCTAATTTCCTCCTTGCTCCTTCAGCCCCGTTGTTCTTTGAACCAAAGAGATATATGTTCCATCCTTTGGTGACTGCGAGTTCACATATTTTCAAGAATATTAGTCTGCCACCCACAAATTGATTTAGTCGCTTACCAAGTAGCCTTGATGAATATATAATCCATTTCCCGTCCGTGATATTATATGTAGCGCTGTTCAACGCCTCTTTGAATTCTTCATTGCTTCTAGAAATGACAACATCTTCAACATTTGGAGTAAAGATAAAATGCACCCCACCGTCCCTGACTAAATTCTCCACTCCACGCAATACTTCATCCGTGCCAATATTGTTGTACGAAATATCAAACAATATGACAGATCCATGATTATCCATCGTATCCCCAAGAGAATATTTGTGTCAAAGCATCATCACCGCGGCAAGGAGAATGAAGAAAGGAGACAAGTTCATCGTAAAGGAAATTAATTGATATATACCAGAAAAGAGCAAAGCACTTTCACGAAAAATGTCTTGACTTAGGGGGAGACTACACAACCACTTAAGAACTTTCTTCAAAATTGGCCGTGATAACTTGCGCCATACTTAATCACTCAATGAAAAGGAAAAGGATTCATTCTTAATGTACACTCGAGATTTCCCTTCTTCTGCCAATCACACGCGCCGGCACTCCACCAACCACAGAAAAATCTTCTACGTTCTTAGTAACCACTGCACCAGCCGCTATCACGGCTCCTCGTCCAATGCAAATATTCGGCAAAATGGTAGCACCAGAAGCAATACAAGCATAGTCTGCTATTATTACTGGTCCTCCCTTCGAAGAGTAGTCATTAGCGTTGATATTATGCTCCAAAGTAAAAATGGAGACAACGAAGTTAATGTCGACATTTGACCCAATGACTACACATCCTCGGCCATCGAGCAAAGCTCCAATTCCAACGTTTGTGTGAGTTCCAATGGAAATCCTTTGGGGAGCGAGAATAAACGTACCCATTTGCAGGGTGGAGCCTTTTCCAATCTTCATTGCAAAAAGGTTTCTATAAATGAATCGGCGCAACCGATACCCCGGCAGGTGTGCAATCACTCTGTTCGCAATGGCTGCCCATCCACAGGCTAACACAATGCCGAACCTCTTCACGCGTTCATCCTTCTTAAACAACTGTTCCAGAGCTTCAAGAATTGACATGAGGTTTCGATCTTGATTTGAAAGTTCTGTATCGCACGTAGGAGAGTGGATTGTCGCGAAAGACCAATGCAACTCTGACCATGTTGTAAAAAGCCTGCCAAAAGGCTTGGATCAACTTGTTGATTAGAACAATGCTGCTATATTTCGGCCTGTACTTCTGCAATACAGCCTTCCTCTCATCGAGATGCCTGGCTTCGCCGTGCGATGCTGATTTCCCCAATGAATGCAGTCGATATGCGGCAAAAAGGTGTCGGACATGTCTGACCAGACATTCTCTTCCTATTCTTAGAAAAAACTCATAGTCCATACTATAGTACAGCTTCTCCTCGAGCCCTCCGACTTTTTCGATAACAGAGCGCTTAAGAAATGTTGCTGGTTGAGATTGGTAACTATGGTAACACAACCGATGGTAATTGTAAGGTAACTCATGCTTAATGCGCAACCAATTGCCGTTTTGATCAGTCAAAACTTGATCTCCATAGACTACTTCGAATTCAGGATATCTTTGAAATGCCTCAATTATCCTGGTCAGCGTGCCTGGCAAATAAGTATCATCGGAATTGAGCCAGCCGATTATCTCCCCGGTCGCTTTCGCGAGACCTTTGTTGACCGCATGTGATTGTCCTCTGTCCTTCTCGCTCACCCAGTAAGCAAGATGTTTCTCGTACTTCCTGATGATCTGCACGGAGTTATCGGTTGACCCACCGTCAACGATAATATACTCAAGATTAGGATAGTTTTGGTTAAGAACACTCAGGATCGTTTCCTCAAGGAACTTGCCTTGATTGAAGGAGGGTGTAATAATCGAGATTTTGGGAAGGCAGTGGCTTACAATCCGGGCATCCGTGACAGCATATTTGCTTTTTGGTTTCTGCGCAACACATAGGGTGGAATATCCCAAATGCACTGTAGAAAAACTCACAAATCGTAAAACATCGCTAGATATTTCAGCTAAACGTTTCAAGATATTGCGGATCGGTTTACCTTTGTTGAACACAACCGGTGCGTGGCGGATATCAACAACTGTGAAACCAAGTTGGTGGAGTATGTCCCTAAGCACATAGGGAGTAAACGACACAAGGTGATGCGGCGGATTAATTGCAGCAAGGGGCAGCCTACCAGAATTGTCTATAAGAAATGGATCGCCAATCCCAAAGAGCTTTCTAACATTTCCTAAAATTAATTGAACTTGACAGTCTGGTACACAAATCACCAGAATACCTCCTTCCTCTAAGCGTTCATAGATTTGGCGCAATATCTCTCTTGGCTGTTTTGTATGTTCAAGAACATTCAGTATTGTGATAACACGGAAGACTTGTGCATGCTGTTTAAAATACTGTTCTACTGGTCCCAGAAACACCTCTGTTCCATTTTTCCTTGCATACCTGACAGCACCAGGCGCTTGTTCAACTCCAAACACTCCAAACCCCAATTTCCTCATCTCATCCAGAAATAAACCGTATCCGCATCCGATATCAAGACAGGTACCATCTTGCAGAAATCCGGCTATTACCCCGGCAACCTGTTCATTAAACTCTCTTTCTCCTTGCTCCCATTGTGTTGAAAGATACTCGTCATAGTCTGAATAAAATGTAAGGAGCTCGTCCGCAGTGGGTTGGTGGTCCGCATACACGAGCCGACAGCTTTGGCATCGAACAATGGTATATCTAGGGACCCCGTTGTTCTTTGGAAGCGCATAAATGTGCTTTCTCTGCGATGCTCCACACAGTGGACAGTCTTTTATTTCTTCCATTTCAGCGGTCTAAACGAAATTATGTTTTTGAAAAAATGTTCCTCTTCGCGGACGCCTAAAATCGTCTCCTCAAGAAAGTTGATTTGATTGAGTGATGGGTTTGATAATCCATATTCTAGGAAATGAAGTGGTCTTCGTTCAAGGAGAATCCGAGTTGGTTCGGCTGAAGACAAACGAATAATTATCACTGTAAACGACATGAAACTTACCTTTTATATACTGTAGCAGAGAGAGCGGAATGGTTTGAAATTGCTCCTGAGTGAGTGACGAGTAGTTTCCACAAATTATCATACAGTCTTTATCGCTGACATCCCACTGATTTCCCACAACAAACTCGGGCTGGCGTGGCCTTGCCCAAACTTGATTGTCAAAATGCTTCCCATAAAATGGAGCTGCAATAGACATCGGCGCCAGAATGATTTTCTTCCCTTCAATGTTATTCTCCACATACTGAAAAAGACCTGTCGACTCTCCACTATATCTTCTTATAAGTCCAGCGTAGAACTCCGCCCTCCACGCCTGTTTGATGCTTACTGTCATTAGGACGAAAGCGCAAAAAGGGACAACCACATATCCTGCCTTGCGTCCCGACGACAAAAAGTGTTTCAAAACCAGAAGGGCTATAACGTAGATAAACACAAGGGCAAGCAGCAGAGAGAGGACGTATCCCAGGGTTTCAAGTGAAAGGAAATGTTCCTTTGGAATCCCGAAACCAATAAACAAACCCAAGAGGATATCCCGTGGATTCATCAGAAGGTTAAGAATGACTGCAGAAGCAAGTAATGCCGTTTTGAATCCACCCTGGTAAAACCGAACGAACGCCACGATACCCAAAATGAATCCAGCGGAGATGAATCGCATTCCATCTCCGCTCCTCAACACGTCAAGATCAAGGGCTCTTTGATTCGTTATCGCTCCGCTGTACGGTATAAAGCAATACACCGACAGAAACAGCATTGCAATAACCATAAGCCGGATACATGGGCTTCTCCGATTACTTCGTTGCCACACCGACCAGCCGAGAAATGCAACGGACGAAATCAAGAACAATATTCCGCTACCATGTCCTCCCTTTATCATTGAAATGGGAAGCAGCGAATAGACTCCAGCAGCACCACCGATGCTCGCCCGCTTCGCAACTGCAAAGACGGAAGTGCTATCTGCAAAACTTTCCCTACCCTCGAAAACTGTCCGATTGCTAATCTTCACCGGAGATGGATATATCGGGTTGTTGACTGCAATGAGATTGCGCACGTACCAAAATGAACCCACACAGACGAAAACCACCAGCACTAAAGAGAATAATGACAAAAAGGGGGGGACGCTCTTTCTCCGGAAGAGGAAAAGAATTTCATAGACTGCTGTGATAATTGCAGCAAAAAGCAACCCCGTCAATTTGGTCCCGACGAGTAAGCCCAGGCTCGCAGAACCGCAGAATAGATAGATCCACTTTTTGTCTTTGCTGTACCGCTCAAGAAAAAAGACACTCGAAAGCACCCAAAATGCAACAAGCATTTCATTCTTCTGCGTATCGAGAAACTGAATGAACGCTGGAAAACTTGCAGTGAGCAACGCACTCCATATACACCATTTCTTCTCGAGGCCGGCCTCTCTACAAAGAAGAAAAGCCAAACAACACAAGCCGACGAAGATCGGGAAGTTCTGCAGATTCACCAAAGCATCATTGTGAAAGGGAAGAAGAAACCATAATGACAGTAACTCACTGTTGCTTGGAAAACTCCAATAGAAATTATAATGAGAGACATCAAAAAAATTGCCGGATTGAAGAAATGATACTGCCATTGGAATATGATAGAACAGAGAATCCTCTTCATAAGGGTAGGCAACAATTGCGAACACCAACTTGTAAAAAATGATCAGTCCAACCAACAAAGAAGAAATGAATAGGAATTTATCGCCGATCAAATCTTGCTGCAGTGTCTTGAGAAGAAGTCTAGTCTGCCTCAGGAATCTTAAGCTTGGACGCATCAGCAAGTAGGAGGCTGATCCCAAGAGAGCCGCAGCTGCCGATGCAGATGCAAGTGAGAGGCATTGCAGGGAACCGAGTACCGTAAGAAACACAACGATGACTGAAACGTAAGAGAATATCCAAACAAACAACTTTTCTCCACGCCGCTCGCATTTAAAGAATCGCTGCTGCACCGATATGGCAAAGATGAATACAGCAAAATTCAACGCAGCCAGCAGCAAAAGCTTCATCATGTTAATTGTTAGCTCCATCACCAATCAGCCCCCATTAGACCCGCCGCGCGACCAAGAGCTGGCACAAACAAAAGCAGTCGCCCTCCCTTTTCTATGGAACGATGAAGGTGTCGTAACTCCTGCACGTCATCTTCAACATGTTCCAGCACATTAATAGAGACGACCGTATCAAATTCTTCAACGGCACGGATGTCCACCAGAAAATTGTTGTGCAGTTCGACATTTGGAACGCTTCCCATACGCGATGTAATTGCGGGAATAACTTCCTTGATGGTTCAAGCAGAGAAAAAATCAATTCGGCATCCTCCGAACTATCAATGAGGAGAAATTGCCACTGCCAGCTCCAACCTCAAGAATTCTATGTCCAAAGTAAGGGGCAAAAAGCGAGAATTTCCAACCCCAGTAATTCTCGGTGACAGCCAACGACTCGATCTCTGTCCCGCTATATTCGAACATGCTTCCCATTCTATTACTTGAATAGCCCATATCTGAAAATACAGAAGAGTGCAACTAGCCCGTCTCTCCAATTGATTTTTTTTCCCTCTTCATAGGTTCTTCCATAGTAGGAGATGCCTACCTCATAAATCCTGCAATGGAGTCTCGCAACCTTAGCGGTGATTTCAGGCTCGAAACCGAAACGGTTCTGCCGCAAATTGATCCTTCGCAACACATCAGCCCGAAAGACTTTGTAACCAGTCTCCATGTCAGTAAGATTAAGATCTGTAAACACGTCGGAGAGGGTGGTGAGTATCTTATTTCCAACATAGTGCCAGAAGAACAGCACTCGACGGGCTCCAGAGCTCAAAAACCGCGACCCATAAACGACATCTGCTTCGCCTGCCAAAATGGGTCCGAGAAGCTTTGGATACTCTGTTGGATTATATTCCAGGTCAGCATCCTGGATGATCACTATGTCACCTGTCGCATGTTGGAAACCACTTCGTATGGCTGCCCCTTTCCCTTTATTCTTTTCATGATAGACAACCTTGCAGCAGCTCTTGTCGTCACGTTCCATCACATGGAGTATGTCGCGAGTCCCGTCGGTGGAACAATCATCCACGAGAACAATTTCTTTCTCATAAGGAGTTCGCTTCACTCTTGAAAGAATTTCAGATATGGTGCTTACTTCGTTGAAAATTGGTATGATGATAGAGACCTTCATATTAGTTCTTCCCAATAGAGCTCCATCAGGGTTTCTTGCCAACAATCATTAACCCGTCAGTTTGTTCATATGTCAATAGTGCGTTTGTATTCAATCCATTTTGCGCGCATATCTGGCGAGCCGTTTTTTTCGTTATTATGATGCCCCACTCAAATTCGTCACATTTATGAAAAATGACCTTCGGCCTTCGTTTCAAAAAAGGAAGGATTCTTCTTAATCGGTTTGTTCTCGGAAATCCAAAGCCGACCATAAGATTCCCATTCAGAATCTTAATTATCCCGTCAAAAGTTTTCACTTCAATGAAAAACTTTCCACTTGGTTTCAAACAACGTGCAACCTCTGCGAAATACTTTCGAACCATCTCAAAATTGTTGAAATGCCGGAAAACTATGTAAGACCAAATGAAATCAAAATATCCGCCTTCAAAGGGAAAACCTAATGTATTAGGTCCAACGAGAGCGAAATACACGTTATCCCAACACATTTTTTTCTTATATTCCTCTGCCTTTTTGAGCATCTCTGGAGCAATGTCTAACCCATAATATTCCTCAAAATACTGCCGAAGAATGGGCACCATTCTCCCAGCGCCACAGCCGACATCGAGACATCTGTGTCCGTGCCCTAATTCTAGAATTGACTCAAACAGATCACGAATTGTTTTCCCATCGAACCACTGAAGAGAACTCTGGAAGAACTCTTCATCTGTCCAATTATTCCGAGTAGTCCCAATGAAATGTAACGCGTTTTGCTTCGCAAAACCATCCCACACTTGTCGTTGTCTTGCAGCCATTTCATCAGATTTCATAGAAACACCATTCGAGTACACTGTCTACTTATGTTTATTCTCCTCTATCAGTTCTTCACAGATGTCCGTTATGCGACGACAGTTCACCCCTGCATCATAAGAACGTATGACCTTTTGATAACCATTCTCCCCCAACCTGTGCGCTAATTCTCTGTCGGTGAGCACTCGACGAATGGCGTCTGCGAGCCGTTGTGGGTCGTTCATCGGAACGAGCAAACCGTCCACGTCATTCTCAATTAGTTCACGCGCATGGGGAGTGTCCGTCATAATTGCTGGCTTCCTGAAACTCCATGCCTCGATCACCGGGCGTGCAAAGTGTGATATTGTTGAAGGAAATACTAATACATCCGCACATTCTAGTATATTCTGAACGTTCCGTATCTCACCCAGAAACTTTACATGTTCCAGAAGATTCTCTTGCTGGACAAATTGAGATACAATTTTGCTATACTTTTTATTTCTTCTAGTTTGTCTCTTGACTACACCGAAGTTCGAACCACGATGGAGTGGCCCAGCCACAACAAACACTACATCCTGCAAAAAACCATTAAGGATCTGTGCGGCCTGCACAAACTCTAGCGTTCCTTTGATCTTTGACACACCCCCAAGCATCGCGACAATTCTCGCATCCTCCCTGAAGCCAAGCTGCTTTTTCACAGAAGCAACCGAGCCATTAGGCTCCAAAATTCTCCCAACAAACTCCGCCACATTGTGAACCACGTGCACTCTTTGTCTAGACTTATCTCCTATCTGAAACTTGTCGAACAACTGCTTGCCATCTATTATTGTTATAGCAATGATTCCGTCATTCCAATTGACTAACATTTTGCTTAATAGCCGTCGTCGAATACCCCAACGCCCCTCCAATATCGGACCTCGGACATGCATAACTGTTGGAACACCCAAGAGTTTGCCGACGAGTGAACAGTGTGGAAGAACAAACTCGTTCAGGTAAAGCAAAGAGGGGCTAACCTTCCGGATATAATACCAGGTGAAGAATATCCCAAGGGGAATCTTGACAAAGTTCTTTAGAAAGTTGAGAAGCTCAAGTGGATTTAGCAAATCCTCTTCCACAACTGCGCTGAGGGACAATCCGATGGAAATATGCATACAAAAAACCGTGGCGCCACATTCCCGCAGATATGCAGCCCCTTTGTCGTTGTTTTTATTGATAACGAACACTTCATATCCGCTCTTGACGAATCCCTCGGCCATGTGACCGAGACTGATGACCGAGCCTGAGAGCCCGAAAGCGTGGTTGATGAAAAGAATGCGTTTAGTTTTACTTTCTGTTTCCATCTTTTAGCGCAACCATTATCGTCGAACATCCAATTGCAAAATCCATTCTCTTCAGCAGAATAGTTTCAACACCCAGCATTTTCACCAACAGCCAGTTGAACGATTTGGGCAGGGTGGCAACATCCGTTTTTACTCTCCCCTTCTTTATCTTCACAGCAAACCACAAAAATGGAAGATAGAATAAGTTGATGTAACTCAATTTCTGAATTCGGAAGCCAGCATTTTCAGCTAAGAGTCGAATCTCATCTCCGGTGTAACGTTTGTAATGCCCAAGCCGAACATCCCGGTCACTCCACAAAAACTGAAACGCGGGAATAACAGTCAACACGATTCCTCCATGTGTACAGACCCGATACAGCTCATTCATCGCCTGCTGGTCATCCTTGATGTGCTCAATCACATCCACTGCGAGACACAAATCGAATGAGTTGTCTTTCAACGGTAAAGTACTCCCCCCATTAAGGATAACATTGGAAATGCCGCGTTCCCGACAATACTGCACGGCAATCTCAGAGGTATCAAGCCCATACACTTTTCCAAACTTCTCAAAAAACCTTAACGTAGCGCCGCCACCAGGACCTAACTCGAAAACTCGATAGTTGTTCTTAGGCGTCCGATACTTCTTCCAAAATGTCAAAAGCATTTTCCTTGTAGCCACAGAACGCCAAATGGTGTCATCTTCTTTCAACATCTGGTAGTATATTTCTTCCCTCATAATCTTCACGACACTTTTTGAGCGACGACGAGAAGTTCATCTTTCACGACTTTTTCAAGCAACCAGCTCAAAATCACACTCAACCTTGTTGTTGCCAAAAACTTCAATGTCCATTTCATGACTCGGCTTGTGAATGTCGTCCCATACCTCATCGAATCTATGTCTCTTCTTCTTGTTGTTTTGAGAATCAGCAACACCTTGAACCCATTTCCCTCTAACATTCGCCGCATAGTACTATCGGTAAAATAGAACAGATGCTCTAACGGTTTCGTTTGAAACGTCCTTGCAACAACGCTATCGAAATTCGGTGTCACAATTACCGCTCCCCCACCCACCCTTAAAAGTGAACCGGCTAGTCTGACTGCATCTACCGGATTTCTGAAATGTTCGATGACATCTCCAAAATGTATCACATCGAAAAGATTTCTCCCTGTGTTGAAGGTCTCTTCTTCAAAGAACCCGTGTTGCACTTGTAATCCCTTGGACTGACAATATTGAACAGAATTCACGTTTGCTTCAATGCCCTCGACATCCCAACCTCTTTCACTCGCCGTTGTCAGGAAAGTTCCGACACTGCAACCTACGTCTAAGAGTTTGCTCTTCGGAAAGTATCTTTCTACCAAAGCGAGCCTTTTCTGAAATACAGTGTGGTCAGTCGTTGCGGTTCGCACATAATATTCAGAGGGCGAAGTAGAGTCAGATGTGTACTGCTCCAGGACTTCTCTTTCACTCGCACGTGGGTTCACAAATATCAATCCGCAGTCTCGACATCTGACAATACTGTACGAATCTTTATGAGCCGCTTCGTCAAGCGTCGAACCCGCACAGAGCACACAAGCTGAAATGTATTCCTTGCTCATCGACTGATTCTTCTTACCGAGAGAACTTTATTTTCCAGAGCTCCTTGAGATTTCTGACGCTCCCCCAAACCGGGTTGAAGCGTGTGTCAGGATCATTCTTCCACGTGACCGGAAATTCCTTCAATCTAAGTCCCAACTTTTTAGCATTTAAAATTGTTTCGGTGTCAAACATGAATCCATCAATTCGATTTCTGCCAAAAATTGCGTGTGCTGCTTCCCGTTTGAATACTTTGAACCCACACTGTGTATCCCGAACAGGATTGACTCCCATCACCCAATGGACAATAAAGCCAAAAATCGTTGACCCGATCTGACGGTACTTTGGCTGCTTTAGCAGGACCCGAGACTCTTCCAGGGCTCTTGAACCAAGAGCGACGTCGTAGCCGTTTTGCAGTACCTGCAAACCTTTCTCCATATCTTGATATGGAACGCAAGTGCCTGCATCCGCAAAGAGAATATATTCACCTCTTGCCTGCAAGACACCGGTTTTCACAGCATAGCCTTTCCCTCGGTTTTGTTCATAACGAATGCCACGCAGGTTCTTACACTTTGGCTCTAATGATTTTACAATTTCATACGTTCTGTCCTTGCTGCCGTCATCCACAACGAGCACTTCATACTCGTACGTCTGTCGGGCGAGATAGTCATACACAAGAGCCAAGTCTTGAGCGATCTTCTTTTCCTCGTTGTAGGCAGGAATCACAACGGAAAGATAATAATTCGTCACTGGGTCTGTTCTCCCTTTGAAACCCTTATCCCGCTTCGGGACTCAAACAAATTGACTGAAATCATATATTCCCCCACATCACCTGCTCTGAAATTCAGAAAAGACATACTCCCAAGCACATTTTTGAACTTCCTCGTTTCACCGTCGTTTCTCCAAAAACCCTTTGCTTGTACTTTCTCATACCCCATACGGATCAAGGAATTCTCGACTAAGATCGCCTCTCCCGGAACTCTGTTCCGTACGATAACCCACACTCTCTCCGGATGTTGGTTCATCACTACATTCTCAAACTCCCGATAACCTGATGAGACTTCCCTGTTGCTATCTGGAGTCGGTGCATTTTGCAGCACATCAATCGTCTGTCGCTGAAGATAATGCGAAACGTACGATGTCCGGATAATGCTGTGCTCCGGGTTATTGGCGACGATGACATCAGATGGATGACTATTTGTACGAACATACTCTGCGACCTCTTTCCAATTAGGATCCCAGCAGAGTGCTGTATGATACTCAAGATAGTTTTTGACCGAAAAGATATTAAAGATGATCAGCACAAAGAAAAGGACGTACGCTAGCGGTTTACTGTGGAGTGCAGAAAATGAGCCGGCTATAACCATCAACAGAAGAGGCAACACAAAGATTGAATATGCTGCAGCGTGGGAAATTGCTGTGCTTATACCAGTGACGAACATCGCAAAAGCGACAAGAACAACTGGCAGCAGGACAAAGACAAAAGTAAATCGAAGTTGATACGAATTCCCTTTCAAGAACTTGTACATGATGCCAAGTAGTAAGAGAAAAAGCACCCCGCCAGGGATTATGTACACAAACTCCCATGGGAAGAAGTTTTGTGAGAACGAAAAGGCATAAAATGCGTACAACATCGCTGTAAGCATTCCCAACCAATTTACACTCGTATGAGGAGAGTTATTCAACTCCCTTGCAGAAAAGATATGTGCCACTTGAGGGAGTGTGTAGACCAAAATCATTGGCAAAAGCAAAACAACAATAGCTGCCTGCATTCGTAACCACTGATACGTGTGTTCCTGTGAAAGGCGTTTTGCTTTGTATGACAGGGCAAAGAACAGATTCTCACAGATAACCACAATCGCGATCGTAAGATACTGCAAATACCCGAGAATAGCAGTTGCAGCTATGAATGCTACTTGGCTGCGTCTGTGCTTTGAATCCAGAAACCATAGGAACGAAGCGATGGACAAAGAAGAGAATAGTACTGACCACGAATAATATCTAACCATTCGCGAGTAATAAAGGAGATTCGGTGAAACTAGAATAAGCAAAACCACAAAGACTGCTGCCTGTTTAGAGAATAGGTGTTTTGTGTAGAAGTATGACAGGGGAACGAGCAGTACGATCGGAATAACATCAAGCAGCCGCATGGAGATAAGGCTATCACCGAATGTCTTTGCCCAATAGTGCACCATCAGGTAGTGGGTTGGCGGATGGAGATCTATGGCTCTGACCAGGCTCAAAAGGCTGTCACTTTGCATCCTGCTCGTTAGGATAGTCCCAAGCTCGTCATTGGTCCAACTCCTCAGCTCAAGATTATGTGCGTACAAAGCTATCGTAGCTGCAATAGCGACTAAGAGAAAGATCCTCTCACGATATTTCACGAGAAATGGAATCCTCATATTCTCGCTGTCCTTGGGTTGAAGCCTACTGCTTGCCCCAACAAACCCGCAGCAACCGCAACAACCATAGCAGAATCCTGCCAGATTCCCAACGCCGAAAAGAACCAGAGGAACCAAGCCAAGACAAAGAATGCAAATAACGCTGCACTCAGGATGCATGCTAGTTCAAACTCAGGGCGCTGAGAAATGCGATAAGTGTATCTTGCACAAGTTATCAGGAAAAAGGCAAAAAACAGAAGGCCAACGAAACCCATTGACACAAAAATACCGGACCACCCGTTGTCGCTATTAAAAGTAGGGGAAAAATCTTCCTCCGGCGAGCCTCCAGCGATGAGTCGATCATATGGTAATCCGCGGAAACCGAGGCCAAAGAGGAGACTTCCCTCGTTGCGCTCGATCAGTAATGGTGCCAAAGAAGCATACTCCACATGGACAAAAAAAGTCCCTTCCCCGACACGGAATTGCCCTTGAGCTTCTTCCATTCTACCGCTTACTGTTTCTGCCACCAGGTCTCCTCTGCCAACCACACTCAGCAGAATCCACACTATCGTAAAGGAAACAGCAAGAATACTCACGTACCGCACTGCGTTGCGAACGCGAAGTCCTTTAGTGGAGAGCAATACCAAAATGACAAAAACACCTATCCCTAAATAAGCGACGTACGTGCGACCGAGGGTTAGAAGAGAGGCCAGGACACAAATCCCAAATGCGGTTATGAGGAACCATCGTCTGCGCTTGGCCTGCAAGAGAACACCAAAAAGCAAGGGCACTCCGATGAAATTAAACGGCTGCGAAGGTCCCCACAGCCGAACAAACCCACCCGCCACCTCCCCGCTTTGCGTGTATGGTAAGAGGGCATGTATGGGGAAGATCACGGCTTGCAGAATATGCGTTGTTGACGATGCAAGCATGAGAACAAAGAACCCCCTCAACGCTATTCGCAGCTCCTTCTCCGAGGGAATGTAAAAAGGAATGACGAAAAAGAGGCCGTAGTAAATCAACTGGCGCGCTACTCGAAATGTTATGGATAAGTTCTGAAGAGTGAGAGTGTAGATAATATACGTTCCAACAACAATAGCAAATACTGTCATAGCACGGGAGAGCAGTGTCTTGCGATGCATTCTGAGATGCGAATTCACCACGAGACCAATTATTCCCATCACCATTAGGAGAACAAATTCTGCATCCTTGAACTTGAAGGCGCCTGGAATCCCCCACGCCGCTGGATTGATCCAACCCGCCATATCTACCATATCAAACACAATGAGCACAAGTGCGATGGGCCTATTCACCATTATCAACCCAGCCAAAATCCCAAGCCCTAGAAACACGACTGAAAGATTTGTTTCTTGTTCGCCGACGGCTCTCCCTCCGGCCAAAAAGCGAAGCAACACGAACAAGACAATTAGAAAGAATGTAAGTGGTGCTTGACCGGTTCTGGGCTCTTCTAGCGCTCGGGGAATCTGGCGATATGTAAGGACAGCGTTGGACACAGTGCATCAACTCAAACGGTTCCAGAGTCGTTTCCAAATAATGCCAAGAAAGTGCTCAACATACATTGACAAAGCAACCAGCGACGTGGAAGCATGATTGTGATATTTCTGGAAATAGGCTATAGTATCTTTGACTCTGATTTCATTGATTCTTCTCCATGAGGATCGACGGGTAGAATAACTTTCCACATGCGTGACTCTTAATTGAGGTAGAATGCAGACCTTGAACCCTGCTTTCCATACACGATGACAAATGTCATCCTCCGTGCAATACATTAACATATTCGTGTCATAACCACCTATTTCCAAAAATAGGGTTGTTCTTATCATCATACATGCATCACTAACTACTTCAACTTCCCTCGGGGTCTCAAATGAAATTCTCCCCATTCTTTTGTGTCCGCGATTATGAAAACCTCCGAACACGTACATCTGGGGATTCCGTGTAAGTATAATTTCAAGGGGCGTGGGAGCGTTCCAACAACTGCGCTGTGGCAGTCCATCTTTATCACACAGAACAGGGGAAATCGCACCAACGTCTGGATGAGAATCCAAGAAGCATGCCATCTCTGAAAGGGTATCATGTCCGAGTGTAATATCAGAGTTTAAGATAAGAAAATATTTCCCCTTCGCGATTGAGCTCGCTTGGTTGTGCGCCGGACTAAAGTAGCGGTTTTCAGTATTGGCAATGAGTTGTACTTGAGGAAAATCTCTCCGAATCCTCTCAGGAGTTCCGTCTCCGCTCGCATTATCTACCACGATTACTTCAAAGGAAACGGAATCACTGCCCGCAAAAATTGCCCTCATAGTTTCACATAAACGATCGCACGTGTTATAACTTGCTATCGAAATAGAGACATCCATCATACAAGTCTATGTTTGTTTGAAGGTAAGCTTTCGGAAGGAGAAGATAGTTGATGCAACTACCTGTTTGAGTGTTTCTCTATCTTCGTGTGAAAAAGTGCGGAACAATCCTAGCATCATCAAATATAAAAGGGGCGACAAAACACCATATGACCACAGTCCTACTTTTCCAAATGGATGAACAAAGAAGGATAAGAACACCAAGATGAATAGGGCGAAAACGACTTTGCTGATCAACCCGAAATCATAAGAAATCCTAAACTGCCTGTGACAATACCATGAATAAAAGATAAACCCTACTGCAGTTGGAATCATGGCAGAGTAGCAAACTCCCATGTAGCCGACTCGCGGAATCAACCAGAAATTTAGCCCAATATTCAGTGCGGTTGCCAGCCCATAAGTAACGGAAAATAGCCTTTCTTTCCCAATGGCAGTCATTGTCTGTCCATTGATGTAATTCGGAAACTGCCATGCCACAAATGGGCTAAGGATTTTGAGCATCATTCCTGCTGTCGAAAAATCTGGTCCGTAAAGCAGGTTGATCAACTCACCACCCAATAAGTAAATCAAGAAGCCAACAAGAGCACCAACCATGAGCAACCAGCGGTAAGATTTGGAATATGTTTCTGCTGCTTTTGCTTCTGATGATGCAAAGGAACGAGAAACGACGGGGTAGATAGCCGCCGAGGACAGCATTGGGATTGTAATGACAAGCGTTATAACTTTGTATGCACTTGAGTAATAGCCAACAGCTTCGTACCCAAGATATCGCCCGAGGATAATTCTGTCGGCATTACTGTAAACAATACCTATCCCACCTAACACTGCAAACACAGAAGCAGACTTGAGAACTGTCCAATCTAAAAAGAGGTATTTCGAGATTGCACCAACCGGGAATTTCTTCCTGCACAAACAGGAAACCAGCGCAATCTTTACAACTGGGGCAAAACAGAGAGCGAGGACAATTTGATGAAGCGTCCCATTGAAAAGGATAACCCCGACCCCTGCCCCTACATAGATTATCGCAGCCACTATATTCGCGGCAGCCTCCAACTCCATTCTCTCAAAAGCACGAAAAAGTGAAGTGAAGGAATTTGAAAAGGTCTCGACAAATGTCGCAAAAGCCAGGATAATGACCAACAGGAACATCTCTGGCTGCCCCTCGGTCACCTGAAACTGAAAATAGGCGCCTAATGAAGCGGTAACCAAAATGGCTAAGATTCCCTTGATCAATAGCGACTTCCCAACAAGTTCAGTAGCTCTCTCCTTCTCTTTAGCTATCTCACGAACCAAAAATGAATCAAATCCATAATTGACCAAAACGTTGAACAAAAGCACAATTGAAAGAGCATACGAATACTGCCCAAAGCCTATAGCACCGACATGTCGAGCAAAGAGAGCAATGAAGATGATTTGCAGTCCACCCTGTACAACATTACTGAAGAAAAGCGAAAAGAAATTCTTTGCTACAGTTGGAAACGTAGTCATTGTTTAATTGTCCAACATACGTATGATTTTCGCCGGTACACCTGCAACAACTGCATAACTCGGCACATCTTCTGTCACTACTGCACCAGCACCGACAACCGCACATTCACCGATTGTAATTCCAGCAAGAATTATCACTCCAGCACCAACGTACGCTCCTTTCTTAATGAACACAGGCTTCTTATCAAAAGTGGGGAAATGGCTCGCTCGCAAGGGGCTCCTTCCTACGTCGATATGGGTCAATATGGTACTTCTCATAGAGATTGTTGTTTGACTCTCAATTGTAACATCATCTGCTAAGTCAATGAAGACATCCTTACCGACGTGACACTCATTCCCAATATGGAGGTGGCGGAAAACTTCTGTGGCGTTATGCAAGATTAGTCCAGTGTTTAGATCACTGTCTTTGCCGATGTTGGCGCCCCAGTAGCGTAGCAAGGGCACTAAAACCGTTTTGTTGCAGCGTCGAACAAGATTGGCAAGCCCATCGAAACCCGAGACTTTTCTTACACCTATGGACTCAAGTAAGAAATAGAACACTATGAGTTTATTAAGGAGATGTCTCAACATAGTTTGAATTCCTACCGTGTAACCTTCTTGTGGTCGAACTCTGCTATTGACTTAACAACGTAATCAATCTCTTGATCAGTCAAGTCCGGAAACAATGGGATTGTCAGGACTTTCTTCCAAACTGACTGAGCAATAGGAAGATGCCTATAATAAGGCTTATACATGTCGTACAGGTGATTAGGATAGTAATGAACACCAGTTGAAATGCCTCTGCCTTTAAGATAGTCGTTCAGTTCATCTCTCTTTTCCACCTTAATCACATAGTTGTGGCAGGCAGGCTTTGTCATATAGTCTTTTATCACCGGGACCTCTATCCAACCAAGTTGCGAAAACGCCTCTGTATATTTTTGAGAGATTTCCCGTCTCCTACTATTCATAACATGTAGCTTTCTTAACTGCACCAAGCCTATTGCCGCTGGAATGTCATTCATATGATACTTGTATCCCACTTCCATTACATCATAATACCACGAGTACCGCTTGCTGTCCTCTTCCTCCCGGCTCCACGTGTCCTTTGTAATCCCCATCCAGCGCAGCTTCATTAATCTTCCGTATACCTCGGGGTCATCAGTAGTAATCATTCCACCCTCACCAGTTGCGAGGTTCTTCACCGCATGAAAACTGAAGCAGCCGATATCACCAAGAGAGCCTAATTTTCGTCCCTTGTATTCTCCGCCGCAACCGTGCGCAGCATCCTCAATGACCTTGAGATTGTGCCGCTTTGCGATGTCGAGAATCGGGTCCACATCGCAGGCATAGCCGCCATAATGCATCACGATGATTGCCTTTGTTTTCTCGGTAACTAATTCCTCAATCTTTGAGGCATCGATATTCAGAGTGTCTGGTTCAATATCACAAAAAACTGGCTTTGCATTGTTGTAAAGAATTGCATGGTTTGTAGAGACAAATGTCATTGGTGTTGTGATAACTTCGCCGTCTTCAATCGCCATAACCTTCATCGCCAAATGGAGTGCTGCGGTACACGAGTTCAGTGCAACAGCATATTTCACACCTGCATATTCGGCAAACCCGTCCTCGAACTCTTTGGTTCTCGGACCCAGTCCCACCCACCCGCTCTTGAGTACCTCCCGTACTGCTTCAATTTCTTCTTCACCATAACAAGGACGAAAAACCGGTATCATCTAAATTGTCTCCTTGAATTAATATTGTATTTACTGTCCTCTTGCTGCTTCCTTCTCCACTTAATGGTCCTTTCAGCCTGTCTCCAAGTCAATCCATGCCCGACTCAAAGCACAAATCCTTGAGGAAGAAGGACTCGGGACAAATACATCACTGAGAGAAATCCAAGAACTCGCGATCCAACATTCGCAACGCCAAGGTTGAGAAAGTTGCGAAATATTCTTGCTTCTGCAGTCGTCAAGGAATTGTGCCTAACAGAATCCATGTATCGACTTACCTTCAAAGGAAGGAGACTTTCGGGTAACCATCACCCAGAAGACAAATAAGAACAAGCTTCGCTTATTGAAGCTCACCCCACCCCTGCAAGGCCGAAGCGTGTTTGGACATGGCCATCCCCGTGATGACTCTTGCCGGTTCCGAGAGCCCCATGAGAACGGCGGAAGGCATGTCTTACAGGAAACCTTCCGCAGAAACCGGAAGATCAAGAGCCGTGTTGATGGAGGAATCGAGAATGCTGTTGTTGCCTTTGCCCAGGAGAAACGGGGTGTGGCCAACTCAGAGTCTTCAACGAGTGAAAGAAATGGGCACAAAGTGCTTCTCCAGCCGCAGTTCGGGACATCTGGCTAGGCACGATTTTGAGACATTTGCCAAAGGCCTGAAGGCTCTGTAGACAAAAGCAGGACAGGAGAAAGTCATCTTAACGGAAGATCAACTTAACGCTTTGGAGAAAGTCAAAGGGTAACAAGAAGCCAACTGGGAAATCAAGACAGAACATCGCGCCTGCTTGTCTGCTCAAGCTATCCACTGCGTGTCCACCATCAAGGGTATCGGACGCATCCACATTCTATTCCTTTTTTTTCAATTGCTCATGAATCCACATATATGTCACTTCTAGCCCACGCTCCAAGTTAATCTGAGGTTCCCACTTAAGCACTTGCCGGAGCTTTGTGTTGTCGCTATTCCTGCCGCGCACACCCTGTGGCTTTGTCAAATCGTGACGTCTGACCAATGTCTTCCCAGCTATTTGACAAACGATATCCACAAGCTCGTTGATTGTTACTAACCTATCCGTTCCCAGGTTCAGAGCTTCGTGGTAGTCCGAAGCCATCAGTCTCAAGAGGCCTTCAACACAATCGTCAACATACATAAACGACCTTGTTTGCTCGCCGTCCCCCCAAATCTCCATCTCATCTCCATTTTTCGCAAGAGCCACCTTTCGGCAAATAGCGGCAGGGGCCTTTTCTTTCCCGCCTTCATACGTACCAAGGGGTCCATACACATTATGAAAGCGAACAATTCGAGTTTCGAATCTGTAATCGTGCCGGTAGTACCGACAAAGCTCTTCGGCGTAAAGCTTCTCCCAACCATAGCCGGGTTCAGGGTCTGCAGGATATGCATCTTCTTCCTTTAGAGGGGTGACATCTGGACTTCTCTGCTTGTACTGTGCATAGACGCAGGCTGAAGATGAAAAGAGAAATCTTTTTACAACATTTACTCTGCTGGCTTCGAGCATATGAGCGTTGATAAGTATATTGTTTCGAGCGATGTCAGCATGATACGCTGTTATGTATCCAATCCCCCCCATGTCAGCGGCTAGGTTGAAGACTTGATCAACACCTCGCGTAGCCTGAAGACAATTATCCCACTGTCGCAGATCGAGAATTTGAAACTCATCTGCGTCGGACGGCTCGTATTCAGGATACTTTATGTCCACACCTCGCACCCAGTACCCTTCTACCTTCAACCTCTTGACAAGATGATGACCAATGAAACCACCCGCACCCGTGAGAAGTACTTTTTTCCGACTTTGCATTCGAGTTGCCTCTCAATTTACAGCACCAGCGTTGCAGACGGCGTTGCCGACGTTAGACCTTAGGTCACCATGACTAGAACGTGTGTCTCCTACACCCTCCTCCTTTGACACAACGTTCCTCCGCTCGCAAGAATCGCGGACGAGTCGCTCACGTAGCTTTCTTTTCTGGCTTCCTCCTGAAGACATATAACGCTTTCCTGAACTCTTGATCATACCGGTCGCGACCTATCACATAGAGAAGGCTTCCACAAGCACTGATAAGAAAAAACGTTATCACGATGTTGAATCGCTTTGGTCTTTCCTTCCTCGCCGCTGGCCTCGCAGGATCCATCACGTTGATGATGGGGATGTTCTTGATCTCCTCGATCTTCGCGAGTTCGTACTGCTTCTTCAATTCAATATAGAGAGTTGAATTGATCTGGACTTCCCGGATCAAACGATCTTGTTCCATCAGCAACTGCGGAGAATCAATCACTCTTCTGTTATTTTCACGGAATTCCTTTAAGACGCCTTCTGACTTCTCAAGGTCTCGTTTCACCTCAACAAGCCGCCCTTCAATCCATTTGCGTTGCTCAGACGCGTTTGTCGTCCTCTTTGTGCGGATGAATTTATCGAGCTCACTGGTAATATTGTTGATGATATCTGCTGATAATTGCGGTTCTCTCGTCTCCATCGAAATTGAAACAACCCCTGTCTTCAAGTCCAATGAGACATCAAGTCCATTGCCAAGAGCTTTCAAACCTGCTTCGTATGCCTGTTCGGGCGTTTTCCCCTTGATCTCCCAAAACTGAATCAGGTTCACTGGGTCTTTAAACTTGTTGGTCTGGTATTGAGCATAAATCACAATCTTGAGAACTGATTCGCTTTTGATGATCGTCGGATAGAGCTTTGTCAGCGAGACTTCTCCGGTGCTGACTCCCGCAAGCGAAGCCAATTCTGACAAATCGCCTAAGCCTGCCAACTTACTTTTTTCCGTCTCTGGCAAAAGCGTGGCAGTTGACCTGAAGTACTCAGGGAGTATTAGACTATAAATGACAGCCAGCACAGTCACTAAACCGACAACAGAGGCGATCAGCTTCCGTGACTTCCAAACGGCCGATAGAAGCTCAATCCAGTCGATGGGTTTTCGCTCTGTGCTAGATGATTCTTGACCCGACAACGTTGGGTCCTGTCCACCCTTTGGAGCACTATCTGACTCTTCAGTCATAAGGTGTATTCTCTTGGCTTGGGCAACCAGTCCCAGAAGTTTCCCCAACATTCCGAGACCTCTGAGTGCTCCTGTTTACCAAGCACGTTTGAGGTGGTTTCGACAAGATCAGCACGCGCCATGCAATTCCATTTGAGCCGCGACCCCATACTTGGCTACGACTCCTCACAACCAAAGTTTTGTTTCCTACTGGCTACTTTTTTACCTGAGAGACTAGATAAATGATTGTGGCTGCACTCGCCACGATCGCGAACGAGTCTTTGATCGTTGCCCCGAGATCAAACTCTTTCTTCTCCTTTGGAGGCTCGGCTGGCTGCTTCGTTACCACAATTGCAGAACCCTCGAGCACATTGGGATCACGAGACAACCATCCGAAGCTTACCTTTTTCGTCTCTCCTGTTGGGAGGGTCAACAAAGCATATTGAGCACTATCGGTGCGCCCGCCGGCTCGGTCAAGGTAGTCAGAAACACTTTGGCCATCGATAAACACCTGCAGTCCTGGGTTGTTCACCTCACCTGTCACGAGAACGGTGCGTGGTCGCGGAGGAATAGTGACCCGGTCACCAGCAAGCATCATAATATCGTGATCCTCGTCCTTGTTGTGATACGCCTCCTCAAAGTCTATAACCAAACGCTTGCCTCCACGATAAAATTGTGCGCCCCCCAGATACGCGATCTTCGTCGGGCCTCCAGCACGAGAAAGGATTTCGGAGAGACGTTCACCTCTGTGCTGTATCACATATATCCCTGGGTACATCACCTCACCCTCGACGCTCACGCTTTGCTGGGGTGTGTAATTGGGATTCGGGCGGATGAGAACCTGATCCATGTACTGGAGGTAGAAGTCCCCATTTCTTGGGGGGTCACTTCTAGACAGCTCGTTCAGTGGCTCGCTTGAGACCTCTTGTGCAAAATCTCTTGTCAGCTTGGGATGCAGAATAATAGAAAGCGAATCTTCACGAAGTCCCTCCGGCCTGATCCGTGACACCTCGGCTTCCAAGAGACTTGCGTCTTCGGTGAACCCACCTGCGAGGAGTACCAGATCGTTAAGGGTCATGTTAGACCGCAAAGGATACTTTCCCGGACTCTTGACGTGACCATTGATGGTCACATACTTGTCTGTCACTTCCGTCACACCAATGCCATAGACAATAACCTCATCACGCGGCTGGAGATGGATATTATACGTGCTATCGTCGAGTAATCGCTGCAAGTTGAACGGGATTATCCGCTTTGTGATCATGTCGCTGTTCAATCGAACGAGGTCCGCACGCTCCAGGTAGGTGCTCTTCTGAAACTCCGGGTCGAGCAATCCACCTGCCTTGAAGACGAGATCATACAGCGTGAGACTGTCAGCGTAAGGAATCGTCTGTGGATATTTCACATGACCACTGACCGAGACGGTCTTCTCGAACTCAATCTCATGGATAGAGTACAATCGAACGGCGTCCTTTGCACGGAGTTCAAGATCGTACTCTCTTTCACCCTTAAGAGCCTTCGCCACGTCAAACGTGAGAAACTCTCTCGTGAGATCGGGACGGACGCGTTCAAGGTCGCCTTTTCCGAGATAGGTGTCCGGCTTGACGCCCTCGGCCGCTGCAATCACATCTTTGATCGTTCTAATCTTTCCCAGCTCGTACCTACCCGGTCTCCACACAGCCCCCTGGATTGAAACGAAGTTCTTTTTCTCATCAAGGATGGAAAATATCTGCACATCATCAGCATCATAGAGTGCTACGTCCTTCCCACCTTTTCCCAAAGAATCTTTGAGACTGATATCGACAACCGCCCGATCCTCTGTCCCCTTTGTTCGCTCCTCAAAAGGCTTCACCCGATCGATCTGAGCGTGGTCAAGATAAGCGGTGGAGAGCAACCCACCTGCGTAGTTAATCAATGTGGCCAGATGTTCATTCTCTTTGAGCTCATAGATGGCAGGACGGAGAACCTCTCCCCGAATGGAAACCGTTTTTCCCCTCGGTGCAATGAAGACGAGGTCGTTGTTCTGGAGTCGGACGTCACTCGTTTGGTCACCGCGGAGTAGATAGTCATAGAGGTCTACTGTTGCAACGACTTTATTGTCCCGAAGAACCTTTACGTTGCGCAGGCTCCCCCTTACAAGCGGCCCTCCAACACCGTACAGTGCGTTGAACACCGTCGCATAGCTGCTGATCGTGTAGCCGCCGGGTTGCTTCACCTCGCCCATGACAAAGATCCTGAGTGGCCTCAGCTTCGTAATGCTCACATCCATGAATGCCCTCGGCGGGCGCGTCGCCAGACCGGAGTAGTACTTGGAGAGTTGCTTCTTCAACTTGTCCTCAAGCGTATTCAACGGAGTCCCCATCACGAACACCTGCCCAACGTTCGGGATGAATATTCTACCCTCGCGGTCAACCTCGAGTTCATATTGAAATTCTGCCTCACCCCACACTGTCAATCGCAAGACATCACCTGGACCGACAAGATATCCCGGATCGACCGGCCCCACAGCGTTAGGCTCAAATGCCGCAGGGATGTGCTTGAAGATGTCATAGCCGAAGTAATCCAGCCCTTCCCTTCCCTTGGGCGGCGGGGTGGTGTCACGAGCCACTGATGCAGGTGCCTGAATCAAGCCAACCTTTGAAGTTGTGTCTTGTACAGCTGGCGCAGGCACGGAGATTACACTCGATGGCGGTGGGATGACCTTTACTTCAACTGGCGTTGTGCTTGGTTGTGTGACTTCAGCCTTTGTTCCTGCCTGTGTCGTGCTGCCTTTCAGAAGGTCCTCGAGGTTTATTCCGAGCTCCTTCGCCTTGCGTCTGGCTTCTTCCTCCGTCATCCCGAGTTCCTTGAGCTTTGCCTTGATCTCCTCTGGACTGTATTGTTGGGCGTAGGTAATCGAGAGGAAAAACAGAGGAAGAACCACAAAGAGTATGGACATCGTTTTTTTCATTTTATTACCTCCCCCTTTGGACATCCCCAAAGGTGTCTCGCTTTAGGACCAAATTCAGGAAATGTGCCTTCTGTCTCATGTTCACTCCCCGGCCTCCTCAATGGCGTTGCGCCTGTCTCCCACGCTTGGACTGTTCTTTCTTCTCTTAACTTGCGTGAGAAACTCAAGATCGTCCTTGTCTCGGTTGCGACCGACCAATTCCTTGTTCTTGATCAGATCATCCAGCCCTATATAGTGAATGTTGAAACTCTTCTTTCCATACGACAGGGTCTCAACTTTCCTCCTGTGCCAAGCCTCCATGAATTGTACTCCCTCAACTACACTGATGAGGTCAATCCTGTTTGGGGGAACTCCAAATTGAAAGATCATGCCTTCCTGCACCAACTCTTTTTCGTTCTGGACACCTGGGATTTCATCATCCCAGAATTCACGCAGAGCCTGAAAAAGACGTCTAACATTACCCTGACTGACGCGATAGAAGAGATCGATATCACCTGTCAAACGCGCGTGCCCATAGTAAATGACCGCTTCGCCACCGACGATGAGATACCGCACATCGTGTTTTGAGAGAAGAAAGAGAAATTCTGTTGTATCTGGCGAGAAATAGGACGTTTTCTTCAATTCTTCTTTTCACGAACGTCTGGATTCTTGCTTCCGTAGAAACGTCTTCTCAGTTCGCTGGCGATTCTTTGCCTCTCTTCAGGTCTCATGGTGATCTGCTGCGCGATATCCCATTTATGAGCCTCTCGATGATTCTTGGCTTTATGTATTGTCCGCTTCATCGACAAGTCTTTAGAAATTGCCTGCACCTTCGTCGAATCCTACCTGTCGACATGTCAAACCCGCGCCTTCTCCCTGCACCATTCGATCGTCATCCCCAGCCCTTTCTCAATTGGAATCTCAGCATTCCATCCGAGATGTCGCTTCGCTTTCTCGGCATTCAGGTATATTTTCTGAAGTTCGCCGGTCCTGGGCGGGGCATAATGGGCTGCAGGGCGAAATGAAAGTAGCTTCGAGAGGAGGCGATAAAGTTCGTTGACCGTCGTGCCCACGCCAGAGCCAATGTTAAAGATCCCGTTGTCACCTTTGATGAGGGCAAGAGAATTCGCCCGGACAGTGTCGTTCACATGAACGTAGTCCCGTACCTGCATTCCATCGCCAAAGATTGTCGGTGTGACTCCTTCGAGCATCTTCCCAATGAAAATGGCAATCACGCCAGCTTCCCCTTTTGGATTTTGACGAGGACCGTAAACATTCGGATATCGAAGGATCGTGAACGTGAGGCCGGACTGATGTTGATAGAGATAGAGGTAGTGCTCGACGGTGTGCTTCGACACACCGTATTGCGCCTCGGGGTTGACAGGGTGATTCTCGTCGACTGGAAGATACGCCGGCTCTCCGTAGATCGCACCCCCCGTGGAAATGTAAATGAACTTACGTGTGTGGTGTTTTACAGCGGCAAGAATAAGATTGAGACTGCCGAGAATATTCGTCGATGCATCGAACACGGGGTCTTCCACAGAATGCCGAACATCCATCTGTGCAGCGTGATGATCGACAACCTCCGGCTGTTCGCGTCGAAAAATCTCCTCGAGCGCCTTGGCGTTGCATATGTTCACTTCATAGAATCGCGCCTTTGGGTTGATGTTCTCACGGAAACCGGTTGAAAGGTCGTCAACAACCGCTACGTCGTGCCCTTCTGCAATGAACTTGTCAACGACATGAGAACCGATGAACCCAGCTCCCCCGGTAACGAGGATCTTCATCCTTCCTTTTTCCTCAAGCCAGCGTTGAGAATCGAGGAATTAGAGTGTCTTTAGTACCCTCTGGCCTCGATTTGTAAAAATTTAACAAGTACTCCGTGCAAAGTCAAGGCGTGAAACTGGATTCTTTTCAGAATCAGGGCACTATCTTGTGGAAAGAGAAGAGAAAGTGGAGAAGTGCGGAATTGAGAAGAAGCGTCTCCAACCGCCGTCGACTAGACCGAAGGGGCCATGACCACAACGGCAAGGCTCTTTGGTCCGTGCACACCCTTCACAAGGACTTTCTCGATGTCGGCGGTGCGACTCGGTCCGGTAATGAACGTGATGGCGATTGTCAGGAAATTCTCTTACTGATTGCTTGAGCAATCTCCTCCAAAGCGATGATCTCATCGCTTGAGAACTCGTAAGGGATTCGCTTCGCAATGCCTAAGGTTCCATAAACCTCGCCACCATACAGTAGTGGAAGTGCTATCGAGCCTTCCACTTTTGTTTCTCTTGCAGATGGCTTCGCAATTCCAGATTCGTCCGTCTGCAGATTGCAGATTTGGATCGCTTCCCTTCTTTGCGCAGCAATGCCAGCCATTCCTTTGCCGACCGGAATTGCTGAAACCTTCACGAGTAATCCATCAGGAATTCCTTTCTGGGCTTTCAAGAGCAGCATGTTTGTTGTACGATCCAACACGTGGATCGTTCCTGTGGTGCAGTCGAAGATTCTCAATATCTCCGACAGCAGGTTCGTCCAATCCGGTGAGCCCGAGCCAACTGAATCAGTAATTTGACGTATGGAATCCCTCGTGATGGGCATATGTACTGTGTTCCCTCCTGTATGAAACTCGAGATGTCGACTCCTGTGTGCTCAATCTAACTGTCTGTTTCTTTCCTGACACTCAAAGTCAAGAATTTCTGCCCATCATTTCAAGCGATTGGCAACTGTGACTCTTCAATGGAAGGCTGCTTAGGACATTCGGGCATGCAGAGGTGGGTTTCAGGTACATCCAGTACTAGCTCGGAGCCCCCATAAGTATTACATAGAGATCCTTTGGACCATGAACACCCTTGACAAGGACTTTCTCGATGTCGGCAGTGCGACTCGGTCCGGTTACCAACGTGATGCAACTCGATGGAGAAGATCGATCAGCACGAAGTCTTTCAAGGCACGATGCTGTTGTCGAAAGAAGTCGTCCCTCTCGTGCGATGACAACGTGAGCACGTGGGAGAAGGGATAGGGCTCGAGGCGCCTCTGGAGAAGAGCGTAAGACAACGGTGCCCGTCTCAGCCACGAGATACTCGCATCCCGTAACTCCGACGTCAGCACCTCGGAGTTGATCGATCAAATTCGTCCCACTCACTTTTGACAGTGTTATTCCAGAGAGACGCTTTTTCAGTTCTTCCTCAAATCCTGATTCTTCAAGGGAAGCCTCGCGTGAGAGGACGATACTCCGATATGCCTCCTTCATGCAGAGATCAGACAAGAAACCGACCAGATCCTCCCGTGAGACAACTCTTCTAACACTCCCTCCGACGAGAGTGAGCTCCTCCTCAAAACGCTGAAACAAGCTCTTTCCCAAACTCCCGCTCTCCTCAGCAGATCTCTGCAAATCCGAAACGGCGGCTGACTCCCCAAGGACGCCATCCGTGCCTCTCCCGACAAGGAGGTTTCTCCGAATTCGATTCAGGATGATGTCTCTCGTATCGTTCGGCATGGAAATCACCTACCCTTTTCCTTTTCAATCTCGGGCCACAGTTCCTTGAAGGTCTTCGGCGCAAGCGCCGGAAAGTCTCGAGTCTTCGACCAGATAGGAACCCTCAGAGCGGAATCTCTCTTTAGAAAAATCGGCTGAAGGAGTCGCCCGGCCTTCGAGATAAATCGATAGAGCAGCGCACTTTTCATCATCGCGAGCCAAATCTGGATCATGAGTTTCTCGATAGGATTTGACAGGCGTTCGTTGACGGACTTTCGTCTGAGCCAGATGAGAAGATGGTGGATGTCGATCTTCACGGGACAAATCTCTGAGCATCTCCCACAGAGAGAGGAAGCGTATGGAAGGTCCTTTGCCGCCTCCAGACTACTCATGAGGGGTGTGAAGGCGGAACCTATAGGACCCGGATAGACGGATCCATACGTGTAGCCCCCGACCGTTTGGTACACGGGACACACGTTAAGACACGCACCGCACCGGATACAATAGAGTACCTCACGCATTAGAGGGTCCGCAAGGATTTCGCTCCGGCCATTGTCAAGCAGAACGACGTGGATTTCCTCGGGCCCATCGAGGTCCTCAGCCTTTCTTGGAGACCGAATGAGTGACACATAACTCGTGATTTTCTGTCCCGTTCCACTCCGAGGAAGGACGGAAAGAAAAGTGGGAAGGTCCTCTAGCCGAGGGATTACCTTTTCAATGCCGAGGACAGCAATATGGATGCGTGGTACTGTGGTGGTAAATCTTCCGTTTCCCTCGTTTGTCACTATAACGATGTCCCCCGTCTCTGCGATGGCAAAGTTTCCTCCAGAAATTCCAATCTGAGCCTTCAGGAATTTCTCGCGGAGGTAATCCCGTGCAACACCCGTAAGGTGCGTGGGATCTGAACTGTAACGCACACCGAGTCGCTCAGCAAAGAGCTTTCCGATATCTTCGCGGCTCTTGTGGATCGCCGGCGTTGTAATGTGTGAAGGCCCTTCCCCTGCGAGCTGAACGATGAACTCGCCGAGGTCTGTTTCAACTGTCTCAATTCCTTCTTTCTCCAGAAAATGAGAGAGCCCGATCTCTTCTGTAACCATCGACTTTGCCTTCACGATGAGAGACGCCCCATTGAGCTGTGCCAATTCCAGAATGTAGCTGCACGCTTGCTCCTCGGTCTCAGCCCAATAGAGTTTCATTCCATGGGCCGTGGCGTTCTTCTCAAACTCCTCGAGAAGATCAGCGAGGCCTGCAATTGAGCGCGCCTTGATCTGGTGAGCGGATTCCCTGAGGGACTCCCAGTTCAGGACCTTCTCCACAACGAGGTTTCGAGCCTGAACCGAATGATGCGTGGCTGCATAGAATTTCTGTCGGCCCTCGAGGTCCTTGGTCTTCTCTTTAGCCTTTACTCTGAATTTCTTGGATGTTACTTGCATATCGGTTTAGTCGATCACCACTTTATGTCGAGATTCCCTTATCCAGAAACTCCGCGATGTGCATGGTTTTGACGGGAATACGATTCCGTTGCAGCATTCCACCAATTTGCATGAGACAGCCGGTGTCGCCGGCAACGACATACTGAGCTCCAGTTTTCTGAATGGACTTTACTTTTTCTTCAACCATCGCTGTTGAGATCTCAGGAAATTTTACGGAGAATGAACCACCGAAGCCACAACAGGAATTCGATTCCTCTAACTCTATGAATTCAATCCCCTTCACATTCCTAAGCAGTAGCCGAGGCGGGCCCTTCACATTCAATTCTCGCAAGAGATGACACGAATCATGGTATGTCACCCGGCCTGAGAACGCTGCGCCAATGTCTGTAACCTTCAAAACATTGACAAGAAACTCCGAAAGCTCATATGTCCTCTTTCGCACATGCTCAAGAGGCTCTTTGAGTTCCTCATGGATAGGAAGGGTGGGATAGAACACTCGCACCATACTCCCACACGATCCAGAAGGAGTGACGATATACTCAGCATCTGAAAAAATTCTGATGAACCGTTCAGCGAGCTTTTTCGCTTCGTCATGGTATCCCATGTTGAATGCAGGCTGGCCGCAACATGTCTGAGCCTCAGGATAAGCAACCTCGACACCAAGTTTTCGAAGAACCCTGACGGTGCTTATGGCGATCTGAGGAAAGAACTGGTCGATCAGGCAGGGAACAAATAATGAGATGCGCATTCAGGTAAAGAGAAAATGGTTTCTAAAGAATATAGGAGATTATAACACAAAAACAAACACGGGTAGCTTCCTCATCTGTTCATCCCTAATTAGAATGTGACCGTGGGGTGGCGTTCTAAGCTGCACCGTGTGAAGATCTGCTGCCCCCTGTTCGAAGAATTTCATTCGTCAGACAGTTTTTCTTACCTCAGACTTGCGTGTTGGCGCGTGGGGCGAAGTGTGTTCAAAAATCCCCGAAGGGATCATAAACACAAGACAATCTTCATTCATGAGGAAATAAACTCCATCAAGATTGACACTCTCAGTAAAATCCAAGATACGGCTTGGGACTTAATAGAAAGTTGAGCCATTCGGTCTCAACCTCGGTTTCAGTCTTGAATCCTAGATAACGTGAAATTTCTCGCCAAGCGGCTCGACCCTCTGGGTCTTTGCGACACCAAATAACACTGTATTCACCCGCGTCATTCATGATAAGGTTCACCCGGACTTCCTCTTTGTGGTTGTCTTTAGGTCCTCCAACGTCCAGATAGAAGTAGAGAACATTCTCAGAGGACTCTCCTTTTGGGAGATGCGAAATGATGCTCGCTGGTGGATTCTCCATTGTAGTTTCCATAGTTCTTTCTGCAGGTTGCTTTTCTTGAGGGTGGGTTAGTAATCCCTACCACTGATAGAAATTGCCCTAGATGGAAGAGGGTCAGTGTAAGGGCAGTATTGCAAAAGGATGGAATTCAAAGCAGTAATTGGATATGATGTTCGGAGTTTGACCTTAGACTCATAGTACCTGACGTCTTTGATCTTGGCGATAGGCCAAGGAGGAGTTCTATGCCTAGCTTCTTCTGTATTCTGGTTTAGAGATTTTCTGGGGAAGATCGGGTTGCAACGTTCGTCGGGGATATTGTTTGATCTAACTGAGAACGTAATCCCGCAGATTTCGAATACGCCGAATGTCTCTATTCTTGTCGTTCCGGGAAGATAGCTTCTAATGTCTATGAGAAGTGGTTACGGTTTCGTCGCTAAAGTATATCAGAAAATCAGCTCAAATTCAAACTAGGACAGCACGGGGTGCCGGGGGGGAGAGACTTGAGATTCTTTTTAATTATAGGTATGTTGAGACAATTTTGCGTTCCCACACTTTCCCTTCTGCCAAGCAAATGGGAGACAACAGAAACCTCAAGAGCTTCATTCATCGACTGGCCAGTTCTCAAGAAGGAATACGGATGCTCCGTTTTTATGTCGTTGGGGCATCCGGCATCGGAGTCTATCTTGGCATTTTGTGGTTTATGACCGAGGTGGCACATGTGTACTACCTGCTCTCAGGCATTGTTGGGTTCGAACTCTCGGTTCTTAACAACTTTTGCTGGAATGAAAATTGGACGTTTAGAGATAGAGTCGAGAATAGCAAAATGTGGCATATGCGTCTTGGGAGACTTCTGAAGTATAACGCTGTGAGTCTGGTCACTCTTCTTCTCAACACCGCAATACTCTTTGGATTGACGCATTTCTTGGGTGTGTATTATATGACCAGCGCAATCATTGGTACTCTTGTCGCTGCTGCCTTCAATTACGGAATCAACTCAACAGTGACGTGGAAATGAACGGAGAGTAATGGGTCTACTCCCTCGAAAGAAATTCTAGTCCATAAACTTTACGACCAAACAACGATCATTCCATCTCCACAAGTGTTAGGCTACAGGGCAAGACTGCGGATTTGTTGGGGATTGTCTGAGACTCAAACGATGAACTTCGTGTCACTCATCTGTTATCATCACGGGAAGTAAAGCCAATCCCATAATCTCAAATCGCGGAACGTTTTTGTGGGCTCACAGGTTCTCTAGAGTAACAGGGCTGAGAATCTGGGGTGAATTCGCTATCTGTTTCGGAAGCATCCTGATAGAAACCATGGGGCCCATTTGCACAACCAGTGAGCTTACCCCTGGCCTATTCTTGAGGAATCAACCCAAGACGTCGGCTTCTGGCTTATTGAGGTTCTGCTCAGGGGGGAGTCAAGCGTGTGGGGTGGAGATCGGCTGGGTGTATGACAACAACCTAGCAGCTGGTGTCATAGACAGAACAACTTTACGAAACCACTACAACGTTAGGAGTTGACAGCAGATGGGGCCAAAATTCTTTGTAAGCGTGTCCATCCTTGTTCCTCTAGTTTGGGCATTCTTCTATCTGTTAAAAAGGAGGAGCTATTTTCGATCGGTATACCCCTTTGGCTTCGCCGCCATCTTCATATTCATTGCGAGAATCTTGGACGTCCCAATAGAGAACCCGGACCTTCATATCGCTGAGTGGTTCGGATATGCTGAAGCGTCATTTAGCTCTTCTTTGACTCTAGTTGGAGGTATTATAGACGTCGTTGGCGTTCTTTTTTTGGTGTTGGGTTTCGTTCAAGCAATAGGATCCCTCCATAAGGGAGAAAGAAGAATCGAAAGTCTGGAAGCTTTGCTCCCCCTGTGCGCATGGTGCAAGAGGGTTCGAACGGAAGAAGGAATTTGGAAACCGGTAGAGAAATATCTCCAGGATAAAGGTGCCCCCGAAGCCACCCACGGTATCTGTCCCGATTGTGCAGTACGGCTGCTCCAAAAAAAACGAGGGGACTGGACGACCGAGGAGCAAGTTCCTGAGGGGCTAACCTAGGCGACCAGAGAGAACTAGTAGAGAGGTTACAGTGTGTGGTCCAGATATCCAATGTCGACAAGGGGTTCCAAGCACACCACGCCAGACAGGAATAGTTCTCTTGATGCGCTGCGTCAGAGGACTATAAACACACTATAGACCTCAGGGTCAATGAGATTTGTTCCCCCGCCATTCCATTCTGTTGCTTTGTCATTAACCGCCTTCAACTCACTGAGGCCAGCCCCGCGGTCATCCTTACTCCCTCTTACTGAAGTATTGTTCCTATCGATTTGTCAAGCCTGTAGCGGCTTAGAACATAATGATAGAGGGCCTGCAGGTGGAATAATTCAGCCTGGGCAAGAGCTGTTTGAGCATCAATCAAGTCCAAGTTTGTCACGACACCGCTCTCGTACCGAACGGTAGCCATGTCAATAGCTTGCCTTGCCTGCCGGACTTGCAGTTCGGAAGTCTGTATCTTATCCAGACTGGCTCTCACGTCCGAAATGGCTTGCAGGACTTCGGAAGTCACCGCGTGCTCGGTATCAACGGTGTGCGCTCGTGCCGCACGCAGGTTCGCCTCTGATTCTTGTTCTTGGCTTCGAGTTCGGTAGCCGTCAAAGATTGGCACCCGCACACTCACCGCTGCCACCCAGTTCCCCCTAAGAGCATCGAGATTTGGGATGTAACCGTTCTTTAGACCATACGCAATGTTCGCTTTTAGTGACGGCATGTCACGCAGCGAAGCAATGTGCATCTGCATCTCAGCTGATTTCTCCCCATCACGTGATAGAAGCACTTCTATGCGTCGCTGCAATGCTATCGCCAAAAGGGAATCTGCTTTTAGTGGAATCGGAGGAAGAGAAAAGTCTCCGCGTAAGTGAACTGTCGACGACTCGGGGAGATCCAATAACCGGCGGAACGATATTTCCTGTTTCCGTACCTCGTTTTCCAGGTCTATCTTTTGGGTTTCTGCAGTAGAGACTCGCACCTCTGTTGTCAAGACGTCAAAATCTGTCGCCGAGCCGCTTTGAACCTTCTTCTGCGTAATAAGGAGATGCTGGTTCAGAGCATTTATCTGTTCATCCTGCACCCGGATGCTCTGCTGTAAGTAGAGAATTGTATAGAAGGTCTGAATCGCCTGGAATGCCAGACCGGTTTTCACAAACTCAACATTGTCAACAGCCGATTGGACATTCGTTTCACCAAGGTCGATTGTAGCTCTCGTCTTTCCAAAATCAAAGATCGTTTGCTCGACGCTGAGATGCCCATCATAATTATTCTCTGGAAAAAGCTTGAATGATCCGAGAATGGGAACATCGAGTTTCGCAACGGGACCGAGGCGGGTGTAGCCAATCTCTGCATCTGTCTTTGGATAATAAGGACTTCTGTTCTGTTCAACCCGCGCGACAGACGCTTGCACCATCTCTGAGGCCTGCCGAATTCCTGGGTGACGTTCAAGGACCCGCTGCACTGCCTGCTCGACTGTGAATGAATCAGTGAGGGGGTTCTGAGATCGTGCGCTCCGAGCAAGAAGAAAAGTCAGGATGCACAGACTAAGAGGAACTGTCCGTCTCATGTTCTTTTGACCCTTTTCCTGTTAGATGGATGTTACTCGAGGGCAGCAGTCTTCTGTGCCCCTTTTGGTTTGCGCGAACGAAGGAAGAGAATAGGCACAACACAGATCAACGTGACGACCGCTGCAATCATGAAATCGTCATTGATTGCCTGGACAAATGCTTGTTGCCCGATGTGAGAGCCGAGGAGCGTGTTGGCACGGAGCGCAACTTCGGCTGATGATCCCCCCGTCGTCTGCTGCACAAAGTGCCGAAGTGAATAAGAGATGTGTTGAAATGCGGGAGAATATTGATCCACTGCTTGGCCGTACATCGCTGAATGGAAAATCACGCGGCGAGTGAGAATCGTTCCAAGGATGGCAACACCGAAACTCCCGCCAACCTGGCGTATCACATTGAACAAGCCGGATGCCTGCGCCATTTTCTGCTTCGAGATCTCTGATAACGCAATCGTACTCATCGGAGTAAAAATAAGTCCCATGCCGAATCCCCGAAGGTACAGGGAAACCATGATCTGCGCACGCTCAGAAAAGAGCGATAAGTGCCCGTTCAAATACAAGCTAAACGATAACAACAGAATCCCGATCATTGCTGGTATCTTAGGATTGGCTTTATCCGACAAGATTCCTGCCACGGGGGCCACCATGCCCTGCAATAGCCCAACAGGGAGAAATACCGACCCAGCTTGAAGAGCCGTGTATGAAAGCGAATTCTGTAGGTAGAGGGGAAGCAAAAAAGTACTACCAAACATACCCAATCCAAAAATGAACAATACCACATTGGCGACAGTAAAGTTAAAGCTCTTGAAGAGCCTCAGTTCAATGATAGGATGCTCGACGGTGAACTCCGCGATGAGAAAGACGACCAAGCCGATAGCGGAGATTCCAAAGCAGGAAAGGATAAAGGTAGAAGTCCACCCACCGGTGTTCCAGGCTGCGTTGCCATCTGAGAGAGCGAGCAGGAGGAATGATAAAAACGCAGCCATTGAGACAAAGCCAACAAAATCAAAAGAGCGTACCTTCTCCGTTTTGTACTCTCGCTGGATAATGAGCGTTGCAGTCATCGCCACCATACCAACAGGCACATTCACATCGAAGATCGCCTGCCAATCGAGATTGTCAATGAGGTAGCCACCGATCAGTGGTCCCAGGGAGACCGAAGTCGCGGCTGCGATTGACCAAAAACCAAGCGCCACACCGCGTCTCTCTGCGGGAAATTCTCGCATGACGATTGCCATCCCGACAGGCATCATGAACCCGGCACCTGCACCTTGAATGATACGGAAAACAATCAAGGCGTTTTCATCCCATGAGAGTCCGCAGAGGAAAGACCCCAGCGTGAACAGCATCAACGAAAAAAAATACGTGCGCTTGTACCCGAAATGGTCAGCAACCCAACCCGACGTCGGCAGCATGACGGCAAAGACGAGGAGATAGGCTGTCACGATCCATTCAACCTTATCGACAGAAATACCAAACGCAGCCATGAGCTTCGGCAGGGCTACGCTCACAATCGTCGCGTCAAGAACTGCCATAAACGTTCCGAGCATGACATTCGCCAGCACCCACCATCGGTACGACTCGTGCTCATGATGGAGCGATGAAAAACGTTCAGTAAGCCGCGCTCGAACGAAATGATGCGGAGAAGCTACCATCGGCTATCTTACCTTCACCTTGACTTCGACAGACATCCCCGGCAAGAGCTGGGGGGAATTGGATTGACCTGACGAGTGCTTGTCCTCAATTGAGATTTTCACGAGCACGCGTTGGGTCACTTTTGTGAAATTTCCAGAGGCGTTGTTCGGCGGGATAAGAGAGAATTCAGAGGCCGTGTTGGCTCCAAGCTGGATGACCTTCCCTTCGAAGCGATAATCCGGGTATGCGTCGACAGAGACTTCCACAGGATCGCCGAGGTGGATCGAAGCCATCTTTGTCTCCTCGAAATTCGCCGTTACCCATAGATGTTGAAGGTCATAGATTGAGAATATGGGTTGTCCGGGTTGAACGACATCGCCCGCCAATACCCAGCGCTTAGAAACAACGCCGTCAAAGGGAGCTGCAATGGTCATATTCAGCAGCTGCGTCTGAATAACGCCCAGCTGTGCTCTTGCTGTCCCGACCTGAGCCAATGTGATAGAATACTGTGCCTGCGCAGCCTCCAGCGATTTCACTACATGGTCGTACTGCTCCTTTGGAATAATGTTGCCATCGAATTGTATCTTGGCTCGTTGGTAATCGTCTTGAGCCTTGTCAACGTTCACTTTTGCCAGTGCGACACTCTCTCGGGCGTAGGCAAGAGCCGCTTTCGCCTGCTCTTCCTGCGCTCGCAAGTCGGAATCATCAAGCCGAACGATCACTTGTCCCGCCTTAACTGAATCACCTTCGTCGACAGTCAATTGAATTATGCGCCCAAGCATTTTCGAACTGATGGAAACCCTATTCCCATCGACATACGCATCATCTGTCGAATCAAATCCACGCAGGTTCACATACCAATACCAGACTGCTGCAGCAGCGAGGATGACCAAGAGGAAAAATGGAATGAACACCCGTTTTTTCCGGAAAAGCGGAACTTCGGAAATCGATTCGTCCCCTTCTCCGTTTTGACTCTGCTTGAGGGTCGGCCCTGCTTCTTGAGCGCCGCCGGCAGGATTTCTCTGTTCCTGACGCTTAGCCTCCATGGCTCAGATTTCCTTTCTCGTTGACATACCTTAAGTTACTCCTCGAACTCTCACTGGGATTGTTTCTCAATGCTTTGTCTAGACATGCTCGTGTTCTCAGACATAGTCATGCTCTTTGCTCCAGTTGGCAAATATCCACGAGAGGCCCATATGGAGCGATGCTTCGTCACTCAATGTTTTCTTAATCACCCGTCTTTTGAACTCGCTCAGAGCCCCACGATTGCAGAACCTTCATATAGTTGGCGCGTTCGAAGGCACTCGGGTCTGCCACGTGCATCTGGCACATGCTACCCTGCATCTGAGTGACCGACTGATATTCATGCTCCTCCATCCATCCACTCAAAGCAGCCAGAATCTCGGCTATCCGGTCGATCCCTTTTTCCAATAACTCCGACGTCATCATCGTGACTTTGGCTCCAGCCATGAGCCCTTTGAGGACGTCTTCGTGGTTGTGAACACCTGTTGTGATTGCAAAGTCGACCGAAATGCGACCGCGAAGGATAGCTACCCAACGTAGCGGTAGCCGAAGCTCGTCTGAAGTGCTGAGCACCAAGTTGGGCACGACCTCCAGCGCTTCAAGGTCAAAGTCGGGCTGATAGAACCGATTGAATAGAACTAGCGCGTCCGCTCCAGCAGCAGCCAAGCGCTTGGCCATGTTCGGCGTCGAGCTAAAAAACGGACTAAGCTTCACAGCGACCGGAATCCTGACGAGTTTTTTCACCTCCCGGACGATCTCAAGGTATGTCTGCTCTACTTCCTCGCTTGTCTCGTCAGGGTTCGTCGGTATGAAGTAGATATTGAGCTCCAGCGCATCGACACCAGTCTGCTCAATCTTGCGAGCATAGTCAACCCAGCCACGTGGGGAGGCAGCGTTGAGGCTTCCGATAATGGGTATTCCAACGGACTGCTTGGCCTTCCGTAGCAAATCGAGATACTGATCGGGCCCGACATTGTATGTTGCCAGGTCAGGGAAGTAACTGAGGGACTCGGCAAAACTCTCAGTTCCGTGGGATAGGTAATGGTCCAACTGATGACTCTCGTGGACAATTTGTTCCTCAAAAAGGGAGTACATCACCACGGCAGCCGCACCGGCATCTTCCATGCGGCGGATGTTGTCGATATTCCCGGATAGTGGGGACGCCGATGGCACGATCGGGTTCTTGAGTGTCATGCCCATATAGCTTGTGGTTAGATTCATAGCTGTTTTCCCCCGTCATGTTGCTGACTCTTTGCCATTTGCTCATACTTGTGCCAGCGATCTTTCACCACATCCTGGGCTCTTTGCAAGAGTTCCGCTGCAATCTCAGGATTCGACTGCGCCAGCATGCGATAGCGGGTCTCGTTGTAGACATAGTCTTTGAGTGGGATGTGGGGAGCTTTCGAATCCAACTGCAGCACTTCTTTTCCTTCTCTCTTCAGAGCCGGGTTGTAGCGGTACAAGAGCCAGTGACCGGAGGCTACTGCCAGTCCTTGCTGATCCATCCCTTTTGCCATATCTATACCGTGGGCAATGCACTGGCTGTACGCAATAATAATCGAAGGGCCATCATATGCTTCGGCTTCCAAGAAAGCTTTGAGGCATTGCGCATCGTTAGCTCCCATCGCGACCTGCGCCACGTAAACGTACCCATAGCTCATCGCTAACAGGCCGAGGTCTTTCTTGGGTGTTGCTTTACCCCCGGAAGCAAACTTCGCCACCGCAGCCAAGCTCGTGGCCTTCGAAGCTTGGCCACCGGTATTCGAGTAGACCTCCGTGTCCATAACGAGGAGGTTGACGTTCTGGTCACTCGCGAGCACGTGGTCCAGGCCACCATAGCCAATGTCGTAGGCCCAACCATCACCTCCCACAATCCAAACGCTCTTCTTCACGAGAACATCCGCCAGACTTAGCAGGTCCTTTGATTGAGGATCTTCTCGACCGCTAAGCTCTGTCTTCAGGTGTTCGATTCTCTGCCGTTGCACAGCAATGCCTGCCTCAGAGGACTGATCGGCATTAAGGAGTGCATCGGCTAAATCGGCACCAATCGCATCTTTCAGTTTAGTGACAAGTTCGCGAGCGTACTCGTTTTGCTTATCTAACGTCAGACGCATGCCAAGGCCGAACTCCGCTGTGTCCTCAAAGAGCGAGTTGCTCCACGCTGGGCCGCGTCCCTCTTTGTTCAGACTCCAAGGCGTGGTGGGCAGGTTGGCGCCATAGATGCTGGAACAGCCCGTCGAGTTGGCCACCAAAGCTCGATCTCCAAAAAGCTGGGTGAGTAATCTGAGGTAAGGTGTCTCACCACACCCCGCACAGGCACTTGAGAACTCAAACAGAGGCTCCAGAACTTGAACATCCTTCACGTTCTTGAACTTCAGACCGCGATCATCGCTTTCAGTGGATCTGCTCAAATCTGGCAGTTGTAGGAAAAATTCCCAGTTCTTCCGCTCCTGCTCCCGCAACGGAAATTGCGGCCTCATGTTGATCGCCTTCCGCTCGACCCGACTCTTGTCCTTGGCTGGACAAACCTCCACGCACAATTGGCAACCAGTACAATCCTCAACAGCTACCTGCAGAGTATAGAGTTGGCCTGCTAATTCGCGCCAACGGGCATCCGCGGACTTGAACGTCTCCGGCGCACCCTCCAGAGCAGTCCTGTCGTACACCTTCGCGCGGATCACTGAGTGGGGGCAAACCATCACGCACTTGCCACACTGAATGCAGATGTCTTCTTCCCACACCGGCACGTCCTGTCCGATGTTCATTTTTTCCCATTTCGTGGTGCCGCTGGGATACGTACCATCAACAGGGAGAGCGCTCACGGGCAGCAGGTCACCCTCGTCTGCCATGATGCGTGCAGTGATCTCACGCACAAAATCAGGAGCCGAGACTGGAACTGGCGGGTGCACATCAAAGTTGCTGTCTGCCTCGTTGGGCACCTCCACCTGATGCAAATGAGCCAGAGCAGCATCGACGGCCGCAAAGTTCTCCCGCACGACAGCCTCACCTCGTTTGCCGTAGGTTTTCTCGATGGCCTCCTTGATTTTGGCAATCGCCTCTGCCTGCGGCAGAATGCCGCTTATTGCGAAGAAGCATGTCTGCATGATGGTGTTGATGCGCGCACCCATGCCTGTCTCGCGGGCCACTTTGTACGCATCGACCACAAAGAATTTCAGTCTCTTGTCAATGATTGTCCACTGGACCGAGCGCGGCAACTTGTCCCACACCTCCTGATGGCCAAAAGGACTATTGAGTAAAAACGTGGCTCCTCGTTCCGCGAGCTTCAGCGTATTGTAGCGCTCCAGAAACGGGAACTGATGAACCGCGACAAAATTTGCCTGATTAATGAGATAGGTGCTATGAATGGGCTGGCGGCCAAAGCGAAGGTACGATACCGTATGCGCGCCGGCCTTCTTTGAATCGTAGACAAAATAGCCCTGTGCATAATTCGGTGTCTCTTCGCCGATGATCTTGATGGAGTTCTTGTTGGCGCTGACTGTGCCGTCGGAACCCCAACCCCAAAACACTGCCCGGGTCACATCCTCCGGCTCAATGTTGAAGTCAGGGTCGTACTCGATGCTTGTGTGGGTGACATCATCAACGATGCCCACTGTGAAATGATTCTTGGGGTGCGGTTTGGACATCTCGTCAAAAACCCCCTTGACCATTGCTGGTGTAAACTCTTTTGAAGAAAGTCCATAGCGGCCACCAATCAGCTTAGGGAAACTCTTAAAAGGAGTTACATTATTGGCGAAACCCTCAGCCGCGGCCGTCACCACATCCTGGTAGAGGGGTTCACCTGTGGCACCCGGCTCTTTGGTCCGGTCCAAGGCTGCGATGACCCGCACCGTTCCGGGAAGCACGTTCAAGAAGTGTTCAACAGAGAAGGGGCGATAGAGGCGAACTTTCACCAATCCAACTTTGTCACCCCGCTCGACCAGGTAATGCACTGTCTCCTCCGCAGTTTCGCAACCGGAACCCATCAGGACGATGACTCGCTCTGCGTCTGGGGCACCCACGTAATCGAAGAGGCGATACTGACGACCTACAAGACCTGCAAATTTGTTCATGCTCTGCTGCACAATTTCTGGGGCTGCGAGGTAGTACGGATTGACCGTCTCTCGAGCCTGGAAGTACACATCTGGGTTCTGGGCAGTGCCGCGAATAAACGGCCGGTCTGGCGTGAGTGCCCGTTGGCGGTGAGCGTGCACCAACTCAGGGTTGATCATGGTGCGGATTGTCTCGTCACTGAGCTGATCGATTTTCAGGAGCTCGTGAGAGGTACGGAAGCCATCGAACACATGAAGAAGGGGCACACGTGACTCCAAGGTGCTTGCTTGACCGATCAGCGCGAGGTCCATCACCTCCTGCACAGAATTGGAGAAAAGCATAGCCCAACCTGTGGTGCGCGCAGCCATGACATCACTGTGGTCGCAGAAGATCGAAAGCGCCTGCACTGCCAGCGAACGGGCGGCAATGTGGAACACAGTGCTTGTCAGTTCCCCTGCAATCTTGTACATGTTCGGCATCATCAAAAGCAAGCCCTGACTTGCGGTGAAAGTCGTGGCCAAGGCACCGGTCTGCAAGGCGCCGTGAATCGCCGCAGCCGCGCCTCCCTCGGATTGCATCTCCACCACTCGTGGAACAGTTCCCCAAATGTTTTTCACTTCCACGGCGCTCCAGGCATCCGCGAGTTCTCCCATCGGTGATGCGGGTGTGATCGGATAAATCGCAATCACTTCATTGGTTTTGTGTGCAATATAGGCTGCTGCCTCATTGCCATCAATAATCACCTGACTCTCTGCCATAATTCTTCTCCTAGCCTGCAATCTCTGACGTATCTTGTATTTTAATACCAAGTTGAATTTACAGAAGAAGCCATGCAAACACAAGAGGGTTAATTTGCTACTGTTGGGTCGTTCTTGCGGGTGAAATGGTAAAAAGGATGGAAGCATGGGGGGCTGAGCGTCTTGCACGAGTTGATACAGAGAGACAAAGACGCAAGATATTCAGCACAATGACAAAATCGAACTGAAAACTTCCAGCCTGGATTTTCGGCTCACCAGATCTGGATTCTTCTCCATTGCACAAGACACCCTGCCGCCATTTGATGGATCATCGGCTCGTACGGCTGCTAGCAGACTAGGCTGTGATGGGTTCAGAATACACACCTTTGATGTGAAGCGTTCCAACGAGCGATGGTGCAAACGCGTGACCAATCCATAGGGGCCGAGGTCCTACCCTTCTGCTCCTCTATCACCAAATCGTTTGAGGAAGGAGGCGTCAAATGAGGAGGAAGTCTTTACTGTTTCTGACGGTCTTGGCATTCAGCATCGCTGCACTGTCCGCGCAAGCTCAGACGTCGATCCCGGTCATGTCGACCCAAGTCATCTTGGGAGTCAAAGGGGGACTTAACCTTGGTAACGCGTCTCTCTCTCCGGATCTTCCTTCCGGATATTCCAAAAGCAATCGAAACGGCATTGTGGCTGGTGGTTACGCAGAACTCGGCATTGCTGAGGGGCTCTACATCACAGGCGAAGTCCTATATGCTCAGATGGGACTTAAAGCTTCAGTGCCCGTCAGTCTCCTTGGTGCCCCTGTTAGCGGCACTGCTGAAGGCACACAGAAATCGGATTACATTCACGTCCCCGTCTCCTTGAAATATAAATTCGCGATCCCTGAAAGCAACGTCAGACCGTACGTTTTTGGCGGGCCCAGTATTAGCTTCAACGTAAGCTCTAAGATGGTCACTGAATACACTGGCCAAGTCGTTCAACTCGTTGGTCAAACCAGCACCGAGGAGGACGCAAAGGATAGTACCAATTCTGTAGATGTCGCTGCACACGTTGGTGCCGGTATTGAATTTGAGGTTTCCTCGAATGTCCTGCTGTTTGTAGACGGGCGATACTCTCTGAGCCTTACAAATGCGAGCAAGGCAGCCAGCCAGGAAATTAAGGCACGTAATATCATGATCATGGGAGGCGTGGGCTTCAAATTGCCGTAATGCGTCTTGTTCGTCAGTAACCTTAGAACTGAGAATCTCTGGAAGGATGCCGATAGGCCTCCTTTTTTGTTGACGTTGGACGAACCAGAAATCGCACAACGGCCTGGTTATGAAGTAACCGGTCAAGAAGTTCAGATTTAGACGCTGGAATCGTAACAGGGTTCTCGTTGACTTTTCTTTAAGATCAGCGTAGATTCCAGCGCTGAGGTGATTGTCTGGTTGGGGCACAGGCTTTCAGTTCAGCATGAACATCCTTCTTTCATCTCTCTTGGTCCGCCAATTGCATTGCGGCTTACTGGCATATCTTCACACGAGTCGGAAAACACGACTATCCTCTTTCCTCATGGTGATACCATGAATACGAACCGATTGATTCTGTCGCTCCTTCTGAGTTTTTCACTTGCGGTCTCGTCTTGCATGTCTCAGAATGAGCAAACGGATAGACAACCTGCAGTGGCTGGACAGTTCTACCCATCCCAGAAGGATGAATTAACCCTCACGCTGAAGAAGCTCTTCGCCAAGGCTGTCCCTTCAAAGAAAATCAAGAATGTCGTAGCAATTGTCTCTCCTCATGCCGATTACGACTTTTCTGGAGTGGTGGCGGCATCAAGCTTCAATCAGATTGACCCGTCAAAGAAATACGAAAACATTTTTATCCTCGGACCGAGCCACCACGTTGCCTTCGAGGGAGCCTCAGTGTACTCCATCGGTGACTTCATAACACCGCTTGGAAGATTGCATGTGAACAAAGAAATTGCGAAGGACCTCATCGCCAAGTCAAAAGTCTTTACAGCTCGGACAGATGCGCATACGTATGAGCACAGTGTCGAAGTTCAGCTCCCTTTCCTGCAGTACATCATAAAAAGGGAGTACAAGATTGTCCCGATTGTCCTCGGCGCAAGCACGCCTGAGACTTGTGAAGAAATAGCCAGCGCACTTCGTCCGTATTTCAATACGAAGAACCTGTTCATCATTAGCACGGACTTCTCACATTACCCCGCTTACACCGATGCAAAGCTAGTTGACAAAGCAACTGCCGACGCTGTACTCTCCAACTCGGTTGAGAATCTTATGCGCACGCTCAACGACAATGCCGGGAAGGGTGTTCCAAATCTGGCGACGAGCATGTGTGGATGGCCTTGTGTCCTTACGCTCTTATACTTGACACAGAACAATCCCCAGATCTCCATGGAAGCAATCCAGTACAAGAACTCTGGTGATTCTGAAATCGGGGACAAGGAAAGAGTTGTCGGGTACTATGCAATCGCGGTTTCCATGAGACCCGGGTCGGAACCAACTGGATTCAAACTTCTTGAGAAGGATCAGAACGATCTCCTTGGGATAGCGCGGGGTGCGATTGAACAATACGTAAGGCATCAACATGTTGCCGATCTTGACACTGTTGATTTCTCTGAGGCACTGAAAACGAGATGTGGGGCCTTCGTTACTCTCAACGAGCACAACACATTGAGAGGGTGCATCGGCCATTTTGGTTCAGATCTGCCGCTCTTTAGGGTCGTCCAGGAGATGGCTGTTGCTGCAGCAGTAGAGGATACCCGATTCTCTCCAGTGTCGCCCGAGGAATTGGACAAGCTTGAGATAGAAATCTCAGTTCTCACACCCATGAGGAGAATCACTTCCATCGATGAAATAACGATGGGTAAGCACGGCATCTATATCAAGAAAGGATCCAGCGGAGGAACATTCTTGCCACAGGTCGCAGCAGAAACTGGGTGGTCAAAGGAAGAGTTCCTCGGGCACTGCGCTCAAGACAAAGCAGGCATCGGATGGTATGGGTGGAAGGATGCAGAGATCTATATCTATGAAGCCCTCGTCTTCAGTGAAAAGAGGAAAGGGATTTGAGCTCGATTTTTACAAGACTCTCTGAGGTTCTGCCCCAGACAATAGACAAGAGATTAGCTCTCGCGGTCGGCACTCTGGGACTCACTTCGATTATCACACAAGTGATTCTCCTGAGGGAGTCCCTCTCTGTGTTTTGCGGAAATGAGCTTGTCATGGGAATTGTGCTGGCAAACTGGATGATACTCACCGGGGCGGGCTCCTTTCTGGGAAAGTTTGCGGAGAAGGTGAAAGAAAGAGAGAAACTGCTGGCCATTCTTCTGATCTTCACAGCCGCGCTTCCTATCGCCACGGTCTTCCTCTTGCATTACCTGCGCAACATTGTCTTCCCTGTCGGAAGCATGATAGGTATCATCGAGAGTGTCTATAGTTCATTCATCCTCTTGAGTCCCTACTGTCTTGTCGGCGGTTTTCTGTTTAGCCTCCTGGCGCAGATCCTCTCGCGGGAATCAAACCTCATTGCCAAAGTGTATTCTCTCGAGGCGCTGGGAAGTATCATTGGTGGGTTGCTGTTCAATCTCGTGGCGATTTTCTTCCTCACTACCTATCAGGCACTAATCCTGCTCACATTGTTTAATCTCGGAGTTTGTTTTCTCATCGCACAGAGATTCGGCAGTCCCCCTCTGAAATTTGTGGCCTTGTTCCTTGTTGGCATCCTCCTTGTGCTGGCCTTCTCCATGAATCTTGATGATGTCGCCAGAAAGTTCTTGTTCAGGGATCAGGAACTACTCTATTATAGAGATACTCCATACGGGAACCTCACAGTGACAAGACAGGGGGATCAGTCAAACTTCTATGAGAACAGCGTCCTTCTCTACTCGACAAATGATGTCACGGCCAATGAAGAAGCCGTTCATTATGCCATGATCCAGCATCCACGCCCACGGAATGTCCTGCTCGTATCCGGCGGTGTCTCTGGAACGACTCAAGAGATTTTGAAATACAACGTCGAGAGGATCGATTATGTTGAAATAAACCCCTGGCTCATTGGGATTGGAAAAAAGTTCACGTCGGCGCTGGCGAATGAAAAGATCCACGTGATCAACGAAGATGCGAGGATGTATGTTCGAGATGCATCAGAACGATACGATGTTGCCCTTATTAACGTGCCCGATCCGAGCACCGCTGAAATCAACAGATACTACACGGTTGAGTTTTTCCATGACTTAAAATCAAAGCTCACGAGGGATGCTGTCATATCCGTTAGCCTGTTGTCCGCTGCAGACTACTTTGGCAACGATGCCAGATTGATCAGTTCCATCATTCAGAACACATTGAAAACGACGTTCAAGAATGTCCTGATTGTTCCCGGCAACAGGAATTATTTCCTTGCATCCGATAGACAATTAGACATCAACATTGCACACCTGATCGCTCAGCGTGACATCAAGAATACGTACGTCAATGAGTTCTACATTGATGATCAGCTATTGCAGCAGCGCAGCGAAGACATTGAAAAGACCCTGGACGCCAACGCTGTGGTGAACAGGGATTTTGCCCCGGTAGCGTACTACCGTCAGTTGCGCTACTGGCTGAGCTACTTTGCATTCAGTCCTTGGATTCCTGGTGCACTCGGCCTCTTGATTCTGATCGGCATAGCAACACGGCTGAATGCAATCAGCTTCGGGGTCTTTACCGGTGGGTTCACCGCATCCTCTATTGAGGTGTTGGTCCTTGTATCCTTTCAGATAATCTATGGGTATGTGTATCAGGTGACTGGATTGATCATCACTGTGTTCATGGCCGGGCTGGCAGTCGGTTCGTGGTATGGACAAAAGAAGTCAGTCAAGAAGCGCATCACGCAGTATATCGGTGTTCAGTGCAGTATTGGCGTCTACTGCTTGCTGCTTCCCCTGGTGCTTTCACTCTTGAAGAATGCATCACATGCAGACGTGGTGATCTACACCACCTTCTTCTTCCTTACGTTCAGCATAGGAATCCTGATCGGGCTGGAATTCGCCGTCGCCGCGAGGCTTCTCAAAGGCAAAGTTTCATTCGTCGCATCAGAGCTGTATGGGATTGACTTGATCGGGTCGGCAATCGGTGCATTGCTCGTATCAGCATATCTCCTGCCGTTGCTTGGCATCGCGAGCGCATCTACGGTTGTCGCGTTCTTGAGTTTGTCAAGTGCCTTAGCAGCGATTGTTGCCAGAAAGCAATTTGCCATTCGACCAAACGAGGGACTGTCATATGTGTGAAACTCTGGAAGTGAATTCGATAACCAAGAGGCGATTCCTAAGGTACTGCCTTGCAGGAGCCGGTGGGCTCGTCGTCGGGTTAAAGAATTTGGATAAGATCACCGGAGTGATCCTCCGCGAGACTGGAACACATCCGTCATCGGATGGTCTCTGGAAATGGAGCAAGGAAGCTCTCTTCTACACTAAGACTGAACGCGGCGTTAAGTGCTTCAAGTGTCCCAATCAGTGCGAGGTAGGTCTGAATGAACTGGGCAGATGCCGCAACAGATTGAATTATCAGGGGAAGCTTTATTCGATTGCCTACGGGAATCCTTGTGCTGTCCACATCGATCCCATCGAGAAGAAACCACTCTTTCATTTCCTCCCTGGCACGAGAGCGTTCTCCATCGCCGCCGCGGGGTGCAATTTCAGATGTTTGAACTGCCAGAATTGGCAGATATCTCAGGTAAGTCCCAAGGAAACCGAGAATGCGGATCTTATGCCGTCTGGCGTCGTGGAGGACTGCATCAGCGCTCAATGCGAATCGATAGCATACACATATTCGGAGCCCGTGACGTTTTACGAGTATGCTCTCGATACAGCTAAACTGGCGAGAGAAAGAAAAATCAAGAATGTATGGAAGTCCAATGGCTACATCAATGAAGAGCCGCTGCGGATGCTCTGCAAGGTTCTTGATGCCGCGAACATCGACCTCAAGGCCTTCGATGACGGCACCTATGCTCGATTGAGTGGAGGAAGATTGGCTCCTGTCTTGAGGACGCTCAAGGTTTTCAAGGAGCAAGGTGTCTGGTTGGAGATAACGAACCTTGTCATTCCCAGCTGGAGTGACGATCTTGAAATGATAAGGAGGATGTGTGAGTGGCTGTATGCGAACGGCTTATCCGATTGCCCTTTGCACTTCACGCGCTTCGTCCCACTCTACAAGCTCACCCAACTTCCAACGACTCCTGTTTCAACGCTTGAAAAAGCAAGAGAGATCGGTTTAAAGGCAGGTTTGAAATACGTCTATATCGGGAATGTCCCTGGGCACGAGGCAGAAAACACGTATTGTCATAGGTGCAGCAAAATGATCATCGAACGGAAGGGCTTTGGAATCCTCAGCAATCACATAGTGAACAACAAGTGCAAGTTCTGTGGAGAAAAGATCCCTGGGGTATGGAACGGATAGCGCCTCATGCAGTCCTGCGACTGGTCTTGCCATGTTCCACACATTAGACCGAAGCCAAATCGTCGGTCAACGCTTTCCGCTGGATGAATCACTGACATGAGAAGATGGCGCGTGAATGCATTCCCGAGGAACAGTCGCAAGGTGAAGAATGCTTTCGCACGATTGTTGGTTTTCAATTGAAGACGTACATATAAACTCCTTCCCGTCTCTCGTTGACTAAGTGTGAAATCTCACTCATATCCTGAATTTCCTCAGGGCTCAGGTGAAGAGTATGCATCGTCCCGCCTTCGTCGAAACAGTAGCAGGCAAGCTCGATGAGCCTTCCTCTCTCAAACATGAGCTCTGCAACACAATACTCCTCACCATCTCTCGTTTTGATGAACCTCCAGCCGTTTTCGGGAATAACAGAAACGACTCTTCTCCCCGCGAATCCTCTCTTCATATCTACACCTCCTCAACTGCATCGAAATACCCTCGGTTGTAAGGACATATCTGTTTCTAGTAAAGTGTCACAGTCTAGGCTTCCGCTGGAAAGGGACGAATTGAGGATGACAGAACCGTGTCATCCCTTTGTAGCCGCCAGCAAGCCGCAGCTCAACCGACGGCAGCGCTACCACAGGGCGGGGCTCGTGATCCCATTGTGAGAGTAAAGCTTGTTCTCTAGGAATTGACTTGATCTGACTCAGTCAAGCAATACTGAACGGAGCAACTGGCGCGCCCGATGGATTCGCAGGCCCACTTCGTCAACTGTACACTCAAGGAGTTCGGAGATCTCGCTGTAATGACGCCTTTGAATGTCGCATAGGATGATGACTGTCCGATATGTTTCCGGCAGTGACCTGACAGCTCGGGCAATCAAGTCCTCAGGGAGATCCTCAATCATTTTCGACAACGATCGATCTCTCCCTGAGGCTCTCTTCGCAAGAAAAAAATGGCCCTCAGTTTCCGGAGTTCTAGGTTGAGTTTCTCCCCCCGCTAAAGAATTCCCTGCTATCTGACTTCTCATAAGTTGAAACATCCATGTTCGGACATCCTTGCACCGTTCCCCGGCTCCCCATCGCCGACATGCTCTTAGATATGTCTCCCGAAGGAGATCTCGAGCTATATCGGGACTCTCTGTCACCCAAACCGCGTAATCATAGAGCATGTCCATGTGAAGGATAGCCGTTCCCTCAAAATCTGTCTCTCCCCTTTGGCGTTCTGTGTGGGAAGCCTCTGGGAAAGATGCAAGACCCGGGCCCTCCGGCTGTGCAACTTTGAGCGGCTGTTCAACAGAATTCATAGAAGTTTCCCCCGGCCGATGCAACGTTTGTAAATCCTATCGCCTGATTAGTGGCGAGTTCTTCTCCAAAAACTGTTAAGGAAGCCTGTTGAGTCCCTCCACCGTTTTGATTCTGAATTTCTTGAGGACGAGTGGTAAGTCCCGGTTGAGATAACTCTTGCTTACAAATCCATCCACCGGTAGTACCTGTGTCAGCGCTCGACATGTTTCTTCTTCGTGAATACTGACGAAGACAACTTTCGTCTCCGGATGATAGCGCTTGATGTATTTTGCAACCTCAATTCCACTGAACCCAGGCATGCTAATATCGAGGAGTACCAGATGAGGCAGGTAGTAATGCGCAAAAGTAATTGCCTCGAGTCCACCCTTGGCTTCCTGGATGACTTCAACGCCAGGCTGTTTTTCAAGGTACTTCAGCAAGTTTGCTCTGAAGTCATCATTGTCGTCCACAACAAGCACTTTAAGTGGATACATTGAACCTCCTTTCACATCTGAATCGTACGGATGTCAATTTAGAATTGCACTCGGGAATTAAGTGTAATTCTTGAACTAGAGCACTTATCGGAGAGCGGCTAGAGTGGATACTCTAGGAACGGGGAGAGAAGAGAGGACTTGGTGAAAAGACTCAAGGTTTCAATTCAATGACGCCGCTCTGGATGGCGTACCGGACCAGTCCAGCTGTGTCGTGTATGTCGAGTTTTTGCATCAGGTTGTTTCGATGAGTGTTTACGGTTCGCACACTCAGATAGATTTTCTCAGCAATTCGCTTGTTGGTCAATCCCTGAGCGATGTACCGGAGGATTTCAATTTCCCGTTTCGTTAGGGGCACGACCTTGACATCAGAACTGTCGGTGGATTCTCTGGAATGTTTGACGAATTCATCGATCATCAGTTCCGAGATCCCCGGACTAAAAAACCGTTTACCCTCTGCTACGGCGCGCACGGCTGCGAAGAGTTCCTTCTTATCAGCATTCTTCAGCACGTAGCCGTTCGCCCCGGCACGAACCATCTGATGGAGATATTCCTCGTTGTCGTACATCGTGAGAATCAGTACTTTCGTTGCGGGATTCCTTTCCTTGATGAGGTGCGTTGCTTCAATGCCACTTACTCTCGGCATCGAAATGTCGATGAGCACCACGTCAGCTTTCAGCTCATCGACGAGACGTGAAACCCCTTCGCCATTTGACGCCTCTCCAACAACAAGAAAATCTGGAGCGCTCCGGAACAAGGCCCGCAGACCCTGCCGGACTACGGCGTGGTCATCGGCGATGAGTATTCGGATTTTTTTCAAAAGAGTCGGCCAGTGCTAATGGAAGGTCAGCCTGAATTCGCGTACCCGTTCTTTTCGAAGATCTAATTTGAAACGAGCCGCCAAGAAGCTGGGCTCGTTCTCTCATGTTGATTAATCCAAAACCTCGGGGAGATTCCTCGTGCCTGTGAACTTTTTCAACCTCAAAACCTCTTCCGTTATCCTCCACTACCAATGAAACAACGCGATCAGTATGAGAAAGTTCCACTGATACCCGGGTTGCTCTGGTGTGCTTGGCAATGTTTGACAGGGCTTCCTGAGCGATCCGATAAAGGGCAATTCTCACGCGTTCATCGTACTCCTCATCAGAGTCAGACTGAAAATGAACCTGTGCGTTCTGGGACTTCTGAAACTCCTTGCAGAGCAGCTGCATGGCAACAGTGAGTCCGAAGTCATCAAGAGCGGCCGGCCGGAGGTTTGCGGAGATCCTCCGTATCTCGGTGATCATAAGGTCGATCTGACGTTTGATGTTTTCCAACTTGTCCTTCGTTTCGCCATCCGTTCCAGGGAGATCATCCTCAAGCACTTGAAGATTCAGTTTCATGCCAGTCAATCGTTGGCCTAGATCGTCATGCAATTCGCGCGCGATTCTCCGTCTCTCCTCTTCCTGTGCATGTTGCACGGAGTCTGCAAAATGCTGCAGGGCTTCGGTTCGCTGCCGAGCAGCTCTATCCAATTGTTCTTGAAGGCGTCTTTGCTCAGTGATATCCCGCACAATTATTGAAGCGCTGGTGATGTTTGCCGCCTTATCTCTAATTGGTGAGATTGTCAAAGACACAATTCCCTGTTCACCATTCTTCCTCCTGCGCACCGTCTCATAATGAATAACCCGATCGCCGCGCCTGATCCGCTGCAGAATCTCTGCCATTTCGTCTTGTCTTTCAGGCGGAACAAAAATGGAGACATGCTTCCCAATGACTTCGTCCCTCGAATAACCATAGATCCTCTCGGCGCCGGGATTCCAGCTCAGGATGATTCCATCGATTGTCTCACTGATAATTCCATCATCTGAGGATTCGACGATCGATGACAACTTCCGAAGTACCTCTTCCCCTCCTTTGCGCCCAATGGCCAGGGCTAACAGATTCGCAACCCCTAGCAGGAAGTGAATGTCATCTTTGCTGAATACTCGCCTCTGGGTTGCATGGGCGCCCAAAACCCCGAACGGTTGCTTTTCGCCGGGAATAATCACGTTGACAGTGCTGACGATCCCATGTTCACGGAGAAACGACGAGACACGAAAACGGGTCTCTGCCTCCAGATCTTCAACGACGACTGGCTTCTTTGACACAAAAGCATAAGCCGCTTCTGAGTCGGCCTTGGCACCCAATGTTAGTCGTCCGACGAGTCCCTCTTTCCAGCCGACTCCTGCCCTTAAGAAGAACTTGTTACTTTCAGGGAAAAGCTCCAAAACCGCGCAGTGCTTAACATCGAGGGTTCCTGCAACACTCTGAGCAGCTTCAGTGACTAAGAAGTCCAAGTCTCCACCCGCGAGTGCAAGTTGACCCAGTTCAACAGCAACAGCCTGTTGGCGCGCCTGAGTCCGAAGAAGCTCTTCTGCACGTTTGCGCTCGGAGATGTCCCGGACGATACTGATCACGGAGATTGCCTTCCCCATGCCAAATGGGCTGAGGCTGATTTCTACGGGGAACTCGGTTCCGTCTTTGCGCTTGCCCAACAACTCCATTCCGAGACCCATCGGGCGCACGTGAGGCGCAGAATTGTATTGGCCTCTCCGCTCGATATGTGCTTCTTTCAGGCTGTCAGGCACCAGTATCTCAACCGGCTCACCCAGTAATTCATCCCGAGCATATCCAAACATCTTCTCGACCTGACTGTTCAGCTTCGATATGCGTCCTTCACCATCCACAATCAGAACTGCGTCCGGTAACGACTCCAGGATAAGTTCGAACATTGCCTGTACGCCAATGCTATCCGTGAGAGAAGCTCTATCCGTCATGTCTGCCCCCTCGACGCCCCAGATCTTCTCTTGTTCTCTCTCCAACAATCAGCGATGTCCCAAACGAAGTCTCTTTCCTAGTTATTCGAGACAGGCCGGCTTCATCCATCCATGCACGCACCTCAGCCTCAGTATATGTGTCACCGGCATCGGTTCCAACCAACATATTAAGTGCAAACAACGCGCCTTGTGCCGGACTTGTTCTGTCTTCTTCCATAATGAAGTCCTGCACGATGACTCGCCCGCCAGGACATAACGCGTGTGCACATTTTTGCATCAATAATCTATTTTGCTCAACGGAATTGCTGTGAATTATCGCAGAGAGAAAGACTAGATCAAAATCGGTCCCCAAATCATCCATTAGATAATCGCCTGAAACTGTGCTCACTTTGTCCGAAAGCCGCTCCTCTTCTACATGGGCTTTTGTGAGGGAAACAACGTTCGGCAAATCGAACACCGTTGCCTTGATGCCAGATCCCGCACGTGCAAGGGCCATAGCATACGCCCCTGATCCTCCACCAACGTCGAGTACGCGTGACACACCGGATAGGTCAAGTTGAGCAACAACGGTCGGAGCCTGCTTCGACGCCCGGTCGTGCATGGCTGCAATGAACGCTGTAAGCCACTTCTCTCCTCGATCGTTGACCTGTCTGCTACTCACAGCTGTTCCTTGACGCACCGCTTCCGTAAGTGTGCTCCAGGTATTCCAAAGATGCACGGTATGCATGAGTCCAGACATAAACTCGGGACTGCTTCGAACAAGGAATCGGGAGGCCGTCGGAGAATTGGAGAATCTTTCGTCCTTCTTCCTCATCAGACCCATCGCACAGAGCGCATTCATCAGACGGTCTGTTGCACGTACATCCGATCCAACTGCCGCCGCCACTTCACTCGAAGGTTTGGCTCCCTCACCCACTGTCGTGAACAAATCCAGCTCATACGCTGTCAGCAACACGCGGCTCCTCTGAAATGCGTAAGCGATCTCTCTAATCTCATCAGGAGAAATCGCAAGCGACCCTTTTGATCTGCCAGTCATTGCTAGTGCCGGTCTTTCCTATTGGTTTTTCTAAAAAACGAGAACCTTTTTGACATATTCAAGTCTTCTCGTCAAGACTTAAGAGATTGCCAAGCCGTGCATTGTTTTTCCGCCCCCGTTTGGCAGTATGCAGACTGACTCTGTCTTGGTGCTGCAACTTCCATTATCAGGCTCCTGCTAAATTCACTCTTGGAATATCGGATCAATCGTCTGAGATGAGATTTGACTCTGAGAAGGCCGACACTAAGAATGATGTTGAAAACAAAAAAGGGCAGGAGCAAACATTGCGGCTCCTGCCCACGAACAATTGACTAAATGCCTAGAGAGGTTAAAGAAGACTTACTTCAGCAGCACCATCTTCCTGATTTCGCTGAACGCCGTCCCACCCGTAAGAGGTACAGCATTCAAGCTGTAGAAGTACACCCCGCTTGCCAGCGTGTGGCCTGCATCGTCTGTGCCGTTCCAAACCAATTGCTGGCTTCCGGCTGAAAGCGTACCGTTAAAGAGCGTCTTGACTTCCTGCCCGATCATATTGAAGATCCTCAAGGTGACGGTACTTGACACCGGAATCTCAAAGCTGATTTTCGTGCTCGGGTTGAACGGGTTAGGATAGTTCTGCAGGAGTGAATAACCTCTCGGCAGATCTCCGCTTGGTGCCACCGATGTTACCGTCGCCGGTGAAAGTGTGAAGTTAATGTTGTCAATGGGGGACGGACTTGCCGAGACACTCACGCTCCCTACCGCCGAATTGAAATTCACTTTGTCAACGGACAGTGTTATCATACCTGTACTAAGACCATCGATTGCATAATGGCCACTGCCGTCCGTTAATCCGTAGCCCACAACATCTCCCGTTGAGATTGTCGCGACCACGCTTACTCCATCCAGCGGTGTCCCCTCCGACGAACGCACCGACCCGCTCATATGGGCAAATCCGGTGCTATGGATTGGAACAACGCCGATATTAATCCCAGTCACATTGCCTGTAATGTTCACCGTGTCAGCATCCTTCCAGCGTCGAACCCCAAACGCACCATTCTTGTAGAAGGCTGGCGCGTAGCCACTGAAGGGAATCGCAAGCACAAGGTATTTACCCGTTGCTACGTTGCTGATCGAGTATGTACCCAAGGAGTCGCTGTGAACAAATCGAGTCTTGGTCCCACGCGTAACCGGAAAGAGTACGACTCGCGATGGCACGCCTGTGCCAAGAGAATCCCTTACCCGTCCGCCAATACTGTTTTGATAAACAGGGTTTGGACTCAACGAGAAATTTATCCCCGTCGTATCTTTCGTCACGACGATGATGTCTGCATCTTGTGGATTGGACTTATTGTTGAAATACTCAGGGATGTACCCCAGCTTTGATGCCATGCCAATGTATGATTTGCCTGCAACGACACGCGCTTGATAATTGCCCGATGAATCGGTTCGGCTGGCCCAGAGGACACCTCGAGTGTGCCCCACTCCGTCGACATCCATCGCCTCATCGCCGAGCCCCGGCGTCATCTCTGTGGTTGACCAGAGTGCGTTCATCTCCTGGATTGTCCGCAGGAACACGACAGAAGCATTCTTCAGCGGATGACCCAGAGTATCTGTCACTTTCCCACTGACGGTTGCAAAGCTAACGGGAATGATAGGAACTAGTCTGAAATTCGCCGTAGCCGTTGAATCCGACTTGACACTCACTGGAGTTGCACTTGCTGCATCTGGTGCATGATCGTACCACTGCGGCCGATACCGTGCGTGCCAAAATATCCCTTCGGCCGGCTCTGCCTCAATCAAGTACTTGCCAGTATCGAGCTTCGCTTCGTAGTGACCCAGGGAATCGGTAAGCGCCTGCAAATCTACCCACGGCCACAGGCTCCCCAAAAATACAAAACCGCCGATGCGGAAGAACCGAATTTTCACTCCGTGGATTGGCAATCCCGTTGAAGAGTCACTCACTGTGCCAGAGATAATTCCTTTCGGAGTAGCCGTACCAGCAACAGTAACGTTTACGATGTTGCTGCGGCTGCTCTCCCAGGAACTATCATGGTGGAAGACGATGGAAGTGACATAATAATAGTACTTGTTGCCTGCGCTGACATTGAAGTCATGATACATTTGCCAGCCAGTCGTACCAATCGCGTGAAAGTGCATTGAGTCAGCGACTGACCGGTAGACCTTAAAGTTAATGTCGGCCCTGAAAGGAACCTGCCAGGTGAGCATCACCCCAGGTAGCCGTAGCCCATAAGGCTCAAGCTGTTCCTGCAGATTTGTCGGTGCTGGAGGTGTGACCTGTGCGAACAGGCTCCCCATAGCAACCAGCAAACCAAGCGCTGCGACAAAAATAGTGCGACCTCTCATAGTCCTTCCCCCCTTTTTGTGGATGTGGTTACCTTTAGTTATTTGATGAGAGAAACCTCCGCAGGTTTAGTCGCGTGCGCTTTACCCCATCGATTTGCGAAGTTCTTTGATTTGGACAATCACCGCTCCGGACCAACTTCAAAACCGAGAATTGGAAAACGCCTTTCGATCTTTCTCTCTGGAGCAAACCCCGGAACGGCTGGAAATCGTCAGAATTGTTGGGAGGGACACATCGCGCGCTGCCCTCCCCCGAGGCAATCGCTCTCTCTAAACGCAGATGAACAACGTAGTGTAAAAAGATAGCTCTACTACTCGCCAAACATTTACGCGTGAGAATGTACAAAACGGAATGGACTTTTGCAAGTCCAAGAGGTGTAATTCGGGGGAGAAGAATACTGCTGACCTCTAAAACCACTTATATTCCTGATGAGTTCCCGCTCAAATCAAAAAAAAGCCTATTTCTTGGCCACTTCAATAGGTATTGAATTGGTCGCTAAAATCGGGCAACATCATATATCGATCTCGGAAAGGCCATCATTGCTACTCTTAGCTTAACAGAACGGAGCACATCCAAACCTATCAAGCCGAGTCTACTATCGCCTGATCCGACACGAGGATATCACACCTGGCCTTGATTTATCAAGCTTACCTCCCCGGTTACTTGCCCGTCACCTCCCGCTCCGCCTGAAGCCAGTCCTCCAGCTGATGGCCCGGTTCCTTGCCGCGCTTTAGATAAATCTCATAAGCACGCTGCTGTATTTCCTCAATGGGCGGCCGGTTCCTTTCCCTTTGAGTGGGGTTACTGGACTTTGATCTTTTTCCCCTCATACTGGTGTGATCTTGCATGACTTCCTCTTTGTTGTATCTGTTTATTGGTAATATCCCTGCTACGGGAGATGGTGGTTCTTGCTCTGATCTTGTATCAAACCCAACATAGTTGCCATCCTGACAATATTACTACACGCCTGCAAATCACGAAGTACTTAACCGAACCGTTCCCAGTTAAGCCCTAACCAACCTGACCTAACCCCGCTCCTACATAACACAGAAAACGTTCACAAAAATCCTCGCTCTATAATACCGCACCATGTTTGATCCTTTCCCGAGAGGTGCAATCTCCGCAATGAGGTGTTGCGGTAAACTATAAAGCCCCTGCCTACGTCTTCGCGCTTCTGGACTTGAATGAGCACCCCCAAGAAGAAAGCCAGACTCAGTAACTCCGTCTGGCTTTCATTTCACAAAACCATATTACCACCGCTTTCTATCATTGGGCAAGAGGCAGCGAACCGACTTCTGATAAGGCCTCCGGAAGCTCCGAAACTAAGAACCCCCACCTGGCGGTGAGGGTTCTCGCGTCAACGATTTCTCTTCTTCGGAGCTGAGGTGGGTTACTGCTCGACGTGAAACTCGATACGTCGATTCTTAGCCCGCCCTTCGGGTGTATCATTCGTTGCGATTGGCTCGCTGAAACCAACCCCAGCGGTCGTGAGGCGCGCAGCGGATATGCCCTTGCTCACCAGATACGACTTTACAGATTGTGCACGTCGCACGGAGAGGCGATCATTGTATTTCTTGCTTCCGATGTTATCCGTGTGCCCCACGATCTTCACTTTAACGTCTGGGTTTTCACGCAATGCCGTGACGGCCTTGTCCAAAATTGTCCCTGCTTCGCTGGTCAAGGTTGGTTTGTCGAAATCGAAATTGACTCCCTCGAGGATGAATCCCTTCCCCTTTTCCAGAGTTACAGCTTTCTCTTTCGGCACCACTGGCACTGGTGCTTTCGGAACAGCTTTCTCTTTCGGCACCTCTGGTACGGGTGGCGGGGGCGGAGCACCTGTCGTGAAGCTCCAGGTTGTTGAATATGCACTTGTTCCTCCGCTGTTTGTTGCGTTCACATGCCAGTAGTACTCTGTGCTGTTTGCCAGTCCGCTCAGCGGATAGGACGTCGTTGTGATACCACTCTGATCAGCTGTCGTTGATGCAAACGTAGAATCAGTGGATGCTTGTAGACGGTACGAGGTCGCTCCCGACGATGCATTCCATGTCAATGTCGGATTTGTCGCAACCCCTGTGGCTCCATTCGTTGGCGTGGCCAATACGGGTGGCAGGGGCGGAGCGGGGACCACTGGTGCCGGGGGTGGAGGAACTATTGGGGGCGCCTCTTGTACCTCAGCAGGTTTACCCTCGCCAAAATAGAAATTCAAACCCACTCTTCCGGTCAGATACGCATCGGGAGGGGAAGCAACCTCTTGCAAATCGATGTTGTCACTCCCGAAGACTCGAATCCCAACATCAAATCCCAGCGTTGTCTGTGGACTTAGAAGAACTTCGAGCCCGACGCCCATAGGGAAAACAGAATATGTCTGCCAATCATTATTCGGAACGTAATTGCCGAAATTGTCCCTTTTCTTCATGGCCGCCATCCCTGCTCCGACGTACACATAGGGGGACACGTCTTTCATTGGAGCAAAATGCAACCAACCCACGAGAGCAGCGGGGATGGTGTACAAATCTAAAGAGAGGGATTTGAGATTCGGAAAAAGATAGGGGCTCTCGGCTCTTATGTCATTGTAACCCGTCAGAATTCCAAGGCTGAATTGTTCTGACAGACCATAACGTAACAAGACTTCCCCACCAGCATCAAACGGATGGTTGTCGAAATCGCTCAAGAATATGTGCCCTCCTCCTTGTACTCCCAACACCCACTTTCCTTCTCTTGTCTGTGCGTTCGCAGTGACAGCACAGAAGATCAAAAGAAAGAAGATAGTAAGACTCCTTGATAAGAAAGGGCTACAAGGAGCTTCGGATAAAACTGGTGCCCGTTCCATATCTGGTCCTCCTATATGGTTATGGATGCATCCCCTAGTTGGGGTGAAGAGAATTCCGCGCACGTTCAGGATACACTAGGATCCTCTTCCGAGAGAGAAGGGCAACCCTGGCTTCATCGTTGAAGATGTGATGCGAAAGAACGGTTAGTTAGATAAACCTTTCAAGAAGGAAAGAGGAATGAAATGCCCGCGTTATGCGAGCCTAGGCAACCAACAGCTAGAGTACAAAGAAGTGTGGAGAGAATCAATCCCCTAGGAGATTCCTAAATTCGATAAATCAAGAGATCACTTGGCTGTGTTTCTGAGGTGAATATTAGCATGTTTCGCCGCATCCTCACCACAGCGCTGTCATGGGCTGGCCGCTTTCTGATACCTCGACTGACAAAGGCGCCAAATCCAAGTAGTGTGAAGTCAACTGCAGAACAAGCTGATTCGAGGAATTCGACAGTCTGTCACTCACGCCCTTCTCCTTTGGAATCCTGTTGCAGGGATGAGGGCCCGGGAATACAATCTGCCCTGCTTGCGATAGCGGTGCCTCTGGACTTCTTGGTGAAGCTTGTTCCATTGATCTTCACGATGCATTCCTCAATTCACTCCTTCTCAGGAAACAGTAGTCCCGGGGGAATATGTTGCTTGGTTACCTGAGGTCCTTCAAACGATACGTCGAGATCCTTTCCACCCCCACGTTGGAAATACAGGACAACAATTTTGTGGTTACCACTCCCGAGTGTGACTTTGCCACTCGCTTCCATTGTTCCATGCAAACCATCATTGTTCACAACTTCTTTGTCATCGATCAGGACTTTGCTTCCGTCATCTGAGGTAGTGTAGAACGTGTATTCACCTTCTCTTTCAATCCTAATGAAACCAGCGAAGTGAATTCCAAATTTGTCTCCGCGTCGGGTAATCCCTTCAAAACTAATATCGTACGCCCTGCCTGAAGCCACGGGTGTCAGCCGCCTGAAATCTGGAAGCTTCTCCCATTCGCCTTCGTGATAAGTGTAATTCAACCCATTCAGCTTTTCGTCAACGACGAAGAAATTCGTAGTCACAGGATTACTCATTTTCCCGTTGCCCAAAAGGAGAGTTGCCTTTAGAATCTGATCGCCCTGGATATGAATAGGGGACTTGTACTTCGAGGAGGTTGGGGTTGGGTCGTTCCCATCGAGCGTGTAGTAGATTGTCGCAGTTAACACGGGACTCTTCATTGTGACGAGAGTATCCCCAAAGATGATTCTTCTTCCACCAATTCCCAGCGGCGTTGGTACTCTAAAGTTAAGATCTCGCGCCACGAACCGGTCGTAGTGCTTCTCAAGTCGCCGAGTAAAATCTTGAAAATCGCGTTTCGACTTCTCGGTCCACAGCACTTCACTCAATGCGCACAGGCGCGGCAAGACCATAAACTCGACTTGGCGTGTGTCTGGCATCCACTCTGTCCAAACATTCCCTTGAGCACCGAGAATGTGTCTTGCCTCTTCCGCTACCAGATCGGCTGGAATCGGCTCAAAGGAGTACACAGTATCAATCGGCAGAAAACCGCCGATCGTTCTCGGCTCGCCGACTACTCCCTGAAAGTAGTCGAAGTAGCAATGCGAGGTCGGCGTCATGACAACATCATGCCCGGACTTTGCAGCTTCGATTCCCCCTTGCGTACCACGCCAGGACATCACAGTCGCATTCGGCGCCAGCCCCCCTTCGAGAATCTCATCCCAGCCGAGAAGTCGTTTACCTCTCGCGTTCAGGATCTTCTCAATCCGCTTGATGAAGTAACTCTGAAGCTCATGCTCATCCTTCAAACCTTCAGTCTTGATTCGGTTCTGGCAGCGCACGCAATTGCTCCATCGGATTTTCGGGCACTCATCGCCACCGATATGAAAGAATCGTCCCGGAAAGAGCGCTGAGACCTCATCGATTACATTTTCTAGGAACTCGAATGTCTTCTCGTTCCCGGCGCAGTAGACATCATTGATGACACCCCATTCCGTTCCAACGTTAAATGGGCCACCAGAACAGGAAAGTTCTGGGTATGAGGCCAAAGCTGCAAGGCAATGCCCTGGCATTTCAATCTCTGGAACAATGGTGATGAACCGCTCCCCGGCGTACTTCACAATCTCACGGATTTCGTCCTGAGTATAAAAGCCACCGTGCGGTTTGCAGTCACCCATTGTTTCCCTGCGTTGCGATCCAATTCGTGTTAGGCGTGGGTACTTCTTGATCTCAATCCGCCACCCTTGATCGTCGGTGAGATGCCAGTGGAATGTGTTCATCTTGTATGACGCGAGAACATCGATATACTTCTTGACAAACTCCGTGGGGAAGAAATGCCTTCCGACGTCAAGGTGCATCCCACGCCACCGGAATCGAGGTTGATCTTCAATTGTGACACACGGTACTGACCAGCTCCTGCTGGGCACGAGTGCGTTTTTCTCCACTTCAGGTGGCAAGAGCTGGTAGAAAGTTTGCACACCATAGAAGACTCCTGCAGGCGTCTTACCCTTGATGGAAACGGACTTCTTGGTGATGTCGAGATTGTACCCCTCGTTCCCGAGATCTTCGTCTCGGCCATCAAGAGTTAAGACAATAGTGTTCCCTGAGGTTTCAGGCCGTCGCAAGATTTCGAAAGGATAGCCAGTTGCCGCTCTCAGCTTCGCGGCGAGCTGTTCAGCGACGACCTGGAGATTCGCGTTGTCATCCTGAAGAATGATCTTTGTATTCTGAGTCAGAGAAAATTCTCCGGACTTCACGTCTGTTTTGTTTGGTTCGGGAATCACGGAAATTCCAATTCTACTCTCTGCCCTGACTGCGAGAGAAAGAACCACCAAGCCAACTGAAATCTTGGCAAACGGCACTTCCCTTATCATGCTGTAATCCTTGGTTAGAATGGCGAGGGGAGTTGATGAGAAGCTTTTGAAGCATCATTAGTCAGTCTGATGGTTCGAGCCCGCACGAGGACGACTTGAAACCTGAAGAGAAAATCTGGATCGGCTCGTACCTGAAGATCTCATAGCCCTGCGATCCTAAGTAGCACAACTCCGTGGTATGGAACATCTGCAACATACTCTTGATCATAGATCCCCAAGTCCTTTTGGCGCCAAACGTCTCTCACCTTGAATTTCCCAGCTATTCCCAGGTCAGAAGCCTTGAGCATGATTTTCGCGTTTTCTTTTCTCTCCCAGTTGAAATAGTCCTCGGTCATCCTCTTGCCCTCAGGGTCGGCATAGAACAATCCCACAGCCTTTGATCCGTCCTCCATTTCCTTAACCCAAATCTGCTTGCCGCCTTCATTGGACAGGCGTTTCGCTTGACTGCCCAGCGGATCCTGGTCTATCTCAATGACTTCATCGTTGGTCAAGAGGTTCAACGTGAAATCATCAAGCTTGCTCAAGTCGCATCCGATGAGCAAAGGCGCTGAAAGGAGACTCCACAAACTGATGTGCGTATATTGTTCATCGGGAGTGAGTTTCGTCGGATGCAACTGCGGACCCCATCCCACAAGTCCCACTACGAGCATATCTGGATCATTCCAGTGTCCGGGTCCGGCATACTTCTCATGACCGGCCTGACCGAATCCAATCGTTGACATGCTCTGCCAGTTGTCAGTGATATCTCCCGTCGTGCGCCAACAGTTTCCACCCACCTCGGCACCCCATTCCCACACGTTTCCCCAACCATACTGGCAAAGACTGTACACGATGTCACGCTGGACGTTATCGAGAGCTGACCGCATCACAATGTATGGCTTCTTCAGTTCGGAAAGGCTCCGATCTTTGGCGATCCTATCATACGAACACCAATCGTACTTCAAATAGTCGATTCCCCAATCGGAAAACTGTTGAGCGTCCTTCTGCTCGTGTTCATAGCTCGCGGCAAACCCAGCGCAGGTCAACGGCCCAGGTGACGAATAGATTCCCAGTTTCAAACCTTCACTGTGAACATAATCACTCAAGGCTTTCATATCCGGAAACTTCTTATTGGTGTTGATCCTCCCGTTTGTATCGCGCTGCTCCCCTTGGAGCTGAGCCTCGGTCGCGTCAGGTTTGATCTCCCAACAATCATCAATGTTGATGTATGTCCAGCCATGATTGATGAGTCCTGTCGTTACCATTGCATCCGCGGCAGCACGAACCTTCTGATCGTCGACTGCACAAGCCCAGCAATTCCAGCTGTTCCATCCCATTGGAGGAGTGACACAGATTTTGTCACCGACGAGGATTCGAATCTCACGTTGGGCCTGACCGAACTCATTTCTAGCAATCAATGTGACTTTGTATTCCCCAGGCTGCTTCATCGCCCCAATAATTCTTCCAGATGAAGCGGCGAGCGCTAAGCCCTCGGGTAGATTCTGTGCAGAAAACTTCATGGGGTGTTTCCCCGTCGCTGCAACCGTATAGAGGAATGGATTTCCAGGACGGACACCAAAGACTTTGGCACCATTGATTCTCGGTTGATCAGGAACCTTTGGAGTCATGATATAGGGTTCCCTGTTGACGAAATCCCTTTGTATAATTTCGGACGGCGCGCGATTCTCTGAGAATTCAAGTTTTGCGTCACACCAATCACCATGATCGTAGTCAATTCCGTCACCCGCACCGCCCACTAACAGTCCCAAGAGCTTGATGTTCTCTACATCGAGATCGACCTTTCTTGCAGTGTCCCCTCTTTTCATCAGTCCACTTTCCCAGAGAACTCTCTTGTCTCCGAGTACGGAGAAAACGATGGATGCCTTGTCTCCAGTTTCGTCGTCAACTCCCACAAGAGCGGTGAATCGTTTCCCCTTCTTGTCGAGGTTGAGTAGGAACGTGCTTACAGCGTGTGTTCCAACTCCCCGATCAAACCTTTGGCCCGCGATGCTCAGTGCATCTCCGCCTACGGACTTTCGCTGCTGAGGAGATCCCCAGCCCGCTTGCATGCTGGTCAAGTCGAGTTCATCGAGCCAGATGGTTTGGGCAAATGCCTTTGAGGATAAAAGGATCAAAGGCAGAAGGAAAAGCGAAGCGATCTTATTCATTTTATCTCCTAAAGCTTCATTCGGATGGAGTCTTTCGCCACAGGAAGGAAAATCTCCACGTTCCATGCAAATGACCTAGGCTGCCAGTTAGCCCTCCAACAACGATCGAAAGAATTCCTCGTGCTTCTCCCAGTACGCCGCTTGTTTCGGTTGGTAAGATTTGAGGTCAGACGACTTGTGCACCACATTCCTGAGTGCTTCAAGGCCGGCAAGTTGGCCCATCGCTATTGCCTGCACACCAATGTTGCCGACTACGGTTCCCTCAATTGGTCCTGCAATGACTTCGCGATCGATTGCATCGGCGGTCATCTGGCAGAGGAGCTCATTTCGGATGCCACCACCGACCGCGTGCAGGCGATTAATCCGTTTTCCTGTCAACTCCTCGAGCTCCTTGAACGTCAGCCGGTACTTGAACGCCAAGCTTTCCAGGATGCAGCGAGTGATCCACCCAGTTTCATCTCTGCAGTTTTGATTGGTTTCCTTGAGGAAGGAGATGATCTTCCCTGGCATGTCACCGGGTTGAAGAAAGCGTTTGTCGTTAGGATCAATCCACGCCTCCGTAGGTCGCTCTTGAGAAGCGAGTCTCGCCAATGTGCTGTAGTCGTACACACTCCCATCCTTTTCCCAAGCACGCCGACATTCTTGGAGAATCCAGAAACCCATGATGTTCTTCAGAAAACGAGTGGTGCCTAAGACGCCTCCTTCATTGGTGAAATTCCTCTTCAGACTCTGCTGATTGATAAGAGGGCTTTCCAATTCGACACCCATGAGTGACCATGTTCCTGAACTCAGGTAAGCCCAACTTCCCTGCGAGGCAGGAACCGAAGCGACAGCGGCGGCGGTATCGTGACTGGCACCTGCGATGACAGGGGTTTCAGGGTCGAGGCCTGTCTTCTCGGCAAGCTCTGGGAGAAGGTGCCCCAGCAACGTCCCCGGTTCCACAACCTCAGGGAAGATTTTCTCGGGCAGGCCAAAGTCCTTAATCAACTCCCACGACCAGTTCCGACGCCGCGGATCGGAGAGCTGCGTGGTCGAGACGATAGTGTACTCAGCTTTCTTTGTTCCGGAAAGGAGATAATGGAAGAAGTCAGGCATGAGCAGAAAGTGATCAGCCACACCAAGCATGTTGAGTTGCTGTTCTTTTTCAGCCAAGAGTTGGTAGAGTGTGTTGATCTGCATAAACTGAATGCCCGTTCGGCTATAAATCTCTTCCCTCGGAACTACCCTGAAAGCTTTTTCCATCATGCCGTCCAACCGACAAGAGCGATAATGATGCGGGTAACCGAGCAACCAGCCGTCGCGGTCTAATAGAACGTAGTCAACTCCCCACGTATCAACGCTAATACCATCAAAGTGGGAACCAAACTTCTGCCCCGCCCGAGAGAGGCCAATCTTCATCTCCTCGAAGACTACGAGAATATCCCAGAATAGGTCACGGTTGTATGTCACGGTGTGCGTTGGGAATCGATGAACTTCATGGAGGTCGAGTTTGTCGTTCTTCAGTTCACCAACGACACACCGTCCGCTTTCGGCCCCGAGGTCAAATGCAATATATCTCTTCACATCTGCCATGATTAGAGCTTGAGTTGCTTTTGTCGATAGTGCTCATCAAGCCGACTGTGAATGTGGAAGACCTCCTCTGGATCCATAAAAACTGGATTGCCAAGAGCGCACGCACCCGCGAATACCTCTGCGGCCTTCACGGCTATCAGAGTGGCGGCGAGGACAGCTTCAGGGCTTGAGCCAACAGCAACGAGCCCGTGGTTGGCGATCAAAATCAGCCGCGGCGTGTAGCCACTCTTTACGACAAACTGATTCCAGCGGTCGCGAATAGCGGTTGCGAGCCGTGCCCCTGGATCCACATATTCAAGGAGCAGTGACTTCGGGCCACAGTAGACAACTTCATCTGGAAAGAGACGGCGCTCAGCGAAATCTTCTGCTCGCCCAGAACAGAGGATTTTGTTGACCTCGGTCGGGTGAGTATGGGCGATAAACTTCACTCCTTCCTGTTTGAGCAACCAGGCATGGAAAATGGTTTCCACGGAGGGCTTGAGACTTTTGGGATCCACTCGTGAGGCCAGCAAGGTGTCTCGTATCTGATCCTGATCCAATTCTCGATCGAGCATAGGCAGGACCGTTTCGAACCGAACTCGGACAAGCTGATCTCGCCTAAGCGTTCGCAACTCAGCCCCGCTGGCCTTGATGAAGAAGGTCTTCTCATCAACCAAGGCCGACGTGTTTCCCTCACCGAAGATTGCCAGCCTATACTCCGGCTTTCCCAGTTCGTGAGAGAGTTTGAGCAGTTCTCCCTGGACGGAACGTCGAGTGGTCTGGGCTTTCATACTTTTGCGCTCACTGTTGTCCTTTCAAAGTGAATACCTTCCTCAACCTGATATCCCGTGACGAGCTTCCAACCAGTACTTCGAACTCACCAGGCTCTGCAATCCATCTATTCCTTTTCATGCTGTAGAAAGAAAGGGCGTCTTCACCTACTTCGAGCTCCAGTCTTTTTGTTTCCCCAGGCTTCAACGCAACTCTGGAGATACCCTTCAACTCTTTTGCCGGACGTGACTCACTCGATTCAACATCCCGAATGTAGAGTTGAGCGGCCTCGGCACCTTCGCATTGTCCCGAGTTCGTGACATCAAGACTCACCTTCAATTTCTCGCCTTGCCTCATCTCATTTGAGCTTAGCGTCAGGTTTTTGTACTCAAAAGTCGTGTATGACAATCCATATCCAAACGGAAACATTGGCTCAACGCTAGAACTATCAAAGTGCCGGTAGCCTAAGAATACTCCCTCTGAATATCGAACGTGTTTGTCACCATCCTGATCATAATAACTATTGAAACACGCGTTGTCCTCCCACTTCTTCTCGAATGAAACCGGCAGTTTTCCCGATGGATTCACATCGCCAAAAAGAATTTCAGCAATCGCTGTTCCACCCTCTTGCCCGGGATACCAAGAGTGAAGCACCCCTCCGACATGATCAATCCAGTTCACCATCGAGACGTTGCCGCCTGCCGTGAGCACGACAATCGTATGGTGATTGACGGTGGCGACCTCATTGATCAATTGCTCTTCCTCGGGAGTCAACTCAAACTTGCGATCAGCTCCTTCTGATTCGGTCCGTGCATTGAAACCGACACAAACGACAGCAGCGTCAGTCCTTGCTACCAAGTCGACTGCACGCTTGTCCGGATGCCGCTCGATCTTACCCCAGCCAAATGAAATCGTCGCTCCGCCTTCGTTCTGGTAATACTCAAGCTTGATTTCGTGATTGCTGTTTGCCAGGAAGAACCGCTGCACCGTTTCGGTTGTGGCAGCTTGGTCTCTCCACTGATTGATGACAAGATGGTTGTCCAAGAACAACCTGAAGCCGTCATCGCCCCTGACGATGAAACCGTAGAGGCCCTCCTGGTCTATGTGGATCATGCCTGTCCATCGAACTGAATATTTCGTGGAGGAGAATCCTGGAGCTGGCCCATTGGTCCAGTCAAAATCAATTCTCTCATCATTTCGAGCAAACGCTGGCTTGCCGTCAAGGTTCGTGTTGGAGAAGTACTCACCGCGTAAACCTCTCTCTTTTCCGGTGAAGAAGTTCCCCTTCTTAAGAAGAGCAGCCATGTCTGTCTGCAAACCTGGATGGTAATAGACACTCACTTTGTTGCCAGCCGCCTGAATCATTCCATCCAAGACGCTCACTGACCGAAATGGTCTCACCAACGAACTGCCACCACCCCCAGTAACTGCGGGGTGCGCGTCGGGTCCTACAACTGCAATCGACTTTACCTTAGCGCGATCAAGCGGGAGGAGATGATCTTTGTTCTTCAACAAAACAATTCCTTCACGAGCAGCTCTCAATGCAACCAAGCGCGAATCCGGACTGTAGAGCGGGAGACTCGGCACTTCCTGCGGACGATCAAAGAATCCAAACCGAAACATCACTCTCAGCATCCGGCGGATTTTGTCATCGATCGTGGATTCCTTCACACTTCCTTCTTTGATTGCGGGGAGGAGATTCTTCCGATTCATAAGTGCGCCAGAAGGCATCTCCAGATCGAGCCCTGCATTCGCCGCCGCAATGGAATCGTATGTCGATGTCCAATCGGACATGACAAAGCCATCGAATTTCCACTGACCTTTGAGGATATCTTTGATCAGATGTTCGTTCTGCGAAGAATGCACGCCATTCACAAGATTATAGGAGGTCATTACCGCACCCGAGCCACCTTCCTGCACTGCCGCCTTGAATGCGGGGAGATATATTTCCTGCAATGTCCTCTCGTCCATGTCCGAACTCACATTGTGGCGGTCATATTCCTGGTTGTTGGCAGCGAAATGCTTCACAGTCGTGACGACACCTTGACTCTGCACCCCCTTCACGTATGCAGCAGCCATCCGTCCGGCGAGAAACGGATCTTCTCCAAAATACTCAAAGTTGCGCCCACACATGGGTGCACGGTAGATATTGACTCCGGGTGCCAGCATAATATGGACACCCTTCGAGCGGGCTTCTTTTCCGATGGCGACACCGACTTCACGCATCAGCTCCGGGTCAAACGACGCCGCAATAGAGATCCCTGCTGGGAATGCAGTTGCTTCGCCGTAATTCCGTACGCCGAGTGGGCCGTCAGCCATTTTGATCTTTGGTATACCCAGCCGTTCATTCGGCTGTATGTAGAAGTCCTCGTATCCTCCAATCATATCAATCTTCTCTTCAAGCGTCATTCGGGAGAGGAGATCTTCAATTCTCTTCTCAACATCGCCCGATGGATTCTTATACAAAGGCACCTCCTGGGTGTGAATGGACGAGGATGTAAAAAAGATGCTGGCTACCAAAAGCAAGGCAGGTGTGATCCGGTTCATAGAGACATCTCCTGATCATTGATGAAGGCGGGGAGCCCGCGCATTCTAAACGCACACGAATACCATGACTAGGTGAACGCAAAAGGCCCGGCGATGGTATTCCTGCATCTCAATCGAGTATCAGGGCTTATGGCTAATCTCCTCTGGAGAAAGCGAGTGAAAACTCTCTCCAATGGCAGCCATGCGTAGATTCAGCTCTTTGCCGCCGAGCTTATTAAAGTAGGTGAGGGTCATGGGATGCAATCCCTTCGCAAGGGGGACGAAACCTCGCCTCTCAAGAGAGCCATGGAGCTCATCATTGTCAACCACAAGCTGATCGCCAATGTAGAGTTTGCTGCCATCGTCTGAGGAAAGAGAAAACACGTACACATCATTGTCCGGTATCGCAAGATATCCCTGAAACCGGAGCCCGAATTTTTCATCTCGTTGGCGCTTTTCAAGATCGACTGTCGGGGTGATTCCCACCGTAATCGGATGAAGCTGTTCAAAGGCGGGCAGGCGGTCCCAATCGCCCTCATAATATTCATACCTCAAGCCTTTGACGAGATCTTTCTCTTCCACCGATGGCAGAGGCTCCACTTTTTTGAATTCCTTCTCAACGACATCACTCACCGAGCGGCCTCCATAGAATGAACACGCTTTCACAATCGACGACTGCGTCAACCGAATTGGGCCCGAGTAGTTGGGAGAATCCTGTGTCGGCGTGCTTCCATTTAATGTGTAGTGGATTTCAAGCTCTGTTGATGGCACCGCCAACGCAACATCCAGAGAACTGATGAAGAAAGGCGCGGCAACTAGAATTTCTGCTGGATGATATGTGAGCACACTTCCGCTGAACTCCAACACGAGAATGCGATCGAGCGTATCCGGCGGCACAGGAGGGACAGTGACGACCAATGTATCTCTGACTCGATTGAAACTCAATGAGCGAGACTGGTCGGTCAGCATGTATGCCTGCCGAGGATCGATCCCCAAACCTGGGACAGATAGTTGTCCGTCCTCCGGCCAGCGAGAGAGATGCAAGTAAAGACGCGTGTCTCCACTCGGTAGAGTCTTCTGTGTACATCTTCCCCACGGCGTTGAATGAAACGGGGATGCCTGCGTGCCGTAGATCGATTCGCCGTTGACTCTCATCCATTGGCCGATTTTCTGGAGACGATCAACACTGACCTGAGGGAAAAGCCCCTCCGATGTAGGGCCAACGTTGAGCAGAAAGTTGCCGCCTTTGGAGGCAATATCCACCAGCTTCCGGATCAAATCCTCGCTGGATTTCCAGTTCGTGTCAGCTTTGTTGTAGCCCCAGTGGTCGTTCATCGTCATGCAGCTTTCCCAGTCAACTCCTGGAAGCCCTGTAACTGGGATCTCCTGCTCAGGGGTTCCGAAATCACCAGCAAACTCACCCTCTTTTGTCAATCCAGCCATCCCCGATCGCCCAGCACCAACGCGGTTGTTGATGATGATGTTCGGCTGGAGGCTTCTCACATAATTGTAAAGGTCAGTCCCGTACTGGCTATTCCAAGTTTCCTCCCACTCTCCGTCAAACCAAAGTACCCCGATCTCACCGCAGTTCGTGAGGAGTTCCTTCAACTGGTTTCTCATGTACTCTACGTACCGGTCGAAACTCGCCCCTTCGGATGACCGATCTTTTTCCCATCCCCTGCGAGGGAGATAATCAGGATGATGCCAGTCCATGATGGAATGATAAAAGCACAACTTAATCCCTTCCTTATGACACGCCTCTGCTAACTCCTTCAGAATATCGCGCTTGAATGGCGTTGACATCACATCGAAGTCAGTGTACTTGGAATCGAACAAACAAAAGCCATCGTGGTGCTTGGACGTTATAACGATGTATTTCATTCCCGCATTCTTGGCGATCCGAACCCATTCTTTTGCATCAAATCTCACTGGATTGAATTGACCGACGAACTTCTCGTACTCTTTGAGAGGGATCTCAGCCGTCGTCCGGATCCACTCCGCATGGTCCGTGCCTCCTTTCCACTCCCCAGCGGGGATTGAGTACAAACCCCAATGAATGAATAATCCAAAGCGTGACTCCCGCCACCACTCCATCCGGGCGTCCTTCTCGGCCTTAGACTCGTGAAGAAAGTCTTGTGCCTGGGTTCGACCGTCAGGTGAAAGGAAAGTGAATCCGAAAAGCATGAGAATAATCCCCCCACAAAGGTGTCGCTTCGCATTCAGGGTAAACATGAGAAACTCCCTTGAATATCAATGTTGTGTCATTGCCCATACAGTTGTTTCTAGCCCGGCAAGCGTCCTTTTAGATTCTCAGCCTTGAAGGGGCCTCGTTCCGCAATTAGCTTTCGCGCCGCATCCACTTGGCCCCAAGTATTCCAAAGAAGGACTCCCCTCACACGCCCAGCCTTCATATAGTACACTACGCCCTCGTGGAATTCTTCTTTCCAATCCTCAACAATCTCAAGGTGCGCATCGAGTTCCCCAACGGCTTCATATCCTAACTCGAACAGGTCAGAGTAGAAGAAGGGGAGATGCTGATATGGGATTGCGCTGCCAGCCATGTTCTTGCCAGCAATTTCCCCCGTCATGTTTGCATTGTCCTCGTGTTCAACTCGGATTCTGTTGCCCAGAGCGGGGTCGTAGAAGTTTGCAGCATCGCCAGCCGCGAAGATGTCTGGATGTGTCGTCCGCAGAAACTCATCAACGCGGATTCCATTCTCAACCGCCAGTCCCGCCGATTGAGCAAGCTCCACATTTGGCAGAATGCCAATACCTGCAACTACACCATTAACCTCCCATTGTTTGCCGTCTGGTGTTCGGATGATGAATTTCGTGCCTCGCTTCTCAATATCGGACACTTGATGCCCTGCAAAAACCTCAACTCCCTTCGCTTGATAGAATGAGTTGAGGAAGCGAGAGAGTGCCGACGGGTAGACGCGTGCTCCAATTCCTTCTTCGGGGAAAATCATTGTGACCGATTTGCGGTTCATCGTCAACGCGGCTGCTATTTCAGACCCAATAAAGCCTCCACCGATCACAGCAAATCGTTCTCCTTGTTCCGTTAATGCTCTAAGCTTTTGGTAGTCATCAAGAGTTCGGAAATAAACAATGCCCTCCATATTCCAGGGTAACCGTCGCACTCTTCCACCTGTTGCGAGGAGGAGCTTTTCGAATGAGTGTATCGTGCCTCCGTCATCAACCACGCAGTTCTTCTTCGTATCAATGCTTGTAGCCGTTCTCGATAGCTGGATTTCCACATTCTCCGTGGGAGTCTTTCGCCACACTTTCTCCAATGATTCGCCCTTCCACAGCGCCTTCGATAGTGGAGGGCGATTGTACGGTGGATGGCCTTCATTGCTGATAATCCCGATCTTCCCCGACGTGTCGACCTGGCGTATACCCCGCACTGCTGCGTCGGCAGTCATTCCGCCTCCAACAATGAGATATTGGAAATCAGACATCTTGCCCTCCTCTGTCTCTTTGAATATCACCCTCTATGTTATTCAATTTGCCGATGCCATCAGTGATGTCGCCATTGCCATGCAATTCGCACTCGCCTATGGTTATCATATATGCTTTAGTAACATAGCAGATTCCTCATCCACCAACCAGATCAATTTACCACTTATCGGGCGAATAAACTGAGCGGGCAACCGATGGGGATCGGACGGGCCTTCCAACACCTCATGTAGGATCCGAGCTTTGGAAGCACCCGAAACCAAAAAGGCCACTACTGCTGCCTGATTGATGATTGGAACAGTCAAGGTGATCCGGTGCAAATCTTGCTCGTCGACATAGAGTCCAGCAACCCAGCGCTCACGCTCTTCCAACACGTTTGTGTTAGGAAAAAGTGAAGCTGTATGCCCATCTTCGCCTAATCCCAGAAGCACAAAGTCAAATCGAGGTGCTCCATCCTTGAAGAAAGTCCGGAGGAGAGACTCATACTCCACGGCGGCATCACGAACTCGTTGGGTGCAATGAATTGGGTGAATCTGTAAAGGTGGAATAGGAACATGGTCGAGCAGTGATCGGCGAGCCATGCGTTCATTGCTTCGAGGGTCATCGGGTGGGACGCACCGCTCATCCGTCCAGAAAATGTGCACCCGCTCCCAAGAGATCTGATCTCGAAAGGGATCGCTAGATAGGAGCTCATACAGACGACGGGGTGTGTGACCCCCCGACAGCACGAGGCTGAACTGACCACGATCTCTGATCGCTTCTCGTGCCTGGTTCACCAGCAGCTCTGCAGCCGCGCGACTCACAGCCTCGAGATCTGGAAGAACTTGGATCATTCACCGGAACCCTTTTCCTGTTCTTCTTCCGGAACTGTGGGTTGAATCCAGCTTCGCCCATCCTTCGCAACGAGCACTTCTGCTGCTTCAGGTCCCCAAGTGCCAGCTTGGTAATTTGGAAAGTCAATGGGCGCTACCGCTGCCCAAGTGTCAAGAACCGGCATGATGACCGACCACGCTGCTTCGACCTGATCGTCTCGCAAGAAGAGAGTCGCATCACCTCTGATAACGTCAAGCAGAAGAGTCTCGTATGCTTCCGGAGAAACACCGCCAAACGCCTCACGGTAGCTGAACCGCATATCCACGGGGCGCAGTCGCATCATGAGGCCGGGTTGTTTCGCTTGGAAGCGAACAGTTATTCCCTCCTCCGGCTGAATTCGGATCACCAAACGGTTCGGCTGCAATTCGCTCAACGCTTCGTGAGGAAAAGCCAGATGAGGCACAGGTCGAAACTGAACAGAAACCTCAGAGACCTTGCCTGCCAAACGCTTTCCCGTCCTCAGGTAGAAAGGCACGTCTTGCCAGCGCCAGTTGTCAACAAAGAGCTTGAGAGCAGCAAATGTTTCTGAGGGCGAATCCGGAGAGACATTTGGCTCCGAACGATAGCCCGGGATGCGATGCCCCCTGATCCAACCGGCGGCGTACTGGCCACGGACTGAGACTTCTTGAACACGCTCTGGCTGAATCGAGCGAATGGCGTGGAGAACATCTCCTTTCTTGTTGCGAATTTCGTCTCCCTGGAAAGAAACGGGCGGCTCCATCGCGATCAAACACAGAATTTGCAGAAGATGATTCTGGACCATATCGCGCAGCGCGCCAGCATGTTCGTAGTAGGAACCGCGATGCTCAACCCCCACTTGCTCTGCAACGGTGATTTGCACATGGTCGATATAACGGCGATCCCAGATCGGCTCGAAGAGACCGTTCGCAAACCGGAAGGCAAGGATGTTCTGCACCGTTTCCTTCCCCAGGTAATGATCAATCCGATAGATCTGCGATTCAGCAAAGACCCTCGTGAGTGCAGCATTCAGAGCTCGAGCTGATGCAAGATCATGGCCAAACGGTTTTTCGACTACAACACGGACTCGCTCACGCTCAAGACAGAGGCGTGCCTCTTCCATCTGCTGCCCGATGACTTCCACCATCATCGGCGGCACGGCCAGGTAAAAAATGTGGGCTGCCTTGGTGCCCCACGCTTTGTCCTGCTCACAGAGTTGGTCGGACAAGGACGTAAAAGCTCCCGCAGCGCTGAAATCGGTCGACAGGAATCTTAGGTGGGACGCGAACGTATCCCATGATTTGGGATCAGTCTTGCCGCGTCTGGAGAATTGGTCCACTCCTTGGCGGAGGCGCTCCCGAAATTCATCCTCGCTCATTGATATCCGATCAACCCCAATGACAAGGAAGCGCTCGGGCAGCCAATTGTCTGTGAACAAGTCGTACAGCGCTGGTATAAGCTTTCGCCACGTCAGATCGCCTCCAGCGCCGGCAATTACGATGACCGTTGGTTCTGATGAAGCGTAGATTTCCACTGGAGTCCTACTCCTGTCCCACGAATTTCCCGATGGCTGCCTTCTGGCCTGAGCCCATGCAATCTCCTCGTGTCATGAACTGTAACCCACCATCTCCTTCTTCGGTGTTGGAATCTTCACACATCATGTTCCCGGGCCTCTGTGAACTAGGGCGAGGGCTCGCTGGAAGACGTTCTCAGCAGTCAGACCATATTTCTGCATAAGAATATTCGCGGGGGCCGAAGCACCGAAACGATCTACGCTGACAACATCACCCTGGGCGCCTACATAACGATGCCAACCCTGCGAAACGCCAGCCTCCACTGCAAGCCGTGCCTGTACCGATGGCAGCAAAACCGAGTCGCGATATTCTTGTGTCTGAGCATCAAACAATTTCCAACTGGGCATTGAAACGATCCGCGCTTCCACCTTCTGAGCGAGCAACTTCTCCCGTGCTTCAACAATCAGCTGAACTTCTGATCCGCTGGCAACCAGAATCACTTGCGGACGTCCACTTGGTGCATCGGCCAAAACGTAGGCTCCACGACGGAGTTCTTGTGAAGAAGCATATCGTGTACGATCAAGCGTGGGCACATTCTGTCGGCTTAATACTAAAGCAACGGGTCGATCGCGCGTCTCAATTGCAACACGCCAAGCGACGGCGGTTTCGTTTGCATCACACGGACGGACGACAATGAGGTTGGGCACCGCACGAAGCGAAGCAAGATGCTCGACGGGTTGATGAGTCGGGCCATCCTCGCCCACCCCGATGCTATCATGAGTGAAGACATAGATCACATGTTGTTTCATCAGGGCAGCCAGGCGAATCGAGGGGCGCATGTAATCGGAGAAAACAAAAAACGTGGAACAATACGGGATTATGCCACCGTGAACAGCAAGGCCATTCGAGATCGCGCCCATGGCATGTTCACGCACGCCGAAGTGTATATTGCGTCCCGCATAATTCCAACCACCACCTGCTGAACCTTGTTGATCTCCGCCGCCTGCTTTTGGACTTTCGAAATCACCCAAGCCTTTCAGGAGAGTATGGGTGGAGGGGTCCAAGTCCGCGGACCCACCAATGAGAGTTGGAAGCTTTGTCGCAATCGCACTTAACACCTTGCCAGCCGCGACGCGAGTAGCGATCCCCTTAGCGTCGGCTGGGAATGAAGGTATGTCGACATCCCAACCTTGCGGTAGTTCTCCGAGCATAACCTGCCGGAACTCCTCAGCAGAATCTGGAAATGCTTTCGCGTAAGAGGAGAGTCTATCATTCCACTCTAGTTCAGCCTGCGCACCATGTTCAACCGATCTCTGAAAATGATCAGACACTTCTTGAGGGACATAGAAGGCGGGTTCTAAGGGCCGACCGAGGCTCTGTTTCGTCAGCTTCACCTCTTCTTCACCGAGCGGCGAGCCGTGCGCCTCAAATGTATCCTGCTTGTGAGGTGAACCGTAGCCAAGGTGCGTGCGTATCAGAATGAGCGATGGACGCTCCGTATCATTCTGTGCGGCACGGATGGCACGATCAATAGCTTCCACGTCGTTACCATCTGCAACGGATTGCGTGTGCCAACCATACGCCTCGAATCGTTTGGCACAATCCTCCGTGAAAGTGATACCTGTGGATGCGGAAAGTGACACACGATTGTCATCATATAAGTAGATCAGTTTGCCAAGCTTTAGATGCCCCGCAAGCGAAGCCGCTTCGGATGCGACACCTTCCATCAAGTCACCGTCGCTTACGATGCCGTAGGTGTAATGATTAACAATCTCAATCCCCGGGCGATTGTAGCGTGCAGACAAATAATTCTCCGCGATCGCCATTCCAACACCAGTACCAAAACCCTGACCTAGTGGGCCGGTTGTCGTCTCAATACCTGCAGACGGGATGCGCTCGGGATGACCAGCCGTGATGCTCCCCCACTGACGAAAGCTTTTGATTTGGTCCAGTGTCATCTCGGCATGGCCGGTCAGATGGAGTAAGCTGTAGAGAAGCATGGAGCCGTGTCCTGCCGAAAGGACAAACCGGTCTCGGTCCCACCATTGTGGGTGAGCAGGATTGTGTTTCAAGAAGCGTGTCCAAAGAACATACGCCATTGGGGCCGCGCCCATCGGCAACCCGGGGTGGCCAGAATTCGCTTTCTGTACAGCATCAATTGACAGAAATCGGATCGTGTTAATGCATAGGTTATCCAACCCTGAAGAAGAAAGATCCTTTGTGGAAACTTGGGTCATGGAGATGGTCCTTTCTGAAAACAACTTTCGGCGATTACTCTGCTCGTCTCAAAAGACACACCAGACGTTTCTGCCGAACACTGGAGATTCTCTTGATTGTTGATTGAACTGATTAATGAGCGTGGAGAGAAAGTTGATATCTCACTCGAAAAGCAACCGCAGAACGCTGCTATGCTCGCTCTTGTCAAGTTCTAGCCATTCGCCCGAACACAGGCCCGTTGAGAATCGTTCCGTTCGTCCCTTCATATTTTAATGAGTAGCCGTGTTGCTGGCTGCCTCCAGGATGGGAGCAACGCAAGAAAGTCAAACCATCTGGCATTATGTACGCAAGGAGCAAAGGAAAAAGCTGAGAGAAGAGTATTGGCCTGCAAGATATTACTCGCGAAAGATAGGATCCCCGGCGGTGAGCGAACTGGCTTGACAGGCAACTCGTCTTGCTGCGAGGCCCAGAACAAAAATACCTCTGGTTTCTTGAAAAATCAAGCGTGGACTCTGCTCCGTTCGAATCGCCCAGGATCCACGAAACGCCTCTGATGCCGGGTCTGGGTTCGAAAGACTGGTTCGATTGAATTTCTGCGTGTTTCTTCTTACCTTTCGATACAAGACTTGGCGCGATCCTACACGAACAAGCACTAAATCCGGCCTAAAGCCGACTTGGCCTTCGTGTATAGAACAGAAGAACCATGGGCCCGTAGCTCAATCGGATAGAGCATCAGCCTTCTAAGCTGAGGGTTGCGCGTTCGATTCGCGCCGGGCCTACAAGGGGCATACACGGTGTCCATAGTTCAGTCCCAATTTGACTTGAGTTGGCGAACGAAGTGATGCTAACTCAACTGTCAAATTGAGGATCCCGACGCTATTCGTCGGGATCAGTCAGCTAAGAAAGCAGTACATGGTGTCCATAGTTCAGTTGGTCAGAACGCCAGGTTGTGGCCCTGGAGGTCGAGGGTTCGAGTCCCTCTGGACACCCAAGAGATCCAGTCCCGCCTAAATGCGCGGGATTCTCAATTCGACAGCCACTCACACAAGATGTTCGTGGGTCGAATTGGAAGTTGTCGGCCTGGAGGTCGAGGGGGAGTTCATCCCGACGCTGTGTGTCGGGAAGTCCCTCTGGACACCCGAGAATAAGTCAAGGGTCAAAAATAAAAAATCAAAATAGAAGACGGAACGACGGCCCATTTTCTTCGGAGTAATCTCACCTTCCTCTTTTTGATTTTTGACTTTCGAATTTTATCTGTCCCCATCGTCTAGCCGGCCTAGGACATCACTCTTTCAAGGTGAAAACACGGGTCCGAATCCCGTTGGGGACACATCATTAGATCGTCTTCTCTTGCTCTCGATTATAGCACCACTCGAACATCTACTCCCCATCGACACATCGAGCAAGTAACATCTTGTGTAGTTCCAGCCAACAAAGGAGGAGGACTCTTCATTCTTCGGTCGGACAATGATTGCGGAAAGGAAGGGGTAAAAAAAATCCGATCCTCCCGCATTTCGCGGGAGGGTCAGAAGCTGACCAACTACAAGTGCCCACAAATGCTCGCCTTCCGATTCACCTCTCGTTAACCGAGCATCTTACTTTACGCTCAAAGCCTCAGCAGTCTTCTGCACATCCGCAGCGTTGACCCAAAAAAAAGACCCGAACTGACCACCAACTGCGATTGCATGCATGGCGCCAAGGTTGACCCCAGCGCTGGCCAACGCTTCCAGACTCATACTCAAAGCTCCAGTACGGTCTGTGCCTTTAATCCAAAAGCCCGTGCCCTCCTCGGCCAGCAATCCTGACGCTTTCCAGGCATTTCTCAGCTTGTCCGGGTTTTTCGGGACTACATAGAGCTGTGCTTTGCCTTGAGAGGTAGCAAAACCCCAAAGACCTGCCAAGGCGATGTTCTTCACCTTGAGATCTTGCATGACTTTCAACAAGGCGCCCGGTTTGTCTTCGAGAGCTGCCTTGAAGTAAATACCACGTGCGACCTTTGCCATGGGGACCTCCGTTTTTTTTTGGCTTTTAATCTTAACACTCAAGAGCTAAAAAATCAAGAGGGTAAATCACAGTTGACCGACAACATCAGCTCCTATCACGCAAGTTTGCTTGCCGGATGTTTACCCGGCGAGCCGTACATTTGATCCGGCCCAAGGATATCCGGAAAACAGCTTCTCAGGGTGCTGCGAACCTCATAGCACAGATGGCATGCATCGGCATACGTTTCCATGTGTGGAAGTGCAAACTGACGAACCAGCTCAGCCGGACCACCTTTGAGGAGCGGGCCTGTGATGGGGTGAGAATCGGGATCGTATGCCTTGCAGATTTCGCTCAGAGGTGTACGAAAGACCTTGCCCAGGGAGATACCTTGGCAGAGGTGCAAATTACCAAACGAGTCTATGTGCACCCGGCCAGGCTCTCGAAGATCTTCATGTGGACATTGAGTGAATTCTGTCCACGGGTGAAGCTTGGCTCGCGAGACGAGCTTCTGTGCAGCCCGTCCCCGATACATCACCGCAGACTCGCCCACAGGGAGCTTGCCAATTTGAGCGGCAGCATTCGGCATCTCTGGCTCAGCAATGCTGATGACCCCGACGGGGATTTCCAGCTCTTTTGCTGCTGCGCAGGCGTTCTGTGCTTGTTGGCTAAGCTTCTCATCCCAGTGATATCGATCACTGCTGATCGAAAGATCCTGGACTAACTCTGAAAAGGGCCTCAACCATGCGAGCGCATCTTCCATGGTTGTAGCCCAGTAGGCGTCTGAAACGAGACCAACCTGAAACCCGAGGCGTGCCGCCAACTGAACTCCCCTGAGCAAGGGAACGTAGTAGAGAAAGGGTTCTCCACCCTCGAAATAGATCCATTCAATTGTGCCCAGATCTTTGGCCTGTTTCAAAACCTCGCGAATGCACTCAAGAGTCATGACACCATCTTGCTCTGGGCCACCCCAGACGAAGCAATGGTCGCACTCGCGATTACACTGGTATGTCAAAAGCAGGTGAAGTCCTGAAAGCTCCATCTCAACCTCTCACGATACTGGGCATTCTAGCGTCTACCTCTTCAAGAATCGCTCTTGGAAAGTGGGCTCTTGGCCAGCCATCGTCAAGAAAATGTCCAGAGGCACGACCTCGAATTCTGAGCTAAGCTTGGACAGAATCCCTTTCACCCTTTTAATATCGCTCCACTCGCGGACATGGACAAGGAGGAAGTAGGGCCGCTTGGCATTGATGGATGCCAGCTCCTGCAAATCCGCGACAGCATCCGCCTCAGGTCGAGTTGGGGACAGATAATAGTCATACGAGATCAGGGGCTTCCCATCTTTCACCGTAAATGTGAATGCGGGGGCATAGCCATTCACAAATCCAATCGCATCGGGCATTCCCTTGTAATACGCATCGACCACTTCCTTCGTAAGCTCGGTGTTCCCTTCCACGGTAGCACCTTCGGAGTAATCCATGATCTCAAAGACATTCAGGTCAAGTTGCTTCATGAGATCCTGAGCTTTCTCGACGACCTCGGGCATGTATCGAGGGGGAATTGCTTTTGGATACATGTAGCCGGGACCGGAGAGACAGCCGATAAAATAATCATTGGGGGTCGCCATGCCGTAAAAATACTCAAGCATCGATGGGGCCATCCAGACCCAATTCATCGTCACTTCCCAGCCATATGGGATCTCTCCACGCCCGGGCTTCAGCCACGCCCCAAGTCCAATGCCGTCTGTCTGGATACAAGAAATGTAGACTTTCTTCTCGGGAGTGTAGGCCTTCCCTGGTGCCAGATGGTGATTGTTCTTGAACTTGAACCCAGACGATGCAGGGACTTGATAACTAAAGCTCATGTTCGGTAGGGTGTTCAAGCCCTCTACTCGCAGGGCGTAACTAGATGTCAGCTTCACAAAATCTCTCTCTAGGTCCTTAGCGTATGAATGCCAGCCCATAACCATGGACAGTGGCTTCATCTCGCTGAATATCTTCTTCGAAAGCGCATACTCTTCTGCATCCCCTGGCTTCGTCGAAAGATCAGTGAAGAACACTTGCTTACAAATTCCGAAGTCGGCCACTGCCGGCTTCATGATCTTGCCAGCCTCTCCGCCGAGCCATATCACAAAGTCTTTGCTGCAGCGGCTTCCATACTCGTCATATGCCCACTTGTATATCTGTGCATCAGATTGTCCTGTGAGCTTACCCCTAAAGTCTGCTACCGGCTTCAACCCGAAACTCTCCACCATCGGGACCATCTCTTCACTGACAACAACGGATTTCTCAAGCCCGGCGACAGTGAAAGCCACGATAAGGGAGGTCCGGACCGATTTGTCCCAGATGACGTATCCTTTGACATAATCCTTCAGGGTCTTCAAGGCCTCTTCAGGAGTTTTCAGCTCAGTGAACGTGTAGTCACGTTGATTCTTGTAGAAATCAAAAACTGATTGCGGGTAGGTGAATGGCCAGTCATCTGGATAGAGAAAATAGAGCCTCGGAGCGTCCGTGTTCGCGATTCCCTGCAGACTTATGAGAAACGCCTGCTCTGGAAGTTTACCTCCGATCTCCCAGTTATCTCCGAGCTTCATAAAGTACGCTTCCTTTGTGCCAGCCCTCTTGAACACATACGTGACCTCCGGACCAGTCTTGCGTGTAGACCGGTCGACCCTCAGCGTGAGCGTTTCCCTTTCACTTGAGAGTTGATACGTTTCGGTGCTCGAGATTTGTTCTTTCCCCTGTGAAGCAAGCACGCTGTAGTCCCTTTCAATTTTGAGGGCTGTGCCGTTCTTCTCCCAAAGTGCCTTGACCTGTTCTGTTGCCCCTTTCTGCATAGAGATCCCCATAAACACATTCGTCGGCCAGACTCTATCATGAACGGGAACCTGATTCACCGACCCGTCCGTTTTCAGCTTCAGTGTGTCTTTGAAACTCCGGCCACTCCCCCATGTTTGGATGATCGTGACGGTCGAGGTATCTTGTTGAATCTCAAGAGACAGCGTGGCATAAAGATCGATCTCGGTGCTTTTTTCCGGGATGAGCGTCCATTTCCCATTAAAGCCGAGGTCACCTTGGCCGAGAACCAACACTGGCACGAACAGCACACACACCAAACTACGCGAGAGAGAACGCACTATTCCTGGCATCAGTCCATCTCCTTGTTTCTTGTACTTAAATGAGAAAACGTCTGAGTAAGAAGGTGTTGTTGGTAAAGGAAGGGAAGCGTTTCTATCCTGCTTTCATGAGAGAGTAGGCAAATAAGAGAGAAGCAATAGAACGATCGACAGGAAGAATTGAAAAATTAAACTCAGCACTCCCTGCAGGCCTGTAGATACATTTCATTTGGAACATCCGAAGAGGACAGACTGCTAACGAACTTCTGAAGACTGAGTCATGTTTTCACGAGCGAATCATCGCTGCCGAATGCATTCGGCGTGTACCCGTCGGCAGCCCAGTCGTTCTCCCAGCGCTTTCCATCGAGCAGGTACCGATAGCGGTACTCTTGACCAGCTTGGAGAGAAAGCGTCAGCGTGAAGCTCCCATCTTTGCGGCGCTTCATCGGATGGGAGTTCGTGCTCCAATCGTTGAATTCTCCACAAAGGCGGGCCGTCTCCGCTTTCAGGCCAGATGGGAGTTGAAATGTCACTCGACAGAATCGCTTCGTGTTCGAATAGGTTTTCTTAAGCATGGCGCCTCGAGATTTTGATGATCATTGATTATTAGTTTAGAGAATAATAGGGAGAATTCAGACAAATGTCAAAAGGCATTGGATCACTCCTGTTTGATTGATCTCTTACCTGAAACAACGCAGGCAATATGATGCGGCAACAGACATCATCTTCTTTGGCTTGGGAGATCCCTACGCATCCGAAGTGATTCCACTGCAGGAACCAAAGAGGGCTCGTTCTTCTCATCCCTTCCACCAAAGTGAAACTATGTGGGATGATGTTTTCCGTTGATAATGAGCCTCAAATTTGCTACCTTGTTCACTAAAGCGTGGCCCGCATGACAGTAGTTCCAAGAGAAGCCCCGCTTCTCTGATATGTCTTCCCTCATCCTGGGTTTAGCTTAAGCCCGGTTCCAGCGACAGGTTCTGTTGGATTTCCCAAATGTGCCTGTCGGGATAATCAATCCTTCGTTCGTCAATCGAGGGGGTTGGGTTCAATTTCGCTCATGACAACTGACACAAAAGACGCCGATCTATCTGGTCTGCGGATCACAAGGTCTCCAGCTCTTGAGCCTCAGGCCGGACGGTCGAGATTCAGTCGCGCAATTGTAATCGTGGTCGGCATACTCGTCCTCGCTGTCGCAGGTTATTTGATCTTTACTGCGGGATTCAGTTCTGTGGTGGAAGTCCAGCTTGTAACCGCCGCTTTCACATCTCCGGCACAGGCAAATGCAGTGCTGACGGCCAGCGGGTATGTCGTTGCACAGCGCAAAGCGGCTGTCGCATCAAAAGGGACTGGCAGGCTCGTTTTCCTTGGTGTTGAAGAAGGAGATCACGTCAAGAAGGGACAAATCATCGCTCGCATTGAGGATGAAGATGTTCAGGCGAACCTTGACCAAGCGCGACAGAACCTCCGGACATTCGAAGCTGAACTCAACGACGCTCAGCAAACGTTGGAGCGACAGCGAAATCTCCTGGCGCAAAAGTTAGCTTCACAAGCAGACTTCGACGCGGCAGAGTTTCGATACAAGCGTGTCGTCGCCTCGATTGCATCGGCAAAAGCAGCGGTAACTGCTGCAGAAGTCGCGCTCGAAAACACGCGCATCCGTGCCCCATTTGATGGAACCGTCCTATTGAAACTTGCAGATGTTGGCGAGGTCGTAGCACCGTTTGGGGCAGCATCGAATGCACGCGGTGCCGTTGTTACCATTGCAGACATGGCTTCGCTTGAGGTCGAGACCGACGTTTCCGAATCGAACATTGAACGCATCTCTCCTGGCCAGGCATGTGAGATTGTCCTCGATGCGTATCCTGATCAGCGTTATCAAGGCTATGTAAGCAAGATTGTTCCGACGGCTGACCGGGCGAAGGCAACGGTGCTGACAAAAGTGAAATTTCGCTCCTATGATAGTCGCGTCCTTCCTGAGATGAGCGCGAAAGCGACTTTTCTATCAAAGCCCCTGGACCCCCGGGCGGCGTCGGCACGATCAGTATTGACCGTGCCCACAGCCGCCATCGCAATGCGGGAGGGAAAGCACGTCGTTTTTCTCGTACAAGATGAGCGTGCCGTGGAGGTCATTGTTGTCACAGGTGAACAAATCGGCATGTTCACGGAAGTCAAAGAAGGAATCAGCGCAGGCGAAAGAGTTGTCGCGCGGGTTGATGACAGAATCAATCAAGGAACAAAGGTAAGAGTTAAGTAGAGGTCCTTCTTCATTGGAGAATCTATGGCAGAACCAATCATCAGGGTTCAAAACGTTTTCAAGTCCTACCAGCGTGATAGTCTTGAAATCCCTGTGCTGACTGACATCTCGCTGACAGTGGAAGAAGGGGAATTCCAAGGCTTGATGGGCCCATCGGGATCGGGGAAGACAACTCTACTCAATCTCATTGCTGGCATTGACAGGCCAAACGCAGGCGCGATTCTGGTCGCTGGCACAGATCTTTCGTCGCTCAGCGAGTCTGCGCTTGCAAAATGGCGCTCGCGGCATATCGGGTTTGTCTTTCAGTTCTATAATTTGATGCCTGTTTTGACAGCCTTCGAAAACGTTGAGCTGCCGCTTCTTTTGACACCACTCTCGAAAAAAGAACGACGTGAGCATGTGGAGGCAGCGTTAAACCTCGTTGGGCTCAGTGACCGCATCCATCACTATCCACGTCAACTGTCCGGAGGCCAAGAGCAACGCGTCGCAATCGCAAGGGCAATTGTCACAGACCCGACAGTACTTGTTGCTGATGAGCCAACTGGGGATCTGGACAAAACATCGGCTTACGAAATTCTTACCCTCCTCGAGCGGCTGAACAGTGAGTTTAAGAAGACAATCGTGATGGTGACTCACGATCCGCGGGCCGCTGAGAAAGCACACAAGCTTCATCACCTCGACAAAGGCGAGTTAACGTGAGGAGATACCAATGCGAGTCATGAAGCTTATTCTCAAGAACATGCTGCGACACAAGCTCAGAACCGCACTAACGATTCTGGGGATTGCCATTGCTGTCACTGCGTTTGGATTGCTTCGTACTGTGCTAACTGCCTGGAACCTTGGCGTTGAGGCCTCGGCGGCGGATCGATTGATCACACGACAGGCGGTATCATTCATATTCCCACTTCCCCTCGCCTATCATGATCGCATTGCTTCGGTGAAGGGAGTTGACCTTGTAACGTTTGCAAATTGGTTCGGTGGCGTGTACATCGACAAGAAACAGTTCTTTGCACGACTCGGCGTCGATGCCGATACGTTCTTCGAGGTCTATCCTGAATTGCTTGTCCCTCCAGATCAGCTCGAGGCATTCAAGCGAGATCGAAGCGGATGCATTATTGGTGACCAACTCGCCCAACGGTACAACTTGAAGATCGGCGATGTGATGCCGATTGAAGGAGATATCTTTCCAGGTCACTGGGAATTCGTTGTCCGCGGCATCTACAAGCCGCGGGATAAGGCAACTGATCCGTCGAACATGCTTTTCCAATGGCAGTACATCGACGAACGGATGCGCCAGGAGTGGCCGGGCAGAGCCGGGCAAGTGGGATGGTACATTGTCAAGATCTCAGACCCAAAAGCCGCTGGGGCCATTTCTGACCAGATTGACAATCTCTTCAAGAACTCCCCTGCTGAAACAAAAACAGAGACCGAACGGGCATTTTCTTTGGGATTCCTCGCGAGTGTGAGTGCCGTTTTTACTGCCATGAATCTTCTGTCCTTTGTCATTATCGGGATTATCCTCCTTGTTCTCGGCAACACAATGATCATGGCCGCACGAGAACGAATCCGTGAGTATGCCGTGATGAAGACCCTCGGGTTCTCGACAGTACATCTCATCGGACTCATCGGGGGTGAATCGCTTGCGATCTCAGTGCTGGGAGGAGCATTAGGGATTGCCCTTGCCTTCCCGATGGTCGAAGGATTTGGTGCAGCACTTCCGAAGGGATGGTTTCCAATTTTCTCACTCGAACCGATCACGCTCGTTCTCGCAAGCGCGGCTGCAGTCCTTGTAGGAGTCCTCGCAGCATTGTTCCCGATTCACCGGGCCGTTCAAATGAGGATTGTCGATGGACTCAGAACGATCGCGTGACGACGTGAAAGAGATCGCTCGATGAAGATCCCACTGAAGTACAACATTCGAAACCTCTGGACGCGCCGGTTGACGACAGCCCTCACGATCATCGGAATCGCGCTCGTGGTCTTCGTCTTTGCCGCAGTTCTTATGATGGCAAATGGGATCAAGAAGACACTCGTCGAAACAGGCTCGGACAGTAACGTCATTGTGCTTCGCAAGTCTGCAACTGCGGAGATCACAAGCATCATTATGCGAGACCAGGCAAATATCATCCACGCTCTTCCCAACGTCGCAAAATCGCCGGATGGAAAAGTCTTTCTCTCCGACGAGATCGTCGTTGTCATCAATTTGCAGTACAGCAAGAAGAAGGGTGGATGGGGAAATGTGACCGTTCGGGGTGTTACCCCGGAGGGGAACAAGCTTCGATCGCAGGTGCGGTTAACTGATGGGCGAATGTTCCAGTGGGGATCGCGCGAGATTGTCGTCGGAAGCTCGATTCGAAAACGGTTCGAGGGAACAAGCATCGGTGAGAAGCTGCGATTCGGCGGCGACCAGTGGACGATCGTCGGATGGTTCGATGCCGGCGGCAGCGGATTCGATTCTGAGATCTGGGGTGATGTTGACCAGCTTGCCCAGTCCTTCGGTTATTACGGCTCCTTCTCATCGATTCTTATCCGGCTCGAACGACCTGAGATGCTTGATCGGTTCAGGGATGCCTTTGAGAAGGATATACGATTGCAGACGCTTGAAGTGAAACCCGAGAAGAGATTCTACGAGGAACAGTCTGAGGATATGGCGTTGTTCATCCGCATCCTTGGAATTGCGGTGACGATCATCTTCAGCCTCGGCGCGATGATCGGTGCGATGATCACAATGTATGCTGCAGTGGCAAACCGCACTGTCGAAATCGGAACACTCCGAGCACTGGGGTTCCGACGCCGCAGCATTCTCCGCGCATTCCTCATCGAGTCACTTTTCCTTACCCTCATCGGTGGTGCCATTGGACTGTTCATCGCCTCATTCCTCCAGTTCTTCCAGATATCGATGATGAACTTTGGATCTTTTTCAGAGCTCGCTTTCAGCTTCTCGCTTTCCCCATCCATCGCATTCGCTTCCCTTGTGTTTTCCGTGATTATGGGCCTGATTGGCGGGTTCCTCCCTGCAGTCCGCGCCGCGCGTACCAGCATTGTAAACGCGCTACGTGCATCGTAGGCCCTTTGCCTCTTTGGTTTTTCGAAACCCCTACTTCTGGTATTTTTCGATTGGTTTGAGCAGCTCCTGGACTGTCCACTTGTTGAGAGTGAAGCCCTGAGCTGACTCGGAGGTTTGGACAAAGTACTTCGAGGAATCAGGCGGTTGGGGAAAGAACCTGAGATCTGCTTCTCCTGAACTACGAACCCGTATTTCAAACGCCTGAGTCTTTGGCTGGTAGAGTGTATCTACGAAATCGTCCGCGTGGAGGCCCGTGAGAACCCTGAGCATGGATGTCATCGCATTTGCGTCGATGCTGTCCTTGCCATATTTCCATGCTGTGCTGTCACGCTGGAGGAGAAAGGTTTTTCCACGATACCTCAGGTCCAACTCGTTGATTGAGTCTGGAGACGCTGAGAAAATCGTCTTGTCCCGCCAATCCTTCAGTTCCTGGTTGACCGTCCACGAATTAATCCCTTCACCGAGGTACACATCTTTTGATTCGGGCAAACGGAAATAGACGTCTGAATAAGAGGGCCCCATCTTCCCTACGATGAGACCGGTGGTCTTACCCGAGCGTTCAGTGAGCGTGACCCTCGATCCTGTCGAATCTACCTGGAACAAACTCTGTTTCTCCGGATTTGACGAAATCAGACTTCCCACTTTGAGTTTGTGCAGGCCGGAAATGAGTTCTGTAATGGATGAGGTATTCGCGGCACACTGCATCGGTGACGTGATCCTCCACTTCCCACCGATGTTTTCCATGCTCACTGATTTTCCCGGTCGTTGGATTTCTATTTTCGCAACAGAAGCTGAATCGATCGCCAGATTGATTTCTGCCGACTTGTAACTGGCTTCACGTTCTTTCCCTGAAGGCAGAAGGAAATATGCTGCAACGGCAAGGAGAACGAAAACACCTATGAGAATTTTCGTTGAGGTACTCATGATGATGTCACGGTGAGAATGTCACACCCCTCTACTTTCAAGACGCCTCCGCATCGCAACCCGCCACCGCCACCGGAGGACACCGACTACTACGACAAGCAGCGGAGGTGCCACGAGATTGAGTCCTTTCACGAGCGACTTTGTTCCTTCAGAAACTTCTGCGAGCGGCTTTGAACCTGTCTCGCGTGATCGAATTGATGCCAACCCAATATCATCGGCAAGCCAGTCAACGATGTTACTCGCGAAGATGATGTTGTCTTTATTCCCTCCCGAATACTGATCCTGGATAAAATCGCCGTCGCCGATCACGGCAATCCTCGAAGGTTTGCCGTTGACTTTCCGCCTGGAGGTGTCGATGGAAGCGCGCACCGCGGAGTCTAGGACAACTGGTTTGTCACGAAAGGCGCTACCATAACTTCCCTCTATTGCAACCGCCAGAGGAATCCCGGATTCGGTGAACATGTCCTTCGTCATCGGGGCTGTCGGGTTGAAGTAGAAGACACCCTCCTGCCGTCCACTCCGGTTCGACGACTTCACCAAAACATCCACACTGAGGCCCTTGCCTCGGGCGAGCGACGTGTCGATCGAGCTAACGAAGAAGAAAATCACCGAACCAAGGTCTTTCACGATGGGATTTGCCTTGCTGAAATCGCTTGCCATCGGCAGATATGGAAAAGGGATTTGGTTCTGAATCACAAAGAACCCTGTCTGCTGACTCACCGTGACCATGGCACAGCGGACGTCTCGAACAAGGTCCGTGTTGATTCGAACTCCATAGGTCTCCAGCATGTCATCGACGTCCAGATTCAGGGCTCTTCCCGCCTGATTCTGGAGAGACGCATCGACCTTGTTAAGGAAGAATGCGATTTTCCCCCCCTTCATCAGATACTGGTCGATAAGGAATTTCTCCCAACTTTTGAAGGCCTGTGTCGGTGCAACAATGAGCAACACGGCGATATCGGGAGGAATCGCCTGTCCTCCGGCAAGACTAACCGTTGTCAATTGATATTGCTTTTCGAGAACATCCTTCAGCCGACTCATCTGTTGAAGTCCTGGCTCGCCCTGGCCTGTGAGGAACCCAATCTTCTTCAATTCCTTCGATGTCAACTTCTTCATCGCCGAGCTAATCTCATACTCCAGATTCTCTGTTTGCTGGATCACAGGCAACCGCTCCTGCTTGTCCCCGAACAAGAAGACCAGGCCCATGTAAGCTTTTTCAACCTGGAATTTGTCCTCCTTCAGAACCTGCACCTGCACCGGAGGGACACCGTATCGCTGCGCCTCTTGTTCAAGATCTTCTTTCTTCGAAGGATCGACGAACTCGTACTGAAAATTCCCATGCGAGTATGCTCGGTACTCGTCAAGCTGATCTTGCAGATAGCGGCGGTTGTTATTGTACGGTGCAGGAAGGTCCGATGTGAAGTACGCTTTGACGAGGAATTTGTCGTCCAGAGATCTGACGAGATTCTTGCTCGCGTCCGAGAGCGTGTACATCTTCGAACTCGTCAAATCCAGCCTTGTAAAGAACCGGACGGCAATAGCGTTCAGGAGCGCCAAAACCCCCAGGACCAGGATGATTCGAATGATTGTCTGTCGACGTTGTGACATTGTTACAATCCACGGCAGAGAGAATTACCAGCGCCGCTTCTGGAGCGACACTGTCCCAAGAAGAAGGGTGAAAACAACCGCTGAAAGATAGTAGAGCACATCGCGTGAATCGATGACGCCGCGTGCAATGTTGGAAAAATGATAATCAATGCTGAGATACTCCAATATAGAAGCAAGGGAAGTTGGAACGTACAACAGAATCTTATCAAGCATGAAGAGGACAAAGACGATCAAGAAGCTGATGATGAATCCAACGACTTGATTTTCCGTGATCGAAGATCCAAATACGCCAACCCCGAGGAAGACTGCCCCGACCAACAACAACCCGAGGTACCCGCCGATCACGGGCCCGAGATCAAGCGTTCCGAGCAGTGTCATTGTGACATAGAAACTGAGGGTAGGAAGAAGTGCGAAGAAGTAGAGTACCCATGCAGCAAGAAATTTACCGACGATAATCTCGTATTCCTTCACTGGCTTTGTCAAAAGCAGTTCGAGCGTGCCGCTCTTCTTTTCCTCGGAGATTAGCCGCATCGTAATCGCGGGTGCAAAAAAGAGAAGCAGGAATGGTGTAGTCTCGAATACAGTGCGCAGAGAGGAGATGTTTGCGACGAAGATCCCGCTCACGAAAAACCAGCCAAGGATAACGAGAAAGACCACAATCACGATGTACGCGACCGGTGAGTTGAAATACGAGCGCAGTTCTTTCTGAAACACGTATTTGATATTTCTAAAAATCATTTGACTGAGTCAGCCGTCAGTTGTCGGAAGATGTCTTCGAGGCTCGTCTGCTGCCGGTGGAGTTCGAGTAGCACCCAGCCTTTTTGAATGCACAGTTGAAAGAGGTCACGCCTGACGTCGACAGCAGTGGAAGTCTCGATGCTGAACTTCTTTGCACCATCCCGTTCTTCAATGAAAGCCACCGTCTCGATGGACGGAATCGTTTTGACGTGGGACGAAACTTCCTCAAATGATTGGGAACCGGGGATTTCAACCTCCATCAAGATTTTCTCGCCGCCATGAAGGCCGCGCTGCAACTCCTCAATGGGTCCGTCCGCTACAATCTTGCCCCTATTGATGATGATCACCCGATTGCACGTTGCCTGGACTTCAGGAAGGATGTGGGTCGAGAGGACAACGGTCTTCTCCTTTCCCAGTTCTTTGATCAGGTTGCGGATCTCGATAATCTGGTTGGGATCCAACCCACTTGTCGGCTCGTCTAGAATCAACACCTTTGGATCGTGGATCATCGCGGCCGCCAACCCGACCCGCTGACGATATCCCTTCGAGAGCTGCCCGATGTCCTTGTGCTTCATTTCTCCGAGGGCACAGACATCCACCATCTCTCTCACTCGAGAAGAAAGAGAATTCTTTTCCACGCCTTGAAGCTGAGCTGAGTATTCGAGATACTCGAGCACGTTCATATCGAAATAGAGGGGATTCTGCTCGGGCAGATACCCAACGAGCTTTCGCACCTTCAGCGACTCACTTCGAATGTCTTTTCCTTCTACCTCGACAGACCCCGCACTTGCGGAAAGATAGCACGTGATGATCCGCATTGTCGTGGTTTTCCCAGCGCCGTTCGGACCGAGAAAGCCCAAGATCTCGCCTGACTGAACCTGAAAGGAAATCCCGTCTACGGCCTTAGCGTCGCCGTAGAATTTGGACAGATTATTTACAACGATTGACATCGTTTGCCCGTGCTACAGTCAGAATAGAAGCGTTTAGTGTTTTCGGCGTGAAAGAATATAGAACTTTTTGGGGAAAATTCAAGTGTGGCGAGTCCCTGCCCACGATCCAGGAATCCCCTAGCGGAGCAACACAAATACGAGCATCATAAACACAGCAGAATGACCTAGTAGAGTGAGACCGAGCTTCCTGAAATCGGGGTCATTCGCAAGCTTCACTGTACCCCATACCGCATGGATCGTGATTGGGGCAAAGGCGAGCAGTACAGGGAATGGCGTCAACTGCTCGAAGACAAGAAGCAGGAGGATTGCAATCATCACGACGTGGAAGATCAAATTCAAGCGGCCACACGTGAAGCGATCTCGAAAGCTCCACTGGACTTTCTTTGCGGCGAGCGCTCTAATTCGCATGTGTACGTTAAACACGCAGCTTCCAAAGAAGAGAATATCGAGGAGCCAGACAACAAAGGCCGTTCTGTCCAGTTGACCGGAGACAACATAGTACATACCTAGCCCAGTAAGCGTAACACCCAAGACCGAAACAAGATCGCTCGTGATTGTCTTCGGTTTCCTCTTCGTTAAGAAGAAGCTGAGCAGGAAACAACCCATGCTGGCAACCCCAATGGGAAGTAGCAGCCAACGCTCGCGAATAACCAGTACGGGCAAACTGAGGATGATGCCCGCCGTGAAATATATTGCCGTCCACTGACGAGCAGCGAGCAGCTTCTCTTGATCTTGAGTTCTGTCGAACGCCTCGCGGAGGACGGTTTGTGCTGGAAGATAGCTTAGGAATATACCAAGCGATGAGAGTGTGAAAAACAGGGCAAACCAATCGAACCCTCCGCCTAGCCGTGCGCCAATGAGAAGCGGAACGAAGAAGACTGCCCACGCGCCATGTTCCTTTGGTATAACTGGCCTTGCGAGCATCATCTTCAGACTAATGATCTCTGTTTCTTGAGACTTATCCAACAGGAGAGAACTCGAGTTCCGTCACGCCGGTGCCCGACGTGAACCAGAAGCCACAAAAAGGATGGGGGGCACATGGATAGAAGAGAAAACCTCGACAGGGGAGCTACATTCTGGTCGTTCAGCTGACGAGCTTGGGATCAACAGATCCCCGATGGGCATTCATCACGCGCGCCACATGAGCTATCTCGCCTCCGGTGAGGATACGTTCTGCCAAGGGGAAGATGGCTTCATTCTCCCCGCGGATATGCTCACGGTAGAAGGCGATGAGAACTCTTCCTCTCTTGATGAACTCTCCGACGAGAAGAGCGCACCTTGCCTCATCGCTCTCAGTCCCTAGCTTGCTGTTAAGAATTTCGAGTCGCTGGGTTTCTGCTTCAGCTTTTCGGTGCTGTTCCTCAATCGCTTGGATTGGTGTGCGTTCAAAGTGGGGATTGAGAATGGGCCGTCGCTGCAATTTGGGCTCGAGAAGTGGGAACAGGCCGTCTTCTTCATCCCTCGTGTGCAACTCCACATCTGTATGAAAGAACCCGAAGGTTTCCTTGATGTTTTCTCGTTCTCTCTTGAAGGCGTGTATCCCATTCTGCTCGAGATCATTGAGGGCATTCTCAAAGATCTGAAGATGCTTCAGGATTTGATCGTGGCATTCAACAAGTTTCTTGAATGGATCTGATATGGCGTCAGGCTTGCCCATCTTCACCTTTCAATTTGATATTCGATGAATAGCTTCTGCGTTCTAAATGTGCAGGTGTACCTCGGAGCTTCATATTTCTACTGTTTGGCTTCGGAACTCCTCCATCACGCCGGCGATTTCCTTCCTTTCCTCTACTGTCTGAAGAAATCTGGAAATCACCACATGGATTCCCTGAAGAACCTCCGCTAGAGACGAATTGGGCAACCTTAGAAACGCTTAGGTCACACATCCTCTAATATAGTTTAAGCAGTGTTCTAATTCCAGACTTTTTTGTCTGGGCAGTGCCGTGAATCTAAATTATTGGGGGGACTCAATGGCAGTCGCAGAATCAGCGGGGAATAATTGAAAGTGACAACGTCGACAGGGACTGCTGCCTTTCAAATCAATGTCTTCCGCGTAGGTCGAAGAGTGCATCACGCAGGTGGGATCAATGCAGTGGAGAAGACCAAATGTGTGTCCGACCTCATGAATGGCTTCTTTCTCGATTCGACTCTCCAGAAGTGCACGGTCCGCGCGGAGGCCGTAGTATTCCGGTCTCAACCGGAAGCCTGAAACGACAGCCACTTTTCCGTTGAGCTGCGCCTCACCGAAGACGAAAGTCAGCACCGGAACAAAGAGGTCGTAGTCAGTTACGCCGACAATTCTGCCCTCTGTCTCATCGAAGCCGTTCAGGAGGAGCGAGAGGAACATCGTTGAGTTGTACTGATTTCGATACGAGTCAAATGCCAGCGATGGATCAAACCGGAGTGCTTGATGAGAAACTGCTGAGCGAAACCTCTCGCCGATGCTTTTCGCCAGACGAGTGAGGAGACCCTCCGCAACGCTCCCGATCGGCACGACGGCGATGGCGGACATGATTATTTTCTAAGCCCGTACTTCTCAATCTTGTTGTACAGCGTAACACGATCGATCTTGAGGATTTCCGCTGAACGCGTGATGTTCCATCCTGTACGGTCGAGGATATTGATGATATGCTGCCTCTCCACTTCTGCAATGGAATCCGCTTCAGGAAGTTTGGGCCGATTGTTCAACTGAAAGGGGAGATCCTCTATCCGAATACATGGAGGCTTGCCAACAACCATCGCGCGTTCAACTGCGTTCTGAAGCTCACGAACATTTCCTGGCCAATCGTACCGGATGAGGAGGTCGAGTGCCTCGGGTGAGATCGCATTGATCTTCTTGTTCATTGAGAGCGCGTACTGCAATAGAAAATGTTGTGCGAGGAGCGGAATATCCGAACGTCTCTCTCGAAGTGGTGGAATGAAAACCGAAAAGACGTTGAGCCGGTAGTAAAGGTCTTCACGGAAGCTCCCATCTTCGACTGCCTTCTCGAGGTTCTTGTTTGTGGCACAGATAACCCGAAAATCAACATTGATCACCTGCTCACCGCCGAGTCTGGTAAACTGCTTTGTTTCAATGACCCGGAGCAGGTCGACCTGCAACTTCATGTCCAGGTTCCCAATCTCATCGAAGAAGATCGTTCCGCCGTCTGCCATTTCGAACTTCCCTTTTCTTCGGTACTGGGCACCGGTAAACGCACCCTTCTCGTGACCGAAGAGCTCGCTTTCGAGCAGCCCTTCTGGGATTGAACCGCAGTTGACAGGAATGAGAGGGAAATATCGACGGGTGCTGTTGTTGTGGATGGCTCGTGCCACCAGCTCCTTGCCTGTCCCGCTCTCGCCTCGGATCATCACCGTTGTATCTTCCTTCGCCACAGTTTTGACAAGTTCCATCACTTTTTTCATCTGCGGGCTTTCACCGATGATCTCGTTTGGTTTTGAGAGCTCCTCGATCTTCGTTCGCAGAAGGAGATTCTCGGCTGCAAGGGTCCGCTGTTTGATTGCATTTTGAACAAGATGACTGAGGTCATCGGGATCGATTGGCTTCGTCACGTAGTCAAACGCACCCTCTTTGAGCGCCTGGACAGCTGACTCAACAGAGGCGTACGCCGTAATGATGATCACATAGACGTTCTTGTCGATTTCCTTGATGCGCCTTTGGAGCTCGAGCCCACTGATGCCTGGCATTTTTATGTCGACGAGAGCAATATCCCAGGACTGCTCCTGCATCTTCTTCAGAGCCTCGTTCGCATTCTCCGCTGTTGCAACGCGGAAACCGTCTTCTTTGAACCATCGTCCCAGTGAGTCCCGAACTGAGAACTCATCATCGACGATAAGGATTCCGATATCCGACTTGTTCATGGCTCAACCCCTTTTTCTGTCGATTTCGTCTTGCTGTTCCCACTCTCTTCCTTCTCCCGAACATGAATGGGCAGCACGATGGTAAAGGTGGTCCCTTGGTCAACCTCTGAATCCGCGGAGATGCGCCCATCGTGGCGCTTCACAATCCCGTATGCAACGGACAGACCTAATCCCACACCTTTCCCTTCCGACTTTGTGGTGAAGAATGGCTCGAAAATTCTCGGAAGAATCCCGGAGGGAATCCCAACTCCAGTGTCGATTATGCCGATTTCTACAGCCTCTTCGGCTTGCCGCTGAGTTGTTCGAAGAGTCAACGTCCCTCCTCCCGGCATCGCTTCAACGGCGTTCATCGTGATGGCCAAGAAAGCCTGTTGAAGCTGGTTGGCATCGCACGGAAGCAGCGGAACCTCTTGGCAGAACTCCTTCTTGAGGACAATGTTGTGCATCTCAAGGTGGTGCGCGACGAGGCGTATGCACTTCTCGAGAATTGCGTTAATGTTCTCAGGCTTGAAACCAGCTGATTCAGTCTTCGAGAACAGAAGGAGGTTCTTTACAATGTTCCCGCAACGCATTGTCTCATCGGCAATGAACGTCAGCTGTCCGACCATTTCTTCCAGCTCGGCATCCGACAGTCGCCTATTCTCGAGCTTCTTTTTGAGAAGTTTCGTGTACGTGAGAACACCTTCCAGAGGATTATTCAGCTCATGGGCAACAGTTGCAGAGAGTTGTCCGAGCGAGGCCATTTTCTCCATCAAGATGATATGGTTCTGAACCTTCTGAAGCTCCTCAGTTTTTTGCTTCACTTTCTCCTCAAGTGTCTCGGACCACCGCTTGATCTCATCGTACGCTTGTTTCAGGTCTGCTGCCATTTTGTTGAAAGAGGCTGCAAGGTCGCCAAGCTCGTCCTTTGAATCCGTCGAGGTACGAAACTCGAGATTCCCGTCTGACACCTGCTTTGTTCCTTCGATCAGTTTCCTCACCGGACGACGAACGACTTTATTGATGAATCCTGCCGAGACGACTCCGATGATCAACACCGTCCCGAGAGCAGAAAGAACCATGTGCCATTTGCTCTCGGCAAGATTCTCATCGATCTGCTTCAGCGACATTCGCACATCGAGAACTCCGAGGACAGTTTTCGACTCGGGATGGGCGTGGCAGGGAGCCGTGTAGCAGTCTGCTTCATTTCTTATAGGATTGATCAGCCCAAGAACCCGATGGCCAGTAGAGCCAGTGAAGATCCGCATCCGGTTTTCATACGGCAGCGATTCGATGGGCTTCTCCTGACTGTGGCAGGCATAGCATGCTTCTCCTTTCATGTCAACCGAGGTGCCGATCTCGCTTGCCTGGTTGGAGAACATGGTCTCACCCTTCTTGTTGTAGATCCTGATTCCCTCGATGCCAGGCTCCGCTGCAATCGTTTGAATGATTTGGTAGAGGTCTTCCTTCCGATTGAGCATCATGCTGTAGTGAGTCGAGCTCTTGATGATGTCACTCGTGCGGTTGGCGTTCTCGAGCGCGTTGTCCATAAGGTGTGAGGTCTGCACTTGAATACTAATGTAGGTCGACAGCGCATAGACGAAAGTCATGACCAACAGGAGAAGCACAATGAGCTTCGTGCTCAATGTCTGCAATACGCGCATAGGTTGTGCAATAAAGGAAAGATACAAAGTTTCACATGAAAAGAAGTCATAAACCGTGCCAGGCTAATCGTGAAAAGAGATGGATTTTTGAAGGGTTTCTGGATGCTCTTCCCACTATTGCAAAAGAGTATCCAGGATTTTGCATTCTGGGGAAAGAGGTTCCCACCCACAAACTTGGTGGCTAGACCGGGGAAAACTTTGGCGGGAGAAACGCCTAGATCAAGGTTTGAAGAGCACTGAGATTAACTCGACGTATTTTTTTAGACCAAGAAGAGACTGAACGTTCTCGACGTACCTGCCGCCGTCGAGAAGAGTCACTCCTGTCGCTGGTACATCCACCTTCGAGTGGATTAACATCTGACGCCGTAGACGCTCGATATCTTTCCGGCATCGCGCGGTCGCCGATATGCGAGGAAGGAGTTTTCTCACATCGAGAGGAAACCTCTCCAATTCTATCCTTGCCAGCCATCCTTTTTCGTATGGAGAAGTCCTCACAAGATCAGGCATCCCGTACAATTCATCGTTCACCTCAACGACAGCTCCTGTGACGGGAGACACGAACGCTATGGTTCCTTCTGGACTCACAAACCAGCTGCAATACTCTCCCTGCTGGACACGACTTCCCACAGAAGGAAAAACAATTGAATTTGCATGAGGGAGAAGCCTCGCCGCGAAGTCATCGACACCTATTGCAGTTGATTTTCGACCGCCGTCCTGTACCCACGTATGGGACCGATAGTAATAACGATCGTCCCGAAGAGAAAACTGCTCGAGCTGCTGGAAGAATTTGTTGAGGACTTTTTCTTTAACCTCCGCTCTCTGAATTCCAAGTTCAGAGAGATCGACACCTGCCACCGGCACGGGAATAGCTGCTTCACTCTCCTCATGCGGACCGCGAAATCCTTGACGCAACGCCATGTCCAGAGGACACTTCTCACATTCGAAGTTCATGTCGCACAACTTCGAGCCAATGACTCCTGCTTTCACCCAGACACATTCGAGGTCAGGTTTGGAGGGCGTTTGTTCGTTCTTTCTTGTTTTTGGATTCTCGGTTCCCATGAATTGCCTCAATTTTCGATTGAAACGTTCGATAGGTGGGACGGAGCAGGTTTTTGCGCCAGAGTCGCCCCGTGGATTATCACATGTCCGATGGCCGAGCTTCTTGGCTCCTCTGTCTCTGTAAAGATCCTCAGATTTCTCACCGCCAGAGCAAAGACGCCGAACCCAACAGCGATGATAAACATTGTCACTGAGATCTCGGTCCAGGAGGGAAAGTATGCAACCCCCGATGACGCAGCCATCCCTGTAATGCTCACGTTAAGGCGATCCAGAACAAAACCTAGGATGACAAAAAGTGCAGAGAGGAAAAGGACATTGTAGTTCATGCGCAGCTTCCGAACTGACAGAAGACCTATGGGGAGGAGGACTCCAATTGTCATTTCGAGGTAGTAAAGATACAACTCAAGCCTCGGGTGCCAGAGAAGAGGAACCGTCCCCCGGTAGATCATGTCTCCTATTCTCAACGCAAGATAAGCGACGAGTACAACTACGATTACTCGCCCGAGAGCCCTCAGGAGATCTGTTTCGAGTCGCTTGCCAAAGGCCCGGAAACTCATGAACGACTCAAAGATCATCATTGCACAACCCGCCGCAACTGCGGACATAAAGAAAAACACAGGCAGGAGCGGAGAATACCAGAGCCCATACAACTTCTCGGGAACAATTAAGTAGAGAGAGCCTAATGATGATTGGTGAAGCGTCGACAGCAGTACCCCGACGATCACGAGTGGTACCGTCACTGTCTTAACCCACTTCAGCGGTTTCTCCCACCCAAGTCGCTCGAACACCACTGGACTGAACTCAAGTGCCAACACCGTTGTGTAAAGCATCACGCACCACGCTACCTCAAACATGACGGAATGAGGGTTCCACATGATCAGGGCGTGCCAGATGCGATCGGGGCGCCCGAGGTCGTACATCAGTGCTACGATTACAAGAACATAGCCCAGAAAGGCGGTCAGTATCGTTGGACGAAGGATAGACCTGAATCGCTTGATATTGAATATGTACACAGTTGCGACTATGGTGAAGCCGCCCGCCGCAAGACCAACCCCGCAAAGAATGTCAAAGCCGATCCACAAACCCCAGGGAAACTCGTCGGTGAGGTTTGTCACTGCCCCCAAACCCTGTGTGTACCGCACATAGGTCGCATAAACTCCAAATCCAAGGAGCAGCACAAAGACTGAACGCCAGAAGTTCGGTTTCTTCACGATCGGTTTCATTTTCACTTTGAGTTTTCGATGTTGAGATTTGGTTCGTTAGTCTTCTTCAGCTTCCATCTCCTTCAGTCTCTGTTCAAGCTTTCGAACCTCCTCTCGCCTGTTCGTGATCCACCATATGCCGTAGAGGAGAACACTGCCCGAGAAAACAACTCCTGGAATCTTCGAGAGTGCCTGCCAAGTGAGCGTCGGCAAGGGCGCCTTCGGGATATTAGTCTTGAATCCTATGGATTCAAAAGGTACAGCGGAGAGATAAAGGATAGAGGTCCCCCCTACCTCATCCTCGCCGTAAATGTAGTGGACGTATTGATCTGAGCTCTCTCGGATGCGTCGACGCGCTTCCCGTAGAATCTCATCTCTATCTCCAAAACTGCTGGCACCTGTCGGGCATGCCTCAACGCAAGCGGGCAGCTGCCCCTCCACTATCCGGTCATGGCAGAGGTTACACTTCTGCATCTTTGGTGTCGTCTGATTCCATTCGTAACGTGGAACCTGGAATGGACACGCTTGCATGCAGTAGCGGCATCCTATACACTTCTCTGCGGTGTAGACAACGGGACCAGCGTCTGTCTTCTGGATCGCTCCTACAGGACAGACTGATGCACATGTGGGTTTTTCACAATGCATGCATAGCCGCCGAACAAATATTCCATTTCGTTCCTCGATTATCGTGTAGGCAGTCGAAGAGAGCTTTTTCTCTTCTCCCTCAGGCAATCCGTTCTTTGTTTTGCATGCCAGCTGGCAAGCACCACAACCAATGCACTTCGTGGTGTCAACGAGGATCGCTTTCTTTTTCATGGTGGTATCCGTGTTGATTCTAAGCTAGGCCGTGGCAGATTAGACTCCCAGGAATTCCCTCTGAAATTTCTCCCAGACTTGAGCATCCATCCGTTCAAGCAAACCATCGACTGGCTGACCTCCATCTTGGAGTGTCTCGCCTACCAGCGTCACCTGCGGTGCCACCCCGCTAACGAACTCACGAAACCGTTGGAGCTCTCCTTTGAGCCACTCCACAGCATCTTCAGCGATAAGCAAGTGCTTTACACGTGCCGGCAAGCCAGTTGGTCGCACCGTCACGAGCCAATTCTGCTGATAGGGAGTCTCCTTCAACAAGTCTGCATGTTGGAGCAGAGATTGATTGACGGCAGTTACAATGCCATCAACCGGCGAAACAAACGCGGCCGAGCGCCCGCCTTGAGTCAACCTGATGACCGTAACCCCTCGCTTAACTTCTTGCCCAATCGCCGGCAACTCAATCGTATCAATCCGGCCGATGAGGGCCTGAGAGAAATCATCAATGCCTACACGAACCTCACCTGATGGCCGCAATCGCACCCACGTATGGCCGCGATCAAAGAACAGACCACGCGGAAGATCGAATCCTCTCTCGTGGACTGGATTCCGAGCCCGACGTGGGAGGAGGTTTTCGTCGATTGGAACGGGGACAAGGCCTACATGGCGAACAAGCTCTCCTTTGGCAACACGCCTGCGTTGAGCTCGAAGCACGAAATAGTCAATAGCCAAGAAGATCAGAATCGTGAGGACAACAAAGATGGCAACCATGGCTTCACCTCTTGAGTTGAGAATCGATTCAAAGTATGAATTCACATGCCCCGTGGGGCCCTTTTCAAGTCTTTCTCAAATCCAAGAGATTACAATGCAACAACCAGGCCAAAAAAGTTACTGACACCTGACGTTGATCACTGATAACCCTTCGAATTCAATAAGTTACGAGCTTCAACAATTGGCTCGGATGGGAAGTGTGGTCTGGAGGGGAAAGACGATGAATAAATCTACACAAAAAATGAAAAATAGAGAATCAAAACCGTTGAATATTTAATCTGAAAGGGTTACGGTTGTGTTGATAAAATAAACAACGATTGTTAAAAAGTTAAACGATTCCGGTCGCCCCTTTGAAGAGCGCGGAAACAATCTGCGAGAAACTGCAGCAATCAGCCCAGTGTTCGTAGTTGCCATTGGGACTCTCTGAAGTACAATCAGGGAATCCCAATCACCGCTTCTTGGAAGGATCTTCGCCACCAGTCACTTCCACGACTACGAGGAGCTTGATCTTCCCTGCTGGTCTTGCTAGGGCACATCTGCCCGTCGGACCTTTGAGTGAAAGCAGGATTGCCTCTCCGGAGAGATCATGAAGTGTCTCCGCACGGGAAGTGTGTTGGCGTCCTCATCCCAAGCGGCTCAAACCAGCAGAGAGATCGTTGATGATATCATCCGCGTCCTCTAACCCAATCGAGAGCCGGATGCCTCCAGGATCGACACCACGCTGCAATTGTTTTTCCACCGGGATGGTCGAATGCGTCATTGAGCTTGGATGTTCCACGAGGGTGCGGATGTTGCCAAGGCTCACCGCCAGAGTAACGGCATAGGCATTCTTTGCGAGGAAGTTAATCAACTGCTCTGCTTTGTGTTTCCGCGCCTTGAGATCTTTTCCCTTCAGAGTGAAGTACAGCAAACTGCCTGGAGCAAAGTTCCCCTCGTAATCATGCATTTGCTTTTTCGCTACTGCGTGGTAGGGGAATGTTTCGAGCCCGGGATAATGAACGCGCTGAACACGTCGGTCCGTACGGAGAAATTTCGCCACCTCAAGCGCAGTAGTCTGTTGCCGTTTCATTCGAATAGGCAAACTTGGGAGTCCGTAAACCAGAATCGGCCACGCACTCTTCGGCGCGAGAACTCCGCCAAAATCTTTTCGATACTGGAGCAAGTGGTCATAGTGCTTCCGTGCAGTGACAACAGCACCACCCACGTCCGTTCCGTAGCCGCAGATTCCCTTTGTCAACGAGTGAACGACGAAATCAACTCCGTGCTCGAGTGGCCGCTGGCAAAACGGGGTCGCAAAGGTATTGTCAATCACAAGATAGATTCTGTTCTTCGCAGGGCGCTTCCGGTTCTCATCGTGGATCACCCTCACAATCTTCTCGATGTCAATCACCTCCATGGATGGATTGACTGGTGATTCAAAGTAAATCACTTTCGTCCTTGGCGTTAATCGCCGTCTGATACAATCCGTCTGCAGAAAATCAACCCAGTGTACACCAATCCTATAACGGGGCAGCCAATTCTTTATGAGGGAGAATGTGCAGCCGTACAGCATCCGGTGTGCGATAATCTCATCTCCGCTCCCCATGAGAATTCCAAAGACTGCAGCTATTGCTGCCATCCCAGAGGAAAACGTCACAGCCGCTTCCCCATTCTCTGCGGTAGCGAGATTTTCCTCAAGGATATCCTTGTTCGGCTCGCCAAGGCGGTCATAAATATACACTGGCGCCCTCGAGAAGACCGCAAGGTCCTTGTCGGCATGAGCAAACTCTACGAACCCTCTTGCACCTCGCTGTGTTGAATCAAGCCGGAAGGCCGACGATGACGATATTGGGGGGACTACATGATGGTTATAGTCCCACTTCTTCGTGAATGCCTCCCCATGGATAAGCCGTGTCTCGACTGCATAGGGGTGTTTCGATGATTTCTTTTTCATTTTTTCTCTCCAGGGATTGAAAGCGTTCTAGACTGTCCGAGAAAAGACGGGCTTTTCTTTCAGTCTGTTCTTCAACGTAGTGTCGAAGCACATCGCGATGTTCCGAAGAAAGAGTCGTCCAACCCGAGTAACCTTGATAATGCTCACATCGTGGATTACTAGGCCATCGCGAGCAAGCGCATTGACCTGTTCTAATTCACCGTCAAAGTATTCGTCGAAACAGATATTGAACTTTTCCTCGACGTTGGCTTTTGTTACTTCAAGATCGCACATCAACCGCATGATTACGTACTTCCTGATCACATCGTCCTCTGACATTTGGTAGCCAATCGCCGTTGGGAGCTGGCCTGCGTCGATCGCCGCATAGTAGTCCTTCAGAACTTTTTGATTCTGGGCATAGATGTCTCCAAAGTGACTGATCGCAGACATGCCGAAGGCATAAAGGTCGCTTCCACCTTTTGTAGAATAACCCTGGAAGTTTCGATGAAGCGTTTTGTTTGCCTGGGCAACAGCCAACTCATCCCCTTTCTTTGCGAAATGGTCCATCCCGATGTACGTGTATGCGGCAGCGGTGAACATTTCGATCGCCATTTTGAGAATCGCGAGCTTTGTCGCGGCAGATGGTAAGTCCTCTCGATCAATCAGTTTTTGATGTGGCTTCATCCACGGCACATACGCAAAATTGAACAAGGCTATCCGGTCCGGCGCGATCTCAATGATCTTCTCAATCGTCTGTCGAAAGGATTCTTCCGATTGAAGCGGCAATCCGTAAATAAGATCAACATTGATACTGTCGAAACTTAGTGCACGACACCACGCGAAGACTTTCCTCGAGAGTTCTTCGGGTTGAATACGATTCACCGCCGTCTGTACCCTCTCGTCAAAATCTTGCACACCTATGCTTATGCGGTTTAACCCAGCAAGCCTCATTGCGAGAAGTTGATCGAATGTAATTCCTCGTGGATCGATCTCAATCCCTGCCTCCACAATCGGTGCAAACCGGAATCGTTCTTGAAGGAAGAGCATCAGTTCCTCAATCTCTTCCGGCCTCAAATAACTCGGCGATCCCCCACCGAGATGAATCTGAACAACCTTCCGCCGGTGCGCGATGCGGTGGACGACAAGGTCGATTTCCTTTTTGAGATACTCGAGGTACTCCGCGACGTACTGACGATTCTTGGTTATGAGTGTCGTGCACCCACAGAAATAGCACAATGAATCACAGAACGGAATGTGAAGATAGAGTGAGAGGTCTTCTGCGCTGCCCGGTGGATTGTTTTGGATGATAGCTGACTGGTAGGCTTTTGCGTCGAATGAGCCTGTAAAGACGGGTGCCGTCGGATAGCTCGTGTACCTTGGGCCTGGCGTGTCGTATTTCTTCAGAAGATCCAGATCGACGGCCTTCAAAAGCACACTCCTTCTGATAGATTAGAGCCAGAGATCGGGTTCTTCAACCCCATGGGCGGGAGCTTCCACCAAGCGTCGTGATTCTTCCACAATGTTCCGAATGTCCTCAAGTCTCGCGTGAAGCTCTTCACATCGCTCGATCAAGATGTTAGCATCACGATGTGGTTCTGCCTTGGCATCGCACAACTCTTTCTCCATCTTCGCTATTGCATCGCTCATACGCACGACTTCTCGGAGAATTGCCTGCACTTTCTGCTCCATCATCTCTCTTTTTGTCATCGGAAAAATCTCCTTTCTTCCTTTAACCATCTTCAATGGTCCTCAGGCACTTTTTGCCAGAGGACACGATCTCCTATGGAAACATCCCCGGCAACCGGGGTCAACAAATGGCACAGAGATGAAGCATCGCGGACAACGTTCGAGAAATGGGTCTCGGATCTCGTATCGACACTGTGGACATACCCGGGTTTCCAGATTCAACTTTTCTTCCAGAGAAATCCCAGCGAGTTTTGTAGTTTCCACGCCGCCTCTCAAATCAAGATCTGCGAAACCAAACCACCAACAGCAAACGCGGCAATCCACGTCCCCGCCCAAATCAGCAGCCCCTCCTTTGCGCCACGCTCCTTTAACATTACCATCAGGGAAGCGATGCATGGGACAAAGAGAGTGATCGTCACGAGCGCGACAACCACCTGCATTGGGCTCAATGCCATGCTATAAAGCCCAGCTGCACCAAAGTCTCGCCGCACGATTCCCATCACGAAGGCCGTTGCCGCTTCGCGGGGAAGTTGCAGCCACCCTGTTGTCAGCGGCACGAGTGCCTTCTGCCACAATTCGAGCAGACCGGTTACCTGCATGACACCGACGGCTAAGGCACCTAGAAGAAACCATGGTGTGGCTTCCTTCATGAACTGATAGGTGCGGACAGATGTCTTCCTGAGAATGTTACGTGGCCGCGGCATCCTCATTGGCGGCAGGTCAATCAGCAGCGGAGCTGATTCTCCTTTGAGAAGCCTGTTCAGTACCGTTCCAATCGTGATTAGCACAACGAGAATGACGCTTGCATAACTGACTACCGCAACGAATCCGGCACCAGCAAGCAGTGCGGCAATCACCGCCAGCTGCGCTGAACATGGAATTGCAAACTGGAGAATGGTTGTCGCTATCGTTTTCTCGCGCTCCGAACCTAGAAGCCGCGTGGTAATTGTGGCTGACGTCACGCAGCCAAAACCGAGGATGAGGGGAATCACGGCGCGGCCATTCAAGCCAAGGAAATTCAGTGAACGATCGACGAGGGTGGCAAGCCTCGGGAGATAGCCGCTATCCTCGAGAAGAGAAAGAGCAATATAGAACCCGATCACGAGTGGCAAGAGGAGAAAAAGAAGATACGTGGTCGTCATCGTAAGGACACCGAATTCGCCGATAAGGAGAGTCTCAAGCCAAGCTGGCCATTTCATCGATGAGCCAACCACGGAACGAACCCAAGGCTCCCACAGCGCCTTCCCTATATGGTTCTCCGTGAAGTTGACGATATCTTGAGCTACGAGCTTCCCGACGAAGAGATAGAGGAGATAAAGAGCGACAACAATCATCGGTATGCCGGTGAGCGGCCTCATTGCAAGGCGGCCGAGAATCGCCGAAAGGTTCGTCCGCGTTGAACGGTCAACAAGCACCTGATTGACAATGTAGTTGACACGATTTCGGCGGTCAATGTAAATCCTCTCCTGATAGTGGCCCGCAGGGACGCCATGTCGTTGAGCAACATAGGGATCCCCCTCCAAGACAAGAAGCGCCTCTGCCTGTGAACCCACCATGCTCAACATACCGTGAAGAAGCGCGTGAAGCTCCTGCCTCTGGGTTCCTTCCCTTGCTCTCCCGATAGCTCTCTCTACCTCATCGAATCCAGTTTTCTTCACGGCAATAGCCGGAATAACATCCACCCCGAGAAAATGAGAAAGCCGGTCAATGTTGATTTTAATCCCCTGCTTCTTAACTTCGTCCATAAAATTGAGAACTACAATCACTTTCTTTCCCGTGTCAATCAGTTGCTGCGTCAGAAAGAGGTCTCGCTCGAGGTGAGTTGCGTCCACGATATTGATGATGACGTCTGCCTCGAGAATGATGTCTCTGGCGACGCGCTCCTCATCGTTCAGTGATGAGACCCCGTAGATGCCGGGCGTGTCAAAGACAGCATAGTTCTGATACGATCCCTTGATAAGATCAACTGTTGTTCCAGGATAATTCGAGACATCGACGTACAGTCCACTCAGGTGATTGAAGAGAAGCGACTTCCCGACATTGGGATTTCCCACAAGCACGATTTTCGGCTTCTCGAGCTCGCGCTCGAGGAAACCGAGACTGACGTGGCGGTGCTTCTCAAAATGAGATAGCTCTGATTCATTCATCTCGAACTGACCTGTTGTGTCCGCGCTCATTCCACAAATCCCGGCGAATCTTTGCTCGACGGTTGTTCTACTTGGACAAGAATTTCTCTGGCAAGCTTATGACCGAGTGCAATCTGCTGTCGGTTCTTCTGAATGACGATTGTTCCGCCCGGCAACCGCTCCAAACACGTCACGCGCTCACCTTCACTGATTCCAAGCCGGATGAATTGCGCCCGCAGGGCCCCCTTTGGAACCGAAATGATTTTCACCAAATTTCCCGCTCTCACGAGAATCAACGGCACTGTTTTCTGTTTTGGAGTCATCGGCCCAGCCTATCCTCCCCCCCAAAGCTTCACGTTCAAGCAGCTTTTCCAACAAGTTGCTTCGCCGTGTCGACTGCGATTGAAGCATTCCGAGAGTACCCGTCGGCACCGATTTGCCGGGCAAAATTCTCAGTGACTGGAGCTCCGCCGATCAAAACTTTTGCCGGTATTCCATTCGCCTTCAGAAGGTCAATAACTTCCTTCATATTCACAACGGTCGTGGTGAGCAAGGCAGACATCGCGAGGATGTTTGCTCCATTCTCTGTTACAGCAGCAACGAATTTCTCTGCCGGAACATTCACCCCGAGGTCGATAACACGGAAACCAGCACCTTTGAGCATCATTGCAACGAGGTTTTTCCCGATGTCGTGGAGATCACCTCGGACTGTCCCGATGACCACGACGCCGACAGGCTGCACGCCTGCCGCGGCGAGGAGGGGCTCCAGCAGTACGAGTCCCGCCTGCACTGCTCGGGCAGACATGAGAACTTCCGGCACATAGTACTCATTTCGCTTGAATCTCTCCCCCACGACCTTCATTCCAGCGAGGAGACCGTTCTCGAGAATGTCTTTGGCTGTCCTTCCTTCCTGTAGAGCCTGCTCCGCGAGCTCCTTTGTTTTTGGGGCGTTTCCTTCAATGACTTGGTTCGCGAGGTTTTCAAAGAGGTCCATGACTTGCCTCAGATTGGTATAGGATGTTCATATAATCCTCGCGCCGGGCCATGCAATCCGTACGATTGCAATAGCCACAAGGCGAGATGACCATTTCAACACGCTCTCGGCCTGCGCCGAAAATCGCCGACACACTCTTCCGTGGAATCATCATATAGTGATCGGTGAGCTGAACGGAAAGCGCTGAGCTGTCCAGCAAGGAAAACAGCACGCGCTGTTGCGTTAAATTCCAATCACAAAAGCCCGGGCTATAACGATGACCGACGTACAATCCTTGTCCCAAAATCAGGTGGGCAATTTCAAGATGGACTTGTTCGGCAAGGTTTTCCACCGCAACAGAAGAAAGAACATCGAGGAAAAAGCCTTTGCTCACGTCAACGCGATTCAGACGCTCGATCTCTTCAACGATCGGATGACCGAGAGTCACCAAGAATATCGCTGCCTGTGTAGAATACCGGAGCGCCTCAACAATCCCTTCGCCGTGGAAGACATGCATGCCCTCGAGGGTGACGGTTTGCTTTTCCTCGTCAATTGAGCGGATCGGAAAAATCGCATACTGATACATCGGCTGGAACAGGCCGACTGCTCTCGCCTGAAGCCCGGTGAGAATACTGAGCACCTTCGGCGGAACCTGCTTCCCCTTTGGATAGCCAAGAAGAGCCGCAACCTCCAGCGGGTTGATCATGAGTGCTGAAGAATTGAACGCCTTCGTTACCAGCGTTTGGGATTCTATCATTTGAGTAATGCGTGCTCGCTGTTCTTTCGATCTCATAACGATTCGCTATCCGCACAGTGCTTTTACCGAGGCCCCGACACAAATCTGACCCTTCCGCTCAAATCCCGCTGCGCGGTAATACTCTTGGCCCCCATTACCAAGGGCAAGCCTCGCCGTGGGAGTGAAAGGACTACATTGATCAGGTCTAAACATTGAGATGCAAATCCTCTTCGATATCCTTCTCTGTTACCAAGTAACCCTGGAAGCTCGCGGGTTTGATTGTCATCACGGGAACGACCGATGTTCGCACAACTCTCTCAGCAACGCTCCCCATGAGGACGTGCGCCAAACCTGTTCTTCCATGTGTCGCCATGACAATCAGGTCGATCCCTTCCTCCTTCGCGTACCGGAGGATTTCTGTCTGTGCTTTTCCTGCTCCAACCACCTCGATAACGTCTTTGATCTCCTTCACTTTCCTATTGACAAATCGATGGAGCTCTGCTTTCCCCTCTTGCTCACCAAGTGCAGGCAAGCCATCAGAGTGTCCGTCAACCAGGGGCAAACCATGGCTCGGCTCGCCTTCGACGACATAGAGCATGTAGATCTTGGCTTCATATTTCTCAGCGAGTGATGCCGCATAGCCTACAGCAGCAACTGAAAACTCAGAAAGGTCGGTGGGTACGAGAATTTTCTTGATCGTTTTCATTACGGAATTCGCAGATGAGCCGCCAAGATTTCCCTTCACTGCCACGTCCTCATAAAGCAAGTCTAGTGCCAAGAAATAACCTTCTGCATGCCAGAAAAGGGCCAAGAGCAGTCCCATTATTTGCAGAAATAGGAAAGCGAGGATAGGCAAGCTTTCAAACTCGCGAAAGAGACTGGCAAGAATGGAGTTCTTGGAGTAACCTAGCCAGACAAGAATTGGGTAGGGCGCTAGCTAGCGGCGACGCGGTCGATGCTTGTCCCTAATGATCTCCTCGAGCAAAGCAAAGGGTTCATCTCTAAATGGGAAGTCAGGCGGCCAAGTCACCTTCATCGACGTGGCAAGAAGATACCTCTGTTGTCTTGCGGTGTACTTGGGCGATCTTGATCGGGGCAGATCTGCATTCTTGGCAAATGCAAACCTCCATTGTTGACCAAACCCAAACAGATTCACAGCCAAAAGGTCAAACCCTCCGACCAGTAAGCAAGTTGTCTCTAAAGTCTGGCCATTGGGAAGCTTGACGGGTCTTCTATCGCTGGCATCACATTGGAAGGTTCCAATGTACCCGGTGTCCGTTCGGCGCACCAAATTGCTCTGAAGCGATTTCACCTGGACAGTAACGGGTACCCCTCGATAGGTGAATCCGAAATCTCCAAATTTTGTTCGATCGTGGTTATCGTATCTCTCTAGCCCGCCGATCCGGCGATCTGAAAACCAGATTTTTGGGAGTTTGTACTCTGCCACAAAACCGATGAAGATACCTCGTAGACTCGGGCGTGAGCCGAGAATCTCGTTCAACTCTTCAATTGTCAAACCCCAATCTTCAATTATTCCCAACGTGCAGCCCCTTGCCTCGAGGGTTCTCTCCGTCTGTCTTTATAAAAACCAGGAAGTACGAGTGATTCTTCCTTGCATGTTCCTGCTTCTTCATCCGACTCACCGCTGGTCTGTTTGACCTCACAACGACGAAAAGATCCTTAGGATGGTAGCCAAGAGAACAAAAATCATTGATGATTTCAACATGAGTTAGCCGTTGGGTGTTGGCACTCACCTCGTCCTGACACTTAACGATGAGCACGCCATACTTCCTCAGGACCCTGTATGCTTCCCTTCCAGCTTTGAAATAGAGGTCAAGCACAGCATCATGGTATTTCGGTGAACCAACAGTTTGCTCACCATTTGAATATGTAGTCCTGAAGGCAGCGTAGGTTCCTGAGCCGGCTAGGTGGCTTCTTGAACGTCGATAAAGTCCCTCCATATAAGGTGGGTCAAGCACAACGCAGTCGATTGTCCCATCTTCATATGGCAACTTCCGACAGTCCACCCCTGTCTTGATGTCGGTGGCGAGCAGTTTATATCTACCTTTTGGTACGTTCTTCCAGAATATGCCTTTGCCATGGGTTACATCGGCGACGACTGACCCCTTGGGTAAATGCAAGCTAATCACATGAGGAAACACGTTCTCATTCGTCCCCACATAAGCAGAACACACCAAATTGCTTGTCACGATCCCTTCAGGAGATTTCCTCTTGTGCTCATAGGATCGCCCATCAAGATAGAGCGCTAACTGCTCCTTCACGTGGGTTGTTGCGTAAGGCCGCTTCAATGGGAGTTTGAGGTCTTTCATGGAATGTCTCTTCAACCGCTGATACAAATATGAGCCAGATTTTCTTCTCTGTCAAGGGGAAAATTGTACGGAAAGCCAGCCAGAACGAGCCTGAGCTCATCACCTCTTCAACTTCCACAACCAAGGATGGCATAAAATGAGTAAATTGCCTGAACTAGATGGATGACAGACCTATTGCATTAAGGCTCTTCGCTAAAGAGAGGTTTAGGAGGCGAGAGAAGAGTCCGAAGTGGGTCTTCCCAAGACTACGGCGCTTCCGTAACCCTGGAAGACAGAGTCAGAATGGAGAAAATCCCAGGAACACTTTCAAACAAAGACTTTACTGACTCAGCACCTCGACAACGAGTGGAAAGTATCGGTCAAGACAGCAATCAGCCCGCTCGCGCTGCTCGCAGGATCCGTCTGGCTTTGAAGACTCGCACTTCACGCAAACTCTTTGGTGTAGAGCGTCGATGTACGGGTCTAGTTTGTCGCTCTGGATGGTCTTCACAATCTGAACGATGTCGGGGAGGAAGCGCTTGATGGCGCATTGCGCTTCATCGCTCAGACGGACACTACCCGCTCCGTCCTTTTCATCGAGACACCGGGCAAACACACGCTCGCTGAGGGAACCCCAATATTCCTCAAGTCCTTGTTCTTCCATAGAAGCCTCCTCATCTCAGGCCGGTTCAGACGTCCACTATCAGTTCATTGGAGTCACGGGGACTGGGTACACACCGGAGACGTACTTCTGTTCTCTGGCGAAGCGTTCAAGCTCTCCCTGGAATTTTGGATGTGAAATCTTGACGATCTCACGAACACGCTGCCTGAGATTCTTCCCGTGAAGATACGCAACTCCATACTCGGTGACAAGATAGTGGATATCGGCGCGGGTCGTTACGACACCCGCTCCATACTTCAGAATCGGAACAATCCGAGAGACGGTGTCATTCTTTGCCGTCGACGGGAGAGCGATGATCGGCTTTCCCCCTTTTGAATGCGCAGCACCGCGAATGAAGTCGAGCTGCCCACCGAAGCCACTGTAAATCTTCGTCCCGATGGAGTCGGCACATACTTGCCCTGTTATATCCACTTCGATTGCAGAATTAATCGCTATCATCTTCTCGTTTTGAGCAACGATGAACGGGTCGTTTGTGTAATCAACAGGATGTAACTCAAAATATGGGTTGTTGTCAACGTACTCATAGAGGCGGCGGGAACCAAGGATGAATGTCGCAATGACTTTTCCCGGGTGCAGGGTCTTTCTGGCGTTTGTGATGACGCCTGCATCAATGAGTTTGACAATGCCATCAGAAACCATCTCTGTGTGGATGCCAAGCTCATGCCTTCCGTGAAGCGATTCGAGGACGGCGTCCGGGATCCCCCCGATGCCCAGCTGGAGCGTCGACCCGTCTTCGACGAGCTCGGCGATATGCTGTCCGATCTTGCGTTCAACATCCGTCGAAGGTTTTTTCCCAAGCTCGGGGAGTTCTTCGGAAATTTCCACGATGCGATCAACGCTGGAAACGTGGATGAAAGAATCGCCAAGTGTCCGCGGCATTTTCTCGTTCACCTGTGCAACGACGAGCCGGGCACTCGCAGCTGCTGCTTTCGACGCGACACACTCTGCACCAAAGCTCATGAAGCCGTGTTCGTCTGGAGGCGACAAATGGATCAATGCCACATCGAGTGGAATGATCTTTCGCGTGAACAGGGAAGGAATCTCGGAGAGAAACACCGGGACGTAGTCGGAACGGCCCTCATTGATCGCCTCGCGGTCAGCTGGTCCGACAAACAGTGAGTTGTGCCGAAAGTGACTCTCCATCCCCGGCTTCGAGAGCGGGTCGTCACCGATGAGGAGGACGTGGTTTACCTCCACGCCTTCGAGTTCATCCTTTCGAGAGGCAAGCGCATTCATGAGCACAAAGGGAGTAGCAGCATTCCCACTGATAAAGATCTTGTTCCCGCTTTTCACGGGAGAGACTGCCTCTTCCGCAGTCGAGAGTTTTGATTTGTACTGTTCAATCCAATTCATGGTCGAATACGTTTAGTTATCTTGAGCCTCTGGCATCCAGAAGAGCAAATCTGAAATCTTGTGCACTTCAAGGCCAAAGAGTTTTGCGATGGAGGAATTTGTACAGGAGCCGTCATACGTGCAAACACCTTGCCTCAACCCGCGATTCCGGTGGAGCGCTGTCTCAAGTCCATGGTCAGCGATCTCGAGCACGTACGGCAGCAGAGCGTTGGTTAAACCATTTGTCGCAGTTCTGGAAACGCTGGCAGGGATATTAGGCACACAATAATGAATCACTCCGTGGCGCAGAAACACTGGATTCTCGAGTGCTGTCGGTCGACTCGTCTCAATGCAGCCGCCCTGGTCAATGGAGATGTCCAGAATGACAGATCGAGGCTTCATGGTTTTCACCATTTCCTCAGTAACCAGATGCGGAGCCTTCTCTCCTTTGAGGAGAACCGCCCCGATGACGACGTCGGCAAACTGAACTGCACGCGCGATATTATACCGGGTCGCCACCCTTGTGGCAATCTGGTGGTGGAAAAGGTTCTCAAACTCTCGAAGACGAGAGAGGTCCTTGTCGAACACTGTCACCTCCGCGCCAGAGCCAATTGCAACCCTTGCAGCAGTCCTCCCCACGGTTCCGGCACCGATGATAACAACAGAGGCGGGGGCAATACCGGGTATCCTCCCGAGGAGAATCCCCCGTCCGTCGCCACTTTCAAGATGGTGTGCAGCAATGTGGATTGCCATGTGACCCGCGATCTCACTCATGACCTGGAGAATCGGAAGGCTGCCGTTCTCCGCCTCGATCAGCTCGTAACCAATCGCACAGATCTTTCTCGCGAGCAGCAACTCTACCGAGTTCTTTTTCGCTACAGGCAGGTGAAGGAAAGAAAAGAGAATCTGGGATTCCGTCAGGAGACTGTATTCTTCCTCCGGCGGTGATGAGACTCGCAGGATCAGAGAGGCTCGGTTGTATACCTCGCCTGCGTTGTACACGATCTTTGCCCCTACGCGTTCGTACTCCTCGTTGCTGTATCGGGCAAGCGCACCGGCATCCTTTTCAATATAGACTTGGTGTCCTGCCTCGACGAGTGATTGAACACCCGCGGGGTTCAGTGCAACCCGACGGTCGCGAAAGGCTTGTTCTTTTGGAATCCCGATGTTCATGGTACCCTCACTTAGTGAGAGGTGGAGTTTCAGCTTCTCCCGTGGAGACCAGCAGTCTTTCTTTTACTGATGAATGATATCCATAGATTTTGCAGCGCCGCCTAGCTTGCCGTCAGCCGACTCCAGCGCTCGTCGATTTCTTTTTGAATCCGATCGACGATAGGCTGATTCTCTGGTTTCAGCAGATGCTTGAACCTGTCTTGAAGCTTCAGGTATTCAATGATGGGCTTCTTCTCTCGTGGGCGGTGAGTGAGCTTTCGTTTGCCGTTTTCCACTTCATACAATGGCCAGATGCAAGTGTCCACCGCGAGGCGGGAGATGTCAAGCCCGATCTCCGCTGGGAACTTCCAGCCGAGTGTGCACGGGGCAATGATGTTGATGAACTTTGGACCGCGTATGCTCAACGCCTTCTGCACCTTCGTTGTCAGATCCTTCCAATGATGAACGGCCCCCTGGGCCACATACGGGATGTTGTGCGCAGCCATAATCTCCGTCAAGTCCTTGGGGAAATTCTTCTTGCCAACTTCAACACTACCTACAGGAGACGTGGACGTCCACGAGCCGAGCGGCGTTGCGCTTGAACGTTGCACACCCGTGTTCATGTATGCTTCGTTGTTGTAGCATATGTAGAGCATGTCGTGACCACGCTCCATCGCACCTGAAAGCGACTGCAACCCGATGTCATACGTTCCGCCGTCACCGCCGAACGCGATGAATCTGATATCGTGATCAATCTTTCCCTTTCGACGCAAAGCTTTATAGGCCGCTTCGACGCCGCTAACCGTCGCTGCGGCGTTTTCGAATGCATTGTGGATGAACGGAACTTTCCATGCCGTGTACGGATAGATTGTCGTGACGACTTCCATACACCCTGTTGCTGACCCAACCACAACATCCTTCCCGGCCGCTGCCATCACCTGCCGAAGCGCCACAGTCGAAAGACAACCAACACAGGCACGATGGCCGCCGACAAGCGCCTCTTCTGTTTGAGCTAACTCTCTTAATGTAGGCATATTATTAGTTTTCCTCCAGTCCTAGTGCTATCTGCTCGATATTCGAACCACGCAATCCAAGATATCGCACGACACCGTTGCTCGCTCCCTCGTGCACAAGAGCTTCGAGTTCATCGAACACCGATTTGATGTCAGAATGTTTCACATCTCGCCCGCCCAAACCGTAAAGATAATTCACCACCTTTATCTCAGTCGGGCTGACGCCTCCGCCGAAGAATGCAGACCGAATCTCATCAAACACCGGCCCACCCGCACCGCCGAACGCGATGGAACGGTCGAGAACCGCTACCGCCTCCACCTTTGTCAGGGCCCGGACGAGCTCTTTTGCTGGAAACGGACGAAAGACTCGAATCTTCACCATCCCGGCCTTCTTCCCGTCGCGCCGAAGCTCCTCAACAACGGTCTTCACCGTTCCCGCCGTTGACCCAAGCGCGACGATTGCCATTTCGGCATCGTCCATCTTGAATTCCTCTATCACACCATAATCGCGGCCACTCACGGCTGCAAACTCCTTGAAGATTGAAGGGATCAGCTCCGCAGCTGCCAGCTGAGCCTCAACCTCCTGCCGCTTGTGCTCGAAGTAGTAGTCCTGGAGGTCGAGAGGTCCAACGGTCACCGGGTTCCTCGTGTCAAGAAGTGGGTGATCTGGATGATATTCCCCGATGAACTTCTTCACAACTTCATCGCCGAGAATCTGTAATCGCTCCATCGTGTGGCTGATGATGAAGCCATCCAATGTCACCATGACCGGAAGGAGTATTCTTGGATGTTCAGCCACACGAAGAGCGACCAACGTATTGTCGTATGCTTCTTGGGAATTTTCTGAGAAGATCTGAATCCAGCCGGAGTCCCGGCATCCCATCGTATCACTGTGATCACAATGGATGTTAATCGGGCCGCTGATGGCGCGGTTGACAACAGGCATGACGATTGGGAGACGAAGTGCAGAAGCGATCTGAACCACTTCCCACATCAGGGCGAGACCCTGAGAGGATGTGGCGGTCATTGCCCGGGCACCTGCAGCCGAAGCACCTACCGTAGCGCTCATCGCGCTGTGCTCTGATTCAACCAGAACGAATTCCGTACCCACTTTTCCATTCGCAACAGAATCTGCAAAGGCGTGCATGAGTTCCGTCTGGGGTGTAATTGGGTATGCAGCAACAACATCTGGATCGACCTGGCGCATCGCCTCTGCCACGGCTTCGTTTCCCGTGAGAGCAACGACACGCTGTTTACCATTATTATGTGGGTTATTGTTTGTCATGTTCGGGTACCATTGTTAGTGCATTTGCTTTATCTGGACACTCGTGAGCACAGATCCCGCAGCCCTTGCAGTGGTCGTAGTCAATACCGACGACTTTCCCGTCTTTCAGAATGATCGCAGAATCCGGACAGAAGACCCAGCAGAACAGACACTGGATACATTTTTCAGCCTCAAAGATCGGACGATTGACTCTCCACGAACCGGTCTTATACTCCAGTGAGTTGCCAGCCTCGAGAATCTTCACACCGATTGGAAGCTCTTCCCAATTTTTTGGTCTCATTCTCCTTGAACCTCCTCGTATGCGCGCCGGATTGCCCGGACATTCATATCCGCGATACGCTCATTGTATTTCTTGGTGAATTTCTTCACGATGTTTTTTTCCATGGTTGCTAAATCAAACACGTTCGATATCCGGATGAGAGCCCCGAGCATCACGGTGTTCGGGATCGCTCTCCCAAGCGTATCGAGGGCGATCTGGGTGCCGTTCACCGTATATACCTTTCCATGGGCGAGGTGGACTTCCTTCCTGATCTCCGCCGGTGGCTTGCTCGTGTTGACGATGAGAATCCCGTCATTCGGTATGCCTTCGGTGATATCAGGATTCTCGAGAAGTGTCGGATCGAGAACGATGACGATGTCAGGCTCCGTGATTGACGAATGCGAAAGAATCGGTTGGGAGCTTATCCGGGTGTATCCTTTTGTCGGAGCGCCCATTCGCTCGGGTCCATATTCCGGAGCTCCTTGTCCGTGTTTCCCTTCTTCGATTGCCGTTTCGGCAAACAGCATCGCAGCGGTCTTTACGCCCTGGCCACCGCGACCGTGCCACCGAACCTCAAGCAGATCCTCTTCTACATGCGTTTCAGTTTCTTGATTCATTTCCTTCTCCTTCGTGATTGTTTCTTCGTTTTGCCTCAAGATAGAGATGAATGGCTTCTGCGGCCTTCTTTCCATCCCGCATTGCCAGAATAACCGTCGCTCCACCACGCGAGAGATCACCTCCGGCATACACACCTGGACGGCTCGTCTTTCCTGAGTCATCGACAATGACGGTGCCCCATTTCGAGACGCTCAATTCAGGCGTAGTCTGCTGCAAGATCGGGTTGGGTCTCTGACCGATGGCAACGATTAGAGTATCCACCTCCAGGAAAAACTCTGAGCCCTCAACTGGGACAGGCCTCCTTCTACCCTTCTCATCTGGTTCACCGAGTGCCATCCGTTGGCAAATCATCTCATTGACCCAGCCGCTTGAATTCCCGAGGAGGTGCACAGGTGCGGTAAGAATGTGGAACTCAACTCCTTCCTCCTTTGCGTGTTGGACCTCTTCTTTTCGTGCGGGCATCTCATCAAACGAGCGACGATAGATAAGGTAGACTTTCTCAGGGCCGAGTCGGATGGCGGTTCGTGCCCCGTCCATTGCAGTATCGCCGCCTCCAATAACCGCAACGCGCTTGCCGACCTTGACGGGTGTATCGAACTCGGGGAATCGATAGCCCTTCATGAAGTTCACACGAGTGAGAAACTCGCTTGCAGAATACACCCCGCTGAGATTCTCACCGGGGATTCCCATGAAATGAGGCGTGCCTGCACCAGTGGCCAGGAACATGGCTTCGTATCCCATTTCTCCCATAAGCTCATCGACGGTCGCTGTCCGTCCGACGATGAAATTGGTCTGGATCTCGACTCCCATCTGCTCGAGCCGCTGTCGTTCAACATCAAGAAGTGCTTTCGGCAGACGGAACTCAGGGATCCCATATTGGAGCACGCCGCCGATGGCATGCAGAGCCTCGAAGAGGGTGACACGATAACCTAACTTTGCGAGTTCTGCAGCACAGGTAATGCCGGCTGGCCCTGATCCTACGATAGCGACTTTCTCCTTCTGCTGCTGCTCGATGCTCGGAACCTGGAACCAACCATGCTCAAGCTCCAAATCGGCAACGTAACGCTCTAACTTTCCAATCGCAATCGGCGAGTATTTTTTTCCGAGTGTACACGTCAATTCGCACTGGTTTTCCTGCGGACACACACGCCCGCAGATGATTGGTAAATAGTTCGTCTCTCGGATTTTTTCGACAGCTGCACGGTAGTCTCCCTGGAGAACCAACCGAATAAACGCGGGGATATCAACCTCAACCGGACAATTATCGATGCAGACTGGTTTCTTACACATAATGCAGCGATCGGCCTCGATGAATGCAAGCTCCTCTGTAAACCCAAGAGATACCTCTCGGAAGTTTCTTCTTCGCTCCTCTGGCAGCTGCTCGATAGCATGCTGCCGCGGTATTTTGACTTTCTCCTTTATGGGTGTTGGCGTTTTCACTTGACAACCTTTGCTAGGCATTCGTGCGCGCGGTCTGTTGTGTTCTGCTGATCGGAGAACGCCTCATCTGCAAGTTTTTCCTCTACCTGATAGGTTCTGTTGCGCATCACAAGCTCATCGTAGTTCACGAGATGGCCATCGAACTCCGGACCATCGACGCATGCGAACTTAATCTCACCACCAACGGTGACGCGACAGCCACCACACATCCCCGTTCCATCGAGCATGATCGGATTCAGACTCACGAAAGTTTTGATTCCATACGTCTTCGTCATCGCTGCGACGGCTTTCATCATCTGGACTGGACCGATTGCAAAGACCGCGTCAATATGGGCGCCGGAGTCGATGGCAGTGCGCAGTTCGTCAGTTACAAATCCTTTTCTTCCTTTCGAGCCATCTTCCGTTGTAATGGAAACCGTATCACAGATTCTTTTCATTTCTTCTTCGAGAATGACAAGACCCTCTGACCTGGCACCGATGATCGTGTGAACAACATTTCCCTCATTCTTCAACGCTTCTGCAATCGGGTAGACTTCTGCGGTCCCAACACCACCACCAACGCACACGACTGTACCGAAATTCTCGATCGGGGAAGGATTACCGAGCGGTCCCACAACATCCTGAATGGAGTCTCCTTCTTCACAAGAACTCAGAAGCTTGGTCGTCTTCCCAACGGCCTGAACGATCAGCGTGATGGTTCCTTTCTCGAGATTTCCATCACAGATGGTCAGAGGAATACGCTCGCCGTTTTCGTTGACGCGCACGATAACGAAGTTCCCTGCTTTTCGCTTGCGTGCGACCAGCGGCGCCTCAATGACAAATTCCGTGATGCGCGGCGCAAGAACTCGCTTTTGGACGATTCGAAACATGCTGATCTCTTTCTATACTCTAACTAATAGTAGAGCCCATCATTGACGCTCTCGTACTTTCCTCCGTCGTCCCGAATGCAGTTCATCGGACAGAGTTCCATCGCTTCCCTGCACTGGTCTTCCTCCTCCGGTGTCTGAGGCTGTTTGTAGATGTAGTAATAGGAAGCATCGTCGTTATACGTAAAGTTGTTGATGGCAAGGGAGAGACACAACCCGCATCCATTGCAGGCATCGACAACGTAAAACTTCCCGGGGGCGTTTTCAGTGTGCCGGTTTCCAGTCTGCTGCCGAGTTTCCATGGGTTTCACCTCTTTTCGTTCTTAGCTTCCTTTGCTCTACGGAGAATTGAGACAACGAACCCAACAAAAAGAACGACCGTCCCAGTCCAGAGGAGACTGATGAACGGCTTCACACTTGCCTCGACAACGAGAACTTCGCTCTTTTCCGATTTTCCGTTTTCTCCATCGTGATGGACTGCAATTGCGATGCTAGACTCTTTTGTTGTCATGTCAACATTCACATGAAGCAGTTGTATCGACGTCTTCCCGTCCTTGAGGAGTGCCGCCTGATATGTTGGGCTCGCGCCTTCTTTGTAAATCGTCACGGGAGTCACGACCTCAGTCTTTTCTCCTTGCTTCACCTCAATAGTAGCTCCAATTGCAAATCCCGAGCTATTGATCATTTTGTCCTGAGAATCGTGATTCATCTCGAAACGAGTGAACGTGAGAACAAGGTCCCCTGCTTGAGTCGGCACATCCTTTTTGAGCTGGTACGGCCCCTCACCGTGCCCAGCTTTTTCCTCTTGTTCCAACGAAACGGGGGAGATGTAGAAATCCTTGGTCAGAAACATCGCAATGTCGGGATTCCTCATCATCCCGTTACTGTACTCGCTCTGGAACATTACGGGTGCAAGGACGAAGGTCTTCCCATCTTTCTCTACTTGGATTTCAAATGCATGCTTCCCACCGTCCAACGGTTTTGAACCAAGATACGTCAGTGTGTAGCCAAGTGCGCTCCTTGGGGAGTTCAGTTGAAGAGCCACATTTTCCTTCTGCCCATACTTGCCCGAGCCGATGATTCCAAGAAACACCAGCGACAACCCGACATGCGCAAGATATGCGCCAGCAAACCGCGGGTTTCCACGCGCCACACGGTAGATGATATCCACGTTCACGAGGAACGCAAATGCGGCGGAAAAAGCGAGGAGAGCGATGAGGATGTCTCTCATACCGAAATGCACGAGGGCAACGGTGATACCAACTGCCGCGATAAACGCCACCGCTGATCGCTTCACGATTTCCTTCCCTTGAGTTGCCTTCCACTTCAGAAGAAGTGCGAACCCGTTTAGGAACGCGACGATGATGGCGATTGGCAGATTCATCTGGTCGTAGAATGACGGTTCCACGGCTCTCTTTGACAGAATCGGAAGGCTTGTCCCAAAGAGAATCGCGAGTGCACTCGCACAGATTACTGCCGCCCCAATGCCAAGGACAGCCTCTCTACTGAGAAGATTGGCTTTCTGACTTGCAGCCTTGAGTTCGTTCCTTCTTCTCCAGAAGAGTCCGAAGCCGAGCGCAGCGGAAGCGCCAATGAAGGCAACAAGAACGGCGTAGACAGTCGAACCGGGATCGACAAACGAATGAACCGATGCATCGCCAAGGATGCCGCTCCGAGTGAGGAACGTGCTGTAGAGAACAAGCAGGAACGAAATGATCGCGAGAACAAAATTCGTCCGCTTAAGGCCGCCCGTTCTCTTCTGAACAAGAATGGTGTGGGTCAAAGCAACCG
>JBAWAH010000033.1:0-19949 GCA_049589195.1 Bacteroidota bacterium | reverse complement strand
GGTCCCGGTATCGAGGCGGCAGGAGGTATCGACATCAATCTTTCTAAACTCATTGACCACACCCTTCTCAAACCTGAAGCTACCACACAACAAATCCAGCAGCTCTGTGCAGAGGCAAGGAAGTTTCGGTTCGCAAGCGTCTGTATAAACCCCTGCTATGTATCTCTCTGTGCGCGGCTTTTGAAGGAAACGAGTGTTAAAGTCTGCACCGTGATCGGCTTTCCGCTCGGTGCGACGAGCACAGAGGCAAAAGTGTACGAGGCTGAACAAGCACTCCGCGACGGCGCTCTGGAGCTTGACATGGTGATCAACATTGGAATGCTGAAGTCTGGAGAATATGAATACGTAGAGAACGACATTTTCGATGTCGTAAGGACTGCAAAACGCTACGGTGCTCTCACGAAGGTCATTCTCGAGACGTGCCTTCTTACGGACGAAGAGAAGGTGAAGGCGTGTCTCCATGCGAAGCGTGCCGGTGCAGACTTCGTGAAAACTTCCACTGGGTTCAGTAAGAGCGGCGCTACAGCAAGCGACGTGGCATTAATGCGGCGCGTCGTCGGGACGGCGATGGGAGTGAAAGCTGCTGGAGGTGTGCGAAGCAGAGAGGAAGCCCTTGAGATGGTCGCCAGCGGCGCCGACCGAATCGGTGCGAGCGCAAGCGTCAAGATTGTGAGTGGAGAAAGAGAAAGCCAATCAAAGTACTGAAGAAGAGAACCAACTGAGTCATCTTAGAACTTTCCAAAGGAGAGTGCCATGAAGACCCTGTTCCTGAAACTCTTTGCGACCACCGCAGCCTTGGCCCTGGTGCTATATGTCGGAGGTTGCTCCGCATCCGAGGAAGCTGAGCAAGAGGAGGGCGTAAAACAGGAAACTCCTGCCCCGACACAGCCCCAGACGAAGGCGACGATGAAAAAGGATACGGCTGAAGTCAAAGTCGTGCCCCCAGCGAACGTAGAACCTGAAAAAGAGATGAAACCCCCTCCGACGGCATCAGCGACCCTCTATGCGGTCCAGATTGGGGCGTTCGAGAATGAGGTGAATGCAGGCCGTGCGGAGCAGGCGATCAAAGCACGCTACACGTACCCGGTCCGGAAATACTTCGACGAAACGACGAAGCTGTACAAAGTTTCCGTCGGGAGCTTCTCAACGAAGGACCAAGCCCTGGAGTTTCGGAAGTTACTCAACGAGAAGTATCCCGGCGAGTACCAGGACGCTTGGATAGTTGAGGTGCAGCAATAGCCGATGCAGAGAGCCGTCACGTCGTTCATATCGAAGCGAGGACTCCGATCGCTCGCGGCCGCGCTTGTTCTGGTCATAGGAATCCGCTGTTCAAGCTCAACAGAGTCAACAAGAGAAGAATCCACCAGCAAAGAAGACGTGGGCGGTGGGGTCGCAGAGAAGTACGAACTTCAGTTTAATCCGGCCGATTACAACGCTTCGGTAGCGACCATCGAGCAACTGGCCAAAGCTGACACAGGAGGAAAAGGGACTGATCTCAAGACCGCCGAAAGCTCCCCACCAGAGACCACTCTCGGCTTTCGGATCCAGATCCTTTCGACGACAGAAATCGACACTGCCAATGCGGTGAAGACTGAGCTTTCCAATCTTCCCGAATCCATCGGGATCTATGTCATTTATGATGCGCCGTACTACAAGGTTCGCGTTGGCGATTATCTTTCTCGGCCAGATGCAAATTCACTTTTGCGAACCTTGATTGATCGCGGGTACAGCGATGCTTGGATCGTAGCCGATCGAATTCTAAAGGACCCACCTCTCCGCAAACCACCAGTTCCCCCAGCGGAAAAGACTGAGTGAAAAGCCTAAGGAGCGCTCACTTCAGACGAATGACAATCCCCTCGACTGGCCAACGAGCGCGCACCTTAACGGTGTCCGGGTAGAACGCGAAGAGTTCGGAAGGCTGGAACGGGAAGGGTTTGCCGTATGAGTATTTTCCATTATTGTCGTCGTCGCGGAACGCGCTCAAGGTGTAGGACCCCTCTCCTATCCTCGGAATCTGAAACTTACCGGCATGTAGAAGCCTTACGTCGTACACCCGTCGATCTCCTTCGTGCGCTGTTTTGGCCTTAGCAACGATTGCTGATTGCGCTTCACTTCCTGTCTCATCGACGACTTCACCTTCAAGACTTCCGAACTGGTTCTTGTCCACGGTTTCGAAGTTCACCACAAGGGCACTGTCCTTCCCACGGTTCCCTCCCAGATCAATCACTGCACTGAGCGGCAAACGCAGTTTGTACCAAGCCCTGCTCTGAAGTTCAGTCCTTGGGACGAAGCTAACGGCTGCGTGGGTCTCCCAACTGAACACTCCACTCACTCTCACTCCGGAACTGTCGAGGAGTGAAAAAGCCTTTTCAATCTCCTGCTGCTTCACGACATCGTCGAAGGAGATCTGGATCCTCACATCGAATGGCACATGTCTTGCACTGTCGCGAACGGAGATCGTGATGATCCTTGGGGCCGAGCTGTCGGGGAGAGCGACGCCACCAAATGTTGCCGAATTTGATTTGGTGCTGAGAGGATGACCGGTAGTATCAAAGATGCTGTCGCCGACGACGCGATACCCAGCCTCAGGTTTCTGATCAGAAGTGACAAGCACAAGAGATGAAGGGTTTTGAAGATCTACAAAACCGTCGCGCGTTTGCAAGTGCTCTCCATTGAGGGTATCGACAAGAGAGAAAGCGTTGCTGCGAAAGCGCTTTGTATCGAGCGGCTTGCTGAATCGGAGTAGTAGGTGATTACGATCCAAAGCCGTCGCGCTGAACAACTGCGGCTGGGTTGTATCTTCCTTCGTTAGTTGGAAATTGACGTTCCCGAAAGAAGAGCGAGTGCTGTCAAGCACGACATCGGTGTGGTACATCCCAATCTGATCAATCCCGGCATCGTACAGAAGATTCTTGTATTCATCTCGGACCGCAAACACGCGATATGCGCCGAGGCTCAGATGCGTGAGCGAAAACGACCCCTCTTTCCCAGTCTGTGTCAGATAGTGAGGCTTCTCCACAGACGGGTCCAACGCTTTCATGCTGAGAGAATCACGACGATAGGCGAAGATCATCACCCCTTCGGGCTTCTCGTCATACACCCTGCCACTGATGGATCCGGAATCAATACTTCCGCCTGTAGAGAAAGCAAGATTGAATGCTTTGTCCATCCTGTTCCGATTTCTCACATCGACAACGTCTGTCCCGACGTTGAGGACATACGTCGTTGCCGGTCGAAGCTTTTGAGCGAAGCGAATTTCTACCTTCTTTCCACTCCAATCAAACTCGAGCTGCTCGAGAGCCGGAGAAATGAACACCGATCCCTCGACCGATGGCTCCTCCACATACTTGTCGAACTCAAGGATGATCTTGTTGTCGGAAAAACTCACCGTGTTTGGCTCGGGGTAGGTGGCAACAATCTTGGGCGGGACAGTGTCCACAGGACCACCACCGGGTGGCAATTCACCGGCGCATCGAAAGCAGAGAAGGCTGAAAAGAAAAACAAGAAGGCGGGGAAGTTGATGGCGGGAGCTTGTCACGTGTTCGGGAACAGGATTTGTTCTACAGCCGTGGGCTCAATGACTTGAACTCTTCTGAGGCGAAATCGACTAGATCTTCTCGTACAATATAATGAATTCGACTGAGACTAAAAAGAACATCGTGGCATGGTCTTGTTTCCTCTCCAAGTGGAGTCCGGAGAACGATAACGCAGAAGTTGATTTTGGATGGAATTATCGTACATTTGGATTTACAAGGTGCTCGTTGACAAAATCACCAAGGGGATCTACACACCATGGGCAAGGCAGCCGGTTTTCTTGAGTATCCACGAGTCGACCCCGCATATCGACCCGTTGCCGACCGAACACGCGACTATCATGAGTTATCTGGACTCCTTAGTGAAGAAGAGGCACAGCGACAAGGAGCCCGATGCATGGACTGCGGCGTTCCCTTTTGTCACTCATGCGGTTGTCCGCTCTTCAGTGTGATCCCAAATTGGAACGATCTGGTCTATCACGGGCGCTGGCGAGAGGCGTACGAATGGCTCGAGTCGACCAACAACTTCCCTGAGATTACAGGCAGACTATGCCCCGCAATTTGCGAGGCTGCCTGCACATTGGCTGTCAATACGAGTCCTGTGTGCATAAGGCAGATCGAGCTGTTCGTAATAGAGCGTGCGTTCGAAAACGGCTGGGTTGTTCCCCACCCTCCCGCTGTCGACACTGGCCGACGGGTTGCAGTAGTCGGTTCCGGGCCTTCGGGGCTGGCGGCAGCACAAGGCTTGCGACGTTCTGGACACTCCGTCGTAGTGTTCGAGAAGTCGGGCGACGTGGGAGGGCTCCTTCGCTATGGTATTCCTGACTTCAAGTTGGAGAAACGGATCCTCGACAGACGCTTGGATCAGCTAAAGCAAGAAGGAATTCACTTCGAAACCCACACCGATGTTGGAGAAGATACTTCCGCAGACGACCTGAGACGGTCGTTCGACGCGATAGTTCTGACGCCTGGTGCGGGTCAGCCCCGAGAGTTGCCTATTCCCGGCAGAGAACTCGACGGCATTCATCAGGCGATGGACTATCTGACTCAATCCAATCTCTTTGTTGCTGGAGTTAAGAAGAAAGACGAGATCATCTGGGCAGAGAACAAGAACGTCCTCGTAATTGGCGGCGGCGATACGGGCGCTGACTGCGTCGGCACAGCGATTCGGCAGGGAGCCAAACGAGTGTACCAGTTTGAAATCCTACCGAAACCGCGTGTATGGGACAAGGCCTTTAATCCCGACTGGCCCGATTGGCCGAGAATTCTGAGAAGCTCTTCTTCTCACGAGGAAGGTTGTGAGCGCGAATGGTCAGTTGCGACGAAACGGTTTCGCGGGAGTGGAAGCAAGGTCGAGACCGGTGATTTTGTCCGCGTTGAATGGAAAGAGAATCCCGGCAGCGGACTTCCACAAATGGTCGAGATACCGGGCTCTGAATTCACGGTAAACATTGATCTCGTATTGCTTGCGATGGGCTTTCTCCACGTGGAGCACGGTAAGCTTATTCAAGATCTCGGCATAGCGATTGACGATAAAGGGAATATCAAAACCAACAGCAACTGTGCTACCTCGGCTCCGGGAGTCTACGTTGCCGGAGACGCGATGACTGGGGCTTCGCTGGTGGCCCGGGCAATCTGGCACGGTCGTGAGGCGGCCGCATCGTGCCACAGCTACCTACAATCTCTGTCAAGGAGTCCTCAGAAGAGTCGTACTCGGACCGACTCTTAAGAGGCAGGAACGCGCTTCCACGTCTCCGCTCTGCTGCGGACATCCCCGTCACTGCCGCCGATCTCCAATTGCTTTCAGACCAATGTCCTGTCCTTTCCATTCCAGCAGATTGAGAGTGTGGAGGGAACGCAAGTTCATGAGCCTCTTTCCGTAATCTTGCCGCCATTGGAGACAATTTGCATTTTGAAATGTTATAGTATTGAAGCTGGTCTAGAACGAATTCGCACTGAAGGAGGATCCTTGTGAAGAACATCCGACTGATCGCACGGGCCGTTTTGATCGCGTGCTTTTTCATTGGTATCGCTTACTCACAAGCAAGACCGAAAGCCCCGAACTTCAACCTGAAATCCATCGATGGTGGAGCCGTGGAACTTGCGAAGTTGAAAGGCAGAGTTGTGGTCGTCAATTTCTGGGCGACGTGGTGTGGCCCATACAGAGCAGAGATCCCGGGATTCCTGGAGATCTATAAGACCTACAAGTCCAAAGGTCTCGAGATCGTCGGAATTGCGCTCGACGAGAGTGGATGGGATATAGTGAAGCCGTTCGTTCAGAAGTACAAGATCTCGTACCCCATCGTTTTGGGGGACAGCAAGGTGGTCCATGACTACGGCGGGATTCAGGCAATCCCCACCACCTTTGTCGTTGACAGAAAAGGTGATGTGATTGGTGGCCAACAAGGACTTCTCCAGAAAGCACAGCTGGAGAAAGTCATCAAGGGGTTGCTTTGAGCGGTCTTACCACTCACGCTGACGGGATGCGGAGGTGCCGACTTTGTCCTCTGACAAGAGCAGAGTCAGCTTGCATTTCGCTGGAATCTTCGGCATCTTTTGCCGTCGCATGGCGTGGCTGGAACTCGTGTGCTCATCAAATGAAGAGATGCTTTTCTTAACGTCAATGACTCGACTTGAATAGTATGGAAGTCAACTTCATCACGGCTCTGGTTGGCGGGTTACTCTCGTTTGCATCTCCATGTGTGCTCCCAATTGTGCCCGGATATCTTTCTTTCATTACGGGCATGGGTCTGGACCAGCTTACGCAAAAGGAAAGTCGAACAAGGGTGGTTCGAGCTGCACTCATTAACAGCGTGACCTTTGTGATCGGGTTCTCGCTCGTTTTCGTGTTGCTTGGAGCGTCGGCAACTGCGGTAGGGAAATTCCTGCAAGAGTACATGGGCATCTTTTCCAAAATCGCTGGAGTTGTCTTAGTCATTTTCGGGCTGCATATGATCGGGGTTGTGAAGATTCCGTTCCTCCTGTACGAGAAGAGAATCCATCAGGAAGAAAAGGCAACCGGCATTCTTCGATCATTCAGTGCAGGGTTTCTCTTCGCATTCGGCTGGACACCGTGCATCGGTCCAATCCTGGCTGGAATTCTTGCGATTGCGGCAACGACTGAGACCGCCCAGCAGGGGATGGCTCTCCTTTCTGTTTATTCACTCGGACTGGGCATTCCTTTCATCCTCTCTGCGGTTTTTCTCAATTCATTCTTCAGCGTCTTCTCAAGGATCAAAGCGCATCTGCACAAAGTCGAGATTGCAGGAGGAGTAATCCTCGTCGCTCTCGGCACCCTGATTTTCACCAACAAACTGGGTTTGATCTCGCAGCAACTCTCTTTCATCAATCTCGAAAGCGTTCTGACATCCGAGCCTTCGACCGACTCAGCGCGGCCCGTGCCGTCGTTGACGAGCACCGACACGAAAGGATCGGCGGACGCAGCCGAGAACACCGCCGCGAAGTTTGACTTCGATCTCACGACCATCGATGGGAAGAATATACGGCTGTCTGACTTCAAAGGAAGTGTTGTGGCCGTGAATTTCTGGGCACCGTGGTGCGGCCCGTGCAAATCGGAGACTCCAGGCTTCGTTGAAACCTACAAGAAGTACAAAGATAGGGGCCTTGTGATTATCGGAGTGGCTGCCCAGACGAACGATGCCGACGTGAGGAAGTTCGTCGCGGATTATGGCGTCCCTTATTACATAGGGATCAGCGACAAAGCGGCAGAGCAGTATAATATCATCGGGCTACCAACGACTTATATTTTCGATCGGGATGGAAAAGAGGCAACGCACTTCATTGGTTACACGCCTGAATCAAGACTCGAATCCGCACTTCTGACAATCCTTGGGAAAGAAAAAAGCTAGGAAGGTGACCGAGATCGGAGGTCTGATGAAATGCTCCCCAGGAGTGGAGAGCATTTTCTTTAATTGATCGTCGAATCTCTTTTGGCTTCCACCATCTCTCGCAGGCGCCTGTATCTTCGCACCGCTTTCTGGTGTTCTTCGTAGGTCTTCGAGAACACGTGCCCCCCTTCCCCGTTGCTCACGAAGTAGAGATAATTGTGTTTCGCCGGATGAAGAGCTGCAAGGATGGATTTCCGCCCAGGATTATTGATTGGGGTCGGAGGAAGCCCCGGGTGCAGATAGGTGTTGTACGGGGACTCAATCGTCAGGTCACGATAGTGAACCCGGTGCGGCCCCTCGTTGAGGGCATACTGAACAGTTGGATCTGCCTCCAGTCTCATCCCCTTCTTAAGTCTGTTGTAGAATACCCCCGCAATGATCGCTCTTTCTGAATCGACCACCGCTTCTCCTTCGACGATCGAAGCGACGGTAAGAAGCTTGGTGGTCGTCAAGCCAAGTTCCTTCTCCCGATCTGCCAGCGAATCGTCAAAGAACTTCTGAAACTGAGTGACGAGTTCCCGAATGATTTCGCGTTCATCCATTTGCCAGTAGAATTGGTACGTGTCAGGCATGAGATAACCTTCGAGCGTGAACTCTTGGAGCCCAAGCTCTTGAGCGAATGAAGTGTCGTGGACAAGTCGGACGAAGACTGAAGAGTCTGTTCCAATCCGACGGGAAAGAATTCTCGCGACCTGCGCGCTCGTGTATCCCTCTGGTATTGTGACTGAGATTGCCACTATCGATTTCCCGGTATGGAGACTGGAGAGAATACCATAGTTCGAGATGCCATCGGGGAAGACGTATTTTCCAACTTTCATCTGCGTGGTCCAACCGAGGATCCGGCCTGCAATCTGAAAGAGCCCTTTGTTCTCGATGATACCGCGGAGTTCGAGTGAATCGGAGATTTCCTTGAATGTCGATCCGCGTGATACGGTGACACTAATCTCGCGCCTTAGTGAAAAGGAGTTCGGCTCCCAGAAGGCGTGGTAGGCAAGTGAGCCGATAAGAACCAACAATACGAGAAGAGGTAAGAGGGCAAGGAGTTTGGGAGATCTCACTTCCACCTCTTCTTATTCCTTGCATGCGCGAGACCCTTCGGCTTGTCCCGCGCAGGTGAATTCTGGCCAGCAGAATGAGATCCCAATCTTCTATCGTCCATCGCTTCTTTCTCGAGCGTGCGTGATTCATCGATGATCCGCTCGTATAGGCGCCGTAGCACCTCAGCCGGGAGCGGCCCCTTGTTCCACTTCTGTACACTTCTCAATATTTCTTCTTCACGCGAAGGCGAATAGGCAGGGAGCCCGCGCTTCTCTTTGATCTTGCCGATCTCGCCCGTGAACTTTGCCCGCTCGTTCAAAAGTGTAACTAACTTTTTGTCAAGCTGATCAATTCTCTTCCGCCAATCTTCGATTGTTGCCATCTACTGGAGATCCTCTCAACTTTGAAGAGAGCGAAAAAACTCTCGCGCTGCACGGACTGCCGCCGTTACCGATGTGCATCCCTCCATTGCCCTGATGAGGGCGGACCCTACAACGGCTCCGTCCGCGTAGCGGCAAACCTCTCGCACCTGCTCTATGCGTGAGATGCCAAATCCAACAACAAAAGGCTTCTTCGTGTTCGCCTCCACTCTCTTGAGAAAAGTTAGCAGTTCCTGCTTTGCACCGAGATTCCTCCTTGCTCCTGTGACACCTGTAATGGAGACGCAGTAGGAAAAATCAGTGGAGAGTTTGTCAATCTTTTTGATCCGCGCGACTGGCGTTGTCGGTGCGATCAGAAAGGTCATGCCGATACCGTTCTTCCCAGCGACTCTCATCACCTCTACGGCTTCCTCAGGAGGCAAGTCTGGCACGATGAGGCCATCAACTCCCACGGTCTTTGCGTCCCCAAAGAATCGGCGAACCCCGTACCGCAAAAACGAGTTGCAATACCCCATCAGCACTATTGGGATCTCACTCTTCTTCCGGATCTCATGGACGAGATCGAGGACTTTCCCCAGTGTGACTCCGTTTCGTAGAGCCACTGCCGAGGAGTGTTGGATTGTCGGCCCGTCAGCGATAGGATCAGAGAAGGGAACCCCAAGCTCGACGAGGTCGGCACCCGCTGTTTCAAGGGCGAGGACGAGAGGGACCGTTGTTCCCCTGACTGGAAACTCAGGAGTGATGTACGGGACAAGCGCACTCCTGTGCTGCACGCGAAGAGTCTGGAATTTCTCTCCTATGCGAGTCATGTCTTCGGTCACGCTAACTGGAGATTCGCCACAGCGGTTACCTCATCGGGTGACGATGGGACTCCGGTACGGAGCTTGAGCCATCCAATATATGCGATCATCGCCCCGTTGTCCGTGCAGTACTCCATTCTTGGAAAGTGAATCCGGAATCCCCTCTTCTGACCTGCCTCATTCATTCGTCTGCGAAGTTCCGAGTTCGCCGAGACACCGCCCGCGACGCCGATATCCTTCACATCATACTGTTCTGCAGCACGAATGGTCTTTTCCATAAGCACGTCCACGACGGCAGCCTCGAAGCTCGCACAAAGGTCCGCGAGTAGAGCAATGCTCAACTCAGAGTGCTCGACTTTAGTCAAGCCCGCAGGAGAGGCCAAACGGCCATCGCGCAGTAATCCATGGTCTCTGAGGTAATAGAGTACTGCAGTCTTCAATCCACTGAAACTGAATTCGAAACTCCCTTCCTCAAGGTAAGATCGGGGGAACTTTACATACAGTGGGCTGCCCTGCCTCGCCAGTCTGTCTACCTCGGGACCGCCGGGGTATCCAATACCGAGCATTTTGGCGACTTTGTCAAAGGCTTCCCCTGCTGCGTCGTCACGTGTCTGGCCAAGCATGACATAATCGAAGGGTTTACGAACATAGACGAGCTGTGTATGCCCTCCCGACACGGTGAGACAGACAAACGGAAATTCAGGTTGATTTTCGCGTGCAGTGAGGAAGTTCGAGAAGAGATGTGCTTCCATGTGATTGATACCGACGAACGGAATCCCCAGTCCATACGCGAATGCCTTGCCGAAGTTCAATCCGACAAGAATCGAGCCGATAAGCCCGGGTCCATGCGTGGCTGCAACCCCGTGGAGTTCTTCCTTCTGGGTCCCGGCTTTGTCGAGCGCCTCGTCAACGATCTGGACGATCAGCTTCATGTGAGCGCGTGAGGCAAGCTCCGGCACGACACCGCCGTACTTCTCATGGAAGAGCTGGGAGGCAATGACGTTGGACAAGACTTCCCCGTCGCGAACGACTGCCGCCGAGGTCTCATCGCACGATGTTTCGATGCCGAGGATCGTCATATGGCCTCAAATTCCATGATTCATGATAACCAAATTGATGAAAAACTGCAAGCAATACCAAGGGTTCAATTTACTCCTGTTGCATCTGGGATTTTGTTTTTGTATCGTGAGTGCAGAACAACGCGTAACTCTTTTCATCTGAGGGAACTCATGGCTAGAGCCTGTGAAATCTGCGGTCGAGGACCGGTCTACGGAAACAACATCAGCCACGCCCACAACCGTACGCGACGACGCTGGGACCCGAATCTGCAGCGCGTCCGCGCCAATGTCAATGGGACAGTCCGTCGCATGATGGTGTGCACTAGCTGCATCAAGCAAGGTCGGGTCTTGAAAGCCGCCTGAGGTTTTTGAGTTTTAGTCCCTTTAGGTCGTCTTCCGTCGTGGTGGACGACCTTTTTGTTCCTGTCAGGCGCTTCGTCTGACCCCAGCTTGCGAATGTGAAGAATTCTCGTAAATTGCAGTCATAGTAATCTCCCCAAACTCTTTGCCGGTGGACTTTAGATGTCTCCTCCAAACCAGCTGACATTCGTCCGCATCCTCCTGACACCGGTTTTTCTTGCGTTCCTTTTGGTCAATCACCGGACCTACAACCAGCTTGCATTGCCGGTGTTTGTCGTTGCTTCGCTCACTGATTGGTATGATGGGTGGGTGGCCCGCAAGTGGGGCTACGTTTCTCGCTGGGGAAGATTCCTCGATCCTCTCGCTGACAAGGTTCTCAGCTCAGCGGCGTTTATCTCTTTCATTTACCTAGACCTCGCCCCTCCATGGATGGTCTGGATTATCGTCGTCCGCGATATCCTCGTCACGCTCTTGAGGTCTCTCGCCGAGTACAAAGATCGACCTGTGGTTACAAGCGGCCCAGCGAAAACAAAGACCTTCATCCAATTCGTTGTCGTCTTCTATGTGCTGATTCTGCACACGCTGCGCATTACTCCATCGATCTATCAGGAGCACAAGAGCGCGGTCGACTTCCTTTTGAATCAGAACCTGCTTTTCGCGCTTATGCTTGTGGTGACAGCGCTGACAGCATGGACAGGAATTGTATATCTCATTGATAACCGAAAAACTCTCGTCGAACTTTATGCAAGCGTCGTCCGAACAACCCAATCGCAATGAGGGGTCGCGTCCTCAGGCGGCAAGCATTCCCTTCTACATCAAGTTCCTCGCAACCGGGTTTTACACTGGCTACTCGCCGATCATCCCTGGGACGACAGGGACGCTCGCGGGAATCGCTGTGTACCTGATTCCTTCTTTTGAACAGCCTCTGGTCATCGGCTTGGCAATCATCGTCTGCTTCCTCTTTGGAGCTTACGCAGGAGCCAGAATCGAAAAGTCCACCGGGCATGATCCTAGCATAGTTGTGATTGATGAGATGGTCGGGATGTGGATTTCGCTCTTCCTCCTTCCAAAGACTTTTCTCGTCATCCTCGGTGCGTTCGTGCTCTTCCGTGTTCTCGATACCATCAAACCTCAACCGGCGAAAGTCTTTCAAAGGAAAAGTGGTGGCGTCGCCATCATGGTGGACGACGTTGTGTCGGCAGTCTACACAAACCTCATCGTTCGCCTCGTGATTCTGGCCATCTCAATTGTTTGAACGAAACCCATCGAGAAACCTCTTTCCGGTAGGATGAAAGCGACAGCCATTGCGATTGGTGATGAACTGCTCATCGGGCAAGTCATCAACACGAATGCAGCGTTCATCGCCGAGAAACTCAGCGCGGTTGGAATTCCAGTTGAGAGAATGATCACCATCGGCGATGACGAAGGAGTGATTGTCGGAACTCTAAAGGAGACCTATCACCAGTTTGATGTCATCTGCCTGACGGGTGGTCTTGGCCCTACACACGACGATGTCACCCGAAGCGCGGTCTGCAGATTCTTTGGGACTGATCTAGTGTTGAACGAGGAAGCCCTTGAAAATGTGCGGAGGATATTCAGAAACCGGAACGTCTCTCTTACCAAGCTCAATGAGGAGCAGGCACTCGTGCCGAGAGGCTGCGACGTGATGCAGAATCCACATGGGACTGCGCCTGGATATTTCTTTCACCGCGAGGGTAGACATGTCGCTGTCATGCCGGGAGTGCCGTACGAGATGAAGGCCATGATGGAGAACTACATCATCCCGTACTTCGAGCACCACGCTGCCGGTCAAGTCATCCGACACCGGACCCTAAGAACCACCGGCATCCCAGAGTCCTTCCTCTTCCAGCAGCTTGGTAATCTGGATGAACTGCTGGAGGGTGCAAAGCTTGCTTTTCTTCCGGCACCGACGGGAGTGCGACTGAGAATCAGTGTTCAAGAGAATGACGCTTCCACCGCAGAGAAGAAAATTCAACAGGTCGAAAAGCGGATCCGTGCAAAGGCAGAGAAGTACATTTATGGCGTCGAAGATGAAGAGCTTGAGCAAGTCATCGGACGGATGTTGACGGAGAGAAAGCTCACGATAGCCGTTGCTGAGTCGTGCACCGGCGGCTTGATCACCGATAAGATCACAGATGTCTCGGGCAGCTCAAACTACTTTGAGAGGGGCGTCATCGCCTACAGCAATCGGTCAAAGACAGAGATCCTCAAAGTCCCGAAAGAGTTGATCGAAAGGCATGGAGCAGTGAGCAGCGAGGTAGCGAAAGCAATGGCTCAGGGCGTGCGACAAATTGCCGGCTCGGACATCGGCGTCTCCACGACGGGGATTGCGGGACCGACAGGTGGAAGTCCGGACAAACCCGTGGGGCTCGTGTGGATCGGGTTCTGCGATGGAAACAAAACCCTGGCTATGAAATTCAACTTTGGAGACGATCGCCGTCGCGTGAAAGAGCGGGCAGCACAAGCAGCGCTGGAATTGGTGAGGAGAAGGCTCCTGAAAATCGAATACCACTCTTAGTCAGACCCAGCCCTCATCTGCATCATTCCATTTTCATTGTCATGCCAGCAATCCGAAGTTTCATCGCTATCGATACAGCACCAGAGGTGAAGGCAGCGATTGTTGATGTGGAAGAGAGACTCAGGTCGACAGACGCTAAGGTGCGTTGGGAGTCAATCGAGAAATTCCACATTACACTGAAGTTTCTGGGAAATGTGGAGGAACCAAAGGCACATTCTTTGGAGAGTCGTCTGGAAGAAGTACTCAGACCATTCTCCGCATTCAACATGACATACCAGGGAGTTGGCTGCTTTCCCAACCAGCATCACCCCCGAGTCATCTGGATTGGCGCGGAGAATGAGGATGGAACATTGAGAAGAATCCAGGAGACAATCGAAGGAGTCGCAGAATCCTTCGGCTTCCAACGAGAAGAGCGACAGTTCCATCCTCACATAACCATCGGGCGGGTGAAGGGATCGAGGAATCTGAAGGTGCTGGTATCAGAGCTAGGGAATACCGCTTTCGCTCCACATTCATCACTGATCAAAGAAGTCCTGATGATGAAGAGTGACCTGAAGCCGAGCGGCTCTGTGTACACAGTCCTACGCAGGCTCCAGCTCAATAGCGAATGAGGCTGCGACTGATCAATGCATACACAATCCCTCACCGCTGTTGAATCTCACTTGATTGTTTTCTACATTTAATCGAAAGAATAACACACCTCCAAAACAAGGAACACATCCATGCCAGATGATAAAGAATCCAAGCTGCAAGCACTAAAAAACGCCCTCGACCAGATCGAGAAGCAACATGGAAAAGGCTCAGTGATGAGACTGGGCGAAGGACCGATTGTGCCTGTCCTTGTTATCCCCACCGGCGCTCTGTCCCTTGACGCTGCGCTCGGTGTGGGCGGCATTCCCAGAGGAAGAGTCACCGAAGTATTCGGTCCGGAGTCGTCAGGGAAAACGACGTTGTGTTTGCACGTGATCTCTGAGGCCCAGAAGCGCGGGGGAATGGCTGCTTTCGTAGATGCAGAAAACGCACTCGATGCGAACTATGCAAAGAAGCTTGGCGTTGACACAAACAACCTCTTGCTCTCGCAGCCGGAGTTTGGCGAGCAAGCGCTTGAGATCGTCGAGACGCTTGTCCGAAGCGGCGCGCTCGATGTGATTGTGATCGACTCGGTCGCAGCACTGACGCCTCGCGCTGAAATCGAAGGTGAAATGGGCGACCCGCAGATGGGTCTTCAGGCTCGCCTAATGTCTCAGGCGCTACGGAAACTCACCTCCGCCATCAGCAAGTCGAACACATCGGTGATCTTCACGAACCAGTTGCGTCAAAAGATCGGCATAATGTTTGGGAATCCCGAGACGACGACCGGCGGCAACGCTCTCAAATTCTACGCCTCCGTTCGGCTCGATATCAGACGCATCGAAGCGATCAAGGACGGCCAAACGATTGTTGGGAATCGGACACGCGTAAGGGTGGTAAAGAACAAGGTTGCGCCTCCATTCAAGGAAGCACAGTTTGACATTCTCTACAACGAAGGGATTTCAAAAATCGGAGACCTCGTCGATCTGGCGGTCGAGCAAAATGTCCTCCAAAAAAGTGGTTCCTGGTTCTCTTACAAGAACGACCGGATTGGTCAAGGCCGGGATGCTGTGAAGAAATACCTACAAGAGAATCCCAAGCTCGCTCACCAGTTGGACCAGGAAGTCCGAGTCAAGGTTGGCATACCCACAAACGGCAGTGCTACACCTGGCAGCCCACAGAAGCAGGGTTCGGCGGCTACGCAGGAAGCCACACCTGCTAAGAAGCCCGTCAAGTGAGGAAGGGACGCGCTCACCGTCACCGGAGGTTGAATGACCATCACGAAGGTCGAGCGCCAGAAGAAACACCCTTCTCGCGTTTCCATCTACATCGACGACCAATTCTCGATCGGGATTCACAAAGAAGTTCTTCTCCGGTCTGGGCTCCGGGTTGGCGATCAAATCTCCGAGAGTACCATTGATGAACTCAAGAAGCACGAAGAATCGCACAAGGCGCGCGACGCCGCCATGCGCCTTCTCTCCCATCGTGCAAGAAGCGAAAGGGAGCTACGAGATCGGCTAAAGCAGAAGGGCCTCAGCCTCGAAGGAATCACAAAAGTCCTGGATTCATTGACGCAAAGTGGACTCGTTAACGATCTTGAGTTCGCACGGGCATTCGCCCACGACAAGCTTCTCAAAAAGCCGATTGGAAAATCGATGTTGAAACAACGGCTACGAGAAAAAGGAATCAGCAAGGACGTCATTGAGCAGGTTCTCTCTGAAGTGTACGAGAAAGTTAAGGAGGATGAATACGCAGTTGAGTTGGCTCGCAGCCGGTTCGAGCGCTTCAGATCGACCTTTGAAGGACTTGAGCCAATAAAACGGAAGAAGAAACTCTCCGATTATTTGGCACACCGAGGATTCGAGTGGGAGGCCGTAGCGAAAGCAGTCAAGGAGGTACTCGGTGAGGTGGGATCCGAAATCAGTTGATTTGTTCTCCTCATGACAAAAATCGTTTTCGACATTGAGACGACTGCCTTTCCTCTCGACTCCTTTGACGAAGTCCAGCAGCAGTACCTCATGAAATTCAGCGAGACCGATGCGGAGAAGGAAGAGGCAATTCGAAAGCTAAACCTGAGCGCCCTCACTGCTCAAATCATTGCGATCGGGATGCTAAACCCGGAAACGAACGCTGGGAAGGTTTTGTATCAAAGCGATGAAAAGACTTCATGGTCTTCAGAGGACGGAGCAATTGAATACATCACAGAAACAGAAAGTGGAATTCTGAAGTGGTTCTGGGAGACGATCCAGCGATACGACCAGTTCATCACCTTCAACGGACGTAGCTTCGATTGCCCGTTCATCATGCTTCGATCTACTCTCCTAAGCATCAAACCGACGCGGAACCTGATGCCGCCCCGTTACAGCAGCAGAGTGCATTGTGACTTGCTGGAACAACTGACGTTTTATGGGGTCTCGCGAAAGTATAACCTCGATTTCTTGTGCAAGGTATTCGGCATTCCGACTCCCAAGGACAAAGGCTTTACCGGCCTCGACCTACCTGAGATGTTCAAGGGGAAGAGGTATAAAGAAATCGCCGAATACTGCATGGGTGACGTCCGAGCGACGGCGTCACTTTACCGAAAATGGGATGAGTTCTTGAATTTCGAGTAGGGTGTCAGAGAAACAAACTACGGAGGTAGGAGCTTGTATCGTCGGGAAAACCGGTAGTAGATTGTAGCGGCAGCAAACAACTTCATGAAATCCCACCATGAGAAAATCAGAAATCCCATCGTGAACGCCTCTCCCCAATTCCTCACGGAGACGAGATAGAGCTGTAGCGTCCCAACACTGAAGACGACGAGCAAGCCGACAAACATCGTGAAGAGAACCCAGGGAAAATCTCTCGCACCCTTCGATTGCCGCATCGTGTGGATCATTGTCCCTACGACAAATGCTGCGACGGGGAAACTGAGGAGATACCCGCCGGTCGGCCCGAAGAGTCTCACGGCGCCGCCGCTCCAGATCGAGAAAACAGGCAGTCCGGCTGCCCCCATCGCGAGGTAAAGGACCTGGCTGAGAACGCCATTCCGCACCCCAAGGAAGGCGCCTGCTAGGAGAACAAAGAACGTCTGGAGAGTAAACGGAACAGGTTGATGAGGGATCTCAATCCGTGCCCCAACGGCAGTGAGCACAGCAAACACGACGATCCAGAAGACTTGTGCAAGGATGTGAGAGCGGGCGGGGTTCAGAGATCGAGGGAGCGATAAGTTCTTGGGGCTTTCCATAATTGCGCTTAAGATGGAGAATCTTTGTTGGAAAGTCAAGATGAATCTTGTGCAGCAATTGCGGAACTCCTGAGGGAGGGAAACTTATTGACAGTTTTTCCTTTTTTTTGTATATTTAGCGGTCGCTGATTGGGGTGTGTGAGAGCATGCTGCAACAGATGGTGGCCGAGTATACTCGATAGCCAAGACAGGATGCAAGATTTAAAGATCTTTTCAGGACGTTCGAATCGTTCTCTTGCGGAAAAAATAGCTGCGGCCACGGGAAAAGAACTCGGTGCCTGTGAAATCGAGACCTTCAGTGACGGCGAAATCTTCGTCAAGTATGGGGAAAACGTCAGAGGGTCGGATGTCTACATCATCCAGTCAACTCACCCTCCAGCTGAAAACCTCATCGAGTTGTTGCTGCTCGTTGATGCCGCCAAGCGGGCGTCGTCGCGTCGCGTAACTGCGGTTATCCCCTATCTCGGCTACACACGGCAGGATCGAAAAGACCAGCCGAGGGTGGCAATTTCGGCAAAACTCGTCGCAAACCTCATCACCACGGCGGGTGCGGATCGCGTGATCACGATGGATCTCCATGCGCCGCAGATTCAGGGCTTTTTTGACATTCCGCTTGACCATCTGTACGCGTCGCCCATTCTCGCGACGCACTACAAGAAGAAGAGGATTCGCAATCTCGCAGTCGTGTCACCTGATGTCGGCGGCATCCGCCTTGCACGGGCCTATGCAAAACGACTCGAGGCAGACCTCGTGCTCATTGACAAGCGCCGGCCGCGGATGAACGAGACAGAGGTTCTTAATATCATCGGTGAGACCAAGGGAAAGAACGTCCTGATTATTGACGACCTGATCGACACTGGCGGGACATTTACACGAGCCGTTCAAGCCCTGCGAGAGAATGGGGCGCTCGAAGTGTACGGTGCGTGCACACATCCAGTACTTTCCGGGAACGCGATTGAGCGACTTGAGAAGTCAGCGGTCTCAAAACTCACCGTGACTGACACGATCCCGCTGAAGATTCGCTCCCCAAAAATCGAAGTGGAGTCTGTGTCGAAGCTGTTTGGGGAAGCAATCGTACGGAGCCATTTGAACAAGTCGATCAGTTCCCTCTTTGATGTTGACAAAGACAAAACTTAACTGAGGTTTACGCATGGCCGAGATAACTCTCAATGGTGAGGTAAGGAAGCTTGTCGGTAAAAGAGCGAAGACTCTAAGAAAAGATGGGAAGGTCCCGGGCATCTTCTATGTCCACGGCGAGGATAACATCACCATCGCTGTTGCTGAGGCTGCCCTCCGGCCACTCATCTACACTTCGGAAGCGCACATCGTCAACCTTAAGCTCGATAGTGGAGTTGAGCACAGCTGCATCTTGCGCGACATCCAGTTCGACCCCATCACCGACCGTCCGATCCATTTTGATCTTCAAGGAGTAAGGGCTGAAGAGAACCTCACGGTTGAGATCCCAGTCATCCTGGTCGGAACCCCCAAGGGTGTAAAAGATGGCGGCACTATGCAGCGCGTTCTCCATCGACTCCGAGTCGAGTGCCTCCCCCGTTACATCCCTGAGCACATCGAGGTGAACGTCGAAAACTTGGGGATCAATGAGTCGATTCACGTGAAAGACATCAAGGTCGAGAACGTCACAATCCTCGAGAATGAAAATAGCACAGTCGTTGCGGTTGTCCCACCGACGGTATTGAAGGAGGAGGTCCCGGCTGCTGCGCCAGTTGAAGAAATCACAGAGCCCGAGGTGATTGGGAAGGGCAAGAAAGAGGAAGAGGAGGAGGGAGAAGAAGAGGCACCGAAGCAAGCTGCAGGTGCTGCGAAAAAGGAAGAGAAGAAGGCCGAAGGTGGAAAATCTGGAGAGGAGAAGTAAGCGCTATTCAATGAGGAGCGTTTCTACACCTGACCACTACCGTGACCGCAATAGTCGGACTTGGCAATCCTGGGAACAAGTATGAATGGACACGCCACAACGTTGGTTTTTTCGTGGTCGATGCCCTGCGTGATGCACTGCGCACCGAATTCGAGGCGGGAAAAGGAGACTACCTCCTTGCCACTGCACAGTCCGGCGGAACGCCGATCGCCCTGGTGAAACCACTCACGCACATGAATAACAGCGGGCTCGCGGTCGCAGACCTTGTCGAGCGATACGACCTGGACTTAAGAAACGTCCTCATCATCTGCGACGATTTCAACCTTCCGCTTGGGAAGCTTCGCTTACGTCCAAAAGGTTCGGACGGCGGGCATAACGGGCTTTACTCGATCATCTACCAGCTACAGACGGAAGAATTCCCGAGATTACGCTGTGGTATTGGGACGGCGACCTCAAGCGGCCCAGAGTTTGATGCCACCTCATTTGTCCTGTCCGACTTTGGCCGCGACGAGAAACCGGTTGTACGAAACATGGTGGAAAACGCACGGGATGCGGCGCTCTGCGTTTTGTCGGAAGGTGTCGACGTGGCGATGGACCGATGGAATGCAACCGGACACGAACTGGGGAACGAGAAGAGTGCAATTGGAGAACAACCAACGGG
>JBAWAH010000032.1:0-52188 GCA_049589195.1 Bacteroidota bacterium | reverse complement strand
TCTCCTCTCGTAAGTTTATTCAAACAACGTGCCGGATGTTGGCGAATCCTTATGCCTAAGAAACACTCTGGAAACCGAAGACCAGATCATTATTCCCGGAAACCTGTGAGTGAAAGTGTAAGAGTCTGACAGAGTTTTGTAGACCTTACAAGGCCTGAGGTTCGATGTGAACTCCTAAAGTGCCCAACTCAGTGACTCTTGCTCAAGAACTGCGACCGCCCCTGGCAACAGGTATCGCCGAGGGATTGCGTGTGGGTTGATGTCTTAGGAGGATTGGGAATGATGAAGGTAGGAATGGATCGTGCACAGGAAGCTGGGTGCCTCGACCTCGGCGGGCAAGGTAAAGTTGTCGTAGCCCACTCAGCTTCGTGAGGACGACGAGGATTTAAAGGGGAGTTGAGAGCAAAGCCGGCGACGACCCAAAAGGGGAATCCACCACTGCCCGACAAGCAGAATAAGCTTGACTGCTATATCGTTTTTCCATAGTTTCTCTGAAAGGCTTGACTTCTAAGGAGAAAGCAAGAATGGGAACAATCCTTCTTAGTCAATACGAAAAGCCCGCGAAGCTTCACTACAGGATCCTCTTTATGAGTTGGGCGGGGTGGGTGTTTGACTTCTATGACCTCATCCTCTTCACGTTCCTGCTCATCCCCATCGGTCGAGAACTCAATTTCAGCAACGTGATGCTCTCGTACGTCCTCGGCGCATCATTAGCAGCGACAGCCGTCGGAGGTGTCCTTTTTGGAATCCTATCCGATCGCTACGGACGAAAGAGTGTTCTCCAATGGACAATTCTCACTTACAGCGTCGGAACGTTTCTCTGTGGATTTGCATCAAGTCTTGAATCCCTGTTGCTCTTCAGGATTATCACTGGACTCGGCGTGGGTGGCGAGTGGGCCACGGGTCAAACGTACGTAGGCGAAACGTTCCCACCGAGAATGCGCGGCAGGTACGGTGCCTTTATGCAAACAGGGGCGCCTCTGGGCATTGTGCTCGCATCAGTGATCGGTGGATTCCTCGCTCCCGAAGTGGGATGGAGACCGTGCTTCTTCATCTCTGTCTTGCCGGCATTGCTTGTCGTTTACATTAGAAAGAAACTTCCGGAGTCCGACCTCTGGATCGAGCGAAGGAGGTTGAGCGCAGAAGGTGGACAAGAAGGAGAATCTCTGAGGAGCGCACGTGTGAACACATTCTTCGTGCTCTTCTCGAGTGCGTACAGAAAGCTGTTTCTGCAGTCTCTTGTTTTGGCGATCTTCGACATGTCCGCGTACTGGTTCACCTATTCGTGGCTCCCCGGCTATCTCCACCAGCAGAGAGGGTTTCCTTTAGCGAAATCAGCGGCATGGATGCTCGTTACTCAGGCGGGGGGTCTCCTCGGCTATCTCACCTTTGGCTTTTTCGCCGACAAGTTTGGCCGAAGGCCCGCTTACTCCATTTACTCAGTGGTTATGGCAGTGGGGCTCGTGATGATTACTTTGATGTGGGACACGGTGGCCATCTATCCCGTCATCATATTGAGTTTCATGTTTCTTGTAGGGTTTGGAACAGGGATGTTCAGCGGCTACGGTCCACTCTTCTCGGAAATCTTTCCGACAACGATCAGGAACACGGCCATGGGATCGGCATTTAATCTGGCCAGAGGAGTACAATTCTTCACGCCCGTCATCATCGCGCTCATCGCGGAGCAGTACGGATTGGGAGGTGGGATATCTCTTGCAGCCCTGTTTGCCTTGCTCACTGGTGCTTGGATCTGGACATTTCCAGAGACGAAGGGTAGAGTCCTGCAAGCATAGACTTGTACTCAACACAAAGAATCACAACCACATCCTCCCCGTGGAATAAGCTAACCGCGCAGGCCAACGCCGCCGCAGCTTGCCACCCTTCATCTGATCGACTGAGGCACCAACTCAGACTGCGTCAGCTCTGAGATCGTTCCAAGGATTTCCCCTTTCACGAACTCCCTGCGTCCAAGATCCTCGATCCTTGATCCCGTCTGGTCTGTCACGTAGAACGAGTCCACAATCCCGTCGACCCGGGTCGCGATCTTGGCGAATGAAATGTTCAACCCGAGTTTCGACATGGTTTCTGTCACTCTGTACAGAAACCCGAGCATATCGGGCGCGAAGACGTCGACGATTGTATATTTCGGATGATCCTCAAATTCCACATCGACTCGAGTATTCGGATTGGGCGGGCGAGTCTTGCGCTTCCATTTCATCCGATGACGATTCAGGAGATGGAGAATATCTGTTGTTCCAGAGAGCACGTCGTTCAACTCGTTCCGGATGTTCGTGCACTGTTGCTCGTTCAAAGTCGTTTTGGCAATGAAGTCGGTGACCCTGAACTTGTCAATGATGATGCCATCACTGCGGGTAAAAATCTGGGCGTCGAAGATGTTTGCATCATTCGCTGTCAGTACCCCACAAAACCGCGACAGAGCAAACGGTGCATCCTCCGCAATGATTGTGATCTCGGTATGAGCGTTCTTCTGTGAAAAGATCGTCGAAGCGCGTGCACCAGAATCGATGTGCCGGATGTGTTCAGCGATCTCCCGTGCGTTGAATGAGGCCAGATATGCCGGACTGTCGAGTTCCTCAAGGTGCTTCCGCGTTGTCCCGCGGGAAAGAGTGGGAGCAAGCTTGCGTACAAGTTTCCGCGCTGCCGTCTGATATCGAATGAGCTCTGCCTTTTCGAATTCAGCTGACGTCAGTTTGCGATCAAGAACTTCGTACGTGCGCTGGTAAAGGTCGAACAACAGCAAGCCTTTCCAGTCGGTCCATACGTTTTTGTTGACAGCGTTAAGATCTGAATACGTGAGGAGGTACAGGTAATCGAGCTGCCGCGTATTCTTAAACCGAGAAGCAAAGTCGATGATGGTCTGGGGGTCACCGAGGTTACGCCGGAAGGCAACCTGTTCCATCACCAAATGGTTTCGAATGAGGAAGAGCACATCCTCCATCACATCTTCATACCGGAGGCGCTTCAGAATCGCTCGGGCCATCTCCACACCAATGATTTCATGGTCGCCGATGCGTCTTGGTTTGGCGATATCATGAAGGAGGCAAGCGAGGTAAAGAGTGTCCCGACGCGGGAGTCTTTGGAACACTCTGCCGAAGGAATCGTTCGCGTCCTCCAACCGCTCCGCACATGCGACAACCATCAACGTGTGCTCATCAGCAGTGTAGTAGTGGTAAACGTTGTGTTGGAAGAAGGCAACCAACTCCTTCCATTCGGGGATCCACCGAGCGAGCAAGCCGAGGTCGTTCATTCTCTGGAGTGATTCCCATACGCCTGACTGCCTGTTCAATAGCTCCCGAAAAACCTGTGTCTCTGGGACAGACCGCAATGGCGTGAATCGGGCGGCACTGCGTGTCAAAACGTCTTCCAGTTCGTGTGAAAACGACGCCTTATGCGAGTTCGCGTGAAGGAACGCCGTGAGTGCTTGTTCGCTTGACAGATGTGCAGGGGAATGCACGAGCTCGATCTTCTTGCCGTCAAGCACAAAGTGGTTGTCAAGCACTGTTGCTGTTCTTGGTCTCGCCGGACTGTGATACTGTTCTTGCGCCCAGTTGATCATTCGTCGCGAAAGCTGTGCAACTGTCCGGGCAGCAACGTAGTACTCCTGCATAAACCGCTCAACACTCGTGCGTGCGCTTGAGGGCCTGTAGTCCAGTCCCTCTGCAACCTGACGCTGAAGTGCAAACTCCAGCCAATCGTGGAGCGATTTGCTCAGCAGATGCATTTCGTTCCGGGCGTGAAGGAGGAAGTCGAGAGCACGTCGTGCATCGGCGAGGAAGCGTCGGCTGAAGAGCCTTCGCATCTCCGGGCCTGCAAACAAACTTGAAAGCGCCGTGGATTTCGGTCCAGACTGGAGTGTGAAGCTTCCAGATCCGATCATCAACCAGAGTGAAGCGTGGAGGTCACGAAGCCCTCCCGCGCTATTCTTGATGTTGGGCTCAAGCAGTTTTGTAGATGTCCCGTACTCCCGATGGCGATCCTCCATCGCGGCGATGAGCCTCTGGAGATAGTCGTGCGTCTTGTCCCCGTTGATTTGCTCCGCCATCGAAGAATTCAGCCTGGCAAATGTACCGGGGTTCCCGCAGACGTAACGTGACTCGAGAAGTGAATTCCATGATTTGAAGTCAGAAGCGAAAAGTGAGATGCACTCTTCAACCGTCCGAAAGCTGTGACCCACGTCCAGGCCGCAATCGAGAAGCTCATGGAGGATACGTTGCACGATGGGTGTCGCTTCCGTGCGCTGAGGATCTCCGTCGATCAAGAACATGATATCCGTATCGGAAAAGAAACAGAGCTCTTTCCGCCCGTAGCCACCCAACGCAACGATTGTGAGCAAATCCTTATGCGGATGCCCAACCCGCTCATGAACGCTTCGTATGAGGGTGTCCATGCGTTGGGTCAATGCAAGTCCAACCTCGAGTCCCCCTGCGCCGCGCCGATGTAGCTGCGTGATGACGCCAAGTGACCGATCGAATTCCTCTTTCGGAGGTCCAGGCAATCTGGTGTGAGAGCTCATGTGAGTGTCCGATGCAATACTAAGATACTCAAAAACTGCTGGTGATGAAAGATGGACGATGTGAGGAGATGACCGATCTCGATTTTGACGTTCTTGGAGCCTTTCTGAGACTCACCCCTGAATACAGAAAGTCCGGCCATCAGCAGGGCCACGAGATGCTGAAAGTCGGACTTCTGGTCCCCTTGATCAACGGATACCGTCTCATGCCGAAAGGCAGATCAAGGAACGATGGGGCAACTCTTTGCCGCGGCTCACCTCACACTTGGTGCAGTTTCTGGCGGTGAACCTGCTGGAACAAGATCCAACCATATCCCAAAATCACTCCTGCCGAAACCATCCACTGCATGTTGTTCAAGAAGAAGGAGGGCAGGAAAAGCTGGACGATCACGAGAGCAATCATGAGAAACGCCACGCGAGTGAACGACCCGGGTACAACAATCCAACCGCTGGCGGATTTCCCTTTTCGCTGACGCAACTCATACTTGCGTTGAGCGGCCAACTGGATGACACCGAACGCGACTCCAACGATCCCTCCGGCAACCAATCCGCCCAGTGCTAACAGCACGTAGTAGGTGAAAGAAGTCTCCATGATAATAGCCTTTCCTCAATGATCATAGACCGCCCATCAATGCCGCAGTATTTGAGCGCTCGGGCGGTGTTGAACTTAGGAATCCTCTTTGACAAGGACATTATCCTCTCGGCGTTGGTGTCTCAGACTGTGGGTCCGTGACAATTCCGTTATAACCGGACAAACCCATCTCCGGCAGGTCAAGACCCTCGACCTCCACATCCTGCTGAACGCGATTACCGACCAGTAGATCGGTGATCTTGAAAACAACCAGAGAGAGGACAGAGAGAGTAACAAAGCAAGTGATTACTCCGATCAGCTCGGCCCAGAACTGACTTAGACCTCCCCCATAAAAGAGTCCAGTAACGGTACCCGGTACTCCGTTCCAGCCATCACCATACGCACCGTCGGCAAAAAGTCCGATAGAGAGGCACCCCCACGCACCATTCACACCATGGACTGAAATAGCGCCCACGGGGTCATCAATCTGGATCCTCTCGAAAAAGAACACGGACTCCACGACAAGGACACCTGCGACAAGTCCGATAATGGCCGCTCCTCCCGCAGAGACGAAAGCGCATGGCGCAGTGATGGCAACAAGACCGGCCAGCATGCCATTTGCCATCATGGTCGGGTCCGGCTTCTTTGTTCGGATCCACCACATCCACAGAGTAGCACTAACAGCGCCGGTTGCAGAGGCCAACATTGTATTGACGGCCACCACGCTAATACGGAGATCGGTTCCAGCTAACGTGGATCCAGGATTGAAACCAAACCAACCGAACGCAAGAATGAATGTCCCAATGATTGCCATCGGAATGTTGTGTGCCGGTATCGGGTTAATGCTACCATCCTTATTATACTTTCCATAGCGCGGCCCGAGCATCCACGCAAGAATCAAGCCGATCACTCCACCCTGCATATGCACGACTGACGAGCCGGCGAAGTCAACATGTCCGTGACCCAAGCCGAAGTTTTGCCCGAGCATAGCGAGCCATCCGCCACCCCAGACCCAGTTTCCAAACAATGGATACATGACTGTCCCGATGAATACACCATAGATGAAGAAGGATGAATACCTCCATCGCTCTGCGGCTGCACCCGTTGGGATTGTTGCCGTTGTATCCATGAACACCATCTGGAAGAGAAACAACGCAAACACGCCGACGTCGTACGCGTCACCCTGCAACAAGAAACCTTTCAGGCCTATAAGACCGAACGGCTTTCCAAACAGCGTGATCGTAAGCTCATTATTCAATCCTCCATATCCGCCCAAAGTGCCTAGAGCTCCGATGCCGCCGAACATGAAAGCGAATCCGCACACATAGAAGCCTAGCATCCCCAATGGATAGATCATGAAATTCATCGCCATTGTGTGGCCGACGTTTTTTGCCCGCGTGAGTCCGGTCTCAACCATGGCGAAGCCAGCCTGCATGAACATAACAAGAAAGCCGGTAATCAGTGTCCAGACAAAGTTAATCGACACCCTGTTATGTCCGATGGCGTCGGCCATTTCAGTCATCGTCGGTGCTCCTGCTGAAGCAGCCGGGACACTCGCCGCCGCTCCGGTCTTGGTACCGGACGGATCGGGGACTTGAAACGCATGCAACATGGGAGGGGCTAGAGTCATCAATATCAAAACCAGACAAGAGATGGCCGCCAGCCGAGTTGTAAGAAAGAATCGAGCCATTAGATATCCTCCGTGAAAGAAGTGGATTTAGTTAGACATTATATTTTGCACATTTCCAGGGAATATGACCTGCGTTAGAACTTCCAGTGTCTTTAGAGATTACAGGAAAACTCAAACGATACAGTGTTGGAGTTCTTTGCGGTGCCGTTTTTTTCGACGAACACCGGATGATTTGAGTTGTCAAATCTGTACTCAAGTCTGAATATTGCACCGTCACACTTTAGCGCGGGGGTCACAGTGAAATTAAAGGCCTTGAGATCAGCGACGCCTGTTCTGGCCCCCTGATCATCGGCAAAGTACTCACCGCGCAAACCCAACTCGAGATTTCCCCCGAGAGGGATTACAGGCTGAATTCCAAACCCAAACCATTTGGCGTCAACCGTGTTGATAGTTTCCGTTCCATAATTACCCTGGAAATTCAACGTGATTCCTGGGATTGCTTTCGTTGCACCCGTTACGTCGAGTGAATTCCGCCAATCGCTCGAATTCACCTGTTCAATCCCGGTGTAGAACGATACCCCGAGAGTCAGAGGATCTCCAAGGTTGATGCCTAACCTTGAGATAATGGTCTTGTCCGTGTTGTTGTCAATGAGCAAATCCCAGCCATTAACGACCCCCAGTTTGAAATCAATTTCATTAGAAGGGATGAACGTGAAATAGCCACCCACGTGCGTGAAGGGTTCAGCAAGACCAAAGAGATATCCACGGGAGATTGTCGGGTTTGATGTGGCTTCAATTACTTCAATCCCCTCGAACGTGACAAACTTGCCCCCGGTGAATTTGAGCTGATCTGACAACGAATAGACAATCGCAGCTTCTTCGAGATCAATGGCAACCGGTCCGGCACCAAGTGCCGTCTGATGAAGCACTCCGTGCACGGCTGCATCGGTCCCGAAATCAAACTCGGCCATATAGCTTAATTTGTTTGATGGCGTCCCAGAAGCAACAAGGTGGACATTGTTAAGCAGTATCTGATTTGCTCTTGCATCGTAGGAGCGCAAACTGTTCGTGGTTCCCTTGCTGAAGTTATAGTCATATGAGGCATCAATGTAACCGGAGAACACCGGTCCAGTCTTTTGTGCGAATATAGGAACGGCCATCAAGAGGAAGATTGCTCCACCCGAATGAATCCTTTTGTATATACTGCTCATGCTGGTCTCCTTTCGACTGTAGTTTTTGCTGGTTATCGGTTTAAGAATTGGCACCAAAAGGGTCCGATACTCGACACTCTTTCAAAATCAGCTTCAACTGTCAGCGCACATCCGCTTTTCTCGATCACGCCTCTTGGATAATCCTTACCGTTTCGTTTTATTCTCGTTGACATTCAAGAATCCGATCCCTACTTTGAAAACAAGGCGGGTTGAAACCCCGGACTCTGCCCGTAAAGATGGGCAGAACCGGGATCCGGAACTTCTTTCACGAATCGCATTCCCTTCCTAACGTGCCTACGTTATTCAGAAGAGAATGCGCCTCCGGCAAGTTTCAGCCTGCCTTTTGTTTTCAACGAATCAAGCAACAGCTGCTAATCCTGTGCTGGCGCGCATCTCCGACTAAGCACTAACTGCGTGATAAGCCTCTTCTCCATGCTGAGTGAGGTCGAGGCCGGTGATTTCGGCTTCTTCGCTCGGACGCAAGCCGAGGATTAACTTGACGATGAAGGCAATAATCGTTGTGGCCACAACTGAGAGGGCAAGCGTGAGAACGACTGCTTTGAGTTGCTCGCCGATGAGCCCGCCCTCAACAACCAACTTTGCCATGCCGTTGTTCATGGCAGACATGTTGGCTATGGTCAGGTTACCGTTGACTTTGGAAGTCGCGAGAACGCCCGTCATCAGGGCACCGAGTGTCCCACCTACTGCATGGATGCCAAAGGTGTCCAGTGCGTCGTCATAACCCAGCCACTGCTTTAGCTTCCAGCAGGCGGAAAACGGAATCAGGCCGGCGAGGATGCCGATGATGATTGCGCCGTTCGTGTCCACAAAACCGGCGGCTGGTGTAATGACAACCAAACCGGCCACAGCACCTGAGCAAAAGCCAAGAACCGAGGGCTTGCCGCGAAACACCCACTCCGCCATTGGCCACACGAACGACGAGACCGCCGCCGCGAGTGTCGTTGCCGTGAAAGCGCTGGCTGCAATACCGTCAGCTGCGAGCGCGGAGCCAGCATTGAAGCCATACCAACCCACCCACAACATTCCAGTCCCGACCATGCAAAGCACCATGCTATGCGGCGGCATTGGCTCCTTCCCGAAGCCGATGCGCTTGCCGAGAACCAAGCACAGGATCAAAGCCGACCAGCCGGAGGACATGTGTACCACCGTGCCACCGGCGAAATCAATCGCGCTAATTCTTGCGTTGCTGTTCCAAACGCCGTTCATCAAGCCGTTTGCACCCCACACCATGTGCGCCAGCGGAAAGTACACCGCGAACATCCAAAGAGAGACAAAGAGGAGGATAGCCGCGAACTTCATGCGCTCAGCGATTGCGCCCACGATCAATGCCGGCGTAATGATGGCGAACATCAATTGATACATGGCAAAGACGTTTCCCGAGACCCAGTAGCAGTAACTCGTGTTGGGAGCGGAACTCACATCCTTCAAGAACATGTGCTTCAAGCTGCCGAGGTATTGGCTGCCACCCTCACCGAACACAAGCGAGTAACCGCACACCCACCACAAAATGGTGACCAGGCCAGCAATCCCAAGACATTGTGCGAGCACTGACAGGACGTTCTTGTGGCGCACAAGTCCGCAGTAAAACAGCGCGAGACCAGGCAGCGTCATGAACAAAACTAGAGCGGTGCTGGCCATCATCCAAGCATTGTGGCCGGGACCTGGAAGGCCGACAGAGGTGCTGGTGAGTCCGTCGGGAATTCTTCCGTCCGCGTCTTTCAACGACGCCGATGGATCTCCATTCCTGATATAGGCTTCGAGGCCTGCCACCCGCTGTTCAATCGTAGGCCTGGGATGCGCAGCGGTTGTATCTTGCGCAAACGCGATATTGACGCTCGCCACAGACAGCGCAGGAAGCCCGAAGAAAAGCAAGGAAAACGCGAACACGATGAGATTCTTCGAGAGAATACTCACTGTCTCCCTGGACGGTGCTAAGCAAGTTTCAACTTCTGGATCCATGTTTAGGAATCCTTTCCGCTGATCTTGTGTTCGTCGCATTCTGAAGGTTTAGAGTGCCCCCTCACCAACCTCTTCAGTCCGGACACGCACAACCTCGTCAACCGGAAGGACAAAGATCTTGCCGTCACCGACGTTACCTGTCTTCGCAGATTTGACTATCGTCGCGATGACCGTCTCAACAATACCGTCCGGAACGACCACTTCAAGTTTGACCTTCGGGAGAAAATCAATTTGATATTCGGATCCACGATATACCTCCGTGTGGCCTTTCTGACGGCCGAAACCCTTCACCTCGATGATTGTCATTCCTCGAATGCCGGTTTCAGAAAGCGCCTCCCGTACTTCATCCATCTTATGGGGACGGATGATGGCCTCGATTTTTTTCATTGGGTTCCTCCTTGCTTATGAGATTTCATATGGTTGTTTGTTAGAGATCTCGGTTTTGAACCTCGGCCAAGGGATAGCGGCCGCCCCAACCGGAAATAGCGCAATCTTCCTCCGCTTCTCCCTTTGACCTAACAAAGTTATGACGTTTAAGATGAGCTATTAACTTAATTAGGAATTGAATGGTATGCACCTAATTAATTTAGGAGTTTTTCTTTTTTTGTCAAGTCTTTTTTTTTATTTTTTTGGAGAAACTACTGATATTCGACATCGAGATTGCCCTGATTCCGCTCGAGAACGGATTCCAGAAGCCAGGGAAACCCTCTATTGGCGCTCACTCAAGTTCAGAATTAATTGGTGAACTTTTGAGCGTCAGATCTTGTTTTACAGTCTGATGATCTTCCCAGCGATGAGCAAGATGATCTCCAAAATACTCTCAGCTTCTTTAATTCTCTCGTTTCTCTTGAGTTTCTGCGAGGTGCCCCTGGTAACAGGCATACTCGGGGGCAATCTGAAGATGCAGAGATCGAATACCGCGTGTAGCATGAGCGTTTGCTGCTGCCTTGATGGTAGTGGTCCAAGCGGCGGTGATACGTGCGAGATGAAGAAGCTTTCTGCTGATCAACACCGAGGAGCAGAGACTACTCAGTTAGGTTGCTCGCTCCGTCCATCAAGCTGCGATCCTACGAGAAGCATTTCTGCCCCCACAGTCCTCAAAGATATCCTGCCACCACTCCCTCCAACGCAAGTTTCCTCTTTTCCTGAAGACCTCCAGTTTGGCCAGACGATCATTCCGATTGGTCTGAGTGATTATAAAGTTTCGGTTTTTCACCCTCCCTGCGGTTAGCCTTTCCTTCGCTTGTTAGTCCTATTCACTTGACGGTGAGAGCTAAGAGAACTCGCCGTCGCAATGACCTTACTTGCAATTATCCGATTAGCGAAGAAAGGAAGGCGTATCCTTCATGAAGAGTTGTATCTTCTTGTTAGCTCTGTTCCTAACTCTAGGCGTTTCACAAAATGCACTGGCAAGCTGTGGCGCAGCCAGTTGTCCACTAAACAATCACCGTTACCTCAAGGCTGGTTGGTTTCAATTAGGGCTGGCACATGAGTACATTAACCAGGATCAGATCTATGTAGGTTCATCGAGATCCTTTGTCGGTGCAATCCCAAGCCACCACGATGAGGTTCAAACACTCAACGAGCGGAACGTCTTCCAGATTCAGTATGGGATCACGGACAGGGTTGGAATAAACGTTGACGTCCCATTCATTCATCGAGAACACACCCACATCGGCCACGAGGATGGCCAGGACATCTGGGAGTCCTGGAATTTCAGCGGGCTCGGCGACATGGTGGTAAGCACTCAGTACGCTCTCCTCACGCCCTCCGAAGAGTTTGAGCCTTACGTGAGCTTCGTCCTGGGAATGAAGATTCCTACCGGAGTGACGGGTTTGAAGAACGCGGAGGGAGAAGAAGCTGAAGTGACAATTCAGCCGGGTACAGGTTCACTGGACGGGATCGTCGGCCTCAACTATCGACAGACGCTCTTCAGCGTTCCGACCGTCTCGGGTGCATACAGTGCCCTGCCCCTCTCCATTGGTGTTTCCTACCAGTTCAATGGGAAGGGCACCTATGACTACCGGTTCGGAAATTCTTTGCTCACCAGTGTTGGAACAGCGTATCAGTTCACGCAGCGAGCGACTCTGCTGTTTCAGGCAAACGGAAGATTTCAGGGTTTCGCAGAGGTGGGATCAACCGAAGAACCTCGCGAGAATACAGGCGGAACATGGATTTTCGCTAGTCCCGGCCTCAGTTTTCAGTTGAGCCAGGCATTCTCAGCGTACGGATATGTTCAATTGCCAGTTTACCAAAACGTTCATGGCATTCAACAGACCGCCAAAGTGAATTTGTTGTTCGGCGTTTCCTATAACATTGACCTTCTGACTCTCTAAGGGATGCGCTTCAGGCAAGCAAACAAGAATCCCATTGCGTTTGGCCTTCGGCTACTGCTGATCTCAGGCGCATTGCTTACACTGTTGCTCTTGCAGATCGGGCCATCTGGTTGCTCCGGTGATCGGAAGGAGAAGTCCGGCACGACAGGCACAGACTCTGTCCGGTCTTTTCTAGTGAGAGGAAGAGTCGTGTCGGTTTCACGAGTTCGTCGACTGGTTGTCATTGCCCACAATGAAATCACCCGATACATGACGGCGATGACAATGCCGTTCAACGTGAAAGACACCCTTCTGTTAAATCTCGTGCAGCCGAAGGATAGCGTGGCGGCAGTTCTGAAAGTGTCCAAGACTGAGTCGTGGCTGAGCACTCTCCGTGTGGTGAATCGGGCACCTATGGAGATGGACGACATCGAGTGGACGGAAGACTTCAAGAAGAAATTCTTTTTGAAGGCCGGAGACATTGTGCCAGATTTTTCACTCATCAATGAAGAAGATAAACGCATCCGCCTTTCGGATTGGAGAGGAAAGGTGGTTGTCATAACGTTCATTTACACGCGCTGTCCACTGCCGGATTTCTGCATCCTCATGAGTAACCATTTTTCAAAAATACAGAAATCACTGAAGTTAGACTCTAGCTTGAATGGCCGCTGGCACTTGCTCACAATCAGTTTCGACCCAAAATTCGATACTCCAAGACGGCTGAAAGAATACGGCAAGACCTATGGGGCGGACTTTTCTTTGTGGAGCTTTGGAACTGATAGTCTCGATTCGATAGGGTTGCTCTCTTCACGCTTTCAACAAGCGTTCTGGAACGACGAGGGCGGTCTTATTAGCCATAATTTGGTGACAGCCGTTATCGATCCGTCAGGCAGGCTGTACAAGGTGTACACAGGGAATAGGTGGGTACCACAGGATATAGTCGAGGATGTGAGAGGGCGTTCCCATCAGGTGCAAACGGAGAAGTAAAGGGACAAAAGCGAAGCAGGAATAGTGTTAATGATTAGGAAGGAACCTTGTTGAACCTCGCGGCGTTCAGTTGTCATCCCCTTATGAAGCTTGCGATTAGAAAAATAGTCGGTGCCCTTCTTGGCCATATTCACCTGGGCAGTGCTTCCCTCGCCGAGTCTGAACATATCCAGCACCTCTCAGGAACTTCAGCCGCCCGGCTCTTGTTCCGGATGAAATTATGAACCCCTCGATGCGACAGAGAATCACCATTCTTTTGCTGGCCACTTACGTCCCGCTCTCGCTGTCAGTCGGCTATTTGCATACGGACGAGGTCACACCAGCTGGCAGCGGCAATGCCTCCGTTCAACCCCTTGTTGTTAAGGGCACAGCTCAGGGTGAAAACTCTGGATATTGCCTTGCGTGTGTCTTCGCTGCCGGACATCTTGTCCAATCCCAGACTCTAATCTCCGTCCTCCCCTATAGCCGCAGCCCAATAGTTTACTCTATCCCTCCAAGCTTCGGAACTGCCCCTCAACCACAATCCGCACGCGGTCCACCCGTTCCTTCTTTTTCCTAGTCTTCCAGCTTTCGCTAGATAGTCTAACGCAGGTCAAATTTCCGTGACAAGAGTGAGATACCCTTGCTCGGGACACGCCTGCCGTTGAATTCTCCCAGACTCGGGGCAGCCAGATTCCTCTGATGTCTTTGCCGATAACCCAGCGCTGGAGCTCCATTTCTCTAGGCACAAAAGGAGGACAAATATGCGAACTCAAGGCTTTCTACTCATGGCAGCGTCGCTGCTTATAGCCTTTTCAACCCCTGCAAAGTCGGCGGACAAACCTATCCCGCCAGCAAGTGACCCGGGCGTCCAGTTCAGAGTCACTGTCTCCGATGCAGAGGAAAACATCCCCATCGAACTTGCCAGGGTAGTGCTGCGGAAGAACGACAAGTTTCTCGCTCAGGATGCAACTAACCCGGCGGGACAGGTTCGGTTCCGTGACATCGAACCCGGTAAGTACAGCTTGACAGTTTGGTTTGTTGGCTATATCACATTTTCCGATTCGATCCTCATCGACGAGCAACACACCTCTTACACAGTCGCCCTTCGCTCGGAAGGCACTGAGGAGCAGGAAGTCAAAGTCGTAGCAGAGAGAGAACTTGGCACCACACACCTCGACCTGAAGAGCGGTAACCAAGTGTTCGAGTCAGAGACATACCATGTTGCCCCGACTGCTCGCATGACGAACTTGATCCAACAGAGTCTCATGGGAGTTGCACGAGCCCCTACAGGTGAGGTGCACATCCGCGGGATGCACGGTGAGTTTACATACTATATCGATGGTCTCCCTGTTCCTCTGGGAGTTTTCGGCGGCCTGAACGAAGTCGTGGACCCGAAGGTGATTGACCGGGCGACGTTTGTTACGGGAGGATTCCCAGCAGAATTCGGCGGACAGATGTCCGCAATTGTGGACCTCAACAACCGTGTTCCCACAGGGAGCTTTCACCTTGACGCGTCAACCTATGCGGGGAGTTACCTCGTCTTCAATGGGACAGAGCCATTCTCTCCAGGGCTTGACGTTCCTTCTGGTGCGTCAAGTTCCGTCGTAGGTGACACGCTGGGGGGGCGGGTCGGGCCATTCCGCGCCCTCAACTCCAACGGACAAAACCTTTCGATCAGCGATCACATCGGCAAGCTGGGCTTCTTTGTCTCCGGGTCACGGCAAGAGACCGACCGTCGCATAGATTCACCGGTGCCGAACCTGTTTCACGACCACGGATTCGATTCCTTTGTCTACGGCAAGTTTGATTACGTCTTGAGCGACATCGATTACCTGACCGCCAATCTCAACTTCGGCAGAACGAACACTGAGGTCCCCTACGACCCGGTAGAGCAGATTGCCTCCGACCAACAGAAGACGACAAATGGTTATCAGGGGATCTCGTATTTCCGTATTCTGAACGCGGACATCGACCGGGAATCTAACTTGTTCATCGGGGCATATGCGCGCCAGGGTGGACTACTCTACACTCCAGGGGACATCGACCCACCCATCTTCCAATTTGTGGGAGATACCACGCGCAATTACCTCGTGACGGAAGACAGGAGTTTTAACACGCTGGGTGTCCGCTCGACCTACGACAGCAGGCTCTCACACGAACTCATGTATAAAGTCGGTTTCAACTTCAGCAGTACGACGGGGACCGAGCAATTCACATCGCAGGACTCATTGAACAACCCCGGTCCGTCCCTCCACACCAATTTCACTGGGTCGGATTTCGGTGCCTTTGCGGAGACGAATTGGGAACCGCTTGAATGGACGTCCTTTGATCTTGGCGTCCGATACGACCAACATATCGCTCCCGACGTGCCGCTGCAGCGACAGGTCAGTCCGAGAATCCGATGGAACTTCCTTATTGATGCAAACAATTCGGCGTACCTGTACTACGGACGGCTCTTCATGCCGACCAATATCGAGGGACTTAGGTCCATTGCAATAAACGTCAGCACCTCGTTGACACCGACACTGCCTGAGCGGGATAATTTCTACGAGGCAGTCTACACGCACAACTTCCCGTCTGGACTGCGCAGCAAGCTGGCAGCGTTCTACAAGGATTCCAGCCCGGGACTCGACGACCAAACGGTCGGCAACACAGCCATCAAGACTCCTGTAAACATCGAAACTGTTAAGATCACAGGTGTCGAGTTGGGTCTTTCCTTCAGCAGCCCCTCGACGCCTTTCTCGGGCTATGTGAACAGTTCCATCATACACGCTTATGGGTCAGGAGCAATCACTGGCGGTTTTCTGGACATAGACAACGCGGGATCGGCTACAGATCTGGATCACGACCAAAGGCTTTCCATTGTCGCGGGCCTCAACTACCAGCCACAGGACTGGTTTGTCAACCTCGTTGGGATCTATGGCTCGGGGCTGACAAATGGAAACCCGGACAATGCTCCGTACCAGACCGGCTTGTTTGATTTCAATACGGCGACACACACTACTCCGTCGTGGATCCTGAACTTCAGCGCTGGCCACACCTTCCACCTGGCGGGTGGCGTGTCATTTGAGCCATCACTGTATATCACCAATCTCCTGGACCATGAACATCTGATTAAAGGAGCGTATTTTAGCGGAGCAAGCTGGGAAGAGAGACGGAATGTCGTGCTCAGGGTTTCCCTCCATGTCTGAAAAGGATTCGGCAAGGCTGATCCTGGAAGAGCGGTCGAGGCGTCCAAGCATTTGTCGGGCGCTCATCAGGATTTCTAAACTGGGGGGGACGTAGAGGGCCCAAAGGCGGGTCAAGGAACTGCTTGGGTTGTCAAGTGGATATCCGAGACAACCCCTTTTCCCTTGATCTTCACATCCTGTAAAGCGTTAGTTTGAGTCGGCGTTCATTTCGTTTCGACTCGCAGCGATGCAGCTCCTTTCTCAGGGCGGAGAAAGTATTTCCTCTGAAACCAGAGCGATACATTCACCAAGCTTATCAACACAGGAACTTCCACCAGCGGGCCAATGACCGCTGCAAATGCTTCACCAGAGTTGATGCCGAAGACTGCAACCGCCACAGCAATTGCAAGCTCGAAGTTATTGCTCGCTGCCGTGAACGAGAGCGTCGCCGCTTTCGAATAGTCTGCGCCTGCTTTCTTGCTGAGGTAAAACGAGACAAGGAACATCACCACGAAGTAGATGAGGAGCGGAATCGCGATGCGCACGACATCAACAGGGATCCGGACAATTACTTCCCCTTTGAGTGAGAACATCACAAGAATCGTGAATAGAAGTGCCATGAGCGTGATGGGACTGATCCTTGGGATAAACCTCTTCTCATACCACTCTTTCCCCTTCAGCTTGATCAGAATGAAACGCGTCAGCATGCCAGCAAGGAATGGGATGCCCAGGTAAATGAACACACTCTCGGCAATCTGACCGATGGTGATTTGGACAGTGAACGATCGCAGCCCGATCCACGATGGGATGACCGTGAGGAAGATGTACGCATAGACGGAGTAGAAGAGCACCTGGAAGATAGAATTGAAGGCAACCAATCCAGCGGCGTATTCCGTGTCCCCTTTCGCAAGCTCGTTCCACACGATCACCATGGCGATGCAGCGGGCAAGCCCAATCATAATCAGACCTGCCATGTACTCCGGGTAATCCGGAAGGAAGACGATCGCCAGGAGAAACATGAGGATAGGACCGATCACCCAGTTCTGGAGGAGCGACAATCCAAGCACCTTCACGTTCCTGAAAACGTCGGGGAGCTCTTCGTACTTGACCTTCGCAAGAGGTGGGTACATCATCAGGATCAAGCCAATGGCAATTGGAATGTTCGTTGTCCCAGATTGGAACGACCCCCAGAAGCTCACAATCCCGGGGGACAGGTAACCCCAACCAACACCAATGGCCATCGCTAAGAAAATCCAGAGCGTCAGGTAGCGGTCAAAGAAAGAGAGCTTCGGGCTGGTTGTGGACATCGATCACCCTTAATTATTTAGCTGAGGCGAAAGCATGATGGTGGAGGCTTCTCGCCCCTCCTGATTCGGACCAAGGCACCTTCGTCGAAACACATTACTGCCCGATTTCTTTCAGCCAATCTTGAATCCGTTCCTTTATCTGATCCCTCACCTGAATCGTTCGGGCCAGTTTGTGCTCATAGGGGCCAGTGAAAGACGCAGGATCATCAAAGCTCCAGTGAATTCTCTTCGTGATGCCGGGAAATAGCGGACATCGTTCACCACTTGACTCGTCACAAACGGTGATGACGTAGCTGAATCTCTCCCCTCGTTTATAGAGATCGAACACATCGCGGGTCGGGCTACCTGAGATGTCGATATTCATTTTCCTCATCGCCTCGACCGCCAGCGGGTTCAACGTTCCCGGTTCTAACCCAGCGCTCTCGGCATGGAACCTCTCTCCCGCTATATGGTTCAGCAAAGCTTCTGCCATCTGACTTCGTGCACTGTTGTGAACACACACAAACAGCACCCTGACTTTGTCCATTTGCACTCCTCTCCCTGTGAGAATGGTTTGCCTTCAAGGCTTTGTGGCAGTCAGAGTGATGCTCCGAAGCCCAAACGGCAAGCTGGAATCAAGTTGGTACGGTTTTTCTGCTGCGATCTTGAGGTTGATGAATCCAACTTCGCGAACGATGGACAAGTATTCGTCCTTGTCCAATGCACCTGCAACACAACCAGCCCACTGGAGCATGTCATTCCTAATCTTTTCGGGTATCTGACCGATGGAGACAATGTCGGACACTGTGAACTTTCCCCCCGCCTTGAGGACACGGAGTATTTCTGAAAAAGCCGCTTTCTTATCCGGGACAAGATTGATTACGCAGTTGCTTATCACGCGGTCCACCGATCCTGTCTCGACAGGGAGATTCTCAATCTCACCATATCTGAATTCCGCGTTCTCAATGCCAAGCTTCCTCCTATTTGCTTCTGCCCGAGAAATCATTTGCTCGGTCATATCGACGCCGATTGCTCTGCCACTCGGGCCGATCAGCTTTGCAGCCACAAAAACGTCGATCCCAGCTCCCGACCCCAAATCCAGGACTGTCATCCCCGCTGCGAGATCAGCGAATGCCGTCGGGGTGCCACATCCGAGACCAAGATCCGCCACTTCTCGGATCTGTTTTTCCACGTCATCATAAAGACCGTTCATCGCGATAGTGCCTGCGACACCTGAATCCGTCCCGCAACCACAAGTCGGTTCACAGCATGAAGACGAGGCCTTGGCGATTTCCCCGTATTTCTCCTTCACTGCAGATTTGATTGTGTCGCTGTCCATAGCTACCTCCGTTAGGTTCAGTTCAATTCCAGAATCGCGGGCACAGCCGCTTTCTTAACCACTGAGTATGTCGCACAGCATCCTCTTTGTATCTGACTTGCGAGCCGTCTCGCGTCTCTCTGCGCCACTTCATTAGACTGGAGAAGAGCGGCGAGGAAGTCCATAATCTTCTTGTGCTCTGGATTTTTCGGCTTAGCAATCGAATAGAGCATCCAAAGCCCCTGGCGTCGATCGTCCACGAGTCCCACTTTTCTCAAGTACGCGAGATGCCTTGACACTTTGGTCTGCGTGGCGCCCATTACTCGTTCGATGTCGCAAACGCAGAGTTCTCCTGAGTAAAAGAGGAGATTGATTATTCTGAGGCGCGACTCGTCAGATAGTGCCTTAAAGACTACAGCCAATTCTTCCATCTATACCCCTCATCTATATTTGCTTAAACGAATATAGCTGAGAAAAGTTCCAAAGTCAATACCCAAGGGCACAAATTGGTCTGGCCCCAGTCTATGTGCCAATGTATGTGTCAGTATTCCCTGCATGCATTGGCAACCTGACGAATAAATCGAGCCTTAACCCAATGCTGTAAAAGGGTCGCAGCGGATAGCCCCGACGATGAAGACTCCTAAAGGCAACAGTGAGAAGATCACTCGCACAAACCAGCGGATCTCCTTCACTCATTCTTTCGGTTGACCTCTTGTCTTCACCCTCAAGACGTACACTCGCGCCAAGGCAGTACGAGCTAACCAGGCAACAACTTTCTGCCAGTCCGGACCTCACTGGATGAGGTGATTGGGTATGAGGCAGTGTCGTTCGCGTTGTTTCTGCTGATGCGTTCCTTGGTCTGTGTTCGCGACGAACTTTCGGTACTCACGCATCAAGGCTTGTTTGTATTCAGATTCTTTAACCGGACTGATGTAGTTGCCAAACTCTTGCACCTAACGGAGAAGATCCCTCCTGATTTGCTCTCATCGCTGGCACCGGACGTGCAGACATTGCGCAACGCCGTCTCCAAGAAAACTAGAGATTTCACAGCAAATTCCCTTTCTTTGTCTGATGGAAACAGAACGTCACTATCCCATCCGGGTCTCGTTCACGAGCACCAATTGGTTCTCAGCGATCAAACCCCGTACAACGTTCATGAAGCTTGAGACTTCCTCTTCATTTTCCGCTGCAACTTCGAACGTCAGGAAACCCGGGGCACCTTCCAGATGTCCTTTCAGGGTCGGGACTTCCAATTTGAAGTTCACGATGTCGAATGGCTTCCCGGCAATAATGTTGTCGAGTTGGATCAGGAATTTCTTCTCTCCAAATTGACCGGCGACCTCCACCTTGACACGCCGATTGGCCGCTGCAAGTTCCGCCTCCGCCGCTACCCGCTCTCGCTGCATCTGAATCTTCTCGCGCTTTTCGCTTACTTCCTTCTTCACAATGCCGAAAATCCGATGCTCTTTCTCGACTTTCCAAATCAAATCCCTTCCCGGGAACGAAATCGCTTCAACCGGACACACGGTCTGACACGTTGAACAACCGACCATGCAGTTGTAAGGTCTCTCGACAACATCAACCCGCTTCTCCTCATCTCGCTCAAACGCCTCCCTGCCGCAGCTCAGATAGCACAGGTCGCATCCGATGCAGGCATCGCTGTCTATGGTGGGAAACCATGGGATTTCTTTTCTCGGCACACCGTGCCAGATTTGGTTGCTCAGGTCTTTTGCCATTGGTCAATTCTCCCGCGTTGTTTATTCAAATCTTCCGCCATCTGACTTCGACATGAGTCACAGGTGCACAGAATCAGTGGCTTCATAATTTATCTTGTTTTGCTATTTCTGTTCTCGTTGTTTCGGTGGACACTTGACGGTCCCGTAGGAGCAAAAGACACAGCAATCACCCTGGCGAGGACGGAGGATTTCATGACATTTTTCACATTCATAGAAATGCTGGCATGCATCCGTCGGCATTGTTTCATTTTTCTTATATCCACACTTCGGGCAAGTAATTACTGAGTTGAGTTCTATCATTCCCTTCTCCAACTATCGTGCTGTCTGATTGATGTTCACAACAACCTCTTGGTCATCACAGACAGAGGACTCAAGCTGGAAGGTTGGGTGATTGATGCCAAAGCGATGTTCTAATTCTCGTTCTAATCGTGAACTGATTTTCTTCCCATTGCTGATCAGTTGATCTCGGACAACGACGTGTGCACTCAACGCACGAATTCTCGACGACAATCCCCAGATATGGAGGTGATGTACGCTTTCGACGCCGGGTAACGACTGGATAAAAGTTGCAACTTGGTTCAGATCGATACCGCGTGGCGTCCCCTCGGTTAACAAGTGGACCGTCTCTGCAACCACATCCCATGCACTTTTGATGATGAACATCCCGATAGCGATGGAGATAATGGGATCAAGGACATACCAGTGTCCCAAGAAAATGAGCGCTCCGACCACGATAACAGCGAGTGACTCAAGAGCATCGGTAAGGAGATGCAGGTACGCACTCCTGACGTTCAAATCGCGATGTGCATGCTGCTTGAGCAAGAGCGTTGCAGCAGTGTTTGCAACGAACCCTATCGCTGCAATCACGAGCATCCAACCGCCGGCCACCGGCTCAGGCGCGATGAATCGCTGCACTGCCTCGTACATGATGTAGAGACCAATCAGCACGAGTGCAATTGCGTTGATGAACGCCACAAATATTTCGATGCGCACATACCCATAGGACTTTTGGGAATTCGATTTCCAGAGGACGATCTTTGACGCGGCATAGCTGAGAATCAGTGCAAAGGAATCGCTCAGGTTGTGCAAGGCATCGGAAATGAGGGCAAGGCTGTTTGTGAGGAGTCCGCCGACAAGTTCAACAACGAAGATAATGGCGTTGAGAGCGATGGAAATGCCGAGACTCCTTTCAATCTCTCTGTGTTTATCGGTCGTTGAGGAATTGTGAGGATCTAAAGCAGGGTCATCATCTGACATTGTTGTATCCTTACGGTGCGAGGCGGTGTCACTCGCTATCCTTGCCGTTATTTCTGCTGATGCGTTCCTTGGTCTGTGTTCGCGACAAACTTTCGGTACTCACGCATCAAGGCTTGTTTGTATTCAGATTCTTTAGCCGGACTGATGTAGTTGCCAAACTCTTGTACCCAAAAGAAAAGGTCCCTCTTGATCTGCTCTTCATCGGTGGTAGCAGACGTGTAGACATTGCGCAACGCCGCCTCCAAGCCGACAATACCGGCATCGAACGTACCCACCCTGATTATTGTCGCAATTGGTTTTCCACAACATGAGCCGAGCATGCTGGTGTCTCCTTCCGGTACTTATTGCTCTTTGCTCCGCACCAAAATCATTTCAACCGAAGATGATGCTGTATCATTCACGGTCGCCATTTTCATATACCGTGCAACAAGAATGGCTTCGCTGATTTCAGCCGGCGATACCCCCTTTTGAAGCGCCATCGTGGTCCACATTTCGGTACAGGTAACCGAACCAAGCGCGGCCGCAACGGCAATGCCGGCAAGTAGCTTATATTTCAACGGGACCGCTTGATACTTGGGTGACTCAAAAAGCAATGCGCGTTGGTCAACCTGATTCTGTGCAAATTCTGGTGCAATTTGTTTGAGCAGGTCCATCGGCGTTGGTGATGATTTTTCCATTGTTCGACCCTTTAACTTTATGATGTGTATAGTGCGTAGATACCGGCAATGACGACAAGAAAACCAGCGGCGCGTTTTGTCCACAGAACCACATTGGACCGATTTGTCCAATCGAGATACGCCTGCACACGCGAAGCAACTCCGCCTGTTGCCGCGATGACTCCGGCATGTCCTAAACCAAACGAAAGGAGCAACGCTCCAGCAGCCATTACGTTTGTGTCCGACATTTGGAACACAACGCCCAGTACCGGCGCCATGAACGCAAATGTGCACGGCCCGAGCGCAATGCCGAATATCAGACCCAGAGCCAACGCTGAAAGATATTGAGATTGCAGGTGCAATGGATGGAGAACCACACTCGTATCAGGCAAGCGGATGAGGTCCATGAGGTAAAAACCGACGACAAAAAAGATCACTGCCACAGCGTATTTGCCGTACGGTCCGACGTCACCCATGATACGCCCAAATGCCGCAGTAGTGGCCCCGATAACCGCAATCGTTAGCAGAATACCAAGAGCAAACACGAACGACAGGAGAAGTCCACGTGAGCCGTTCTTCTCACCGCGTGCAGCTAGGAATCCGATGATGAGCGGAATGCTGGAAAGATGACAGGGACTGAGAAGGATGCTCAACACTCCCCAGCCAAACGAAGCCAGCAAAGCGAGCGTCAGACTTCCAGACATTGCCTCGGTGAGTGTGGTGAAGAGCGAGTCCATCTTTCAGCCTTTGACCGCAGCCTTTGGTTTCAAACCCTTCGATTGGAGGAATGCGTCGATCTCTTTTTCAGGAAAGAATCCCTCGTGGCGCATTAGCTCTCGTCCTTTCTGGTCAAGAAAAACTTGCGTCGGAATCAATCGAATACGGTACTTCTCCGCATATGCGCGTTGGTCTTCCTGCCAAACGTCATAGAAAACCACCTGCACCTGTCCTGAGTATTTTTCCTCGATAGCCTTCATTACCGGCTGCATCTGACGACAAGGGATGCACTTCACCGAGCCCAACTCGATAAACGTAATCTTTGGCTTGCGAGGGTGTTCGGCTGCTTTCTTCGACTGACCATAGAGCGGCGCATCAATCAGGGTGGCACATGCGATGATGAAAGCGAGCAGGGACTTCATTGAGATGTTCCTTTCATCCAGTTAAGAAGTTGATCGTCTTTGGGGATATTGCCATAACTTTTGAGAACACCGTCAATCACTAGTCCTGGTGTCATCATAATGCCGTAGTTCATGATTACATTGAGATCGGATACTTTCTCGACTTCTACGTTGAGTTGATGCACCGCTGCAAGCCTGCGTATCTTCTCTTCGAGTGTCTTACACTTCGAGCAGCCTACGCCCAGCACTTGCACTTTGACTACAGTTGACATGGTTATCTTCCGTGTTGATCTCAATTGATGAATTCACCAAATAACAGACCTGCAAAAACCGAGAGAGTCATAATGAGGATGATGTACACCGGCGCCTGTTTCCTTCCCATCACTTTGAAGAGTACAATCATGCTTGGCAGGCTCAACGCATTGCCTGTAAGGAACAGCGTCAATGCCGGACCCCGACCCATGCCGAGCGCCATCAGTTTCTGAATGATCGGCACTTCGGTGAGCGTGGCAAAGTACATGAACGCCCCGAACGTGGACGCCACTGCATTGGAAAGCATGGTGTTCTGACCGACAAGACGCGTGACAAACTCTTGCGGCACGAGAACTTCAATCATGCCCGCAACAAAGACACCGACAAACAGATACGGCAGGATTTTCTTGGTCAGATCCCATGTCTCGCGTACCCATTCAAGGTTGTGTTCTCTTCGGAATTTGAAGAAGACAATGCCGAGTACGGCGAGCACAGAGAGAATGATGAGTGTTGCCTTGAGAGCCGGGTCAACGGACAGTCCAAAGATAACAAGTACCGCCAGTTGAAGAACAAAGAACGAAACGATTGTCCAATTCGAGTACGGAACATCTTCCTGCATCCCGGCTGCAAAACCGTTGGCGGCATTGCTCCGATCATGATCCCGGAAAATGACCGCCATGATGAGGCCGGCAATCACCGATATCACCATAGCCGCAACGAGTCTGCTGATGGCAAAATCCCAGCCCAACACTCCGCCCGTAAGAAGAATTGCGGTGATGTTGATGGCGGGACCGGTGAACAGAAACGCAACCGCCGGTCCAATGCCTGCGCCGCGCCTGTAAATGCCGGTGAATAGCGGAAGAATTGTGCACGAACAAACGGCGAGAATACCTCCTGAAATACTTGCGACAGGATAGGCGATATACTTCTTGGTTGTCGGTCCGAGCAGCTTCATCACTGCGTCCTTCTTCACGTACACTGCGATGGTGCCAGCAATGAAGAACGCCGGAACCAGACAGGTGAGCACGTGCAATCGTGCATACTCCTGCAGCAGCGTCAGCCCTGCATTGAGCGACGTGATAACAATGGGAGCGTCAATCGGGGCAAAGTAGAAAACCAGAAACGCCGCGACGAGAATCGAAAACTTTGTCCATTCTTTCATTGTGCGTGTGTGCTCACTTTCTCGGTGAGGATCAATTCCTTGATCTTCTCGACAGTAGGTACGCCGCCCTGCCAGACGACCTTCTCATCGATCACGAGTCCTGGGGTTCTCAGGATGCCGTACGAGGCAATGCCCTCAAGGTCAACAACCTTCTCAACAACTGCAGTGAGGTTTATCTGTTGGAGCGCCTCGATGGTTCTGCGTTCCAAAGTTTTGCAGTTCATGCAGCCGGGGCCAAGGACTTTGATAGTCATGATTGGTATTCCTCCTGAGTCTATGTTGTTCAAACTTCTAGTGCTTCCGCCTTGCTCTCCACTTCCTGCCGTGCGATCGCTTCAGCGTTATCCAGAATCTTGAAGATGAGATCATGGGTGACCTCAAAGTTTACTCGCAGCCCCTCCTTCCACGACTTCAGGATTCCTGCCTGCACGAGAATCTTGAGATGCCGGGAAAGGTTCGATTGCTCGAGCTCCAACGCAGGGGCCAATTCACAATTGCACATTACACCCTTCCTCAGGTGCTCGACGATGCGAATGCGGTTGGGGTGGGCAAGTGCCATGAGAATTTCTGCCTTGAGTTCTGCTGATGACCGTGCCATCTTGAATCCATTCCTTAAAGTGAGAAAAGGACTTGATTATATGAGTAAGTACTCATATAGTGTGCCAGACCTCAAATGCTGAACTCAGACCGAGCGAGGGCAAACGGAGGAATAGAATTGGCGGGACCGCGAAATTCTCAAGAGAGGAATTGTGAATCTAAGAAAGGAGAAAGAACGCGGATTGACACCGTTCTCGATGGTGGCACAGCTCATACTCCCCCTGCACTCTTCTCACATCCGGCAATTCAGTCCGACACTCCTTGAAGTTTCGGGAACACTCGACACCATCTTCTTCTATGCTCTATGGGGAAAGTCCTTTTCGTGTTTTGCTCTTCAATCGATTAACAACTATATTTCCAGTCAGAGCATACGCGTGACGTGTTTGATTGAAACGTGAAGAGTATTGAGGCATTGCACCTGCGGTCATCTTTCATCGGTTCGCGCTCGAGAGAGCGGCTACTCTCATCTTTGCTTATCTTTTCTTAGCTGGAATGTTTCTCCTGCGCATCTCAAAGGCAACTTACCGTGCTTGATATCACGAACATAGCACTAGGGTTGTGCGTCGCCGTTTTGCTTGTGTTCCCAGCGATTGGGGTGATCCAAGAATTCATTCAACGCCGAAGAGATCACAAACAAGCCAAATCGGCAGAACGCGCCTTACGCGACTCGCTGTCCGAACTGGGAATCACGATGCGCGATGGAGGGGAACGGCAGAAGAAGGATCAGAAGTGATGTCCCTGCGTTCAAGGAATTAGGAGCCGTAGCAAAACCAACAGCGCGATGAAACCGAGAAAGAATGCTAGCACTCGGATTAAGACCGTGATTCCGCTTTGATGCTTGCCACTTGTTTGTTCTTGACCAGCCATTGATTGATTCTCCTTCCTGTCGGATTACGAGATCTTCAAGATCGAAGGACCAAGGCAAGGACCGCTCAGCTCGACTTCCAGTTCACTGAAGAGAAAGTTCAGAGAACTAAATCTCTTAGAGGGAGAATCGCCCCCTCAGAAGGTCCTTCGCGAAGACTTTTGTCTTGGGAAACCGGGGTTTGCTTCAGACTTTCTAAGGCGCCGCTAGATTCCAGGAGCTTGAAACGTCACTTGGAGTCTATCCGGCTTAGAGAGGTGTTACAGATCGGAGGTTGCAGTCAGATTGTAGACGAGATAGGATTCGAGCGTGCGGAACTCATGCTCAGGAATAGAAGAAGTCAATCTTGGTACACCAGTCTCTGTGGCAACTGGAAGATAGAACAGCACAATCAACTCTAGCTTAGCAGTCTCCCTCGAGTCTTTTGTCTTCTGCCATGAACTGGCTAATGCTTGAGACTTCCCTTGACAAATCTGCTCTTGGCTCCCTTCAAAACCAGTCCGAACATCGAACGAGATGGACCCAGAAGAGAAGATTGAAATAGAGAACAACATCAATAGGATCATCCCTACAAGACGTTTCCATGCTGCGAAGGAATGGTATATACCTTCATTTCTCATGATCAACATTGCAGAGGACGGTGCAAAGATGGTGTCTCAGGATAAATCTGAATTAGTCCAAAGTCTTCGGGTTGACCCGGATTGCCGACTCTTGTCTCGTAGAACGTAACGGAGACGACTTATTCGTCCGCAGATAACCTATAGCCTATCCCCGATTCAGTCACCAACATTTTCGGTTTGCTGGGGTCATCTTCCAACTTCTTGCGGAGCTGGGCGATATAAATCCGTGAGTATTGCGTCTCCTCCTCGAAGGTGGGCCCCCAGACTTGCTGGAGAATAAATCGGTGAGTGAGAACTTTCCCTGCATTGCGAACAAAGAGAGAAAGCAGGGAATACTCAATGGGAGTGAGTTTGACATTCTCGCCCTTTTTCTTGACGACACGCGCAGCCAGATCTACTGAGAGTGAACCAAGACGGAAAACAGCCTCTTGTCCAGCTGGCTGCCGATGACGAATGGCTGTGCGAACTCGAGCCAGCAGCTCGGCTGTCCGAAACGGCTTCGCAAGATAATCGTCTGCCCCTCCATCTAAGGCAGCGACGATATCTTGCTCACTTGTACGTACAGAGAGAATGAGGATAGGAAAAGTGGCCCATTCCCTGAGTTTCTTCAGGATTCCAATTCCATCCTCATCCGGTAACCCCAAGTCAAGGATGACTAGCTCGGGCCGAACCGCAGCAGCCTGCCGCAGCCCCTCCCCTCCTGATGCAGCAAGATGAACTCTGTACCCGGCGGCTTCGAGAGTAATCTGGAGGAGTCGACGAATCTGAATCTCATCGTCGATGACAAGGATCGGAGTCTCGTTGCTCATGTGTGATGATTCAACACCGCTTGAGTCTCCGACTGTAACGGCAGCCGGATGGTGAACCGCGCTCCGCCACCGTCTTTATTCTCTACCTGAATTGTTCCTCTGTGTGCTTCGACGAACCCCCGAACAATGGAGAGCCCGAGGCCAGTTCCGCCGGCCATCGAGCCGGGGACCCGATAGAATTTTTCAAAGACTCTTGGCAATGCATCCCTGGGAAAGCCAGCCCCGTTGTCTGAAAGAACAACCACACAGTTGTCGTCCTCGACGAATGCCCGCACCTCTACCTTCGAGCCTGCTGGTGTATACAGGCATGCATTGTGCAGCAAGTTCGTAATCACCTGCTCCATCAAAGCAAAGTCCATCTTCACCAGTGGCATGTCATTGGGAACATCAATCGTAATCACATGATTAGACAATTCGTCACTGAGTTTTCGCACGGCCGTGTTAACTAGATCATTGACATCGCACCAGTCGAGAGCTGGGGTAATCCGGCCGGATTCCAGCCTTGCCATATTCAGCAGGTTCTCGATTAGCCGATTCAACCGCTCTGCCCCAGTGTGGATCTCACTCAGAAGGTCGCGTTGCATTTCAACATGATGCACAGGTTTCTCATCAAGAAGAGAATCAGAAGCACTCATGATGGCCGCTATAGGGGTCCGAAGCTCATGAGAGAGAGAATCGAAAAGCGTTTTATACAGCCGCTCCGATTCCATAACGGTTATGGATTGCTTGGTCAATTCATTCAATTGCTCTCGCTCAAGGGCCGAGCCAATCTGGCTGATAAACGTCTGCAGCAGCGTCTCCTGGTCGATGCTGAGAGGATTCTCCTGGTTCAGCTTGATACCAACGACACCGAGTGGATAACGAGGCCCTGAGATGGAGTAATATGTTGCAGTTGCAAACGGTAGCGTGTCCGTGAACCGGCCTGCTTTCCTCTCATTCCAGTAGACCCAGGCGGCCACACCGAATTCCTTTGCATCCACGCTAAATGTGCTCGCCGGATGGCTTTTCGAGAAAACGTCGCCGTCAAGCTCGCTGAGGAATACACCAACCTCCGCATTGAAAAATCTCTTTATGTTTGAAACGGCCACTCCTGCGACCTCATCCTGAGACCGTGCATTGGACAAATCCCTTGCAAGAGTGTAAAGTGCCGTTGCTCGTTCCTCACGCTGCCGAACTGCCTTCTCCCGAGCGCGAACCCGCGCTGTAAGTACCCCCGCCACAGCGGCGATTGCAAAGTAAGCTACAAGCATGAGAATATCCTGCGCCACGGAGATCACAAACGTGAATCTCGGAGGTATGAAGAAGTAGTCCCACACCAGCGCGCTCAGTGTGGCAGCAAGCAAAACTGGACCGGCACCGAGTCTCAATGGCAAGAGAGCAACGGTGAGTAAGAGAAAGAGCGATACCGTTTGATACCCGAGAAATGAGGTGGCGGGGAAGCAGAGCAACGCAACAACGCCTACAGCTGCAGCAGCGACCGCATACTGTGGCAAGCCTGATTGAATGTCAGGAAGTCTGAGCCGCTTTTCGCGAACTCCTGCTGCATCCCTCGCGCTAACCACATAGACATCGAGGTCTTTGCCTTTTTTAATTACCCGGTCGAGAAGACTCTTCCTGAAAGGAAATGGGTGTCGAGGCTTTCCGATCAGAATTGGACTTGCATTCTGCCGACGAGCCACCCGCACGAGACCATCTGCGATGTCTTCGTCGGCTGTTACGATGATTTCGGCACCGAGTTCACGAGCGAGGTTGAGGTTCTTTGTCAGTTGAGCCTCTCTGGATGCAGAGAGTCGCTTTGCCGTCTCAACATGGACGGCTATCCATGAAGCGTCCATGGTGTACGCCATACGTCGTGCCCACCGAATCAAGGATGCGCTTCGAGAGCTTGGGCTGATCGCAACCAAGAGCCGTTGGCCAGCCCCCCATGGACCAGAAACCCGTTGCCTCTTCATGTAGTCGCGGAGCTGGTGGTCGACTCGCTCTGCTGTGAGTCGAAGCGCCATCTCCCGCAGCGAGATCAGATTTCCCTCACGGAAGAAATTCTGAATTGCCTGCCGCGAACGCTCTGGGGCATAGACTTTTCCCTCTGACAGTCGCTTCAATAGTTCGTCAGGCGGGATATCAATGAGCTCAATCTCACTTGCCAACTCGAAGATCGAATCTGGAACTGTTTCCCGCACGGTCGAGCCAGTAATTTGCGCAACAGTGTCAGCCCGGCTTTCAAGGTGCTGGACATTCAAAGTGCTGTAAACGTCGATACCACTGTCTAACAGCTCTTGGACATCTTGATAACGCTTCGTGTGTCGGGAGCCAGGAGCATTCGTATGGGCAAGCTCATCCACAAGCACGAGCCGAGGTTTGCGTGCGAGAATAGCATCAAGGTCCATCTCTTCGAGCGTAGCCCCTCGGTAGTCGACTTTCCTTCGTGGGATGATTGGTAGACCCTGAAGCAGAGCTTCGGTCTCGGGTCGCTTGTGCGTCTCAACATACCCGATGACGACATCAACACGCTTGGGCTTTGCCTCGTGCCCGGCCTGGAGCATTTCGTACGTCTTGCCCACACCTGCACACATGCCGAAGAAGATCTTCAGCTTTGCCTTTTTTTCTTTCTCCTCTTCCTTTTTCAAGGCATGGAGAAGAGCATCAGGGTCTGGGCGAGTTTCTTCGATAGGTGGCATCGCATCCAAATATATGAATTCCGCACTTCAAATTCATTTACCTCGGTTCATCAGGTGCCAAATTCAGCTTGAGCACATTCACCCAATGAGTCTCAGCATTATATCCACGACTTCCTTAGGAGCCGAGTTTTCACAACCTGCGTAAGAACAATATAGGAGAGAAGCGTCAATAATAACAATGGCCAGTAGAGGGCTGGAAGCTCCGTGAATCCCAGAGATGATGCCAACCCAGAATGTGGCAACCACATGCCAACTGCGATGATAATTGCCGATGTAAGGATAAGCGGCACGGAGGGCAAGCTTTGGATGAATGGTATCTTGTTCGTTCGGATGATATGAATGATCAGTGTCTGCGTCATCAGCGACTCAACAAACCACCCTGTCTGGAACAGCGATGCTCGTGAAGGGTCCCAACAATTGAATACGTAGAGCATGATAAAATACGTTGTGTAATCAAAGATGGAACTAACAGGGCCGATGAACAGAATGAATCTCCTGATTTGATCCATGGACCACGGCCGCGGTCTGACGATCTGCTCAGGATCGACATTGTCTGTCGGGATAGGAACTTGTGAGAAGTCGTAGAGCAGGTTATTGGTGAGCACTTGAATTGGTAACATCGGAACGAATGGCAGGAAAGCGCTCGCGCCAAGCACACTGAACATGTTGCCGAAGTTCGAGCTGGCACCCATGCGTACGTACTTGATTATGTTGGTGAAGACTTTACGTCCTTCGAGCACTCCTTCTTCCAATACCATCAGACTTTTTTCTAGAAGTATAACGTCCGCAGATTCCTTTGCAATATCGACGGCAGAGTCGACGGAAATGCCGACGTCTGCTGCGCGCAGCGCGAGTGCATCGTTGATGCCATCACCCATGAAGCCAACTACATGCCCCTTGGACCGCATTACTTGGATGATGCGCTGCTTATGAGCCGGCGAAAGCCGGGCAAAAATCGTTGCCCTCTCCGTGGCTTCTAATAACTCTTCATCCGACATCTTTTCGATGTCTGCACCGAGCACGAGGTGTTCGGTTGGAAGCCCCACATCATGACACACCTTTTTTGTAACGAGGTCATTATCGCCTGTGAGAATTTTCACGGTTACTCCGTGCCTCTGAAGCACAGCAATCGCCGGTCCGGCACTCTCTTTCGGTGGGTCGAGGAATGCGACGTAGCCCTTCAATACCAGCTCGACCTCATCCTCCTTTGAATATGCGGCACGGCGCTCCAGGTCTTTGTACGCAACGGCAAGCACCCGAAAGCCATCGCCGCTCAAGCGCTCGTACTCATCACGTAAATCTTGAATGAGAATTGGATCCATCGGAAGAATCTCGTCTTCCAGCTCAAACCGTGTGGAACGACGAAACACCTCTTCCGGCGCTCCCTTCGTCAACAGGCGATGGACACCATCAGGCTTTTCCACCACCACCGACATCATACGCCGCGCGAAATCGAATGGAATCTCATCGACTTTCTTGTATTCATCGATCTTAAACTGTTCGTTCGCTTCACGGCGGTCTAAAATGGCTCGGTCAAGAACATTCTTCAGTCCCGTTTGAAAATGGCTAATCAGGTATGCATCTGCCAGAACTGCATCATCTTCCTTCCCCACCACGTCGCAATGACGCTCAAGGATGACGTGGTCTATCGTTAGTGTACCGGTCTTATCCGCGCAGAGCACGTCCATCGCACCGAAGTTCTGGATGGAGTTCAGCCTTTTCACGATGACCTTCTTGCGTGACATGAGGATTGCCCCTTTGGAGAGACTGACCGAGACAATCATTGGCAGCATTTCCGGCGTGAGGCCCACAGCCACTGCGAGGGCAAAGAAGAACGCTTCCCCCCAGTTCCCTTTGGTGAACCCGTTTATGAGAAAGACCAGCGGTACCATCACCATCATGAAGCGAATCATCAACCACGTAAAACGCTTGATGCCTTTGTCGAAACTCGTCTCCACTTGCTGCCCGGTGATGCTTCCCGCCATGCTGCCAAAGTATGTTTGTTTGCCGGTGCACACAACAACAGCCATTGCCGTTCCGCTCTCCACACTCGTACCGAGGAAGCAAACATCCGAGAACTCAAGCGGTGAGATGTTGTCCCGCGTCTCTCGCATGTCAAACTTCTCAATTGGCAAGGATTCGCCAGTAAGACTTGCTTGTACGATAAACAAGTCCTTTGAGGAGATGACTCGCAAGTCAGCAGGAATCATATCCCCCGCAGAAAGCTTCACTACGTCACCAGGAACCAGTTCTTTGAGTGGCAGTTCCTTCGCTTCACCGTCACGGATGACTGTCGCGGTTACTTTTATCATCGCCTTCAATTGAGCTGCCGCCGTACCTGCGCGGCTTTCTTGGATGAACCTGAGCAGCACGCCAAGAACAACCATTAAGCACATCACAGTCCCTGCTCTCACATCGCCGGTAGCAAATGAGATGGTGGCCAGGGCGCCGAGGAGAATAACAAGAGGGTTGCGCAATGTGGTCATCAAACGCCAGGGCCAGCCGTGCCGCACTTCCTGTGCAACTTCGTTCAAGCCGTGCTTCGCAAGGCGCTCTTCAGCTTCAATTTCGGTCAGCCCTCGCGTCGAACTACCGAGCTTGTTCAACACCTCGTGGGTTTCTAAGCGTGCGGCGTCTACCACCTGCGCCGAGACTTGGATGTTGTTGGTAGACTTCTTCAGCGGGGTCGACAATCGAGAGACGACGCTGTTGAGGCTAGGTGCAGGCATAACTGTCTCGTTATGTGTTGCAAATGGAGGTTCCAAGTCTTGCCTGGATGGTCCGCGACGGCTCTGAAATGTTTGGCAGTGGAGGGCTCTATCAAGAATGGTACGGGGAGTATCACGAGGAAGACCTTTGTACCTCGGAGAACAAGCCACTTGCTCTTCTGGCGGAGCGCATCAGGATCGGGTCGGGTTCCATCAAGATTGGATATCGTGAACTCAAGATAACAACTCTTGAGCTCACATTCATCTTATTTCAGCAGGTAGGATAAGAACGAAGACTCGAATCAAACGACTTCCAATCGACAATAGAAGCTTTCAAACCTGTACCATAACGATCGTTTGTCTCAGAAACGATTCTGCTAACGTCTTGCTGTAGTAGACCGTCGGGAGACTGTGAGGTTATAACAAGGACATTGGCTCCTGATCTTGAAGTCGGTCGATTTGGTGATTCAGCGAACCCCTGTACAGCAACTCCCTCCACCCCATACAATCGAAAGAGCTTGTTCTGCAGCCGTGCGAATGCTTTGGCATCGGTTCGAGCATCGTCAACGAGGCCAAGCCTCTTAAGGAGACCAAATGCGTGAGACTGTAGCCTCTTGAAGGAGAATGATATCTGAATCAGGTGCAAAGCCCTGGCACCCCCTTCGCTTGTCAATTCTTGCGGGTGGGGAATGCTCTCCCGTGTTTGCCAGAACAAGCGGCTTTGAGCGATACGCCTTCCTCTCAGGACAGTAGGTGTTGTGCCGCCTGTCATCGAAGAAGCTGCCATAGAAGAACCACAAAGAAAAGAATTTCTGCTGCTGCCATCAGTGCCAAGAGCGAGGCTATGACCAAAAATGATAGGCGGATCAGACGGGAACCTCGCTTCCCCTGTAATCCCAATGGATCCAAATGAAAGTGCAGATTTCGAAGAGTGAGTGCCATCGTTCTGTGATATCTCATTCTGCTCTTTTCAGCGACCGCCGTCAGACCATCGTAGGCCATACTGTCCTGCCAGCTGTGATTCGCCCAGCAGAGCAGCTCTCCCCTGGAGCTAGCGATTAGAATCACTCAGGCAAGAGAGGAGTGCACGATAAGTTCAAGTTCCGAAATCACTTGGTCAGGCACCCAGCGCTGGGTCAAAAGAAGATAGATAGTGATGTTGCGATCGAAAGGTTCGTATCTCCAGACCCATTCGACTTCACAAAAAGTCGATCTTTAGCCCACAGGAACCGGGCTTCAATTCTCCATAATGAGTTCTTTGTTACAGAATAGTCGAAGTTCGCTGAGCTTCCCAGGACTTGAAAGCCATTTGGTGTACCTGTGGAAACGATCACCCCATCTCTATCCCTATAGTATTCAAGCCTCGCTGCTACCCTCATCGATTCTTCCAGGGTGTAGCGGAGAATCACGACCGGACTGTACCAGACGGTGTACCCTCCAGCGTAGCTGCTTCTTTGCTGTGCCCCAATATCAAAACCAAGTATAAGTCCGATGGACGGTGAAAGAGAAAAGATTCCATAGAGGTTATGGAAATAGCGCATCAGTGTTGTGCTGTCAGGTCCAATGTTGCCGATGAATGTACTTGAATTAATCAAGATGTCCGCACTCGGTTGATAAACCACCTGCGTCCCCCAGCCTAGACTTGTACTCCCTGCGGGTCGCTGAATCTGCTGCCAGCCGTCGAGAACGTGTACACAAATCGTCCATCGGTTATCAGCTGTTCCGTAGGTGATCCTCGCACCGGACTCGTAGTAGGGGGAATTCTCGGCGAGTATGCTTCGGGTGAGCGTCCAGTTGTCTTTCGCGACGGCTGTCTCAAACCCGATGTGCGAAGGGAAGATTCCTCCATCAAGCCAAAGATTCGCCGAATGAGCAAGGCGAACTCCTGCGTTTGCCTCAAACACGTTCCGCCAGATCGGCGGCTCCGCGGCGAGGTTGGCTTCAGCGTATGTTCCCGTCATTAGGGCAAGATTCGCGCGCGTGTCCTCACTTGCATAACGCAATTTTGTGAATGCGAGATTAATGTCCACTTCATTCGTGCGCGTGTGGTTATAGAGGAAGAATGGACGAGTGTTACTCGCGGGCCGGTCGAAATCGTACACATAGCACGCTTCAATAAGGCCACTGAGCGAAACGGTCGAATCAAGTGAGATTTGCGCGATGGCACTTCTCGTGGTTACGGCAAATACAACGGATGCAAAGCAAAGAATCGCTTTAGTTGTTGAGTGCTTTTTCATCGAAAGAGAATTCAATAATGTGATCTCCGATCCTAGTCGAGTGGAAAACTTTTCCAGACGGGCCCACTTGGGTTGAGTTTGACGATATGATCGTGAAGTATGACTCCCAGACTAAACCCAATGAGAAATGAGATGATGAGTGCAAGGATCCATCGCGTTCGTCGGCGCCTCTCCTCACCCAACTCTGTAGTCGACGAGTCGCTTTCCTCGTCGAGAAGATGGGCGGGGCGAATCTGAGGTGCCTGCAATTTATCTTGAATAGAGACGAGCTTGCGAGAAGCCATCGCTAGATCCATCCCAGGGCAACGAGCAGCAAGTCGACGAGTTTGATCCCCACAAACGGCGCAATCACACCACCGACGCCATAGATGAGCAGGTGTCTTCGCAACAGTTGGACGGCACCCACGGCCCGATATTTCACTCCCCTTAATGCCAGCGGAATCAGTGCAACGATGATCAGGGCGTTGAAGATAACCGCGGAGAGAATGGCGCTTTCAGGCGTGGCGAGCTTCATGATGTTCAATGCGTTCAGCGCGGGATACGTCGTCGCAAATGCTGCCGGGATGATGGCAAAGTACTTCGCCACGTCGTTGGCGATGCTGAACGTCGTGAGCGATCCCCGCGTCATCAGGAGCTGCTTGCCAATCTCGACAATCTCCAGGAGCTTCGTCGGATTACTGTCCAGGTCGATCATGTTCGCCGCTTCACGGGCTGACTGGGTACCCGTGTTCATTGCCACAGCAACGTCTGCCTGTGCAAGCGCCGGCGCGTCGTTCGTTCCGTCGCCCGTCATCGCAACAAGGCGCCCACCCTTCTGATGATCACGGATCAGTTTCAGCTTGTCTTCCGGTTTGGCCTCGGCAAGGAAGTCATCAACACCGGCTTCCGCAGCAATCGCCGTCGCTGTAAGGCGGTTATCTCCGGTAATCATCACCGTCTTGATTCCCATTCTCCGCAGATGGGCAAATCGTTCTTTGATTCCACCTTTCACAATGTCTTTCAGATGGATGACTCCAAGGACTTCTTTGTTCTCGACCACAACAAGAGGCGTTGCCCCAACTTGACTGATACTCTGCACAGTCTGCTGAATTGCCCCAGGATACACGCCGCCTTGTTGCTCGACAAAGGTTTGAATTGCGTCAGCCGCACCTTTTCGGATGATTCTCCTGCCGTTTCTGCCGTCAGGCTGAATGTCGACTCCACTCATACGCGTTTGTGCGCTAAATGGAATGAAGTGTGCCGCGATCTCGTGAACCTCGCGGCCACGGAGACCGTACCTTTCTTTCGCAAGAACAACGATCGATCGCCCTTCCGGAGTCTCATCAGCGAGCGATGCGAGCTGTGCGGCATCTGCAAGGCGCTCCTTGGTGATACCTGGGGCGGGAGTGAATTCGGTCGCCATCCGGTTCCCGAGCGTAATCGTACCGGTCTTGTCGAGGAGCAGAACATCGACATCACCGGCGGCTTCGACCGCTCGTCCCGACGTAGCGATCACATTATGCCGGATCATCCGGTCCATACCGGCGATCCCGATTGCCGAAAGAAGTCCGCCGATTGTTGTCGGGATCAAACAGACGAGAAGAGCAACGAGAACGGTTACAGTCACCGGCGTTCCCTGACCTGCAGCGGTAACACTATAGAGTGAGAATGGAAGAAGTGTTACGCACACACCGAGAAAGATGATGGTGAACGCTGCGAGAAGAATATTCAACGCGATTTCATTTGGGGTTTTCTGTCGCTTCGCTCCTTCGATAAGCTTGATCATTTTGTCCAAGAATCCGCCACCCGGTTCAGCTGTCACTCGAACGACCAGCCAATCAGAAAGCACGCGTGTGCCGCCTGTGACGGCGCTGCGATCGCCGCCCGATTCGCGAATCACCGGGGCACTTTCTCCCGTGATGGCGCTTTCATCGACTGAAGCGATACCTTCAATCACCTCACCATCAGCTGCAATAATGTCGCCCGCCTCGACAAGAAAGACATCGCCCTGCTTCAGGGCGGTCGATGAGACGACGTCGTAGGCTGAGTCGCGCTGCGGATCATGCAGTAACTTCGCAGAAGTCTCTTTGCGCGCCCGCCGCAATGCTTCAGCTTGAGCCTTGCCACGTCCTTCCGCCATTGCCTCCGAGAAGTTCGCAAAGAGAACGGTGAACCACAGCCAAAGTGAGACAAAACCGATGAACCATGCTGGTGCCTCACCCGTGCCAATCACCGCCTGAATCCAAAGCGCAGTTGTAAGTACGCTGCCTACCTCCACGACAAACATGACCGGATTGCGGACCATCAAGCGTGGACTCAGTTTCAAGAACGAGTCGACCAATGCACGGCGATACATCTCGCGTGTCAATCCTGAGGGCTTCTTGAGTTGTTGACTCGATTGCGTCTTCATTTTGGCTTCTCGAGGAATCGAGGTGTCGACTCTTTTTTTCGTCTGGATTGACATATTAGTGCACCATCATGAAATGTTCGACAATTGGGCCGAGTGCAAGCGCCGGGAAAAAGTTGAGTGCCCCGACAATAAGGACGACTGCAATTAACCATAGAATAAAGAGCGGAGTATGAGTTGGCAGCGTCCCCTCACCGGCCGGAACGAGTTTCTTCCGCACGAGAGACCCTGCAAGCGCAAGTGTCGGTACTGCAAGCCAATAGCGGCCGATCAGCATCGCTATGCCGCCGGTGAGATTGTAGAAAGGTGTGTTGGCGCCAAGTCCAGCAAACGCGCTGCCGTTGTTGTTCCCTTGCGACGTGAATGTGTACAGTACTTCACTAAATCCATGTGCCCCCGGGTTGAAGATTGTCGCTTTGCCGGCGTCCATGATAACGCCGAGCGCTGTCAGCCCGAGAACCGTGAGCGGCATGATCAGAATGAGGAGTGAAGCCATCTTCATCTGATACGATTCGATTTTATGGCCAAGGTATTCGGGCGTTCGGCCAACAAGCAACCCCGCAACGAAGACTGCGATAATAACAAAGATGATCATCCCGTAAAGCCCCGACCCAACACCGCCAAACACAACCTCGCCGAGCTGAATCATGACGAGCGTGACCATTCCGCCAAGGGGCATATATGAGTCGTGCATCGAGTTCACTGAGCCGTTCGAGGCAGCGGTTGTCGCCGTTGCCCATAGAGCTGAATTCGGAATGCCGAAACGTACCTCCTTCCCTTCCATGTTGCCACCCGGCTGGAAACTGCTTGCAGTCTGATCGATGCCCATCCTGGTGAATTCCGGGTTTCCATGTTGTTCCGAGAGCACTGCCACGGCGAGAAAAGCGACAAAGATGATTGTCATCGCAGCAAGCAGGGCCCATCCCTGCCGCGTGTCGCCAACCATCTTACCGAACGTGTAACACAGTGCTGCCGCAATTAGCAGGATGGAAAGCATCTCAAGAAAATCGGAGAGGGGTGTTGGGTTTTCAAATGGATGCGCGGAATTCACATTGAAGAAGCCGCCGCCATTTGTGCCAAGCTGCTTGATAGCGATCTGCGAGGCCGCGGGACCCATCGCGATCACTTGCTCCGTGACCTTTGCACCATTGGCATCGGTCGTCTGTTCGACGAGCGGGACTGAAGCGTAGGCCGAGAAATTCTGCACAACACCTTGCGAAACGAGTACAAGCGCAAGCACGAACGCGAGGGGCAACAAAATGTACAGCGTGCTCCTGGTCAGGTCCACCCAAAAGTTGCCAAGCGTCTTTACAGAATGTCGCGCAAACCCCCGAATGAAGAGTGCAAGCACCGCCATCCCCGTCGCTGCCGAGACGAAATTCTGCACCGTCAATCCCAACATCTGTGTCAAATAACTCATCGTTGTCTCACCGCCGTATCCCTGCCAGTTGGTATTCGTCGCAAAACTGACTGCCGTATTGAATGATGAGTCCGGCGTAACAGCGGCCATTCCCTGCGGGTTCAACGGGAGAAGCTGCTGCAGACGCTGCAAGGCATAGACGACAATGAGTCCGACAAAATTGAAAAGAAGCATCGCAATGGCGTTCTGCTTCCAATCCATCTCTTCATCAGGATTGATTCTTGCAAGCCGATAAATGAGACGCTCCAGAGGACCGAAAACCGGGTCGAGAAGTGTCCGTTCGCGCTGGAACACACGCGCCATGAATCCGCCGAGCGGTTTGGCGAGAAGAACCAAGACGGCAAGGTAGAAGGCTATTTGAAGAATTCCGTTGAGTGTCATTCGAAGATCTCCGGTTTCAAGAGTGTGACAAATAGATAGACCAACAGCCCAAGCGCGATGATCCCCGAAATCAGATAGAGCCAGTTCATGGATGATCTCCTGAATCTTTGTTGAGAAGAACCTCACATATTCGCATCAGCCCCCACGTCAGAGCAAAGACTGCGACTGCAATTCCGAGGTAGACGAAGTCCATTGTCATTTCTCCCGTGATAAGGATTTGGTTTCGTCAAGCGCTAGATTCAGTTCCAACACATTGACACGTGGTTCTCCGAGAAATCCTAATTGTCTCCTCTCGGTGAATTGATTTACAAGGGAGCGGACCCTTTCTTCGTTCATTCCGCGTGCGCGTGCAACGCGAGAGATCTGATACCGTGCCGCAGCCACACTTATGTGAGGATCAAGTCCGCTGCCCGAGGACGTCACAAGGTCAACAGGAATCGGCAGTGGGTTTTGTGGATCGGCTGCTTTCAGATCTTGCACTCTCTTCTTCACTGCATCCAGAAGCGCCGGGTTAAGTGGTCCGTAGTTCGAGCCTGATGATGAAGCGGCGTTGTATGCATACGGTCCCGTTGCCGAAAGCCTGCTCCAGAAATATCTCGGATCGCTGAACTGCTGACCGATTAACTCGGAGCCAAGTAGCTTTCCATCCTTTTGAATCAAACTCCCGTTTGCTTTCGCCGGGAAAACAAGTTGTGCAACGCCAGTCACCGCAAGCGGGTAGAGCAACCCCGTTACGCAGGTGAGCAGGACAATGAGGATGATCGCAGTCCGAAGCTGCCGTAGAAACATTGTGGGTCCTTCAGTTTGTGCTCTTGAATAAAGTCCGAGTGTTCCTATTCTCGGAGGCCCAATTTCAGAAAGACAAACCAAGAAGGCAATGAAGGCGCCGTAAAAACGAATAGGAATGCTGTAAAGAGTTTGTAAAGATGAGGTTTTGAAGTCTGATCGGGGAAGTGCTGGGGTTCTATCGGGAAGCGAACTGGGTGGTGTCCTGATTTGAGACGTATGCTAATTACAGGGTGCAAGAGTGGGTCAGACCTTCCCGTCCGGCAAACGGGTATTCTTGTCTGACTATTACAGAAGTCCGCAACGCAGTCGAGAAGCTCTTCGGCGCAACAATTCAGGCTGCCGAAATCGGATGGGCAGTAACCCGCACCCTACGATTCTGCACCTTCGAGGGCCGTCATCGCCCGGTCAAGATCGGCAACATCGAGGATGACAAAAGCACTCTTCTGCCCTTTACTCACCGTACAATAACAGTATTCTATGTTGATCCCCGCAGCCCCAAGCCGTGACGCGACGAAGGCAAACGATCCCGGCTTGTTGTCGAGCTCGAGGCGAAGGACCTCTCGCATTTCCACTTGGTACTTGCCGCTTCGCAAAGCTTTCAGCGCAAGATTAACATCTGAGACCGAGAGCTTTGCTATGTCCTGGAACAGACCGATCGCCTCGATATTGATCTTCTCCTTGGCAAGGTGACCGAGCAGGTCTCCGAGCGCACTCGGCTTATTCTCCACGACCACGAAGAGTTCTGTCATTCTTTCCATAGAGACACCCTTTCAAGATGAATTTGATGTCTGGAGTGTTCGTTCACACGCGGGAGCGAGGGAACGGGATAGCAGCGGCGGATTTCGTCAGGACAGTTCATTGAAGAGTGGGTTGATAGGCAGTCAAGGTCGAAACATCGAACCCGAGGCAAATTATAACGAAAATTTCTGGAGAATCAAACGACGGGGAGAACTGGTGGGAGAAACACTACCCCGCGGTGAAGAGTGAGAGGCTTTAGCCTGCCTCTACCGAGATTTCATTTCCAAGCGAACACTCCAGTAAACGAGAACCTCAACGTGTCCTCAACTGGAATCATTAGCAGAGAAGGCCGCTCGATGTTGAACGCCGTCAAACTCACGTCAAAACTCCCTCGAACCTCGAGTCTGTTCGGCGACCACTTTGATACTGCAGCAGCAAAGATGTCTTTGGTGACGCCGTGAAATGTGAGTTTGCCTGCAATGCTTAAGCTGTCGCCGCTTTGAGCAATAGTCGTACTCGAAAAAGTCACATCGGGAAAAGTGAGAGCGTCGATCACCTCCATTGCATGTGAATCCCGATTCGAATTGCCGCTGTCGAATGTCGTCACATCCACTTGAGCTGACACGCTCTTGATTTCCTGTTTCGTTGGATCAAAATCAATCTGGTATACCACATCCTTACTCGTGGCTTCAATAGTGTGCAGGGGATGCACGAGACGATAGCTCACTGATGATTCATCTTTGATCAAGTCGACCTGCTTGGTTTGTCCCCCTGCCGCGGAAACAAGAGCCAGGAGCAAAGCCGATGTCGATAGGAGTTTCGTTGTCATTGCTGTGCCATCAGAACGTTACGACGATGAGTGACGCAGCGAGTGCTCCGGTCGTGACATACGCCGAAGCTTGATGAAAACGTGCTAGTTGATCGTATTTGAAACTGCGCCGAAGCGAGGCCCCAAGAATGGGCGTCACAACCATTCCCACAAAGTGCACCCAAGCAAGAGCTTTGTGTATTGTTGTCGTGCTGACCTCATTCCGACGTATCAAAGGTGGTGGGGACAAGACCGCGAGGAGTCCTGTCGCCGAATACGAGGCAATCGTTGCTGCGACGAACCCCTGATGATAATGGCGGTACGTTCTGATCCCCGGATTGTTTAAGGACTGCTGCCCGTAGTAGACCGTCGTGGCCATGAGACCGAGTGTAACGAAGCCGCCGATCTGATGCATCGTGAGCATGGTTCGCCGGAGATTGAGTTCGCTCTTGCGGACTTCAGGTGTGAGTGGAGACGCCAATCCGATTTTACGAACAAGCCCATTCTCGCCCCATAAACCCCTTTCAAACCAACTCGTGTTGTCCGGCATCAATTTGCGTTTTGGCGGAGGTGCAAGAGAATCTTCATTTGCAGCATCTGCGATGAAATTCGGCTCATCTGTCAGTGCAAATTGTTGTGAGAGATCCTGAGCCTGCAGCCCCCTGCTGCCTAGCACAGTGATTGTAATGAACAAGAGGATGGTTCTCATGATCCCCTTCTGCTGTCGCGAATCCAGTCAACGTGGGTAATTGATGTGATCCTGACGATCATTGCTATGAGAATACTCTCAGCGACCATCCACTGCCATGGGTATTGTAGTGAACGGTGGAGACTACGGAGGGAAACGAACGGGCAGTGCGCATGCGGGTTTTAAATTGGGAATCTCCCCCGCCGCAGATCGTGCCGAGAGGACTCACAGTGCCTCGCAGGTCGAACTATCGTCTTCACCCACAGCATAAGCCTGATCCGGCCATAGTATTTGACTGCAACCTAAACGCTCGGACGAAACATCACAGAAGAGGATTCCTCTTCTTCTGCAAACCCACGTTGGCCTTCGGCTCAATGGCCACGCTCAAGAAGTGCCGAGGACCCTGCAATTGACAGATGTCATCGACACTCAGCGACGTCCACCGAACCCGCGGCCACCAAAACCATGGCCGCCGTAGAACCCGCGGTAGCCGTAGAAGGGATGGTAGTACCCGACCGAAAACCCGAGATAGAATGGTGAGTACCAAGGATATAGATATGGATACCCCCCATACCAGTAATTAGGTGGATAATAATAGTATCCCCTCGAGCCCTCGGCATTTCCTGTCGTCTCCCATGTCTTAATCATTGCATCGATAACCTTGTCACTTACTCCAGCATTGACCAGATCGAGGATATCCTTCGTGGTCAGTTCGAAGTGAGAATCGGAAGCTTTGATCTGGCTGATGATGACATCATCGCCGACCTTCGCTTGTGACAACGAGATGACATCCTGCTTCGTCATCACTGCAAGCGAATCTGAGCGCGACGAGCGATACCGGTGGTGTTGTGCATACCTCTCAGACATGCATCCGGCAGTCACCAGAGAAAATGTCAGAACAATTCCTGCAATTGCTGCTCGTTTCATATCCCTTCACTCCTTTCATCACCCAACAAGACCATGATTTGCAGCTGCATCGCGGTAACCCATACGTACAAGCTCCTGTCCCCCCGGGCTACCGATGGAAAGCTGTTCAGGCCTCTGAATGGGCAATTTTCGTGCCACGCACACGAATCATGTTCAACTCCGCACTTGTTCCCTCATTCTCAAGCTCCTGATCGGATTCACAAAGAATCAAAGCCGCGACGTGTTCAGGCTACTATACAATGATGTTCAGGAATTTGTCCATGCCTGCTTATCATAACCACCGGCAGCGGCCAATTCAGAACTATGAAACACACAGGATGCAACCTCACCGGGACTCTGTCACCAGGCACCAAGAGGCGGGCTACCCGCTTTCCCCCCGACCCAGCCCTGAACCCACCTCTTGTGCCCGATGATCCCCCACCAATAATCCCGTTATTCGTGCTGCGTGAAACCGCTCAGAGGCTCTGCTCTGTTCTGGCGTTAACTGACTTCACGATCGGACTCTCATCAACCTCCTCAAGCCAAGCCCATCCACCCATTTCGCGCAGGGCTAATCCTTCACTTTGGGGACGCGCTCGAAAGATGCACAACCGCTGAGAAATCCAGCGGCTCCGGTCTCTCACCACCGGCCATCCCTTTGCCACCCTCACCACCACGACCACCTCCACCACGTCCTCTTCCTCCAAAACCTCCTCGCCCCCCACCGCCACGACCACCACCACCGCCGCGCCCTCCTTCACCCGTCCCACCTTCCCTGCTTCTATCCTCAAACTTTCCTGTCTCAAGTGCAAGCTTGACGGTTGATTCTGGACCCGCCCCGACTGCGTATGGATGATCGCTCGATTCCTTCAATGGAACTCTCAGCTCATACACAACCGATCCTTGCGAACTCCCCACTCTCACGCTTATGCCTGGAACCTCGATAGCCGAGAACTGCTGGTGGTCGTCTTTGCCGGGCCCGAGGATTTCCAGGTTCTGCAGCACCTGCCCAAGAATCTGTGCCGTGTCTCTCTCACCTCCCACCTCGTCGCGGTTGAATGACGGCCGTTCCCCCTGGCCCGCGAACCCAATGGGATAATGGATCCCCCACTTCTTGCCATCTTCAGGTTCGAGCCACACGGTCAATCCCAAGCCCATAATTTGTCGCCTGAACTGCCCTTCGGATGACATCAGACAGACGTAGAGAAAGTCCTGATCGTTTCGCAAGCCGAGAGAAACGTGAGAATCTTTGAGATAGAAGAAATGGCCTCCCCAGTCGTCGGCATGCCCGTCAACCACAATCTGATTGTCGTTCCATGAACTCGACAGTTCAGCAGTGCTGCTGCATCCTCCCATCAGAATGACGAGAGAAATAACGAAGGCTATCATGAAAAGGATCGCGAGCAATCTCTCGGTCAAGTTCTCATGGTCGCCCAGTGCCTTTGATTCATTCATTTCAACTCCCTGAGTGTGTTGATATGTTTATGAGTTTCTGCGAAGTTACCGCCGGTATTGCCTCATTACAGCGTCATAGCCGACTCACTGCTTGCGATCGACAGACACAGAGTTGTCTAGCATTCACATCTCTCCAGACTTGATTTCTGGTAAGACCTCAATCACGAGCTGCCCGGTTCCTGGGCATAGAGCGCAAGCAAAGTGAGATCATCCTGGCGGTTTCCTTTACTAAACTCTGAGACAGCGCTCAGGATCCGGTTGCACACTGCACTTGCCCCACTTACATGATTTTCCTTCAAGATCTTCAAGAACCGTTCTTCACCGAATTCCTCATTTTGCAGGTTTCTTATTTCCAGCGCACCATCTGTATAGATTAACAAGAGATCCCCGTCTTCAAGCTGAACTACCCCTTGGTTATATCGAGCTTCAGGATCGAATCCAAATGGGATTCCACCTTCTCCGAGCTGGAGCGTTGTGCCGTCCCTGCGGAGAACTACAGGGCGTTGATGTCCGGCGTTTGTATACAGGAGCTCTCTCTTGTTGAGATCCAGGAGGCCGTAAAAGAATGTGATCAGATTTCCTGGCGTTGTATTGTCGACAACAAACTTGTTTAGCTTGACACAAAGATCTCGCGGGGGCAGGAGAGTGGGTGCAAGTAATCGCACAGCTGCCTGCAAGTTCGACATGAGTAGCGCCGCCGGGATTCCGTGGCCTGCCACATCCCCCACGCACACGGCTATCGAATCGCCGTCGAGACGCAGAACATCGTAGTAGTCTCCGCTCACGCTCTGCGCAGGCAACCAAGCACCAGCAATTTCAAATCCCTTGACGTCTGGAATCGCCTTTGGGAGCAAACCCTCTTGTATTTCTCGGGCAAGCTTGTTGTCACGGTCGACTGTTCGCCTGAGTGCTGAGAGAATGATTGCGGTAGTGAGAAAGAACCCCAGCATAACAGTGGCGTTCCAGTAGGGAACAATCGGTGAGGAATACGAAGATGAGGAGAGGAGATCTGCCACATACCAGACAATTGCACTGATGATCGAGACAGCCACCCCTGCCCATCGACTTATCAGCCAAGCGCTGATCGAAATAGGCAGCAGGTAGAGGATTGAGAAGGAAAGCTCAACACCCGTCAGGTAGTCAATAACGCCGATAGCGGCGATGAAGAACACCGTCGAGGAGAACAAGAATGCCTTGGATCGGGATTCAAGAAATTGCAGCCATCTCGTCACAGCATGCTCTGGCGGCCATCTGACGAGGGATTTCAAGCGGTGTGTCGCTTTCGAGGCTTTCAAAAAACGTTGTACCGTGTGATCAACCAGCGGTATGCTATCTGCATATGGCGCCAGCGCTGCGCCCCCCACCTGAAACAATAGAGAACGAGGATCCATGCTGAGTACAGGCGTTCCATTGGTTTCACTACCCCCCCACAACCCACTCTTCTTGGACAATATCCAAACAAACTGGTTTAATCCGATCCCGTGTGACCTGCACAGCGCAGGCTGAGCAAAATCGGAAAAAGCTCGCTGACCCAGCCACCGCTAACCCATCACCCACTGAGAGAAGAAAAGACTCGAGGGTGAATAGAGGATCCCTACTGTGAATCAAACGTCAACGCACACAACGCGCGTTCCATATGAATAACTTCACCTGATCAAGCCTCGTCAGATCAGGTTTGAAGCGTTTTTCAAACACCCAGACTTGTGTCTGCGATTATGAATCAGTCCCCAGGTGGTGCGAAGACGATGGAAATCACTTGCTCCACCGGAATCTCCTGGATTGCTCCGTCCACCTCGAACTGAACAGTGCTCTTCGTGCCGCCAACATAGGTGCCCTCTAGCGTTCGCCCATCGACAAGCTCCATCTTGTCAAGTGTGCTCATTGGCTCAGCATTCGCCCCGGCCGGAGGACCGACAACGGTATAGACTTTTGCAGCCGGGTCAAACTGGTAGTATGTGCCATAGTAATAGTAATACGGAACAGCACCGATGCGTGCCGTGAGATACCCGACGGGCAATACTCTTATGCGCGCTCCCAATGGGGCAGCGACCGTTACAAAGCCTTTGGAACCTGTTCCGTAGAACACGCCACGGGCGTAAAAGAACTCTCTACCACCCACGACAACCCTCGTCCGCTCACGCGGAAGACGAGTCACGTCGACCCTGTGACGAACTACTGTCACTCTCCTTTGAGCAATCGTTTCTCCGGGCTGAAGAAGAATGGCGACGCCGACCAAAATCACCAAGAGGCTCGGTGGAAATAGTTTCTTGAACATGATTCTCTCTCCTTTCATCTCACTATTCTTGGACAATATGCACCTGAACTGGTTTAATGTCTTACTTCCATTGCTCCGACGGAACGGCCTTGGCGAATTGCAAGAGGTAAACAGAAAATAAACCTTTCAGATGCGATGTCCGCGGGACTGGTAGCTCAATGCCTGTAACGCCAAAACGCGGAAGATGGTTCTGGAAAACCGGTAGGAGACTGCAGTGGGCGTGGCAGCCGCGACTCCAGAAGAATCGTCGAAAGAATGCGTTGTTACTTCTGCACCCCTTGTTGCGGTCGAGAGACAGGATTCTCTATCTCGCCTATTGTCTCTTGATAATTGCGTGGTGTCGGGCTTGTGCAACGGCGACAAGTGCGAGCGTCAATGCGGCATAGCCCATCTGGACTCCAAGAGAGGCGCGAGAGTGAAACCCTGCAAAATCGAGCATAGGTACATCGGCGGCGTTCAGCGAAATGTATAGCAGAAACAGGAACGCTGCAATGAACGGCTTCTGGCTCTGCGATAACACGCCAAGACCGACCGCTCCGGCGGCGAGGAAGCACGAGCCAACGAGGAGCGACATCGCAGCAGACGGCTCAGCAGACAGCAGCCGCACGAGAGGGATGAGTGTGAGGCTAAACGTGAGTAAGAGTGTCTCTGCAAACTTCCACCAAACATAGTGTGCCTTCAGATGCGGCGCGGTGAAGAGCAAACTCATCATCCGGGATGACATATCGCGCGGAACAATGTCCGCCAGAACGATGACCAACGTCACAAAGATTGCCGGAAGCACTCCTTGCTGTATGGATGTCACTCCCACCACAAGCGAGAGAATGGCAAACACGATTATTGCTACGATCGTCAGCGGCGAGAGCACAAGCGTCATGAACACGTCTGCACGGACAGCCTCAAGGAGGGTAGTCCCACCCCTTCCCTTCAGTCCTATCAATGTCAGCGGCTGAATTAAGCGTGTCAGTGGCTTGAGGATTCCGTTGATTCTGGCAAGGAGATTCCTCGGTGCGTGACGAGAGAACGCCTTGATCCTCGTCGGATTGAATCTATGAAACGCCAGCCGAGCAGCGCCGCTGGAATGATCAGCGCCATGAGACGCAATCCGATCATCTCTGGATTCCATGCAAGCCCTGAGAAGAGAACGGGCTGACGTGATGCGTCAAACGAGATCCATCCGATGGACATCGATTGCGTATGAAAGTGCTCTCTCAACTGTTCTAAGACCGGCAAGTTCCCGGCGATATCCAACGCACTCAAGAACCCTCCACCAGCTTTGCTCTCGTAGAATGATGCAGACATCCCGAGGAAAGTTGCCCAGACGATGAAGAAGAGCGCATCACCAAATCTACCTGAAAGAACCGGCAGCGACTCGAATGCAAGTGCCGCCGCTGAACAGAACACGATTGGGGGAATCGCCAGCCACAGATATGTGGCCAGGAAAACAACCGGTTGCAGCGGCCCCTCGCCCCGGATGAGGAACATTACCATCGCACTCAGCATACACGCGAACATGATTGAGGTGAGGTAGAGGAGATTCCCACAGAACTTCCCGACGATGTACTCGGTGTTCGTCACCCGAGTTGCCGCGAGGATGAACGCAACTCGTGACGTGATATCTCGTCGAAACGAATTGCTCACCACGTAAAATCCAATCAGACTCAGGAAAATTGCACAGAACATTCCCGTCCCAAGTGCCACGGTGGCCGAATTATACAGCACTCTATGCCCTTCGATCACCATAAGTGCCCAACCGCTCCGCACATCGGGGACAATGAAATAGACCCCTGCGGCAACAAAAAGCAATGTTACCAATGCTGCTGTTCGTCGAAAGCGGAAGAGGATATCAGTCCGGATAATGGCGCTGATGCGATGCAATGCGTCACTCATGGATTGCGTTCCCTGAGTTGACGGCAAAGATAAACGCTTCCTCGAGGTCAGGCTCGGCGGGGCAGGCACCATTCCCAACGGGATGGATTCCCACGAGCGGGCGTTCGGGATGGACAATGCGGACGTGCACACCATCGGGGCGACGGACAGCTCGAGAAGTCTTATACTGGGATCTCACTGCTTCAAACTGTTCCGATGGGACAACAGCTTCCCACACACTTCCTTGCGCCAACTGCAGAAGCCGTTCGGGAGTGGCTGAGGCAACAAGTCGACCGTGGTTCATCACGGCGATATGCGTCGCCACCGCCTCTACATCCGAAACGATGTGGGTTGAGAGAATAACCAGCTTCCCAACGCCGATGTCGGAGAGGATGTTGCGGAAGCGGACACGCTCTTCGGGGTCGAGTCCCGCGGTAGGTTCGTCGACGATGACGATGTCAGGATCATTGACGAGAGCCTGAGCGATCCCAAGCCGCTGCCGCATGCCGCCCGAGAATGTGCCAACAAGTCGGCCTGCTTCCGCGTGAAGATTTACCAATTCGAGCAGCTCTAGGATCCTTTTCCGATCGCGGACACCTTTCAGCGCCGCGATATAACTGAGGAATTCAATTGCCCTCAGGTTCTCGTAGACGCCGAAATCCTGTGGCAAGTACCCGAGGCAGCGCCTGACAACGTCTGGATGCCGGGTGATATCCTCGCCGCGGAAGAGGATTGTTCCCGATGTCGGCTGAGTGATCGTCGCGATCATCTGCATGAGCGTCGTCTTCCCGGCACCGTTTGGGCCGAGGAGTCCGAGGACACCCCGCTGAAGCGCAAGAGAGAAATCCGACACGGCAACTACGCCGGAAGAGTAGCGTTTAGTGACGCGTTGAATGTCGAGCATGGCATGTGGGATTGATGGTCAAGTCAATGTACGATGTCGGAAGACGATTTGTTACTGGCAGCGACAACGAAATTTCTCGAGGAGGGTGTGGAAAGGCTGATTGTCTCAGGTATCGAGACGGGGTTATTGAGTTGAGGGTGCACCGAAAGCGGAGGCCATGATCTCTTGCGTGGCGGTGACCCGCTTGACGAAGGACGTTCTCAAGCTAGGTACTGCTCGAATACCTTGCGGAAATGATGGCCATAGATCGAGAAGGTGATTGCAAGAGGGAAGAGCTTCGGACGCCTGAACAACGACCAGAAGAAGAGCTTCCAGTAATGGATCCTCTCTTTTCCAACGACGCCCAGGAGCACAATGGACTTCGAGAAAGCTTTCAGATGCATCAACCGGACTCGAAAGATTCTCGGTTGCGTAGGTCTGTAGTCTTTGAGGAACCGCTTGACGCGGGCATAGTAGTGTTTGGGAGAATAGAGGGACTCCAGGGTCTGCCTGTAGCCTTTCACGAGCGTTTCCATTTTCATTCTTGGAATGAAATTCATAGAAAAATCCGTGTTGTCGCCGGAAAACGTATTCACCAGTCTTCCATCCTTCAGAAGACGCTTGTAGAGCCTTGTTCCCTTCGGCGCATTCAGCAGGCCAACCATTGCGGTTACGATGCCGGTTTCCTGGATGAAGTGTGTGAGGTGCTCGAAGATCGAGGCGGGGTCATGGTCGAAGCCCAGGATGAAGCCTCCCTGCACTTGCAATCCAGCCTGATGAATCTTCTTGACGGATGCTGCGAGGTCGCGGCCCTTGTTGGGGATCTTTTTGCATTCGATGAGGCTTTCCTCGTTCGGCGATTCAATGCCGACAAAAACCGTGTCAAATCCGGCCCGGACCAGGAGGCGCATGAGCTCCTGATCGTCTGAGAGATTGATTGACACTTCCGTGTTGAGGTTAAACGGGTGCTTTCGTTTCTCCATCCACTCGATGATTGCAGGCAGGATTTCGTTCTTCAACTTCGTGCGGTTGCCGATAAAGTTGTCATCGACAAAGAAGACGGGGCCTCTCCAGCCGAATGAGTACAAGCTTTCTAACTCCGCCACGACTTGCTGCTTCGTTTTTGTACGCGGCTCGCGTCCATAGAGCACCGTAATATCGCAGAACTCACAATCATACGGACAGCCCCGCGAGTATTGAATGCTCATCGCCGAATAGTGTTTGTGATTCATCAGATCCCACAGGGGGATCGGCGTGGTGGTCAAGTCAGCCCACTCATCAGAGGAGTAGGAGTGCTGCTCTCGGCCTTCCTTTACGTCATCCAGGAATTGCGAAAGCGTCAGCTCAGCTTCATTGAGCACGAAATGATCGACTTCTTTGAAGTCTTCGTGGTAAGCGGTGAAGAGAGGACCTCCGGCAACGATTTTTCTCCCGAGAGCTGTGCACCGGGCGATCACCTCTTTCGCCGAATTCTTCTGAACTGACATGCCGCCGAGGAAAACGTAGTCAGCCCACATGAGGTCCTCATCCTCCAGTGCTTCGACATTCATATCGATGAGCCTCTTTGACCATTCTGTCGGAAGCATGGCAGCGACGGTCAGTAGACCCAGAGGCGGATACGCTGCCTTCTTCGAGATGAACTTCAATGCGTGTTTGAAACTCCAGAAGGTGTCGGGACATTCTGGATTGACGAAGAGGATATTCATGGCGTGTTGAGTGTGTATGAACAATATACCTTACGTTGATGTCTTTAGCAACAGATAGATCACAGAAGATTACATCCGATCCTGGGAGCGAGGGTCCCTGTCGGCACGAACAGGGGGACGCCAGCCCTGCAGAGACCTGAAGCAAGAGATGCTGATTGTCTTACACTCGACGCTGCCGAGTGTTACTTACGACCGGATGTGTTTCAGC
>JBAWAH010000031.1:0-10432 GCA_049589195.1 Bacteroidota bacterium | reverse complement strand
TAGGGGCGTTCAATTGAACGCCCCTACTAACAAACCCTCTAACAAATCAATCGAGGAGACTGCCATGCGTATCGGCATTTTTGTTCTTGCGGCGTTGCTGTTGATTCTGTTCGTCGGCAGCAGCTCGGCCCAGACGGCTGAAAAAGAAAAGCCCTGGAGTATCAAGGCCACGTTTATCGATGCTTGTAGCTGTAATTTGCTTTGCCCTTGTTTCTTCAATACGCACCCGGATAAGGACTTCTGCAAATATAACACTGCCGTGAAGATCCAGAAAGGGAACTACGGTGAGGTAAAGCTCGATGGGATGAGGGTGTGGATGTCAGGTGATATGGGAGCTGATTTCTCTAACGGAGAATTCAAATCCATGTACTTCACATTCGAGCCCTCAGCCACACAAGAGCAAGTTGACGCTGCAATGAAGGTACTGTCTTTCGTCTCTCCGGCAAAGGCAAAGGATACTGGTATAGATCGCGCACCGATTGTCTGGCAGAGAAAGGGAAAGACTGCTTATGCCAAGCTCGGTGATGGACAAGGCGAGGTCTCGTTATCTGTGCTCACGGGGAAAGATGGGAAGAATCCAATTGTGCTTAAGAATATCGCGTTGGGGGCGGAGAAGAAGAACAACGGTTTCATTTTGGCGAAGTCGAAGCATCACTACAAGGGGCATCAGCTCGATTACGCCTTTGAGGATAAGAGCGGAGGCATCTACGAGATTGAGAGCTCTGGTGGCGGGGAGAAATAGCTTCTCGTATGGGCGTTCACACGGTGCACAGTGGGGATGTTCAATCGAACGTCCCTACCGGGTTCTCTGTACAAACGGCTTGATCCACTATGAAAGGGAAATCCAATGATCGGAGCAGTTGTTGCCAGAAAAGCCATAGCCTCCGCTTTCGAAGCTATGAATCGGCACGACTTGCCTAAGTTCATGTCGGCATGGCGGGATGACGGGGGGTTTGTCTACCCTGGCGAAATCCCTGCGAGTGGCACTTTCCAAGGAAAGAGTGCTGTGGAGGGCTGGTTCCGGAATTTCTTTGACCAATTCCCGAGGATTCAATTCGATGTTCAAGACATTTGTGTGCGGAACATCTTTGCCCTTACAGGAACCAACGTCGTCGCTGTACATTGGAAGATCCAACTCACGAATCGGGACGGAAGGGTGGGCCAAAACAGTGGCGTAACCGTGATAAGCATCAAAGGTGGCAAAGTGATCCTCGTGAAGGATTTCATCTTTGACCTCGGTGAGAATTTTAGGCTTAATTGGAGTGCCGCATAGTGTGAACATTCAACATCCGGCATAACGGACGCAATACATACTCTGGACTCCGCAAGCTCGTTGACCGGCACAGCGCAGCTCGTAGGTGAAATACTGTCATCCAGCTTGACTTCATCCAAGGAGGAGTGTGGGAGCGAGTTTAGGGGTCACTGCCGGCAAGATCCACTCCACATTGTCAAAGGAGGTTGACATGCTGAGAACGTTAGTACTTATGCTCACCACGGTCTTTCTAAGCGGTGTAATCGGTTGTCAGAGCCCACGCGACAAAGACATCCAAACAGAAAAGATGTTCAGGGCGTACCTCGCGACCTGGAACACCCACGATCTCGATAAGATGGTCTCGTTCTTCACCGACGACTGTGTGTATGAGAACATGGCTAGAGGGCAAACCTATCGTGGGAAGGACGAGATTAAAGCATGGGCGAAGATGTCCTTCGATGCTATGCCGGATTTCAAGTTAGATGTAACAGCGCTCTTCGTGTCCGGGGACTGGGTGGGATGTGAATGGATCATGGCTGGCACACAGACCGGCGCCGCCTCGGGCCTGCCAGCAACTGGCAAGAGCTTCTCAGTGCGTGGAAGCACAATCGCCCAGTTGAAGGACGGAAAGATCCTCCGCAACGCCGATTACTGGGATGTGGCGACATTCTTGCACCAGCTAGGACTGATGAAGTAAGAACGCACGATTCAGACGGTCTTGCTTGGGGTACCATGACTGCCGTATGAGTCACCAGATGAAGTCCCTTTCTGCGGCGGCGATTCTGTTGCCTTTCTTGTCGATTGTGAGTATATTCTGATCGATCATTTCAACTGCAACCGCCTTGTTCTTCTGGAGAGGTGGGTGAGCTGGCTGAAACCAACGGTTTGCTAAACCGTCGTACGGGGTAAACCTGTACCGAGAGTTCGAATCTCTCCCTCTCCGCGAGTTCTATGAGCTTCCAGGTGTATATCCTGCGCTCGAGATCACATCCGAGAACGTACGTGGGACAGACCGAGGACCTCGGATCCCGGTTGGAGAAGCACAACACTGGAAGGGTAAAGTCTACGAAACCATATCGGCCTTGGGAATTGATCCATCGTGAAGAGTTCAGCACGAGAAGTCAGGCGATGGAAAGAGAGCGGTGGTTCAAGAGATCTACTGGCCGAAAATGGATTGCGCGCTTCTTGGATGAGAGAAAAGGTGACGGTTTGTCCGTCTCATCCCGGTGAAATCGGGATGAGACGAGATCTCGTTCCGCCTTTAGGCGGAACGGACTAAACCGTCGTACGGGGTAAACCTGTACCGAGAGTTTGCCCGATCACGCCAAGCGTGATCGAGGTCTCGTCCCACTTCTCGGGACGGAAATCTCTCCCTCTCCGCAAAACTACGTCCCGCCAATCCCGAGGGGATGCCTTCGGCAGAATCGGCGGGACGTAGTCGGTCCTCGTTTTCCCATCAAACAAAGAAGCCGAATCTGGGTGGTTCGGCTTTCTCGCTATTGGCTTCAAGCTCTCGGCTGGACCTCTTCGCGCAAATACTCTTGAGTTCACCTGACAGGGCGCGGTGATATCGGAACTCACATCAGGACGATAATCCCTTGAATTAACGAGCCACTTTCCACTGTTGATTCGTCACCGGCGGCGCTAATGGTTTGACAATATGAACAAATCCGTATCCGGCCGGACGGTGACAGCCGTTGCAGGCAGCAAGAGTCTGGTCGTATGCAGTCATGAAATTGTGGATGCTCCGCTCGCTAATCGCTTGACCAAGCAATACAGTCTGCGCTTGTCGGACGCTTTGGAGGACGCTTGAGATATCGACCTTATTCTTGAATGCGTGCAAGGCCTCCGCCCCCTCGATGGTTTCCTGCAATTCGCCCAATTCGTAGTTAGCGAGTTCCCAGTTTGCCGCTTGAGCGGCAAACCAGAGTTTCGCCATGTGCAATTGCATTGTCGTCATGTATTCGCCCAAGCCTGGCATTTGTTTTTCCAGCGAATCAAGCTCGCCATTGAGCTTTTGGAGAGAATCCTGGAGGGCTGCGGCAGTTCTCGTGAACTCCTTTTTCTGCGAAGAAGTGGCAGAACTCAGAGATGCGATCTTCACAATGAGCACGACGAGAACCGCGAGCACGAGAATTGACACAACGACGATGGTTCGCACTTGCTTCATTTTGTCTTTTCCTCGAAGTTAGTTACATCCCAGAGATTGAAAAGAGCCAACCCAGAACAGAACTTCCCCCCACGATCCAAGCGGCGTTGACACTCCATTGACTCAAAACGATCACAGCGAGCAAGAATATGGTCCACGCACCGATGCTCGTCAGAGTCGTGGAGCCGAGAGTGAGACACACCCCAAGCATCAAACCGAGCGACGCCGCGCTCACGCCTTCGAGAAACCCTCTTGCCACCGCCGAACGCCGTAGTCGAGGAACAAATGGGCTTGTGAGAAGGACAAATACAAACGAGGGGAAAAAAATCCCTGTTGTTGCGATTGCCGCTCCCGGAATGCCGAGCACAACATAGCCGATGAACGTGGCGGTCGACAGGACCGGACCGGGAGTGAACTGACCTATTGCGATCGCATCAAGAAGCTGTGTCTGCGTCAGCCAGTGGCGGCTCTCCACGAGACCACCCTGAAGAAACGCAACGAGCACATAGCCGCTGCCGTAAAGGATCGAGCCTATCTTCAAAAAGAACAATCCAAGGCCTGTCAATGTGGCCGCGCCGGGAGGGGCAGAGACGCCTGAAGACGCGACGAGCGGCACAGCCAGAACGCCACCAAAGAGGAATATCATAGGCACGGTGCCACTAAGTCGCCTCCGGTTTTCCCAGAGAATGCCAAGGATTCCAGCACAAAGGAGCAGGAGTATCTCATCAACGTGAAGGAGGTTCAACGCAATGACAGCGAGTCCAGTCACCAACATGAAGCGCTTGTCGAGGAGAGGTTTTCCTAGGCGTATGACCGCGCCAAGAATGACTGCGATGATGGCTGCCCGAATGCCGTAGATAAATGGCTCGAGCTGCGGAGTCGTTCCATAAGTCACGTAGAGATGAGCAAGCAGAAGTGTGATCAGGACCGCGGGTGCGATGAAGCAAATGCCTGCCACAAGGACTCCACGCCAACCCGCTCTCACATAACCGATATGGATCGCCATCTCGGTGGAGTTGGGACCAGGTATGAGATTGGTTGCACCGAGCAGATCAAGGAAATATTCACGCGAGACCCATTTGCGGCGGACAACAACTTCCTGTTCCATCATTGCGATGTGCGCGGCAGGGCCTCCGAACGCAGTGGTGCCGAGTTTCAAGAACAGCAATGCAACCTCTCTCAGCGGCTTCATTCTTGTTGCGTTCGGCGCCTTCGACGTGCGATACTTGAATCCAACGACCATTGTCCGTGCCCGACAATCAGGAGGAAGATCAAACCGAGGAGCATCGACCAGTCCGTTCGTGCTTCGTGGGCTGCTGCCCAGAACCCGCTCTTGATCAGAATAGGAATCTTGGTTGTGCAGATCGCTACGAGGATATCAATTGCGAGGGGGACACTTGCCAGGCGAGTGACCAATCCGAGCATTAGGAGAGCGCCGCAGACAATTTCGACAACACCGACGAACGGCGCCATTATTTCGGGTAATGGGATGCCGATCTTGACGAAGCGACCCACTCCGAGCGAATCAGAGAACAAGAATTTCTGAATCCCTTCTGTGAGAAACACACAGCCAACCATCACTCTGACTATGATAATCGCGCCATGAAAGCTGCTACTCATTCTATCCATGCGAGTCAAGCGCGTCCACAATGACTTGGTTATTTGCTTGTCCTGGATCTGCATCATCTTCTCCCTCAAATGGTGAGTTGATAGCCGAAGTAGCCGGAAATCTCTTTCTCACCCGATAGGCTCTGGCCGAGAGAGAAAAGAAGATGGCTATGGTCATCTAGATTTATGAACCCGCCAATATTGAATCCTCCTTCTGCTTGGGACTCCCGTGAGTTGGCGGTGTGGTAGCATAGCTCTCCCCCAAGTGTAACTGCCTTTGAGAAATCGTATTGCAACTCCCACCCTGCGTAGATCCAATTCCTCTGATCTTGCCCAGGGTTGTACCAGAATCCTCCACCGCCATACGTGGTGAATTTTCCCCAGCTTTTCTGAACCCAAACGGGTAGGTACACTTGGACATTCCCACTCCCCAGTTGTTTGTTCTCGTCACCAGTTGGGATCTCAACCATGGGGAAGACACCTGCTTGGGGTGCGGTTTCCGTCTCCTGGGCAAACCGGAATTTCACCCCGAGCTCGGTGTCGGAATAGCCGTAGTGAGTTTCGCCGTTTGTGTGCACATATCCTAGCGGTGCGACAAGGTGTAGCTGCATGTTCGGCACAACGCCGTAATTGACCTCGAAGTGTGGCAGTGTGGCATCGGTCTCGTGCCTTGCTACCTGCTGTTCAGATGCCAGATAGAATTCCCAATGAAGATGGTCCACCGGTTGGGGATCGTCGGTCTTGAAAGGAGGGCCAGCCAACACCACTGTTGTCATCCCGAGCAACAGAGACGGCATACTCCAAGTCGAGCTTCGTGCAAATCTATTCACTGCTCTCTTCTATGGTTGCATTACGTTTGAGCTGCGCAGGTTCAATCCTAAGAGGAATGATGCCGCAATCGTCACTGCATAATCTCTTGAAGTAGCTCTTGGACTCTGGCTCTGGTTTCCTTTAAGGTGCTCCTACCTTTGGCTGTTGTGCGATAGTACTTTCGCACCTTACCATTCACAACCTTTTCATAGGATCGCAGCATTGCATCCTCTTCCAGAGAATGGAAGATGGGGTACAGCGTACCCGGGCCAATATTATATCCGTGGTGCTTCAGTTCTTCGATCAACCAAAGCCCGTACACAGGCTCTCTTGACGCATGGTAGAGAATATGGATTTTAATAAATCCAAGGAAGAAACTTCTTACCATTGAGTCCACTGGCGTAATGTCTCTTTGTTATCGTATCCCGTTATCGGCATGCAATACGATGAACAGGTAGCTAGACAAATAAGTTTCATTGTCAGCGGCATTGAAGTCTTACCCGAAAGTAGTGTCACTCGTTCTCACGGTTTTGTTTGATATTCAGTGGCGATTTCATTATTTTGGTAAAGGAATTTCTGCCGAAAGGATCTCTCAGGCCGAAATATCTTGCCTCCATCGCCGTTCTTTTGTCTATTTCACAAAACAGGTTTGGAGAATTTTGCTGAGGCCGCGCACATTTTGTGGATGATCGAATATCATTCAAGAGAGACTAAGGTCAGCAAAGTGCCCAGCCTCGCATCTGATGGAGGATATCTTCACGTTCCCGTCGTCTGGGGATTTTTAGTATCCACTTTGAGTTATGGCTGATACAACGACGGTTCGAGTTCGATTCGCACCGAGTCCCACAGGTTTTCTCCACGTTGGTGGACTCCGTACGGCGCTGTACAACTTTCTTTTCGCCAAAAAGAACGGAGGCGTTTTCATCCTCAGGATTGAAGACACGGACCGCAATCGATATGTCAAGGGCGCTTTGGAAAATCTAATCGAAATCCTCAAGTGGGCAGGACTTGATTATGATGAAGGTCCCGCAAAAGGTGGACCATGTGCACCCTACGTTCAGTCGGAGAGACTCGAGATCTACAAGCAGCATGTGAAGACATTGCTCAGTGTTGGCAAGGCGTATCGATGCTTTTGCACTCCTGAGAGACTCCAGGCGATGAGGAAGGAGCAAGAGAAGCGCCGAATGCCACTCAAGTACGACCGCACTTGTCTGAAACTTGAGCGGGCCGAGATCGATGAGAATCTGAAGAAGGGGAACACATTCGTTGTCAGGATGATGATCCCGGAGGCACGGAGTATTCGTATTGATGACGTCATCCGTGGAGAAGTCGAGATCCAGAGTGATCAACTCGACGACCAGGTGCTATTGAAGTCAGATGGCTATCCAACATACCACCTGGCGAACGTCGTCGACGATCATCTGATGGGCATCACCCACGTCATACGCGGAGAAGAGTGGCTCTCGAGTACGCCTAAGCATGTTTTGCTCTACGAGTACTTCGGATGGGAGATGCCGAAGTTTGCCCATCTGCCGCTGCTCCTCAACCCTGACAAAAGTAAGCTAAGCAAGCGTCAAGGCGATGTCGCAGTAGAGGATTACCGGGCGAAGGGTTATCTGAAAGAAGCTCTTGTGAACTTCGTGGCGCTCTTGGGATGGAATCCCGGCACCGAGCAAGAAGTCTTCTCATTGGAGGAACTCATCGACCAGTTTTCACTCGATAGAGTCAACAAAGCTGGAGCGGTGTTCAACCTCGAAAAGCTGAATTGGTTGAACTTCGAGCACTTGCGCAAGAAGTCCGATGTCGACGTTCTCGCGATGCTCAAGGGGTACTTGGCACACTCGGAATTCGCCAACAAACATTTTGATGATGAGTACTTGATGAAGGTGATCGGAGCGATGCGCGATCGAGTGGCGTTCGTGAAGGATTTTGTCAAGAATAGTCCATATTTCTTTGAGGCGCCGGTCCAGTATGATCCGGATGCTGTGAGGAAAAGATGGAAGCTAGAAACACCCGGACACCTTAAGAACCTAATCGAGGAATTCTCCAGACTGGAGAATCCCAGGAAGGATGACTACGAAACAGCACTCCACCGAGAGGCGGAAGCATTGCATGTCGATCACAGCAGCCTGATCCACGCCGTGCGATTGGCAGTGTCGGGTGTGGGTGCTGGACCGGGCTTGTACGACATCCTTTTTATTCTTGGCAAAGAGGAAACGATCCGGAGAATCGACTCTGCAATCAAGAGATTGGGGAACTAATTCGGGCTAAAGCCCCAGGGTGTTTTTTGTTGTTTGAGCGCCACGACTTGAAAGTCGTGGCAATTGCATTAGCCCCGACCTTTGCCGCTTCACAGCATCTCCCGCTATACGGGATCCCGAACGACGTGACCGTACAGCGGGACAGGTCGGGGGCCAAAAAGGAAGCGATAACCTCACTTGGGTTTCAACCCTAAACAAACCACGATTGAGATGGACAAGAAACCACAAAACAGCGATGCAATAGACAAACCCTCCGAGCCGAAGAACTTCATCCGCGAGATCATCGACGATGACTTGAAGACGAACAAATTCGATGGCAGGGTGCACACGCGCTTTCCACCAGAGCCGAATGGCTATCTTCACATCGGTCATGCGAAATCGATCTGCCTCAACTTTGGGGTGGCACGAGACTACAAGGGACGATGTAACCTACGGTATGACGATACGAATCCAACCAAAGAGGAACAGGAATACGTCGATGAAATCAAGCGCGATGTGCACTGGCTGGGTTTCGATTGGGAGGAGAGGGAGTACTATGCGTCTGATTACTTCGAGCAACTCTATGAGTACGCTGTCAAGTTGATTAAGAAAGGGAAGGCGTATGTCTGCGATCTGAGTGCCGATCAGGTTCGCGAATACAGGGGCACGCTCACCGAGCCGGGGAGGGAGAGTCCGTTCCGAAACCGAACTGTGGGAGAGAATCTCGATCTGTTTGAACGGATGCGCAAGGGTGAGTACCCTGACGGCTCGTGCACACTTCGCGCGAAGATTGACATGGCATCCCCGAATCTCAACATGCGCGATCCCGTCATGTACCGGATTCTGCACGCCACTCATCATCGCACAGCCGACAAGTGGTGCATCTATCCGATGTATGACTGGGCGCACGGGCAGTGCGATTCTATCGAGAGAATCACTCATTCGATCTGTACGCTTGAATTCGCCGACCATCGTCCGCTGTATGATTGGTGTCTGGATGAGCTGGAAATTTACCATCCACAACAGATCGAGTTTGCACGGCTGAATCTTTCCTACACAATCATGAGCAAACGAAGGCTCTTGCAGTTGGTCGAAGAGGGCCACGTCACGGGTTGGGATGATCCGCGCATGCCGACGATTTCGGGTCTGCGTCGTCGCGGGTACACACCCGAATCCATCCGGTACTTTGCGGACCGCGTCGGAGTGGCGAAGCGCGACAACACGATAGACGTCGCATTGCTTGAAGACAGCGCACGAGAGGATATGAACAAGCGCCTGCCGCGAGCGATGGCCGTCCTCCGACCACTCAGGCTGGTCATAGAGAACTATCCCGACCTACGGTCGGGTCGTAGACCCGACGAGGTTGTCGAAGAGCTCGATGCGGTCAACAACCCTGAGGATGCCTCAATGGGGACACGGAGGGTTCCTTTTTCCAGAGTCCTCTACATCGAGCAGGACGACTTCCGAGAGTATCCACCCAAAAAGTACTGGCGCTTATATCCCGGAAACGAGGTTCGACTTCGGTACGCCTACATCATCAAGTGCATCGGCGTTGTGAAGGACGAGAAGACCGGTGACATCAAGGAGGTGCGCTGCACGTACGATCCGGCGACGAGAAGCGGCTCACCGGAGAGTCAGCGGAAGGTGAAAAGCACGATTCACTGGGCTTCTGCGGCGCAGGCTGTGAATGCCGAAGTCCGGTTGTACGACCGGCTATTCACAGTTGAGGATCCAGGTGGAGAGAACTGGAAAGATCTCATCAACCCCAACTCGCTCGAAGTATTGAAGAACTGCAAGGTTGAGCCGAGTCTGGAATCAGCCAAACCGCAGGATCGGTTTCAGTTCGAGCGCCTCGGCTATTTCTGTGTGGATGACGATTCGAAGGAAGGCAACCTCGTTTTCAATCGTACAGTCACATTACGGGACACGTGGGCGAAGATTGAGAAGGGGTGAGGGGCTTTTCTCGCCCCACGCTACGGCGCGGGAGCGCATCCTATAGACTCATGAACTCTGCAGACCAAGCGGTCCAGTCTATCCAGTTCGACAAGGTAGCCGATCTGTATGATTATTATGTGAAGGTCGACTTTGATGTCAACTTCTTCCTCCAAGAAGCCAAGAAAACTGGCGGGAAGGTGTTAGAGCTCACATGCGGCACCGGTCGCGTTTCGATTCCCTTGCTTCAGGCTGGCGTTGATCTAACCTGCGTTGACTATTCGGAGGGAATGCTAGCTGTTCTGCGAGATAAGCTTGACAGGAACCGGTTGTCGTGCAAAGTAATCAGAATGGATATAACAGAGTTGTCTCTGCAGGATCGCTTTGATCTGATTCTTATCCCTTTCCATTCCCTTTCTGAGATTGTTGATAAATCAAAGC
>JBAWAH010000030.1:0-7232 GCA_049589195.1 Bacteroidota bacterium | reverse complement strand
TGCGCCGCCACTCCGCGCTCGGTCACAAATCACCAGTGGCGTTCGAACAACAACTCACTCTGGCGTAGCTCCCTGTCCACGAAACGGGGGCAAGATCAAGGTGATACATAAAAACTATCTCGTCAATAGTTAGGTCCTGTACATAGAGAGGGATTATCCAATGGATATTCTATTCATTGATGCGAATATTTATCTGAGATTCTATGACAATAGTCAGCCCGGATACAAGAAGCTATTAAAGACCATAGTTGAAGTCAAAGATACCATCTTCGTTACTGAACAAATTGTCAATGAAGTTAACAGAGACAAATTATCTGCGTTTCGATTGAGTTGTATGGATTCTCTAACGGATGATTCTATTAAAAGTAGACACCTTCCTGAGCATTTTGATTCTTCAGAAAAAGAAATAATCAAGGAATGGAATAAAAAGAGAGAGGAATTGCGAAACAAATCTCAAATATTGATAAGAGAGCAAACTACAATTTTTGATAATCTTCTTTCAGAAACGTCTAGATCAACTGACAAGGTTAGCAAAGAACTGCAAAACATCTTTTCAACCGCAAAAAAGGTTACCCCAGAACAGTACGGACGAGCAATTGAACGAAAACGAATTGGCAACCCTCCAGGCAAACCAAGAGACCCACTTGGCGACCAAATTTCTTGGGAGCAGCTCTTAGACAGTATTCCTGACGCGTCCAATCTATGGCTTATATCCAACGATTCAGATTATTTCAGCTCATACAATGACAAGTGCTACTTAAATCCTTTCTTGTCTTCAGAAATCTATGGTGCTGCAAAGAATATCAAGACCATTAGGTGTTTTGATAAATTGGCAAATGGGCTTAGAGATTTCAATGACCATCTGGAAAGTAAATTGGAAAGCCTTCCCAAAGAGGACGAATTAAAAGAAATATCCAATTTAGAAGTCTTGCCAGGTCCAACCGGATATGCTTCTGGTAGTCTCGGAACCTATTTGGGCTATTCTGGAATTCAGAACGACCAGCGGCTAATCCATGGACAGCCTCAGTGTCCTCTTTGTCATTCATTTTTTCCTATATTGGGGCCTGTTATAACGGTTATTGATATTGATACTCCCACATTCTTGTTTATTTATGTCTGCCAGAAATGTCAGCATCAATGGGAAGAAATTAGGTCTTCAAAATAAATCAATCCCCCCTAACGCAGTGCTCAAGCTAATGCCTCAACCAGCAGTTCGCCGGACCTAAGCCCTGGTGCGTTTGGTCCACTACATCCCCCTGCATCTTTGCCGCAGTTCCTTCTGGAGCTGACCCTTCACGATGGCCTGAATTTGGCCGTTTTTCTTCCTGTTTTCTACCCGGTGATTGCTCTTGTTTTCCTACTTCGGATTGGTCGGGCGTATGTCGATTTCACTCACCATCGCACGGGCTGGCATTCGCACGGCAGAAAGGACGGTCTCCGCCACGTCTTGTGCTTGGAGGATCGTCTTCTTTTTCCCCTCATCACGTCCGAATGAAGTATCAACTGATCCGGGGCAAATCGTAATCACCCGAATGTTGTGCTCTCGGACCTCGAGCATGAGCGACCGCGCGAACCCAATCAAAGCCCACTTCGTCGCGCAATACCCAGCGCCTCCGATGAAAGCATTTCGTCCCGCCAACGAAGCGATGTTCACAATCACGCCGTCATTCTGTTCTGTCATGTGCGGGAGAACTGCCCGCGTGCAGAAAAATACACCACGGACGTTCACATCGAACATCGACTGGAAATCGCCGGTCTTCATCTCTGCGACTTTGGAGAATATCCCAAATCCCGCATTGTTCACGAGTACATCGATTCGTCCGAAAGCCTTGTGTGCAGTCTTTACTAGTCGGTCAACTTGGTCCTCTTGGGAAACATCCGTGGGCACTGCGAGCGCCTCTGCTCCTCCGCGTCTTACTTCGTCGGCAACTTTGTCGATCTCTTTCTTTGTCCTGGCTGCCAGGACGAGTCGGCATTGCTCCTCTGCAAATCTCAGGGCAATCGCTTTTCCAATTCCTCTTCCGGCACCAGTGACAATCACAACTTTATCTTTCAAACCAAAACTCCTTTCCATTGTTGATTTCCTTCACGGAAGATCTCCAAGCTGAGGTCGGAGGATGATCTCCTCAATATGTGCCCTCTTGGGCGCTTGGAAAACAGAAACAATGACTCTTGCGACGTCCTCGGCCGACATCATGCGATGACGATACTTAGCGCGTGTCGAAGCATTCCACATCTGCGTCTCTGTAGCTCCGGGTAGAACGGCTGTGACCTTGATGCCAAATCGTCGAACTTCTTCTCTCAGGACATTGGTCAAAGCCAGAACACCGGCTTTTGAGGCACTGTATGCCGATGATTTCGTATAAGTTCTTAGAGCAGCGACTGAGATGATGTTGATGATGTGGCCGGATCGGCGTCGAACCATGGATTCGATCACCGCTTTGATGCAGAGAAAAGTCCCCCGGAGATTTGCAGCAATTACTTCGTCAAACTCGGCTCGGCTTGTCTCCCGTAGTGACTTGAAATACGTAACGCCGGCATTGTTTACGAGAACATCGACACGGCCCCACCTTTTGAGGATTTCCTTTGCGGCTGCTTTAACGCTCCGTTCCGACGAGACATCACAAACGTACGCTGCTGCGCATCCGCCATTCTTGGTGATCTGCTTGACCAAAGAAGTGAGCCGACGTCTGTCCCGTGACGTAACAACGACTCGCGCTCCGATCCGTGAAAAAGCTTTCGCCACCTCATACCCAATCCCACGGCTCGCACCGGTTACCCAGACCACCGGCTGGTTCCGAAGGCCATTCGGACTCTTCTTGATCAATCCTATGATAGTTTGCTCGAGACTAACCTGAGGAATTCGCCCCGCGTCTTCTCGTCATCCCGGAATGTTCCCAGCATCGCACTTGTCGTCGCGACTGAATTTTGTTTCTCGACACCGCGCATCATCATGCAAAGATGTTTTGCCTCAGTCACAACAGCGACGCCGTTTGGCTTGAGACACTCGTACAAAGTGTCTGCAATCTGCTGGGTCAACCGCTCTTGGACCTGCAGTCTGCGGCTGAAGACGTCGATGATTCTTGGGACTTTGCTCAACCCAAGAATTCTTCCGTTCGGGATGTATGCGACGTGACATCTCCCATAGAACGGCAACAAGTGGTGCTCGCAAAGGCTGAAGAAGTCAATGTCCTTGACGATGACCATCTCGTTGTATTTCTCTTCGTAGACAGCGCCGTTAAGCACCGTGTTGATGTCTTGCTTGTAGCCGCTTGTAAGGTACTCATACGCTTTTGCGACACGGGCTGGTGTCTTCAATAGCCCCTCGCGGTCGGGGTTTTCACCGATCGCCTTGAGGATATCCCTGACGAGATCCTCGAGGGCTACATCTTCCTTTATGATATCTTCGATACGCACTCTTATTCTCCCCGATATTCGACGTGGTTCTTCTCCGATTCGTAGACCCGGATAGAGTACAATCTTCCTTCGGTGATCTTCGGACACAGAATTCGCCAGAATGAAATGGCGAGATTCTCAGCCGTTGGTATGATCCCCTTCAAGAAGTCGACATCGTAATTCAGGTGTTTGTGATCGACCTTCTCAATGACCTCCTCCTCGAGCAGGCGACTGAGTTTCTTCAGGTCCATTACATATCCAGTGCCGGAGTTCGGCTCTCCTGCAACAGTAACCTCGACGGTGTAATTGTGACCGTGACCGCTCGGGTTATTGCACTTGTCGAAGATGGCCTCATTCTGCTCATCCGAGAACTTTGGGTTGAACAAACGATGCGCAGCACTGAACTCTGCTTTCCGTGTTACATAGAGCATGCTTTATCAGAATCCTTCTACGAGTCTTTTGTTTGTGAATCTAACAACTGTCCAAGTTCGAAGGTTTCGAAGATGAATGAACTTGAAACATCACTTCTTGCTCCAAAATCCTCCAAGCACATATTGATAGACGACTGCTGCCACAAGTCCACCGAGCGGAGGACCGACCCAGTACACGAGATGGTTCTCCCAGAAACCGGAGACAAGTGCGGGACCAAAAGTGCGAGCTGGGTTCATTGATGCGCCCGTAAGCGGACCGGCTGCCAGGATATCCATTGTGATAACGAGACCGATATACAATCCGCCAACTCGTGGTCCGCGTTCGTCGATTGCAGTTCCGTACACGGCGAACACGAGGAAGAAAGTCAGGACTGCTTCGATGAAGACTCCAGCTGTGATACCGATATTTGGAGCGAGTGCGGGAGTGCCATAGTGGACGTAGTCGAGCAAATCAGCACTGAAGAGCGCCTTGAAACTCACGGCGGCAAGGACAGCCCCAAGGAGTTGGGCAATGATGTAGTAGATCGAATTCTTGAAGGAGATCTTTCCACCCGCGAGCGCGCCAATCGTCACGGCAGGATTCAGATAGCCCCCCGAAATATGACCTGTGACCGAGACCATCGCAGCAAAGGCCATGCCCTGCGCGAGTGCGATTCCCAGTAGACCAATCCCTCCGTGCGTCAATGAGTCAACGCAAACGGCACCCACACCAACAAAGACAAATGCATAGCTGCCCACTAGTTCGGCGATTGGAGCTTTGAGATTGTCCATAGAACCTCCTGAGCAGGTTGGTAAACTGTGAAGAGTGTTCCCAGATAAGTCCCGGTGGAGAGCTGAGGACATGGAGACAAACTCGCACGCCGATACTCGAAGGCCGTTCGCGGACCTAAGAGGGATATCTCAAGAATCCCTTACGGATGGAGGAACTTCGAAACGTATGGTGAGTTTCGCGACGTTCCTACTCCGGCCCGACGGAAGTGCCCTGATGGTCCTTCCCCCAAGAACTCCGCAAACCAGGCCTCGTGCTCGACCTCCTCGTGCAAAATCGCGAGCGACAGGTCATACGTCCTATGGTCCTTCCCAGCAGTCAGGTTGCAGATGTTCGAGTACCCCGCTACTGCACACCGCTCAGCGTTCACAAGGACTTTCAGCATGGCATTGATGTCCTTGGGGTCACTCGGAAGTTTCGCTGGGGGACAGGCGGTCATGTCATGGAACACCTTCATGTCATCTGGCAGTTTGCCACCGAGTTCGTAGATGCGAGGGACAAGCGCCTCGAAGTGGTTGCGGTCTTCGATACGAGCATCCTCCGTTATCTCCTTCAGTCCCTCCCCGTCTAGCCCAATCAGGTTGACTCGAAGAATCGTGTAGTAGTAGAATGTCGTCAACTCTGCTGACGCATTACGTACTAGAAGGTCAAGAAGCTTGTCAACGTCGATTCCTGCCTTCTGGACCATTTCGCGAGCTACTCTAGCCATTGTGTTTCTCCTTTCGATGTGATGGGTATGTGCCGCGTTGGGAGAACGTTTTCCTACAGCTTGTCAAGCACATCCTTCGCATGTTCATCCACTTTCACTTTTGGAAAGACGTGCGCGATCTTCCCTTCTTTGTCGATAAGGAACGTCGTTCTCTCCGTTCCCATATACTTCCTGCCATAAAGGTTTTTCTCTTTCCAAACTCCATATGCCTTCACGACCTTTTTTCCTTCGTCGCTCAGGAGCGGGAATGAAAGCGAGTACTTCTCTGCGAACTTCTGATGTGATTCAATCCCGTCTACGCTTACTCCGAGGACGACGGCTCCTTTCCGCTTGAATGCGCTCAAGTCATCTCGGAATGAACACGCTTCCGTTGTACAACCAGGTGTGTCGTCCTTTGGATAGAAGTAAAGCACGACCTTCTTTCCCTTGAAGTCCGAGAGCGAGACCTCGCTTCCGTCGCTTGAAGGAAGCGTGAAGCTTGGAGCTTTGTCCCCTGCCTTCAGCATGAGATGGACCTCAACGTAAGAGTAGAGTCTTAGGAGATGGCCTGTAGAGCCTTTGTGATCTCATCGTAATTCGGTTCATTCCCAGCGTTCTCCGATATCCAGGCATACTTCACGATGCCGTCGCGGTCAAGGACAAAGATAGCTCGCTTTGACACGCTGTATCCAGTGAGTCCTGCGAAGTTCTCGTGAACTCCACAGTAGGCCTTCACGGTCTGCCGCGTAAGATCTGAGAGTAGTGGAAAATTCAGATCGTTCACCTTCGCAAATCCCTTGCTCGAAAACGGGTCGTTGACACTGATGCCAACAACCTGTGCATTTAGATTATTAAATGCGGCGAGGGAATCACGAAACGTGCATAGCTCTTTATCGCAGACGCCAGTAAAGGCGCCAGGATAGAACGCAAGAACGGTCTTCTTTCCCAGAAACTCTTTCAAGGTGCGAGTCTTTTTCTCGGTATCGAAGAGACTGAAGTCAGGCGCTTTGTCTCCAACTTTTACGGGCATCTGGATTCTCCTCCGTGAAGTGGTTGTGTCATGGTGACTAGATTTCAGCAGAAACTACAAAACAATTTACCATTTTCAGGAATGAATGTCAAGGTAACGAGGACGGTCACGCATACCCACGGTGCCTTTCGATTTTGACGCACCGAACCTAGGAACTCTGCTTGAGTTATTTTGTTTATCCTTTTGAGTTTCTCATTTGTATCTCATCAAGAAAAAGGGAGGTGAATGCTGAATGAAAAAGACAATCAGACTTCTGTTCGTTTTGTCTGTCTCAATGATCATCGCAGCAACTCTTTTTGCCCAAGAGAATGAGACGAAACCTGACAAGTCCCAGAAGAAGGACAAGCCGAAAGATGTGACACTGACCGGACGTATCGTGGATTCTGAATGCTATATGAAAATGAGTGACAAAGGATTCAGTGATGACCATCACCAATGTGCCGAGTCGTGCGCAAAGGGTGGGATTCCTCTCATGTTTCTCGAGGAGGGCACTAATGCCCTGTACTTGACAGCGAATGAAGGGATGTCGATGAAAAGTGTGAACGATAAGCTGGAACCTCTCCTCGACAAGAGAGTTACAATTAAGGGAAAGGTTGTTGAAAGAAGTGGAGCTAAGCTGCTGGTGGTGGGCTCGATCGATAAAGCTGAGTAAACAACTCCGTGGGACGCACGAACCCCGTCGGCCGTATGGCCGCACGGGGTTTTTTGTTTGATTGAATTTCCCTCGGAAAAAGCATATATTGTTCCGGTTCTGAGACTTGGAGGGGTGCCAGAGCGGTTGTCACCGCCTGTGTGTAGTTCTTCAGCATTTCGGTAACACGAGTTGTATATTTTGGGGAGTGAATAGCCCCCGAGGTGTTACCGATGAACCGATCAACTGCTCAGGCGGTGACCAGCAAATGGGTTGCCATTCTCGAG
>JBAWAH010000029.1:0-2746 GCA_049589195.1 Bacteroidota bacterium | reverse complement strand
GCGTTGCTACAACAGCTTCACGGATTTCATTGATCTTTGGTAGACCAATATGCTCTGCTTGAGTAACACAAGTAATTAGGTCTACGCCGCTTCGCACTGCTTCGGTTGTACAGATAGCAGCTGTAATATGATCATAGCCAAGTCCTTTCTCTGTTCCAAGTGGCCCTAGTAAACGGAGGGGAACCCCGTGGCAAACATTTTTCACCCAACGAACAAAGGATTGTATCAATCCAAATCTGATGTGGCTTAATCCTTCCACCATCACATTGACACTTTGTTCACTAGCGCGGTTAACAAGCTCAGCCCAAGTAATTAGCTCAAGTTCAATCAAATGGTCTATGGGATCGTCTACAGTGCCATTTCTCAGGCAACTTCCTAGACTTAATGCAACGTGGTGTTTTTTCAGAATTTTCAGGATATCATCGAAGTATTCATAAAGGGGATTCTCACGAGCTCCCGCACGAATGAAGAATTCGTGAATAAGCCCTCCCCCTTTACCTTGAATACGGATACGCCTCGGCGAATTTCTTACTCTTTCAAAATATTCTGATTTATAGCTGCTATGAAGCGTCATACAGTCAACGCCGCTTTCCGCTTGTGCTTCGATGACTTCTAATACCTCGCTACGTGCGAAATTGTTATTCCAACGATTTGCAGAATGAGCTTGTTGATAAATTTCATAAAGCGGAACGACGTTCAAAGGTTTATCAACATTTTCCATCAAAGCTTTATGCATATTTCGAATGTTCCCAACGGTGGAAACATCAGCAATTATTGAAGCTCCGTACTTGACAGCGGTTTGTGCTTTCCTAATCTCTTCGTCTACAGTTTGGCGACTGCTAGTCATCCCTAAATTGACTACAATTTTGGGAATATCATCACCCACTCTGATAGGGGAGATTAGTCGAGATGCATTCTTAATCTCAAACTGTTTTGTCATGGATAGTGTTCTTATCTCAGAATTGAATACGCCCAAGATTGTTTGTATTGATCCGCGCTACACCCCAAGCAATGCTTAAGGTGCTATACAAGACGCCCGCAAATATGAGATCGTCTCGCACCTAAACGCCGAAACATCAGCCTGTTGCGTTGACTGCCGTTTCTTCTCAGGGTGTCTTATGCGGATCACAACAAAAAAACCTCTGTTGATTTTCACTCAATCAGAGGTTCTCGTGTGCAGGGCTGTCTCCTTTGCGAGGCTATTGGCCTGTCGCCCTCCACGGACTACTTTCAGGCGCATAGCCTACGCCTCGATAATAACGAATTTCTCTGCGTTTGTCAACGAATATCTGTCGAAAAAAGACAAGCTCAGCTTCAGCAGGCGAATCTGCTGGGATTCTGTCGGGCGAGTTCTCAGCGGTGAGAAAGAAGGAGTCGAGATTTCGCAGGGACTAACACTTGAAGCCAGTCGTCGGTAGTGCACAGACGGATGCAACTCGACTACTCGTGCCTCGTGGAGACGATATGTTTTTTACTGTGTCAACCCTTTAGAATTTTGAATAGTGTCTTAATTGGAAAAACTCATTTGGTGGGACAGGCATTCTTGCCTGTCAGACAAGAATGTCTGACCTACTCACGCACCTTGTCGTTAACATGCCTCTCAACCTAGTACACTACCGAATTTTGCTAGCAATAGTTCATTCGTTGGATATTTTCCGATGAGTTTCAATACCGTGAGCATAGCATCTCGTGGCGACATCCGGGCGACAGAGCGGCGCAATGCCTGATGCTGTGTCACCGCCGGACCAAATAGCAGTTCTTCGCGCCGCGTTCCGGAAAGAGAGATGTTGAGTGACGGGAAAATTCTCTCGTTGGCTAAGTTGCGGTCAAGCACAAGCTCCATGTTGCCTGTGCCTTTGAATTCCTGAAAGATCAGCTCGTCCATGCGTGAGCCTGTCTCGACGAGCGCAGTAGCGATGATTGTGAGGGAACCCCCATCCTCATACTTACGAGCTGCACCAAAGATGCGTTTGGGAATCTCCAGTGCCCGAGCATCGACGCCACCCGACATCGTTCGTCCGCTGCTCTTCTGATGAAGGTTGAATGCTCGCCCGAGACGCGTGAGTGAATCGAGCAGGATGACCACATCCCTCCCGGCCTCCACTTTGCGCTTTGCATGCTCGAGCACATGTTGAGCGAGACGGACGTGCTCACCGCGTTCGCTGTCGCTCGAACTGGCGAAGACTTCTCCTTTGATGGTCCGGCGCATGTCGGTGACCTCTTCCGGTCTCTCATCAATCAACAGCACCAGGAGGTCAATATCCGGGTTGTTCAGCCTGATCGCATGAGCAAGATGCTGCATGAGCATCGTCTTGCCGGCTTTTGGAGGAGAGACAATGAGGGCTCGCTGTCCTTTGCCGATCGGACAGAAGAGATCGACGATCCGCATAGAAGTGTGGCCGATTGGATCAGTCACCTGCTTCGGTTTTGCTTCAAGCAGGATGCGTTCGAACGGCGAGATGACCTTGTGCTGCGAGTGCTCTTTCAGGGCCTTCCAGTCCTCAACGCTGAGAGCGTTGATGTGCCTTTTTTGTGGGGGCATATAGCATACGTCCCGATGATAACGAATTTCTCCGCGTTTGTCAACGTGAATCTGCCGAGCACGAGCGAGTTTCCCTTCGGCAGAGTTCGACGAACTCTTCGTGCTACAATTGGCACTACTTCATAGCTGTTGCACAACTAGTTTCGGCATTCCCTTGTATATAAGAGAAACGATCGCTCTGTTACTTCTTTGCTCGTGCAAAGA
>JBAWAH010000028.1:0-6122 GCA_049589195.1 Bacteroidota bacterium | reverse complement strand
TACACTTTCACTCACAGGTTTCCGGGAATAATGATCTGGTCTTCGGTTTCCAGAGTGTTTCTTAGGCATAAGGATTCGCCAACATCCGGCACGTTGTTTGAATAAACTTACGAGAGGAGAACAAAAGGCTCTGAGCATCCTGTTTTCGCCCAAAAGGCGAGTTCTCCAGAGCCAGTGCCGAAGATTCATGAGCTATTGGGGCTTCCTGTAGGTATCGGGTTAGCCCCGGGTGCATTTTCGCCTTTTGGCTCACCCTCAGCCGGAAGCGCATGCGGCAGGGCAACGTCAAAGAAGGAACTACGATGAACAGCAAAGCCGGGCATGATTCTGTCCCACGGTATCTTGTTTTCGTCTTTCTTCTTTTCGCCATCGGGATCAGTGGTGCTGGATACTTGTACTATGAAGCCCAGACAAGGAGTATCAAAAGGGATAGGCAGGCCGATCTCTCTGCTATTGCTGATCTGAAGGTCAAAGGGATTCTCGATTGGCGCACTCAGCGGTCGGCAGATGCTGGCGTTATCTTCGAGAACCCTATCGTTGCACGTCGAGTCAGGTCATTCCTTGAGACCCCCGACAGTCCATCTCAGTTGAAGAAAGAGCTCGTGGACTGGATGGTGTCGATGCAGGAACACTATGAATATGAGAGCATATTCCTTCTCGACAGGAAAGGAGAGGTCCGCCTAGCAGTAGATCCCAAGAGAAAACAAATCGGCAAAGGGGTTCAGACACTCGCGAGGGACGCAATGCGTGCGAAGAAAGTTGTGTTCTCTGACCTTCGCCGCGATGAAGTGACGGATGGTATTGATCTCGACATTTTTGTTCCCCTCCTTGTCCACCAGGAGGGAGGTACGCTATGCATCGGAGCTTGCGTCCTCCGCATTGATCCCTACCATTTTCTTTACCCACTCATCCAGTCTTGGCCTACTCCGAGTCGGACATCTGAGACTCTCCTGATACGTCGCGAGGGTAGTGAAGTATTGTTCTTGAATGAACTTCGTCATGCAAAGAACACTGCTCTTTCTTTTCGACTTCCGCTGAACGACGAGCGACTGCCCGCGGCTTTGGCTGTGCAGGGAAAAGAAGGAGTCGTGGAAGGAAATGATTATCGCGGTGTTCCGGTGCTTGCAGCGCTTCGCGGAATTCCGGATTCCCCGTGGTTTCTCGTTGCGAAGGTTGATCTGGATGAGGTCTACGGTCCTATCCATGAACGCGCCCGTCTTGTGATAGTGCTTGTGCTTATCTTGATTGCTCTCACAGGTGGAACCGTTGTTGTGCTCTTGCGTGAGCAGCGTCTCCGATACTCTCGAGACCAATATAAAGCAGAACTCGAGCGCCATGCGCTCGTCCAACATTATGAGTTTCTCACGCAATATGCGAACGATATCATCGTCCTGATAGATGAGACAGGAAGGGTCGTTGAAGCCAACGACCGTGCAGTTGCAGCGTATGGTTACCCACGCGAAGAGCTGATTGGGCATGATATGCGTACTCTGCGTTCACCTATGGTTGAGCAGTCTCTCGAGACACAGATGATGCAGGTCAAGGAGCACAACGGGATGGTGTACGAGAGCTTGCACCAGCGGAAGGATGGATCAGTTTTCCCTGTTGAGGCAAGTTCGCGTGTGATCGAAGTTGAGGGAAGAAAATTCTTTCAAAGCATCATGCGCGACATCACGGAGCGGAAGGAGACAGAGAAAGAGATACGCATACTTGCCCAAGCCGTGAGAAACACGAGCGAATGCGTGCTCATCAGCGACCTCGAAGATAATTTCCTCTTCGTCAACGAAGCGTTCACGAAGACGTACGGATATGACAAAGACGAGTTGATCGGCAAGAACGTCCGCATAATTCGTTCAGAGAAAAATGCGCCCGGGCTTGTCGAGCAGATTCTCCCAGCGACGCTTCGCGGCGGATGGCAAGGTGAGCTTTTGAATCGCAAGAAAGATGGGACTGAATTCTCAATTCTTCTCTCTACCTCAGTCGTGCGCGATGAAAACGGCAAACCCATTGCGCTCATCGGGGTAGCTCAAGACATCACCGAGCGCAAACAATCCGAGGTCCAACTCCGTCAAAGTGAAGAACGATTCAGGACCTTATTCATGTCCATGAGCGACGGTTTCTATCTATCGGAAACAATCTACGACGACAACGGCAATCCGTGCGATTACAGATATTTGGAAGCCAACCCCGCATTCGAGCGGATGATGGGATTAAATCGCGATCAGATCGTTGGCAAACAGTATAAGGAACTGGTACCGGTTGACACTACGCACTGGTTAGATACATACCTCAAGGTTGCTCGTACGGGATTACCCCTCAGTTATGAATTTTATTCAAACGAATATCAGATGTATTTCGAGACGTATTCCTACCAGGCGGTCAAGGGTCAAGTCACGGTATTTGTCAGAGATGTCACTGAGCGCAAACGTGCTGAAGAAGCGCTCCGGTACGAGCGAAATCTTCTCCGGACATTGATTAATAATCTGCCGGATGGGATTTATGTCAAAGACAGCGCCTGCCGCAAGACCGTTGCCAACTTGGCCGATGCACGTAATATGGGTCGGCAATCAGAGGCTGAGGTCTTGGGCAAGGACGACTTTGATCTCTACCCGAAGGATATGGCAGAACGGTTCTTCGCTGACGACCAATCAGTGATCCAAACCGGCCAACCCGTGCTCGACAGGGAAGAGTATGTGCTTAATGCGGAAGGTCAGAAACGCTGGTTGCTCACCTCCAAGCTACCGTTGCGGAATGATAAAGGCCAAATCATTGGCTTGGTTGGTATTGGTCGAGACATCACCAAGCGCAAGCAAGCGGAGCAGGCGCTACGTTATAGCGAAGCCCAACTGTCCAATGCTATGAAGATTGCACAACTGGCGCCGTGGGAGTACGATGTCGCCAGCGATTTGTTCACATTCAACGATCACTTCTACGCTATTTTTCGCACGACGGCTGAACAAGTCGGCGGCTACACAATGTCGTCTACTTGCTACGCTCAGCGCTTTGTCCATCCCGACGACGCACTGTTAGTCGCTGCCGAAATTCGGAAAGCCCTTGAAACGGCCGATCCCCACTTTAGTTGTCAACTTGAGCACCGCATTATCTACGCAGACGGCGAGATCGGCCATATTACTGTTCGCTTTTTCGTCGTCAAAGATGACCTAGGTCGGACAGTCAAGACATACGGCGTGAATCAGGACATCACCGAGCGCAAGCGAGCAGAGGAGGCGCTCAGGCATGAAAAAGCACTCCTGGATGCACTCATGGACAACATCCCGGACAGCATCTACTTCAAAGACCGGCAGTGCCGCTTGGTAAGACTCAACCGCAAGATGATGCAGTCTTTGAAACTGGATGAGATGAGCAAAGCCATCGGGAAAACCGATGTCGAGCTGTATGGCGAGGAGTTTGGACAAAAGACGTTTGCTGAAGATCGACATCTGATGACATCGGGTGAACCGATCGTAGGCTTGGTTGAGACTAGGCAAATCGAGGATGGACAGATCAACTGGACATCGACCACGAAAGTCCCGTTACGCGACGATCGTGGGGAGATCGTGGGGCTCGTTGGAATCACGCGCGAAATCAACGAACTCATGAGGGTGCAGGATGTCCTGTCTCAAGAAAGAAACCTCTTGCGGGCTCTCATTGACAATCTGCCGGACCAGGTCTTTGTTAAGGACCGAGAGAGCCGGTTCCTTGTCTGCAATGTGGGGGTCGCCCGCAGGGCTGGCGCAAGAAGGCCGGAGGAGCTGCTTGAAAAGACAGATTTCGACTTTCTTCCACAAGAAGCGGCGGCAGAGTTTTATGCCCAGGAACAAAAGATCATGGAGTCGGGTGACCCTATCGTTGAGCAAGAAGCCGTTTTCATCGAGGAGGGGGGAGCCAAGACGTGGTTCACCAGCACGAAGATCCCGCTCCTGGACAGCCAGGGAAAAGTCATTGGGCTTGTGGGCGTGAACCGTGACATTACAGAGCGGAAGCACGCCGAGGAAAGGCTACAACTCTCGGATCAGATCCTTCAGAGGGTCAATGCCTTGGTGCTTGTAGGGGACTCGAATGGGGAGACCACGTATGTTAGTCCGTCGGTGAAGAGGATTCTTGGCTATGACCCAGCCGAGATCCTTGGAAATGGCTGGTGGAGAGTGAGTCAAGACGATGAGGAGGAACGAAAGCGGCAGAAAGATCTGGTTGCCCGAGGCGCCCGGGGAGACATCCCTTTGTCTCCAACGCCGTATGAGAGGGTTGTAAAGAGTCGTGACGGGGTGCCGCACCATATTCTGTGGCAGGACGCGATGGGCCCAGAGAACTCCGTTATCGGTGTTGGGCACGATATTTCTGAACGCAAGCTCTTGGAGGAACAACTTCGGCAGGCTCAGAAACTCGAGAGTCTCGGCACATTGGCGGGAGGCATCGCACACGATTTCAATAATGTCTTGGGAATCATTTTGGGCTACACATCGATGCTTGAGGAGACCAAGGTTGACCCAAAGAAATCATCGCGCAGCATCGAGGCAATCAACAAGGCGGTGCAGCGTGGCGCTGCCCTAGTACGGCAGCTCCTCACGTTTGCTCGAAAGACCGACACACTGTTTGAATCTGTGAGGCTGAATGATGTGATCCTGGAGCTCGCCAGCATGTTACAGCAGACTTTTCCGAGAACTATTCAGGTCTCATCGCAACTTGAGAAGGAGATTCCATCCATTACGGGTGACGGCAATCAACTTCACCAGGCCCTTTTGAATCTATCGGTGAACGCACGCGATGCTATGCCCAGTGGAGGCACACTAACCTTTGCGACGCGAGCTGTCATGGGAGTTGAAGTACGGCGGCGTTTCCCCGAGGCTCAGAGGGAAAGGTATGTCTGCATTAGTGTTACCGATACGGGAATTGGGATGGATAAGCCGCTCCTTGCTCGGGCGTTTGAGCCGTTCTTTACGACCAAAGAAGAAGGACATGGAACCGGATTGGGCCTTGCCGTCGTGTATGGTATCGTGGCGAGTCATCACGGCTTCATCGATGTGGATAGTCAGGTCGGTCACGGGACGATCTTCCGGCTGTACTTCCCCATCCCCGAGCGCAGCATCCAAATGCCTCTGATCGCGACAGAGGAATCTCAAGCGCAGGTCGCTGGTGGAACAGAAACACTCCTCGTTGTGGAGGACGAAGAGATGATGCTCGATCTCTTGAAGAACATCCTTGCAGGAAAAGGATATCGGGTAATGACCGCGAAAGACGGGGCGGAGGCAATCGAAATGTATACCCAGCACAGGGATCAAATAGATTTGGTTCTCATGGATATGGGTTTGCCAAAACTCAGTGGGGCAGAGGCACTTCAAAGGCTTCAGGGCATCAATCCGAAGGTCAAGGTTATCCTCGCGAGTGGGTACATTAGTCCTCACATTAAGTCCGAGGTACTGAAGGCCGGGGTGAAACATTTTGTCCAGAAACCCTACATTCCACAGGAAGTCTTGCGACACATCCGGAAGGTGCTCGAGAGTGACAAACGGCTTTAATCGACATGAAGCAGGTTTTGGATTATTGCCCTAGGGATAGAATCCTCCTGTGACATGCCGCGAGGGCGGGCTCTTCACCCAGACTTCTACGAGCGCGTGCTTGGATCGTCCCGTTGAGCAACCCGTGCGAAGGGTAAGAGACCATGACCTTCCCTTAGAACCCGCCATCTCGTAACTTGAAACGCTCAGGCCTCCACTCAATGCGGAGGCTTTCGTTATTGTGGAGGCTGAATCACCTGCTAGACGCGTGTCCATTTCTGTCAGGCTCGTGTATAGAATCTTGGGACTACACCCGCATTTGTTTGCCTTGAATATTTCGCTTGACCTTGGCGGAAACCTTTCGTAATTTCTGGCGAGTTCGCATCTCTTCGCTTGGGGTGTGCCGTGAACCAGTGCATTGCGGTATAAGGGAACTCGGAGAGAGTTCTAGGATATTGCCAAAGTGCATTAGCAAGTCAACGCCTTTCCCGCAACTTTCCTGGAGGCAAGAGAGCCTCATGCATCTTAGCGAAGGAACACCCGCAGAGGTAGGACGAGAGTGGGGCGGATCTCAGAAGAGCAGATCTGTCTCTGCTCCAACTCGGGGCTACTATTCAACAAAGGCCG
>JBAWAH010000027.1:0-99932 GCA_049589195.1 Bacteroidota bacterium | reverse complement strand
CCGCAAAGCAAGGATTGAAGACATCTCAGAATGGATGTAGCGCCTGTTAACGGAAGCGACTCGATAGTACACATTCCGAGTGAGGGTGCGAACCTCCACAGTGTCCACAAATGTCGTATCGGTGTGAACAAGGCCCGTCAGCTGAGAGAACTCATGCTCAGGTGCGTTCGCCCGCAGAACACGATAGCCAAGAAGATTCCGTTCGGGCCCGCGACGCCACTGAAGATGGACGATGCCATTCGTGTCGATAGCGCCTGTCAATCCTGTTGGAACCGACGGTGGGATCGTATCGATCAACATTCCATAGATGGGGAAAGACAGTGACTCGTTTCCCGCGGTGTCGAGCGCGGCAATGACGTAATAGGGCTCAGCCTCGGTAGCCTGTTCATCAGTGTACTCTCGCACGGTCGGAGCCAACGGCTTTTTTGTCAGATGATGGTAATTGCTATCGATGAAGGCACTGCGAGATATGGCAAATCCTGATAAGTCGGGCGAGCTTTCTGTCATTTCCCAACTCAACCGGATTCTCGTGTTGGCAAGTTGCTCAGGATTCTTAACCGTCGGCCTTGGAGGTGGAGTGAGATCTCTTCCAAACGCTTCGGCCTCTCCTGGCACGCCGAGCTCACCGAATGCGTCTATACCTCGGACTTGATACTTATACACTTTGTAGTTTGTGATTGTCGTATCGACAAACCTCGCGACCCTCGCCACGTTCACCGCCTCCGGTGCCACAATGACAATGGGAGTCTTGTTCATCTTACTGAACGTCTTCCCGCCATCGTCCGACCGATACACATAATAGCCTGAGTAGTCTCTCTCAGAGAGGCCCTCCCAGCGAAGCTCTATTCTTCCATCTAATCCCTGAGCCCCGAAGTTCGCCGGAGCCGGGCCTGGTCCGGTGGCTTTGACCTCGATGGTCACCTCCCCGGGGTCAATTCGGTAGTCTCGTTTCTCGCTCAGGGAAACTCGATACGTATAGCGCTCTCCCACCTTGACATTCTTGTCAACGAACCGCAATCCCAAGGCTTCAGCCACAAGGGGATCATTATCTGCCGAGAATAGCGCGTAGCCGTAGAGACTCGTGTTCTTCTCAGCATTGACCCCCACTGTGTCAATGCCGAGGCTATCAGCCAGTCCCATCAGGGTTGTGTCTCCCGCCAAAGCATACACGGCAAGTCCAAGATAAGAATTGTCGGGCTTCGCGTCCAAGGCGTCAGCCAAACGTTCAACTGGCCATGGCACTTTCGGCTCCGGAGTGAGGCGAGCCGTCTGACCTCCAGCTTGTCGCCGTTCTATCATGTACCCGAGTCGGTTGCCAATTCTCCACCCGTGTGGAGTCGATGGTGCCCAACGAAGGATGACCGAGTCCTGATAAGCCCGAGCAATTACTGCAATCGTGGCAAAGCCCGGATCTCGAGGAATATTCGAACCCAGCGAGACCGAAGTTGTATCCTGCACCTGGCTTCGCGCTGATACAATCACGGAAAGGAGCAGCAGGATGGCCACAAGGCTTCGAGGTCTTGAAGTGACCTTCGCACATGCCAACGACGTTCCACGATGTCGTGTCTTCATAGTAGTGTCCACAACCTTTTGCAAATTAGTGTTTTGTGACAATCGGTTCTCGGCCAATCATAATCTGCATACTGTGCCAGTGGTGAAGCTAAAGGAGCAATGGCCGCTTATGAGTCCACCAAGAAGAGAGTATCTACCCCCAACGGTCCCCGATACCCACGCAGGGTTCGGCACACCGGCCTCGAGCAGGGCAGCGGCGCTTATGCCCAAGATCTCGAATTCACCTTTGATGCCAATAAATTTCCATTTACACCATCTGCATACCCAGCAATACCATGGACCGCATGGCCTGTACATCCAGAAGCCAATCTCAATGTAAATTCCCACACTCCCAGACACATACGCGTACACATCACCTTGCCCATACCATCCGTTGATCCCCGTGCAACGGGCCTGCTTCATCATGGCGATATCGAAGCCACCACCAGCAGTGAATCTTCCGTAGAATATGAAAACCACTTGCCTCCCGGTATCGTACCATATAGAAGCGCCGAGCGCAAAGCCATCGCCTGCCGCAACACTCGAGTTGCGAGTGGCTGGAATTTGTCCCAACATTGCCGTGACTTGAGCAGGTGGTTGTCCGGGAGGAGGCAGATCCTTTCCGACCATGAGATATCCGTTGACCGACAACCACCCTAAGTTAAGTCCGATCCTGCGGTCCGGCTCACCAATCTTGATGTACCACGTTGAAGGTTCGAAGTGCAGCACAGCCTGTCCACCGCCCGTGACTGGAGTAGCTGAGATCCTCACGTCGAAAACGCCATGCAGGGTCTTCTCTGGGAAGTCGTACGTCATGTCCGCAGACATTGTAACCTTTGCTCTCTGCCGCGCGGAGACTTCAGCCATCATGTAGCCTCTCCCAAGCAGTGAGATCCTTCCCACTCCACCACTGCTCAGCACCTCCACTTCCAGAGCGATGTCTGCGTTGAAGGTCGCCGAGTTCGGATGGGTCCCAAGTATGACCATTGCTCGGAGACCGAAAAGACTGCTTTCGTCGGGTTCGAACGTGTAACCCGACACCGTTGAGCCGGGAGCTCGGCCGGCAACAGCTGAAGATGTTGGGACGCCGGGGTCGCCTCCCGACCGCCTCATGTGATACCATGCCCCTCCTCCCAAGCCGTAGAAACCAACTCCAGTCATGAGAGGAATGCCGGGGTTCAAGACCGCCTTTGCATCAACGTACCAGTATCGGAAGCCGCTGACATTTCCAAACTGGACTGCGGCATTGACATTGATCTTCTGCAGGAAGGTTGCCGTGACTGCTCCGCGGAAGCCTTTTCCCCATCTCGGAACCTCGCTAAAGAAGGCAATGCCGCCGGAAATCTTCACGGCGCCGAGGTCGGCATTTATGCCGATTGAATCCAGTGTGATACTGTTGTACGAGAATCTCTGTGCACCGGTAGTCTGAAGTTCTCCCCATATCGTCAGCGCAGTCGTGCCGCTTATCGCGTTCGACCCACCTTGAACGTTGACACTCAAACTGAACTTAATCCCGACAAGATCCCTTCCGCTCCTCTGTGCATTCGCGATGCCGATGTTCGACAAAGTCACAGGAAACCCAGCCACGTGTCGTTCGGGACTTGCAAAACTCCAGGTCCCAGTCTCGATATAGGGGCGTCTCGTTTGCAGCTTCAGATCCTGGAACTCGATGCCCACGAAGTCGAGGCCTGAGAAGCTGCCAATCGTCTCTGCTAGCGAGATTCTGCCGTTCAGCGTGGCCGATGCAACAAAACTTCCTGACTCATTGCTCAGAGTGATGTTAGAGGTTGGGTAGAGGGAAATCCTCGCTTTCCAGAGATCCGCATTCAGAGTATCCGTTGGTTCGATGACAAAGGAATACCTGAGTGCCCTCGATGAGTCCGCCGGGCGAGAAAGTGTTGCCGTGTACTTCAAAGGCTCTTCGGCGATCGGCATCTTGATCTTGCCAGTCATCCAGCCTCTTCGGAGTGAGCTGCAGAGGACATCGATGCCCAGCGTATCAAGGCTTCCACCCCACTGACCGAAATTTCCAGTGGGATACTGAAAGACATTCTCCACACGGAAGCTTCCCGTTATTCCTTCCCTCCCGATGAGAAGATTCTTCACCGCGATCTGCGGTGGACTGGTCGAATCAAATGTCCTCAACTGCGGTGGAAGAGAAATGCTCGCGCGTTTGATGAAGAATCCAATCCACGTGCTGTCTCTCCGTCCCCCGAACCCTTCCGGGAAGACGATGCCCTCCGGATTCTGATCGTCAGAATGATCGAAGGTCATCTCCTGGACTTCCATCACAAAACCCGGAGCAGCAGAGATCTCACATCGATCCATACTTGCTGCGGCAATCCAATTCCCTCCTCGAGCGACAGTCGTTGAGAACTTCGCTTTGACCTTCTGGTCAGCAACATCCGGGAATGGACGCAGCCATGCTCTCGGAAACTCAACTTCCGCACTTACTCTAAACTCTTTGAAGCCATGGCAATCAAACGTAACGTAGCACCCCGAGTCGGACCCAGACGGCGCCAAGAAAGCAAAACTCCACGTATCACTTCGCCGGTATCCGATATCCGCTGCGAGATAGAGCGTAGCATTTCCATTCCCTCCGATTCCATTTGGATGGAAACAAATCCCCCGAGCACCGAGACCGATCCCGATGTTTGGACCGAGGCCGGGGAGCGGGTACACTAAAGCTGCATTGAGATTTGCCTGAGTCGGAGTGAATACGATCCCGATGATCCCGATAACAAAGCGTTGCCCGCCAATCACGTTGTCCATACCGATGGGTAATGTCATCGCAGATCGACCAGTGAGTCCGCTGATCAACCGACTGCTATTTGATGCAAGTGCATAGATCGCTGAGATCCTGGTGCTGTCCAAGTTCAACGTCGTGCCGAGGCCGTTCGCTTCCTCGTTGGAGAGTGGAGAATTCTCCGCCTGTTTTCCTTTGACCTCGCCGCCATAGACTTCCGAGGAGTCATTGACTTGAATGCCGGAAAACTCTACCGCCAATTGGCAGTTAAGGAACGGCAAGGCAATCAGGCCACTGCCGCTCAGACTCGATCCGCTTCCACTCACCCCTTCTGTGAGAACCATCCTGAACCTGCCAACGCGCACTGTATCGCCAGCCGTGAAAGTCCTCGTGGCCGGAGACTGGTTTCTCGGAGCGGCAATCGTACACACGTCTCTGCAGGCACCACCTGTATCCACAGGCGAGGGCGCATACTGAAACGTTGCGTAGGAACTGGAAACTTCAGTCGCAGCACACACTCGCCGGTCTGTTCGTATCCTCGAGGAGTTAACAGTAAGGGTGAACTTCCACATGTACCAGGTCTGCCGAACAAGACTGGTCGTGGTGTTGGACGTGGTGTCGTTCACGAACTTCAGATCGAGACTGGTCCCCCCTGTATCGAGGGAACTCAGCTGGATGTCTTCCGGGCCGAAGCCCGAGAAGCTTGTATCAACAACCGGTGACCTGCTCGTTACCGAGGAGTTGCTCTCTTGTTCGTTCTCCATTGCCCAGATTTGCAGGCGACCACCCGTAATCCCCGAGTCCTTGATCGTTGGTCTTGCCTCGAGGATGAATTTCGGTCTGACGCTTTCCGTCCACACTCTCCCGTTTTCCGGTGACGTGGGCGCAGCGACAAAACACGGCGAGACACGTCGGGTCGTGTCCTCTGTCCGAAAAGTGAAAGTGAACGCCTCGCTTCTCCCGTTGTTTGATGCGGCGGGATAGCCGTACTGATCCAAGGCCTGGACCCACCAAGCATAGGTTTGTCCGACCCGTAGTACCTGCGCTTCAATTGGATACAAAAGTGTGCTGGTCAGGACGTTGTTGTTCTCATAATAAGGCACGTTCGAAGTCAACCCCTGGACGGGAAGCTGACTCGGCAGCAGCTCAACGAGGGTGAAGATGTAGTGGATAGGATAGCCGGGAGGAGTTGTCGTGGGTGTCCAGGTGAATGTTGGGTACAGTTGCAGAGGCTGAGTGTATCCGTTCTCCGGGATGAGCAACCGCGGAGCGTTCGGATAAACAATCGAGAACCACGCACAGGTTCTGCCGACAAGGGTCGCCCCAGCGACGTTCTTGACTACCACGCACGCCGAGTAATCTCCCTCTGGAAGTCTCCCGCTCCTGATGACGAACGTCCTGACAGCTTCATCGTACGTGATGTTGTTCCATTGAATGAACTGAGTGTTGTTGAGCGTTGTCTGCGGTGGACTGGGTTGAATGAGAATGGGACCTGTATTCCCGCTGGCAACCGCCGCTCCGGTCGTCCTTTTCGTGATTGTCAAATAGAATTGGACTTGTGTGGGAGTGGTCGATGGGTTCGTGAGAGTGAGCGTTGCCAGGGAGGGATTCGTCTGCCAGTCCCCCACATACGGCGAAGGATACGGCTGGACGAACAGGCTCGCAGTCCAGCTCTGCGCCCAGACCAGGTTGCTCACAAGGATAAGGCAGGAGAGAATCGTTGCCTTTCGAAGGACACCACTGTGGTGGTTCATACGAAATATCCTTCTACACTTGTTGAAGGAGTTGTTGACGAAGTTTTGGATTCTAAACCGAAGGATGGTCTGCATCTGGACATGGGACGAGTCCGCAGCGCTTGTGATGCAGTTGATGCCGGGCTTCCTAACAAACCTTGCCGATTGCTTCTGCCGGCGTCTGCCAATGGACTCGAGAATCCTGAACACAGGAAACCCGTGGAGCGAACCCTGGTGTGGCTATAGTGTCAGTCCCGGCCAGATGGGGCTAAGCAGATCAGAGTGAAATGGATCCTAGATATGCGAATCGAATTGGAAAGTGCAAGAGCGTTCTTCGCGAGGGTACGCTTCTTCAAAACTCAAACTACCGAATCATCCGAGTAATGTCAAGCGAAAACTGATTGAACTCCTCGTTCCCACGGTCACCTCACGAGGTGATGGAGACTCTGCACAAAACCCAACAAAGCGTATGTCATTCTGATGCCGACATTAGTCGGGAGAAGAATCTGATGTATGAGCGAGACTCTTCGACGATCCCATTGGGACAGGAGCGTGGAAACAAGCTCAGAGTTGATTAATTCCCACCAAAGAGAATCGATAGTCTTCTCTGCTCCGAACCGCACACCTCTCCAAAGGTCGCGTTACGACGGCACGGATTTCTCGCTTGACTTTGCAGGCGATTCGTCGTAACATTCCGCCGAGCCCCGCCCCGAAGGATTTCGGGGTCTTGTCCTGATTCACCCAGAACTGCACTGGGTTCCAAACTTGCCTGACCGACAGGCAGGCTTGACACTGCCGATGCCTGCCATGGAACCATTAACACCCGCTATACTGAGGCAGTTAGACCCGACAGCAAAGCGACCACGGGGGGCAGCCATAGAGAGAATAAACGCATTGCGTCCATCGTACCCCCGAAGGAAAATAAACGCAATAGTGCGTGAACACAGTAGTTATGCGAAAGCCCATCATGACAGAATGGTTGATCAAATTGAAAGGCTCAGCTTCAGACATGAGGGATCTACCTTCCTTGTTCACCTCGGCCAACCTGACCGTGAAGGAAGAAGATGGAGAGTTCTATCTGACGTCTCTTGAACTAAATCAGCTTGACAACAAAGAAGAAGTGGTAACTCGTACGCAACAACTTCTCGACATTATCTCGGCGGCAGCAACATTCCATTTCGAGAGATTTACGCCCCTTGACATTAGTGACCACATCATGATTGACGAAAATGGCGTTCGTAGAGAACATTTGTATTTACGCGGCGCAACTGGTCTGAGCCACAAATGGCTTGGTACATTTAAAGAGGATGGCATCTTCATTCCAGCCAACCAATCCACCGATGTCGACTACCTGGTGAGATTATCAATGAGGTTCGACAGTGTTGCAAAATCGCTACAACTCTTTAGAGAAGACACGTGGGTCAGTCTATATAAAGTCTATGAGATCATTCGGACTGGAGTGGGCGGCGAAGACAAGAAGATCATCAAAACAAAATGGACGACAGACAAGATATTGCGTCGCTTCAAGCACACAGCGCAGAGCCACGATGTGCTTGGCGCGGAGGCGCGACTCCACGACAGTAAGAGATACCCTGCTCCGTTAGTTCCGATGTCAAAGTTCGAAGCTCACTACTTCATAAAGGAGTTGCTTCTCAACTGGATACGGACCAAGAGGGCTTAGGTCGATCACGGTGGGCCTTCGCATAACAACGACAAAGCACGACGTTCGATTTATTTGCTAAGGCTCGCACACATGCCGACGCTCGCTCGATTTGATAGAACTCACTCAACGGCACGCACAGTTATGGAAGAACGTTGAGCGTGCCGTTGCGTGCTTTGCGGAAACGTTAGGCGCAAGCGCAACTAACCAGACAAAGGATCACATTTTATGGAATTTGTCATCATTCTCATCTGGGTCATACTGTGTTTTGCGATTGGCAATTGGAGTCAAAGCAAAGGTAACGGTTTTGCATCAGGATTTTTCCTTTCTTTGTTGCTTTCTCCCTTAATCGGTCTCATCATTGTCGGAGTTTCAAAGCCCAATCAGAAGCTGCTTGAGCAGACTGCTATTCAATCAGGAGAGATGAGAAAATGTCCTTACTGCAGTGAACTTATCAAAAGAGAAGCGATCAAGTGTCGTTACTGTGGGAGCGAAGTTGAGTCGTTGCCTCCCCTAACGAAAAACATATCCATTCCGCATGTGCCACCGAGTCCACCTGTTTCAGCAAAAACCAAAATAATTCGGTTGCTACTGATATTCGGCGGAATCACTCTCTTTATTCTGATCGTATACTTTTTAAGGAAATGACAATTATGGTGAACAAAAAAAGGTTGCGCCTGCGCATAACAGTGGTAGCAACGATGTTGGGAAGGTCACAGAATAAAAAAGCTCACTCAATATTTTTGTTCGCTCAAATGGAGGTTCGATGCTCACAAAAACATTGCGTTGTTACCACAGACGTTATATGAAAATCGCTTCCAACGGACATGAACACATGAAAAGATCATTCCTTCTAATCCCGCTTCTTTGTCTCGTTCAGCCAATGTCGGCTTCGGATCTTCCGTCAGTCTCGCATTACAAATTGGATGTTCAGTTCCAGCTCAAGGAGCAACGTGTCAGCGTCGTCGCGGTGCTCTCAATACGGAACACCACAAGTAGACCACACACAAAGCTTCCCTTTCTGCTGTACCGTCTGCTCAGCGTTGAGCAGGTTACCGACAATGGTGCGGCCTCGCTCCCTTTCAAGCAGGTCGTACTGCAACTGAGTGATGAGCCTTCACTGCAAGCGAGAGAGGTGGTTGTCGATCTTCATTCTCCTCTGAAACCGAATGATTCGGTAACAATTGTTTTGAAGTACAGCGGATTCATCTTCGGTTATCCCGAAGTGATGGCGTATGTGAAGGATAGGATTGATGAAGACTACTCTCTCCTGCGTCCCGATGCCTTCGCTTATCCGGTGCTTGCAGAGCCAACATTCGCAAGCGCGCTTGCCGCAAACGACACGAAATTCACATACGATATTACTGCGACGGTTCCGAAAGGCTATCGCGTCGCCTGTGGCGGAGAAGCGGTCGATTCCCGCATCAACTCCGACAGCTCGACTTACCTCTTCCGCAGCAAGATACCCACATGGCGAATTGATATTGCCGTGGCAAAGTTCGCTGTCCTTAGCAACCCGGATGATCAGCTCGTTGTGTATCATCTGCCTGAGGACAGTACAGGCGCCATGAGAGTCCTTGCCGCTTCGAGCGACGTCATCAAGTTCTACAGCACGAGATTCGGCAGGCCAGAAAGCTTCAAAGGGTACACCGTCATTGAAATCCCGGACGGCTGGGGTTCGCAAGCGAGCGACTACTACTTCCTGCAGACCGCAGCCGCATTCAAGGATAGCTCGAGAATTCCGGAAGTCTATCATGAGATCGGGCACTCATGGAATGCGACAGCCTCAAGAGATGTGCAGCGGTGCCGATATTTCGACGAGGCCTTTGCGTCGTTCTTTGAATCGCTTGCAATCCGAGCTTTCAGGGGCGAGAAAGCGTTTGATGAGGATATGGAAAAAAGTCGGAGCGTCTTTGTGCAGTGGGCACAGCATGACCGGCAGGTCTTTGACACTCCCATCGCAGACTATGGCGCAAAAGAACTTGGCCGACATTCCTATACAAAGGGGGCATGGTCTCTCTGTGTCCTCGATCGGCTGGTTGGAGAGGAGACCTTCGCATCAATCATTCGGAACATGGTCACGCAGTTCGCTGGACGAACGATCAACTTTGAAGAGTTTCAGACACTCTGCGAGCGTACGGCAGGAAGAGACCTCCACAAGTTCTTCCAAGAATGGATCTACGGAACAGAGTCGTCGAGACTCCTTGTTGACAAGGTTCCCCTCGCTGAAATTGTGAAGAGGTACTAGAAGAACTGTTGGTGGCAATCTTCGCGATGCATAACAAAGTGAAGTATCGTTGCCATTACATGGGGCCTGAGGCTGGTTGCCGCTACGTTCTGGGGTGGTGCGCCGACTCCTTACACTTCAAGCAGGCTCTGCTGTGAGTTCTCAACTTCCGAAGAGGAAATCATGAACCCTATGCGCTTCACCATCTGTCTTTGCTTGACAACCCTCCTTGCCTGTGACTCGGGAGTGGATTCCTCGCGAGCTTCTGCGTTCGCAATCTATCGTCTGCAGGACGCCACGCTCACCGCTTCTCAGGTCTGGGATCAACCGCTCCAGAGTCTCAAACTGGCTGACATCCCATTTCTCACTCTGGAAGACTTGAAAAGCTATAAGTGGCCAACGCACGAGTTCACTGTGACTGCAACGGTGGATTCTCAGTTGGCCGTGCTTAGACGCACTCTCGGTCCTGTTGGCGGGATTCCTTTCGTTGTCACTGTCGAAAACGAAAGAGTCTATCTGGGAGCTTTCTGGTATCCATATTCATCACTTATCCCGCAGGTTCCGTGCATCAACGTTGTTTTGGATCCACATCGTATCTCCAGATGGCCAGGCCTCCAGTCACAGACTGATGAGAGAAACGATCCCCGTATCTACCGTGCTCTTAAAGAGGCAGGTATTCTGATCGAATGACAATCGGAGACATTTTGTTCGCGACAAGTGTATCAAAAGAAAAACACCTAGCAGCCTGTTACGAGGAACTGAGAAAACAATGAAACAAAGAGAGCAAAAGAAAATGAACACCAGAGCCTGTTACAGTTAGCAACTGGGTTTTTCATCGACCGTCTCCATGTGGAGAGAATTTCTGCAACGGCTATGAGGTTGCGACAATGAATTTTCTGGAGCTCCTTGCTGCACACTTGAAGCGCGGAGATAAACCCTGAATGCTGATACCGCTACGAGCCCGCCGCGCGAGTATGACTCATTCTAATCACAGCCGAATGAAGCCGATGGATAGGAAACGTCTGTCTGCAATCCTCTCGATTTCGTGTCTGATTCTGTTTTCCTTTGGGTTGGGCGCTCAGGCACAGAGCACAGTGAGTCTCGGGTTTCAGGCCGGGTTGAATTTGGCTGATGCATCCACATCGCCAAACTTCGGAGAGATTTCCACTCGAATGGGCCTGATGGTCGGAGGGTATCTTGAGATCAGCCTCTCGGATGTTTTTTCCATACAGCCGGAACTATTCGAGATTCAGAAAGGAGCCGAATCCAGCGTCCGGACTGAGAGCGGTCCATCCATAATAAAATGGAACTTCGAATATGCAGAGCTTCCGATTCTCGTGAAGGTGAAGCTCGGCTTGAATCAGGTTAGAGCATTCGTTTTTGCCGGACCGAACATTGGAATCAAAACTCAGGCTGAGTCGGAAGTGACGCTTGGGACCCGGTCGCAGACCAATGATATCAAAGACCAGATCAAATCGACCGAGATTTCATTTGACTTCGGAATCGGAGGCGAGGTTCGGATCGACAGCACGGTTGCATTGACCACCAGCATTCGATACTCACATGGTCTCACCGATATCAACAAGGACACCATGGTATCGTGGAGATCATATGGGATACAGGTTGTTCTCGGTGCGGAGTTCTCGCTTTGACGTTCGATAAGAAAAGGGGGACAACGATGAGGACAAGATGCTTCTCAATCCTAATGGTGATTCTTGTTGCCAATTCAGCCGCACATTCCCAACTTGTTCGTAGCTACGGCATCAAGCTGGGTGCTGTATCAGCAAACCAGACATGGGACTATACATCTGCTCCTGATTTGACGACAAGCTACCGATGGGGCATAACTGGCGGAGTCTACCTTGAGTTTCTCGATATTCCACTTCTTAGTCTCGTCGGAGAGATCCAGTACACTCAGAAAGGCATGACGTTCAGCGCGCCGGTGACAACAGCGTTACAGCCGAATGGCACGGGCCAATTCATCTCGTTGAGCCCTAGGGTCGATTACTTGTCGATCCCCATTCTTGCAAAACTTCGTCTCAAGTCGCCGTTCTTTACTCCCTATCTCATCGCGGGACCACGAGTGGATCTGCTCGTTTACAAAAAGGGAGACGGGTTCGATCCGGTCATCGACCAGTTTAAGTCAACTGATGTTGGAGGTACGGTTGGCGTCGGCTCTGAGTTCAACACCCCGCTAGCTATCGGAATCCTTGCAGAGATCCGATACAACGCGAGCTTCAGAGATTCGTTCAAGAACGAGTTTCTATCAGTCAGGAATCACTCCTTCGATTTCCTGTTGGGCCTGCGGCTGTGAAGTGTGCATCATCAGGCGAGTTGACTACTGCGCCATAGCCGGGTGATCTGCTCACACCCGGGAAACCGATGGCTGAGACACTCTCCGCACCCTCACCTTGATTTTCCGACTTCCGAGCAGTAACTTCACAAAGAACATTCGGCTTCGCGAGCCCTGAAAAGATCACCCACACACCTGCTCTACGCCGCCACCGCGCTTCTCGTAGTGATGTTTCTGTCACTCCGCGTGCTACCGCTCACCCCGATCATCAAGTACGCGGCAGTATTCATCTCTTCATCGATTGTCTATTGGATTGTTTGCAGACAATCACTCCACCTCGCCACAAGCGATCAAGCCTCCGGTCGAGGGCTTGTCCTCCTTCTGGTTATCTTTCTGCTTGTCCGATTGAGTTTTCTCGGGATGGATCCGCTTGGATCAGACGATGTCTATCGATACGTGTGGGATGGTCGAGTGCAAACGGCTGGGATCAATCCGTATCGGCACGCACCGAACGATGAAGCTCTGAGCGACCTTCATACGGCTCGACTTCCCTTGCTCGTGAACCACCCCGAGATGAAGACGATCTATTTCCCCCTAAATGAGTGGATTTTCTATATCGGCTATCACCTTAGCGGGGAGAATGTCTGGGGAATTCAGCTTCTCATCCTCCTTGCGGAGACATTGACGATCATCGGCCTCTTTCTGCTCATGCGCGAGCCCGGGATTGAACTCAATCGGGGCAGGCCTTCCTCTTCACCTTGGCGCGTGTTGATATACGCTGCTAATCCACTCGTCATCCTCCAATTCTCGCTTGATGCTCATGTCGATGCTTTCGGACTGCCATTTCTCATCTTTGGGCTGCTCCTATACTATAGGAAGAAAACAACCATCGCGTTGCTTCTCCTAGGATTCTCTTTGCTCGTGAAGCCAGTCGCCTTCATCATCCTGCCAATCTTGCTTCTTCAAGAGCGCGGGATCATCAACAAAGCCAAAGTGATTGTCCTGCCGCTCGCGGTGCTGGTCATCCCTTTCATCCCGTACGCCTTCGACGCGAACCCTTTCGAAGCTCTCGTGACTTTCTCAAAGCATTGGTTTTTCAACGGCGCCCTCTTCAGCGTGCTGTTCCCTATGATTTCGGACAACCAAACGACTCGCCAGTGGTGCTTTGCATTCCTGGCGACGGCCCTGTTGGTTCTTTACAAGAGCAGGAAGCCGCTGAACGAAAAGATTGTGCTTGCGGTTCTTCTCTTGCTTCTCTGTTCACCTGTTGTCCATCCATGGTATGTGGCGTGGATGATCGTTCTCCTCCCTCTTGCGCCTATCTCAAGCGGCCTCGCATTCGCCGGGACGGCGAGTTTACCTTGCATCACGTACGTTACGTATCAGCTCCAGGGAGTCTGGACGGACTATCCCCTAGTTTTGGTTCTTGAGTACGTACCTGTTGTCGCGTTGTTGCTCTTTGACCTCCGCAGGAAAGGCACACCTTCGGCAGAGCCTCCGGTAGTCGAAGGAAAGGCAGCGGTTGCTGGCATCACTGATGATGAATCGAGCAAGAGGACGGCAGGATAGCGCAATGAATCGAAGCGGAGCCGACGGGACTTCTCGCTAATGGTGGGACGGTCTCCCCGCCAGACTTGCCTGTCCGGCAGGCAGGCGGGTCATCATTCAGTTTTGACTTAACGTATCAAAACCTTTTCCTCACGGGTAAGCCAACCAATTTTGAGCCGGCTTTCTTTTGCAGTATCAAACAGTTTAAACTGTGCATCCACGTAAGCTTTTTCCTTTAAATCGAAGATGCCGGCATAATATCGCTTTAGAAACCGGTCAGCGATTTTCACCAGCTCAGTTTGCGAAATGACTTTTGTGGTATCAATTCGTACATATTTATAAGCGCCCTTGTTTTGTCCCCATGCAGCGGTTACAAAAAATAAAAGCCCTGGTAGAATGAACCGGATTTCTTTTTTGATTCTCATGACAATGAATGTTTAACAGACGAACAGATGAAAACTGAATTAATCCAACACCCAACAAAGTTTTACATCTTTCAACGTCCTGTTTATTCGTTTTATAACATACTAATTTGATTGTCGGTTGAAAACCCGAAAAGATCAAATCCTATATCGATGTTTGACATTTGTTGTATTCAATTACTGTGATCAAAGAGCCGGCTACCTGTCGATCAACGGAAGTAATAACCTGATATCAAGTGACTCAACAAACCGGCTTACATGATATGATGTTGAATTGTATTTAAGCCGTTCTTCTTTTTCTTTTCTGATAAAATTTTTATCTGCCGGACAGTTGAAGGTTAAAATCTGGACGGCCGAACGGGGCAGACTCTTATTCCAATAGGCAGGATTTACACGCATAACAGGGAGAGCATCCTCGCTTTTTTGGGTGCCGATATTTCCAATGGGACTCCGCTCATCACCAGAACCAGCATAAGCATATCCGTTGCGTTCTTCTTCAGAGAAATGGGCATATTCATCCTCCAGGGTTTTCGCTATAAAATCTGACTGTACCTGGTCCGGGTGAAGCCGCCATAACTCAATTAATAACGTAAATGCTTCCCGGATGGTAACCGGCAGCCAGTAAGGAGGCCTGTCGGGGTTGTATATTATTACAGATTCATTGTTATACCTGTCCATTCCCGGTTCCAGTGTTTCTTTCTTCCCGGGCATTTGAAGCATATCACGAAGTTTTTCCCCAACCTTATTCCACGCTTCATAATTAAAGCCCGCCTTTGGTTTTTCTGAAGGTTTAAAAGTGCTGCCTCCAAGGATGTTGCGGGTAAATGGATTTAAGACGTTTATTTCAATATCCCAATGGGGTGGCTCACTAGTCTCTTTTACTTCTTTACCCTTATACAAAAGCCAGGAGCAGAACTCGAAACTTAGCTGGCAGGGAATTCCGTAACTGTTTCTTATATCATAATTCCGGGCATACAATAAGGCCTGGCAATCAAATCCCTTTATGTTACTCAGGACCGGGTTTTTGCGGACGGTATCCGTTATCGTTACCAGTTTCTTGTAATTGGCATCTTTGTCAGTTTTTGTAAAATTGGATCCGCTCATACTATTATAAACGCTCCAAATAACAACTTTGAAACTGCCGGGTTTGTCAAGAATCAATTTGGGGTCCTCGACAAAGGTTTGCCCGGCGAAAAGAAGATTCAAAAACAAAGCCGGGATGATATATTTCCAAAAAAGCTTTTTACTATTCATTAGAATTTTATTTACTGTTTATCGATTACAGTGATTTAATAACAAGGCCGTATCATCATTTTTCAAAGAGACTTTCTCCTTCAAACCCTATTTTTTTTATTTTATATGATTCGGTTTTGAGACCTCCCATTACTGTAAGGGTAAATTCTTCTTCGGCTCCAGAATATTTGTTTCCTGTTGGTACATCTAAATTGCCGCCAACTGATCCTCTCAAACCACCATCTACTCTTCCATCATCCCCAATAGTGAGCTGTCCACCAAATGCAACTCCTGCGCCAACAGCCCCAAGTCCGGCCTCCACACCAGCTCCAACAAACATGGTTGTGGATTTATTTTTACCGAAATTTCGTCTGACAGAAGCTGCAACTCCTGCGCTGCATCCTATTTCCCAATAGTCACAGGTAATACTGCCCTCACAGAAAAAGAGATGCAATACATGTTTGGAGTCTTCAGGGCATTCATTCCCTTCGGGATCTTTTTTATTTACATCTTCAGGCTTTGCTGTAACAGGAACGGAATAAATGGAGCAGTCTGTACCACAGGCGTCATTTACCGGTGGTTCAATTATCTGCGGATAATAGAGATAGGTATTACCAACGATTGCCAATGCAACCCGTTTGATTTCGTACGCATAAATCCTGCTCCAGTAAGGACTGTATATTTTTGCCAGCCAGGAATTTGTAAAAGCATATAAATCATCGAGCAGTTTACTTTGTTTACTTAGCATTTCACTAAACGCAAGCCTGTAATTAGCGTATGACACCCGCAGGAAATCATTAAATTCTTTTGTATTGGGGCACTGTTTAGAGCAATACTGCCTGTAACATTCTTTTGGGCAAATTGTATCGTTTTGAGGGCAAGCCTGTATGCAACCTGTATATTCCTGGATGTACTCAGTATATTTTTTTATATACCGCTCTTTTGCATCATTTACTCTTTGAGTAATGTCTTTAATAATCTGATGTTGTTTTTTGCTTTCTTCTTTTGAAGCATTCATAAACATTTCTGTTATGCAATCCAGCGCAAATCGTTCGTTGGGGTAATCCCTTAAAATTGCATTTGCAGGAAGTACAGGCTGTTGCTGTTGTATAGCCTGGAACTGTTTAACAAATGATATATTGTAATTATGAAATGACTGATATCCCTGAAGGGCAGTGGTAAATCCGCCCCCATTCGTCCAGTCTTCCACTCTGACGCATTCGGGGAACGCCGGCATTTTTAACCGATCTGTTTCAGAACCCTGCGGTTGACCGTCACCAGACGGTTTCAACTGATTTTTTGTTTCGTTCCAAAATTCTTCTTTGTCCGATGAACCATATCCGTTTTGTATCTGCGCATTGGCATACGAAGCCTGCTGGTAAGTAGCTCCCATGTATTTAACTCCTGCAAACAATTCAATGAGGGCTTCTTTAAAACGGCGCTGCCTGATATACACTTCACATAAAGCTGTACGTGCCTGTCCAAACTCAGGATTATATTTCAATGCTTCTTTCAGATATTTTTCTGCCTTTACATCGTCATTCAGTTCAAGCAGGCTGCAGCCGATTTGTGTAAGAATAACCGGGCTCTTTGAAAACAATTTATTTGCATAGAGCAGTACTGGAAGTGACACTTCAACTGAATCAATCGTCCGGAGATAACCCCCAAAATTGTTGATGCTGAGTGTATCGGAAATAAGTGATTTAACGGCTGCTGTGATGTAAACGCATGCTATAAAATGGTCGTTGCCAAACGTAATGAGTTCAGCTCCTTTGTTGGCAAGAATTCTTACAGACTGCTGACTGAATTTATTTTTCTCTGCTTCTTTATAATCCTTATCAAACTGAGTCTTCTGGAATATGTCCAATTGTTTGTAACTGCGTTTGAAAAAACGGTCGGCAATCTGCACAACCAGTTTATCCGTTGGTATTTTGCTGATGTCAATATTCTGGTGAGTGTATGTAGGTTGTCCACCCTGGGGTAATTGACCCTGTATCTGCAGTCCTTTATTAATCAGTTTATCTTTCAGTTTCAGAGCTTCTTCTTTCGTCATTTTTTTATTGAAATCGATGTTGATACCCATCTGCTTTAACTGTTGCGCTGCTTTCTGCTGGGCTTCTTTGATCCTTTCCATTTGTTGCTGTTGCTCCCTTTTTAGCCTGGTCGTATCAACCTGTGGAAAGCAGATTTGAGATGATATGATCAGCAGGACTGCGGGGAAAATAATCCGGAGAAAGTGGTAATTGCAGTAAGCTTCTTGAATATGGCCAGATGTTTTTTTCTTTTTCATTGTGTAGAAAATGAAATTGAAAAAAGCAGGCACACGTTTAACAGGTGTGACCTGCCTTTGTTGAGTGGATTAAAGTTTAATAAATTCTACCCTGCGGTTCAAAGCTTTATTGGTGCCATTATCATTGGGAGCCACCGGTTCTTTTTCACCTTTGCCATCTGTTTCTATACGGGCAGCATCTATATTGTAAGAAGCGTTCAGCGCATTCTTCACTGCCGCTGCACGACGTTTAGATAAGTCGAGATTGGCTGCATCATCTCCATCCGCATCAGTATGGCCAACGATCTTAATTCGCAGCGTTGGATTTTCATTAAGTATAGTGGCTATTTCTTTTAAGGTGCCGGATGATTGTGGTTTTAATTTATCTGAGTTTACATCAAAATAAATTCCATAGCTTACCAGTTTACCTTCTGTTAAAAGTTTGTTGCGCATATCGGGCAAGCCTGTTGCTACACGAAAATTGCCAATCATCGGAACACCATCCTGAAACCGCAGCATATTATATTTGAAATTTTTGGACATTGCTTTTGCAAGATCAAAAAGTTTCTCCTCGTTCAGGTACAACCTGATCCGTTCTTTTTGCACCCAAATGGATATCCTGTATTTTGTATCTGCCTGGAGCCTGAACTGCGGTATTATTCCTCCAAGGCTCGGGCTTTTATCAGCATAATAAGTGCCATAAGAATTAGTATATGCAAAATTGAACCAGGTTCCGGTTCCTCCGGGCAGGGCTAATCCGAATTTCAAATCCTTTGGTTTAGGAGTGCTGATGATGAAAAATCTATATGATGTACTTCCATTATTTGCCGGATCCCTTTGAGGTATAATATCAAACTCAATGGTGTAATTATCCGGTAAGGTTAATGGATCTGCCAAACAGGTAGCGCCCCGGCCATTGGTAATCTTCAACCATTTGCCCGGATATTTACCAAAGGTGACTATCTCTCCGGATCCGTTGGTATTCCATAGTGCGGGGAAGTCACCAATATTTTCTGAAGAAAAATCATCGAAGAAAATTACTTTCTCACCCGGCATAAAATCATACTTAGAGTAGATCTGTGTGAGGGAATCCTTCACCTGCGCTTCTGTCTGAAGAGCGAAGCACAAAAGAGCGATCGAGACCATCAGGTAGTATTCTTTCATGGAAGATCTCCCTGAAATATTGAGCTTGGTTAGTTAGATACTTCAACCTCTGGACATGATAAATTGCGCCTCTAGGGGACTAATTTCTTTATTTCCTCTTGACCTTCGACTCTGGGAAAGTACTGGTGACGCGCACAGCATTGGAAGGCAAAGTACAAAGAGTTTAAGTTTCATAGCTTTCTCCAGCATTTCACACAATTAGTGGATTAACGAACCATCAGGTTCGTTTTTACTTCCCGCTGGGGTGGCTAAACGCACCTAGGTACATATATCCGCCTTGTAGCACTTGGCGGTCTTCTGGCTGTAGTTGCGAAGCCGTATCTCTCGGCGAACGGTCTCATAAAAGGAAGGAGCAGAGCTGGCGTGTCGCATTCTCTCTCTGCGGAAGGTTGCGAGAAAATTACGGAAAGCCCTTTCGACCGTCAAGTCCTTCTGAGGGCTGGGGCTCTCTTTAACCTCCATCCCCCATCCTACATCCATCATCTGCTATGGTGATCGCACCTTTTTTTTCGAAGGCACTCTGCTTCCTTAAGAGGCAGCTGCTCTACCACTTGAGCTACTGGTGCGTCTAGGCTAGTGCCAAAGGGGATTGGTGAACCGAATATATAAAAGACAGCGCCAAAAAGCAAGCAACGGTCTTGTTCTTCTAGAACTCTAGAGGATGAATTCATCATTAAATACTAGGTTTAGAAGAAGACTCCTATCCTGGTCGCCTGATATCTAGCGAGTGTTTCAGTACTCCAGTCAGGGAATTAGGAGCAGATGATTAGGAGTGAATCTGAACTCAGAAACAAAAAGCAGTGAGTAGAGGACAAACAAAAATTACGCTAGCAAGCTGAAGATTAGCTGGGCCGAACGGATTCGAACCCGCGACCTCCTGCGTGACAGGCGGATAGCCGTACTACTGAATGTTGGCGGCAAGTCAATTGCACTAACTGAACTCGTCGTAAACGCCCTGCTGCAGCCAAACAGCATGAAACCAGTGCCGCCGTCTGAGCAACAAGCCTAAGCCAACCGACATCAGAACCGAGGTTCAACTCATATCACAGGCACAAGGATTTCTGGTTCGGTGAGAGGCGGATACGCATTGCACGAAAGGCAGGTGGCTTCCTCATTTTCACTCGATCTGCAATGCTTCTTCCCTGAAGAACAGACCAACCCCTCGGATGATGCGGTTCGTTTTGTGAATCGAACAGTCCCGAAGGACTTGATTATCGCACGAAAATTTTCTAAACTCACTGAAGCCGAATCTACGTGCAGCAAGATCGGATTCACAATTCGGCAAGTCTTGTATCACCGCATGCGCCCGTAGCTCAACTGGATAGAGGATCAGTCCCGCCAAAGGCGGGAGATTTGAGGGTGGGGGAAGCCAAAGTTTGTGGATATGGTATGATATGCTCGCACCCATAGCTCAATTGGATAGAGCATCAGACTTCGGATCTGAGGGTTGGGGGTTCGACTCCCTCTGGGTGCGCAATGAGGTCCCGCCGAATAACGGCGGGATTCTGAATTCGACAGTGAAGTCAGCAAACCACGCTAACTTCGGTCGAATTGGAAGTTGGTCTACGACTCTACGAGTCGTGTACTCGTAGAGGAGTTCCCCGCCAGACAAATGGCGGGCGGGGACTCCCTTCGGGGGCACTGCAAATACGGCAATTCGATTTCCGCACCCCAAAATCTCATTAGTACCCATAGCTCAATTGATGCTATATATCTAAAACAACGAAACTCTAAAGAAGATGCAGAAAACGAACATAGAACTTAAAGAGAATATCCAGAAAGAAATCTCAAAAACCGGTTTTCCACTCGAGATGTATGTATTGGACCTCTGCTCAAAGAAGAATACGGGCCGGATGCCCAATGTGAGGTATATGTCCGGAGACACGCTCAGAGAAATCGATTTGTATTGCTTTTTTGAGGAGATCAAATTATCGCCTAAGAAGAATGAGACTTTGCAGCACACCATTACTTCATTGCTCATTGAATGCAAGAAATCACATGATAAGCCTTGGGTTTTCTTTTCTTCAAGCATCCATCAAGGAAGGGATAGAATACCTTTCATGAAGTACGTGAGCGACTTTGACGACTATTTTATCAGAGAGAAATCGTCTTATTTTATGTCAGAAATATATGAGAATCTGAAGTATCTGTCTACCTGGGATAAAGGCATAAGACAATGCATCACTTACTTCGAAGCATTCAAATCCCAATCCAGTCCACCAGAAATCTACAAAGCGATCGATTCAGTTCTGTCGTTTCTGTCTTATAAGAGAAAATTCTTTCTGAAGATAAAAAGAAAACATGGATGTCTCTCTTGTTTCTTTTTTCCAGTTGTTGTTCTGGACGGATTGTTATTCGAGGCTTATTTAGATGGTGAGCAAGTCGTTGTGACAGAACAAGACCACATTCAACTGCGAACGGATTACGATGAGGAAATCTTCATTATTGACATTGTGAAAAAGGAATACTTTGAAACATTCTTCGACCAAGTGGAGAAGGTTCATTTGGAAATTGTCAAATCGATTGATGCAATTCGTCTTCCGAAGTCCTACAGGATGAAACTGCTTGCTGAACACTAAGAAGAGATGCAGCACTATAATAGGAAGAGGAGAGGTTTGGAGTTGTGCTTTGCGGTGAAGCAAGAATCCTGAGATTCAATGAAACAATCTGGTCCCATAGCTCAATTGGATAGGGCACCCGACTTTGAATCTGAAGGTTGGACGTTCTCCCCCTATGGGCAGGCAGGGACTCCCTTCGGGCGCACTAGCCACACCTCACCAACCCCACAAGTCATGGTTCCTCTGCATGACCGAACATGAGCACTGGATGGAATCTGCTCTCAAGGAGGCTCAGCAAGCACTGAAAGAAGATGAGGTGCCTGTTGGAGCCGTCATCGTTTGGGAGAACAAAATCATCGGCCGTGGACACAATCAGATAGAGCGACTCCAAGACTCGACCGCTCATGCAGAGATGATCGCGATTACAGCCGCGGCTGCCCATCTGAATTCCCGCCGACTTGAGAATTGCACCCTCTACGTCACACTGGAACCGTGTCCAATGTGTGCAGGGGCAATCGTCCTTGCCCGCATTCCGACGCTTGTCTTCGGTGCGCACGACCCCAAGGCTGGAGCGTGTGGCACGTTGTATAACATTGTCCAGGATGGAAAACTGAACCACAGAGTGGAGACAATCTCAGGGGTACTGGGGGAAGAGTGTTCCGAAGTCTTGAGGGAGTTCTTCGTGAGGCTTCGAGCGAAGGAAGGAATCGGTTAACTCACATCAACACCCGCTTTCAACTTTTCTGCTGTATCTGCCAATCGCAACTGATCGATGATTGGCGCCAGATCTCCGTCGATGATTGCATTCAGGTTGTAGAGCGTTAGCCCAATTCGGTGGTCCGTCATGCGATTCTGGGGAAAATTGTACGTGCGGGTTTTGTCGCTGCGATCGCCGCGCTTCACCATTGTTCTCCGCTGTGCCGAGATCTGTGCTTCCTGATCCGCCTGCATTTTGTCATAGAGCCTCGCGCGCAGGAATTTCATTGCTTTGACACGATTCTGGTGCTGCGATCGTTCGTCTTGGCATTGCACAACGATGCCCGTCGGAATATGCGTAATGCGGATTGCTGTCTCCACTTTGTTCACGTTCTGACCACCGCGGCCCCCTGAACGAAACACATCAATGCGAAGATCGCCGGGATTAATCTCCAACTCGACTTCTTCAACTTCAGGAAGAACCACAACCGAAGCGGCTGAGGTGTGAATCCTTCCGCTAGCCTCTGTCTTGGGAACACGCTGCACACGATGCACACCACTTTCGTACTTGAGTGTCCCGTAGGCATCTTTCCCATTCACTGCGAACACCACTTCTTTTAGCCCTCCCCTTCCAGTCGGACTGCTGTCCATTAACTCAACGCGCCAACCCTTCCTCTCCGAGAACCGCGTGTACATGCGAAACAAATCAGCGGCAAACAGGCCGGCTTCCTCCCCTCCCGTTCCCGCCCGGATCTCCATGATTGCGTTCTTCTCGTCGTTCGGTTCTTTGGGGACAAGGAGAGTCTTTAGTTCACGCTCCAGCTCCCCGGCATGCTGCTCCAGTTCATTCAATTCGCTTTCAGCGATTGAATGGAGTTCGGCGTCATTCGTCTCCTGGAGGATCTCCCGATTTCCTTCAACCTCCCGCTTCACCTTCAGGTACTTCTCGTACACGGCGACAATCTCCTCAAGTTCACTCCGTTCCTTTGCGTATGCCCGATACTTATCCGGGGTCGTGAATACCGTTGGGTCAGCCAGGAGGTGCGCCAACTCCTCATACCGAGCTTTTAGTTTCTCAAGTTTTTCAAACATTGATGCTCACCCGTTCTCTTCGTCAATATACGAAAACAGAGCCTGAGAATCCATCACGCGAAATGGAAAACGCGTCTCAGGGTGGCAAGCTCTCGCGAGTCAAAAAACTTGAACACAAAGAGAAGGATAGGAAAGGCAAAAACGAGAAGAGCTTTGATAATGAAGGAAGAAATGGAAATGCCGCCAAGACCAATCCACAGGAAGAGAAGGAAGAGCAGGGCTGTCACGCCCACACTCAACGCCATCCTGCGAAACTCGTATGCCACGTAATAGAATCGCTGGACGCTAACGTATAGAGCGATTGCCATAACCATATAGCTGAATAGTGTTGCATACGCAGCTCCGAGCATTCCAAGCGGTGGTATGAGAAGGTAATTGCACACGACATTGACGACTGCCCCAGCTCCAGTCGTATATGGAAGAATGCTCGTCTTTTTCTCGATGTGGACACCGGCCACGAGGACCGTGTACACACCTGTGAAGACATAGGCGCAAAGAACGATGGGAACAATCGAGAGTCCGCTCCAATATTCCGGCTTGATGAAATAATGACCGAGAATGTGAATTCGCACGATATCCCCGATGAAAAAAGAGAAGAAGAGAAAGATGAATGAGGCCCCGACGATGAAGTATGTCATCACCCGAGAGAAGACCTCCTTCGCATTCTCCTCTTTGGCAGTCGTCAGGAAGAACGGGCGCCATGCATAATCAAACATCGAAACCACCAACATCATGAATATTCCAAGCCGGTAGTTTGCCTGATAGACACCGACGACGCTGTCGTTCGTGAGAGCTTTCAGGATTGGCCGATCGATGACCTGGATCGCAATGCCAGACAGTGCCGCCGGTATAAGCGGCAAGCCGAAGCGTAGGAGGTGTTTGAACAGATGGCGATGAAACTTGAACTGCAACTGGTTTCGCACGCTGGGGAGGAGAAGCAGTAACGTCAGGCCAGAGGACGCTAATCCACTGATAAAGATGCCCTCTACCCCTAGCTTGAATTTAAGAAGCAGCAAAACGTTCAGAAGGATATTCGAGATGATGTTAAGGATTTTGATGCTTGCGAAGAGCTTTGCACGATTTTGAAGGCGCAGCGATGCAAATGGTATGAGGCAAAGTGCGTCAAAGAAGAGAATCCACGCGGCGTACCGGACCAGACTAGCATAGCCGGAGCCAATCCCGACTAGACCGGCGACTGGAGCGGAGAAAAGATGCAAAAAAGTCGAGAAGACAAGTGAAGTGAGGAAGATGGAGAGAAATGGCGTGCTGAAATTCTGCTTCGCGTTTCCGACTTCCAGTGCAGAAGCGTACCTGAAGTACGCCGACTCCATCCCGTATCCATAGATGACGTTCAGAAAGGCGATGTAGGCGTAGACGGTCGCGACGATTCCAAAGTCGCTTGTGCTGGGAAGAACATTGGTGTAGAACGGGACAAGGAGGAAGGTGAGAAACCGGCCAACGATGGTGCTTATGCCATAAATTGCAGTCTCTGCACCGAGGCGCTTCAGTTTGTCAAACATTCACGTAAGAGAATGAAGGGAGAGTTGCACCTGACACGGCCAGCGAAATCATCCAAAGGCAGCGCGAGCTTTTACTTACTCTTCTCTTCGTCGTCGACAAGCATGATCGGGATATCATCCTTCACTTGGTAGACCTTACCGCATTGCTTGCACGTAAGGGCGTTCTCCTGAGGCTTGTAATCGAGATCTCCCTTACATTTTGGACAGCAGAGAATATCAAGGAGTTCTTTGCTGAGCATCACACCTCCTGTAGAGTCTAGTGAGGTTTGTCATCACTCTTGAATGCCGCTGTGAGTGCCTCGACGAACGCCAGTGGCGCTCGAACAGGCTTGCCGGTTACCGTATTAACGATGCTGTGAACAGTATGGCCCTCTGCGATCAGCGTCGAATCACCTGACCGATAAACTTCATACTCAATGCGGATGCGGGCAGCAGGGATCTCCCGAAGAATTGTCTTCACTTCAAGGAGTTCATCGTATCGAGCAGGCTGCCGGTACTTTGCGTATGCTTCAACGACCGGTAGGAAATACCCCATGCTCTCAATCTCTGGGTACGGCATACCGACTTGGCGGAGAAGGTCTGATCTTCCCTGCTCAAAGTACTCCAGATACTTCGAGTAATAGACGTACTTCATCTGATCAGTATCAGCGTATCGAACGCGGACTTGTGTCACCGACGAAATCATCACCTCTCCGAGATGAGTATGCCGCTCACTCCTCCCACTCGCCCATCGTTGAAAACTTATCCAGCCTGCGTTTCAGGAGCTTCGCAGGCTTCAACTTCCTCAACGTCTTTATCTCTTCGATGAGGACTTGTTTCAGGATAGCGGCAGCTCGTTCGTGGTCCCTGTGCGCTCCGCCGGGAGGCTCCGGCACGATTCGGTCAATCACACCTTGCTCAAGGAGATCCGGCGCAGTCAGCTTGAGCGCCTCCGCCGCTTGTTCTTTGTAGTCCCAACTCCGCCAAAGAATACTCGAACAAGACTCTGGAGAAATCACTGAGTACCAGGTGTATTCCATCATGAGAATCCTGTCGCCGATGCCGATTCCAAGCGCTCCACCCGAAGCCCCCTCGCCGATGATCACCACGATCATCGGGACAGGAAAACGAGACATCTCCAGGAGATTTCGGGCAATTGCTTCGGCCTGTCCCCGCTCCTCTGCTTCCAATCCCGGAAACGCTCCGGGGGTATCGAGAAGGCTAATGATCGGCTTGTTGAACTTCGCAGCGAGCTTCATCAGGCGGAGAGCTTTCCTGTAACCTTCGGGCTGCATCATGCCGAAATTCCGGTAGAGGTTTGATTTTGTGTCTCGACCTTTCTGCTGGCCAAGGATCATCACGGTCTGTCCATCAAGTCTCGCGAATCCGCCGACGATGGCCTTGTCATCGCGGAAGAGCCGGTCTCCATGAAGCTCGATGAAGTCGGTCGTCATCAGGTTTATGTAATCGAGCGTGTATGGCCGGTTCGGATGCCGGGCGAGCTGCACTTTCTGCCAACGCGTGAGGTTCGAGAACACATTTTCCTGGAGCTGCCTGACTTTTTTCTCAAGCTCCTGGATCTCGTCTCCAATATCGAGGTTATCTGAGAACTTCTTCATTTCCTCGATTTTCTCCTCAAGGTCAATAATCGGCTTTTCGAAATCAAGAGCTACCTTTGGCAAAGGCACCTCCTTTCGACTTTCGCATGGTCAGCAGAAGAGACTTCACCAAGATTTCTGCATCCAACCATAGAGACTGATTCTTCGCATAGTACAGATTATACTTCTCGACCTCGCCATTGATCATCTCGAACCGCGGGTGGAGTTGAGCGAGACCCGTGACTCCTGGCTTTCCAAAGTAAAAGCCTCTCTTTCCTCTCCCCGCGTTTTCTTCGCTCTCAGTATCGTTTCGAGGTGGGCCAACCAGGCTCATTTCCCCTCGCGCGACTGAAAGAAGGTTCCTGATGGACTCTCGCGATTTTGCGCTGCGATCTTTCTTGAGCAGACCACGCAGAAAGAGGTACGGGGTAGCAAGAGCGATGGAGAACAGGGAGACCACGAGATCGAACACTCGCTTTGTGACTCTGTTCCAGGGCCGGTCGATGTTGTACTCTATCTCGAGAAGAGGAATATCATCCAGCTGGTCAATATGCGTTTTCCCGATGATCACTTCGATACTGCTCGGGACGAGACGGAAATTCACCGCCCGCTCACGACTGCGACTGATGACAGAGAGAATATCGGCGTACGAGAGGGCGTCCGTTGAAAATATGACCTCCGTCACCTTCTGGTCTCGTATAACCTTGCCCATGTTGTCGACGCTGCCAAGGATCTCGACTCCCATAACTCTCTGGCCGAGCCTTCTCCGGTTCACATCGATGAACCCCACCACGTTATATCCATCCACGAGACGAACACGGAGTTTCCGTAGGACCTCCTGACCAGAATCCCCCACGCCGACGATAAGTGTTCGGCGACCGAAGATCCCCGGCCATCCCTCCCGGCTGCGTCGCCCGAAGAGGCGGACAACGATCCTCCAGCCTGGGAGCAAAACCAGACTGAGACCACTTGAGATGATCACGACAGCACGACTGAAAGCGTACTCTTTGAAGAAGAATGTCAGTGAGGAGATGATGAAGAAGCTTATGATGACACCGAGGGCTGCATGCGTCACCGATGGCTTGCGATATGTGTAAACGCCCAATGAGAAGAGTGAGGTAACCAGGATAATCGCTGGGACTGTGAGGACAACCGGATATGCAGCAGGTGGAAATCGGAAGAACTTCCCAAACCACAGGTACTCTCCGAAGAGCAAGCACAGATCCACAAGCAAGAAATCCGCGAGCGCCAGGAGCAGCGGCCTTCCGACCTTAACTGCGAAGGCGAATCCTCTTCGGAGCATGATCCCTATCCGAAGCAAAGTCTGCACGATCAACGAACCGCTGAGGTGCTTCTTTACAAACAGCTGCATCGCGTCATAGAATCGCTTCAACTCATCAATATCGCTTCGCTTAGTGCTTTCCCCTTTGTAGTGGATGATCTGTGTCTTGTGAAGGTAATAAATCTTCCACCCGTCCTTCTGAATCCGATAGCACCAATCAAGGTCCTCACCGTACATGAAGAAGTTCTCGTCGAGACCGCCGACCTGCTCATAGACTGTCCGGCGCACCATCATAAACGACCCGCTGATCGCATCAACCTCGTAGCTCTCCTCAGGACTGAGATAGGTCAGGTTGTACCGCCCGAACAGCTTGCTTCGTGGGGAGAGAGTACTGAGTCCCGTGGTCTTTGTGAAGGATGCCCAAGGCGAGGGAAAGCTGCGCCGACACGCAAGCTGAATTGTGCCGTCGGGGTTGAGGATCCTGCAACCCGCAGCGCCGACATCTGGATTTGCATCGAAGAAGTCGATCATCACCTTGAGAGTATCCTCCTGAACAACCGTGTCAGGATTGATGAGGAGGAGGTATTTGCCGCGCGCTTGTGACAAAGCGATGTTGTTCGCTCGCGCGAAACCCAGATTCTCTTCATTGATGATGAGATGAACATGAGGGAATTTTTTCTTCACGAGATCAACGCTACCGTCGTCAGATGCGTTGTCGACGACGAAAACCTCTCCATCAATCCTCCTTCCGTCGAGGAGGCGTGCTTCAAGGGCTTTCTCGAGGGAGAGAAGTGCGTTCTCAAGGAAATCCCTCACGTTGTAATTCACTATGATGATGGACAGATCCATTGCCAATCTCACAAACGTCCGAAGAGGCTCCTCAAACGCAGCTTCCAGACCATGAACACCGCCTCGTACACGATGCTCTTCGACATCTTCGATGTCCCGGCCCGCCGATCCATGAAGACTATCGGGATCTCATGCAAGCGAAACCCTTTTTTCCATGCCTTGTACGTCATTTCGATCTGAAACGCATATCCATTTGATTTGATTGAGCCCAAGTCGATACTCTCGAGCACGCTTCGCCGGAAACACTTGAACCCACCCGTTGCGTCCTTGATGGGAAGTCCCGTGATCAGGCGAGTATAGACGTTGGCAAAATAGCTCAGGAGCAGGCGTTGGACCGGCCAGTTGAGGACCCGCACGCCGTTGCGATAGCGCGAGCCAATCACGAGGTCATACTGATTCATCATCGCCAGGAAATTAGGCAGCTCGCGTGCATCGTGAGAATGATCCGCGTCCATCTCGAACACGTAATCAAAGCAATGCTCGATAGCATACCTAAAGCCAACCACGTACGCAGTCCCCAACCCCGATTTCTCCTGTCGCTGGACCAAGTGAATGCGCGCATCCGAAGCCATCAACTCCTTCACTGCATCAGCAGTTCCATCGGGGGAGCTGTCATCGACAACGAGAATCTCGAGTGTGGAGTTCACCTTGAGAATCTCAGGGATGAGGTTCCTGATGTTTGCCGCTTCGTTGTATGTTGGAATGACGACGAGAGCTCGAATCATTGCTCGCAGCTAGTCACGCGGTTTGTGCGGAGCCTGACCATTGTTTGGAAAATCATCATGCCAAAAAGGATTTGATCTCGCCTGTAATATAGTCGATCTGGGCTTCATCCAGCTCAGTATGCATCGGGAGCGAAAAGATTTCACTGGCAACAGCTTCGGAGACAGGATAATCTCCTGCTTTTTTCCCCAGATAGGCAAATGCCTTTTGAAGGTGGAGGGGAATTGGGTAGTGCACCGCTGTTGGGATGCCTTTGGAATTCAGATGAGCAACGAGGGCGTCCCGAGTCTTTCCTGAATCCTTCGGCACACGGACAGAGTATTGGTGGTAAATGTGCGTACAGCCGGGCATCACGTACGGGGTGGTCACGCTCGAGCCCTGTAGCTGCGTAGAATACATTGCCGCAAAGTCTTGGCGTAGTCGATTCCAGCCGTCGAGGTACTTCAATTTCACACCGAGAATCGCAGCCTGAAGTGTGTCTAACCTGCTATTGACGCCTAGAATCTCATGCTGATATTTCTTTCGTGAGCCGTGAAGAGAGACCATCCGTATTCGCTCGGCAAGGTGCTCGTCATTTGTTGTGATCATCCCGGCGTCGCCAAATGCACCTAGGTTTTTGCTCGGGAAGAAACTGATACACGCAACATCGCCAAGACTTCCCGTCTTTCTTCCTTTGTACTCGGCACCGAAAGCCTGAGCTGCGTCCTCGATCACTTTGAGTCTGTGCTTCCGCGCGATTTCCATGATCGGGTCCATATCGGCGGCTTGGCCATACAGATCGACTGGAATAACAGCTTTCGTTTTTGCTGTTATCGCCCGTTCGATTTTCGAGGGATCGATGTTGTAAGTCTTTGGGTCAATATCAACGTAGACAGGCGTCGCCCCCAGGAGAACAATAGTCTCCGCAGTCGCCACAAATGTGAAAGGGGCGGTAATCACCTCATCACCTTTCCCGATTCCCAGAGCCATCATCGCGATCTGTAGAGCATCCGTCCCCGAGGCGCAGCCTATTGCACACTTTACCCCAAGATAGCCTGCAGCCGCACATTCAAACTCGCCTACTTCCTTCCCCATGATAAACTGGGTTGATGTCAGGACGTGCATCACGGCCTCATCGATCTCGGGTTTGATTTTGTTGTACTGGCTTAGCAAATCGACAAGCTTGATGTTTTTCCTTTCGCCCAAGATTCTAATGTCCTTTCCCGAGGAGAACAGTGTAAATGGTCGTCAGCAGAATCTTCATATCCATACGGAGCGACATATTCTCGATGTAGAACAAATCATAGCTCAGCTTCACCTTCACATCTTCAACCGACTCGTCGTACTTATGTTTCACCTGTGCCCATCCAGTCAGACCGGGTCGGACTTTCAGCCGCCGATGATAAATCGGGATCTCCCTTGACAATTGATCAACGAAGTACGAGCGTTCAGGTCGAGGGCCAACAAGACTCATGTCTCCGTGCAGAACATTAAGCAGCTGCGGCACCTCGTCGAAGTGAGGCTTTCTGATCAGTCGCCCGATCTTGGTGACGCGAGCGTCACGGCGGTTTGCCCAGACGGGTCCAGAGTGTTTCTCGGCCTCATGATACATCGACCGAAACTTCAGCATCTTGAATTCCTTCCCATCCCTGCCCACGCGACTTTGCACATAAAACACCGGGCCCTTCGATTCGAGTTTAATGAGGATCGCAATGAGAATCGAGAACGGAAGGGAGAGAAGCAAAATCAACAACGACACAACGATATCGATCAGGCGTTTCGCACTCTTCTCCCATGCCGGCATAAGCTGAGGCATGATCTCGATGAGCGGAAAGCCGTAGATCTGATTCGTCCGGGCCTGGCCGCTGATGATGTCATAGAGATCCGGGACGATCTTCAGGCCGATTTGTTGTGAGTCACATCGCTCGATCACGTGCAGTAGCTTGTTGTGCTCACCGGACTCAAGTGCAATGAGCACCTCTTTTACATCGTGCTCTGCTATCGTCTTCTGAATAGTCTCAATGTTCCCAAGGATTGGGATCCCCCGATATTCGCCGGAGCCGCGAGAGCCATCCGTTCGCACGAACCCTATAACTCGATACCCAAGGGCTGGGTACTTCTTCACCATGTCGTACAGTTCCCGGGCTTTATCGCTCCATCCAACGATTAGGGAGTTACGCACCCCTATCCCCGCCTCAAGAAGGCGACGCTGGAAGCTCCTGACCGCCATCCGTCCAGCTCCGGCGACCACGAGAAGGAGGAGCCAGTACAACACAATCAAAAGCCGTGAGTGAACCGGCGAGCGTGTTGCTGTATCATCGACGAATACTATGAAGAACAAAACCAGAGTGCCGAACGTGACCGACTTGAACAGGGTCGCAAACTCGTCAAAACGTGAGTGTGCATACCACGAACGATAGAGTCCGAAGAAGAAGAAGAGGAGCAGCCAGTAAACGTACACAACAGCCAACGGACCCCAGACCTCTGGTTCTGCAACATAGAGAGAAATCCAGCCGCTCCTGATCCGGATGAAGTAGTACAACACCCACGCGGCGTTGATTGTCAGAAAATCAACGAGGAGAAGGATGAGTTTTTCTTTGTGCTTTGACATTGCTTAGTCGTCATTAGGACGCGCCAACATATTGAGAATCCGTTCTGATGCTCTCCCATCGCCGTAGGGACTATGGTCAATGCCTAGAAGCTCTTCGCATTGTAAGACTCTCTACGAATTGCACGCCAAATGTTTGCCGTGCCTTCCCCGAAACTCCCTTCGATGTGCCGTAATGAGAAGGTAAGGCGGCCCGATTGCTGGAAGGATCGTCTGCAAATCATCAAGTTCATCGACTGGTTCGGCTTCATGATCTCAAGATCGATGTTGGGCGAAAGGTCGAAGATCGACATTGCTTCCTGTGCCATCGACTCGTGTTGGCCTGTATGGCAGAAAGTGACGGAAAGACCTTCTCCTTGTAGCTCTTTTGCCAATAACAGAACCGGTGCAAGCTTGATGATTTCCAGTCCGGTGCCGCCGACAACGAGAAGCTTCATCAAAGACCGAACCCGAATGCTATTTGACTTTCAAGTCTTCGGTTTCAAATCCGCGAACAGCAGATGACATCCCCGGCTCAAAACTCGCCGACCCATTGATGTTCTCCCAATTTTCCCGAAACCATTGGATCGTATTTTGCAGTCCTTCATGGAACGAAGTCTTAGGTTCGTACCCAAGTAACTCCTTCGCTCGGTCAATGGAGGCGAGCAAGCGGCTCTTCGTATCCCATTTGCGACGCTGTAAGAATGTAATGCCGCCGTCGTTCCCGATGATTTCATTGATCAGGGTGGCAAGGTCGATGATCTTCGTCTCGACACCAGAGGCGAGATTCATTTCCTGACCGATAGCCCGATCCATAATACCCCCCCTTAATAAACCATCGCAGATGTCTTCCACGTAGGTAAAATCTCGCGTCTCTTCTCCGGTGCCGGTAATGGGCAGCGTTTTGCCCTGCAAGGCCCAATAAATGAAATTGGGAATCACGTTTCGGTATTGACCGGGCACTTCTCCAGGTCCGTACGAGTTGAAGAAACGCGTCTTCACCACTGGCAAACCGTAATGGTTGTAAAAGAAATTGCAGTAAAGCTCACCGAGCATCTTCGTAATCTGATAAGGCGTGCTGAGGTTCATTGACATAAATTCTTCACGCAGTGGCAACGGTGCTGAGCTGCCATAAATGCTGCAGCCGGAAGATGCGTAAACGAATCGGTCAACCTTCGTCAACTGAGCGTACTCCAGCATTCGCAACGTGCCCATTCCGTTGACGGTCAGATCATACTCGGGATGATCAATGCTGTTCTGGTTAGCAAAAAAAGCTGCAAGATGGAAAATGATCTGGGGTTCCTCAAAAAAAACCCGTTTAAGTTTAACCTCATCCAGCACACTTCCATGTACAAACATTGTGTTGGGTGCTCTTGGCAAATTCCATCGGTGACCGGACGAGAGATCGTCCAACACCAGCACGAGTTGCGCTCCCGCTCCTGACAGGTTTCGAACAAGCGTGGAACCGATAGCGCCTGCCCCTCCGGTTACAAGAATCCGTTTTCCTCTATACGAGTCCCTGTACTCTGACATTCTTCCTCCTTTAACGGTCAGTTAAACTCTTGAAGAGATCGACATACCGCATGGCAGAAACATCTACCGCGCAATGACGTTCGGCGTACGCTCTCCCGTTGCTCCCGTACGAGGCCAGCAGCTCGGGCCGATCGTAGAGCATACAGATAGCCTCTGCCATTTTCTCCGCATTCTCCGCTTCTACGCATATACCACAGGCTGCTTCTCTGATGAGTGCAGCCGCATCCCCGTTCAGCGGAAGGCTCGCAACAACAGCTCGTCCTGCTGCCATAACACTGAGAATCTTTGAGGGAACCACCGGTGTTCGCACCTCTTTGCGCAACGTGACAAGGCAAACGTCTGAGGCATGGAGCAATTCGATGTATTGTTTCTTTGGCAGCATCGGCAAGAAGCGAACCGTCGCCATCCCTTGAGCCCGCCTTACGAGGTTCTCCTTCCCTAGTCCTTCGCCAACGATATAAAACAGAACATCCTGGTGAATCTCCAGAAACTTGGCCGCATCAATCACAGTCTCGAGATCCTGAGAGTAACCGATGACTCCCGCAAAAGAAACAACAAAAACCTTATCGGCAATTCCGTAGCGCTCGCGGAAGGTGTTGTTCCGCTCGCCGGGGATGATTTCGTGCGTATCGACGGCGTTCAGAATAACATGCGTCCTCTTGGCATCTGCTCCCGCCCGAACCACAAGTTCTTTGTTTCCAGGAGAATGGACAGTGACAGCGTCGGCATGACGATAGAGAAACCTCTCAGTGTTTCGGAACAAATCGATCAGTAACGGATTACGTAACAACCCGAGGTCAATCGCACTTTGCGGGAAGAGGTCCTGAACATTTAGAACAATCCTCGCCCTTCGAAAAAGACGAAGCACCAAGGCTGCAAACCCCAAGAAGAGCGGTGGCGAGTACACAAGAACGATGTCGGCCTTACCCGTCGTGAGGACCAGCCCAGAAACTGTGAGCGCGAAGGCATTGGCGAACTGACCTACCCCGCGCAAGACGGGGGTACGTCGCGGCATCAAAATCGTCCGTATCCGAACGACCTCCATACCGTTCATGTTTTCTTTCATCATGATGCCGGAACGGTATTTCTGTTCGAGCGTCGAGGTATTGATGTTGTACGAAGGATAGCCTGTCAAGACAGTAACGTCATGCCCGAGCCTGACCAGCTCTGAACCGATCTCATAAAACAGGTGCGCAGCAGATCCTACCTCAGGTGGAAAGTATGTACTCAACATGAAAATTCTCATGCACCTATCCCCTGATACTGAACCGGTATGGGTTTTCGGGATCGTAGAGATTCGATAGCTGCGAATGTGGCCAATGTTGTCAATACGGCTTGCCGGAATAGCTCCTGCCCCTTCTCGGGATTAGCAGAGAGAAATTCCTCCAACTCTTCCCGAAACCCCATATCCTGCCTCCATAGCCTCTTTCCATACTTACGCGTTCCCTTCACTAATTCCAGTTCTCGGAAATCTTCGAGAACTGCGACTGCTTCTTCACAATAGACTTCGACGCGCTCCCGAGAAAAAGTTTTCGATCCCATCGCGGTGTATGTCACTGTGCCCAGCGAGCCGTCGGCAAACCGAATGGAAAGCCCAACATTGTCCTGCTCGAGAAACCGACCGGTATCGCCAGCAATAGATGTTGCGTAGACCTCGGCTGGATCTGAACCTGTCAGAAATTGCAAGTAATCGACGAAATGGCATATCTCCCCAATGATTCTACCCCCTCCCACTGAAGGGTCTTGCGTCCAGTGATCAGATGGAATGAAACCCGCATTGATACGATAGTGGACTTGAAGAGGCGTGGTGCGTCTGGCGACAAATCCTTTGAGCCGCTGTGAAAGGCCGACGTAACGCCGATTGAACCCGATCGTGAACATCTGCTTCTTCAGGAACGGGGGTGCGCGCTTTGCAAGGCGCTCTAACTCTTCGGGGGTAATACAGAGCGGTTTTTCAACGAAAACGTGTTTTCCTGCCGCCAACGCCTCTTCGATCAACGTTGCATGAAGATTGTGCCGAGTGGTAATCAGCACACTACCGATATTCTCATCTCTAAGTATTTTTTCGTAATCACTCGTCGCGTAGGAAAAACCGAACTTGTTCCCCACGTGCTGGGCACTCAAACCGCTGCTCGCGGCAACAGCTAGAAATCGCACATCAACGAGCTTTTTCGCCGCTGGCAAGAGAACGTTCTTCGTGAAAGCTCCCGCACCGATCAGGCCAATCTTTCTGCGAACCTCCTCTCTAGGAGTGATTGTATCCGCAGAACGAGGGCGACTATCCAGATGAACAACGGTTGTCAGTTCCTGAGGCTGAGGATAAGTGATTAGAATGCCAACGTAAGGTTGACGACCGTCCAGTATCATCTTATAGGCCGCAGTAGCTTCGTGAATCTCGTAACGGTGGGTCACGAGCTCGCTTACATTCACGGCCCCAGTCGCAAGCAGTCTGATAAACTCTTGAATGTTGCTCGACTCGGTCCAGCGTCCGAGATCGTGAGGGAGTGATTCCACGTTCCGGCGTTGTGCATCCGGGCCCGCGGCGCGCGAGACTGTGAAGACTAACTCCTTCTCCCAGAACATCTTCCGCGTGAGCGAGAGGTCGCTGACACCGACAAGAACTATCGTGGCTTGCCTTCGGGCAATTCGTTCTGCGAGCAAGATGGGGCTATTGTCTTTTGTAGCAGCAGTCAGGATCACTGCATCCGCCCCTGCACCCCCTGTGGCATTAAGCACACCTGATTCAACATCGTCCTTTCCGACAAGCAGTGCAGCTTCGCAGCCCAGTTTCCTCGCAAGCTTGATCTTTTGACTATCGATATCAACCCCTATCACGCGGCAACCGTATGCCTTGGCAATCTGAATGGTGATAAGGCCGATCAATCCGAGTCCAACGACCACCACGCAGTCGCCGAACGTGACCCTGCTGGATCGAAGACCATGCATTGCGATGCCCCCTAACATAACGAACGCTGCTTCTTCATACGAGATCGCCCGTTTCCCACGCCCTGCTTTCGACAGTCTTACGCATAGGTCTTGCGGCACTTTGACCACTTCGGCATGACTTGCAAACCCCGAGCCTACACAGGCAACGGGGTCACCCACTGTAAACCCTTTCACCTCGGAACCAACTTCGATCACCACCCCAGCTGAACTGTACCCCAAAGGAAGTGGTTCATCCAATCGGTGGAGAGATTCCCGCAACACGGAGAAGAATCCTTCGCGCTTCGCTTTCTGCCAGGCAAGTGATAGGAGGTCACGACGAGCGAGCGCTTTTCCAACGAGACTCTTCTTGCCCATTTCGATCATCAACTTTTCCGTACCGGGACTGATGAGCGATGCAACAGTACGAACGAGCAAATCATTCGCACCGCAGCGAGGTACGGGAGCTTCAACAACACGCACGGTACCGGTTTTCAGGTTTTCAATAACTTGCTTCATAACGCACTGGTAATTTACTAATTGTGGGATGTCTATTATCGGTCACCGAACTCTTCATCCAACTGAAGTGTTCTTGTTTGCAGACATAGGAACTCAGATCGAGTGGTAATGTTAGTATAAGGCTGTTCTATGGCCCTTCTTTTCACCGGCAAGTCCGTCAAGGAAGCCATTGCATAACGCTTTCCATTGTCTCAGGGTTTTCCACGGATCACTGAAATAGTTCAAAGAAACTACAACTGCCTTAGCGATAGCGTTGGACAAAGTAAACAAAACGACATAGAGCCTGTATAACCATCCTTCACCTCTAAAGGCCCACATGCGATTTCTTGTATGATAGTACAGGTAGAGTTCCGAGTAGTTTCTCCATCCCTTACCTGCGCCTCCTTTGTGAAACGCCACGGAGCGAGCGGTATACGCCATACGGTATCGTGTCCTCACCCGACGAGAGAATTCGACGTCTTCAAAATACATAAAAAAGCGCTCATCGAACAAACCAACCGTTTCGAAAACCTCTCGTCTAATAAGAAGGAGGACACCAGGAACATAGTCCACATCGCATTCAAGTGTTGCAGAGCGACAGGCTTCCTCATTACGCCCTTTGTCCATGCCAGTACATAACCATGAGTTGAATTCACCTACAGCGGCGAATACTTCCTGAGGAGATGACGAGTAAAAAACCTTCGGGCTCACAATACCGATACCCTTGTCTCGTTCCATCATACCAACCATTGGCTCCAAAAAGCCCTTCGTCACGACAACGTCGTCGTTCGATATGAGGATGTAATCCACATTCATCGTTAACGCGAATCGAATGCCAGCATTATTGCCACCTGCGTAGCCGAGGTTTGTGGGTTGTATGAGTAAAGGCAAATCGGGAAAGGCACGAGCAAGTTCTTCTACACTGCCATTCTGCGACGCATTATCAACGAGGATGATCTCAAGATTCTGGTAGCCACATTGTCGCAGCGAGAGAACACAGTTTTTTGTGTCCTCAACCTCTCTGTAATTTAGGACCACAGCAGCTACCCTCGGCTGTGTAGTTGCACCTGCGACAGGAAAGCTATCAATGGAAGTCGATTGCACGAGTAGATTTACTTCATCGCACCAATGAATGCACATAAGCAGTCACTTCTTCAACGGTAAGGGCCCGAAAGACGAGAAGGAGCGCGAAATAGGTAACGATACCAACGGCCACCAAGACAAAGAGACTCAGTGGCAAGATCCACAACGCGAGCCCCATGATTGAGCCAGCCAGCAAGGGTTTGACAGTAACTCTCAACACATACGAAAAACGAACAAATTTACAAGATGTAACAAAATAGACCAGCAATGCAGACTCTGAAAATATTCCGACCATAGCTGGGGCAACAAGACCCAGAACGGGAACCAGGAGAAGATTTCCCAAGATCGTCAACGCACCTGCGAGCATATAACCCACCAAGTAGTTTCGCTGATTGTGAGCAGCGATGAGGACGTTCTCGAATATCATGCGATAGATCACAATCACTACCATCCAAATTGATAGCTGTAAAACTATGATCCCTTCTTGATACTCCGGAGAATAGAGAAAGCCCATAATCCGGGGGGCGAGTATGCAACCTCCGATTCCAACAGGGATAGCAACAAGAACAAAAACCCGCAGAAGGTTCTTCAACGAGTGGCTAAACAAGGTCATTGACTTCTTATATGATCTCGCCATCAATGGAAAAACGGCGTTGGCGGCAGCAACAGCGGCAAATGCCAACAGGAACAGGACAATCTTATAGGCTGCTGAAAACAAGCCAACGTCTTTATTCGTTAGGAAGAGACCCAACGCTATCGTTCCAAAATTATAGTTGACCTGCGTAATGAATGATCCTGCTGCCAGTGGAACCGCCGCGACCAGAGTGTGCTTCAATTCCACGCGGTCCATCTTGCCCCAGACCAATCCATACTTTCTGAAATATACTCTTATGAGTAGAGCAGCGGCAACAGCGATACCCGTCACATAGAAGAGAGCTGCATCTTTCAGGTGTTCGGAAGTATGAACAAAAACGAATACAAGTCCTGCAAAGACGATCCCCTTCAAGACTCTCCCCAAAGCAACATATTCCATCTGCTCAAGACCTTGAAACACCCATTCGAACAACACAGCAGAGGGGAATAAAGCAAAACCAAAGATAATGATGAGAGATCGTACCTCACGAAACGGTGGAAAAACAAAAGACGAAACCACGAGCAAAAGGAAACAACCTCCCGCCAAAACTGCCCGCAATATGGTGACTTCCCAAACGTATTTGGAGATTGCCTCGCTCTTCTGAGCGACTGCACGAGTCCCCAGAGTTTGCAGACCAAAATCAGCAAGATACAGAAAAAAGAGAGCAACGACTTGCGCAAACGAAAATCTTCCAAACCCTTCCGCCCCTACAATACGCGCGAGGTGGATGAAACCTGCGAGGGTAAACAGCTGTCCGATAACATTTGACAGAAACAGGAAAAGAAAATTCTTTGTGACTTGCTTGGAAATCATTCCAGTTCATTCTCGCTGGACAACTGTCTTCCTCAATGTTGCTCTGCGATGGGGCCAGACTGAACATAACTTTTCCTCGGCCTTAGTGCCCACCGGAGGCCCCAATACAACGCAAGCATATTGTATAAGAACCATAGGAACGAAATAGGAAAAACAAAAAAAGAAATGAACATCACGAACGCCATCACTCCATACGCTGTCACATTCTTGATTGTGGGGTTGGAGCGCATACGGTAATACAAAAGGCTAATGCTCAGGCCGAGTACGAAGGGAATCAACGCTAATCCCGCAGCGCCGAAATCCCTGTAAAAGACCCAGAAAGCCGAGTATGTGTTGTAGCCGCTGTTAAGGTAGGGCATGCGATTAATAGCGAAGTACTGGCCCAGCCATTTCTCAAGTCCTGTGGCTGAAACAAGAAAATCAAAGGTAAAATATCCATACGTGTGATGATCGAGGAGATTCACGGCACGAACAAAGTTTTCAAGATTCATCACCAAATACATGTAAGGTTCCGTCAGGAACGCGTACGTAGCGGAGAATCTCATTCCCGATGTGGAATAAAGATACAGTGAGAGGAGTTCCAGATAACGAAATCTCAGCGTTGAAATCCAGTAAAAGAGAACAGTAACTCCAAGAAACATGAAAAGCACAATCCTGGGTTTGATGTATGATGTTGCATAGTAAAGAAGGGTGAAACAGACTATCGCTGCCATGATAATCTGAAATCTCTGGAGAAGAAGAAAATACGAACCCAAGGCAATGAGGGTGATGGATGTGAGGAATATTTTCTCTGCTCTCCTCTCATTAACAAGCAGAAGGTACACAACGGTAAGAAACACAATGAATGCCGTTGAATTGATGAGAACTCCAAAGCCAAATACATAAAAATCAACCCTTGATAACTTTGTACCTACGACAAACACGGGAAGCCACCCTTTGGCCAGGAAGATCACCAGGTACGAAACGGTGTATAGTCCAACACCTACAACGATAAACCAGAAGAGCCGTTGTTCAACGACTTCTTCCTGTCGCAACAACCGACGCATTACACTGATGGGGACCAGTTTTTTCCCGAGGCTCAAAACGAACGCTATTGATGTCCCGACCAGAAAGGAGGAGATACCGATGAGTAGCAACGCCCAACCCTCAAGGCTCCAAGTTTGTTGTACCCTGCTCAGCTTCAGATCGGCCAACCCGATTGCAAGGCTCCACACGAAGCCAAACACTCTCCCGGGGGACAGGATATCCGCCTCGCGCCTGAAACAGGATAGGACGATCCCAAGGCAAATCCCAAAGCATAGCAAAGAGACCCAGCTCACCGCTTTCGCTTACTTGGTTCGAGTGATTGTTCCAATGCCACAAAGCGCCAGACTCCGACCCAAACATCAGAAAATCCCATGATACAACAGCAGGGCAAAATAGCCAAAAATATAAAGGATGACTGTGCGAGCTCGGAGTCTCTTTATCGTTTGCGGCTGGCGCTTCCCGCACGTTCGGCTTTCACTCCGCGGGCAGGAATGCTTCTTGATCCACTTCGGTAGCTCTACCTTACTTCCTCGCATTACCTTTCCACCTCAGGCCAAACCAGTCTGACCGCACAATCTTCCAGATCTGGTCGAAGCGTTCTGGCTGCACTGCGCGGAGCCGGCTCACCCCCTCGCGAAGGAAGATGATGAACACGGAAAGCACCATCGAAACAACAAATGCAAGGACGGCGTAAAGAAGGATTTTCGGCTTTGCCTTTCGTTCTGCAACTTGGGCGTGATCGAGCACGATCACTGAAGGAGTGCTCCGCTTCTCTTCCATCTTCGCTTGCTCGTAGAGAGGAAGGAGGAACTCAAGGATCTTTTGCTGGATGGCAACATCACGGTACAGCCTGAGGGAGCCAATCCCCATTGCTGGTATCTCGCTTACCTTCTTGCTGAATTGCTCCAGCTCAACCTGCGTCTGCCTGTAGAGCGGATTGTCAGGACCTACGGTTCGTTGGAGAATCGCCGCTTCGACCTCCTTTCTGGCTTTTGTCGCATACAACTCTGCGACAGCAGAAATGCTTGAACTACTCTGATCGGGGACGATGATCATACCGCTCACTTGCTGGAATTTCTTCAGCGTGTCCTCCGCCACACGCAAGTCGATCTGGCACTTTTCGACTCTTTGCTCGATGAACTCTCGGTTGGCCTTGGCGTTCGTTCCCTGCATACTGGAATTTATCTCGTTGAGAACTTGTACGAAGTAGTTCGCCATATCAGCTGCGCGCTGCGGATCCTGATCGAACACGGATATGGCAAGATTTCCTTCATCCGCACTCTCAAACTCGGTGTTGGAGAGTAATGCTTGCATTGTTTTTTCGCGAGGGTACGCGGTGATTCCGTATACCTTCGTAAGGTCAAATCGCTCGATAACCTTCATGAGGGCGGTCTCACTCTTCAAGATCGCCATGTACCGATCCAATTCCGTTCCTCTTCCCGTAAGGCTACTGAGGGCTCTCCCTGCACCGAGCACACTGCTGAGTCCAGAGATCCCTTCTAGACCGGCGAACATGGATGTCTGCTCAGCCGGGAAAACCGTCGCCGTGGATTTATACCATTTCGGACTAATGGCAGCGAGACCTCCAGCGAGGACCGTACAAGCCAGGACAAACCAGACAAGCAGCTTCCTCCACTTGGTAACAACAGAGAAGAAATCTAGCAGTGTTTCTCCCAGTGCTTTAGGCTCGGCGTCCTTCATCCCGGTAATCCCCACCCGCTCCTGTTCTACGCTCGTGTGTTTATCCATGTGGAGAATATCCTTACTTGTTGATCTGAATATAAAGCAATGTAATGGTAGCAACTCCGGTGGCAATGCCAAATACGTCTCTGAAAATATTGAAGTAGTAAGTAAATTCCCGACGGGGCTTCCTTGGGACGTAGATTCGATCTCCAGACTCAACAATCGTGTCTTCAGGCTTCGCCCACTCAAGAGTCTTCCCTTTGATGACTCGCGCCTCCCCTTCATCAGCTTCCTCTGAATATCCCCCCGCCTTCTTAAGGTAGTCTTCGAACTTCTGTCCTGCAACGAAAGGAACATGTCCGGGATTCACAACCTGTCCGTCGACATAAACGGTCTTCCGATTCGACGGAATGATGATGACGTCTTTATCCAGAATCGTAATGTCTTGCGCAGAATCGTGCGTTGTGAAGACGCGTGGAAAATCTGCAACAACAGTGCGATAGTTCGACCTCACACTAAGCAAATAATACAGGCTGTCGGGTGAAAAAGGATTAATTGAACGCATCGTCCGTGCATGAGTAAAGCTAGGAGTCATTTCCGGGAAGTTCTCTTCCGGGCGAAGAATCATCGCCTCCGGTAGAGAGGCGTACTCAGTGAATCCTCCGGCGTCTTTAATGACTTTCGAAAGTCGAGTGCTTTGCCGAGTGATGAGAATGTACCCGGGCTGTTTTACCTCACCCGAGACGAACACCTTGTAATCCCTACGGAGGTCAAGCTTCTCTTTCACTGAAATTCGATCCCCTCTGTGAATTGGAAAGTCAGGTTCCCTACCGTGCAAGATTGCATCCAGATTCAAATGAATCTCATCCGTCCTGTCACCATCCTCTGAGAGTCGAGATATGATGACGTCTTCGAGGTCAGCGAGCTCGGTAGTGCCTTGTGCGATCCTTACAGTCCTCGTAAGACTATCGTCAGCCACAAACTCATACTGGCCAGGTGCATTGACTGCTCCATAGATAGAGACAAAATTCCTTTCTAGATCCTTCCTCGGAATAACCACGACATCCCCATCGAGCAAGAAAGGATTGTACCGACCATCGCCCGTTGCGTAATAGAGAAGAATATCAACCCTGTAGCTTTTCCCATCCCGACGCTTCAGAAGAATGTTTCTTGTCGAAAGCTCGTTCGCAGGCTCTCTCAATTCATCCCGCCTCACTTCACTCGTCGGACTTTCTTTCTCGGTTTGTTCTCCTCCTGCTGTGGGCTTTGTCTGCGCTGGCATCGCGCTGGAGATGGCATGCATTCGGCTCGCCTCCGTGACGAGCTTATCAACCCTCTCGACCGCAGAGGCAACGTAAGTGTCCTGGCTCAATCCTGCCCCACTCACGTTCACCAAGAAACTCCGAGGACTCAGAAGTGTCACCGTCACGTCGCACCAAAGGTATTTCTTCTTAACTTCCTGAGAGACCTTTCCTTTCACATCTGCGAGCGACAGGCCAGCCACTCGTATCTCTCCGACCGTTGGGACGATCAGCGTGCCCTCGGGAGTAACTACCAGAGGAGTTGAACTCAAAGGCAGGCTTGCGCTCACGAGTCCCCAAAGGCCAACGTTGATGATATCAGACGGACCCACGACATATTGTTCTGGATCAATCGTCGATTCCATTGGCACTGTTGGGAACTGTTGTGCGCCCAACGTCGATTTCCCTGTTACCCCTTCCATCCCTGAACTGGGAATCTCTTTCTTCGCCTGGGCGATGATGATGCCGCCGACAAGCTGGAATAGGCCTACCAAAATAAGAATTCGTCTATTTGTTCTCATAATGCTTAGGTGTCCGTTAGAAATGGAAGCTATCGTTACACACGATTCCCGAGCCGGACAATTTTGCACGTCTCGGTTTGCAGCCCACGTGTCGCATTGCGGGTATCTACGACAAGTTTCGAATGCCGCAGGATCATACGGTAGTCATAGTCACTGTGGTCCGTAGTGATCACAACACAATCGGCGGATGACAGCAGCGCTTTCGTGATCGGGACTGACTCGAATCTCTGTGAGTCTACCTCCACTGACGGGACATGAGGATCGTTGTATGAGATGTTCCTGGCATTTTCCTGAAGGAGAAGCTCCATCACCTTCAGTGCAGGGGAGTGTCGCGTGTCGTCCACATCTCGCTTGAAGGCAACGCCAAGAATGAGGATCTTCGCATCGGTGAGACTCACAGGAAGCAGGCTGATCTCACGGAGGATCATGTTCTTCACGTAGAAAGGCATATCCTCGTTCGTCTCAGCCGCAAGCGTGATGAACTTCATCTGGAAATCGTACTGTCGGGCTACCCACGCAAGGTAATAAGGATCGATGAGGATGCAATGTCCACCAATACCCGGCCCCGGATAGAAAGGCATATAGCCAAAGGGCTTTGTCTTTGCTGATTCGATGACCTCCCAGATGTCGATGCCGCCCATGCGGTCGCAAAGCTGCGCCAATTCATTCACCAACGCGATGTTCACGCTCCGGAAGATGTTCTCCAGCAACTTCTCCATCTCGGCTACGTTCGGGCTCGAGACCGGAACGGCTTTTGAAACAACCTCCTCAGTTGCCAAACAGGCAAGCTCGGTGCAAGCCTTCGTTACCCCTCCAACCACGACAGGAGTATTCGCCGTGGTGAACTTCTTATTCCCCGGATCGATCCGTTCGGGAGAAAAAGCGAGGAAGAAATCTTTCCCCACCCTCAATCCCCTTCTTTCCAGGATTGGCAGAACGTGGGCTTCGGTCGTGTTTGGGAATGTCGTGCTCTTCAGAATAACGAGTTGTCCAGTTCTCAACCCCTTTGCGATTCCTTCGGTCGCGGCAAGGATGTACGAGATATCCGGTTCCTTGCTCTTCGTAAACGGTGTCGGTACAGTGATCAGGATCACATCCAGACTCGAGATGCACTCATAGTCGCTCCGGGCACTCAAACGGCCCCGCTTCACAAGCTTGGCAAGAACGTCGGAATCAACATCGTCAATGTAATTCTCGCCGGAGTTTACGCTGTCGACCTTCCTTTGATCCACATCAATGCCGACGGTCCGGAAACCCTTCGCAGCATACTCGACAGCGAGCGGGAGTCCTACATAGCCGAGTCCAATGACACCGATCGTGGCGGACTTCTTCCGGATTCTATCTTTCAAATTCATGTGAATCACATTATCTCTCTTCGTACATCCTTCGGTAGTACTCTTTGTACTCGCCGCTCCGAACGTTTTCCCACCATGTCTGGTGTTTGAGATACCAATCGATTGTCGATCCGAGTCCTTCTTCAAAGCTCGTTTGCGGGCTCCATCCCAATTCCTCACGTATCTTTGCCACACTGATCGCGTACCGGCGATCGTGTCCAGGCCGGTCAGCGACAAAACTTATAAGGCTTTCAGGCTTCCCCATTTTTTTAAGAATAAGTCGCACCACGCTCAAATTCTTCCTCTCATCCTCAGCGCTGATGTTGTAGATTTCGCCCAGTGTGCCAGAATGCAAAACGAGATCGAGCGCCGTGCAATGGTCACGAACATGAATCCAGTCCCTGATCTGGAGACCGTCGCCATAGACGGGCAGCGGAAGGTTGTTGACCGCATTCGAGATCATCAATGGAATCAACTTTTCTGGAAATTGGTACGGGCCGTAGTTGTTCGAGCACCGGGTTATCACAACTGGAGTCCCAAACGTGCGGAAGTACGAGAGCGCGAGCAGGTCGGCCGAGGCTTTGCTTGACGCATAGGGACTGCTTGGGGTCAGGAGACTTTCCTCGGTGAATTTCAAGGTGGCCGGAGCTGATCCGTACACCTCATCCGTTGAGACTTGCAGAAACCTGGCGACGGAACAATCCTTCGCAACCTCAAGCAAGACATGCGTCCCCAAGATGTTTGTCTGAATGAAGGGCGCCGTCCCGAGAATACTTCTGTCGACGTGGGATTCAGCTGCGAAATTCACGACCGAATCGATTCTATGCTGCTTCACAGTCGATTCAACGAGATCCTGATCACCGATATCCCCCTTCACAAAGTGATACTGGGGATTGCCAGCGACGTCTTCCAGATTTTCTAGATTCCCCGCGTAGGTGAGCTTGTCAAGGTTCACAACGGTGTAGGAAGGGTGCGCTCCAAGCACATAACGGACAAAATTACTCCCGATGAAACCTGCCCCTCCTGTGACCAGAAGATTCTGCATCTGGGGACTATTTCCTTTTATGGATAGAACCCTTGGTTGATCTTCATATGCACGGAATCGGCTTTATCGACACCCGTTGCGACAAATCCTGAATCCAACCGAAAAAGGCAACGCCAATTTACGAAACGAGGCACCGAAAGTCAATCAGGCAATCCTCCAAGAAACCGTGCTAAGTCTATGAAATCAAAAAGAAAGGAATTCCGAAGAGCAAGAAAAACTGCAGTATCAATCTTGGAGGGCTACACCCTTTCTGGACCAAAGACGAGATGCGGCTATTGGAAACGACAGCACCAATTTAGGAAATGTCTGGCTGAAAGTCAACAGCGAATTGCAGCAAAGAGGTTGCAGACTACATCCGTTCGGGAGCGGATATCCCCAGAATCTTGAAGCCATTCGCCAGGACGATGCGCGTTGCTACGCAGAGAAGAAGACGGGCGCGAGTCAAGCCTTCGTCTTGACTCACAACGCGGTGATTGTGGTAAAACCTGTGAAACATGGTGGCAACGTTACTGAGAAAGTCGCAGAGGCGGTGTGGCTCGAAACTCAGGGCACAGGATTCAACGACCTCAGGAAAATCGATAAGCTGTTTGACTAGCCCTAATTCTTCCGGGTGCTTCAGCAAGCTGAGGACGTCCGAGTTTGGACGAAGCTCTGTGATCTCATCAAGCTGATATCCAAATTCCTTTGCGGACTCTCCAGCAAATCGAACTATACTCGCTATCCTCGCATGAGCATATTGGAGATAATAAACCGGGTTCTCCTCGGATTGCTTCTTGGCTAAACTGAGATCGAAGTTCAGATGACTCCCTATGCTGCGCATCAGGAAGAAGTAGCGTACGGCGTCAACCCCAACTTCATCGATGAGCTCATCGAGCGTCACGAAGGTGGCCCGACGCGTCGACATTTTCACAACGACGCCGTCCTGTATGAGAGTCACGAATTGATGTATAAGAACTTTGATATGATCGGTGTTGTATCCGAGGGCCGTGAGACCAGCGAGTACGTCTGGGTATGTCGCAAGATGATCAGCACCAAAAATGTCAACGATAAGCTCGAAGCCGCGTTTGAACTTTTCCCGATGGTACGCAATGTCAGGCAAACGGTAGGTCGGCTCCCCCGTGCTTTTCACAATTACCTTGTCCTTCTCCGCACCAAAGGCAGTCGCCTTGAACCATACCGCCCCGTCAAGATCGTACGCATAACCCTTCTCCCTTAACTCATCGATCACTTCCTTCACTCTTCCAGCCTCGTAGAGTGAGTTCTCATTATAGAAGACATCGAAATGGATACCAAGTCGAAGACACGTCTTTTTTATGTCCTCGAAAATCTCCGTCTCTGCCCTTTGCTTGAAAACTCCCCCAGCATTCTCATTCTGAAGCGTGTCCCCGAACTCATCGAAGAGCCGCTTGGCAATCTCCTTGATGTAATCCCCCTGATAATAATCCTCAGGAAATTCAACTTGCTGACCGAGGAGTCCAAGGTACCGGAGTCTTACGGAGTCTCCGAGGACACGCATCTGTCGACCCGCATTGTTGAAATAGTACTCCCGCGTCACCTCGTGTCCTGTCCACTGAAGCAGGTTCGCAACCGTGTCTCCAAAAACTCCGTTGCGACCGTGTCCGACTGTGAGAGGACCTGTAGGGTTTGCACTCACGAACTCAACCTGCGTCTTCTTTCTCCCACCCGCGGCAGACCGCCCGAACGATGAACCTGCTTCGATGATCGAGGCAAGCTCGTGAAGATAGAAGGCGTCAGTGAACCAGATGTTGATGAACCCCGGCCCCGCGACTTCAACCTTCCCAACGAATTCCTTTTCGAGATTTACGCTCGCCACAATGTCGGCAGCAACTTGGCGGGGGTTTCTCTTCAGATCTCTCGCAAGAACCATCGCAATGTTCGTCGTGAGATCGCCGTGTTCAGGAACTCTGGGTTTCTCAAATTCCGGGCGAAGTCCATCCGTGTACCCCAATGCTTGAACCGCTCTTTGGAAACGTTCAATGAGATACGCCTTCATGATGACTGTTTCCTCGGCGACCTGCCAGCTTTCCCGACTCTTGTTGTCAACACCTTTGCCGGTTTATCCAGGACACGCTCAAACTTCGCATCCCCCCACAACCTCTCGAGGTTGTAGAATGACCTGACTTCTTTGCGAAAGATGTGTGTGACGACATCTACGTAGTCAAGCAGCACCCAATTGAGGTGAGAATACCCTTCCTTGTGCCACGCCTCGTGGCCGAACTTCTCCATTCCACTCCTGACAGCGTCGGCAATTGCCTTGACTTGAGTGTCGGAGTCCGCGGAGCAGATAACAAAGAAATCAGTAACAGGAGTAATTGTTCTCAAGTCAACAATGACGACATCAGAAGCTTTTTTCGTCAGTGCGAATTGCACAATCTTCCGCGCAAGAGTTTTCGCTGTCAAAACATTCCCCCTTTCAATGTTTTTCGTATGGATCCATTTCGAACAGGAGCCCGGCCGGCACCATTCCGGAACGGTCGGGAATCCACGCTGCTTCACAACGTCCCCAACGGACAGCCACTCTATTCAGAGATGAATGATTGGTGAGCAAAAAGGAAGAGTTACATCGAGTGGGGTTTTCCCAACTCTGCCGAAATGCGGTCTGAAACGATTCAGCTATGATCTTCGATGACACCTTTGCGAACTCTACGATCTCCTAGCCAATCCAAGACAGAAAAAAATAACCGAACCCATCTTCCATCAAATCGTGGTTCGGTTACCTAAGAGAGTCTTGTCTACGATTCCCGTAGACGATGCCAATATCTGTGTAGATTCCTGGCTGTTCAGCGATAGAAATTGAAACCTTGCTAGAACGGGTTGTAGTAATAGGGTGAATAGTAATTGCCGTATGAAGAGAACGGAACTTGACGATACTGGAGCTGAATGATCATGTTGTCGAAAGGCTTGTAGTTAACTTCAGCCCTGTTGATGAAGAGTTTGTTGAGATCCCCCTGAAAGTCTTTCCCCAACGAGTTGAAAGGCGAGTGCATGAAGCTCACATCAAGGCGAACATTGAGTGGATCCGAGATTCTGTAGAGCATGCTGTTCGTATACATCCCGATGCCGATAGTCTTCCCTCCCATAAGCATCGTCGAGAACGAATAGCTGTGGCGCATCGTGAAATTCTCGGGGTTGAAGAAGCCAAGGAGGCTCGAACCCTCCGAGCGGATCATAGATTCCGCCACACTTGGTTTTTCCTCGGTCTGGGCTTTGAATTGTGCAAAGACACTCGTATGCACCAGGATCACGACAAGAGCGACAAGAACTGCAAGCGACCGATTCATCTCCCCATCTCCTCTCTTGATGTTTGCTGCAAATCCCTTGAGATAATACCGAAAATCAAAACAAATGTCAAGGCCTCAGGCGTTCCCGCTCCTCATCGACCGTCTCGAATACACCTCTTGCGCCTCGCTCAAATCTTCCGGAGTGTTGACTCCTCGCACCTCGTTGTAATTGCTGGCTTTGACTGCCAGAACCTTTTGGCTTTTCCTCCAAAAGCTCTCGAACACATCTGTAAGATAGTATTCATTCTGTACATTATGACTTCCAAGGTGCTGGAGAGCGTCGAATAACTCCACCTTGTCAAACACATAGATTCCCGTATTGATTTCCTTCACTCCCCTTTCAGCTTCGCTGGCGTCCTTTTCTTCCACAATCCTTTGCACAGAACCATCCGATTGGCGAAGGATCCGGCCGTAGCCAACCGGATTTTCCAGGTCCGCTGTCAGGATTGTTGCTACCGGTCTGTGTCTACGATGCTCACCAATCAACCGTGTCAGGGTTTCCTTGGAAAGAAGCGGCACGTCTCCGGAAAGCACAAGCACATCGCCGATGAATCCATGCAGCGCTTTCCCAGATTGCAGAACCGCGTGCCCAGTCCCGAGCTGTTCATGTTGTTCGACAAACGCAATGCGACTACCAAATTGTGCAGCCACGTGTCTCACGACGAGGTCGCGACGATGGCCGACTACAACAACGGTCTTTGCAGATTCGATCTTCAGGGCAAGGCTTACAACATAGTCAATCAATGGTCTGCCATTGACTTGATGCAGAACCTTCGCCATCTCCGGATTGTTCATCCGTTTCCCTTTGCCCGCGGCCATGATAACTGTCGCAAGCGGCTTGGTGCTCCCTGATTGATCTTTCTGATTCATGGTGTGAGGACTATGTTGTCAATGAGCCTTGTTTTTCCGAAACGTGCCGCCAGAGCGATGAGGGTACGGCGTCCTTTTTGGAGCTTTGGCAACACATCAAGAGTATCTGCATCGACAATGGATACATAGTCAACATCGACGCGTCCGCCTGAAGTGATGAGCTGCCTCATCCTCCTCCTGATCTTTCCGGTTCCGTATTCGCCGTGACGAATCATGCTCTCAGCCAAGTCGAGTGCCTCTCGAAGAACTAGAGCATCTCGTCTCTCTCCATGACTCAGGTAGACATTTCGGGAGCTCCTTGCCAATCCGTCCGCTTCCCGAACAATCGGCGCGACGAGGATATCGATATCGAAATTCAGATCACGCACAATCTGCTTGATAATGATCGCCTGCTGAGCATCTTTTTGTCCGAAGACAGCGAGATGGGGCTTTGTGATGTTGAAGAGCTTCGCAACGACTGTTGTGACACCACGGAAATGTGTCGGGCGAAACTTTCCCTCGAGGATGCTCGAGAGTCTCTCCACCTGCACATACGTGAGAAAGTCTTCTGGATACATTTCACTCATCTTTGGAGTGAACAGAACATCGCACCCGGCCGCTTCAGCGAGTCGTCGGTCGCGTCTCAAGTCTCGTGGATAGCGACTGAAATCTTCAGCAGGGCTGAACTGAGTCGGGTTCACAAAGATCGTGACGACTACGACATCGCTCTTCTCGCGAGCAAGCTTTATCAGACTGAGATGACCCTGATGAAGAAATCCCATCGTCGGAACGACACCGATCCGCTTGCCTTTCAGGCGAAGTCTCTCTGCTACCCTCTGCATCTCTCTTATGGTCGAGATGGTTCTCATCACATCAACAAGCTACTTCGCCTTAGTCTGTTTTCCGAACGAAAGCGAACTGAACGAACTCACCAGCGAACTTCGCCGCCACGATTCCGCAGGCATTCCCCCTCATACTAAGTTCGGTACCTCGATAAGCCAGAACACCGTTGACGGGAGTCCTCTCCAGACCACATCTGGATTCAAAACCCGTCGCCATACCAAGAATGTGAATCGTCACGCAACTTCAGGAGGCAACAGCGTTGAGGAGGAAAATAGTGGACTGAAATCATTCAAGAATCAGACGGAGCAACCGCGCAACGGTCTGTTTCATCTCTTTCCGATGGACGATGTGGTCGACAAATCCATGCTCGAGCAGGAATTCCGCCCGTTGAAATCCCTTTGGCAATTCCTTCCCAATCGTCTGGCGGATGACACGCGGCCCCGCAAAGCCAATGAGCGCACCCGGTTCCGCTAAGATGATATCGCCCAGCATTGCCCAACTCGCCGTCACACCACCAGTCGTGGGATCCGTGAGTATCGAGACGAAGGGGATGTGCCGCTCCCCAAGGACGGCTAACTTCGAGCTCGTCTTCCCCATCTGCATGAGAGAGAGGGCACCTTCCATCATGCGAGCACCCCCAGTAGACGAAACGATGATAAGAGGTCTCCTCGTCTGGCAGGCGAGGTCGATTGCTCGAGCAACTTTCTCGCCAACGACAGAACCCATGCTTCCACCAATGAAAGAGAAATCCATGCAGGCTATGACCACGGAGATCCCCTCGATTTTCCCCCTTCCTGTCCTCACCGAGTCGTGGAGCGCTGTTTTCTTGATCGACTCCTTGATCCGGTCTTTGTAGGCCTTCGTGTCTACAAATCCCAAAGGGTCGGTCGACCGCATCTTTGCATCCGTCTCTTTGAAAGACCCTTTGTCAGTCAGAAGAGAGAAGTATTCCCTACTCCCCACACGGAAGTGATAATTGCACTTCACACAGGTGAAGAGATTCTCCTCGAGCAGCGTCTGGTGAATGATTTCACCGCACCCTTCACACTTTCTCCACATCCCTGCCGGGATGTCCTTCTTCTGAGTTGCATCGGAAATATTACGGGTGGAGCGCTTGAACCAGGCCATCATTCAGTTTACCCTGTGGATGACGAAATCTTTCAAGTAGGACGGTTCGAGCGACACAACATCGGCAAACTCTTGTCGCCGAACCTTTTCGAGTCCAAGGATTGCGACAGCAGATGCAGGTGAAACTGGGCTACTTTTCTCGATGATCTGGAGTCCCTGGACAACTGAAGCGTTGACATCTTTCAGTTGCGCTTCAAGTCTGTCTTTCCCATTCCCCGTTACCAGAAGTCCCCGTCTCGCAGACGAAGCACTCAAGATCTCTTCGACACTCACGACATGAGGATCGCTCGTCTGCAAGACCACACCTTCATCATTCTTGTAGGAGGCACAGTAGTAATCGCCACGCTTCGCCTCGATGACAGCGAGAAACTCCCTCCCGGCTTCGACGAGACCACCATAGATCACCGACCCGGCGAGTCCTTCAAGAGTCGAGATTCCAACAAGCGGCAGGCCAGCTGACGAGGCAAGACCTTTTGCAACGCTCAGACCTATGCGCAGCCCCGTGAACGAGCCGGGGCCGATCGATACCGCGATGCCATCTAGGCTCCCAAGCAACACATTTCGTGAAGCGAACAGTTTACGGATGAGCTGTATTGCATTTTCAGAGTATAGTTCTCCATCTGTCAGTGTCCACGGAGAAGAAGAGATGCTGTCGTCGATGAAAGCGACTTCCGACACTCCAAGTCCCGTCTCGATTCCCAAGATCTTCATCTATCCTTCTCGACCTTTTCAATCGTTATCTCACGCGTGTTCTCTTCGGATAACACACTTAATGCAACTTCATATCGCTTCATAGGCAAAAGTGACGTTGCCGCTCTTGCCCATTCGATTAGACAAATCCCCTTTCCATAAAAATACTCTTCGACCCCCAAATCATACAGCTCATGGATGGACCTTATACGATAAAAATCAAAATGAAAAATAGGAAGCGCGACTGCCCCATTCCGCGCAGCCTTGTACTGATTCATGATGACAAAAGATGGGCTTGTAACGACATCGACAACGCCGAGGCCCAGGCAAACTCCCTTCACAAATTGGGTCTTTCCCGATCCGAGGTCACCGTTGAGGGCCACAACGTCACTGGGGACGAGGCGACCTGCAAATTTCTCTGCGAAAGAAATCGTCTCCGCCTCGTTTGATGTTCGTGCCACTTCGACCATGAGGGTGAACGATGCCTTCTCCCTGACGTCCGGCTTCGCACTCATCCTTTCGGATCGAGTGTGATCACTGGTAGGATCATCTCTTCCATCGAGATGCCGCCGTGTTGGAAACTATCTCGATACTGACTCAAGTACTTATGATAATCGGTAGGGTAAACGAAGTAGTAGTCCTCTTTGGCAATAATATAGTTGATCGTTACTCCTCTCTTCGGCAGCATGAAATCTCCAGGGTTCTTCACGAAGATTGCCTGGCGATCATCACACTTGAGATTCCGGCCGTACTTATATCGGAGACTTGTGGACGCTTCTCGATCACCCAGAACTCTTGCCCCGCGGAGGCTGCGAACACTTCCGTGGTCTGTCGTCACGATGATCTTCACGTTTTCCTGTGTGGCCAGAGCGCGAAACATACTGTAGAGTGAGGAATGGAGAAACCACGCTTTGGTCAGCGAGCGGTACGCCGGCTCATCAGGCGCGATTTCTTTCAGCACATCTGAGTCGGACCGGCTGTGTGCTAAGATGTCGACAAAATTGATAACGATGGATGTCAGCCTGTCTTGGGTGTGCGTGAGAATATTCTGTTCGGTGCTTCGGCCAACTTCCGCGTCAAGGATCTTGATGTATTTCGGCTCAGGCCGGAGAGTCACCCGCTTTCGTTCAAGAAGTTTGTCGAGGAGTTGGCGTTCGTAGCGATTGCGGCTGTTATCGTCGTCCTCTCCCTTCTCCCACAACTCTGGGAACCGCTGCTCGATCTGATTGGGAAAAAGACCGCTGAAAATCGCGTTTCGTGAATAGGGTGTCGCCGTAGGAAGTATCGAATAATAATACTGCTTCTTGATATCGTACAGATCCCGCAGCATCGCTTCCATCCCAAGCCATTGATCGAGACGAAGACAATCGATAACAAAGAAAAAAACCGAACGTTTGTCTGACAGCGCTGGAATAACGAACTTCTCGACAACGTCGACCGAAAGCGTGGGGCGTTTATCAGTCTGCTCGAGCCATGTGCGGTAGTTTCTCTCAATGAACTTGCCGAACTCCACGTTGCATTCTCGCTTCTGGTCAGCCAACGTTTGGCCCAGTCCAAGCTCTGGGTGATCGTCGAGTTCGATCTCCCACTCCGTGAGTTTTCGATAGACTTCAATCCAATCGCCAGAGTCTGGACTTGACATAAGAAGAGACGAAATCTTCTGGAACTCCTGGACATAATCCCTAGAAACGTGCTCGCTTGTTATTTTCTTCCCTTCAAGGAATTTCTTGCACGTGAGGAGTATCTGACTCGGGTTGACCGGCTTTGTGAGATAGTCGCTGATCTTCCCACCGATTGCTTCCTCCATCAAACTCTCAGCTTCATTCTTTGTGATCATCACGACAGGGACATCGGGACGCAGCTGCTTGATTTCCGCGAGCGTCTCAAGTCCCCCAATTCCGGACATCATCTCGTCAAGAAAGACCAGGTCATACGCCTGCTCCTTCACCATTTCTATGGCGTCCTCTCCGTTCGTGGCTGTCTCAACGTCATACCCTTTGTCGTGGAGGTAGAGCACGTGCGGACGGAGAAGGTCGATCTCATCATCGATCCACAGGATATTTGCTTTCTTTTCGCTCATAGACCCAAGTCTTTCTGCCTAGAACATAGCAATTTTCGATCTGATAATCAACGCTTGATCACCCCTTCTATTGGATCGATATATGGATGTCAAGTCCTGCTTCATTCGTCTTTGTCCCAGGGATGAGCGAAGCTCCCTGATCCGGTTCAACACTTGTGTATCGGTAGAAAATGGATGCCGTGACACGCGTGCTCAGAACATACTTTATCCGCGGCTCGATAACTGTGCGCGACTGGCCTTCCAGAGGAACGGCCCCGGCAACGATATTTGCCACGTCATAGGTTCTGCGAGTGTTTCGTGTGTAGCTATAAGAGAAACTTATGTCGATATCGTTTGACAGCGTCAAGCCGAAGAATGGAATGGCAAATCCCCGGCGTCCAAAGCTTGCCTGAAGCGAGATCTCGTTGTCGTAGCTCTCGACCAGATTCTGAGAGGCCGTGCTGAGATCATACGTTGTCGTGGTCGAATATCGGATTGTTGTCCCAAAATTCCCCTTGAGAAAATCCTGGAACGTAACGTTTATGCCTGCCAGTGGTACAAACCCATACGTCATCCTCTCTGAATCTGTTATTTCGCCCCCGCCAAGATCGCCCCGCCACCGTCGGCTAAAGGTCGACGTGTAGGTGTTCTCCAAGCTTACACGGCTCGCAATGGTTCGAAGGAAGGGCAGTTTCTCCAACCCATCCCAATGAAGCGACCAGTTTGCACGTGGGACGAAACGGCCAAAGACGGATTTCAGGAAGGGGACTGACTCAAAACCGTCTTCAAATGCCTGCGCAAGTTTTTCTGCGTCGGGCCGCTGATCGGTCTGATCGTTTTGTAGTGTTTGGAACCGTCGCGCGACCTCCGAGATATCATTCTTGAAAATCTTGAGAGAAAGAACCTGCGGGAAGGAAAAGTACGACCGCTCGATGTCGCCTGTCGTGACAACATTCTGCACCGTCACAGCGCCTGTTGTGGAATCAGAGATCAACGTTTCGTTCCGATTGAAGGACCAACCGACCTTCCATGTGAGGTCGATCCGAAGCCCTTGGACTATCTCGCGCGACGTCTTGAAGTCCAGCTTGTTTGATTGAGAGAAATTATCAACAAGGTTACCACCCGGAGCTCTGAGACCCCGCACGACATCCGCCCCAAAGAATGGGAAGCGACTCCTGAAACCTAAATTCTGTATGTCACCACTGGGATCAAAAACAAGCCCGAGTTGATAGAGACGCGAGGGGCCATTTTCCGGGAGACTCTTCTGGAAAAATGGGAGACGCCCCCAGAAGTTGTCGAATCCAGTTCTCCCGATCAGGCCAGTGTTCTGGCTGGAATTCTGTTGGCTGAAATTTACACTCACATTGTCGTAGTCGAGAAGCGGCGTCTTGATGAGCAACTGGAGAATGCGACGGATCGACAGAAATCCACCTTGGCCTTGCGCCTGTTGGGGCTGTTCCTTCGGCTCAATGATTTTCTTCGTTGTATCTGCCGCGGGTTCCGTAACGCTAGTGACTTTCTTCGTGGTGTCTGCTGCGGGCCCCATGACACCGGTGACCTTCTTCGTGGTATCCGTTGCGGGTTCCGTAACGCCGGTGACTTTCTTCGTGGTGTCTGCTGCGGGCCCTGTTTCTCGTTTTTCTTCAGGCTGCTCTTTCTTAACTTCGCCCTCACCTTTCTGCTGCTGACCTCTCTCCCTGAACCCAGTTTCCGCTGCCTCCCTTCTCCGCCTTTCCGCTTCCGCTCTTCCGATCGATGGAGCAGAGGAAACGGGGATTGTGTCCTGTGGAGTAAACCACGCATCTGTAAGTTGCTTCAGCCGGAAATTCAATCCCAGATTGAACTGGGCTGTGACGGTGGCGCTCTTTCCGAGGCCCTGGTCCTGTTGCTGAAGGTTGTTCGACCAGCGATAGTCCGACCTGTAACTCGTCGTGACATCGATATAGCGATTGATGCTCAAGATGCTGGGGAGGGTAACATGGGGCGTAAGTGAAAACCGCTGACTGTAACTGTAATCGTTGCCGAAGTTGATCAACCGGTTACTAAAGAAGATATCATGAAGAATCTGGGAGAAGGGCCGCTGCACGCCGCTCGTATCCGTCTCAAGATGGACAAGGCTGCTCGAAATATCGAGCCCGTAATCGAGGCCAAGGTTGAACAACCCACCCTCTGCAAACTTCCACGCCATTGCAACGGAACGGTCCGACAAGAAGTTTCGTACGATGGGCTTCTCCCCCTCCTGCGTTCGCATCCTTTCCCTCGCTTGGGATCTCTGGGCATCGACAGCCCAGGAGAAGGACGTCGGTGTGAAGTATATCTTCATGTCCTTGTAGTCTTTGAGGATTGGGAGACTCCCAAAAAGATTCTTAAAGGGCGAGACGTAATTATCCGGGGTGAACGTAAGGGCATACGACAACCTTCCTGTCCAGCCCCAACTCTGGCTGAACGAACTACTCGGGTTCCGTTCAGAGATAGTGTTGTAGTTGAACCCGAGCGTAAGTTTGTTGAACGTGTCCCGGATGTACCATTTGTCGCTAGGAAGACCGATTCGGGCGGAGGAAACTGCCCACGACTCCGATACGCGGAGCGTCTGTGAAGCGACAAGAACGGAATCATTCACCGACTGAGCCGCTGCAGGCGATGCACCGCGTGCGGCTGCTTGTTCTCCTGCGCGCTGCGCGGCTTCAGTCACCAAAACGTCGGTGCCCGGCAAGTACTTGGGTTTATTGATGCCTTCCACGTGAGAATAAGAGAGTGGGAGGCTCGTGCCAACCCAGCCGTCTGGCAAAAATCTCTCCAGCGAGACGCTTGCATTCACACCCCAGTTGACACTTGTGTTTCTGCTTCCAAACCGGTCTTCGAGAGAGTGGAATGTCGGATCGGTCTTGGATAGATTAAGGCCGATCGTGGCGAGGTCAGCTATCTTGATCGTGGCGTCGAGGCGATACGCGACGCCAGGTTCATCGTCGACATCCGTAAGACGCAGCTCATCCACCAAGACCTGCCCGGAAATCGGAAATGACGTGCCCTTGTTCCGTGGATTCTCCAGACCGATGGAGACAAACTTGATCTGCGTAAGTGTCGGATTACCAACGACAGAATACGTCGCCCCCGGGGGACCGCTTGTGGCTGGATAGCGAACAGGCGCCGCGGTCACTGAATCCCGTGCCTGCTTTACAGACGTGATTTCAGAGAATTGTGTCTCGATGTTGTTTAACGGGTCCCATCCCCACGTGGCCGGATCTTTTGGTTCTCCCGGATGAAGAGGCTCTCGATACTCATAATAGTTCAGGGTGTCGATTCCGAACCGCAGGAAGAGAGCGGCATCATAGTTCGAAGTGTCACTGTACTGCAAGTGCGGATCGCCACGAACAAACATCTTCATGGATTTATAGTTGAAAACGTCGAGCGGACGAAATGAGAAGAAACGAAAGGCCTGCCGACTTTCGCCATCAGGGAGGTTGTGAAAATCAAGAGCCAGTGATTGTTCATTGGAAAGCAAGTTTTGATCTGGACGGGTGCGGTCGCGTGCCCGAACCACTCCCGGTGGGCTATTATAGTCCGGGTTGTCCTCCACACTGACGGTCGTCACAGAAAACGTGCTATCGTTCTTGCGCTCCTCCTGCCAGTTATTTCCAACGAGATTGAAATCGGCGATGCGAACGAGCACAGGCTGATCACACCCGGTAAACCACACACGAATAAACTGGACAACCGAGAAATTTGGATCTCCCACCGTCCTCGTGAAGTTGATGAGCGGTATTCGAAACTGATACCAGCCTTCGTTGCCGCCGCCGACGATAAGCGGGTTCTTGGAAGCCCCACCAGTCGTGTCTAAATTGACTTCGTACTCGAAATAGTTGTTGACGAGATCGACAACCCCATTCCGGTTCAAGTCCTCCGTATCAGGGAGACGGCCGATCTCGCTGTTCCCGTTTCCCTCGGTGCCGTTAATGTGAGAAAAGTCGTTCGACCCACTGGCGTACGAGTAGTCATCTCCGCCTGGGTCCGCCGCCATGCTGCCATCTGCAGCGATAGCTGCTGCGTACTTCTGTCTCTCCTGGTCGTCTGTAAGTCCATCGAGTCCGATATCTTCTCCATCATTCAAGATATCGTTTTTCACAGGAAAGGCAGGGTTGATTCCATCCTCCGAGTCGAGTCTGCCGTTGGGGATGACGTCCTCGCTGACTTGCCCCAGATCGATGACCAACTTGCCACTATTGATGTTTCCATAAACCTTGGCCCAAATCTCGATAAAGTTAATGTTCTCGTCGACGAGATTGTTTGCCGTGGACGAGAGGACGCGCATGATGCCGCCCCAATTGTTCTTTGGGTTGGCTCGAAGTGTCGACCCCAAGTCGACAGAGTAGTTGTAAACGCCACGCTCCGTCGGGTGGTATTCGATATTGAGGACGGTCTGCTGCTCTGAACCTTGCGCAACCGTCTTGTTTGGCCAGACGTCTTTGACGACGACGTCACTCGGGATGATATTGTACCATATCGTTTTTGCTTTGGAGTAGACCTTCGTCGTATCCGGTATCGGGTGGTCGGGGTCGGGATCCAGACCAGGAATGTACCGGGGAACACTCGAGTGACGCCAGATCCCATATGATGTCCCAAGCGGGATTGTTCGTTTTATTCCCTCAAAGTCATCGACGTATGCAACTCCCTTTTGGTTGTCGATCGGGATCGGACTCTTGCTGGTGTTTGGGTCTGGACGCATGTAGGCCGCTTCGCCTCTCAGGGTGATGTTGGATGGCGTCCGACTGTTGATCATAGGGAGAAGATTGACAGCCTTTGTGAGAATATCCGCGTCAAAGCTGGTGCTTCCGTCAACCCCAAAGATCGTGTTGCTCGTCGGCTCCTCGTCCAGACGAACTTTGTCGCTCAGCGTTTGCTGGTTGAGATTCATGATCGTGAAGCCAAGAGCCGTCTTGGGGCCTAACTGCAGGTCTCCCCTCGTTCCTAGCAGGGTTTTGGATGCAAGGGCGAAGAGGTCGTTTTGCTCATACTTGACCTGCACATTCGCACCTGGGAGAAGCGCTTCGTCATTTCGTATGATCAGCTGTCCAGTGCTGTAATCCATTATGTAGTCAGTGTTCGCCACCAAACGGTTGGTATTGAGATAGACTTCGACGCTCCCATCCACAACATTAAACCCGAGCGAGTAGGTTGAAGTAGCACCAGATGAATACGTTCCTTTGATGACGAAGCGATCCTTCGTGCTGTTGTTCCGAGCGCCGGTCACAGTTGTGTCGTAAACGTCAGCATAAACGAGGGAGTCCGGTGGCGCCGTCACTGTATGCTCGTGGAAGCCTGTAATGATACCTTCACGAAAGGGCTCAAGAGTAGGAAAGATGATCTCTCCTCGCGCGGGGTCTATCGTCAGGCCGGGAATGAAATCAAACTTATTGTCAGGCGGGCCGGTTCCAGATTCGTCCGTCTTATCGAGCTTTAACAACTGTAGGAGATTGACCTGCTCGATATTATCCTGCAGCGCAGCACCAGGGGGCTGATAGTAAATATTGAGGGTGAACTTCTCTTTCTTAAGGTCGCGTCCGCCAATGGGATAGATGTTCTTCAACATCAAGTTCCAAGCTGCTTTCCATTGAGGGTTGGTCTCCACATTCCTCGGCTTGACAAGTTTAAGCACAAGTCGGGAGGAGGTATCGCGGACGACATTTGTGAAGTCACCGTAGAAATCATCGTCATCTGGGCCTGCATTGTTTTCGACTCGATAAGCCACAGCGATGGCCTGCTCTGGCTGAACGTTGGTGTTTAGGGTTATGTAACCAGTCTCTGGATGAAGTGTATACTGGTCGTCCTTTTTCAGTTTTACAAATTGCCCCTGCTCGATCTGACCCGAAACGGTTTCCTGGACATTCCGTAGTGAGTCAGGATACCCCGCTTGTTTTGGGCGTGGATAGAGGTTTATGTATGCGACAGCGTTGCGCGCATCCGGTGGTACGACAAGGCCGAGGTACGTCACCCATACCTCGATGTCGACGACCCGGGCTTCCGTGTGGATACGCGGGACAGGATTGTCATAGTAGTCAGAGAAATATTGACGGTAGAGCGTATCGAGGAAGAAGTGGCTTGTCGAGTATTGATACGCTCTCAACTCGAACGATTGGTCCTGCGCCCCACCACTCAAGGAGACTTCCTTGATCTGACCTTTCTTCTGGGAGGCAAGAGTTGTCAGTTTAAGAGGCCCCATCTGAAACGCTGCTTTGAATCCGAAGAGCGCCTGGCTACTGCCAACAAACGAAGTGGGAGTGGACAATGATACGTTGCCGGCTTCGACGCTCTGGACAATCTCATCGTCGTACCCGGTGTATTTGATCTTCAGCTGGTTCTCATATTCGAACGTTCTCTGAGTGTTCCAGTCGGCATTGATGTTCAGCTTGTCGCCTATCGTTCCATTGACGTTGATCTGGACATCTTGATTGAAGTCTGGCTCGTTCCGGACATTTCCAAGTGCAGAGATCGTCGATTGCTGGGTCTGCTGGTTCCGAAATCCGGCCCGGATGTCGACTGCCCCCGATATTCTCAGATTTATGCCTCGACCACCAAAGAGACTGAGAATCGGGTTGGGTGGAATTGGAATATCAATATTCGTGACGCTCCCGAGGAGCTCCGTCAACTCATCCTTTCTCTCTCTTGCCTTGTACTTGTGTGCCAGTTCCTCGAAGCCGCTCTGCTCAGCAGCTGCAAAGCTCAAACGGATATAATCGCTGAGAGGAACAACGAGGGGAATCTTCACATCCTTTCCGTCAACTGTCTCGCGGATGATAACCATCGTTCCAGTGGAGTCGAGGGTGACTTCACGACGGTAGACCGTCGAGGTAGGACGCAGGAAAAGAGGATGAATGCGGGGCTGGAAGATCGATACCTGAGGCTCGTCCGTCCGCCGGTACGTGAATTGCTTTATCCTTGCAGCAGAGTCGACAGGAAGCGCAAGCCGCGCAGGTACCAGCCGTCCGAGTGAATCCTTCACCATCAGGCGAGTGGTGTCACGAGCTTGTTCTGCAGCAGCGTGGTGGAGACGCTCTAATCTGAGCGACCGAGTAGGCAGCGTGTCCGCAGCAGCAGGCTCGGGCTCGACAAGGAAGTCCGACGAGGATGAGTAGAATTTTCCGGATGCGGCGGGAGTCCCAAGGAGATCCCCCTGGTCAACGCGAGATCTCCCACGCGACAAACCGAGGGAAATCAACACCCACACGAGGAGAAAAACCACCGCCGGAGCGGCTGAACCCCCGCGATGCACTCGGCGCTTCGATTGCTCGGCAGTCAACCCTTCACCACGAAGAATGTATGTTCACGTGCAATGCCCGTCAAGAAGAGAGGATCTCCTCACTGCCGCAGGACTCTCCCCAGCAGCGAGCATGATTGACTCGTCTTCTCTCATGGAACCTTTAGCAATCGAGCGGCTCGGCGTCCCTCCCTATTGTGTGTGTTTCAGCGAAAAAAGTATCAAAAAGAAACTTCAATATCAAGCAATCAAGAAGACTTAACTCTTATCAAGATTGAAAAAGGACATGCTTCTGTGTATATTGGAACGGTCTCATCATTGACCACTCGACAAACTGCCACGAACGATGATCCTCTATCGATATATTCTCCGATCTCACATCGCACCTTTTCTGTTTGGTATGACTGTTGTCATTCTTCTTTTCGTCCTCCAATTCGTGATGAGGTTCATCGACCAGCTGGTCGGAAAAGGACTGAGCACATGGGTGATCGTCGAACTGATCACGACAAACCTTGCGTGGATGGCGGTTCTCGCTGTTCCAATGGGCGTCCTCGTGGCAACCCTGATGGCATTCGGTGGTCTCTCCGCAAACCATGAGATTACATCGATGAAGGCCGCGGGCGTGAGCCTGTACCGGATGATGGCTCCAGTGCTTCTCGCATCGGTCGTCGTCACCGTTCTTCTGTTCTTCTTCGACAACGATATTCTCCCGGAAGCAAACCACAGAGCAAAGGTTCTGGCGACCGACATCCGCCGGAAGAAACCTACCCTTACACTCGACCCTGGACTTTTCTCCCAGGAGATCAGCGGCTATAGCATCCTGGTCCGGAAAACGTTCGAGCATTCGAATGATCTCGAAGGCGTGACGATCTATGATTACACAAATCCAAACACCAGTGTCTTGATTAGAGCCGAAAGCGGAACGCTCTCTTTTTCCCGGGACTATCGATACTTGATCATGAATCTCCGAAAGGGAGAGATCCATGAACTGGGGGAAGAAGGGTTCAAGGATTACCGCCGAATCCGATTTGAGAGACACCGCATTGCCATCAAGGCAGAGGGCTTCGAATTCGAGCGGTCGTCCGAGAACGCCTTTTCTCGCGGTGACCGAGAGCTGAGTATCCAAGCGATGATGGCTTACGTTGACAGCCTCAAAGGAGCGAACACCAAATCCCGAAAACGGATCGAATCGCTTTCCTCCCAGCTTTCCGTGATTGCATCCACTCCGGGACGGGAGAGCACGACCGCTGCAGCCGCTACCACGAGAGACTCTCTCTCGAAAGCACGAGTGCTCCAAGGGATGATCGAGAGCGAGAAGAGCCTCATTTCCTACAACGAGATCCACATTGATCAGTACATGGTGGAAGTCCACAAGAAGTACGCCCTCCCAGCCGCGTGCATCGTGTTCGTAATTGTCGGAGCCCCGCTCGGGATGATGGCGCGGCGCGGCAACTTCGGTCTCGCCGCGAGCTTGAGTCTCGGGTTCTTCCTCTTCTACTGGGCGTGTCTCATCGGTGGAGAGAAACTCGCCGACCGCGGCCTGCTCACGCCTTTCCTGGGCATGTGGTGCGCGAACATCTTCCTGACTGTCCTCGGGGTTTACCTGACGATCCGGTCCGCGCGAGAGACAAAAACATTCAACTGGAAGAGCCTCATGAAGCTCGCACCACGAGGGTGGTTTGCGTTCGAATCCGAGGTTCATGAGAATCAATAGACCATCTTCACGATGAAGATCTTCGATCGATATATCATCAAACAATTCCTTCTCACCGCTCTCTTCGGTCTTGTTGCATTTGTGGCTATCTTTATTGTCGTCGACATGATGGAGAATCTCGACGACTTCTTGGACAGGGGCGCAAGCCTCGGGCTCATCGCTCGATACTACCTGTACTTCACGCCCGAGATGGTCAAGCTGATGATCCCCGTCGCGCTGCTTCTCTCGAGTCTCTTCACCGCAGGACGAATGTCGAACCAGAACGAACTCACGGCTGTGAAATCGGGCGGAATCAGCGTTTACCGGTTCATGGCGCCACTTCTGATTGTGGCTTTCATCATTAGCATCCTGGCAATATACTTCAACGGCTGGGTTGTGCCATTCGCCAACAAAAAGAAGTTTGCCCTCGAGCGTGTCTACTTGAAGAAGCATTTAGAGTCCCAAGATAGATACAATATCTTCATGCAGGAAAGTCCCACCGAAATCATTGAGATCGGCTATTTCGATGTCGACAGCAGCATTGCCCATCAAGTAAGCATCCAGGAATTCAGTGATACGATTCCGACCGCTGTTGCCGAGCGCTTCGACGCCCTCCGAATGCGCTGGAACCCTGATTCGAGAACCTGGACGCTCGAGGCCGGGATGAGGCGCGTTTTTGGCGTGGACAAAGAATACGCCGAGCGCTTCATCTCGTGGCCCATCGGCAGACTTCACTTCGTCCCGGATGACATCGAAAAGAAGCAAGAAAAGCCGGATGAAATGGAGTATCCCGATCTAAAAAAGTTTATTGAGAATCAGCGACGAAGTGGTAACGATGTTTCGCGGTGGCTGGTGGACCTTTATGGGAAGATCTCATTCCCGTTTGCAAGTTTCATCGTCGTCTTCTTTGGGGTTCCCTTCTCCTCGACCAAACGACGAAGCGGACTTGCGGTGGAGTTCGGCATTAGTATTGGCATCTGCTTCATCTATCTTCTTTTCATGAAGACGAGCCAAGTCTTTGGATACAACGGATCACTCGATCCTTTTGTAACTGCGTGGCTCGCCAACCTCCTCTTTCTTGCAGCTGGTGCCGTCAACCTGGCAAGATTGAGGAAGTAAGCCTCGACGAAATCGCAGACCTACCATCGTACACTGACTGTTGCAGTGGGCACCAACTCAAACCCGAGCGGTGTGCGCTGCATTTTCATTTCGAGTGCCGTGTGAACGTTATTGTATCGGGCTGCGCTCCATGCAGCATCGGCAGCGCTCAGGATATGGTTTGCAACGACAACAACCAATGCTGCACTTGCTGTATTGTACAAATCGTTTGCATCTCCCCGCATGATGGAGTAACCCTTAAAGTGGGGCGAGATATTCGTCTCTGAGATAGGACCTCCACCATCATCCCACCCCGGATTGTACTGCGGGTACTTCCCGATTAACTCGTAATACTGCTGGTCACCATGTGGAGGGAGCGTGTGTGAAAAGAAGCCCCCAAGCTTCCTCTCAAAATCATTGATCTCAGCCCAGTTTACTCTCTGCCACACCGGTAGGTTTTCGTTGGGACTGATACCGATGTTGCCTCCCTCATTTTTGTTAAGGTACTCAGCATAGCGCACGACGCTCCAATTGGCATCGGCATAATTCTGGAAGTCAGTTGTCGCTCGATCGCCCTTCCGGTTGTACGATACGTTGACAATCCATGAGATCACTTCAGCCGCAAGGAACGCACCGCTCTTTATATAACTCTGGGAGTAGAACTCTCCTGCACCCGGCACTGCCGCCGAGAGAACCGCTGCAAGCACTGGCGATTTCCGGTCCTCGACATTGTTCGGCTCTTGAAAGACGGCAGAGCCCGACGACAGCTGTAGTGTAGCAGTGGAGAAGAAATCCGTTGCAGGGCTTCCTGTGAACGCTCGGCGTGCTGCCGCTCTGCTCCCCTTGCAAAGGCTTTCCCTCACTCCTTCCCCCCCGGGAGCCGTGTAAATGCAAACCAGAATCACGGAAACAGCGATGAACAGTCTCTTCACTTTTGTCCTCACAAATGAATGAGAGAGAATTCTTCTACATCAAGTCAAAACCGAACAGTACGCCGAAATACAACCTCCACTCCCGACCGTAGGTCACCGAAGTTCCGTTGATCACTCGCGTGAACCTGTCGAACCCATAGCAGGCGTCGAAGAAGACGCGAGTCGGATAGGCGTAGAATGAGTACCCCTCTAATCGAAGTTCGACACCCGCATCCTTCTTGAAGTCCTTCAACGGTTCTGCGTCTCCGCTCCACGCATCGCCATAATCTCCGTAGACGCCCGCGTAGAGTTTGTCGAAATAGAGCTGAAGCACACGCGTATCGATATCTTCCCAGACTGGAAAACGATACGTGAGATTTGCCATTGCAAACTTGTTGCCGCCAACCCCATAATACGGATACCCCTTCATCCCGATAAGCCCGCCGACGTAGAAGTCAAAGAAATCGTCAACTCGAGGACCAAAAATACTCCCGCCTCGAAGGTTAACCGACATCGTGTGTCTTCGGTCTGGCAGAGGAAGATGCTCCATCCAGTTTCCCTCCAATCGATGAAAATTGAACTGGGTGTAGCGAGGCTGGAGGCCGGTGCTCGTGACCTCATAATCTCCGGTTGAGTTGAACTTGCTGAACTCATATGAGTATTTCAACTCGAATTTCGTTCCAACGGGATTAATCTCCTGATAGCGCGACGGCGATAACCCGTCGAAATCCCAGGTCACCGACAAATTGTTGCCGATGAGATAGAGATCGCTGGAAGCTGGTATAAGCGCCGGTGGAGGCCCGGGAAGGATGAAACTCTCGACGCTTGCATTGTAGCGGCTGTGTGTGTACCCGATCCGCAGATCATGCATCGGGGTGAAGATCTTCTGCTGTAAACTCACGTCGAATTCCAACAAACTGTACGTCACATCGACATCGATCGTGTTGAGCGGAAGCTCAATCTTTGAACCAGTGCTTCTGCTGATGTTGTATACGCCAAATTCTACTGTTGGATCGAGACCCAGATCGTAGAGAAGCGGAACTTTGTCTCGATAATCGAACGTGAAGAACAGGTCTCGTTCGCCTCGCTTGTTTATTGCAGCTCCTCCGAAGATCCCATACTTATCCAGGACATCGTTCGAAAGGAAGAAGAATCCTGGCTTGAGAACATCCAGTCCGCGATTACGGCTGTTATAATTGTCCACACGCAGCAATGGCAAGATTGAAAGGCTTGTGAAGACATTCTTGTAAGGACGCCCTGAACTTGCCCCTGCGGGGTTCCAAGTATCCGAATCGTCGAAATCGCGCAGTCGAGTCCAATCGATATTATTCTTGCCAGCCTCGTGACTTGCAGATGCCAGCGACGTAGGGTCGAGTGAGCTCCAGGCATCTGGCCACCGTAGGGCGTACTGCGAGTCATCGAGCTTCAGAGGTTGGTACCCTCTTAGCAGTGCGATTTTGTAGCCGGAAGAGGTATAAGAGGCAAATGCAACATCGCCTGTTGAATCGACCGTTGGCATGAATGCGCCACCGAGGACATTCGTGAGTTGATCGAGCGAACGCGACGAAATATCAAGAGAGTAAAGGTTGAAGATGCCGGTTCGATCAGATGAAAAGACGATTCTCTTCCCATCGGTTGAAAAGGTTGGGTTGCGACTGTCTACGGGACCTTCAGTTAAGAACTTGAAATCTGTGCCCTGAGCACTGATGCTCGCGAGGCGCTGTGCTTTCCTGTCCGAGTACCCGAAGACCAGCGTCGACCCGTCGGGCGACCACGCAGGAGTGTAGACTTGCTCCCCTTCCTTGAAACTCGTCAGAGACCTTTCGCTCGTTCCATCGACAGCCATGACAACGAGATTCGCTGTTCCGTCACTCTCGACAACGCAGGCAAGGCGATCACCTGAGGGCGAGATCGCTGGGTACTTCGCACGCCGAGCGTGGGTTAAACGAGTCTCTTCCTTTGACTCAAGGTCATAGACGTAGATGTCGTTGTAGCTTGACCAATGTTTGTTCTCACGGGTGGCCTTTGCGTAGTAGATCTTTCTTCCGTCTGGCGACCATGCCAGCGAGGAGGAAACTCCAGTGACGAGATGCTTCTCCTCCTTCGTCCCAAAATCATAAACATACAGAGAGGCCAAGCTGAAATAGTCCTGCTCTTTTGTCGAGACGTATGCAATTCTCTTCCCATCTGGCGAGAAGGCAGGATAGAGATTTCCAAAACCAACATCGGAAATGATCTCACCTGCAACGAGGTGAGTCTTGATGGATGCCACACTCTGCTCGTACCGCGTTGTCAGCCAGGATTTCCACTCTTCATAGATGTCACGTCCACTCTTTCCAGTGGCCCTCTCGATAGCCCCGTCGATTGTAAGCGTAGGTAGCCGACCAAGATTCCGGGAGATTTCGTTGAGCTTCTCCTCACCGTATCGTGCGGCGAGATAGTGCACGAAGGAGAACCCCGCATTGTACGACGATTCGTTCCCAAAGCTTGTCTTCCCAAAAACTGCCATCTGGTTCCAAGAGAGCATTTTTCCATCGAGAACGTACATCCTGAGGATCATATCCCTGTGACTATCCCAGGAATCATACCCAAGCTCCGGCCGGTTGTACTGCGCAACTCCTTCTGCGAACCACGCGGGAACGATCGCCCCCGGTATCGGATAGGAGACAATAACGTTTGGGAATCCATTGAGCACATCGGGCCGCCGCTCGGCTTCGTAGCCCAACCATTGGAGATAAATCCCGGGCACTCTGCGGCCGAATTTCATCGCCGTCTGGACTTGGACGATGTGAGTGAACTCATGAGTCACCACATTCCGCAGCCAGTTCGTCGTTCCCCTGAGTTCAAAGTCAAGGGCAGGCACCCAGATCTCGACCTTGTTGTCATAGAAATACGTTGCGCCATTGGAGTAGTCGTCGTAGTCCTTCAGGACAAAGCTCACTTTCTGGTCGGGTTCATGGTTGTAGAGCGATGTGACTGGTCCGTAGATATCTTCCGCTATCTTCGCCACGACCCGTGCAGTCGGCTCCACCCCCTGGTGATAGTGAACATAGAAATGCTCTGTCTCGATGGTGTACCAGTCCAACTCCGGGTGAGGAAAACCCTCTTCCTGTCCTAAGACCTTCCCCGGCAATACGAGAAGAGCCAAAACCACGAGAACGATGGTATTGAGTGAGAGCCTCATTTGACGACTGCAATCTTCACAAGTGCAACTCCGTGTTCCCCGGAGCCGTTCGCTTCGATACGTGCAATGTAGACGCCGCTTTGCACCTTCGAGACATCCCAAGTTACTTCGTTGTCGATGCCGCCAACGCCTGGACCTGCAAACTCCGCGACTTTGTCCCCAGCAAGGTCAAGTATCTTGACGTTGACGTCAGCATTGGTTTTCAAAAAGTATCTGATTTGGGTCGAACCTCCGTAGACTGGATTTGGCCAGTTGTACACACGCTCTGCAGGAAAGAATTCCGTTGAGATCGGCACTACCGTTGAGGTTGATCCGTCGTACCCAGTGTGGAAGGGATCTCCGAAGGTGTTGCGCCAGATAAGAATCTTTGAGGGCTGGGGCAAAGACCAAGCGCAGAGGTAGCCATTTGTCGTGGCAGCTAAGATGCCGAGGTACTCAGGCTCTTCGAAGAGTGCCGGCGAGATGGCAATTGGACCGCCGGCGGACAGAGGAAAGCCCTGCAGCACTCTTCCCCGTGCGTCAAAACCAAAGATCAATCCATTCGAAGTGCCTACGAAGAGACTGAGTGTTTTGTCCGTCCCAAGTCTTGCAAGCACAACACCTGAAGCAGACCCAGCACTTGCAGGCAAGTCGATTGGAAAATAGTCAATCGAATAGCCGGAGCTGTTTAGAGCATAGATCTTGTTGCCGATTGAGAAGACGATTTCCTTCTTGCCATCGCCATCAACATCACCGATTGCTATGGGTGAGGGATTTCCTGCTGGAAGAGTGATGGACAGAGTCTTCACCTCTGATGATGGCTGAGTGAACACGAGAACTCTGTTGCTTTCAGAAAGCACAACGATGTCTGGGACCCCATCACCATCGATGTCACCGCTCGCAGCTTGCACAGCCCTCTCCCCCTTCAAATCCCAGACCTTGCCATCCAAGGTCGCGGACCTGTCTTCTGCGACCGCGATCCAGTTTCCCGCTGAATTGAGAACTGAGATCACCGGGTGCTGAGGAGAAACAACGACTCTCTTTAAGGAGTCCTTGGTGACAATGGAGACTCCACCGTCTGCATCACCAACGGCAATCGATAGGTGAGATCCATCCATGAAGAGAACCGGAGGCGCGGTGATGCGATGACCGACAGAACGGAGAGAAAGCAAATCTGCGCTACCATCGCTGTCTGAGTCTCTCGCGAACCAAGTCCTCACCGAGCTGTCACTCACACCGACGACATCGCCGGGAAGGTCAAGTGGAAGGACCGGAGAGCAGAAATATGGAAGTGCAGGTTGGTACATCACACCAGTTGTCGCGAACAATCCCGTGGTGTCGGCAGTCAATGAAGTCCCGTCAATTCGATATCCGTAGATGTTTCCAGCAGTCGTGACAAAGAAGTTGTTGCAGACCGCCGGGCATCCGGCTCTCTGTGCGATCGGTGCGCCGACAGTGCCCGCAGAGCCAAAGAACTTTGGAAATCCTTTGAGTGGCAGTACACTGTCATCGCCCAATTGGACATTGAAGGTCATCGTCGGCCCACGCTTGCTGAAGTCCGTGATGTAGACATGGCTGTTTGCTAAGGAGTAGCTCGAACTGCTTGGGTTTGTGGTAGGACTAAAGGCATTCTTGTAGACGGGTGAAGCATTCCCCCTGTACCAGAAATCGAGCGCTGTCCCGTTTTCGCTGCCGCTGCCGGCCTGGGTGATGTCATAGACTTGCCCGATGTCTTGCGAACCATCGGCCTCCTCCAAATCGACGCCGCGGTGATTGGCGTCGGCGTTCACTGCGTTAGCAGAATAGTTCGCATCGATCACGTTCTCGTCGATGTGCCAGATGAGGATTCCCCCGTCGTAGAATATCCCCTGCTGATCAACACCTCCCGGCAAACTCCAGTCGTAATCATCGACATCGATCACGACACCGCGAATTGCTCGGGTGTCTGTCGCATCAAAGGTGATTGTATCGCGAGCGAATTGTTTCTCCACGAGTTGTCCAGAGACAATCGATCTCACCCGCTGTCCATTCCGGCCGGGATCACGATTTCTGTTTTCAACCAGGAAGTACTCTTTGGCATTGATCTCGACCTTGTAGATCATACTCGGCGTTCCATCGTGGAATCCCACTGCTCGCGCCGTCAAGGCATTTGTCCCAGGCGGGGCAACGACTGGCGTTACCCACCCGAGATAGATCTTCTCCCACGCTGATGGTTCGGGTGGAAAAAGGCCGTTGAAGCTGAAAATCGACTGTCCATCCATTAATCCAAATCGCCCGATGCCTGATAGCCCGGTTTTCGTATCGAACAAATCGGGTAGGCCGAGGTAACTCCCAAGACTGGCACATAGGAGGCCGTTGGTGCTGAGTTCTATCAGCTCCGGCCCGCTGACACCCTGCAACAACCTATTCTCTGACTCTGGTATAAGCATGGAGTTCGTGATCAGTACCCGACCACCATCCACCGGCACGCCCTGATAGCCGGGACCAAACACTGTCTTGAGCGCCGGGAGCCCGAGATACAAAGAGGGAATATCAAAAGGTGTCGGATCGTATCCGAGGATTTGAGTAAGGTCAACATCGTGCCCGACGCCGGCATGAAAAATCGCGAACGACCGATACTGGGAGAAGTCGACCGAAGGCACCAATGAGTCGGCCTTCCGCCACGACTCATCCACCAACCTTGCAAGTGGTGTGTTATCCCCTGTTTGCTGAGGAGCGTAAGCCTGCATCTGCTTAGAGAGGGTGATCACCTGTTCGAGAACGTCCGTCTTGACGATGAGCTTCCCGTCCGAGACCCTAGCGTAATAGTTCTCGAGAAACTTCAGATGGTTCTGAAAGTAGGCGCGATCGTGCGGTGGGGCGTCAATGACTGAATCGGGTTTGCCCGTGAAGAGCTCGAACCGCCCGTCCCCGGAAGTGCGAGAATCAGCATCTTGCTGAAACTGCACCATGACAGCAAGTAGATGGACAGTATCGGGGAGAGCCTTTGCTTCAAAAAAAAAGTCACCCCCCCGTAACGAGAGAGAGTGACTAAATCTTTGTGCGACTGTGGAGCTAGAGATTGCGGATAGGACGAATATAATGCCGAGTAACCACCTCACACCCACGGTCAACCCTACAGACTTTCTGGATAGAAGGTTCACGCATTACCCCTGGCCCTTTGAGTCAGCATGTCTATGATTCCTTACCTCCCCATCGGATGAGGAGAGAAAAGCGCAGAGTGTTCGCCAGTGGACTCACGTCGGGTGCAGAGATATAGCTAAAATCGAATCCGTAAATATCGTACCGAAGACCGGCGCCGAACGTCAAAAACTTCCTTCCGCCGAACGATGGGCTCTCGTAGAAGTAGCCGACGCGGAGGGCGATGAGGCCGGGATCGCCGTACCAATATTCAATCCCGCCCCCCGTCGTAACTTTACTCAGACCGTTGTCACCCCATGCGGTGAGAAGAGATTTCGGCAAGTTGTCAACATGGGCGGCTTGAAAACTGGTGCTCACAACGTCTCCATTACTATCTCGAACAGTATCCGCCACCTCGGCATATCGTCTCACAAGAAGCCGATTAAAGTCTACGGTGGCAATGATATTATTATACTGGCTCTTCAAGATCTGATACCCAAATCCGAGACGCAGGTTCGTTGGAAGAGGGTCGGCCTGAGCTGCGTCAATGTATGTGAGCTTCGGCCCCAAGTTCGAGAGGTTGACACCGATGCTCAAACGCTCGCCAAGACCTAAGCCAATCAGCGGGATTTCGAGCTCCGTCGGTCTGTACAGGATCCCCAAATCGAAGCTCACTGATGTCGCGATGCCTGTTCCTTGTTCTTGCTCAGTGCCGATGGGAGAGAGAGCGCTGTGGATCAGGCGCAAGTTCACGCCGAGGGCAAGTGACTGTGAGACTTTCGTTCCGTAGCCCCCCGTAATCGCATATTCGAAACTCTTGAATCTCCCGATCTCATCCGGACTGCCGGAACCCGTGCGAATAAACTCTCCGAGGTTCAGATACGTCACACTCGCAGCGACTGTCCCTCCCAGATTGTCGAAGTGATTGCTGGCAGTGAAGAAATCGTAGAACAGATCAGATTGATTGAATTGCGGCAGCCATTTCGAATGCGTGATGCTTGCCTGCCCACCATCCTGAAAAGCAAGCCCTGCTGGATTCCAATAGATCGCGGAAGCATCGTCAGCAATCGCCGCTCCTGCCTCTCCCATGCTGCTGGCACGAGAGTTCGGTGAGATGAGCAGGAAGGGGACAGCCGATTCACCCTGCGCAAACAGTGCACTCGGTGCAAGAACTAGCACACTGAGCCCGAAGAAGAACAGTGTTCTCTTCATTTGAATTACATCCTCCCTTTCATTGGCATAAATTTAGCGTTTTTCGAATAAGGAATCAAGCTCACTCCTGGCTTAGTTAAGCACACTCAGTTTCCCGATGGTCTCGGTGGATTTGCCGCCGTCAACGCTGTGAGCAACGACACGATACAAATAGACCCCGTTAGCGAGGGCATCTCCATCCTCATCTCTTCCATCCCAGGGAATCCGGACAAACGGGTCGGCAACACTCGGCGCTCGAAGCACTTTCACCAGTCTTCCGGCCAGAGTGTAGATCTTAATCTCCACATTGATTGGCATCGACTGGTTTTGCTGAAAGGTGAAGGTCGTCGAGCGAGCAAACGGGTTAGGATAATTGAAAACATTCGAGATGTGAAGATCGCTTGTGGTCGCAACCACGAACGTTGTCTGTGACGTTGAAGAATTGTTGTAGATATCCCAAGCCTTTGCTTTGATTTCGTGTTTTCCATCCGCAAGGCTTGCGATCCGATACTCAACGGTTCCCTCTTGGTAACTATCGACCTTCCCCTTGTAGAAATCCGTGAGATCGATTGCCGTAGGCTGGTCGTCAATCCAGGCCTCAAGCCGATGGCCGATTCCACCGCTTGCTGTGTTTATTCCGTGCTCGTCGAAGTAATCGATGAGAAGGAGTGGACTTTCTCCTACAAGATCGCCAGCACGGAAATTCCGGGAATCTAGGTAGATCGAAATCGTGGGACCCTGGACGTCCTGCGCAGCCGTGCTGTCCGCTCCTCCGAACATCACATTTTCCGTGTACCCGGCTCCATCAGTGCTCGCGTTCGAAAAATACACGCTCATGCGCCCCTGATTATTCTCATACGATATGTCCTTCGGAACATAGAAGGTCGGACTGAACTTCCCGTTTGTGACTGTGCTTTCCCCTCTGTAGATGACGCCACCTGGCACCGAAAACGTAAAGCCGAACCATCCGGGAACGGTGATGTCCTTCCGCGAGTCATAGACAGTCAAGAGAGCCTTCCCACTGTAGTCACTCCAAGGAGTGCCGTCTAACTTCTGGATAGATCCTTCGAGCTTTCCCACTCCGAGTGCTCTCAAAGTGTCGACCGTTATCGTGGGCCGCCCGTTAATTGTGTCAAGCGATGCTCGATAGGTCGGTGCAATGAGACGAAGCGTCGGATCACCAAAGAGATGAAATTTCTGGTCGTTGGAAAGATAACGTGCTTGCTTTACCGAAAAGATCGCATCACCAAGGCGGGTGAGTTTGCCTGAGGCATTCCGTTGGAGAAGGTAGGAATAGAAATCGTCATTAAAGAGTGCGTTCTGATCCGAGAAGGCTGCCCGCACTGATGAAAGTGTTCCTATCGATCCTCCGTTTTCGCGAACGAGAAGAAGCTCCGTCCCACTGCGATCGAGCGGGTTGTCGAACCGGCCGAAATCGCATGTAGCAGCGCTCACAAAAGTCAATCGATCCTTGTTGACCAGCTGAGGGATCGTCGTTTCTCGCTCAAAGACATGTTCGTGAGCCCACACATCAGAATTCCCATGGCCAGTCCAGTTGGTGATGAGTGTCCCGCTGTTGATCTGGTCAACTATTGCCTTTGCCGCATCGGGTTTGCGCCTGCCATCAGCGGTGAAAGTTGTCGGATACTCAACGATATAAATCTTTGATTTCTCAAAATCGATGGGAGTAAAACTCTCTGCTAGATCCTCCGCTTGGGCTGTATGGATATCCCCATCGTCCTCCCCCGCTCCTGCTGGACCGTCATCAGCCACATAAGTGATATGATTTCTCCAAGCGTCGAAGGGAGACGATTGCTCGTAGGCAACGATTTTGTCGATGACAACACGTGCTTCGTCCGCCGACTGAACAGGAATTCGTCCGATGGCTAAATCAACTCTGGGATCGTTCGCGACAATTAGGCCGTAGTAATCGTCCGTGCAATACGTGTTTAGCTGGTCAAGAGTCTCAAGAGTTTCATACGGCGGCACCCAGTTCTTGAGTTGAGTGGTGATGTTCTTATAGTCGTAATTCCCACCGCCAAAAAGCAAGAGATACCGCGGCTTCAGGGTCCAATTTTCATACGCATACTTCAAGTAGTCTCGGATAGCCGTCGGATCAAGCAAACCTCCTGAGAACTCATTGTAGATGTCCTGAACGTTTATCACGACTGTAGTCAACCTGTCAGGTCCAGACTGCTCGCGGTAGACTTTGAGTCGCTGTGCCTGGGCGAGAAAATCACTGTGAGAGACGATGATAAAATCCGCCCCGTCGGTGAAACCGTGGAGGTTCGAGTTCCCCATTTTCTGAATCCCCACGGGAGTCCTGTAGCCGTTCGGCCCCACGGCAATGTACTGGCTCACCGAGCCACCAGTCTGCTGAGCCTCGAATTGGAGTTGCCCACCACTGATCGAAGGATTTGAGATCGATCTTGGATTTGAGGAATCAGTGACATCAAAGACTGAAATGCTGCTGGTTGAAAAATTCCCAAGGTTATACTGTATCACTGCGTTCGTGTCAGGAGAGGTAAAACTCAGGAAATCGTTGACCGCAGAGAAATCGTGGGAGTAAAAGATTTCCATCCAGTCAAGCCACCCCTGCGAGCCGCTGTTCGCCTCATATGTGATCCGGACAAGGCTTCGGCTGTCAGGAAGGTTCCCAGCACGCTGAAACGACGTGACATCTGATTTCCGCGCAAAGAAGTCGTAGAGAGTACCATCGACTGGCGGTATGAACACAGCACCGAGTGTGACTCCGTTATCCTCCAAACGAAAATCTGCATAGTTGCTCGACCCTGACACAAGTACGAATCTATACCTGATTGCATCTGTCGTCACCAGTCCATCCAGCTTGTTGGTGAAAACAGCGATGGGGTTTTTCGGGTCAAAGGACTGGCCAAACCAATCGAGTCCCGAGCTCACAATTGTCTTAAATTTCTCTTCCTCAAGAACGAATTTTCCAACAAACTTCTGAGGAATGAAGGGAGTCGGATCGTTCAGAGACTGAAGAGAGGCCATCCGTTTCCCTTGCGTTCCGCCATATGTGAGCCAATAATAGTTGGACTCAGTATAATGATTGAGGTAGTGTGAGAATGACTTCGTGGCTGGATCGTACTTCCATCCCCGAACACTTTTTCCGTAGAAGAGAATGAAATCACCGCTGTCAAACTTCCCATCGCTCTCACCGGAAAAGGAAATCGCGTTCTCAACAAGGTCGACTGGGCGAGGTGCCGTGTTGTCTTGCGGCAACTCCAATCCCCCATTCCCGTAGATCTTGATCGTCCGAGGATCTATCTGATTCACATTGATGCCAGCGGTAGTCAGTGCGCTCGCATTCAAGCGGTAGATACCATCATCCTTGACTTCGATTCGGTACCAGTCGCCGCTCGCCAACACGCTGTTGATAATACCTTTCGTGCCTTCCACACGTCGCAATTGGGGAGCCCACTGCTTGGCATTCTCGTAGTTGATGACACTCGACTCCAAAAGCACATCCTCCCCAACCCCTCCAACCCGTCCCGCACTCGTCCCGAAGTTGACGCGGATCACAATCCTCGTGTACCTCCGAGCGGTCCCCGACGCCGGATTGTACTGGATGGGGAAAACTCTAAGATCCCCCACAATCATGCTTCGTGTGCGACCAACAGCTCCGAACTCCACGGTCGAAGGCGGCACAAGTTGGTTCACTCTGTAGGCGTCAGCATTTTCCTCGTAGACTCGACCAACACCGATCCCCGCCCCATCACGGACCAGCTTCGGAATTGGAAGGATGATGACGTTCCTAACATCCTCGTATTCTGCTCCGATGATTTGGACTGAATTCCCAGCCTCGCTCGGAACAGCAACGGAGAAAGAACGGTACTTGAGGTTCGGATGACCGACTCCTTCCCTGCCTTGAGAAACAGAACGAAAGAAGTTGTAGTCCGTGTACGTCCGCGAGCCCACCTGGATGCTGTCCGCTCGAAAGTATTGAGGCTTGAATTCCAACGTAATCCCTCTCTCATCTGATTGGAGGATCTGAACATCTCTGTACGGCCCTACCCCGGTTCGAGCAGGCACCAGTGACACTGGCACCATCAGGAAAACCCCAATCAAGCTTCTGTAGCGGATCTTCATACTTGGACTGTCATCAACGCATTAACCGTTTTCTGGTAGTAATACAGGTTCATCACATAGTTCAAGGCGTATGTCAAGATAGCCGAGAGTGCAGCTCCGATGATTCCGAACCTGTAAATCAGTACAACATTCCCGATCACGTTAAGAGACGAAGAGGCAATTGACATGTTTCGAACAAACTGCCCTTGCCGGTGTGCCATGAGGAAACTATGGTAAAGCTGATTTAATCCCGTGAAAACGGCGGCAACAGTAAGGTACGGTACTACCTCCAGGGCGCTCAAATACTTCTCAGTAAAGATTCTCTCGATCAAGAGTTTGCTCAAGAACAGCAATCCTACTCCAGCAACGAGAAGCCAAAGAAAATTGGCAAGGTTGAGTCTCACTGGGATCTTATCGTGCAAGGTAAAATCCTTGAAGACACTCGCGGCGAGCGAACGGGACATGAGAGAGATTGGCATCGTCAACGTCTGAGCGACCGAGTAAAAGCCGACGGCGACAGTCCCGAGAAAATACGAGATGAGGAGCTTGTCGCTCCCAAAAGTCAGATTGTCCACGATCGTGCCGGAATAGATATGCAGCCCGTACTGTCGAGTCTCTGCGAAGATCCTGCCGACCTGATTCCTCCAGTCCCAGAAGATCGGCCTTGAGGCCACCGCGATGATGATTGTTGCAGCGATCAAGGTTGCGACATTCAACATGAGCGTGATCGTAAGAGTCAACGCAGACAATTTCACCACAACAAAAATTGCTCCAAGGTAGAAGAGTCTTGGAAGAATCGTGTACGCTGCCAGTTTACCGATCTCGTTGCTCCCGCGCAGTGTGGCGACGAACATCGATTGGAAAGGGAAAACAGCAACCAAGGGCGAAAGTGACAAGAGAACCACGCCTATGTTCGACCGAAAAACCGAATCGACAAAGAGACTGACGACAAGCAGAACGGCTGAGAAACTGACGCCGAGGCCGAGGCTCAGGACAATGAGCGTCCCGACAATCTTCCTCTCCTCCGTTTTCTCTCTTGCCAGGGCAACGATTCTCGAGCCTGCGGCGAAGAGTCCGAAGTCAAAAAACCATGCAACGAAAATAATGACGACGAGTGCAAAGGAGAAGGCTCCATATTCTTCCACTGTCAGTGCACGAGCGTTAAGAGCCGCCACAGCAACGCCGAGCAGCACGTTGGCAGTCTGCGCCAGAAAAAGAGCGATGGTTTGCCTGGCAGCTTTTTTCGCGAGTAGACTCTTCAATTGACTTCAGAAAAGGTAAGGTAGAAAAGGAACTCGAGGCGGGGTGACCCCAGAGAGACCCTTGTAGGCGTATCGGGAAACAAAAAGGAGTAACTCCGCATTCGACTTCGTTAAAGGTTTCACAGCTGACTTCCCTGTGCTCTACTGCCTCCAACAATCCGCCGGTCAAGAATGTTTCTTGACCCGCCGGTTGTGACCAGCAGCAAGACAAAAACCTTAACGAAATCTCAAATAGGCATTACTCCTGAACGTTATCTATACACAATCCTACACCAAACAACAACGAATATATCGATTCGGAAAATTAATGTCAAGGAATTTCTGTCCGAACATGCCGGTTCTATCAGCAGACAGTGGTGACCGTCTGGGCGGACATCGGTAACACGAAAAAGGTAAATCGAGATGAAGGGCAACCCCATCTCAAGCACAGCACCTCCGACGCGCGGCATCTCCCGCCTCAGCGATGGAGGTTGACGCTATCTCGTGGCAAGTCAGATACCCGGAACTGCAAGACCCTGACAAAAGGAAACCAAAAAGTAGTTCTGAATAAACCAAGTTGGATGATTCGTGTCTACGCATCAGAGAAAAGAGCTGCAATCAATCTTTGAGAATAGAAAGCGCGAGCGCCAACGCAGGGTTTTTCCAATTGCTTCTTAAGCTCGGAATTCGTACATTTGATTTGTTTTGGCGCTTTTCTCGTGCTTGATTCAACTTTGTTCCGGAATATCAATGCCACTAAACATTTTGTTTGTTTCCAGTGAAGTTGAGCCTTTTGCAAAGACCGGCGGCTTGGCTGATGTTTCGGGAGCACTCCCACAGGCCATAAAGGAGCTTGGGCATGAAATCCGGATCATCATGCCGAAATATAGGAGCGTCGATGAGCGCAAGCTCCATCTCCATGAAGTCCTGAGGCTGAAAGAGATTGATATCCCCATCGGACAGGAGATTGAACAGGCGAGCGTCAAGTCATGCATTCTTGCAAACACGGGAGCCAAGATCCAGGTCTACTTCCTCGCGAACGAATCACTCTACAACCGCTCTGGACTTTATACCAACTCCGAGAATCATAAAGATTACACAGACAACGACAAAAGGTTCATCTTCTTCTGCAGGGGAGTACTGGAAACTCTGAAACGTCTCGGCTGGCAACCAGACATCATCCACTGCAACGATTGGCAGACGGGACTCATCCCAGCCTACCTGAAGACTCTCTACCAAAGCGATGCGTTCTTCCAGAAGGTGAAGACGATTTTCACGATTCATAATATGGCATATCAAGGTTCGTTCCCAAGATCTTCTTTCTTGAAAACACACCTTCCGGAGGAGCTTTTTGTTCCGGAGGGGGTCGAATTCTACGGGAACTTCAACTTCCTTAAGGCAGGACTTGTCTATGCAGACATCATTACCACTGTTAGCGAGAAATACGCGCAGGAAATACAGTCCTCAGATGAATATGGCTGCGGGATGAGCGGCATTCTCCAAAAACGAACGTCCGATGTCTTCGGTATCTTGAACGGAATCGACCAGTCCATCTGGAATCCCGAAACCGACAGTCTCATCCCTCAGAAATATGATGCGAGAAATCTTGACGGGAAAACCGCAAACAAAATAGAACTGTTGAGAAGGTTTAACCTCGAACACCGAGAAGGTATACCAGTGATTGGGTGCATTTCCAGACTTGCTGAGCAGAAAGGGTTTGACCTCATCGGACAAATAGCAGATGATGTCCTGAAACTTGACATCCAGTTTGTCCTTCTCGGAACCGGTGAAAAGAAGTACCACGATTTGTTTGAAGCCCTTCAGAAGCGGTTTCCCCAGAAGTTTGGAGCTTATCTTGGGTTTAGCAATGAGCTTGCACACATCATCGAGGCGGGGAGCGATATGTTCCTCATGCCTTCACGCTACGAACCATGCGGGCTGAACCAGATGTACAGTCTCAGGTATGGCACTATCCCGATAGTCCGCGCCACAGGTGGACTGGATGACACCATCGAAGACTACGACCCGGAAAGCGGAAACGGAACCGGCTTCAAGTTTTCTGAATACGACGCGAAGGAACTCCTGAGAACTATCGAACGCTCCCTTACTGTCTACGCGAACAAGCCCTCCTGGCGAAGGATGATGAAGCAAGCCATGCAGAAAGACTTCTCCTGGGAATCGTCTGCGAGGAAATACATCGCATTGTATAAGAACATCTTGAAGCATTAACCGGCCTCCCCTCAAGAATTCTCCCGATCGGACAACCCCACGCCTGAAATGAAACAAGAGGCCCCCAAGACACCGACAAGCAATTCTGTGCGACGGATGCTGAGAAAAGTTTTCAACTTCACTTTTTTCTTGGCCTTCATCTCTATGCTTTGGGTGAGCTGTAATGAAGAGCCTACCTCCGTAGGGATTGGACTTCTTTCTTCAAAGGACCTCGTGCAAGTCGATACTTCGATGATTACCTCGGTCACCGGGAGCAGCTCCAGGAAGCCGATCAACACCGGATCAAGCGAGAATATCCTCGTTGGAAAATACCGGACGGAGACCGGCAAGACCTACGAGGCAAAAGCACTCATTCGCTTCATTGGTTTCCCAGACACGCTCAAATCGGCCACTGTTCTCTCTGCTGACCTTATCCTGAGATCGAGATACCGCTTTGGGGAACCCCAGGGAAATCTCTCCTTCACTGTGCACAAAATGATCCAGGGATGGACTGAATACGGCGTAACCTGGGACAGCATCTCAACAGCCTCCTACGATCCAACAGTGCGGGGGAGTTTCTCATCCGCTATTGCGGATTCGGATTCGGTTGCCATCTCACTTGACCCGAGCCTCATCAGCGACTGGTTTCAGGCTGCGGCAGACTCTCAGGCTATTGAAGGTATTATCCTTGTCCCGACCGATGCTTCGAACAAGATCGTGGGCTTCAGTTCATTCCAGTTCTCAGATGCCTCAAGACTGCCGGAACTTCTGGTCACGTTCTTAATTTCAGGCAGCACAGTACAAGACAGCTTATTATTCGTCTCTGGAGAGGATACGCACGTCGCAAACATCGATAACCTTGTAAGCGATCCGAATCTCCTTTATGTCCAAGCGGGGCTAGCATATCGATCAACGGTAAAGTTTGATGTCAGCTCAGTCCCGACACACGTCGGCATACACCAAGCAATGCTGGAGCTAACCCTCAACCCCTCAGCGTCAATACTGAGTTCCACATCCAAGCTCAACTCTCAATCAGTGGATTCCCTCTTTTCGTTCTTCCTGGTCACCGCTGACTCTGTCGACAATTCCTCATTGGTCATTGGACATCGACTCAATTCTGACAGCGCTGTCTATTCATTTGTAATTACTCCAGACGTTCAGCGATGGATAAACGGCAAGCCAAATCTCGGTGTGGAAATCGAGGCGTGGGCTGAGGTCTCGACGCTTGACCTCTTCACATTCTACTTAAACTCGGCGAATGCTCCTCTCCGGCCGAGACTCAGGATCGTTTACTCGCGACTGTTGTAATAGAGGTACAGAAAAAAATGAAGCGTCATATCGCAATCCTCTCGACGACACTTCTTCTCATCGGTTTTTCGCATTCTGCGTATTCCGGAAACGGCAGCTCAGGTTACTCACGCTACGGGATTGGCGATATCCGGTTTTTCGCCGGCGGGCGCTCCGCAGGAATGGGGGGCACAGCAATCGCGCTGTTGAGCTCGAACTCGCTGAATCGAATCAACCCTGCTGGACAAACAAAACTCACGCTTACACATTTCACGGGCACTTTTTCATACGAGGGATTCCAAACGACCGACGGGATCCAAAGTGCTTATTTGAGTTCGGGGAATTTCGGGGGCGCTTTCCTTGCGTTGCCGCTTTCTCCTGACAATGGAGTTGCGTTCACCGCCGGGTTCAATCCCTACAGCAGTGTAAACTACAAGGTCCAGGGCGAGCAGACGATCGGATCAGACAATTACACGCAACTGTACTTCGGCGAAGGGGGACTCTCAACTGCCCTTGCCGGGCTGACCCTAGCTCCAATCGATAGCCTCAGCCTTGGGCTTCAGGCGAATTACCTCTTCGGTCAAATCCGATCTGAATCGGACGTGACCTTCAGCTCCACTGATTTCGTGTCAGCAAAGTACCAGCGGACAGTAAATATAAACGGCTTCGACGTCACGATTGGCTTCATTTATACCGGGCTCGGGCGGCTGACCGGTCTGAAGAGCTTGGAGGGCTTCAATGTAGGTGCGATTTTGTCGACTGCAACGAATCTTAATGCCACGCAGGATAACATCAACATTGTGTCCGTCGGTCAAGACACACTCACGGGGAGAGGCGGAAAAATCCACATTCCCGTCTCCCGAGGCATCGGGTTCTCCTGGCTCGTTGGTGGAAAATACCTCGTTGCCGGGGACTATCTTCATCAACAGTGGGGTGACTTCGAGTATTTTGGTGAGCACCCGCAACAGATCAGAAACAGCACGAGGCTGTCCCTCGGCATGGAGATCGAGCCTTCTCAAGAACGAGGGACCTCTTACTGGAACAGGGTCGCCTACAGAGTTGGCACCTACTATCTTGCCTCATACTATCAGATCGGGACTGAATCAATTAACGAATTCGGGATCACCTCTGGGCTTGGGATGCCAATCGGAGCGGACACAAGACTCGACTTCGCACTCGAGTATGGGAGACGCGGCACCATCGACCAGCATCTTCTCCAAGACAACATTTTCCGATTCTCGATTACACTGAGTCTAGGGGAAAAATGGTTCGTCCGAACTGAAGAGGAGTAATCGGACCCTCACCATGATAGCGCTTGCCAGCGACCACGCAGGGTATCAATACAAGGAGAGAATTAAGCAGCTCCTCGATTCTTTGCACGAGAGTCATGAGGATTTCGGCGCAACCTCCTCCGAGCCATCGGACTATCCTGACTATGCACACGCTGCAGCAGAAGCCGTCTCTCGCGGTGAATGCGATCGGGGCATTTTGGTGTGCGGCAGCGGCATTGGAATGGACATTGTCGCAAACAAATCCAAAGGCGTACGCGCTGCACTGTGCACCAGCGTCGAGATGGCAAGGGTCTCCCGCAGTCACAATGACGCGAATGTCCTCGTCCTTGGTGAGAGGATCACCGACTGGCCTACAGTTGAGCAAATTGTCAAGACCTGGCTTCAAACGAAGTTCGAAGGCGGACGGCACGATCGCCGAGTGAAGAAAATCCACTCACTCACCGACCTCTAATAACCAGAGCGCTTCAATGGAATTCCTGCGAAAGCAAGACCCTGAAGCATTTGGGGCGATTCGGAATGAAATCACCCGAGAGAATTCGACGCTCGAACTCATCGCATCGGAGAACTTCGTAAGCTTGGCAGTTCTCGAAGCCCTTGGAAATGTCATGACCAATAAATACGCTGAGGGCTATCCTGGAAAGCGGTACTACGGCGGCTGCGAGTTCGTCGATGTTGCTGAGAATCTTGCTCGTGATCGAGTCAAGAGACTATTCGGCGCCGAGTACGCAAACGTTCAGCCGCACTCCGGATCGCAGGCGAACATGGCTACCTATTTCGCGTTCTTGAAGCCGGGTGACACCATCATGGGACTCAGTCTCTCTCACGGCGGCCACCTCACGCATGGATCTCCAGTCAACTTCTCCGGGCAATTGTATCGAGTGGTAGCTTATGGCGTAAACAAGGAGACCGGCAGAATCGACTTCGATGAAGTCGAAACCATCGCGAAGAAGGAGAAGCCAAAGCTCATCGTGACGGGTGCCAGTGCCTATTCTCGGGACATTGACCATAAGACCTTCCGTCAGATTGCAGATTCGGTGGGCGCTTTCTTGATGACGGACATCGCACACCCCGCTGGCCTCATCGCGATGAAGCTGCTCAATGACCCTCTTCCCTACTGTGACATTGTCACGTCCACAACTCACAAGACACTGCGAGGCCCACGTGGAGGGTTGCTCCTTCTCGGGAAAGATCGCGAGAATCCATTCGGACTGAAAGCAGCAAAGAGTGGAAGAGTGAAGATGTTATCAGAAGTCCTCGATAGCACTGTGATGCCTGGTGTTCAGGGCGGCCCACTGATGCATGTAATTGCTGCAAAGGCCGTCGCCTTCGGCGAGGCACTCCAGCCAAGCTTCAAAACATACGCAGAGCAGATCATAAAGAATGCGAAGGCGCTGGCACAGAAGCTGCTTTCTCACGGATATAACATCATCTCAGGAGGGACAGACAACCACCTGATGCTCGTTGACCTGAGGAACAAGGGTGTCACTGGCAAGGACGCTGAAGTCGCGCTCGAACAATCAGGAATCACGGTGAACAAGAACGCCGTCCCGTTCGATGACAAGCCAGCCCTAGTAACAAGCGGCATCCGCATCGGCACCCCAGCAGTCACAACGCGCGGGATGAAAGAAAAGGAAATGGAGATGATCGGGGATTTAATTGATCAAGTGATACGAAATGTCGGGAACGAGAAAGTGTACAGGGAAGTCAGGGAGTCCGTAAAGCACTTGTGCGAGAGGTTTCCATTATATCCCGAGTTGTTGGAGACCTGAGTATTACTCGAGAATGGAATGAGAGTGGCGTGCAACATGAATCGTGCGGTATACGAGATCAAATGCTTTCCAGAGGGTTTCAACAAAGAGGAAATCCTCCCAAGAGTGAGAAAATCGGGCTGATCTCACACCAACTGGTGTCAAGATGGATCAGTGAGAACGCATGAAGACTGAGCAGAACGTCGACGAGAAAACAAACTCGGGTAACGGCGAGGCTGAAACAAAAACCGGTGAAAAAGAAATGTCCTTCCTCGACCACCTCGAGGAGCTTCGGTGGAGACTCATCAAGGCTCTGGCCGGAGTGATTGTGGGTGTCATTATCTGCGCGATCTTCTCGGATTGGATCGTGAACGAGGTGCTCCTGAGGCCAATGCGTCAAACCACTCCGCCGCTGAAAGCGATAAACGTTGTCCCCTACGGCCAGATCACGTTCTACATGATGGTGGTGCTTGTCGGCGGCCTCATCATGAGCACGCCGTGGCTTCTCTATCAAATCTGGAAGTTTGTCGAGCCCGGCCTGTTCCCCAAAGAGCGAAAGTACATCTCAGGGATCGTTGGCTTTACCTCACTTTGTTTCTTGAGCGGCGTGGCATTCGCCTATTTCATCTTTCTCCCATTCATGATGCAGTTCTTCGCCACGTTTGGATCACCGGTTATTGAGAATATGATCGCCATTACTGACTACATGAGCTTCGTGCTGACGATGATACTTCTTTGCGGGTTGGTCTTTGAGCTCCCGATGATTTCGTACTTTCTTGCTCGCTTTGGGATTGTTACCCCAGCCTTCATGCGACACTATCGACGTCACGCGATTGTGGCAATTTTGATTATCGCCGCGGTCGTCACCCCAACCACCGACCCGCTCACGATGAGTGTCTTTTCGCTTCCGATGATCGTTCTCTATGAGATTAGCATTTTTGTTGCAGCTGCCGCGAAAAGGAAAAGGGATCAGAGGCAATAACAAGGCAGTGCGGTAATGAACTTACGACAGATCAAAGCACCAATTCAAGAAGAGCTGAAGATCTTCCACGAGGTTTTCAAGACCACGATGCGTTCGAGGGTGGGTCTCATCGACACGATCGCCCGATATATTGTTCGCCAAAAAGGGAAGAAGATCCGCCCGATACTCGTCCTCCTCTCTGGCAAGCTGTGCGGCGGTCCAACCCCGGGTACGTATCGAGCTGCTGCACTCGTCGAAATCCTCCACAGCGCTACTCTCATCCACGACGATGTTGTCGATGGAGCGGATACACGGCGTGGTCTTGCGTCGATCAACGCCATTTGGAAGAACAAAATTGCCGTGCTCATGGGTGATTACCTTCTCTCTCGAGGCTTACTCCTTTCGCTTGAGAAAGACGATTTCTATTTCCTTAAAATCCTGTCCGATGCCGTCCGGCGGATGAGCGAGGGCGAAATCCTCCAGATCGAGAAGAGCCGAAGGCTCGACATCAACGAAGAGACATACCTCAAGATTATCTCTGACAAGACAGCTTCTCTCCTCGCGACCTGCTGTGAATTAGGGGCTGCCAGTGCCACGGACGACAAGAAACATTGGGAACGAATGAAAACGTACGGGGAAAACGTCGGCATGGCATTTCAGATCCGCGATGATCTCCTCGACTACGTGGGCAGGCGGAATATCATCGGGAAGCCCACCGGTCTCGACGCAAAAGACAAGAAGCTCACACTCCCCCTCATCCACTCTTTTGGCAATTCACCACGAAGAGACAAAAGTGAGATCCTTCAGATCATCAAGGACAAATCTCGACGAGATGGCTCAGCAAAGATACTGGAATTTGTAAAGACCTACGGTGGGATTGACTATGCGATTCAAAAAGCGGAACACTACTCGAACCTCGCGCGTGAGCAGCTTCGACATTTCCCCGATTCCCCCAGCAAAGACTCCCTTCTCAAATTTGTAGACTTTGTCACGGAGAGATCGAACTGAGGACGCGGACTCTGTCCGACGAAGTCACTGCGGTATGTTGAATTGCTTCGATGACGTGGATCGCCCTCCGTATTGATCCGTCGCCGTCAACTTCAAGAACACTGCGCTTGGCTTTCCCGAGAGATTTACGCTCACCGTGAAGGTCGTTCCACGTATTTTGTCCAACTGAGCGATGCCGGAAGGCTGCGCCTCGATCGACATCCTCACCGGACCGCCAGTGGGATCTGCAGAAGCGACAGTAATGAGGAAGACATTGCGCGCTCGGTCGAGGTTTTGCTGCACCCATCGAATCTGTGGCGGAGGTGGTGCGCTCAAACTCGCCTTGTGTTCCTTGATCACTGTTTCGCGATAAAGGACTTTGAAGAGAAGTGAATTCCAGTTTCGTTCGGGTGTCACTAATACCTTCGGGACCACGGGTTTTACCCCTAGCGACTGGCCATCGTGTTGAACATCGACTGTGATCTCTAGAGGATTCAAACCCACGAGCTGACCGTCGAACGTGTAAGGGATCCCCCAGAATCCTTTGCTAGGCGGCGTGGAAACGAAAGTGGCTGGCAACACATCCACGTTGAACGTCACTGTCGCTCTATCCTTCTCCCCAAACCCGCGATTTGCATTGGCGGTGACTGTGAATCCGCGCTTTCCAAGGCCTGGCTTGTCCCAGACGATGGTCGCGTATGATCCGGGGCCAGAGGGCAATTCGATTCTTCCCGGGCCGCCAACACTGAAGGACACGCGCTGCAGATTCTCAACTCCCCCAACAAAGACTTTCTTTCGATATGCAGGACCCAAGACCCAATTCTCTTGAGTCTCTTGAACGTTCAGGGTGAGCTGAGGTGGCACGATTCCGGCTTTAACCACTTTTGCAAGGAGGACTGTCGTATCACGATCGATTGCTTCCAGAGCACCCGAATATGGGATCACATAGCTCGTGTCTCCGATTCTCACCCTCATCAAGTTCCCTTCTGTAAGGATTCGCCTCTTGTAGCCAGAAACCTTGAATTCATACGTCCCTTCCTCAAGTGGCGCATAAATGAGGAGACCGTCACCATCATCGTTGATTACTCGCCCAGCAAGCTCTTTCTCTTTCACCTCACCGTCGTCCTGAATTAGTCCCGCACCGTAAAGTGAATACACGATATCAGTCTTCTCAATTGGACCTTCGGCCTTCACCCGGACATCGATCGAGTCCCGAGTGAGAGATCGAGTCGGGTCGATGAAAAAACGCGCCGTGTCGACAGCCGCATTGATGCGCAGAGGCTTCACATACACTGCGATAAGGTGAGCGATGACCTCATCACGCTGTCCGAGCAGGCGATCCCGCTCGACGGTGATAGCAAAGACTGTGATGATTGCGACGATATAAAGGACGAAATAGAACGAAAGGCCGGTCGTCTTCATGTTACTGTTGATCAGGCTTAGGTTGTCCGCCGATTCGCTCGCTCAGTTCAGTGAGAAGCTGCTCGAACTCCCTCTTCACACGAACATTGAACTGGTCACCGACGAGAAGGTCGAGCTTCGTTGAAAGTGTCTGAAGCGAGGAATCGAGCTGTCCGAATCTCTCGAACTTGCTTTCTGTCATCTGGAGCCTGTTTTCAAGGAGAGAAAGATGGGTGTTGAGCTGCTTCATTGTGGCGACAAGCTCCTCGTACCTGTCCTCCATTTCAGTTTGATGGACGATCTCGGGGTTTTCAGTGATGGGTTCTTCTTCGGTGAAGTACATCGTGATCGCATATACGATTAGGAGTGTGAATTCAACTCCCAATGCAATATAGACTACCAGCGTCGGAAGAACACCAAGCGATCGAAGACCGACCGTGATAACAAGAAAGCCCGCACCGCCAAGCACGAAGCTTTGGATATTATGTCTGTACGTAGGGACGAAGACCTTGGCCATGAATCGCCCATACCCTTTGCGGAGGCCATATGCCCTGGCTTCTTCCATGAACAGTGTGCGTAGTGCCCCTTCCCTCGTCTCCATCAAGAGGGTGAGAAACCCCATAAGAATAAGTGCCGGCGAGACAAAGAGGATTATCGGGATGAAGAGAACGGTTCTAATGAACCGGGCAAGGACGTTCATGGTATGCCTCCGGAGGAATCACGGGATCGTTTTGGCTTATCAGGATTTGATTAGTACACCAATCTGAACCGAGGAGAAATCATGTAAAAGTACGCCTGTTCCCAGGGCTTTGGAGATCTGAGGATGGGAGCGGCGTACCTGAGGTCCACATAGATGAAATTCTTGACCAGTTCTATCCATCCACTCAGATAGATATTCGAGCTGTAGTACTGTGCTGTGACCCCGTACATCTCTTCGCCCTGACGTACATAGTCCAGCCGGACAACCGGCGAGAAGAAATTTGACTTTTGCGTGGCTACGATCCTGTTGTCGGGCTGCACTTCTCCACGAGCCACCTGGTGGAAACCAGCGCCGAGCGAGACGGTGAGAAGATGCCCACCCTCTTGAAATGCAAGGCGATGAGAGTAGAACAATTGCCCGACCGTATGGAGGTAATATGGACGCTTGTCGTCTGTCAATTGCCCAGTGATGAACTTGTTAAGCTCACCAAGGCTGAATCTCGCCCCGATGACATCTGACTTAACTGGTTGGTCAAATTCAGCCGATATGCCGGTTGCGCCGTTCAGCTTCCTGGGGCGAATAGCGAGTGGGTCAAGAATCCTCGGCTGCTTCGTTCCAAAGTTAAAGGGAATCATCACGCCGAGCTTCAGGCGGTCAAACACTGCCATAATCCTTGCATCGCCCGTCGACCAGAACGGGTAGCCAATCTCATCGTGGCCGATCTTCAACTCTATCCCCCAACCATTGCCGAAGAGGAGGGCTGCCCCAAAAAGAGAGGCATCCATCGAGACAACAAGCGGCTTGGCACCAAACAGAATACGTTTCCGCTGTTTCACCGGCGCAGAATCCACTTTTCGCAGTGGATAGTTGGCACGAAGGATGTCGTTCCGAAGCGAGTCACTGAGGACTAGATGTGTTTCTTGTGGCCCCATGGCAACCGACCCAATGGAGATTTGGAGGATATCGGCATTCTCGGGAGTTACCACAACTACAACAGCGGTATCGGGAACAACATTTGGGTACCGGCCTCGAAAGGCCTTGTAGATCCTTTGCCGCAGGTCTTCATCAAGGACAACCCAGGTCGGAAAGTAGGCTTTGTAAACGCTGTCTACTGCGTTCAAAGCCTCGAGCATTCTCTCGAGCCTTCCACGATCGTTCTGTTTCTTTTCCATGATCGATCTCAGGGCTTTTACAGAATCATCGATCGCCGGCCCCTTCACGTCTGCCTGTTGAGCTCGGGCGGTGCAAAACGAGAAAACTGAGATCGCCACTGCTGTGCAAAGCATGGATAGGCGAAGCTTGGAGTTCATCGGATCCTTTTTTGAGGAAGTCCTGGTCATTCAACCACCTAGATAGAGAATCGCAAACGTGGAGAGATGATCAGAAAGCTGCTGTTCTCCCATTTCCTGGGATCACGGAGCAAAGGCCAAGCGTACTTCATTTCGATACTAAGATACTTCGGGATGATTTCCAACCAAGCGGTTGTGAGCAATCCAAAATCGTAATACTGCAAGCTCCCTCCAAACCGCTGGTTTTCATCTTTGTTCAGATACTCGATCTTGATATATGGGCTCGGGTAATTTGTCGGATGTCCAGTGACGACGGATTCTTCAAACTGGGTGTGAGCAGAATCCAGCGGCGTTCGCACAAGTTGGGCCTCAGTCACACGATGAAAGCCAAGGCCTACTTTCACCCGGATGAGGTTCGTCGGAGTCAAAGAGATACCGAATGAATAGTATCCCTGGACAATCGTGGTAACGTAGGCAAAGTCATTTGGGTTAGTGAGATCGCGCGTATCGAGGTCCGTCAGACGTGTGAAAGAGGCTATCCCCCCTACGGGGCCGAGATCAAATTCTCCCACGATCCCGCGAGTACCGTTGAGCCTGCGGCTGCGAATTGTGAATGGTGGAAATGTCTCCGTTGTGTGAAGTCCTGGGCGAAACGGAAGCTCGAAGCCAAACTTGATTCGATTGTACGTTAGAAGGTACGAAGTTTTCCCGGAGGACCAGAATGGAAAACCAATCTCATCACTTCCGACACGAATTTCTCCACCCCAACTCGGGCCAATCTTGAAGATCAAGCCGTACAGAGAGAGGTCGACCTTCGCTCTCTCCTGCGCGGGATTGTGATGTATCCAAACAGGGGTGAACTCCTCCAACACCTTGTCATACGGAGTGAAATCGTCTCCAAAACTCGTGGGCAACCTGAAGGCGATGTCCCTCAACTCGACGAGCTTGGAGTACTTGGAACTCTCCGCGATCCTCTCGTAAAGCCTCTTGTCGGACGATCTATCCAGAGCATCCTTAAAAGTCATCCCCTTGAACACAGCAGTCCCGATGCGCACCTCAATGATGTCATTTGTCTCTGTCGCAAGGACTTCGACATCCGCTCCCGCTTCGGACTGCACTGATGAGTCTACTGCGACAAGCGCGTAGAACAGTGAATCGCGAAGCTCCGGGTTGGCAATCGCCCACGCCTTGATCCGGCTGCTTTGATACATCCGGGGATCAGTTGTGGACGCCTCCAGAAAGTGCTGCAAGAGGCGTATGTCCTCGTTGACGCTTTTGATTGAATCTCGGAGTGATTCCAGGAGAGCCTGGTTCGTTTTGCCAGTCTCTTGCGTGTCCTGCGCTTGCACTACGGGACAAAGGAACAGAAATGCCGTTGCGAGGCAGAATGTGAGGATCGAGAACGTTCTAGACGGTTTCATCCCCTCCTGCTTCTCACTGCGAGCCATTGCACGCCAATTGATATCCAGTTTTCTTGCCAGATTTCGACTCAATCATAACAAAGATTGTCAATTTTCATACCAGAGGGAGCTCACCCAAATACCCTCAAGAATTGTATGGCAATGCGTTCCTTGTCCAAGAGTGAACATGAAACTCTCGAAGGTTGTAGAAACAGAACCATCTCTTTTGTAATTTCCTCCATCGAGCTCATTCCGCCTCTGCGAGGGCTAGGAGGACGCCGAGAGGTGTATCCCGAGTAGCTTTGGTTGCGCAGGTCAAGGGCACCCCCTTCGCCCAAACCGAAGGATCAAAAAGAAGAACGTGAAGGATCCAAAGAGAAGCCAGATATCAAGAAACAACGAGATCAACTTTCTCCAACAAACGCCTCTTGACTGTCTGTGACGGTTTCTATGTCACCAAGATGAAGTGCCTCGACTTCCTCACCGCTAAAGACAGAAGATCTCCCGCCTGTTGTTCAGACTAGGGAGAGGAATGTCAGTCAGTGTAGATGAAGGACAGCCAGCCGTGCTTGTCCTTCGCATCATGGACAATCTCGAGAAACTCCTTCTGGAGTTTCCTGGTAACAGGCCCAGGCTTTCCTTCCCCAACCTTCAGTTTGTCCACAGAACGAATCGGCGTTACCTCTGCAGCCGTCCCACAGAAGAAGAGCTCATCAGCAAGATACAACATCTCACGCGGGACCGTCTGTTCGACAACCTCGTATCCTAATTCCTTCGCGAGCGTCTTGATTGTGCTGCGCGTCACTCCGGGGAGGATAGCAGCGTAGACTGGCGGTGTGTACACAACGCCGTCTCTCACGAGGAACAAATTCTCCCCGCTCCCTTCACTGACGTTTCCAAAAGCATCGAGAGCAATCCCTTCAACGTATCCGCCTGCGATGGCCTCAAGCTTGATGAGTTGCGAGTTCAAGTAGTTTCCGCCCGCCTTCGCCATTGTTGGAAAAGTATTCGGAGCTGGCCTCTGCCAAGTGGAAACACACACATCAATTCCTTTCTCGAGCGCTTCGGGACCAAGGTATTTCCCCCACTCCCAGACAGCTATTGCTGTATCCACCGGACACGCGATCGGATTGACACCCACTTCACCATACCCGCGGTAGACGATGGGACGGATATAACACGCCTTGAGCTTGTTCGCACGAATCGTCTCCGCAATCGCTGTCTGCAATTGCTGACGTGTGTATCGGAATTCGGTCCTGTAAATTTTCAACGAACCGAATAGCCTGTCCAGATGCGCATCGAGCCGAAAGATGGCCGGCCCTTTGACGGTATTGTAGCAGCGAATCCCTTCAAACCAGCTCGAGCCATAGTGAATGACGTGAGAAAGAATATGTATCTTCGCATCGTCCCAATTGACGAGCTTTCCGTTCATCCAGATTTTGTCGACCTTCTTGACTGCCATGGTTGCTCCTGAGCCTGATAGTTGGGAAAGAGTTAAAGAGTGATGAAGTTGTCAGGTGATGCCCATCTCATAGATGCGATAGGTTTTCGTACGTTTGGCGTTCATCGCTTCAAGCCCACCATTCATCATCTTATTCCACTCAAGAATCCACGAAGCCTCACCGCGATAAATCCTCTTCACTGCTGCACGCTCGAGGATCTCTGTATAGAGAACTGCATCGATCCCCCGCCGCTGATACTCCTTGATAACACCTGTGATGAGCAGACGTACCGAATCGATCTTTGATCGATGAAGTAGTATCTTCAGAAGCCCAAAGGGAAAAAGCCGACCACTGGGGATTCTCTTCAGCACCTGATTGAAGTCTGGGAGCGCAAGGGCGAAGCCAACAACCCGCCCGTTCACCTCAGCGAACAGTGCCAGGTCGGGGTCAACGATCTGCTTCAGATCGGCAGCGAGGTACTCAATCTCTTCATCCGTCATGGGAACAAAGCCCCAGTTCGAGCTCCACGCATTGTTGTATACCTGTTTAACGAGGTCGACGTCTCTGGTGAAATTTCGCATGTCGAGGATGCGAACACGCGCTGTGGTACGTTGCCGCACCAGCTCGGCCAAGCGAACAGCCCTGCCCATCTCCATCTGATCCTTATGGAGTACATAGGCGAAGAGGTCTACCACCTTTTTCAGCCCATATGCTTCGAACAACTGAGAATAGTACGGAGGGTTGTACGGCATCATGATTGCGGGGCTTTCCTGGTAACCGTCAATCAACAATCCCCAATCGTCGTTCGACGACGGATTTGCAGGACCCCGCATTGCAAGAACTCCCTTTGAGCGGAACCATTCTCGTGCCGCATCGAGTAGAGCGGTCGCCACGGCCTGATCATTCGCTGACTCGAAGAACCCGAAGAAGCCTACATTCTCGTTGTGGAAGGAATTGTGCAAATGGTTGACGATTGCTGCGATACGTCCGGCAAGTTTTCCGTCTCTCTCTGCGAGGAACAACTCCATCTCTGCATGTCGGTAGAACGGATTCTTGGAGCGGTCCAGGATTTTCTTCCTCTCTGCGATGAGCGGGGGAACCCAGAATTCATTTCCCTTGTACACCTTCCACTGGAACTTGATAAACCGAGTAAGATCTCTCTTACTCCTCACCCTCCAGACCGAGATTTCATCCATGCCAGGTTCCGGAGTCCGTATTGTGACGAATCATTAGGAATGACGACGTTCTTGTCGCGCACCGAAATCGCCTGCCCAACGGGTAGCTTGAAATGCTAACAGATCAGTGGATGACCCCTAGCCCCCTCCCAACCTTCTGGAAAGTCTCCAAGACCTGATCGAGATGTTCATCCTCATGAGTTGCCATGTAACTTGTCCGAAGGAGCTGCAACCCAGGCGGGACAGCAGGACTAATGACTGCATTCACGAAAACCCCAGCTTCGAAGAGCTCTCGCCAGAAAAGGAATGTTTTCAAATCGTCCCCGATGACAACCGGGACAACCGCAGTTTGACCAGGGATTATTCGGAACCCCATAGCAGCAAAACCCTTGCGCATTTTGTCTGCATTGCAGTGAACACGCTCTATCCGCTCAGGTTCACTTTGGAGGATTTCCAGCGCTGCGAGGACCGCTGCAACAGAGGCAGGAGTCATGCTCGCACTGAAGATCAACGCCGCCGCATGATGCTTAATGTACTCGATGACCGAGCGCTCAGCAACGACGAATCCACCCAGAGCGGCAAACGTCTTGCTGAATGTTCCCATGATCAAATCAACCTCATTGTCGAGGCCGAAATGATTAACGGTTCCGCGGCCACCCTTGCCCAACACCCCGATACCGTGTGCATCATCAACCATCACGCGGGCGTTCCTCTTTTTCGCGGCAGCCACGAGTCCCCGAAGGTCAACGATGTCACCAGACATACTGAACACGCCGTCGGTAACCACCAGTTTCGCTGACTTGATCGGAACTCGGCTAAGGACCCTCTCAAGATCTCGGGAGTCGTTGTGCTTGTATCGAATCACCTCACCCTGCATTCCCTTCGTGATCAACGTCCCCGCAACAATGCTTGCATGATTCTCCTTGTCTGTGAGAACGTATTCCCCTTTTTGAACGAGGGTAGAAATCACACCCTGGTTTGTCTGGTAGCCAGTACTAAAGAGGAGGCACGCTTCCTTCCCGAGGAACTCCGCAAGCTTTGCTTCGAGTTCATTGTGCAGATCAAGCGTTCCATTGAGATAACGAGAGCCTGAACACCCCGTGCCATACTTCTTTACGGCTTGTATCGCTGCCTCTTTGACTTTTGGATGTGTCGTGAGTCCCAGGTAGTTGTTCGACCCAGCCATGATGACTCTTTTCCCCTCGATCGTCACGACTGGCCCGTCGTTCTGCTCAATCGCTTTGAAGTACGGGTAGAGACCCATTGCGCGGACTTCATCCGCACGGGTGAACGCGCGACACTTATCAAAGATGTCTTTCTCTACTCCATCGGTTGATTGTTCTCGGGCAGCTTTAGCGAGGTGCTCAGCTTCAATTGTTTCCGTATCCCAGCGTGTTCTCCACGTGAACCGTCCGCGCATAGCAGACGTGAACTGATTCATCCCCCTTTTCCATGCTGCGGCGTTAAACCCGGATAGCCAAGGTGACATTAAACCTCCATGGTAAGATCAGAAATGGAAGTACTGAAGTGGAAGCCAGAAAGGAATATGAGAATTGATTCTCCAATTTCTTTTCAATATAATGGATGGGCTCGGAAAAGTCAAACAAAAAAATCGATTTGGAGAACGGCTGTCAGATTGGCATGAAGACACTTGTCACAGGAGCAACGGGGTTTGTCGGAGGTCACCTCGTCGAACAACTTGTTGCCCGACATGATGAGGTTCGATGTTTTGTTAGACCGACAAGCGATACTCACTGGTTGAGCTCCCTGCCGGTGGAAATCACAGTCGGTGATTTCTTTGACGAGAGAAGTTTGCAGCGAGCACTCAATGGCGTTCAGATTGTCTATCACGCTGCGGGCATCACAAAAGCGCGGGACAAACGAGAGTACTGGCGGGCAAACCTTGATGCAACCCGAAGCTTGCTTGAGGCAACGCTCAAGTGTTCACAATCAATTGAAAGGTTTGTGTACATCAGCACTCAGGCTGCAGTCGGCCCCAGCTACAATGGCACTCCTATAGATGAAAAGACGGTTCCCCATCCAATTGATGTCTACGGCAGGAGCAAGAGGGCAGCGGAAGAGGCTTGCCTGGAGGTCGCAGGGAAGCTCCCCATTACGATCATCAGGCCTGCGGCTGTGTATGGGCCGCGAGACCACGATGTTTTCGTCTTATTCAAATGGCTTGACCGTGGGATTCTCCCGATAATTGGATCTGAGAACAAGAGGTTCGCTCTCATTCATGCAAGGGACCTCGTTGAAGGGATTCTCGCCGCAGTGGAGCACGAACAGGCAATCGGCGAGACTTATCTCCTCGCCAATCAGGATTGCCCATCGTGGGGAGAGTTGTTCTCGATGGCCACACAAATTGTCGGGAAGAAGTTGATCAAGTGCCGGATTCCGAACTTCTCGATCTATGTTGTCGCTGCAGCGGCTGAGCCCCTTTCTCTCATCACGGGCAGGGCCGCACTCTTCAGCTTTGAAAAAGCAAGGGAGCTTACACAAGGAAACTGGAGTTGTGATGTCGGGAAGGCAAAGCGTGAACTCGACTTTGAGCCGAAGACTCCGGTTATGGAAGGCATGAGAACAACAATGGAGTGGTACAGGAGAGAAGGTTGGCTGAGAAGAACCAACAGCAGACGAGCGAAAGTTGCTTGACTATGAGATTTGAATTCGATATATTGTGCTTGACGATCGCGGGGTGGAGCAGCGGTAGCTCGTCGGGCTCATAACCCGAAGGTCGTGGTTTCAAATCCCACCCCCGCTACAAAACGAAAGCCCCCGGCTCGTCCGGGGGTTTTCGTTTTGTAAGTGATAGGATGAGTTGACTTCAAATTGAGTGAGTCCCGCCAACAGCGGGACGAACGAAATCCCGCCGCTTTCTGGCGGGATCCCACCCCCGCTACAATAACCACTGATAGATCCCGACTCTCCCGCTTTTTATGGGATGGTCGGGATTCTCTGCTTTGGAATCTCCTCTCGTTCAACGTTCTCTTCCTCCCAGACTTTTTCTTCGGACCGTCTCAACTTGACGCTCTGAGCGCCGGTAATAAATAAAATAAATGCCTTGCTATTGGTGCAGACCGGGTCTATATTAGACACACTATCCTTTGGCCCACTGTACTCGCCATCATCTCAAGGGCGAGTCCCGACAAGAGTCGGGATCAGGCTCGCAGGGGTCGTCCCGTCAAACAGCGTTCGTTGTAAGCCTACCTCGATTCCACATAATTACGCTGTTTTTCCATTGTGCGGTACGGTAACTCGCCATGTTTCCCACGTTATAACCCCATAAGGAGTACCACATCATGGAAACACGAAGAAACAACACAATCGCTCCGAGCATCAGGGTCAAGGACATGCAGAAGAGTCTTGACTTCTACACGAAGACGCTCGGTTTCCGAACAACCGACAAGCTCACTCGTCGGGATGGGAAAATCGCCCATGCGTCAGTCGGATTCGATTCGACTCTGATTATGCTTTCGCCGCTTGAGTATGTTCGAACGCTGCAAACAAAGGGAGATTTGGCGAAGAACAAACTGGGCGTCGGTGTTGAGTTCTATATCGGCATCAACGGATCCAGGAAGCTCGATGAGTTCTTCACCGAAGTGAAAGCAAAAGGAGTCACGGTGATCAACGAACCGAAGCTCGAGTACTGGGGCGACAGGATATTCACAGTAAAAGACCCAGACGGCTATGCCCTCACATTCTCTGAACGCGTCAATGACGTAGCATATGAAGCACGAGTGACAGCGTTTGAGAGCACACATCCTAAAGGGATCACTTCGTGACCAGAAGTAATCGTTCGACTGAGCTCACGACGAAGTCTCGTCAAATGAAGTATGCATGATTCAGGAGCCCCGCTGCAAACGGGGTCCCGTTGTGCGGGATCCCGTGAAGCGGGACTCTTGTTTCATCTTGTGAGCAAACTATGTCCCCTTGTGGCAAAGCCATCTCCCAAATGGACCACCAGGTGACCCTCGGGAAACAAACAAGATCATGATGCACCAGACAAGTTTTAAGCGTCGCTATACATGCGGGCAACATGTGACCGGACACGGCCAACAAATCTCAACTCGTGGCGAAGTCGTCACTTCGGGAAAAGAGTATGTGATCGAGAAAGGTGTTATCACGGGATTGCCTGGGAAAGCTGGCGATCCGTACACAGTGCTCGATGCGCATACATCCATTGTCTTTGAAGCCAAAGAGGAAGATCTTACCCGCCAGAATCCCTACTCTGTCGAGAGGCTGGCACCATTGCCATGAAGAATGTCACAGTTATATCGAATGCCCGAGATTCCTTCATAGAGCTTACTCACCGTGACTCTGACCCCGGCTCATGGATTGTAAGGCGTTGGACGAAATTCATGTGGTTCAAGAAGCGAGTCTCATCTGATTGGTTTAACGATAAGCAACAAGCCTTACAATTTGCAAATGAGATGAAGCGAGAGCATAACGGACAACAAGGTTCTCGCGCTTGATCCTATCCCTCAGAGTAAGAACTAACCATTTCTAACCAACAGAAAGGACGTACAATTATGCACCGATCCATCAGTCCCCATAACTCACGCGGCCTCATGGCAACCATAGTGAGGCTCTCTCTGGCTTTCAGCACGGTTGTGCTTCTCTCCCCCCTCTATCAAGCACTGGCCCAGCCACCCGCTTCTCCCTCAATGCCCAAAGTCGTCTTGATCTACCGGGAAGAGGTTAAGCCGGGAAAGGGAGCTGCACATGAAAAAGTCGAGGTTGGCTGGCCACAGGCCTTCGCAAAAGCAAATTACCCCGTACACTATCTCGCCATGACGTCAATGGCAGGGCAGAATGAAGCATGGTTTCTCGAGGGCTACGATTCCTTTGCCTCAATCGAAAAAGCCGATCAAGCGATAGATAAGAATACCACTCTGAAGACTGAACTCGAGAAGCTCAGTGAGCGAGACGGAGAGTTGCTATCAGGGATGCGAACACTCATCACGACGTACCGTGACGACCTCAGCTATCGACCAAACGTCACACTCTCACAGATGCGCTATATGACAGTAATGACAATGCGCGTGCGACTCGGACATGATTCGGATTTCGTTGCCATGAGGAAGATTGTCAACGCCGGGCACGAGAAGGCAAACATAGATGAGCACTGGGCGATATACCAAGTAGTTAGTGGCGCCCCGGCTGGAACTTATCTGCTCTTCCTGCCAATGAAGTCAATGGCCCAAATGGACGCATATGCAGAAATCCACGGCAAGCCATATCAAGATGCATTGGGCGAGGAGAATCAAAAGAAAGTCCGTGAGCTGGCAAGCACAGCGGTCATGAC